>NZ_JBLZXA010000030.1:0-602122 GCF_056099005.1 Priestia sp. 53B2
TGTCGTAACTTCGTTACATATCTTTGTACAGTATTCCAATTAATAGAGTACCAACCTTTATGCGAGACGTGCGCCGACGCTCGTAGAGAGGTATTCATAACAGCACGCTCCTTTTCGTTAGAAGATAGCCACAAATTTATTTTCGTGTTGAAGACCAATGAGAAGTGGGCGCTCTTTCGAGCATGTCATTGTCAATAGAGACGACAGTATCCGTCCAGTTATACAATGTTTCTGCTTTCCTGTCCCTTTTCAGGGTAACGGCTTTCGCTTTTTCTCATATCCCATACCCTCTGCCACATCGTTTGACTTTGCAGTCATCCTACTGCTTGTGCAGATGACATAGGGCTTACCAAGTTCCACATTCTACAGATGCGATAGGGGTAGGTAGGTTCTTTACTCCGGGTAAGATGCGGGACGCATTAGAGTAGCCTTATGATTCTACTTTTCCTCTTACCAAGACCCAAGCCAATCTATGCATTATCTTGGGCTAAGAGTAACGAAGCTTACAAACCTTCACGTTCGTTTACCATACCTATCTTCTCCTAGCAGTATTCTGGATCATGCATTTGTCCTCTGTTTCCGCATTTCCTCATGCAACCGACAGACTCGTTACCAAGCATGCCGTTTCGGATGGAGATCATCTCTGCGTCTAGATGAGTAGCGTTAGCTACACTGTAAGAAAGCGACTTCTTGTCGCACCATAAACACTCTTTTCGGTACACATCACCAAAAAGAATCATCTTGGGAGAAGGGATTTAGATGAGGTCTTGTTTCTTTTTTACTCAGTTTTTTATCCATTCTTGATTTCTCAACGTTCTTTTCAAGTGCATTAGCAAAAATATATGAATAAAAAGTACACTTTTTATTCATATACTAAACAGCTCAAATAGTTAATTTTATATTAGGAATACCTTCTTTTCTCCTGCTAAAATTGAGTACAGTTGCAAGGTCCCAATGAATAAAGTAACTTTCGACTTACATTTAAAGTTACTTATATATAAGGAATTGTTACAATTTCATAGGCAACGAACGCATTGAAGACATAAAATTTTATGACAATCAGTTCGGTTACTTCAAGTCGCATCGAATAGAAGGCTTACGTTGCCTTCAACAGGAGCATAAGGCTCTGATAATAATAAAGTGGTTACTATATTTTCTTTCGAACGTTTAATGCACAGTAAAAAATCCGCGGATATAACCCATGGATGTTTTTACAGCTCTTTTTTCAAGCAGTTAACTTGATTATGATGCAGCGGCTTAGTTGCGTACTGGGTAAAACCAAGACGTTCCCAAAACAGCTTGGCTCTAGGATTTTGAGACAGGACACCAAGGCGTAGAACGGAAATTCCCTCTTCTTTTAGCTTGTCTTCAAACGCTAGATAGGCCTGCGTTCCGAAACTAAAATTGTGATAGGCGCTATGAATGATAAAAGCTCCAATCCATGGATGGTCATCGTTAGGGTTTTGTTTCATGTAATCAATAACTCCTACGTATGTATCATCAGCTTTTATAAAATAACTGTCTGTTTTTTCATTCATGTATTCTTTAAAAAGCTCTTCTTCACTCCGCTCTTTCTTGCCGTTTTCTAATACGTTATAAGCTTCGTTTGAATTGATAGTCTCTGACACAATATACATCGTGTCAGCTGTAATGGGTTCAAATGAAATCATATGTCTTCCCTTCTTTCTCTGTAAAGTAGCTGTATATCGTCGCTTTGTCAATTTTACCATTTTTCATTCGCGGAAAGGACTTTAAAATTCTCCATACGCGCGGGATTTTATAAGCAGATACTCGTTTTGTAAGCGCTTGTCTCACATCAGAAAGAGAAACGTTCTCTAAGACAATTGCGGCACCTACGACTTCTGAACGTTCAGCATCTACCACGCTAAAAACGGCTGCTTCGCTAACGCCCGGTATTTGTAAAAGCAGCTCTTCAATTTCTTCAGCATACACTAAGCTTCCGCTGCTTTTAATCACGTTTTTGTCTCTCCCTACGATGGTAATGCTTCCGTCTTGAAGCTGAACCGCAATATCATGGGACGTAACATATCCGTTAAAAAATGAGCGGTTCGTTTCTTCGCTGTCCTTAACAAACCCTTCAAATGCTTGAGTTGTTTTCACGAATAGTGTTCCTTTATCTCCTTTTTCTACTTCTTTTCCACGCTTATTCAGGATTAAAACGTCTACGCTGTCAACAGGATAGCCTACTGTATGAGGCAGCGTTTCAGCTGTATGGGGTGAAAGCACCGTAACAAATCCCATTTCGGAAGATCCGTAATATTCATACAGAGAGGTATTAGGAAACGCTTGTGAAAATTTCTTTCGAACAGAAGGAGATAATTTATTACCTACTGAAATTATGGTTTTTGGCAGAAGTCGTTTTTCTTTTGGTCTGCTTTGTACATAACGAAGCAATGGAGAAATTAATGCAGGTGTAATAGACATACAGCTAGCTTCCTTGTTAAAAACAGCCGAAGGTGTAAACGCTTCTAGCATGATAGCTTGCATACCGCTGCAAAGTGCATGCAAAACTGGGTAAAGCTGGGCAGAATACGAGATATGTAAAGGAACGAGCACTTTGTCGTGTTGCACTAAAGAAAATATATCCGACCACTCTTGAAATGATGAAGACCAAGAATAATGCGATTTTACAAATCCTTTCGGCCTACCTGTTGACCCAGAGGTAAATCCAAATAAAAATAGATCGGACAGTGCATTCACTCGCCGTACGGGCAGGATTGGTTTTTCTTTTGTTATTTTAGTTAAAGAAGATGTTTTCCATAGCCAATTCGGGGATTGAATAGAAAAATAGTTATCCACTTCAGCCTCTGTTAACTCATTATGTAAAAGCATCACAATTCCACCAGCTTTTAAAATCGCTAAAAATGACACAACAGCTTCTACATTATTTGGCATACTTAAAGCAAAGAGCTCTCCTTTTTCCATCCCTTTTTCCTGGAGCTGTTTTTCCGCTTTGCATACACGATCCCACATTTGACTATAGCTTAGTTCATCAATAGAATCCGATAGTGCGAGTCTATCAGGATTTTGTTGACACTGATAAAAAATTAGTTCTTCAATTCGTTTCATTACTGCTTAAACTCCCTTTTTCTTTTAGTGTACCGTAAATGTACGTTTGAGAAAAGGATAAATGTAAACTGACATAAAAATATAGTTGACTAATTGGAGTTTAATAATATACGATAGTCATGTTTTATCATACATAGCGGAGGTTTACGATGAAAACAAAAGATATGACGTATGTTGCATTATTCACAGCTATAATGGGAGCTCTAGGACTCGTCCCCCCTATTTTTTTGTCTTTTACACCCGTTCCAATTACCCTTCAGTCTATGGGTGTCATGCTATCGGGAGGAATTCTTGGCGCTAGACTAGGAGCTTTAAGTCAATTTCTTTTTTTATGTTTACTAGCAGCTGGCGTTCCTTTACTTGCTGGAGGGCGCGGAGGAATTGGCGTATTTTTGAGCCCGAGTGCTGGATATATCATTGGCTATGTGTTTGCAGCTTTCTTTATTGGCTGGACGCTATCTAAGTTAAAAAATGTAACGATTGCAAAGGCATTTGCCATAAATGTGTTATTTGGGATTGTGTTAGTATACGCATGCGGCATTCCTGTACAGGCAATGCAGCTTCACATTCCGTTTCTGAAGTCTCTTCAGCTAAGCTTCGTTTACCTTCCAGGTGACTGTATAAAAGCAGTGGTCGCGGCTTATTTAATTACAAAAGTTCGAAAAGCAGTAACGGTACCTGGCCGTTCCAACACAGCTTCTATGTAAGGAAGTGATGACTATCTATCAAGCAGCAGTTGTAAAAGCGAAGCGTACAATCATTGGAAAAGAAAACGGCGTACTTAAAAATTTTCATGTTCAAGAACTAGCTGCTCCTTTATTAAAACAGCTTAGCGTAGGAATCGAGCATGAAATTGATGACGTTATTTTAGGGAATGTTGTAGGGCCAGGAGGAAATGTAGCTAGGCTATCGGCTTTAGAAGCAGACCTCCCTTTTTCTATCCCAGGAATGACCATTGATCGTCAGTGCGGAGCTGGCTTAGAGGCCATTCGAATGGCCAGCTATTTAATAAAAGCAGGTGCGGGAACGTGTTATTTAGCTGGAGGCGTTGAAAGTACAAGCACCTCTCCTTTTGAAAAAAGAGCACGTTTTTCTCCCGATAAAATTGGTGATCCTGACATGGGAATTGCAGCAGAAAACGTAGCCCAGCAATACAACATATCTAAAGACCAGCAAGACAGGTATGCTCTTTTAAGTCATCAAAGAAGCTGGGAGGCTTTTGAAAAGAGATTATTTGAAGAAGAAACGCTTCCTCTTCCAAACGTGATGCACGATGAAGTATTTATGAAAAAACGAAACCTAACAAAGCTGCTGCAAAAAGCCAGCCCTGTCTTTTTAAAAAAAGAAGGCACCGTTACTGCAGCCAACAGCTGCGGAATTAACGACGGAGCCTGCATTACACTTGTGATGGAAGAGCAAAAAGCACGGGCCTTAGGCTTTCAGCCCGTTTTACGCTTTATCGACGCTGATATTTCAGGAGTGTCACCTCTTTACCCTGCTATTGCGCCCGTTTCTGCGATTAAAAATATCTTGAAGCGAAATTCTCTTACGGTAAATGATATTGACTTAATTGAAATAAATGAAGCATTTGCCGTTAAAGTTGTCGCTTGTATGCAAGAACTCGGGATATCAGAAGAGAAAGTGAATATTCGCGGAGGAGCATTGACGCTAGGACACCCATACGGAGCATCAGGAGCTATTTTAGCTACGCGTCTTTTTTATGAAAGCAAGCGCCATGACGTGCGATATGTAATAGCGGCTTTAGGAAGCGGAGGAGGAATAGGAACAGCGGTATTATTTGAAGTAATCAAATAATACCGCTGTTTTTATCCTTTTCTTATCACGTTGTGCTGTATTAAATATTGCTCAATATCTTCAAATGTCTCAACCGGAACAAATGAAACATTTTGTTCGCGCAGTAAATCTTGCAAAGAATCTTTTGCAAATGTGACATCTGCATATTTTGCCGGATGCGAATCCGGCTCGCTGTCTCCAGCAAAATAAATCGTTTCGTATGCTTCCTTTAGTTCTTGAATAACAGCAGATTTATCAATGCCGTAGCGTTCTGAATGCCATCTGTGAGCACGGTCTAGACGCAAGTGAACGTTGTTTTGATGGAAATATCCTTCATTTGAATAAACTTCCACTTTTTCAACACCGTATTTATCTAAAATCGGTTTAATATAATACGTTGTTCCAGCACTTAAAATATAAAAATCTCCGCCGTTTTTCTGAACAGCTTTAATAAAAGTAGGCACGTATTCATCAATTGGAATATTCGCTACTTCTTCTAAAATTTTCGGTTCTTCTTGGTGAATGGATTGAAAAACAGTAGATAAAAAATCAATATCTTTCATTTCTCCTGCTTTCCATCGGTGGAAAAGTTCTTCACCTTCTGGAAAATACTTTTCAATCACAATCCAATAAAAATCTTTTTTTGAAATTGTTCCATCAAAATCTGATACAAACGCCCATTTTTTCATTCATCCCACATCCTTTGCTACATACTAAGCAGTTCTCGAAGCTCTTCTTCTGTCAAACTAGAAAGCATTGTTTCTCCCGGCTGAATAACCTGTTCGATGAGTTCTTTTTTCTTTTGCTGCAAGCCGTAAATTTTTTCTTCGATGGTTCCTTGAGAAATAAGCTTGATGACCTGCACAACATTTTTTTGTCCAATGCGGTGTGCACGGCCTGCCGCTTGTTCTTCAATCGCGGGGTTCCACCATAAGTCATATAAAATAACCGTATCGGCTCCCGTTAAATTTAAGCCCGTGCCTCCGGCTTTTAATGAAATTAAGAAAATGTCTTGTTCTCCATTATTAAACCGATCCGCCATTTCCACTCGTTCTTTTGATGGGGTTTGACCGTCTAAATAAAAGTATGAGAGATTTTCTTTTTGAAGCTCTTCTCGAATAATGTGAAGCATGCTTGTAAACTGAGAGAAGATTAACAAACGTTTTCCGTTGGCAACAGCATTTCTTGTAATCTCAAGCAGCTGCTCTAATTTGCTTGAATACCCTTCGTAATTTTCAACGAATAAAGACGGATGACAGCAAACCTGGCGAAGTCTTGTTAATCCCGCCAAGATCTTCATTCGGTTTTTATTAAAATCTTCACCGGCTAAAGATGATTTTAATTGCTCTAAATAGCCTACATATAACTCTTTTTGTTCTTTAGTCAGCTCAGATAAATGAGTTGTTTCAATTTTATCAGGCAGTTCTTTTAACACATCCTTTTTTACTCGTCGCAGTAAAAATGGTCTTACAATTCGACTGACCTGCTCCGATGACATGTTTTTAAACTGGCGAAGCCCTGGAAATAAACCAGGAAGAATGGTCTGAAAAATTGACCAAAGCTCATCAAGTGAGTTTTCAATAGGCGTACCGCTCAGCGCAAAACGTTTTTTAGCTGAAATAGTCCTAACAGCTACTGCTGTCTTCGTTGTATAATTTTTAATGCTCTGAGCCTCATCTAGAATTAAAGCATGAAAATGAAGGTGCTGATACAAATCAATATCTTGACGCAACGTTGGATAAGATGTGATCCATACGTCAGCTGTTCGTTTTAGCTTCTCCTCACGCTCGCTTGGCGTTCCTGTAATGGTTTGAACCGTTAGATTCGGTGCGAATTTCTCCAATTCATTGCGCCAGTTATAAATCAAGGAAGCCGGCACAACAATTAAAAAGGTACAGCTATCTTCATCAAGCTCTTTTTCAGATAGGATATAGGCAATGCTTTGAAGCGTTTTTCCAAGCCCCATATCATCAGCCAGTACGCCTCCTAAAGAGTAGTGAGCCAGAGATTTAAACCACTTAAACCCATTGTACTGATAATCACGCAGCGATGCCTGCAAGGATTCCGGTACTTCCCAATCCATTTCTTCTGGAGATTTGAGCTGTGTGAGTAACCTTTTAAATGCTGAGCCAAACTTAGCAGCTGATTTATCACCCGCACTCATAATCTCTTCCACTTGCATTCCTCTGTATAAAGGTACTTGCAATGAGTTATCCTTTAAGTCTTTCTCGGTTACGTTCAGCTCACGAAACAGATTTTGAATATGCTCAAAGCCTTCGTTTTCAAGAGGAATAAACGCACCGTTATCTAGACGATGATAGCTTTTCTTTTCTAAAACAGATTTTAAAACATCTTGAACGGTCTGATGGTTAATGTCTCCTAAATCAAAATTAATTTCTAATAACCCATTGCTGTTTTTGATGTCAACCGTTGTTACTGGCGCAGAAAAATCCGTATAAGCATAATTTTTCATTTCATCCGTAATATACACATCCGCTATTTCATCAAGCTTTGGAACAATATGAAACAAAAATTCATATAAAGATGATTCATCTTGATTTAAATACAGCTGGTTTTTATAAATGTTTAAAGGAGCTGTTTCAATTAAATCCATCACGCGGTCTTCTTTTTCTAAATCTCGTATTAAGATTTTATTGTACTTTTCAGGTTGAGGTAAAAATGGATTAATTGAAATCTCTCCATAGTGGTACCGAAGCGTCACAAACAGCTGTTCATCTTCCTGGTCAATAAATACTTTTGCTTTTAGTTCAGGTGCAATAATCTGATGGGATACTTCTTTTGCGATATCCACTTTCCCTACTTTTTTTAGTCCTGGAACGACGTGAGATAAAAAATTGCTCATCTGCTCTTCTGCTATAGGTACGACTGGCTTCAAAGGCGCCGTTTTTCGAAGCCCTTCAAGAAGCATACGCTGATCTTGAGATAGCTCATAAAACGTCCCCTTTAAAAATAGCCACCCGTATCGATCAAAAAACGAAGCTTGATGAAGCTCCGTAAAGTCTAGTTCAAATCCAGCTGCCGGGTGCTTATTTAACTGAAACGAAAAAGGAGCTGAGCTTTCAGCAAAGATAATATTTTCATATGAGTGCCGGTCATGAATAAATGTAAAGTTCCGATCTTTGAGCAATTGAAATAACTCTTTGGCTATGATGGAGGGAATGATTAGTTCTCTGTTATTTGCAGACGAACGATACATAGAATAAGAATTTTTATAAAATGATTCATTTGTCATAATATCCATCAGCAGCTCAATGATTTTCCTATCTTCTTCTATAAAAAAATGTTCCGCCGGGTCATATTCGAAGCGCTTGGTAAATTCGTGAGTTTTGAATTCTTTAGCGTCTGTTAAAAATTCTTGAATGTTTTTTACTACATACGTCCGGTCGACGCCTACTTTCATTTCAAGCGCTACGTACATTCCTTCTGAACGTAAAAATTCTTCTGAGTAAGACTTGCAAATAAATTCCACTTTCAACGGATCTTTATCTGCATATTTTCTGTGGTCGCTTATTGTTTGCTGATAGCTTGAAAATAAGTCGATAAAATGATTTACATTCTCGTATTCTTTGCTTTGGCGAAAAGGCTTCGTTTTAATTGGCTGCGGCTTTGCTCGCTCATCGCAAATGGTTAATAAAACAGCTACTTCGTGTTTGCATTCTGAAAACTCGTGATAAGGAGGACAATCGCAGAATGAATAAAAAGAATTTCCTTTTTGTTCAACCATTACCGTATACATTTCCGCGCCTCGAACGGATGCTGTCCACGTAGTGGTCTGTTCATTGTATTCCAAATCAAGCACACGCCCCTGCTTGTAATACGTGTGTCCTCTATAGTACGTTCTGCTTGAGTACGAATCTTTTAATTGTTCTTTGTTTAATGTTTTATTTATCATCGCTTCACAATCTTCCAATCGCATAACAGTCAATGCTGTTTCTGTTTAATTTCTATTCAGAACAAATAATGTTCAACGTTTATAACGTTGAACATTATTTGTCAATTCCTCTATTATAACATGCAACAGACATTATAAAACACTCTTAAGCAATGCAGACTGTTTTCGCTGTTTTCTTTTGTAGAGTATCCAGCCCGCTCCAGCGGATGATAATAAAAGCAGGCTAAGTCCTAAAAAAGCCAGTCCTATACGATCGTTAGCCGTAACGTACGTAAAGAAGAAAATCAGTAAAATTCGAATACCTAACGTGATAAAGCGAAAAAAGCTGTCGACTCTTCCCACGATGATATTCGGTATTTTCTGCATCATAAACGTATTTCGAGCTATTCTTGTACCTGCATTTGCAAAAGCAAGAAGAAACACAATAGAAAAATAAACCGGCAAAAGCTTCATAAAGAAGATGATAGATATTCCGAGTGCAAAAAGGCTTATATTAAGCATAATCGCTAGCTCTGTGCCTGTTCTTTTCATAATAGATACGATGAATACCCCTGCCGTTAACGCCCCGAAACCATATACAGCACTTTCAATCCCATATGCTGCTGGACTTGCGTTTAATTCTTGAGTCACATAAATAGGAAATAAATAGTTCGTCATCATCACAGCGATGAAAGGCATAAAAGAAAGCAGTAAAAAAAGAGAGACCGAGCGATTTTCTTTTATAAATGTTAAACCTTCTTTCATAGCAGTGTGTTTCTTGTCGCTTCGTTCCCTGCTTTGTTTATATGGAATACTCAATAGACAAAGGAATGCAGCTATATACGTAGCTGCATCGACTGTTAAAATCCATTGAAGCGACCAACGAGTAATGACTAGACTCGCCAAAGCTCCTGCAAGCATACTCGATAGCTGCCCTTGTATTTCCATGATACTGTTTAATGATTGAAACGCATCTTTTGAAAAAACTTCTTGATTTAACGCAAAAATCGTTGGATAAAAAAACGTGTAGTAAAGGTTTCCGGTTCCGTACAAAATTACGTAGTGAATCGTTGAATAATCTGTAACAAAACCGACGATTACAAATAACATGACCGTGATAAAACCTATCAATTCTACGGTTAACAGCAGTTTCTTTCGTGACATTCGATCAATAAGAACACCTATATACGGAGTAGCTATAAAGCTAATCACCGTCATAATCAGCATAATCGTGCCAAATAGTCTATTTCCATGTGGAGATGCAACTAACAGTAAAGGAATGGCAAGCATCGTAATACCGGAGCCGATAGAAGATAAAACATTAGCAGCTACTACGGCCTGAAAGCGCCGGTCTGTATGGAGCGCCTTCATCAAACATTTTGCTTAGCTTCTAAAATTTGCTTAGACACTTGTGTATACAGATTCAGCTCATTAACTAATTCATGAATTCCGTCAGCTGCGTTTTTTCGCAAAGTCCCTTTTTCCACGATGTCTGCAGGGTCTAATACCAACTGCTTAGATAGAACATTCGCATACAAAGCGCGTGTAACGGTTCTAAGGTTATTTAAAGCATTAATGCCTCCTTTTCCTCCTCCTGATACTGCTAAAAGTGCTACGGGCTTATGCGCAAAATACGCACTGTTTAAGAAGTCAAACGCGTTTTTTAACGCTCCGCTCATAGCTCCGTGGTACTCGGGCGTCGCAAGTAAAATACCATCCGCTTTTTCTATTTTTTCAATTAGCTCTTGTACTTCTTCTGTTTCATACTGATGAGGTTCACCTGTGAATATAGGAAGCGATAATTGGCTTAAATCTAGAAAAGAACTTTGATAGCTTTTGTGAAGCTCTCTCGTCACTTGTGTTGTTCGGCCTGTTTCTCTAGGACATCCATTCATAATAAGTATGTTCATGTTTATCTACTCCTCTGTCGTTTGGTTATATGTATAGTATAGGGATGATTGAACTTTTTTTCGTCATGCTATTGATAGAAAGAAAGCTACCAATATAGACGGAGAAGCACAGAGAAAAACCTACAACTAAAGTCGTAGGTTAGGAAATGCCGTGCTGCACAGCATATAGAGCAGCTTGCGTGCGGTCTTGAACACCGAGCTTCGATAAAATATTAGATACATGTGTTTTTACTGTTTTTTCTGTAATATGTAAGGAAGCACCAATTTCTTTGTTGCTTTTACCTTTTGCAATTTCTTTTAACACGTCTTTTTCTCGTTTCGTTAAGTGGTCAATAAAATTGACTTTCTTTTCGCTGCTTTTGGTTAACCGTGTTAGCAAGTGTGTGGTGACTTTTGGATGAAGCTGATTTTCTCCGTTCATTAGCTTTCGAATAGCTACTACAAGTTCATCTGGGTCACTTTCTTTTAGCTGATAGCCTGAAGCTCCAGCTTCTAGTGCCGGTATTACATGGTCTTGATCCGAAAAGCTTGTTAAAATCATGACTTGTATATGCGGGGCTTGTTTTTTTAATTCTTTTGTTGCTTCGATTCCATCGAGAATCGGCATCGATAAATCCATTAAAACAATGTGTGGCTCTAGGGATGTCGCTAACTTTAAAGCTTCCTCTCCGTTAGAAGCTTCTCCTACAATTTCTAAGTCTGGCTGCGTCTGTAAGAAAAAGACAAGCCCTTTTCGGACAACGTGGTGATCATCTGCGATTAGAATCTTTATTTTCATATGCGCTCCTTTCTGTTATGAAAGAGGAATAGATACTTCCACAACCGTTCCGTTTCCTATGCTGCTTGTAACAGATAGATTGCCATTTAATCTGTTTATTCGCTCCTGCATGGTTTTTAACCCAAGCGTTGGCAATTCTGCTGAAGCGATATATATAAATCCATTGCCGCTATCTTGAATTTTCATAATTACTTGTTCTTTGCTTATATTTACGTTTAAATGTACCTCTGCCGTACCGGCATGCTTTCGGCAATTATTAAAAGCTTCTTGCCCGACTCTCCACAGTGTCTCTTCAATCACAGCAGGCAAAACAGACACTCCATTAATTTGTTCTTTTACGTTAAGACCTAGCATTTGACCATAGCTTTTTAACGCACTGACAATGCCGTTTTCTAATCCTTGAGGACGAAGCTGCCAAATTAATGCTTTCATTTCCACTTGAGCATGCTGAGCGGTTTCTTGGATTAAGGAAAAAGTCTCTTTTAACTGTACATCTTTCGCTAAGCTGCTTCCGGCTTTGGCTGTGACATTAATTGAAAACAACAGCTGATTAACAGAATCGTGAAGATCTTTGGCCAGTCTGTTTCTTTCTTCAATAAGTTTTACTTCCTGCTGAGATTGAGTCAGCTTAATCCGCTTGATAGCCGTGCCAATTTGAAGAGCGACGGATCCTAATAAATCAAGCTCTCGCTGTTCAAAATGAATTTTATGAGGGGCAGCTACATTTAATAATCCAAAGCGCTCATCCCCTGCTTGTAAGGGAACCGTTGCGTGATGGGTAATGTCGTGTGTATCTCCCCACTCATGAATGACGGAATCTTCAAGTCTCTTGCACTCCATAATATTAGAAGCTTTTTGAAGCCGGCCATCCATATACCGATCAACACACCAGCAGCTTCCGTTACACATAGGCTGAGCGGTTTTATTTAATAAAGCCGGCGGCAAATGCTGAGCGGCAATCATCTCATGTTTTCCATTTTCGTCAATAAAAAAGATCCATCCTGTTTGTAAATCTGTTATTTGCAGCAGTTTTAAAAGAGCATCGTGAAGCATTGTATGTAAATTAGTGCCTTCATTCAAAATCTCGGCGATGTCTTTTAAAATCTTAAGCTCTGAAATATGATCTTTTTCCATAGCCTCTCTCCTATATGATGTATTTTCCATTTTTTATTTTATCACAATTAAAGACGATTCCGGCTTATAGGACGTTCTTTTTAAGGTGTTTCCCCTTAAGTATGTAAGAGTTTTTGACACCAATAATAAAAATTTCAAAAAGTATGTCAGGTAGTTTAACAATTAGCTAGAGTCTTTACGTAAAACGAACTATACTACAGATAATTCACGTAAGAAAAGAAAAAACGAAAGAAAATGAGAAGAAAAAAATATTAAAATTAATACATTGAAAACGCTTCCAAATATAAAGGCATAGTGCTATTATATAATTATTAACAGAATAGGGATGTGAGAAAGATGAATAAATTATTTTTAGAAGAGTTACGATACATTATCTTGTGTGAAGTGCCTATGACAAAGTACCGAGTAGAGCAGCTTCAAGACAAATTTGATCAAAGCCCATACTTAATTAATGAACTTTATCAACTCCTATTCGAAAAGCGTCACATTTTAGCTTTTGTTGATGATATTGAATCATCCCTGTATGACTATATTGTGAATAAAGAAATGATGGATGCTAAAACGTATTATGGAGCTATTGCACATGTAGCAAATCTTTTCGGCGAAACGCCTACATATATAAAATGCAAAATAAAAAAATATAGACAGTCTTCGATTTCGAGTATCAGTGCCTAAAAGTTGCGCACAGCTGATTCAAATAAAAAGCAAAAAAGGAATCCTAGCACAAGGGTTTCTTTTTTGTACCACTAACATATAGGGAGGAAAATAAGATGAAGACATTTTTTATCACGAATCGCTACTCGTTTCTCGAAAAGCAAGTAGATGAATACATGCAATCTTTACTGGTGAAAACACCTGAACAAGTTATTTTATATTTCGAAAGACAAATTCGAAAGTATAAAGTATATTTACAAAAAAAACATCATTATCCAGAGTGTATGGTTCAATCTATCCACCGTTTGATTGAAGAATATTCATTAATTATCATCAGGGTGAAGAAATACATTAGCTATCAAAACAAACTGATGAATAAACAGCTCTTAGAGCCGCAGTAAAACGAATCATTTTTTATGGTTCGTTTTACTGCGGCTCTGCCGCTTTATTGTTCATATTTTACTAATAGATGCAGCACAGCAGGACGTTCTTCGAGATTTTTGTATGAGTGTGTATGACTTCCTTCAAATTTCACCGAATCAAATTGTTTTAACTCGTATACTTCTTCTTCGATTTTTATTTCAATTCTGCCTTCCATTACCGTTGCTACTTCAATTAATCCTTTGTGATGAGGTTCAGGGTAGTATGTAACAAGAGGAGAAAGAAATGCTCGGTACATTTCAATCGTCGAATCCATTTGGTGTTGAAACATAAACTCTATTTTCCAAGCTTCATCTGGCCCTTTGAGAGAAAACCCTTCTCCGCACTTAGATAGAGATACTGAAGGTTCTACTGACACTAATTTGGTTAAAGGAATATTTAAACCTGTGGTTATTTTCCACATCACCCCTAAAGTAGGATTGGTCTCTCCTCTTTCAATTTTTCCTAATGTGAGTTTGCTAACTCCTGTCTTTTCAGCCAGTTCATCCAGCGTCAAATGATTTTGCACCCTGATTTTTCGTAATTCACTGCCTACTTTTTTAATCATCTCTTCTGTATGCATTTCTTCCTTCCTTTCTGATATATATTATGATAAACTTTTTTGAGTAGATAACATATTATAATATATTTAATAAGGAGGGTAAACAATGAAAGCAATAATATGGGGACTATTATCTTCCATGTTCTTTTCCGCTACGTTTATTGTCAACCGAGCAATGAATGTATCTGGAACGAGTTGGGCATGGACTGCATCCCTCCGCTTTTTATTCGCTATTCCTATTTTACTCATTTTAGTGCTGCTGCAAAAGAAATTTATGCCTCTGTGGAAGGAAATGAAAAAACATCCGTGGGCTTGGCTTGGCTGGGGTACACTTGCAGGAGTAGGCTTTTATTCTCTCTTAAGTTTTCCCTCACTTTTCGGACCATCATGGCTAGTGGCGGGAACGTGGCAAGTGACCATTCTAGCAGGAGCCCTTCTTTCTCCGTTGTTTTTTATAAAAGTTCAAACTGCAGAAGGGTATAAAAAAGTAAGAGGGAAAATTCCGCTAAAAACCCTTAGCGTTTCAGCGTTTATTTTAGTAGGCGTGATTCTTATGCAGGTAAAAGAAGCAGAAAATATTACGGCTATGCAGTTTATTCTAGGGTTTCTACCTGTTGTTGTCGCTGCATTTTTATATCCGCTTGGAAACCGAAAAATGATGGAAATATGCAGCGGAAAGCTCGATACGTTCCAACGTGTTTTAGGAATGGCTTTAGGAAGCATTCCGCTAAGCATTATTTACGCAATATACGGCTTCTTTACTACAGGTATTCCGAGTGCTCCCCAATTTTCTCAAGCCTTCATCTTGGCAATGAGTTCGGGTGTAATTGCTACTATGACGTTCTTTTATGCAACAGACTTGGCAAAAGAAAATTTAGGTTTGCTTGGAGCGGTTGAAGCAACTCAATCAGGCAGCATGATTTTTACCGTTCTTGGCGAAGTATTTTTATTAAATGGCCGTATGCCAACAGGGATCGCGTTAGCTGGTATGATAATAATTGTAATCGGAATGATCATAAATAGTATGTTAAACAAAAAAACAAAACTATCTCAGACCGCGCCGTCACCCACTCTATCAAAATAAGAAAAGAAGAGATGAAAATCTGTATACAGATTTTCATCTCTTCTTTTTAGTATTCGAGGTGATTGTTCCAATAGCGACTCCAAAGCACAGGGAATCGCATCTGTAAACCGTCCTCATCATCTTCATCCCAATCAAGATCCAAATCTTGCTCATCGTACCACATTGGGTCAAACTGGTCATATTTATCATAATAATAGTCGTTATCTAAACCTGTCTTTTCTTCGTAAGCTTCACATGCTACAGCAAGTAATTCTTCTAATTGAGGAGCATAGCCTTCTGCTTCTAGTGGTTTAAGCACAGAAATCATCGTCTCAGGAGATTCAATTGCTTTATAATA
Source organism: Priestia sp. 53B2 (assembly GCF_056099005.1). NCBI lineage: Bacteria > Bacillati > Bacillota > Bacilli > Caryophanales > Bacillaceae > Priestia > Priestia sp. 53B2. The sequence continues at coordinate 15,656 of NZ_JBLZXA010000030.1, forward strand.
AATATCTTTTCCTTGATATAAAAGCCACGCTCTAAAATAATCAAAACAATCATCTGAACAACCGCCCATTACAATATAAGCTGCTGCCCACAATGAAGAAGTATAGGATTGATCAAAATGCTGATTTAATAGCTGATCAAAGCGGAAAATGTCTTTTTCAGAACGCTTTGCTAGCGTGGAGCGGAGCCATTCCATTTGCTCATCGACATCTAATTTTGTCTTCGCCTTTTTTATCAGTTCCCAAAAGAGATCCTCTGACATCGTACTGTCTTTCATTACTTGCATTGAACAAGTTAAAGGCTTATATCCTTTCTTCAATTTTGCACGAATCAGCTTTTCAGCTTCCGCTTCACAAGCTTCTGCGGAAGCAAACTCTTTCACTTGCATGCGACCGGCTGTATCAACTTTTCCAAAGTGAATGACTAACTTGCTGTCTCTTCTTTCAACTTTCCAAAATTTATTCGATTGCTCATCTTTATACACTAAGGTTATTTGCATGATACATTCCCCTTTTTCATCCTACTACTATTGTGAATATTTCTCTTTTTACAAGTTATGTAGAGCCATGGCGCTTCATAATACATTTTCTTTCCTTTTGTAACATGTTCTAGCTGATTGTAATTCTTTCTAAAGTTTGTTAAAAGCTGAAGTGCTATTTTTTGAGCATACTCCGCTCGGCATTTAAATTTAATGCTACTGATACAGTTCAAACAGCGAGAAATTAAAACATCATGTATGTAATATTTCACTCGTTTGTTTTTTTTGTTGCATTTACAACATTTTGTTTTTCCTTTATACTCTTTTATATCAGATATCTTTATTATACAAAAAAGAATCATAAATTCGCAGCAAAGGAAGGATTTTCGATGAAAATTAAGCATGTTACAACAAAAGAGCAGCTTGAAGAAGTATTTCATATACGTAAAACAGTGTTTGTTGAAGAACAAGGCGTGCCATTAAAAGATGAATTTGATGAACATGAGGAAACGGCAAAACATATGTTGATTCACTATAACAATAAACCGGCAGCTTCTGGTAGATTCCGCATAGTAGACGATTACGCCAAAATAGAGCGAATATGCGTATTAAAGGAATTTAGAAAATACGGGCTCGGAAAAGAAGTGGTGACCAGCTTAGAAGAAGCAGCGAAAAAAGAAGGATTAACTCAAGCTAAGCTTCACGGTCAAGTTCAGGCTGAGCCTTTTTATCATAAATTAGGCTATAAGACTGTTTCTGATGTCTTTATGGAAGACGGTATCCCACACGTTATTATGAAAAAAGAATTTTCGTGTTAAAAATGCTTCTTTGCACAGTTACTTTAGTAAAGAAAAAGGCTCTCTGCTGAGAGCCTTTTTTGTGCTATTAGATTTTCATAATTCCGCCCGTGCTTGCAGAAGTTACAAGTTTAGAATATCTTGCAAGATAGCCTTTTTTCACTTTTGGCTCAAAGCCTTTCCAGTTTGCTTTTCGTTCTGCCCAAACATCTGAAGAAACTTGAACATTCATCGAACGATCTTCAATGTCAATCACGATGTGGTCGCCATCTTCGACAAATGCTAGCGGTCCGCCTTCAGCAGCTTCTGGAGACGCGTGGCCAATTGATAATCCACGGGAAGCGCCAGAGAAGCGTCCGTCCGTTAATAGCGCTACTTTTGCACCTAGTCCCATTCCCATAATTTGAGAAGTTGGAGCTAGCATTTCAGGCATTCCCGGTCCGCCTTTTGGTCCTTCATAGCGAATGACTACAACATGTCCTTCTTTTACTTTTCCGTTAGCAATACCGTGCAGCGCCTCGTCTTGAGAATCAAATACAATTGCTGGTCCTTCGTGGCGAGTAATGCCGTCTTGAACACCGCCTGTTTTAATGATCGCGCCGTCTGGAGCTAAGTTACCAAACAATACAGCAAGTCCGCCTTTTTCGGTGAACGGCTTATCGATTGGGTGGATAACGTTATAGTCTTTTACATCGCATCCGGCAATGTTTTCACCTAGCGTTTTTCCAGTAACTGTCATCGTATCTAAATGAAGAGCCCCTTCTTTTTTAGATAGCTCGTTTAAAGCAGCTGATACGCCTCCTGCTTCATGTAAGTCTTCAATAAATACATCAGAAGCCGGAGCCAGTTTTGCTAAGTGAGGCACGCGTTCTGCCACTTCATTAATACGCTCTAATGGATACTCAATTTCAGCTTCATTCGCAAGAGCTAGCGTATGAAGAACTGTATTTGTAGAACCACCTAACGCCATGTCCAAAGCAAACGCGTTGTCGATTGCTTTTTCTGTTACGATATCACGTGGTTTTAAATCTAATTTAATTAATTCCATAAGCTGTTTAGCTGATTTTTTAACGAATTCTCTACGTTCAGGAGCAACTGCTAAGATTGTACCATTTCCAGGTAAAGCAAGTCCTAACGCTTCAGCTAAGCAGTTCATTGAGTTCGCTGTAAACATTCCTGAACAAGATCCACATGTCGGACAGCCGAATTGTTCTAATTCAAGTAATCCTTTATCATCAAGTTTACCAGCTTGATGAGCTCCTACGCCTTCAAATACTGAAGAAAGAGAAATCTTACGACCGTCGCTCGTTACGCCAGCCTTCATTGGTCCGCCGCTAACAAAAACTGTCGGAATATTCAGACGTAATGAAGCCATTAACATCCCAGGCGTGATTTTATCACAGTTTGGAATACATACCATTCCATCAAACCAGTGAGCAGATACTACCGTTTCAACTGAGTCAGCAATGATTTCACGACTTGGTAATGAATAGCGCATACCGATATGTCCCATCGCAATACCGTCATCTACACCGATAGTGTTCATTTCAAAAGGTACGCCACCAGCTTCGCGAATCGCATCTTTTACGATTTTACCAAACTCTTGTAAGTGAACATGACCTGGTACAATATCAATATATGAATTGACAACCGCAATAAACGGTTTGCCGAAATCCTCTTCTTTTACACCAGCTGCACGCAGTAGGCTGCGGTGCGGTGCTCTGTCGAATCCTTTTTTGATCATGTTACTTCTTAATTCTGCCACAATAATTCCCTCCGTATTCATCTAACCTATTAAAAACTGAATCTTTTTAAATTGTTTAATAATTTTTAATATAAATACTAATTTAACAAATCACATAAAGGTTTGTAAAGGTTTATGACAAAATAATCATTTTTTATTTCAAAATAGTAAAATCACCTGCATAAATTAGTATAATATATACATATATCCCTTATTTTACAGGGAAGCAGAAGGTGGATGCTGAGCATGAAACAATCCTTTTACTACAGAGGTCATCAGGAAAAAGAAATATTTGCACAAAAATGGGATGTTGAAAACAATTCTGCAAAAGGCGTTGTCCAAATAGCCCATGGGATGGCCGAACATATTGGACGCTACGAATACTTTGCTAATGTATTAACTCAACATGGCTACATCGTATATGGAAATGATCACCGCGGTCACGGTCAAACAGCTTTAAAAGATGAAGAAAAGCGTTTTTTTGCTGAGGAAAATGGTTTTGACACCGTAGTTTACGACATGATTGCTCTGACTAAGCACATTTCAACGGAACACTCCGGCTTACCAATCTTTCTTTTCGGTCACAGCATGGGGTCTTTTCTAACGAGAAGATATATTCAATTGAATACAGAGCACATTCATGGTGTGATGCTCTCAGGTACTGGCAGCATTCCTTCCCTTTCACTGAAGGGCGGCATATTAGCTGCGAAAATAGAGAAAAAAAGAAAAGGATTACGATCTGCTAGTCCATTGCTTGATAAACTTTCTTTTGGACAGTACAATAAATCCTTTCATCCTGCTCGAACACCTTTTGATTGGTTAAGTCAAGATAATGAGGCTGTAGATTTATATGTAAATGACCCTTACTGCGGAGGAGTTTTCACAGCGGGATTTTTCTATGACTTATTAACAGGAATCAAACAAATCTCTAATTTAGCTAATATAAAGCTAGTACCATCAAGCCTGCCTATTTATTTAATATCTGGAGAACATGATCCAGTAGGCAGCTATACAAAAGGTGTATTCAAAGTATATAACGACTTTAAAAAAGCAGGATTGCAAGACGTAAGCTACCGCTTTTTTACACAGTGCCGTCATGAGTTGCTTAATGAATTAAATAAAGATGAAGTGATAGAAGATATACTAAATTGGCTTGACGTGCAAATGGACAAAAAAACGGTTCGTGTCTAAACACGAACCGTTTTTTTTATTAAGCAAATACAGATGTTAATACAGGAACTACTTGTTTTTTACGTGATACAACGCCTTCTAAGACAGCTGTATTGTTTTCAAGCGTTACGTTGTATGCTTCTTCTACTTTTGAAGCAGCAGAACCTAGTGCTAATGCAGTAGAGTTGCTGTTTAAAATATCAGTAACAACTAAAAGGAATAATTGTAATCCTTTTTCTTCAATTGTTTTAGTAATAGCTTCTTCCAATTCAACTTTGCGCACTAAAACGTCGTTTACGTCAATTGCATTCACTTGTGCAATTTCTACTTTGCTTGTACCCATGCTGAATTCTTTAGCATCTAATGAAATTAATTGTGAAGCTGTTTTATCGCCCAAGTCAGCTCCAGCTTTCAGCATTGCTAATCCGTACTCTTCTGCATCTACACCTGCAATTTCCGCTAATTCTTTAGCAGCTGCAACGTCTTGGTCTGTGCAAGTTGGTGATTTGAATAATAAAGAATCAGAAATGATAGCTGATAGCATAAGACCTGCGATGTTAGGTTCGATTTCTACGCCGTTTTCTTTATACATCTTGTTTAAGATCGTTGCCGTACATCCAACTGGCTCTGCACGATAGTATAAAGGATCTGCTGTTTCAAAGTTAGCAATACGGTGATGATCAATTACTTCAAGCACACGAACTTGATCAATATCGTTTGCACTTTGCTGGCGTTCGTTGTGGTCCACTAAAATAACTTCATTTGTTTCTTTAGATACTTCATCAACGAAACGTGGTAGTTCAGCGTTGAACTTTTCAAGAGCAAATTGCGTTTCACCGTTAATATCGCCTAATCGAACTGGTTCAGCGTCTACACCTAATTTATTCTTTAAATCAGCGTATGCAATTGCAGAACAGATTGTATCTGTGTCAGGATTTTTATGTCCAAAAATTAACGTCTTTGCCATCTTAAATCTCTCTCCTTCTTACGTATGTAAATAGCATTCTTGCGTAAAGTTAGTTAATTCGTTCACGCAACATTGCCATTTTAACATAAACTTTTACATTATTTTAATTTTTTTGCGAAAAATGATGTTCATCCGCAGATATTTTGCCATTTTGTATCTTTTTCACAGTAAAAACACCTCTATTTCCGATATAAATAGAGGGTTTTACACGTTCATTATATAAAAATTAGTGATAAAACACAACCCGTCTCTTCATCACTTGATAGATAACTTAAACGCAGTATCTTGCCAATTTTTATAAAGAAAAAGTAAGGAAGCAGTGACTATTATTAAAGAGAATATGTATTATTTTGCCCTTGTTTATATAAAATAACCCAAAAAAGTGCCCTTGTTAAAGGGCGCTTTTTTGGGTTATCGTCGCAGTGTAAAGTTGAAATGTTCATTTACTTTAGCTCCTAGCTCTTCAAGAAACTGCTGAGCAGTCATTTCCTCTACGCTTTGGGTATACCAAGAAAGCTGAGATTTTTTATGAACATTGTTGTAATATACATCTCTTGACCAATATGTTTTTGATCGGTATGTATAATTAAAGTGAATGAATAGTTCACTCCCGTCTGGACACTGCAACAATACGCGGTAATGTGGATTACGACGATTTTTATCTAAACTCATTTCTTTGATCTGCGCTAACATTATTCACCTCTAAAGCCATTACTTAATCATTTAAAGGTAAATGCCACACCACGTTATGTCCTAGCTCTGCCATCAACTAGAAAATCATATATTTTCTAAAATTCTACACGATATAGGACAAAAGAGGAAGAGATAATTTATTGATGGACGTGTAAAGTTTCATATAAATCTTTTAGCTGCTCAGGGTATTGAGACCTTACGTAATAACCCGTAGGACGGTGCTCGATTAAATGAGAAGCAAATAAATAGCCGATGAGCACGTGCATTTGTTCATCTGAGGTTTCTTGGTTTAATTCTCTTTCGAGTCGCTCAGCTAAGTGTGAAGCCAGCTGTTTAATTTTTTCATCATGTGATAAAAAAAGCATTTTGTTCTTCCCCTTATAACGAATAAGTAATGCTGTGAATTTCAATAAAGACAAAGTATTACTTTTATAAGGATAATTATATTTCATTTTACAATAAAAGTATATAAGTAGTTCTAAATATCCAAAAAATAACTTGTTTCTTTTGAACTATTCGGCAACAAACAAAAAAGAAGCAGGAGCTGTCCCGCTTCTTTTACGTAAAAAGATATTCGATTACCGAAATTTATTCTACTTCCGCTGCCCAGCCGAATGGATCTTCCACTGTACCATTTTGAATACCTGTTAGAGTGTCATACAGTTTTTGTGATACTTCTCCCGTGTTTCCACCGTTGATGACCATTTTCTCGTTATTCCAAAATAGTTCGCCAATTGGAGAAATAACTGCAGCTGTACCTGTTCCAAATGCCTCTTCTAGTTTGCCTTCGGAATAAGCTTGCTTAATTTCTTCCATAGAAATACGGCGCTCAGTTACAGGCATATCCCAGTGTTTTAGCAGCTCAATGATAGATTTACGCGTAATTCCTTCCAAAATGCTTCCGTTCACAGATGGCGTTACTACTTCTCCATCGATTTTGAAGAAAATATTCATGCTTCCTACTTCTTCAATGTATTTGCGTTCAACTCCGTCTAACCACAGTACTTGTGAATAGCCTTTTGAGTCAGAAAGCTGCTGAGCTTTTAAGCTTGAAGCATAGTTTCCGCCTGTTTTAGCCGTCCCTGTCCCTCCGGCTACAGCACGAACAAATTCGCTTTCAACCGCAATTTTTACAGGAGCAATCCCTTCTTTGTAATATGAACCAACTGGAGAAAGAATAATGATAAATTGATAGCGGTCAGATGGCGCTACTCCTAAGTAAGGCTCTGTTGCGATGACAAACGGGCGAATGTATAGTGATGTACCTTCAGCAGTAGGAATCCATTCGCGGTCAATTTTAATCAGCTGCTTTAACGCTTCTAGCGCTAAGTTTTCATCAACATGAGGAATACAAAGACGATCGTTTGATTTATTTAAACGTTTGAAGTTCTCATCTGGTCTAAATAATAATACTTGCTCTTTTTTTGTTACATATGCTTTTAGTCCTTCAAAAACAGACTGCCCGTAATGAAAGATCATGGATGCCGGATCTAATGTGATAGGTTGATAAGGTACAATACGAGCATCGTGCCATCCTTGGCCTTCTGTATAATCCATAATGAACATATGGTCCGTAAAGACTTTCCCGAATTGCAATTGATCAGATTGCGGCTTTTCTTTTTTTGTTTGACTTAGTGTTACATCGATTGAATAAGTTGTCATAGTTGTTTCTCCTTGCTCTTTATATTTACGGGTTTTTCGCTTAAACCTCTATATAAGTTACATTGTACAACTTTAGGGAAGCGTGTCACAATAGTTAGAGACGAAAAATTCTAAAAATTTTATAAAAATCATAAAGGAATAGCACCTAATCGAATTAAGTGCTGAATTGAAAAGGTTTTCTTTCTAAAAAAACTATTTCTACATTTTATTTACAACCATTTATAAACCAATTTTCACTCTAAGCTTTTCATCTTGTATTGAAAATTGTTTGATTTTCCCTACTGGAATGACCTTCACTTTATCAATTTCATTGAGATTGATATGAATTTGTTTCTCTTCATACGTAGTAACAGGCGGCTTGTGAAAAATTCGATAGTTGATCCAATTTTGATTAAGAGGTTTCATTTCATGGATTTTGAATAAAAGCGTACGTTCTTTTGCCTCAAGAGGTTCTAGCACAATGGAAAATGGAATTCTCACCAGAAATTTTTTAATAATTCCATTCACGTGAATATAGGAGTCTTGAAATGAAATAGAAAATTGCTGAATTTGATCTTGCTTTGTCATTTGCTTTTGAAAAATTCGCATGAGCATAGAAGCGGATATAGGAACGGTTACGCCACTTTCAGCCATCTTTTCTTTCATTTTTGCCTGCACATCATCACTAATTACATCGTTTAGCTTTCTCTGTACCCAATCCTTCATGGTGCACCTCCGCTATGAAGTTATCTTGCTGTTTCCTCTAACGCACGAATTGAAGCTGTTAATTGATTTGACACGTCGGCAAGGCGGTCTTTTGTCAGTTTATCTTCTCCAAGGTAGATAGGTTTTCCAAAGGAGACAACAATAGGAACCTTCGAAAATAGTTCTTTTACATTTGCAGGTCCTTTGTAAACTGCGGGTACAATAGGAACCTTTGCCATGCTCGCTATAGTGACTGCTCCTCTTTTTAAGGGAACGTCTTCCTCTGTTCGCGTGCCGCTAGGGAAAATCCCGACGATATGTCCTTCTTTTGCTAATTTAATAGGTGTTTTAATGCTGCTGGGTCCCGGGTTGTTACGATCTACTGAGAATGCGTTAAGTTTTTTTAATACATTACTAGTGAGTATATGATTAAAAAGCTCCTTTTTTGCCATAAAATGAATTTGGTGAGGCAAAATAGCCGCACCAAGCGCTACAACGTCTACCCATCCCTTATGCGAACAAGCGATCACAAAACCTGTGTCTGTTGGTAAAGACTCTTTATTCCTTATGTAAAGCTTACCTCTTCTTTTCAATAAAAATTTACATACGTGAGCCGCAAGATTATACATAAACATTTCCTCCTCTCTCTATTATTTGAAAATATATACAAAATTACATCACTTGATATTAATATCTGGTACTAAAAAATAAATGTAACATCTTTTTACACAATAGCTTATCTGTTTCTCTATATATTGTAAAAAAGTAGATATTGAATCCTCTTTTTTGGTCAACTTGACTAATGACATCCTTTAAAAAACATTTTACTATTAATGTATCATTATAAATGTAATATTTATTAACATTAAATGTGATATAATTAAAGGAGGTTTTTAGTTGAATAACCAAAATCGACCGTTGCAATTAGCTTCATTGGGTTTACAGCACGTACTTGCTATGTATGCGGGTGCCATTCTCGTTCCACTGATAGTGGGGCACGCATTGAATTTAAATGCCCATGACTTATCCTATCTTGTGGCCATTGATTTACTAACATGCGGACTAGCTACGCTGCTGCAGGCATGGACGAACAGGTGGTTTGGTATTGGTCTTCCTGTTGTACTCGGAAGCTCGTTTGTAGCGGTGACTCCTATGATTGCAATTGGAACTCAATATGGAATTAGCGCTGTTTACGGAGCGATTATTGCCGGTGGTATTTTCATCGTACTGGCAGCAAGTTTTTTAGGCAAAATTATTAAATTTTTCCCTCCCGTTGTCACCGGAACGGTTGTGACGATGATTGGTTTATCGCTTGTACCATCCGCTGTTCGAAATATGGCAGGAGGAGTGGGAAGCAAAGATTTTGGTTCTCTTTCTAATCTTCTTCTTTCTTTTGGTGTTCTAGCGCTTATTTTAATTTTAAATCGATTTTTCAGCGGTTTTCTTCGTTCTCTTTCTGTGTTGATTGGAATTGTAGCCGGAACAATAGCCGCTGTATTAATGGGAAAAGTTGATTTCACTAATTTTAATGAAGCTTCTTGGCTGCACGTTCCCACTCCTTTTTATTTTGGGATGCCCACTTTTGAAATCGGCCCTATTTTAACAATGATTTTCGTATGCTTGGTCATTATCATTGAGTCTACAGGCGTATTTTTAGCATTAGGAAAGCTGTGCGATCGGGAATTAAAGGAAAAAGATTTTACAAAAGGCTACCGTGCTGAAGGAATCGCCATTGTTCTTGGAGGGCTATTTAATGCTTTCCCTTACAATACATTCGCTCAGAATGTAGGACTGGTTCAATTATCAAAAGTAAAAACAAAAAATGTAGTGGTAGTAGCCGGTTTCATTCTCGTATTACTGGGGCTTGTTCCGAAAATAGCTGCTTTTACAACCATTATTCCCACCCCTGTTTTAGGGGGAGCAATGGTCGTGTTGTTTGGTTTAGTTATTTCATCAGGCATCAAAATGCTAAGTGCTGTTGATTTGTCTAAACAAGAAAATTTGCTGATTATTGCGTGCTCTCTTTCACTCGGCCTTGGTGTAACGGTGGTACCTGATTTATTCGCTCAGCTCCCAAATGCTTTGCGCGTAATTGTAAGCGATGGAGTTATTACGGGAAGTTTAGCTGCCATTTTATTAAATCTCTTTTTTAACGCATCAATTGAACGAAAAGTACCTTCTGTCTCTTTGAAGAAGACAGATTATTCAGAAATAAAATAAAGGTGGTGTAGTATGAATAACGTATCTGTGCAGTATGTAAATCAGCTTAGCAAGCAGCATTTTGTTTCACTAGTTGGTGATATATTTGAACATTCACCTTGGGTTGCTGAAGAGGCTTATTTTAAAGGCCCTTTCTCTTCCGTTGAACAACTTCATGCCATGATGACAGAAATTGTAGCGCAAGCATCTGTAGAAAAACAGCTAAAGCTGCTGCAAGCTCATCCAAATCTAGGTGAAAATATTGCCATGACATCTGCTTCTACTGAAGAACAAACCAAAGCAGGCTTACAAAACTTAACGCAAGATGAGTATGAACAGTTTTCTTCTCTTAATGGAACGTATATGGAGAAGTTTCCTTTTCCTTTTATTTTGGCAGTACGAGGTAAACAAAAAGAAGATATCTACGAGGCAATGCAAAGTCGTTTACTAAATACCGAGCAAACGGAGTTTGATACGGCATTAGAAGAAGTATATAAAATTGCTTTCTTTCGCTTAACTGATAAAATTACTGAAGATAAGGAGACAAAGAAACGAGCATGACTAAAATCACAACGCATATTTTAGATCTTACCCACGGATGTCCGGCTGCTTTTGTCAAAGTTGATTTTTATCATATTCAGTCGGAAAGTAAACGAATAAAAATTTCACACGGTACTACAAATGAAGACGGAAGATTAGTAACTCCGCTCTTCTCTTCTGAAGCGTTTGAATCAGGAGATTATGAACTTCTGTTTCATATTGGAGAATATTATAAAAAACAAGAAGTCCAAACAACAAATCCGCCCTTTTTAAATCAAGTTTCTGTTCGAGTCGGATTGTCTTCTGAACAAGAACATTATCACGTCCCTTTGCTTGTGTCACCGTGGGGATACCAAATTTATAGAGGAAGTTAAAAAAAGAAACGGCGTCTTTAAACGTCGTTTCTTTTTTAGTTCAGCAATTTAGACATATAGTACTCATCAATGAACAAACCGCCAATTCGCAGTGAATGTTTTTTTGTTCCTTCAATTTCAAATCCTACTTTGTCATATAAAGAAAGAGCCTTTTCATGCTGTATAGCGACTGTAAGTTCAAGACGATGAATATGGTGTTCTCTCGCCCATTCTTCAAGTGCACTGATTAAAGCCGTCCCAATCCCTTGATTTTGAAACGTCTTTCGAATACCTAATGTTAGAGAAGCGATGTGAGCGTTTCGGTTAGCTTCGCCCCCTGTTGCAGCTATATATCCCACAAGCATCTCGTTTTCTTCTGCTACAATAATCGTAGAGTTTGGCTGTTGCTTAAAGATTTCGATGTTTTTCTCCTGCTGATCTGTGCTCAGCTTTCGCTCTCCGCTTTCAAACAGCATAAACTTACTTTCCTCTTCAATCTGTTTAAGCAAATCTACAAAGTTTGCAGCATCATGTAATTCTAGTTCTCTAATTTGCATGCTGATCCCCCTTTTTGTGTTTCCCTTTTGTTTGTATATGTATTGGTTCACCTTTATAAAATATAGCTTTACAGTTTCTTGCGAAAAATACGACTTTTTAAGAAGCGGAAGTAGAACAAAAAACCTACTAATCTCCCTTTTTTTGAAATGCTTTTTTCCTCTGTATAATTTTAAATCACTTATCAACTTCTGTAAATTTTTTAGATTCCCTCTTTTAATTTCCATTTATCTTCCTTTTATATGGGTTTGAATTGGATCTAAGGAGACATTTTATAGAAAACATATGACTATTATCCTGTTTTTCATGAAGAAAGAAAGCAATAAATGTAATTTTACTTGTAATCGTTTAAAATAGAAAAAGTGGAAATTTTATATACATATCCTCCTTAATTATTGGTGTGTGAAAGGAAATTATTATGAAAGTACAACCCACAAAATGTGGTGTATATGTCTTAAGCGGTCTAGGAGCTGTTATTGTGTTCTTCTTACTTTTACTTAAGAACAGTGCTTTCTTTCTAGAGGAAGAATACGATCAAAACAAACCTGAAGCTGCGCTTGCGGTCAACGAACATACCTATCACCTTCACAAAGGTTCTATTAACTGGTCAAACGGCCGTTCAACAACAAAAAAAGAAATAAATGTATATGATTTATATACATACATATCGCAGCAAAAAAGTATCCCATTGAAGCAGCAACAATTGGTTAAGCTCCATTTTTCGAACTTAGACGGTGCTTATATTCGTAGTGTGAGTGTGCATATATGGAGAGATAACGGTGAAAAAACCAAGCTGTTTGTCAAAAATAATGAATTTAAGGTTCCTAAAAATCAAGGTTTGTACGTTTTTGATATTGCGATTAACTCTACAAGAGGAACAATGCAATATGCGGCAAATGTGCAAATACAGTAAGTTTTTATATATTTAAGTTTGGTCGAGAAAATCGGATAAGAAAACTCTTGTTGCAAGTAGGAAACGATGTATGGAATAAAAAACGGTGAAAAAGAAGTATTAAAAATATAGTGAAGCATTCAAATAAAAACCCTTAACTTTTTCAGTAAATAATCTCACAAAAAAAAGAGAGCATAAGCTCTCTTTTTTATAAAATGAAAAAGACGTCCACGCAGGACGTCTTTGATGCGTTTGTGGCGGGGACCGTGTGACCACATTCACACGTTTAGCTCGAAAGCATGTCCTTCGACTTACACAAATTAGCTCATCGCTTTATTAATATAACATCCTCCATAGAAAAAAGCAATCAATTTTTAAATATTTTTTTCTATTTATACATATTTCGCGAGAATCCACAAAATAATATGCATGCGTAGCTATTCACTCTCTACATTTTCAGTCTATTTTAACTCATGTACGAATATACTAATAGACCAACCTATGCGCAGTTTTTGAAAAAGGATGTGAATAGCTTGTTTCAAATCACTGATTTCCCTGAATTTTCATGGTCGTACTCCAGACATAAAATGGTCACACAGTGCAACCGAAAGTATGCATATCATTATTATGTCTCACATAACGGATGGCTTGACAGCGCTTCTGCGCAGTCTCAGAGCGCTTATCGTTTAAAAAAGGTTTCCACTTTATCTATGTACGCCGGACAAGCCGTGCGTCAAGTGATTACAGAGGCCATTTCTGACTATACATCTACAAAGCTTGTCCCTAATGAACAAAACTTAGCGGAGAAAGTGCAGCAGCTACTAAATAACGCACTGCGTGATTCTACTGACTATGGAGAGCTTTGGTATCATAAGCCTGCTCAGTATAAGATGCTTTTAGAATTCTACGAAAACGGCTATATTTCTAAAAAAGATCTTAAAGACATGCAAAAACGGGTACACATTTGTGTCCATCACTTTTTACAAAGTAAATTGTTTTGCGACATCGTAACTTCACCTTTTTTAGAAGTGGAGCCTCATCAGTCGTTTCGTTCTATAAATGTGTATGATCATAAAGTATATGCGCCTTTTCATTCTCTTTTTAAAAATCCAGTCACAGACGAATTTACGATTGTTGATTGGAAAACAAGTAAACAAACAAAAGATGATTTGTTTCAACTGGCGATATATGCCCTCTACGTGCTAGCTGAATATAATATTTCCGTTGATCAGATAAAAGTCCGAAACGAATACTTGCTTTCAGGCAGTACGCGTACGTATCAGCTTACTCTTCACGAAATTGAAGCTGTTCTTCAGCAAGTTGATACAAGCATTGATTATATGAAAACTTTTTTGGAAGACTCAGAGGTAAATCAGCCTCTTCCGCTTGAGCATTTCCCTCAAACAGATACGCTTGCCTCCTGTCACGGCTGTGCATTTAAAGAATTGTGCCAAACGGGATAAAAAACAGCTGAAGATGATCTATATTTTTTGCTAAACTTTTTTATTGTCAAAAGAACCTTTGCTAGCATATAATTTGCATTAAGGAAACATTTTATACTTCATATAAAAAAATTAGCTTGGGCTATTTATTGTTCATCAAAGAAAGGAGCACTAGACATGAAAGATCAAAACGGCAGTAAAGCATTATCAGCTATGCAGCTAAGTGCTCAAGATGTATTGTCGGGTAAAACAAAAGGAATTAAGCGATTATTGCCTTTCTTAGGGCCTGCTTTTATCGCAGCGGTTGCTTATATTGACCCAGGTAATTTTGCTACCAACATTGCAGCAGGCTCTCAATACGGATACATGCTGCTTTGGGTTGTATTAATTTCTAACTTAATGGCTGTCTTAATTCAATCGTTATCAGCTAAATTAGGGATTGCAACAGGTTTGAATTTACCCGAGATAGCACAGGAACACTTCCCGTCCTTCGTTTCTTTTGGGCTTTGGATCCAAGGAGAATTGGTCATTATGGCGACGGATTTAGCAGAATTTATTGGGGCTGCTCTTGGAATTTATTTATTATTTCATATTCCTTTGTTCCTAGCTGCACTTATCGCAGCGGTAGGTTCTTTTGCTATTTTAGAGTTACAAAGACGAGGTGTTCGACTGTTAGAAGCAGCTATTGCGGCGATGGTTTTTATTGTAGTATTAGCTTTTGGGACTCAAATGTTTCTTGCGCATCCAGAGGGCGCAAGTGTTGTCCATGGCTTATTTGTCCCTCAGTTTCACGGAACAGACAGCGTGCTGTTAGCTTCCGGAATTTTAGGTGCTACAGTTATGCCGCACGCGATTTATTTGCATTCAGCTCTTACGCAGCGCCGCGTGGTAGGAACTACAGAATCGGAGAAAAAAGCGATTTTTCGCTTTGAATTTATTGATATTGTGATTGCCATGATTATCGCTGGTGCAATTAATGCAAGCATGCTGATTGTCGCAGCCGCTCTATTCTTTAAAAACGGACTAAACGTGCAAGATTTGGACGTGGCTTTTACACAATTTGAACATTTAATTGGTCCCTTTGCAGCTATTGCGTTCGGGGTTGGATTATTATCTTCAGGACTTTCAAGTTCTTCGGTCGGAACAATGTCTGGAGATGTCATCATGCAAGGATTTATTAAACGCAGAATTCCTTTATATCTTCGCCGGTTCATTACAATTATTCCGCCGCTTTTGATTATCGGATTTGGCGTAAATCCAACAAGTGCACTAGTTGTCAGTCAAGTTATTTTATCGTTCGGAATTGCATTTGCGCTCGTTCCTCTTATTATGTTTACGAGTAATAAAAAAATCATGGGCGGATTGGTTAATCATAAAGCAACAACTACTGTAGCTTGGGTGATAGCTGCATTAGTCATTTGTTTAAATATCTTTTTGATTTATCAAACGATAGCATAGCAAACTAAACAACTTACCCAAATAGGGTTTTTTTAAGAAGAAAAAAAGCAAAAAAAGAGACCACATTTGTTAGGATGCATCTAACTTTTTGAGGTCTCTTTTTTATTATTTTTTATTAAACGATAGTAAAAATGAAATAGACGAGAGTTCCAATAATGGCCGACAGTACTAAGCAACCCAATGGATATAAATAAGAATAGTTTTCTTTACGGATTGAAAGAATGCGATCAACAATAAAAATAAGAATGACGCCCATCATTCCGAATTCAAACATTAATAACCCAAAAATGGCGTGAAATATGAATGACATGATAAAATCAATTTTTTTACTACGGTCTTTTACAAACGCACTGACTAATAAATCAACGATAACCGTGCCTAACGTCCCCATTATTAAAAAGAAGGGTGTAAAAAATAAAAGGTATAAAGGAAATAAATCAACGAAATGTGGACTGGTTTTTTTGATAGAAAAACTGGGAATTGACTCTTTTATACCTGGTATAAAACAAAAAAGCAAAGCGAAAAGAAACGCAGCTATACTAGCTGCTGATAGCTTTCTATTTAAATGCATGTTTATTTTTTTATTACTGAATTCAGTAGTTGTTTTTGTATGTTTATGATTCATATGTCTTTAACGTGATGTACGCACCTTTTCCTTTCTCATAACTTTTTATCCACTTGTGTCCATCTTTTGTTACCAGCAGTTACAATGATACACGTTCTTTTTGAACTTGACTACACCAACGCGCTTTATGTCTATTTTCTTTTTCTTTTTATGTCTATCGTTTGCTCCGCTCCCCTTGTATATTCTTTCTTTTTATTCAGGGGTTGTAGTATCATTTGCTCTTTTTATGGAAAACAAGATGGTTTTACAAAAAACGCCTTCTTTTTCTATAAAACAAAAGACAGGCGTTTTTTTCTGTATGTAATTAATAATCTTGTTTGGCTTCTTCAAACTTAAACACATCCGCTCGTTCTGATTGCTGTGTAATTAACAGGTTATACGTATGGTTGGCCTTTTTTGGAATTTTAAATGCAACATCGAGGTTAAGTGGTTCATCGTCAGATAGTGACGGTGATGAAAAAGCTGTCCACAGGGTGTGCGGGGTTTCTGTCGATAAATTTCCTCCGTCAGACGGTTCGTAGGTTTGATGAGTTGCTGTGTCTTGTAATGTAAACGTTGTGTCGTTTAATACTACAGTCGAATGTTCATTAGGTGTTCGCTGAAACTGAACGGATACGACAATGTACTGGGTGTTTACTTGTTTAGCTCCTTTAACAGGATAAGATTGGTACAATGTGAATGAAGTCAGTGAGATTTGCAACGGATATAGGACCTGCAAAGACTGCTGTGCTTATTTTTATAACAAAAAAGAGACGATTTCCGCCTCTTTTTTGTTTGTTCGTATTATGAATTTAGTTCATCTAAAATTGAATGCAGTTCACTTAAATGGGTAATTTCATAAGTAGGAATGACTTCATTTCGCTCTTTATCGTGACGATTAATCCATACAGATTTCATTCCAACGCGAGAAGAACCCAGTATATCTGTCATTAAATTATCTCCAACCATAATTGCTTCATCTTTCTTTAAATCCATAAGTGATAAAGCATGGTCGAAAATAGATGGATCAGGCTTACCGCGGCCAAATGCACCTGAAATCACAATCTCATCAAAATATGGAACTAGTTCTGATGTAATATCTAATTTGGTATTTTGTAAGTCAGGTGAACCATTTGTTAGCAGCAGCAGCTTGTACTTTCCTTTTAATTGATCAAGCACCTCAAACGTTTCTTCGTATACAAACGGTGTTTTGCGGCGCTCTAACGGAAAACGCTCAGCTAGCTCTGCTCCAAAAGCATCATCGTGAATTCCTAGGGCACGAAGACCTTGAGTCCAAGCTTCTTTGCGATAAGTAGGAACAATATCTTTCATTTTGTGGAATTCATCATGATCGTCTAAAAAATTTCCCCATAATCCTTCAAATGGATTAATGCCAATCATTTGCGTAAACTCATAGGTTTCATACGAAGCATATAATTCTCTTGCTTCCTTACGCACCGCTTCTTCTAGTTCTTCAGGTTTTAAATTATATTTCTCACTTGCATATGTACATGTTGCAACGAATGCTTCTTTTACGCTTTTTTGGTCCCAAAGTAGCGTGTCATCTAGGTCGAAAAATACCGCTTTAATCATGGATGTGTGTACCCCCTACTGTTTTTGAAAAAGTTTAACTATTCTTACACTAGATTACAAGGATACACACAATAAGTCTAGTGTATTTGTGATTTATTCTGTAAATTTATTTTTATAAGACATCACTTTTACAAACAAATTTACAGAAATAAAAACAGCTGATATAATCACAGCATGTATGTATGCAGGAGGTTTTATATGGAATCGTTAGAAGAAATGTTCGGCATTCCCACAGTTCGTACAAGTAAGCGCTTAAGCAGAGTAGTTGCCGCACGCTTGCGCCCTTTTGGGATTACACCAGAACAGTGGACCGTTTTAAAACGCGTATCAGAAGCTGAATATAGTACGCAGAAACAATTAGCTGAACGAGCGGATAAAGATCAAGCGACGCTGACTAAAATTTTAGATTTACTAGAAAAACAAAATTGGATTCAGCGTATCAGAAATCCAGAAGATCGCCGCTCGTTTTTTATTCAAATAACAGAAGATGGCCTGCGTTTAAAAACAGAAGTAACGCCTGCTGTGGAGCAGGTATTTTTCGAATTAACGTCCGAATTAAACGAGCAGCAGGTGAAAATTTATACCGAAACTTTACAAAAACTTGAATACCGCGCGGAACAATTGCTTCAAGACACAGAAGACCTGCGTTAAATCCCCAAAACCCCACAGCTAACATTCTGCGGGGTTTTACACGTAGTTGGCGATGCATAGTACTTCTTTGATTTTTGAAATCACTTGTTTGGTTTCATCTGTTAAAGAGGTGAATTTAAACGCGATGGATTCTGCATTTGGATTAATGAAGGGTTCTTTGTTCGTGTCTTTGCGGTATTCTTCAATTTGTTCTAAACAATATTTTAAAATAAACGACAAGTTCGCACGTCGAAATCTCAAACTGACGGTAGAAGGCCATCTTTTTTGAAACTGATTGCTTCCCTCATACTGAATCGCTCCGATGTAGCGTTCTCCGGATAAAAAAGATTCTTTGCTTCGATATAGCTGAACGGTTTGGGCTGTTCCGCTCCAGTCAATATAAATACCTGCTGTTTCACAAACTGCGTATATGTAATGAAAAAGCTCCGTTACTTCTCCGAAATGGTAGTGAAGCGGATGTTTAGCCGTCATAGGTAACTCCCTCCTTTATCGACTTTCTACCATTATATTGTAGGAAAAGTAACTTATTCATTTATACAACTTATTTCATACGCATAAGCAGTAAAAATGAAAATATATGTTTTATAGTTTACATAAAAATATTATAAGTAATTAGCGATAACCCGATTTTCGAAACGCGTCGTATACCGTATCTTCTTGAAGTTTTTCCAGATAAACGTTCGTTGTAGCAATAGAAGAATGCCCTACTACTTGCTTTACAACCGCAAGCGGAACGTCATTAGTTAAACTGTTTGTAATAAAGGTATGACGAAACCAATGAGGAGAAATAGACGCGTTTCCTTTTACTTTATAAACAGCTGATTTAATCGTTCGATACAACGTTGTATAGGATAATCGCTTCTTTTCGCCGGTACGATAGTACTCTTTAATGGAGTAAAAAAGCGGTTCGGTGTCAAAAGGACTTAGTTCGGTGCTCTCATTTAAGGCTTGCCGGTAAGTGATAAGCGTTTCTTTCACATCATCAAACACGGGAATTGTTCGTTCTTTTTTTCCTTTACCAATCACATCTACAACCAAATTTCCGCGGCGGTCTTCGCGGAAGCTTCCCCAATTTAAACTCAGCAGTTCACTCGAACGCATTCCACTCATATACAAAAGCATTCCCATTAAGCGATTGCGCGCTTTGAATTCCTTTTCATGCTGACGAATGCGCACGACTGATTCTAACGCATTTACAATCACCTGGGCTTCGCGGTCGGTTAGCTCTCGGTACTCGGTGCGATTTTGTTTTTCCTTGTCGCTGTAATGTCCTTTTGCAATAGATGGTTTTTCAATCCACGTCGTATATAGCGAAGGATAAAAATGAGTAGCGTGTCCAAACTCTAGCATTCTTCTAAAAAATTCTAGTTTTCTTGCAGCGGTGCGATTGGCATATTGATTCATCATTTCTTCATTAAATAATTTGACTTCCATAAATCCAATCGATTTTAATGTAATCTCTCGTTCATAGAAAAAAGACAGAATCGTTTTCATGTCTTGATTGTAAGATCTGATCGTATGAGGAGAAAGTGATTTTTTGATAATACGCATTGAAAAAAAGAGCTGAATAAATTTTTCATCTGAAACGTGCTTTAAATTTAAGTTGTTATCTTCATCTAACAGCTCTGCCTCTTCCCACTGCTCTTTTAGCTGGCGAAACGAATTTTTCACAGGCGACAATTCAAATTCTTCCATTTTACCCCTCCTAATTATTGAAAACAAAGGTATCCCTTTTAAATGATCCAGAATGGAATATAACGAATTTTTATCAATTCACTACAAATACCATTAAAAGTTTTTAAAAACCTCTCAAAACTCAATTTAAAAAGCAAATTTTTAAAGATTTTAATAAAAACATCCATTATATGTAAAATAAATTCTGTTTTCTGCTTATTTCTCTACTTTATCATATGAACGCTTGATAAGGAAGAGTTATCTTGCGTTAGTATGGTAAAGTAATTTTAAAAAAAGGCTTCTTTCTAAAGATATGTTTTTTACCCTTTCAAAAGTAAAGTATGCTTTTTATGCTGGAACACTAAAATTTATCACGATAAGAAATCTGCAAATTGTGTATACACAAAAACATCACGCAGAGCGTGATGTTTTTTAAAGTGATTCAATTTTAGTCAGGTGCAGCTGTTTATTGCTGTAGGAAACGGTATAGGTTCGATAATACTCTTTTTCCTGACTTTGACCGTTCGTTGTAATTGAAAGGACTTCTTTCGTTTGGATTGTATAGACCGCTTCGCCCTCTTCTTCACTCACAGATTCCACGTCTAATATGGAATAATCAACGAGTTCTTCTCGAATGTCTCTTTCATACAGCATTTTCACAAGCTGCTTTTGATCATTCCACAAAACACTATCCCGCTGGATATAAGGCTGTACGTGTTCAAATTTATTCGTGTTAATGGACTTTGTTAAATCTCGCAAATAATGTTCAATAAAAATATCCGCTGTTTCTTGATCAACTTTTTGGACTTTTTTTAAATTAAAATCTTTTTCTTCCTTCTCTTCTTTTTCTTTTTCATCTTCTTTAAAATCGTCGATTCGCTGAGAGCTGTTTTTGCTGATGGCATACTTTGTATTGTTCTCTTTGAAAACCAAGATTTCTTCCTTTTCCCCTTTTTCATTTGTACGGGTCGTTTTACCTTGGTATGAAATATCACTAGAAGGATTAATTGACTTTACGTATTCGATATATTCATCGGCCGTAATGTTGAGGTATTTTTGATGATAGGTAACTTCATCCCATTCGTTTAATTTCCAATGTTTATTAACGTATTTAAAATTCATGTAAATGGTCAGTCCGCCGCTTCCTTCTTTACTAATTGGCTCAATAGCCGAGACCGAAAATTGCCCAGCATGATTGTTAATAAGTTCAAATCGAATCAGATGAGTTACATCAGGAAAAAAGCTCATATTGCATTCTTTGCAGTAATAATTAGTAGAAATACTTTTTAGCTTTGTTGCAATTAAAGATGATGTTGCATATGGCGTTAACGCTTTTTTTAGCGTTTCGTAATCAGCAGGGTTAGATTCATTTTCCCATTCATACTCTTCGCCTAATTCTTTATAGGTACTTGAAATTTTGTTCATCGTCTCAACCGCAGTTTTTTCTGCTTTTTTTTCTGATACAAGATCAGGTGGAAGAGATGAGTTAGCTTGATCTTTTGGGATCACTTCATCTGAGGAAGGTTCGGTTGGTTTGGATAACTTAACTGTTTCTTTTTCTTCACAGGCTGTCAAAACCATTAGCAGCAGTAGAACGAATGCAATCGTCCATTTTTTATGCATAAGGTGTCCTCCTCAATGCCGAATTTAGTCTGTTTTTAAAAATGATCTTTAATTCTCAAACGTATCGAGCACGTAATCACCGCTTGGAATTCCCCACTTTGCCTTTTTATTTTGATCTGTTTTAGCAAGCAATGAGATGGAATTTTCTTTGAGCGTAATGACAATTGTTCCTTTATTTCCTTGTCCATCATTTTCATATTTAATGGCTGCTTGGTTATTTTCAAAGCGAATATTTTTTTGTTCAACGGTTGACACGCGGATTTTGCTAGGTGGCTGGTACGAATTTATTTTAATCGTTGCTTCCGAGTTGGATGTAGCAAGAAATTGAATGATAGGAGATCCGTTATCATTGCCAGTGGTCCATTTTCCATCGTAGTCGTGTAAATCTGTTGTTTGTGTAGTGGGAGTTTCAGTGCTTGCATTTGGTTTAGATGAAAAGTCAAATGGTTCTACACTCGATAACTTTAACGTATCGTTTTGATAAACGGCTGTATAAAGGCGGTCACAAATTTTAGTATAAGGATCTTTACCTGGCTGCTTTAATAAGCTTTCCTCGTGGGTTTGTATTTTGAACATATGGTTAGGTTCTTCATACCAATTGACAATATGAAACGTTTGCTTCTTCTGCTCGATGCCTTGGCGTGTGAAATTTTCAACAAGAAGATTCTGCTCTTTATAAAAAGAACTGTCCGCTTTCAAAAAAGCCTTTAGATCATCAAAGGAGTTTTGATCCACTGCTTTCCCAAACGCTGAAAAGTAATCAGTCATCCAGGCTGTAATAAATTTCCCGCTCATTGCTTCTTTATTTAAATCAATCGATTGAATGCTTTCCACCTGTGTTTTTGGTTCATTTAGTACTTTTTTTGCATCTTTTTCTACTATCATTGTATTTCCGTCTTTTAATGTTTCTTCTTGCTGACAGGCTGATAACAGAATAGATGAAACAACCGTGATAATGATTGTATTACGTTTGTTCATCATAATTGCCCCTTCTTTATCTAATATAAATGTATGTATATTCTTCCAACAAACAGACCTAGTATATCATTCTACAAAAAAACGCTCAACCCTTTAATTTCACAAGAAAAACGGCTTGCCTTTACAGCGAGCCGTTTTTTCTCCTATTTAATGGATGCTTCTTGATACGAATTGGCTGCTTCTTTTTTGAGCTGTCTAGAACCATAAAAGACATAGTAAATAATTGAAAGAAGGAAAATTCCAAGAATCACATAAATTAAAGGTAGAGAAACGCCAAATAGCATTAAACTTGTTGTAAGCACACTGTATTTTATGATGCTGTACAAGCATAGAATCCCTAATACTAAGGCCACGCTTGGCACTACCGGGTATTTCACTTTAAAAGGACGGGATAGATTAGGTTCTTTTTTACGTAAAATAAAAAGAGAAACTAAACTGATGCAGTACATCATCATTGCTCCGAAAACGGATAAGATAATAAGTGCATTGGCAAATGTTGCAGATCCCGCACAAATCACGCCGATTGCTCCCGGAATCAACAAACCGCCGACAGGAACTCCTTTTTTATTCGTTTTAGCAAGAAATTTAGGGAAGTAACCATCTCGTGCAAGCGCATAGGTTTGTCTTGAAAATCCCATGATGATTCCATTTAAGCTAGCAATCAAGCCGAATAGCCCGATAATAGCAACAACGGTTGAAATGCCGTTTCCGTATACAGAAGACAGTGCCTGTGGAAGTGGATAATCGGCTAGCTTCCCGCTTCCTCCGCCAAGTCCTGCTGTTACAAATAGTGTAAACAACGTTGCGGTTGCTAGAGTAATAATCGCTCCAATAAATCCTTTAGGAATGTTTTTCTTAGGATTTTCCACTTCTTCCGCTGCCATTGCTCCTCCTTCTATTGCCAGATAAAACCAAACAGCGAATGGAATAGCTGCTAGTACCCCTGTTGGCCCGTTAATAAATGAATGATCATTAAAAATATTCGATGTTTGTACATGAGGCAAACCAGCTACATAAAAAATAGATAAACCAATTAGTGCAACAATGGTAGCTGTAAGCTCAATCACCGCTACTTCTTTTACCCCGATTAAATTTAATAAAACAAAGAAAATAAAGGCACCTACCGTTGCGTATACAGGGTTAACAGCTGGAATGAGAAAATGCAGGTATGCTCCTGTTGACACTGCAATAGCAGGGGGAGCAAAAATAAATTCAAGCAAGCATGCGATTCCTGCGATATATCCCCCAAAAGGTCCAAGTGCTCTTCTTGCATAAGCTGAAGGTCCGCCGGCTTGCGGGATAGATGTTGAAAGCTCTGCATAACTGAACATAAACGTTGTGTAAAACACGGTTACAATTAAGGTTGCAATTGCAAGTCCGATAATTCCGCCTTGTTCAAACCCGTAATTCCACCCAAAGTATTGTCCTGAAATAACCATACCAACTGAAATAGCCCATAAATGAATAGGTTTTAATTGTTTTTGTAACGCCATACGTTCTCCTCCTTTTGATGTTTAGACAATAAGATGTACACCGCTTGTTTGCTGCTTGATCATTTTGTCAATCATGGTACCGATATGTGCGGCTGCCTCAATAGGAGGCGTCCCTCTTTTATGAATATTAGAAATAACCATACGATCAGACTCTTTTTTGCCTTTGCTAGGTTCATAGCACATGTAAGCACTCATTGATTCAGCACTGACCAGTCCAGGTCGCTCCCCAATCAATAGCACAAGTGCTTTTGGCTTTATGATCTCGCCTATTTCATCCATACACGCAACTCGTCCCCCTTTTACAAAAAATGAAGTCCCGATACGAAGTCCATATGACTGCAGGGAGTCGATTAGAGCTGGATACACGTCGCTTATGTTTTCTTCGATTGCCTTGGCGCTCAGTCCATCCGAGACTACTACTTGTACATCAGGCTGCTGTACGCAGTTTTTAAAAATTTCTTTCTTAGCGTTATCTGCTAATAATCTTCCTTGATCCGGCCGTTTTAAATAATGTTCTTTTGACTCCACGCGTGTATTCACAGAGAAAAGGTTAAACTCAGCTAAAATATCTTCTGAAACTGCTCCATATACAGAATCTACGGCTGCAGCATGATCCGTGCGAAAAGATAAAACGTCTTTTGTTAACGGCCTT
Source organism: Priestia sp. 53B2 (assembly GCF_056099005.1). Lineage (NCBI taxonomy): Bacteria > Bacillati > Bacillota > Bacilli > Caryophanales > Bacillaceae > Priestia > Priestia sp. 53B2. Next base: position 40,557 of record NZ_JBLZXA010000030.1, read on the forward strand.
GTTCCTGTACGGCCGACACCTATGCGGGCAGGCGTAAATTGTTTAAGTGTTTCCAGCGGATCTCGATTTGACTTTGGTATCATAGTAAGCACCTTCCTTAAATCAAATTCATAAAAATAGTTGGATCTCCAGCTCTTGATGTAAAGCATCCGTTTTCCAAAATACGCTGGTCTTCAAGCCACTTTTGAAATAACGGCGTTGGGGTACGGCCTAACACATTGCGTACGGTTGCGATATCATGATAACTAAGAGACTGGTAGTTTAGCATGCAGTCATCAGCCATGGGCACTCCTATAACAAAGTTCACTCCAGCTGTTCCCAGAAGCATACTTAAATTATCCATGTCATTTTGATCAGCATCCATGTGGTTGGTGTAACATACGTCTACTCCCATAGGCAGGCCATGCATTTTGCCCATAAAATGATCTTCTAACCCAGCTCGTAGAACTTGTTTGCTGTTATATAAATATTCAGGTCCAATAAATCCAACAACTGTATTAACTAAGAAAGGCTTGTAGTGCCGAGCTAATCCGTAGCATCTAGCTTCGAGCGTTACTTGATCAATATTATAGTGAGCTTCTGCTGACAGTTCAGAACCTTGTCCTGTTTCAAAATACCAGCGGTTTGGACCTTTTGCCGTTCCTTTTTCATGAATTAGCGCTGTCGCTTCATCAAGCATAGACAGTGAAATGCCAAATGAATCATTACCGGCTTCTGTGCCCGCTAAACTTTGAAAAATCAAGTCAGCAGATGCTCCTTTTTCGATTGCTCTCATCTGACTCGTCACATGTGATAATACACAGTTTTGAGTAGGAATTGACCATTCGTTGATTATATTTTTTGTTTCATTTAAAAGCGCGTAGATATTATCTGTTGTATCAATAACAGGGTTAATTCCGATAACCGCATCTCCAATTCCATAGCTTAACGCTTCGTATAGAGATGCTCTCATTCCTTTTAAGTTATCTGAAGGATGGTTAGGCTGGGCTCTAGAAGCCAATACTCCTTTTTGGCCGATAGTCGTTTGGCAAGTAGTTTGCACTTCTATTTTGGCAGCTCCTTGAATTAAATCTAAATTGGACATAATTTTAGTAGCTGCCGCAATCATTTCGCTGCTTAATCCTTTGCTAAGTGCAAGAAGGTCTTCTCCGCTATGCTGATCGGATAATATATATTCTCTTAAATCCCCTACTGTCCAATTTTTAATAATGTCGTAAACCGATGAATCAATCTGACTTTCGATTAATGCTGAGACGTTGTCTTCATCTGCGCTGAGCAGCGGGTAATTTCGAATATCAGCAAGTGTGATATCAGCTAGGACTTGCTTTGCTGCCATTCGTTCTTTCATTGACTCAGCGCTAACTCCTGCGAGCTGATCTCCAGAACGCTCTTCGTTTGCTTTGGCCATGATTTCTTTTAAGCTATAAAATGAAAATGTTTCTCCTAACAATCGTGTAGTTTTAAACATCGTTTCCTCCTTGTATATTTAGTAGATTATGATGAAAAAGCGAGCGTTTTAACGGAAACGGAGATCGCTTCTCCAGCTACTGGTAAACCTAGATCAATGTAATCTCCGTGTGTAAAATCAATTTGATCTAAACAAATAATTTCTAACTCTTTCCTCTGTTTAGCTAATGCTTGTCCTAAAGCTTTTGCAATATCTTGCTCGCATAGAACAACTAGGCACTTAGCTCCCTTAAAACAAGCAATAAATTCAGCGCTTATTACTTTTGCTAATTCTTGAAGCATCTTATAGCTGCAGTAAGGAAAATGAGATAAAGCAATAGCAGCGGGGGGATCTTCTGCACTGAAAATAGTTGAAGCCTGCATACATGAAGCTCGAGCTCTTTCTTGAAACAGCTGCGGATTCCATGTCTCCTCTTGCTGAACGGGTATTTCTATAATGGGAATATTTTTTAGTGGCAGCCGCTTCGACCCAATGTATACGGTTGATCCGCTAACTTCTGTATTTTGCATACCAGCCCCAATTACAGTAGCGCGCGTTGTCTCAGCGGCTTGAGATACTTGGATGGATTGAAAATGATATGCTAGAAGCGGACCAACGTCTCCGTGTATGGCCACTTCCTTCACTGTTTTTGGCTTTTGTTTCTTCATCATTGCTCCTACTCCTCCTGAAACCATGATCGTTTCAGGAGGTATAGAAGATCTTGTATGAGGAGAAACGAGCAGCGAGGAACTTTGATTCAGCGCTTTTACATAATTCACGGTTTCTTCAGCTAGTAATTGACAGATAGACGAGAGCTTTTCAAATGTTTCTTTTTCACCTTCTCGCAGTATTAAAGAATTATTTTTTAAAAATTCAGTTAAATAAGGTGAAATGTAGGTTACAAAACCGTCTGAATTCAGACGAATTAACCTTCCCCCCACATGCAGTGTAAACGTTTCTATCACTTTTCCATTTTGACATAAAGCGATGTTAGCAGTTCCTCCCCCTACATCAATATTGGCAATTACTGCATTGGTTTCAGCGGAACGTTGAATTGCTCCTGATCCTTTTGCTGCTAATATTCCTTCCAAGTCAGCGCCGGCTGTTGCAACAACAAAATCCCCAGCATGTTCGGCTAGATAGTGAACGATACTTTCTGCATTTTGCTTTCTAGCCGTTTCTCCTGTAATGATCACAGCGCCTGCCTCCACTTGATCTAAGGAGATTCCTGCATTCTTATACTCTTGTTCTAGTAGTACCGTTAATCTTTGAACATCGATTTCAACATCGTTTAGCATAGGGGTGGTATAGATAGAACTTGCATACGTTACGCGACGATCAATAATTTGACAGCCTGGCAGCGTAAACTGATTTTGTTGATTTGCTATTAACAGCTTGCTTACAATCAGTTTTGTTGTGCTTGTTCCAATATCTAAACCTATGCTCGTTATCCATTTCTGTAGCATGCTATCAATCCCTTATCTCGTTTGAATATGGTGATTATCATAAAACAATTTTTTGAATATTTCACTAACTATGTTATCAAACCTGACACACTTTGTGTAAACAAAGGTGACAAATGACAAAAAAGACTAAATCTTGGTAGATTTAGTCTTTTTGCTTATGATGAGTGTGATTTAGTTACAATCATTCTTGATGCCGATGGAATTAACAATGAAAGAATGACTAAGCAGGCTATTAGTGACCCTACCATTGAAATCCCGTTCATTGAAAAAGAATACCATAGAGCGGACATGCCCTTTGGCGCGTATGATCCCCAGAAAATAATACCCGCAATAAAGTGCCAGAAATACCGTGCGAAGCTGCCGATAACAAGGGATAAAACAATCAAAACAAAAGCTTTTGATCTGTTATTGTTAGCTAAATTTATTTTAATAGATTGCGAAAAAATACCTCCAAAACCTATAAAAGCAAAAGCCACAATATATTCAATAAACGTTTGTAGCGCTGTTAAAATATAAGCCGTTCCTGTTGCCAACTGCAGCAGCCCCCATAATAGACCAGATAGAGCTCCGCCTTTTACTCCCCAGCGAAAGCACATAATAAAAATGGGCACCATGGAGAACGAAATACTCACAGCCGTTGCAATCTTAATGGAAGGCAAAAGATCAAGTAGAAGTGCCAATGCTGCAAAAATGGCTATTTCAATTTTAGCCTGTAAAGGTAATGCTTTATTCACGTTTCTCACTCCTGTTTTTTGAATCATTCATATCAAACGGTTTACACAGGAGTAAGCAAATATATGCTACTATTTCCACATTCCTACGCTAGCGTTAACTAACAGGTTCGAAGGGTCTGAACAATTTGTTCACTCTCAGCACGGCGGCTCCCCCTGTGGTACGTTCGGATATTTATGTAGTATTATGACAACATTCATTATACCATATGTAACAAAATAGATTCGAGAGGTTTCAAAGATGTTTCTATTTTCTGAATCTATTTTTTATAATGACAATCGTTTTAGTATTTGGTATACTTCTTTTATGTCAAATGAATATAAAAAACCCTCATCCTAATCGATGAGGTAGAGGTCGCAGTTTTTAATAGTAAAGCAACGGAAATGCAGAGAACATTGAGGATGTTGCTTGAAAGGAAAAATTGCCGAAGTTTAGATCACTTCTCGGTTGATTTAAGCTGGGGCTGTCTCCGAACAGGAACAGAACTGTCACATCATGCAAGTGATGTGAAGAGCTATCTTCACGGAAGGCTGACGCGGTTTTCAGATTTAAAAGCGCGCACATATACTGCGGGCTTTTTTTATGTTATCCCGTCTCTTTCCGTACATTCGAAAGGAGTATTTATCTATGCAAGAGCAGCAAGAATTAAAACGTGGGTTGAAATCTCGCCACTTAACGATGATTTCATTAGGAGGAGCCATTGGAACAGGCTTATTCCTAGCAAGTGGTGGAGCAATTCACACAGCAGGACCAGGGGGAGCGCTTTTAGCTTACGCTATCATTGGTGTCATGGTTTACTTTTTGATGACCAGCCTGGCGGAGCTCGCAGCTTATATGCCTGAAGCTGGTTCGTTTAGTACGTATGCGTCTCGGTTTGTAGATCCATCCTTTGGTTTCGCTCTCGGCTGGAACTATTGGTATAACTGGGCTATTACGATTGCAGCTGAATTATCCGCTGGAGCCCTTATTATGAAATTTTGGTTCCCAAACTCTTCTTCTATTTTATGGAGTGCCCTGTTTTTATTAATTATGTTTGGGCTTAACTACCTTTCTGTAAAAGGATTTGGTGAATCTGAATTTTGGTTTTCGTTAATTAAAGTAGTAACGGTTATCATCTTTTTAGTTATTGGTATTATGATGATTTTTGGTATCTTTAACAATGAAGCACCAGGTTTTAAAAACTTCACGCTTGGTGATGGACCCATTCACGGTGGATTCTTTACTGTCCTAGGTATTTTTATGGCTGCTGGTTTTTCATTCCAAGGAACAGAGTTGCTTGGAGTCGCAGCTGGAGAAAGTGAAGATCCGGAAAAAACGGTTCCTCGCGCAGTTAAACAAGTCTTCTGGCGCATCTTGTTATTTTATATTTTAGCTATTTTTGTTATTGGGATGCTTATTCCATACACAGCGGATTCATTAGCAAGTGATGATGTGCGGGTAAGTCCGTTTACTCTAATATTCGAACGATCAGGTCTGGCGTTTGCAGCATCGGCTATCAATGCCGTTATTTTAACAGCCGTTTTATCTGCTGGTAACTCAGGTATGTATGCTTCTACGCGTATGCTGTGGAACTTAGCGAAAGATGGAAAAGCACCAAGGTTCTTAGCAAAAGTAAATAAACGAGGCGTTCCGGTTAATGCTTTAATCGCAACGGCACTTGTCGGTACACTTGCATTTGGTGCTTCATTTTTTGGAGACGGTGCAGTATACACGTGGTTACTTAACGCTTCTGGTATGTCTGGTTTTATTGCTTGGTTAGGAATTGCAATCAGCCACTATCGTTTTAGAAGAGCATTTGTTGCCCAAGGTCATGATTTGAGCGAACTTCCATATCACGCAAAACTTTTCCCGTTTGGTCCTATCTTTGCCTTTATTTTATGTGCTGTTGTTATTTTAGGTCAAAACTATTCGGCGTTTATGGGTGATTCGATTGACTGGTACGGTGTACTTGTTTCTTATATCGGACTTCCTTTATTCTTAATTGTTTGGTTAGGATACAAATGGACGAAAAAGTCAAAACTTATTCCGTTAAAAGAATGCCAAGTAACAGTGAAAAAATACGAATAAAAAAAGCTCTCTATTCAAAAGAATAGAGAGCTTTTTTTATGTGATCTGATCAGCAAAATGAAGAGATATATATGCGGGCTGATTTTTCATAACAAGCATATAACCTTTGAGGGGACGATTACAGTAATCAGCAGCTTCTATATAATAAATATGCTGAATTAACCTGCTTAAATGGGTTACAAAAGATGGAAGTTGATGAGTAGGAATGCTTTGAATGTAGTCTATGATTTCTTGTTTAGTTTGAAGGCCCGAATGGGTACATTCTAACAGATGAAAAAGCGGATCTGCTGCTATAGTAGATAGTTCAGAGTTGTGTTTGATTCTATTCAGCTGGATATGCAGTTCGTTTTTGGACCATCTTTTTGGAATAGCTCTTAGATGCTGATATTGAAAATGTGTATTCATGATAGCTAACACCTTTCGTATTAAAATAATAAAACGACTTATTATTTTAATAACCTTTACACATGAAACTAAAACGTTACAATGTGTAAAGGTGTCATACATCTTATAAAATAAGCTGATAAAAAAGCACATCTTGCCACTGATTAAATTTCCAGCCTACTTCTTTAAATTCTCCGCAAAATGTAAAATTAAATTGCTCATGCATTTTGACACTGATATCATTCCCTTTTGTAATCCCTGAAATGACAACGTGGTGGTTGAGTTCTTTAGCTAATTCCAAAATACACTTCATAAGCTGTTTTCCAATGCCATGCCCCTGCTGGTTTTTATCAATATAAATCGATAGCTCTACCGTTTGAATGTACGCTTCTTTATCTCGATAAGAAGAAAGCGAAGCATAGCCCGCTACTACCCCATCTTTTTCCGCAACAATAAGCGGAAAAAGTTCATTGCTAATGTGATTATCAAACCAGCTCCTTCTTTGCTCTACTGTTACAGGCGTTAAATCAAAAGTAGCAGCACTTGCTTGAACAGACTGGTTATAAATTTCAACAAGCATAGGTAAATCTTCTTCTTTAGCATAACGAATGATCATATGTACAAACTCCTTATAGTATAGAATTATCTTTATTTTACTTCTTTTAATAAACATAATCTACATAAAAAACCGATGTGCACATGCACATCAGTTATGATTTTGAGCATATTGAAAGGTTTGAAGAACTTGAAGTGTCTCTTTTGTAGAAACGACCGTTGCAAACTCCTCATGCAAAGAAGACAGTGCGAATGTATGTACATCTTCTGCAGGAAGCCTTGTTTTTCCATCGTAGGACATACAATCAAAGCAAGCTGTTGCATCGTTTACAACGTACGTCCTGTACCCTAGATTTCCAGCCATGCGGGCAGTCGTAGAGACGCAGTGATTAGTAGTTAATCCTATTAAGATAAGCGTATCGTAGCCATTTGCTTTTAAATAACTGTCTAGCTCTGTTCCAATGAAGCAGCTGTTCACGTGTTTGCGAATTAAGTATTCGTCTTCTTGTGGACCAAATCCTTCTTTGAACTGAAACCCCTTCGAACTTGGGTGTAAAGGAGAATTTGGATTTTCGGATGCATGCTGTACGTGAATGACAGGATAATCTTGGCGCCTCCATGCTTGGAGTAGCGTCAGCATATGTTTTTCTGCATCTAGATTGTTTCTTTCCCCCCACTGTGGTGAATAAAACCCTTCTTGTACATCGATAAGCAGCAGCACTGGCCGGGAACGTAGCATAAGCATCATCTTCTTTCATCTTTATTTTAAAATGGAAATAACGTATGTGCACCCATCAGGACCGGCTTTTGAAGAATGAACCGTTTGTTTCGGTAAATGTACCCGATCTCCTGCCTGACATAGAACCGTATCACGTTCAACTGTAAAGTAAATAGATCCTTCAAGTATATGAAGAATTTCATCAGTTGGATGGGTATGAGATGGGTGCGTTTGAAAAGCAATATCGTGCTGTACTTCAACGTATCCAGTATACGCCGGAAGCAGTTCTTTAATTACTTCTTCAAACTTTCCGCCAACTCCTTTTTTAATAGAGGCTTTTTTTACATCCATGCTGCTCACTCCTTTTTAATTTAAACGGACACTGTCCGGTAGTATAGTTGTTATCATCGTGGAAAAAATATTGCTTCCACTCTCGGTTTTCCTGCTGTCCATACCATCCTAACTCAGGGTGAGCTGATACGTCATCATATGTTTTTAACCGATCGCGGACCACCTTTTGTACGTGCCGTCCTATTTTTGAATCTCCTGTCATACCTTCAAACACCCACCGAGGCTGAAATGTAATCATAAATCCTCTGCTCTTACGACTTTTACGCAAAGAATGAGCAGGCGTATTACAGACGACAAAAATAGGTTCTCCGTGAAAGCAAAATTCCCATAATGGATCTTTTGGATCTTTTGGAATGTCTTGCGGCCATTTCTTTTGATCAATTTGATGAAGAAATGTCAGCGTATCCCAAAACATTGTTTCGTACTCTTCCATTGATCGTTCTTTATGTTCAGGCTTAAAGAATAACACAAAGGATGTATAGCGACCTATGGTCTTGAACGTATCTATGTATTCTCTAAGTGCCGAAGCTGCATTCCTAATATCTTGGTAGTTATAAGAAGTAGTCACAAATGAAAAACGCAGTAAATCTTTTTTAAAGCCTTCTACCCCTAATATACAAGGAAATGGATTTTCTTCTGATAATATATCGCTTTGGAAATATTGAAAAGCATCTTTTCCCCAAAACGGGACATGCGTTGACTCTAAAATCTCATTAGCTCGAAAAAGCATTTTTGATGCCATTAAAACCCTCCTTATGGAACTCAACGTTACATGTGTATTAAAGAAAAGAAAGTTTATGAGCATTTTTAACTAAATGCCGCTTCTAAATTATAAAACTCTAATCTATATATATAAGCTACTATTGGACAAGTTAGAAAGGAGGCTGTGTTTGTGGAGTGGTTTTTGATTGCTATAAAACAAATAATTCTAGGTATTAGTCTCGCAGCACCGGTAGGTCCAATTAATATAGAGATGATTAAAAAAGGGCTGATAAAAGGATTTTGGGCTTCTTGGCTAGTTGGTTTAGGAGGCATGACGGCCGATATTTTATTTATGCTCCTCATTTTAATAGGGCTAACGCCTTTTGTTCAGATGCAGGCTGTTACTGTTGCCCTGTATGCAACTGGTTTTGTCATGCTCACATTTGTTGGCTTTCAAAGTATGAAACAAGCTGTTTCTCGTTCCTTTTCAGTAGATGTAAATAAAACCCTCTATTAAAAAAGATAAATCGTTTTTTACAGGTTTCTTCATTGCTCTTATGAACCCTTTAAATATTGTGTTTTGGTTTGGTGTATTTGGGTCAAGCTTAAGCGAAAGCCTCCAAAGTCAAACGTGGCTATCTGTCTTTTTTCACAGTTTCTTTATTATCTTTGGCATCCTTCTTTGGAATTTAAATATTGCCAGCAGCATTCATTTTACAAGAAAATTTATCACGCCTAAGCTTCTTCGCTTCATTACGTTAGGTGCCGGTTTTTTACTTTTTTTATTTGGCTGCCAATTCGGTTTTAAATGTATATCCTTACTTATAGGCTGAGCTTTTAGCGATGAGTTCAATAAGAGTGTCATTTACTTTCTCACGGTCATCATAAAAAAGACCGTGTCCACTATTTTCAAATGGAAGAAGTGTAGAAAATGAAATATGACGATTCATAAATTTTGCAAGATCAAATGGACAAATTTGATCTTTTTTTCCGTGTAATATATATGTCTCAGCGAAAATTTGACTCAAATCTTCCCGTAAGTCTTCGTCTCGTAAAGACACCGCAGTTTTAATCGTTCCATGACCAGATGCCTCTAAACCTAAATCTTGAAACCACCCTCTAAAAGCTGAGCTGGTAGGCTGATTAAAAAACTTTTCCCCAAATTCTTCAAGCATGTTAGGACGATCTCTATACGTATTTTGAATAATTGTATTTACTTCTTCAGAAGGAAGTCCATATGGAAAATCAGTTTTTTGAATAAAGCTTGGAGCCGCTGCTCCTAATAGAATTAACTTCTTCACGCCATATCCTAAATGTCTGCTCATATATCGTATGGCAATGGCTCCCCCCATAGAAAAGCCTACGAGCGTATAATTTTTAAGCTCCAGTCTTTCTACTAACATGCGAATATCATCTGCTAATTGATTATAAGAATAGCCGGTGAAAGGCGCATCTGATTTTCCGAATCCGCGAAGATCAGGAGCGATACATCGAATACCGCGGGCCGGCAACGTTGTAAATTGGTATTCGTACATTTTAGCGTTAACAGGCCACCCGTGAAGGAAAAGAACGGATTCCCCTTTTCCAATATCCCGAACAAAAAGTTTAGTCTTAGGAGTTACGTGAATAAAATAGTTCATCTATAACACCTCCTAGATGTTCTTTTATATATATGTTTAGGACAATTGGAACATTCAAAAGTTTCTTAGAGGCTTGTGTAGGAGGTGTATGATGCTTATTTGGGATAAGAAGTAGGGAGGTTTTTTATATTGTTTATTTAGAACATAGTTTAATTTAAAAGTATTAAACAAAAAAAAGTAGTAAAGCTTTAAGAGCTTTACTACTTTTTTTATTATTTTTCTTCCAGCCACACGTCAACTAAATTGCCAGCTTCACTTTGGTCCAATACGAATGAACCGTTGCTATATCGGTCGCTAGCTCGCATTGTAGATGGATCAACCTGCTCGATTTGACCTTTAGATGATTCCACTATCATGTAATGTTCTTTAGAGATTACTTTTACTTTTGCAATTTGATGCGGATTAGATTTTAGTTCTCGGACCATCACTAGCCCTCGTTTCGCTCGTGCTGATTCTTCAAACTCAGTAATTTTTGTCTTTTTCACAGCTCCTCGCTGCGTGGCGATAAATAATTCAGTTGATAGAGCTTCATCTTCATCGAAGATAGCGCCGCTTACAACATAATCATCGTCTTTCAAGTTAATTCCTTTCACACCAGAAGCGCGAGTTCCTACAATATTGATTTCTTCTTCCCGGAAACGCAGTCCGTAGCCAGAGCGAGTGGCAATAAACACTTGTTTTTTACCATCCGTTTGATATACATCGATTACTTTATCATCGCCTTTTAAATTAACGGCGACAAGAGCTTTAGAGTAGCGCTGTGCTTTATATTGAAGTAATTCTGATTTTTTGACCATACCATTTTTCGTAAAGAAAAGCAGATACTGATTTTCTTTAAATTCTTCCACCGGTATTGCCCGTACAATTTGCTCTTCTTTATCAATTGGAACAATGTTCATGATATGCTGCCCCATGTCTTTCCACCTGATATCAGGAAGTTCGTGCACTGGCATATATAAATAATTCCCTTTGTTTGTGAAGATGAGCAGCGTTTCGGTTGTATTAATTTCATACTTCGCTAAAATTCGGTCCGTATCTTTCATACCGAAGTCTTGCCCGTTAGACGCGGCATAAGAACGAAGGCTTGTTCGTTTTACGTATCCGTCTTTTGTGACTGTCACCATCACTTCTTCAGATGGAACCATCACTTCTAGATTAATCTTAATTTCTTCGATTTCCGCTTCAATTTTTGAGCGGCGTTCTGTACTGTATTGCTTTTTTACACGGCGTAATTCTTTTTTGATTACATTAAAAAGTTTTTTCTCGCTATGTAAGATTTCTTCTAACTCGTTGATTTTAGCACCTAGCTCTTCAGCTTCCGCTTGTAGAGCTGTGATGTCCGTGTTTGTCAAACGGTATAATTGAAGCGACACAATCGCCTCTGCTTGAGGTTCTGTAAATTCATATTTGGCAATTAAATTATTTTTAGCGTCGCGCTTATCTTTAGAAGCTCTAATCGTCGCAATAACTTCATCTAAAATCGACAGTGCCTTAATCAATCCCGCTACAATATGTTCACGTTCACGTGCTTTTTGCAGTTCATATTTAGAACGATTTGTTACCACTTCTTTTTGATGATCAATATAAGCATCAAGAATGTTAGCCAAGCTCATAAGCTTTGGTCGCTTTTTAGCAATAGCAACCATGTTAAAATTATAAGGTACTTGCAGATCCGTATTTTTATAAAGATAGTGAAGTACTCCTTGAGCATTTGCATCTTTTTTTAGTTCTACTACGATGCGCAAACCGGTACGATCCGTTTCATCGCGAACTTCAGCAATGCCTTCCACTTTTTTATCTAAACGAAGCTCATCCATTTTCTTAACAAGGTTGGCTTTGTTTACTTCAAACGGAATTTCCGTAATGACAATTTGCTGTTTTCCGCCGCGAATGGACTCCACTTCCGTTTTTCCGCGAATAATAATTTTCCCTTTACCTGTCTCGTAGGCTTTCTTAATCCCGTCTACCCCTTGAATGATTCCTCCCGTAGGAAAATCAGGACCTTGAATAGCCGTCATTAACTCTTCAATTGTACACGTTGGTTTATCAATTCGCATGATCGTTGCGTCAATTACTTCACCTAAATGATGAGGAGGAAGTTCTGTAGCATAACCAGCTGAAATACCCGTGGATCCATTCACTAGCAAGTTAGGAAACATAGCTGGTAACACAGTTGGTTCGCTGCTTGTATCATCGAAGTTAGACACAAACTCAACCGTTTGTTTGTCAATATCTCGTAGAAGTTCTGCAGCAATCGATGAAAGGCGAGCTTCTGTATAACGCATTGCTGCTGGGGGATCTCCATCAATACTTCCGTTGTTTCCATGCATTTCGATTAATACATTTCTAACTTTCCATTCTTGACTCATTCGAACCATGGCCTCATATACAGATGAATCACCATGAGGGTGATAGTTACCAATTACGTTCCCTACAGTTTTGGCTGACTTGCGAAATCCTTTTTCTGCTGTATTTCCATCTGCGTGCATTGCATATAAAATACGGCGCTGAACGGGTTTTAACCCGTCTCTTGCATCCGGCAGTGCACGCTCTTGAATAATATATTTACTGTATCGACCAAAACGGTCGCCTAGTACATCCTCAAGAGGTAAATCTAAAAAGCGTTCTGTTTGTGTCATTGTACGTCCTCCTCTGCGACCGTTAATACATTTTCATTATCTAAAATATTTGGATCTTCTTCTAATCCAAACGCTACGTTGCTTTCAATCCATTTTCTGCGAGGTTCTACTTTATCGCCCATCAAAGTGGTCACACGACGATCAGCGCGAGCAGCATCATCAATACGAACACGAATCAGCGTACGCGTCTCTGGGTTCATTGTTGTTTCCCAAAGCTGATCTGCGTTCATTTCACCGAGACCTTTATAGCGTTGAATCATATACCCTCTTCCTACCTTATCGATAGCACCTTGCAATTCTTCGTCACTCCATGAATATTCAACCACTTCTTTTTTACCTGACCCTTTACTTACTTTGTAGAGCGGTGGAAGAGCAATAAATACTTTTCCTGCTTCCACAAGCGGTTTCATATAGCGGTAGAAGAACGTTAGAAGAAGCACTTGAATATGAGCGCCATCCGTATCCGCATCGGTCATGATGACTATTTTATCGTAGTTAATATCATCGATGGTGAAATCTGCTCCTACTCCTCCGCCTATCGCGTGGATGATCGTACTAATTTCTTCGTTTTTAAAAATATCTTGAAGCTTGGCTTTTTCGGTATTGATAACCTTCCCTCGCAGTGGCAGCACAGCTTGAAAGCGACGATCCCTTCCTTGTTTTGCTGAACCTCCAGCGGAATCCCCTTCGACTAAGTACAGTTCGTTTCGCTGAGGATTTCTTGATTGCGCAGGCGTTAACTTCCCGCTTAGAACGGTTTCTTGACGCTTTCGTTTCTTCCCGTTTCTTGCGTCTTCTCTCGCCTTTCGCGCTGCTTCACGCGCTTGAGCAGCTTTGATTGCTTTTTTTACAAGAAGAGAGCTTACGTCTGGATTCTCTTCTAGGAAATAGGCAAGTTTTTCAGAAATAACTGCATCTACCGACGAACGAGCTTCACTTGTACCTAACTTTCCTTTTGTTTGTCCTTCAAATTGAAGCAACTCTTCAGGTATTCTAACGGAAACGATGGCTCCTAATCCTTCTCGTATATCCGTTCCTTCTAAGTTTTTATCTTTTTCTTTTAGCAGGCTTACTTTACGGGCGTATTCATTAAATGCACGCGTCATAGCGCTTTTTGCACCGGACTCATGCGTTCCACCATCTTTGGTACGAACATTATTAACAAATGATAAAATGGTTTCAGAATAACCATCGTTAAATTGAAAAGCAAATTCAACTTCAATATTATGATGAATCCCTTCAAAAAAGACGACTGGATGAAGTGAATCTTTTTCTTCATTTAAATATGAAACGAAGGCTTGAATACCTGTTTCATAATGAAAGATATCGTGACGATCATGTCTTTTATCGATTAACTCTATTTTGAATCCTTTTAACAGAAAAGCCGATTCGCGGAGCCGTTCACAAAGCGTATCATAATTATACACAGTTGTTGAAAAAATCGTGGCATCCGGTTTGAAATGAATCGTTGTTCCCGTTTTTTTCGTTTTTCCTATTTTTTCTAGCGTCGTAACCGGTTTTCCTCCATTTTCAAAACGCTGTTCATAAATAAATCCATCTCTATGAATGGTTACAGTCAACCATTCAGACAGCGCATTTACAACAGATGCACCTACTCCGTGTAAGCCTCCGCTTGTTTTATATCCACCCTGTCCGAATTTACCTCCTGCATGCAAGATGGTTAAAATAACTTCAGGCGTTGGTTTTCCTAGTTTATGCATGCCCGTTGGCATACCTCGACCTTTATCTTGTACAGAAATTGAATTATCTTTGTGAATAGTTACAATAATTTCTTCTCCGTAGCCTGCTAGAGCTTCATCGACAGAGTTATCGACGATTTCATATACTAAATGATGCAGACCTCGTGTATCCGTACTTCCAATATACATACCAGGACGTTTACGAACGGCATCTAATCCTTCTAGTACTTGAATTGCATCTTCATTATAATTAAATTGTTGTTTACGAGCCATTCATACTACCCCTTTCATCACAACGAACATTACTACATTATGTATGAAACACAAACGTTTGCGCTTCGTGTCTAAGAATAAATGATCATGTATCCTATCTTTTAATTTTATAGTGTTCGCATCAACAGAACGTATGTTTCTATTTTTGCGTACTTACAAGATTTTAGCACAAATTTCCGTATTATAAAAGCAATATCTTGTGTATTCATGGATTATAAGCATTATAAAGCTAGCTGCCTAACGTCTATTGTAGCGGAAACGCTCTTACTATTTCAACGCATGGTGAAACCCATGCAAGCAGTGTGCATGGGTTGGTTGTTCTGCTTATAGATCTTACTTTGTTAAAGCATGCTCAACTTTTATACAACGATCCATAACTACAGTATACCCTTTTTTAGCGAGCAGGTCATATGCTTCTTCATTAATTAAACCAGATTGTGCCCAAAATACGTCTGCATCTACTTCTAAAAACTCTTCTGCAACTTCAAGCAAATGCTCAGAGCGACGAAATACATTAACGATATCAATATGCCCTTCAATTTCTTTTAATGAAGATACGGCTTTTACGCCGAGCGCTGAGTTGATTGTCGGGTTCACCGGAATAATCTCGTAACCTTGCTTCTGCATGGCTTCTGAAACCATATAAGACGTTCGATGAGGGTTATCTGATAAACCTACTACAGCAATGCGCTTGCTTTTTTTTAATATTTTACCAAGCTCTTGACGGGAAGGAATTTTAATGGACATGTCTATTACCTCTCTTAGCTATATAATATGTACTGAACAACATTCGTGATTTACAGTTGATTTCCTGCATATAGTACCCGTTTTCTCTATTTTTGTAAACGTCTTCTTTTTTTAAAATAATTGTCTCTCACCCAAAACTAGCTATGTTTTTTTAAGTATCTCATGGTAAAATAGAAACGATATAGAAATAAAGGAGCTTTCAAACATGAATTATTTATTACCTATTCTTGCCTATATCTTGGGCTCTATTCCTTTTGGACTAGTTGTTGGAAAACTAGGATACGGCATCGATATACGAGAGCATGGAAGCGGCAATTTAGGCGGCACCAACTCCTTTCGTACATTGGGTGTAAAAGCCGGAATTATCGTTACGCTTGGAGACATTCTAAAAGGAACCCTAGCAGCTTCTTTACCGCTTTTATTTGATACGAATCAAAACATTCTCTTCATTGGTTTATTTGCTGTCATTGGTCATATTTTTCCTATTTTCGCGAAATTTAAAGGCGGGAAAGCTGTTGCCACATCCGCCGGAGTGATTTTATGTTATGAACCTCTTTTATTTGCTTTCGTACTATTATGTTTTTTTATCTGCTTATACATAACGAAATATGTATCACTGTCATCAATGATTACTGGGGTATTAACCTTTATCTACACGCTGTTTAAGCAAGACTACATGCTTGTTATGATTATCGGTTTAATTGTAGCCTTTGTCATTTACAGACACCGCGCAAACATTACGCGAATTCTTAACAAAACAGAACCGAAAGTCACATTTTTGTCAGGTAAAAAGAAATAAGAGGATCTTCCTCTTATTTCTTTTTTATAACCACTTTGTAAGCGAATACATTTCTTGTTTATTAGTTATACTGATACTAAAATAAGGAGGTGAATGATGTGAAGAAAAAATGCCCTATTTGCAAACGAAATAAGAAAATGGATTCACAGCTAGAAGGAAGCCGCTACTGCGTTCACTGCTGGGAAACCATTGGAAAACAATATGATTTCAAATGAAAGAATGAAACGATTTAATATAGAAATGAAGCCTTCACCTCTATATTAAATCGTTTTATTTTATCTCATTCCTTCCTAGCTGGATTCGTATATATTGGTAATTTATCTACCTTTCTACTATAATAAATGTATCCGCAGTATTGGAAGGAGCATAATTAATGAAATTAACAGTAACAGAAGCAGCAGCTACGTGGTACAAAGATGAAATGATGCTAGAAGGAAACGAAACAATTCGCTTTTTTGTTCGCTACGGCGGATGCAGCAACGTTCAAAAAGGTTTTTCTTTAGGTGTAAACACAGATTCTCCTAAAAACATTGGCGTTGAAACAAAAGTTGACGGTTTAACATTCTTCGTAGAAGATGAAGACCTTTGGTACTTTGATGGTCATGATTTAACCGTAAATTATAATGAGGAAACAAAAGAACCTGACTTTCATTACGAAGCGTAAGAAAAAAAGCATCGATTTATCGATGCTTTTTATTCTTGCGATTAACCCTGCTTTTTGGCATCTTCATAGGCTTTATGCCATTCCGGATAATTACGGCGAATCGAAATAGGCTTAAAGTTTTCTTTTTTCACACATACGTGTGACGATGTTCCTGTTAACGCAAGTTCTTCATTTGAATTAAAAATTTCGTAGCCGTACACAACGCGTAGACCGTCATAGTTCTCAACCCAAGTATGTACTACAGCTGTCTCGCCATAATGAAGCGGCTTTTTATATGAAGCCTGTATATCAATAACTGGCGACAGCACACCGTCTCTTTCCATTTGTGCATAGCTAAAACCTAAATCACTAATAAACTGCGTTCGACCTATTTCCATCCATACTAAATAGTTAGCATGATACACAACGCCCATCTGATCGGTTTCTGCATAGCGCACTTCGATTTCTTTCTTCGATACTAGCATGATTCTACCTCCTCTTGCACTGTTCCTGTTTTATCTTACCATATAAGGAGAATATACTCCTACTAGTTTGGTTATTACTCAATATGTTGTAAGACTAAGCGCATCTTGAATGCGATATATGAGCATTTCCAGCCGCGTCATCTTATTTTCATACCTTTTATAAGGAAGTGTATATGTGTAGTCTTTATTTGTCCATAAGCGGTCAAAATAAGCGTTTAGTTCGGTCATAACCTTTTTGTTAGAAGGTCCTGATACTTTAATATCCGTTTCTAAGTTCAAGTCAGCCAAATTTCGTTTTGTGAAATTTGCTGCTCCTGCAATAATAGTTGCATTTTTTTGTTTCGAATAAATAAAATTTTAGAATGATACTGTTCTTTCCCTGTATGATACCAGCGAATCTTAACATCTCCTTTGGATTTCTTTACAAGTTCTGCTGCTACTGGACGGTTAGGCAGTCCGAACTTTTTTCTTCCAAACGCATTTTCATTAGGATCTAAAATTAATCGTACGTTTGCGCCTTGTTTGGAAGCTTCCAAAAGCGCCTTTATTACGTCGCGATCTCCAAGATAAAACATGCCAAGCCACACATCGTCGCCTTTTTTAGCATGACGTAAATCATGTAATACGTGCTTATAAATTTTGCCTTCTGTTAACAGCTGAACATAGAGGTCTCCCTTTTCTTTTTCTTTCTTCTTATACCGAGGTAACTTTCCTCCGTAAGAAAAATCTGACACCGCTTGTTCACTTTTCACCACATCTCCAATGATATTCCCTTTTACTTCAAAGGCCATGTTAGAATTATAAAAACTTGCATCATGAGGATTGGCAGAGGAGATAATAACGCTTTGATCTGTTGCTACTACTTTTCTATGATTAGCTTTTACATTTAACAACTTAAAATAAGCACTGGCCGTCACGTTAGGCGCATTATTTCCGAAAGGATTCGTGATCCATCCGGTTCCTTTTTCACCAAACCACTGAACAAAAGTTCTCCACACTGAAGAATACAGTGGAATGGAGTCTCTGAGCTTAGATAAATTGGTTTGCACCACTTTGATTCCGTTTAGCCGCAGTGAATCTAACCACTTTGAATCATGTGAGCCGTAGGTTGTATTGATTTCATCTGTAATAAAGACGATTTCGATATTAGGATGTTTTCGTTTCTTTTCAATCAGCTTACTTGCAAGCGTATCACTAAGGTGAGGGAACGTCTCGCCTTGGTGATAGTAGCCGTTAAATAGAAACATATCCATAATAATAAAAGCTTTTGCGTCATCAATCGCATTCGTAACTGCTTGAAAAATATGTTGTTCAGAAACAGAGGTCTGCTGATCTTGATACGTTAGGTCTGATAAAAGAAATACATCTTCTATTTTGTGGGGCTTGCTTTCGTATGAAACTCCTTTAGGCAAGGGCTTATGCGTGTGATAAGCGCCCACAATAATCAAGACGACAAGTAAACTGACCAAAATCCTTACTACTTTCTTTTTCACGTGCTTTTTCACCTACATAAACCTCTTCGCTAGTTTGTATTATTATTGACCTTACTAAAAAAATATAGAAAGAAAGCAGCTAAAACCGTTTATTTTTAGCTGCTTATTGTCGTTGCTTTATTTATTAAATCGTACCTTCGTAACCATTTTGACGAGCTTCTGACTCATCTTTTATTTCGCTGCGCATTGCTTCGATACTTACTTCGCGATTGTGATTTTTTTGCTGAATGCGCTGACGTTCTTCTTCATTGCTGCATGCAGCAGCTTCTTCTGCTTCTTCAATGTTTTTCATTGTATTTTGCACCATTGTTTGTAATTTTTCAACGTTATCACTGCGATCGTCTGGATTCGGTTTATTCCATGCCATTGTATCTTCCTCCTCAAAATAACTTTGTTACAATTGTAGTATGCCGGATTTGTTCATCTCTATAAGTGGAAAAAAATGATTTTAGTTTACATAATATAATTATAATAAAGTTAAAATGCATATATAACATACATAATATGGTAATATATACATACAAAGGGGGAATCGCTATGACCAAACGAATGATAGCATTACTAAGCGGCATCTTTATTGCAGTGCTTGCCGTATTTTTTATGTCGCAAACTTCATTGGCATCAAAATTGACAGCAAGTGCCTCTATGAAGCCTCATCATTACTCAAAACATGAAGAAAAAATGTTAGCCGTGACAAATTCAGACTACAAAAGCAATATCATTGCATACGATGTTAAAGCTCCTAATCACGCAAAAGAAGCTTATGTAAAAGCCACTTATTATGAAAAGGGAAAAGCCAAACAACCTTTATTTTCAGGAGGGTTGACCGTTTCAAAAGAATTTGACATGTTTGCTATTACATATAAAATCGATGATGATGCGCATAAAGTTATGTTTAATGTAGGCAGCAACGATACAAACCTAGGAATAGAAGCGGAAAAGCCGAAAAAAATGAACGGCTATTCCTTTACTGGATTAGAGAAAAAACAAACGGTAAAAATGAATAAAACATATCCAGTTGCTGCTTTATTTGGTGACGATGGCAGCGGCATACGAGTTGCTCCGCTTTCAACCAACGATGGAGAAGTTGTTAAAGAGCTTATTTCGAGCAATCCTTACGTTTATTTATTCACGGTAGAATTTAAATAATAAAAAGCCGCTGAATTCAGCGACTTTTTATTCATTCACCTTTGGTTTGAATAACTTGAGGATGCTTGCCGGATGTATCTTGCATTTGTTTTCCGTTATTTCCACCAGCTTCTCTCGGTTGAGTGCCGATGTGATTCGGAACAAAAGGTTTGCTTTGTTTTTTAGGATTTCCCATGCTTATCCCCTCCTCACCGTTACTCTAACCAACTTACTTTAAAGTTATTCAGCTCTTTCAAGCATACGATCTTCTAACCGCTTTTCAATTTCCATTTCAATGCGTTCAATTTCTGACTGATCTTTTAACAGCTGCGTTTTATTTTCTTGCACTAACTCTTCAAATGAACGTTTGCGTAATTTTCTCATGATTCCAACACCTACTTTATGTAATTTTTGTGAAAAATCTGAAAAATCTAAAGAAACTGATATCATATAACTATCTATATTGTAACCAATTTGTCAGATAAGTAAACATACTTTTTGAAAAGTTGTAAGAAAGTTTGACATGTTTACTGACTTATCTATATATACGATGGTAAAGTAAATAAGTTTCATTTTTAATAAAACAAGCAGCGAAGTTAATTCGCTGCTTGTTGAGCAAAGTTTTCCATTTGTTTAAGCGTCATTGGACCATTCACTCGTTGAACAATTTTCCCTTCTTCATCTATAAAGTAAGATGTCGGAATGGTGGAGACCCGATATTTTTTACTTCCTACACTATCTTGGTCGTCCAATAATACACGAAACGTAAACTGTTTTTCTTTAAGAAACTTAGATACTGCCTGTTTACTGCCTTCCGACGAAGTTAAATTAACCGCAAGCAGCTGTACATCGTTTCCATATTTCTCATAAAACGCTTGCATATCGGGCATTTCTTTTTGACACGGCGGACACCATGTTGCCCAAAAGTTTAAAATGACTTTTTTTCCTTTAAAGTCCGATAATTGAACGGATTTCCCGCTCGTATCTGACAGTGTAAACGGAGGCGCTGTATCTTTTGGTTCTAACCCATAAGCTTGACCCGAAGCCTGACGAGCACTATCGCCTTTTTTGATGTTTAAATCCTTGTATTCGCTTAAGTTAGAATCATCGGATGCTTCATTTGGAGAAAGCCCTTCCCAAAGTGCGTAGCTAAGAAAGCCTACTAGAAGCAAGACCGCAATTATTTTTTTAACCATATGATCGGCTCCTTTATTTCTTCTAAAAAGTGATAATCTATGTACTAATAGATATGTGCAATATCTACTAAAATAATCCTTTTATAAGGCATTTTCTTTTATAATATAGCATATTTCCCTCTCACTTTTTGTCGAAAACGGTGCGTTTGCATAAAAAAAGAGCGGCTCACGAGAACCGCTCTTTTTCTTTATAACTTACGCATGTGTTTTAGACTGTAATTTATCACGAAGCACCATTTGAAGGATACCACCGTGGCGATAGTAATCAATTTCAACTTCACTATCGAAACGAACCAGTACTTCAAATTCTTTTTTGTTTCCAGCTTCATCAGTTGCTGTTACTTTTACAAGATCACGTGGTTTTACTGTTTCATCAACAGCTACTGCAATTGTTTCTTTTCCAGTTAAACCTAATGTATCCGCGCTTTCACCATCTTTAAATTGAAGAGGTAAAACACCCATTAATACTAGGTTTGAACGGTGAATACGCTCAAAGCTTTCAGCGATTACTGTTTTAATACCTAAAAGATTTGTGCCTTTTGCTGCCCAGTCACGAGAACTTCCCATGCCGTAATCTTTACCTGCAAGTACAACAAGGCCTGTATCTTGCTCTTTGTATTTCATACAAGCATCATAAATGCTCATTACGTCATTTGTTGGCCAGTACGTTGTCCAGCCACCTTCTGTACCAGGAGCTACTTGGTTTTTAATGCGGATGTTTGCAAACGTACCGCGCATCATCACTTCATGGTTACCACGACGAGAACCATATGAGTTAAAGTCTTTTGGCTCTACACCGTTTTCTTGAAGGTAAAGACCTGCAGGTGATGTTTTTGCAATTGAACCCGCTGGTGAAATGTGATCCGTTGTTACTGAGTCACCAAATTTCGCTACTACGCGAAGATCATTTAACGGCTCTACTTCACCTGGTTCTTCTGATAAGCCTTCAAAGAAAGGTGGGTTTTGAATGTACGTTGAATCATTCTCCCACGTATAAAGCGCATCTTCGCTTGTTTTAATTTCATTCCAGCGCTCGTTATCATCGAATACGCGCTCATACTCGTTACGGAATAATTCAGGCGTTACGGTACGGCTAACCACTTCTTTAATTTCATCTTGAGAAGGCCAGATGTCGCTAAAGAATACTTCATTGCCGTCTGTATCAATGCCAATTGGATCTTTTTGTAAATCTACATCTACTGTTCCAGCCAGTGCATATGCTACAACAAGCGGCGGAGAAGCAAGGTAGTTACCTTTTACTAATGGATGAATACGCCCTTCAAAGTTACGGTTTCCTGAAAGAACAGACGTTACAAGCAAGTCGCTGTCTGCAATCGCTGCTTCAATTTCTGCTTCTAATGGACCAGAGTTACCGATACAAGTCGTACAGCCATAACCTACGATGTTAAAGCCAATTTTATCTAAGTATGGAAGCAGCCCTGAATTTTGCAGGTAAGCCGTTACTACTTTTGAACCTGGTGCTAAAGAAGTTTTCACGTAAGCTGGAACATCCAATCCTTTTTCTACCGCTTTTTTCGCAACTAAACCAGCTGCTACTAATACGTAAGGATTTGATGTGTTCGTACAGCTTGTGATAGCCGCAATGGCAATGGCACCTGTTTTCATTGTTGTTTCTGAACCGTCTGCAAGCTTAAACGTAATTTCTTTATCCACGTCTTTAGCATCAAGTCCGAAGCTTTGGTTGCTAACAGGAGCTGTTAAAGCTTTCTTGAATTCTGTTTGCATTTGAGAAAGTGGAATTAAATCTTGCGGACGCTTTGGACCAGAAAGATTTGCTTCAATCTCAGCAAGGTTAATCTCAACAACGTCAGTGAAAATTGGATCTTCATTTTCTGGTGTGAAGAATAAACCATTTGCTTTTGTATATTGTTCGACAACCTGAATGTCTTTTTCATCTCTTCCTGTTAAACGCATGTATGCTAATGCTTCTGCGTCAACTGGGAAGAATCCACATGTTGCACCGTATTCAGGAGCCATATTAGCGATTGTTGCACGGTCAGCTAATGGAAGTTCTGCTACGCCAGGACCGAAGAATTCCACGAATTTTCCGACTACTCCTTTTTGACGAAGCACTTGCGTAACTTTTAACGCTAAGTCTGTAGCTGTAGTGCCGTTTGGTAATTCACCAACAAGTTTAACACCGATTACTTCAGGAACTGGGAAATAAGAAGGTTGACCAAGCATACCTGCTTCCGCTTCAATACCACCAACACCCCATCCTAAAACACCGATACCATTAATCATCGTTGTATGAGAGTCAGTACCTACTAGAGAATCAGGAAAAGCTACGAATTCACCATCTTCTTCAACAGCATGAACAACGTTTGCTAAATATTCTAAATTTACTTGGTGCACGATACCAGTAGCTGGTGGAACTGCACGATAGTTATTAAATGATTTTTGAGCCCAGCTTAAGAAATTATAGCGCTCTGTATTACGTTGAAACTCAAGGTCCATATTAATTCGTAATGAGTCAGCTGTACCTGCTTTATCAACTTGTACGGAGTGGTCGACAACGAGGTCTACTGGAATTTCTGGATTGATTTTGTCAGGATCTCCTCCTAAATCAGCCATTGCTTTACGAAGTGACGCTAAGTCTACAACCGCTGGAACTCCAGTGAAATCTTGAAGAATAACACGAGATGGTTTGAAAGGAACATCGATATCTTTAATATCTTTTGTTCCCCATTTTGCAAGGTTTTCGACGTGTTCTTTTGTAATAACACGGCCATCTACCTGACGAAGAACAGATTCTAATAATACTTTAATTGAATACGGCAGCTTAGATACATTACCTAAACCTGCTTCCTCTAAAGCTTGTAAGCGGTAATAATTATATGTGCTGCCATTATGATCGAATGACGAACGAGCGTTAAAAACGTCTTTTTTAGTCATTGCTTTTACCCCCTTAAAATTCTATGTATAAAGGATTTACTTACCCCATCCTCTATTCCCTTCACCATCTATCTTAATATAATATTATACATAAGTAAATAAAAAGAATGTTATTAATTAACATAAGTTTCACTTATAACCTTTTTCCATCTTCCTTTTATTTTTCTAATAATTCATATTTCATTGATTTTTACGCATGCTAGAAACGGAGGTGATTCAACATGGCTAAACGCAAGTCAAACCACGTCATTCCTGGAGCTAACGCGGCTAGCGCTCAAGGAAAAGGAGCGGGTTATAATGAAGAGTTTTCAAATGAACCATTAACGGAACAACAGAAACAAAATAATAAAAAACGCAAAAAAAATCAATAAAACAATCTCTTATTGGATATACTAATCACTAGTTAGAAAAGCAAAATCGTTTAACTCCATGAAATCTAACGAGAAGGCGTCATTATATATGACGCTTTTTTTCTGTTCCCATTTCCTGTTTTTGTTAAACCTATTTTTAGAAAGGGGAATTTTTCATCGGATAAATTCCCTGTCACTATCCTACCCTAATAAATGAAAGGGAGGCTTTAACTATGAACAAAAATAGCAGCAAAGACATCAGAAGAAACGCGCCAAAAAGCAATTCTGGACAGCCAGAACCGCTAAGCGGATCTCATAAAGTAAAAAACCGTAAGCATTCTCGCCAAAAACACAATAGCGGACATGATATGTAAAACAGCAGCAAGCTCTCTACAGAGCTTGCTTTTTTATGCGTAGAAAAGACAGCTAGTACTTCAAGCTTATTCTTTGCGCAGGAGTTCACTAAGTACATAAACGCGCATATGATAGTAAAGTGAAACAGTTTAAATAATGGAGGAACGCAGAAATGAAAAACAAGCGTCTGCCAGCAGACCAAATGTTTGTAAAAGGCTTTCAAGAGTTGTTAGAAGTCATGCTTTCAAATCCCTTTATGAGTTATTTAGATTATGATTCCGTTCGTATAGATTTATTTGAAACAGAACAATCCTTTATTGTCGAAGCTGAATTATTAGGGTATCACCCTAAGGATATTATCGTTCAGATACAAGCTGACCACTTACAGCTGACAGCCAAAAAATACTGCATTAGAGAATTTCATGATGAAAAGCAAGGAACGCTTGCAAGAGAACAAATGGAAGAAAGCGTTGAACGTACAATCGACTTTCCATTTCCATTGATGAATAAAAAAATTACCGCTACATTTAGTAACGGAATCCTTGAAATTACGATTTCTAAACATGAGACAAATGAATCTAATCAGCAAATAGTCCCTATTGATTTCCAATAAAGCTGCAGATGTTGTCTCTGCAGCTTTATTAGAACTATTTAATTGTTTATTTAGCGCATAGTTTTTTAAGAATATTCTTCTTCTCAAAACAATGGGATATCTAATTTGTTTTACGGCACACTACTAAAAAAGAGTAAAAGGAGAACGTTTATGCTTCATACTGCTTGGAAAGGTAAAATCAGCTTTGGATTAATTGATATCCCTATTAAACTGCACGGAGCAATTGAAGAAAAAGATGTAAAGCTGCGCACGCTACACTCCGTTTGCCATACACCTATTCATCAAGAAAAACATTGCCAAACGTGTGGACGAGAAGTAGAATCCGATGAACTGGTTAAAGGATATGAAACCGCGACCGGTCAGTTTGTTGTACTTTCACAACAGGAAATTGACAGTGTCAAAGAGCCCTTTGCAGCAAACAAAGCTGTTGAATTGTTACACTTTGTTTCGTTAGATGACATTGATCCCCTGTTTTTTGATAAGCCCTACTATATTTCTCCTGGGGAAACAAGCCTAAAAGCTTATTATACTTTATTAAATGCACTTGAAATAACGAATAAAGTCGGTATTGCGAATGTATTTTTATATTCCAAACAGCAAATGGCAATTATTCGTTCCGTGGGCGGCTCTCTTGTTCTTCACACGATGCATTTTGAAGAAGAGCTTCGTTCAGTCACAGATGTGCCTAACTTATCCAGTACTTCTTCCATTAATGAAAGTGATACACAAGTGACGGTGGAATTAATTGATAAGCTATCTACTTCTTTTAATCCATCTATTTACAAAAACAACTACCGAGATGCCTTACAAAACGTCATTCAACAAAAAATAAATCAAGGCGAAGTTACAAAAGGCAGCGGAAGCGAAGAACGAGATATTCGACATTTAATGGAAATGTTAAAAGTGAGCATAGATCCTTCTACTTTACACCCGACAAAATCAACAGCAGAGAAAAAAACTTCATCCTTAAAAAAGAAAGCATAAAAAAGCTAACGAAGAAATTCGTTAGCTTTCATTTGCAACAGAAGTCTTAGGAACAATAGTTCCATATGAAGCCGGTATTTTTAAATATTGCGTTACTTGATCATTTTCTACAAAGACAATAAAGTTATCTTTTTTATCTTTTCCAATACCTTTTGCTTTTGCTTCAGACCACGTAAAGCCCAGCTTTTCATTTACCTCACTGCGAGTCGTTTTCGGTCCAAAAACATATACTTTATCCCATCTAAAATCACATAATTCATTAAAATCAAGGATGGAAGCTTCTTCTTTGCTTTGATTTGTTTTTTTAATTTCATTAATTACAGTTTGCTGAAGTTGCGCTTGGTTGCGTTCGCTGTATACCCTGTCAATAAAAAAAGTTGCCAATAGCGCTACTAACGTGAATAGTAGAATCTTTTTCACTTCGTTGTCCTCCTGAAACGTTCTCTGCACATGATACGACTTCTTTTCGATACGGTTTTATTCTCTACTATTCTAGAAAATTCAACAGGAAAATACAACTAAAATCTCGAAATGTCATCAAAACATAAAAAACTTAACACTATGTCAACGCATAAAAAAAGACTTGTTCACTTTCTATCTATTCACCTACTCAGCGCTGAAAAAATGTGGTTCTACCGTACAAATAGCTTCAATAAATTCTTCTACTAACCCTTCTTCTCCCGGCAAAAAAGGCAGCGCACCAACTCCAACACGTTCAATACTTTTATAAAAATGATGCTGCTTATAGCCCTCTGCTTTCCCTGGAAACAGCACAATGGCTGTTTGTACCGGTTTTATTCCATTTTCCTCTACAATAGCGTCTCGGTAACGATGCATCGTATTAATATCTTCTTCTCTAGGAGAGGGCGTATCGTGATTTGGTTTGATACGATACTTAGCGTCAAAAAGATATACACTTTTTTTCTCCCCTTGCTTTACTTCAAGCAGCAAGTCCGGCTTTTGAATAACGGTATAAGTATGATGGTATGCTTTCTGATACCATAGCGTGACTTCTGCTTTCCCTACTTGAAAACGATGATAAGACGGCTGCATCCTGACGTTCAACCCTTGTTCTGTCGTTGTCATGATGTTTTGTTCTATCCGCTTGCCGTAAGTTTGCAACTTCTTTAAAAGACTAACATATGTCCAGTATTCATAGAGAGTTGCGATATCTTTTAATGAAAGGTGGTAAAACTCTCCGTTAAGAGCCAATCCTCGCGTTAAGAACATAAAGTATCTGCTTGCTTCCCGGTAGCGGGGTGCCGTACGCAGTGTAGAAGGAAAAGTTGAAGCTTGTAGGGTCTTCACCCGTTGCCAAAACGCATTATTTAACAGTCTTTTTAATTCGGTATGATTAGTTTCTAGAGCCGATACGGCTTCTTTTTTTACATATCTATCTTCTATCAATTTGTCAATTAGTGCAGTTAGCTTATGATACAGCTGCGTCATCATCCATTTTACACTTTGATTTTCCAGATTATCATAGGTAGACACATGCCTGGTGCCAATCGCTTTTGTGGGTACTACTTTTATATTTCGATTAATTTTAATCCCCCTGCTTGAAGGTGCAAGATAGGTAGGGTGGGTTCGGACAAATGATATAGCACGGCTATCTTGTTTTTTTATTTGATCGCCTCTCATGAGCTCATGTTCAACTTTTACCGATTGAAACGGCTGATTTTCAATCTGACGCACAGAATGAAGAAAGGGTTTCATATAGTGAGAGAGAACATGATAAAATTCCGTCCATGTTGCTTGCTTAGACCAAACAGATTTTGCTTCAATATATGTTTTACGAAGCATATCGTATGCCAAATCATGAATGTATCCGTTCACTTCATCAACCATGTGTACATAATCTGTCTTGTAGCTCATCTTTGATGGGAAAATTTCAAGAGTAAAGGACAGCTCTTTTTCTCTTTCGCTGTAAACATGAAACGTAGAATACCCTACTTCATTTTGAAAGCTTATATTCCCTGTCAAAATGTAGGGAAATCCTATGCTTTGAAAACTTTGTTCAACTGCTTTTGAATCGTGGTTAACAAACAGGCTTGTTTCATTTTTAGAAACAACTGTAATTTGATAGGTTTCATTTTCAAAAAATAAAGGCTCAAGCGGCGGTTTTGAAATCATCATGCCTTTTGTTTGATTTAATACTTTTACATGTGTAATTCCTTTTCCCGTACAAGAAAAAAACATCACTTCTTCTGCAGATTTTATTCTTTTCTCATTTTTCCCTTTTATAACCACCGTACACGTGTCAGTTTCAATTTCAACGTACGGTATTAATCCAAAATGACGTGTATCCGTATACTTCAAAACGTCTCATCATCTCCATTATTTTGCGTGCGCTTTTAGGAAATCTCATTCCATCTGCATTGACGACAGCTGTCTCAAATTCATCATCTAACAGTGTATTTGTACAGTAATAATAAAGGTTTTTTAATAAATCAAATGTGTACCCATCGCTTCCTGAAATACGAGGCAAAACTTTTTGCGAAATCTGAAAATCAAACGCCTGATCAAATGTAAACATCCCGCTTTTCACTGCGTAAATTAAATAAAAGCATATCTCGTCGCGTACGCGGTAACCTATTTGTAAATCGACTTCTATAAGCATCTCGTTGACGGTTAGCAGTTCATTTGTTACTTCATGAATGAGCTCAGCATGTTCAGCATACGCATCTTTTAAGTGAACATACTGACTTTGAATTTGTACATTTTGAATGCTGTGCTGAGCCGGATCTTTATCATCTAAAAAATCAAAAGAATCTAGTTGAATCTTATTTAACTCAATGGTGTTGGTACGATCTAACAACTTTTGACTAAACCCATGAGTTGTTTCATCCATATTAATTGTACCGATAATGAGAAGATTAGATGGCAAATAAATATCTCGGAACATCTTATGTCCCGGGAATAACGGAGCCGTTTTGATTTTCCCTTTTGACCAGCTCCTGCTTTCCATCACGCTTAAAATATCGCTAAAATAATGTTCAACTCGAGCTAAGTTCATTTCATCCAATATGGCAACATATGTGTAAGCTGGATGCTGAATGGCTTGCTGCATAATCGACAGGAACGATCCTCTGCGAAAATCTCCTCTTAAATCAATATATCCTAATAAATCTGAACTATCGTGCCAATCGGGTCGAACCGGAATGAGCACTTGTCTTCCATTTTCAATCGTGGCACCGATACTATCTGCTAAGAGCTGAGCAAGCTTAGTTTTTCCTGTCCCGCTCATTCCTGATAAAACAATAAACGGTTTGGTCTTTAAAGCAAAGTAGGCATTGGCTATATCATGTCGTTCATATGTAAATCCAGATTTTTTAATATACTCATGAATATGGACGATGGCGTCTTTGTCCCCCATCATCTCTTTGCTCATTCCGTATGTTTTTATATACTGTTCATGCATACTTAGCAATAAATGCAAGTCATCTTGAAGCTGATCATTGCTAGGTAAGTCTGCTATATTGTAAGGAAGGTAAAGAGCTACTCTATCCTCAAAGCTTTTCGCTTCCATGCTTGTACCAATAACAATATGATTATCTTTCAATACGCGGGCATGTTCAGGAGTAAAAAAACGAATGTCTTTCAGATCAGTTCCTTCTTCTGAGTCTCCTCTCATCATGACCAAGTAAATGCGCTGACCGTCTTCACTGAATAAATACGCGACCATAACGTCACTCTCTATATTCTTATTCGCAAGGGTCACGTAAGGAAATGTTTCAGCGTGGTGTCCCGATATACGCATTTCTTCTCGATTTATATGCTCCAATCGATAAAGAGAAATCGGAAGCCTGCGTGTAAGCATATTTTCTATTTCATGTTTTACAAGTACGTCTCCACCCATTTGTTTATAATGTTCCGCTACATACAGCAGCCGCTCGCGCAAACTCATCGAATTCTCTCCTTTCTGCCTTCATTGCAATTTGTAAAAATAAAAAGCATCGTCAGCTGACCACGCAAAAGGTTCATTTCTTTTATTATAGACGCTTTCTTCGTATAGTAAGCTATTTTATAACTTTAGAAAACACTACATTATTCTTTTCTCTACATATATGTTTATGTTCAT
This sequence comes from Priestia sp. 53B2, assembly GCF_056099005.1. Classification (NCBI taxonomy): domain Bacteria; kingdom Bacillati; phylum Bacillota; class Bacilli; order Caryophanales; family Bacillaceae; genus Priestia; species Priestia sp. 53B2. The sequence continues at coordinate 71,020 of NZ_JBLZXA010000030.1, forward strand.
TTTAATGAAACATGACAGAAAAGAAAAGCGTTAGGGGCTCAATGAATGAAGAGGCAATGATACGAACAGAAAAATAAGCCGCTTGTGTGCCCAGGGATAAAACACCCATTATGCTACATGATTATTTGATGTCTGATGCTTTTGGCTGAGTAAAGAAAAAGATAAAAACAATAAGCGGCAGGGCGATAAGAAAAATCCTCGTCTCTGAAGGTCTTACTGTAGGTATATCTGTTAATGACATTTTAATCAGTCCTTTGTAAATTTTTCAACTAAGTCAGGATTTACATAAAAATGTTTTGATACCGTACGATGAAAAAACTGAGAGGATTGATTCAGTTCACTTAATGCAGGTTCTATTTTGGGCACGCCAAAAATAGGCCCACTTACGTTAATGGTAAACCTTCCAGAAGAAATAAAGGCGCCCGACACATGGCCAGTTAATAATAATATGGCTGTTACTACATCCAGATTTCGTTGAATGGCAAAGATAAGTTCCCTTTCTTTTTCAAAGCCGCTTTTCCATTCCGCATTCTCCACACCCTTAGCACATACTATTCTAAACACGTGTAAATGTTATTCTATTTCTGCTCTTTCCTTTCTTACTCGCGCTCCGAAAAGTGTAAAACAGATTTTACTGCGTCTTCAATTTCTCTATATCCTGTACATCTGCATATATTGGAAGCTAACCACTCCTTTATAATATCGTCACTCCCTGAAGGATGGCGTTTGGAAAGCAAATGAGCATTCATAATAAAACCCGATGTACAATAACCGCACTGAAAAGCAAAGTGTTCAATAAAAGCTTTTTGCATAGGTGAACTCTTCAGTCCTTCTATAGTCATTATTTCTTTTTCTTCTGCTTCTACCGCTAACATGAGGCAAGATTTCATTGGCCGCTGATTTATCCCTACTGTACAAGCTCCGCAGTCTCCATTTAAACAGCCTGGTTTTGCTCCGGTAAGGGCCAGCTTTTCTCTTAATACGTAAAGCAGCGTATCTGCTGTTCGGATATCAACCATTTTTTCTTCCCCATTAACCTTTAGCTTAACTGTTATTCTATACCGTTCATCTCTTAGCACATTACGTTCCTCCCAGCTCTTTGAAAATATCAAACAATAAATTTTTAATCACAAATTTGCGATATTGATCCGATCCTTCTCCGTCATTTAAAATTGGAGCCGGTATATACTCAAGAGCAGTTTGAATTCGAGCTTCTAATGGAGTGTCTTTATGGTTTAGCACTTCTTCTATTTCAGCTGATCGAAAAGGAAACGCACATACTCCGCTGAAAGCTACTCGAATGTTTTCTTCTGTTTTTAAAGCTGCTACTGTAACTAGTGGATATCCTGTATCCCACTGCTGGCGCTCTTTTATACTCATATACGGCAGGTCAGCATACTTTGTTTCAACAAACACCTGAACAAGCAGCTCTCCTTTTTTCAGCTGCAAACGCCGCTGAAAAAGATCGTGAATCGAATGGAGGTTTATTCCACTGAGATCTGCCACTGCGAGTTGACTATCCGCTAAAAGCAGGGGCAATACCGCTTCTCGATAAAAGATATGCCCACAAATATTTCCTCCCAGCGTTATTTTATTTCGGGCCGTGTGATCAGCCACTTCGCTAGCAGACTTACTTAATAAAGGAAATAAGTTTTTCTCTTCCAGTTCAGTTAACGTTACACCTGCACCAAAAATCATCCAGTCTTCATCAGCTTCTGCTTTTTGAAACTCGGGTATATTTTTTATATCAATGACAGCATGGGTAATAAACAAATCCAATCTGCCCAATGTCAGAATTTCGGTACCTCCAGCATAATAACGCGGTTGTTTACCTTGATTCTCTAACTCTTGAAATAAGACAACTGCTTCTGAAGCGGTAGCAGGCTTGTGATATTCAAAGTCAAATGAAATCATCAGCATTCCCTTCTTTCATTCTCCAAATTAATTCTGGAATAAGCGGAAGTTGGTTTAATTCTGTTTCTGCTGCCACCGTTAAGCTGTTTCCTAAAGAAGCCGGCATACCAAGCAGCCCGTGTTCTCCAACTCCTCTAGCTCCGTAGGCCGCATCTAATTGAGGCGTATGAACAAAATCTACTACGTACTCCGGATGCTCTCCGTAGCGAAGAGGACGATATTTCCGAAGCTGAGGGTTTAAAATGCGGCCATTTGAATCAAACCAAAATGTTTCTCTGCCTGCAAACGATAGTCCCATACTCATCGCACCCATGACTTGCCCTCTCGCCATTTTCTCGTTTAACACGGTTCCTATATCAATAACAGAGATAGCTCTTACAATACGATATCTATACGTTCTAGGGTTATATTCAACTTCCACTCCTTCAGCGGCTACCGTCCATTCTGGTCCCGGACGTCCCGCTCCTGTTTCTTTATCCAAGTAGGTCATCCCTCTTAAAATATAATTGCCCCTCCCTATGATTTGCCCTCCAATTGCATTTCCGTTCGGATATTTATAGCCATATACAATTTCTTTAAAGGCCAAGGAGGTTTCAGGCTCATCCCGTAAAAAAACTTTTTCATTTTTTATTTCGATATCTTCCTCAGAAGCTCGAAATATACAAGAAGCTATCTTTTTTAATTGGTTAATTACATCTTCAGCCGCTTCTAAAACCGCTCTTCCTGCCATAAAAGTGCCTCTGCTAGCCACCGTTTTCCAATGTTCAGGAGTCGTTTGAGTATCTACTTCCATTCGCACATGAATACGTTCCACGCGCATCTGCAATTTTTCAGCCAGTATTTGCGCGAGTACTGTTTTTGTCCCCGTGCCTAATTCAATAACGCCAGACATTAAATTCACGCTTCCATCAGGATTGAATGTGAGAATAACACCTGAACCTGCATTTGTTTCAATGGTCGACGTTTTCCAGACGCAGCTAATCCCTTTGGCAGTAATAAGGCCGTTTTCATGAACCGTTCTCTGCCCTTCCTCCCATTTCATTAGCTGCTTCAAGCGACGAATACATTCCGGTAAGTTACCAACGCTGCTAGAAGTTAAACGCACTTGTGTAGGCGTAGTATCGCCCGGCAAAATAGCGTTTTTTTCTCTAAACTCCAAAGGATCTATACCTGCTTTTTTAGCAAGGATGTCCATCGTGCGCTCGAACGCAAATAATAGTTCCGAGTGGCTAAATCCTCGAAAAGGGGAAGCGTAAGGGTGATTTGTATATACACATAATGAATCACAAAAGATATGTTCAAGACGATAAGGTCCCGTACAGTCAGCTGCTGCAGCTTTACTCAAGTCCGTTCCTTTATCTGCGTAAGCACCGCTGTCAAACAAATAAAGAATGTCAGCAGCCTGTAACAGTCCCTCCTTAGAACAACCTAGTTTAATTTTAGCGTCTAGACCGATATGAACAGGTGAAGTGAGCATATCCTCTTCTCTTGTATTCAATATTTTAACCAGCCTTCCATCAACAGCTTTGGAAGCTAGATAAGCAAGCAGCTCCAGCTGGACAGTTGCTTTTCCTCCGTATCCTCCTCCTACTAGCGGTGTTTCAACGATCACTTTTCCCGCTTCAATTTTAAAGTACTCACTGATTAATTTTTTCACCATAAAAGGAGCTTGAGAAGAAGTGATAATTTTAACTAATCCATTTGGAAGGATTTCAGCAGCGGCGCTTCTCGTTTCCATTGCCGCGTGATCTGAAGGAGATAGAGAAAATGTTTCTTCAACTATTAACTCACTTTTTTGCCAACCTTCTTCCATATTGCCTTTTCGTATTTTAACTCTGTTTGCTACGTTGGTGCCGGGCTCTGGATACACCGTTTCATCGTGCTTGTAGATGTGCATATTTTCATGCACCAAAGGAGACTCAGACTTAATTGCTTCGCTGGGAGAATGAACCACAGGCAACGGCTCATATTGAATATGAACAGAACTCGCCCCACGCTCAGCGAGTGCAGGAGTTTCTGCTACTACCAGGCCTACAGCTTCTCCGTGATACCGCACTTTTTCAAATGCAAGCGGTCGCCGGTCACGAACTCCTTCTCCGGTTAATGGCAAATGCTCACCCGTCACAACCGCGTGAACACCGGGAATAGCAATCGCTGCTTGGACGTCTATTGCTTGAATTCTTGCATGCGCGTAAGGACTGACTACTATTTTGGCGTGCAGGGATCCTTTAAACATGTAATCATTTGTGTATCGAGCCGTACCCGTTACTTTTTCTAATGCATCTTTTCGAATAACGCTTTTTCCAATAACATCCACTCTTTTCACCTCCATCAATCAAAACAGTCGACGTTTCTCTTTGTATATCTTTTTAATGCGTTCATACTCTTGTTTTGTATCAACATCCATAAAAAGGGAAGCCTCGGTACATTCATAAAACATTCCATTTTCATTTTCGTTTTGTCTTATGATTTTCCTTGCCCCTTGATCTCCTTGCAGCTTATCCAAGCTTGAAAACATTTGTTTTGAAAATAAAACCGGTGCTCTGGCAATTCCTTGATAAAAAGATGAAATAAATGGAACGGCAAAATATTTTTCAAACAGAGAAACAAATGTATCTATCAGCACGATACTTATAAGAGGCTGATCTGCTAGCAGCACAATAATAGCATCAGCGTTTAATTCTTTTGCTTTTTTTAATCCGCACTTCAAAGACGCAGACTGACCTTTTAAGGCGCTACTACAAGAAGTATGACTCCACTTCTGCTGATATGCTTCTGAAAAAAGAATAGGGTCAATCCACTCAAGATGATCTCCTTTCTTTGTTACTACTATCGTATGATTCACTTTTGAAGAAACCGCTTTTCGTAAAGCTTTACTCCCCAAACATCCATTCCCTAAAGGCAGCAGCAGCTTATTGCTGCCCATCCTTTTACTAGCTCCTGCGGCAAGATAAACAGCAACAATATTTAACCCGGACATTTTTACCCCTTTTTTTCATCATACATTCGGAGGTTTTGAATTAATTCAGCAAGAATACTAACGGCAATTTCCTGCGGTCCTACCGCTCCTATAGAAAGTCCTACCGGGGAATGAATGCGTGAAGAAATATCAGTATTCAATAATCGAAGTGTTCGCTTTTTAGATCCTAAAACCCCTATATACTTCACAGGGTTTGATTCTAATAGCGAGAGAATTTCTTGATCGCGATAAAAATTATGCGTCATGATCACAACAAAATCATCGCTTTGTATGGACAATTGTTTGTCTACCTCCTCTGGAAATCCAATATGTATTTCCTCTGCTAACGGAAAATGTTCCTTATTACATAAAGCCGGTCTCCAGTCGCATAAGATAACAAAAAACCCCGTATTGGCAGCAAGTGATACTAAATATTTTGCATCGGCACCTGCTCCCCAGATAACTAGACGAGGCTTTGGTTTATATAGATGAGCATATGTGAGCAGGGAGCAATTTGAAAGTTGAATACCGCTCTTTCTCCCATTCCAATCATCTGTTGCAAAAGATGATTCGTCGCTATTTGCATCAAATGTTTCGCCCGTCTTTTCTACATAAAAAGAGGTTGTTTGAATAAAGTTTTTTTCTAATTTTTTAATATGTAAAACAGGATTTCGGTTATCTAAATGACGTTTTACCCGCAAAAGATTTTGCTTCATCCTCGCAGTTACAGGTTCTAGGAGAATATAGAGAATTCCATTGCAGCCTGCTCCTTGTCCCCACCCCGCGTCACCTTCTTCTTTTAAATTGTACGTAACGGTTAATACGTGCTCAGTGTGGAACAACTCTTTTACGCGCTCAGCAATATCTGCTTCTACACAACCAGCGCTTAACATCCCAATGTTCTCCCCATTTTCTTGAAACAGCATGGACGTTCCTTCTTTTAAATATGAGGATCCTTCTACATGAACAATCGTTGCCAACACACTTTTTACTGTTGATGTGTTTACAGCATGTAAAATATCGTGCATTTTTATTATTCCCTCCTTTTCCTGTCGAGGTTTTAAAATCTTTTCACGTTTTACACAGAACTACAATACGCTACAGTAGACCACTTCTACTCTCTGAATGAATCCATGTATTATTCATATTTTCAAAGAAGCTACAATAAGCTTTTAAAGACTTAGAAGAACTGTCGTTTGAAAGGAGAATAATATGCTATTCGACTCAACAAAAATCAACCTAGGAAAATTGAACGTTCGCAGTGCTGATCAAGCAAGCAGTATTTCTATTGGAAATACGTTAAAAGTTACAAGATATGTCACAGCAAAGAAAAATCAGGCCTTCGGACAGCAGCACGCTGATCAATGTTTTACAGCAGGATCTGCTCAAAAAACTATAGATAATGATTATGTGAATGCATTTGCAACAAAAAATGATAAATAAGGAGGAAACCATATGATTTTTTCGCCTATGGTCATTAACTTACAAGCCTTCAAAGTGAACGTTTTGGATAATTCATCTGTTTTAAGCATAGGACCTAATCAGCAGCTTGATGTGTTCGTATCTTATAAACGTAATCAAGGTCTGGGAGAATCAAACGGAGATTTTTCTCCGAACGTAACTCCGTTCTCATGGATTATAGACTCAGATGTAAATGATTCAAACTCAGTTAAAAATAGCGTAATTTAAATTTTTTCATCGCCTCTACCTCTACTCCTCTACTGCACACGACTAGCAGCATATCTTCGTCTATTAGCATTCAATCAGAAGCCTAATAAATATAACCTGCATCTGAACTGGCTATATTTATTAGGCTTTTTCTATGAAATGGGCACTTTTTGAAAAGATGATGGGCTGTCAATTTGATCTCGATCATCGACACAGCTTCTCGTTCCTATAAAGCCGCTATCATCACCAAAATTTTGCCCAAATCCCTGTGTTTTTTTATCTGAATTATTCCAGTCTGCTAGTAAATTCTGTCCGATATTTACTGCAGACGCATTTTCAAAGGAATTTATCTTTAGCATTAAAATATTAATATTTATAGATGCACCTGCCATTTAAACCACCTCCCTTTCAAACTATATTCAAATTCCATCTTTTTATGGTGTGTGGTAAGGAGGAAACCATATGGACTTTGATAAACTTATGCAGTGGATGGAATTTGCTAAAAAATATCAAACAAATGACTTTTGGAACGGTGTTTTTGATCAAACTGCTTTTAACGAATTTATGAAAGAAAATATGGATATGAATGCTCCTGATTCATATCAGGCACCTCAGGCTTCTAAAAGTAATTTTCCACCTGTTGACATTTACGTTACCCCACATGAAATCATTATTATCGCTGACTTGCCCGGCTATCTAAAAGAAAATTTGCACGTGTCTGTTTCAGGCAGCCAGCTTCTATTAAAAGGTTCACCGCACCCTCTCATCACAGGACAGCCGGTTGTACAAGAACGACCTTCTGGAGACTTTAACCGAATTATTGAATTGCCAGAGCCTACGGATGCGCATCATCTGCGTGCGAAATTTGAAAATGGACTGCTTATTCTTTCTTATCACAGGCAGTTTTTCCAAGAAGAACGTATTCACATTGAATAAGGCCTAGTAGTTTTATGAATGAAATTCGATAGTTCACATAAGCATTTATAAACGCAAAGAATTTAACGTGAATTTCCAAACTGGACCAATATATATTTATCTAACTGTTATTACATCGGAAATAAGCCCAAGATGAGGAGAAGCGAAATGTCTATGAAAGGATTTTTCAACCCCAAACAGACTAACCAACATCTTCACACTGAGCTAGCGGACTTCAAACATCAAATCAAGCGCATTAACACGCTTGAAGTTCACATGAACCGTTTTTTAAAACTCGAACCGCAAATTGGTTCTCTTATAATGCTTAAAAAAAAGCTAGAGGCTCAGCCCACGCTTTCCAACGATTCTTCATCTTCACAAAGAAGAGCTCACAAAGAGACAGAACAATCATATACAAAAGACATGCAAGAGACTGCTAGGCAGCTTCATTTTTTTAAAGAAAAAGTAGCGCAGTTGGAACAAATTATCTCTACACAAAACCCTCGCGATAAAAAGAAAGAAGTTGTGCCTTATCCCGATATAGCTAGCTTAGTAGAACAATCTGTAGAGAAAAAAATGGCTCCTTATCTCGAAAAAATGACCGAACTAGACAACAGAGTTTCAGCATTAGAACGCAGCATGCCGCTTTTAACTAAAGTACAGGTGGACATGCTAAAACGAACGTCTGCCCTTCAAGAAGAAGTAAAAGCGATTCACCAAAGAGCCGCACTCTTAGAAAATGCTCCCCCGCCTATTCATATTGATAAATTTTTTCTTGATAAATACGAACAAAACAACAATATTGGCCAAGTTGGCATTAAAGAACTCGGCGGTACTTTAAACATCGGAGCTACATACGGAAGCGGAGCTATACCAAAGGATTTCACGGACCAAATCCAAAAAGACATGGAAGAGTTAAAAAACGCTAAATCAGATATTTCTTCTGGCAAAACGAAGCCTGCACAAGAGGAAAAAGAAGAAACATATACGGAAGTTCCTATTTTTGATGAAGATGATCCAAAGGAAGAGTCAGTCTAAAAAAGTCATAAAATTATATCTAGTTATGACTAGAATTTTTGCAAGCTATTCTTTACACTATAGGTAATAACTTCAAAAAAGGAGATATGCTGATGCCAAAGCTTTTATGGAGAATAGGTGCTGTCATGTTGCTAATGTGTGGAGGCTTTATCTTTTTATTTATTGCTGCTTCGCAAATGATGGTTCAGCAATACAAACCTTTTTTTAGACGCGAGAGTGCATAACTCTCGCGTTTTTTTATTGAATACTATCCTGTTTATGGTAATATATATCAAAAAGATATAGGTAAGGAAAATAAATGAAGGAAAATCAAACAACATATGCAATTTTAGGGCTGCTTACCACGGAATGCAGAACTGGTTATGAAATTAAGCAGTTAATGGATCAAAGTTTAAATCATTTTTGGAAAATCAGTTATGGTCAAATTTATCCTACTTTACAAAAGCTTGTGAATGATGAACTAGCAACGGTCAATTCCGTTGCTCAAACTGATAAACCAGATAAAAAAGAGTATGTAATAACAACTAAAGGAAAAGAGGTTCTGCAAGATTGGCTGCGTGAACCTATTAAGCAGCTCCCTTCAGAAAGAAATGAAATTTTGTTAAAACTCTTTTTTAGTAGTCAGCAAGAAAAGCAGCTCACAATTTCCCAGTTAAAAAACGCTCAGCAGAAACTAACTGAACGTTATCACATGTATTGCGGAATTGAAGACAGCATTTCTAACAGCCCTTCTCCCGACCGAACGTATTGGCTTATTACCCTAGACTACGGTAAACGAACAACGTGTGCTTCGATAGAATGGTGCAAAGATACGATTAATAAATTATATGATGAGGAGGCGCATAATTTATGATTCATTCCAATCGTATGATGGCTAAGCCCGGTCAGGAGTTGGTCGTCTTTGTTATAGGAATGCGTATTAATAAATGGACAGCCGTACACAAATGGTTCCCTGTATTTAAAGCAATGCCTCCTATGATTCGCGAATTGTATGCAAACAAAAACCTTGGCTTTTTATCTTTGCAAGGGTCTTTTAATTTAAGAACCATCACGCTGATTCAATATTGGGAGTCAGTTGATCAATTGACCTCCTATGCCAAAGGTCCTCAGCACTTAAAAGCTTGGAATTCTTTTTATAAAAAGGCTTCAAAAACGAATGCAGTTGGCATTTATCATGAAACGTACGTCATTCCTGCAGGAAATTATGAATCAGTATATGTGAATATGCCTTCGTTCGGTTTAGCTAAAGCGCTTGGATCTGAAACCATAACGAAGCATACTCAAACTGCTAAAAGACGTTTGAGCGTTAAAAGAGGTTGAGACATGACGCAATGAATCCAATCTAAAGACGAACAAATGGGATACATGAGCTGAACGGCTTATGACAACGCAGTTGATTTCCGTGCAAGGCTTCGCTTTCCGCGGGCGGACGGTGAGCCTCCTCGTCGCTTCCGCTCCTGCGGGGCCTCATCCGTTCCGCTTTTCCCGCAGGAGTCTTCGCCTTGCCCTCCAATCAACTGCTAAAAGGAATGAAATAGATGAAACCTACGTTCACCCTGACAAAAAAACGAACCACTCATCAAACATGTTGATCAAGGGTTCGTTTTTCACTTCGGCTAAAATACTTTTGTCCCAGCCTTTTCATTACATTTGTTATACATATATTTTCAGCATTTGATTGGCACCTTTTTGAAATTCATACGGGACGTCTGCTATTTCTGTTCCTTTTACTAGAGGCGCAATCTCTTCTAACAGCTGCGGCAAATAGGTAGAAATCTTGCCGCTTAAATTCGTTAAAGGAAACAAACGTACTTCCTCTTTTGTAACGCGTATCAGTTCTTTTAAAGCCTCTAAATGAAACGTATAATCTAAGCGGTCACTGTACATAAATAAAAAGTTTGCACAAAGCGTTAAATCAAACTCGTTCTTTTGAAACGGCAAATTAGGAAGTGCTCCGTACTGATAGGCTTCGGGGTTCTTTTTCATATGAGCAATACAATCTTTTAATGCTCTTTTTCGATGTTCAGTTAAATCATCAATAGACGAAAAATACTTCCACACATACTGTTCCTGTACGTGCTGCATTTGATTCATCGTATGAATTAAATCCAGGCTTCCTTTCTTTTCAAGCTCTTCTGCCGTAAATTTATAGGCGATATCACAGCTAGTAGCCTCCGTACCTTGCTGCAAGGCATGAGCAGTAAAAGAACAGGCCCCGCTAGCACAATCTAACACTTTTTTTCCTTTTAAATACTTTTCATTCAAATTAAACATAGCTCTATACTCTTCAAACGTTCTACCGATAAAAACAACTCGGTCAATTCCTAACTTTTTCTCTGCTAAACTCAACTCTACTCAGCTCCTATCTTTTACTTAGACTTTTATTTTACAGAAAATTGGATTAAATTCCAACAGTTTATGTAGTAATTATTTTAAACAAAATCTTTTGAAGCCCCAAAAATAGACCCCAACACACTACTCCTATGGATAAACACATAAACAAATGAAAGGAATTTTTTAAACAAATATAGACGACAGCAAGTAATAAAATAGTGCCTGGCAGTCCATAAAGAACTCCGAGCGTAAATTGACTGACTACTTCCTTTTTTTCTTCTTGCACTGATAACCATATAATACTCAGTAAACTCACAATAGGAAGAGCAGCCACAATTCCACCGTATATCGGAAATCTTTTGGCCATTTCTGTTACCCCTGTAATAATAAGAGCCGACATTAAAATTTTGATGATACTATACATGTTTTGCACGCTCGCTCAATAACTGAAAAGCCTGTTGAATCAGCTGTTTTTCAGATGCTGTCATTTCGCGTAAAATAGCTGATACTTTTTCTTCATCCAAGCTTGAATTCCGTTTTAATAGGTCTTTTCCTGCTTCTGTTAAATGCAGAATTACTTTTCTTTCATCCTGTATATCTCTATTTTTATATACATACCCTTTATCAATATTTCTCTTTACATGTTCAGATGCCGTATTATGTGAAACGTGTAAATAATCCGCAATTTCTTTTATTCCAACCGAAGATGATTTATCTATATGCTGTAAAAGACGTATTGTTTGGTGTGTAATTTTCTCTTGATGCGTATAGTGCAAATGATAATAAATAGACGTCCAATAGCTGTTTAACTCCTCTACTTTCATGATCCTGCTCCTTTATATCGTATTTTTAGTTATTATCGTATTATACGATATATATATATTACAGGAACGACAGCCAGGTTTCAATACTACCTTCTTTTTATCTGACATCTCACATAATAATACGATTTAACAGTTACACTAATCGTACACACTGTGAAAGGCGGTTGTATGACATTGATTCTTCGACTGTTAAAATGGGTTCCGAATCTCTTTACGATTGGAAATTTGCTAAGCGGCGTATTTTCCATAGCTTTTAATATGAATAGCTACGAACGCTTAGCTGCTCTTTTTATTTTTCTAGCCGCTTTTTTCGATTTATTTGACGGCAAAATTGCGAGAAAGCTAAAAGTTAACAGTGAGTTTGGTGTAGAGCTAGATTCTTTGGCTGATATTATAAGCTTTGGCGTAGCGCCTGCAATGCTATTTCATACTCTTTCTCCCCACTCTTGGCTAACCGTACTCGCTTTTATGATTTATCCAAGCATGGGCGCATTAAGATTAGCTAAATTTAGTGCAAATCCAACCATAGGTTATTTTATAGGGCTTCCTATTCCTTTTCCAGCTCTAATTATCGCACTGCTTGGCATGTTTTATTACGTAAACCCTTACCTTATGATTATTTTAGCTATTTTGATGGTTAGCCCTATTCGAGTAATGAAAATTTAGATGCAATAAAAGACAGACAAAATGCCTGTCTTTTATAGTGCTGTCCATTCTTCGCACAGCATTTTATGCTTGAATTTCAGCTCATGTTCTCTTTTTTCAAGCTGAGCTTGTAAAGAAAGCCACTCGCTATTATCAGGTGCTGAACTTAATTTTTCTTCAAGGGACAGTAAGGAATCCAGTACGTCTTCAAGCTGAGCAGCCACTTCTCTTTGCTGTTTTATGTTCATTTTTTTCAACAATAGTTTTTCATTTTTCTTCATTTTTTTCACCTCTTTCTTTTCTTTACCCAATGTTGAGTGTTTTAGTACTGTAGAAAAGATCTCTTAATAGCTTATCTTATTTTTATGTTTTTTTAGAACATAGTTTAATAAGATTATTATATCTGATACAATTAGTAATACTTTTACGAACCGTGATATACTTAAAAAAAGAAAGGATGATGAATAGAGAATTATGCTGCAAAAATTTGGTTTTTCTCAGTATGAAAGTCAAGTATATGAAGCGCTGCTTGCGAATGATGGCCCGCTGGATGCTAGTTCGATTGTTACGTATTCGCATGTTCCAAAAGCAAAAATTTATGAAGTGCTTAATCGTTTAATTGATAAAGGTATTGTAGTAAATACATTGTCCGGGAAAAAGAAACTTTACTCAGCGGTAGCCCTTCAAACCGTCATTCAAAAACTTACTGCTGATTTTGAAAATGACATTAATGAATTAAAAACATATAAAATTAAAAAAACGTTTACAGATGATCATGTTTGGAGTTTAAAAGATAAATCCTCTATTTCTGCTCACATTGAACAATTGATTCATGAAGCGGAATCTTCTATTATTTTATCCGCTTGGAATGATGAGTTAGAACATTACCGCTCATTGCTAGAAGAAAAAGAGAAACAAGGCGTAAACGTCGAGGTCTTAACCATAGGAAACTTGCAGACTGCCCTCAAACATTTACATACATTAAATCCAATAGATGATCATAAAAACCTTGAGCCGTCGCAGTTGATTATTGTTGACGACGCTTACCTTTTATTTGCCGGCATTGAACATGAGACATGGAAAGCAATAAAAACCATGTCGCAGCCGCTTGTAAAAGTTTTTGCTGATTTCTTTTATCATGACGTTGCACTTACCCATATTACAAAGAAATATCAAGAGCAGCTTCTTCAAGATTCTGAGATCATGGAGCTGCTTACTCGACTTCGATATTAAAAAGGTTACTAATGAATTAGTAACCTTTTTAATATTACCTATTGAAATCTCTTCTAAAAAAGGTTACTATTCTAGTTGTAACTTTTCAAAGAGGGGGTTTTTTGATGAATAAAAAAGTTTACATACTTGCGATTGCTTCCTTTGTTGTTGGAACGGTCGAATTAATTCTAGGAGGCATCTTAGACTTAATTGCCGATGCATTTCATGTATCCTTAGCAAAAGCAGGTTATTTAATCTCTATTTATTCGTTTGTTTATGCCTTGTCTGCGCCGATTTTACTAAATGTGACGGCTAAGATAGAGCGTAAAAAAGTTTATATGTGGACATTATTTATTTTCTTATTGAGCAATGTATTTTCAGCCTACAGTTCGGGCTATTATATGCTACTGATTGGACGTATTCTTGCTGCTGCGAGCGGTTCTTTTATCATTGTATTATCTACCACGATGGCTTCTAGAATGGTAAAACCTGAATACCAAGGCAGAGCAATTGGCATCGTATTTATGGGAATCAGCGGCTCACTTGTTTTAGGCATTCCTCTTGGTATTTTGATTGGAAATGCGCTTGGCTGGCGTCAAGTATTTGTTATGATTGCAATTTTGACTGCCATTATTATGATTACCGTTTGGTTTACAATGGAGCGTCTAGCTCCTGCTCCAATTGTACCGTTAAAAACTCAGGTAAAAGCTTTACGCAATAAAAAAATGCTCGCTATTCACCTAGCAACATTATTTGTACTTGCGGGCCATTTAACGCTTTATGCGTACTTCACGCCATTTTTACAAGAAACGCTAGGATTAAATACAACAATGGTGACCATTATTTATGGTATTTTCGGTCTTGCTGCCGTAGCAGGAGGAGGACTTGGAGGAGCTGTTTCTGATAAATGGAACCCTTCTTCATCTGTTATCACCATGATTGCTCTCTTTTTTGTTAGCATGATTGCTATGCCTTTTGGCGTTCATTTGCCATTCGTTGTGTTCTTGCTTCTTATGATTATTTGGAGTGCGCTCAGCTGGGCGGTCTCACCGGCTCAAAGCAATTTAATTATTCATAGTGCACGCGACACGTCGGACATTTTAATCAGCACCAATGCAGCGATTTCACACGTAGGAATTGCGATCGGCTCCTATGTTGGAGGAATTGTCGTTAATCAATACTCTGTTATTTATAACGGCTGGGTCGGATCTATTTTTGTTTTGCTTGGTCTTTTCTGCGCTCTTTATGCGGTAACACGAACAGAAAGCACAGCAGATACCCTTCACAGTAAATAAGATTTTATAAAAAAGCGTACACGCATGGTGTACGCTTTTTTTGATTATGATGGGTCTCCATGCATTTCAGCTGCAAATTGAGATTCGGACATAACGATAAAACCATGCTTTCTTAGCAACGCAGTCGTTACCCCTTCACCGGCTATTTTAACATTTGAAAATGCTCCGTTATATATATGTTCACTTCCACATGAAGGGCTGTTTTCTTTTAGTACAATAACAGTAGCTTTTATCTCTTTTGCGATGCTCAGTGCGTTATAGGCCCCGTCTATGTATATATCTGTCACGTCTTTTCCCGATCGTTCAATAACTCGCGCATTTCCGTTTATTACGTCTATTCCCGTTCCTTTTATAATTTCTGCCGGTTCTCTAGGCGTGTGAAATCCACCTAACAGTTCCGGACACATCATCACCGCTTCTTTATTTTCAACGAGCGCTTCAATTTCCTTAACTAAGGCACTGCTTCCATTATATCTGCAAGCTTGACCTGCTAAGCAGGAACTAACCAAAATCACAGAATTCTCCCTCCCATAAAAAAACACTTCTCATTCATCATACAAAGAATATATGATGAATGGAAGTGTTTACCTTTTATATTTTATTCAAGATCACGCTTTGACTCCTGCTCTTTGTCTCGATCCGTTTTCGCTTCAAATTCAGAGCGAGTCATTACGTCCTCTACATGCATATTTACTTCTACTACCTCTAATCCCGTCATATCGTGAACTGATTTTTTTACGTTATTAACAGTTTCAGAGAAAATGGCTGGAACATTTTTTCCGTATTCGACAATTACTTTTAAATCAAGGGCAACTTGCTTTTCTCCTACTTCAGCGTTAATCCCCTTTGTGATATCTTCAGTGTTGCGGAAGCGATCTGTTAACCCGCTCATAAATCCGCCGCTCATTGATAAAATCCCTTTAATTTCATTCGCTGCAATTCCAGCAATTTTTTTAATGACTTGATCTTCAAATGTTAATGTATTTTGATGTGTATTTTCCTAAGATTTTACTGCTGTATTTGTTTCATTAACTGCCATAACTAACATCTCCCTTAAAGTGATTTTCTATCTTCCTTTAGTAAAGAATCCTACCCAAGCATTTATGTCTAAATCACCGTCTCGCCACTTCCCAATTACATAACCAATTCCCATAAAAGCTACAATTAGCAGCGTGGGACCAAAACCAATTGTTAATAGCAAAATTGCCAACACTAAACCTGCCAGAATACCAAGTACTCGGCCACGGTACGGAATCAATTTATCTGGAGTACTCATTATGTCCCTCCTTCATCACACAACACGCTCTTTCTTTCGTGTTTGTGTATCTGTTAAGTCAATACGGACGGAGTGAACGGGAAGCTCGAGTAAGGCCTCCAAGGCGCGTTTTGTTTCAAGCTGCATCTCTTTTCCTAGTGTTGGTAGTCCATCTCGTCCAAACAACGAACAGTTGATATACAGACTAACTTTTTCTTTGCGAGAATGAATAGAGGCCTGGACTTCAGGAGAGCGTATTCCCTGAAAGCTTCTAATTGCTCGTAAAGCTGTAGATTCGATCGTTGCTTTAGAAATTGTTATTTTGCCTTCACCAGTTACAATTGCTAAATTCTTTTTAGGCGGTCTGCTAAATATGCCTGTTAAAAGAAAAATAATAAAAATAACAGCTAAAAATGCGCTTATTGATAAAATTGTATAGTAAAACCACTCCTGATGCTGCCACTTTTCTAACCAGTTTGAAAGGTGAGGAACCCTATAAACCATCCGTGCTAACATACCGGAACAAATCAGTCCTGCAATTCCAATAATTGCGATTAAAAACCGATTAAAATTATTCAATTTTCCACCTCATCTCAACGTGAACTCCTACTGCTTTTTTGTTGTGTGTAAAGGGAAGGCAACGAGATATTCAATAGTTATCCGCAATATTTTTTTGATAAACTTTCTAACTGTAAAACTGAATATAAAGAAAACGACTAGGTTTCCCTAGTCATTTTCCGCGTCTCTATACGGTGTCTTGTGAGCTTTGATGAACTTATTACCGTTTATTAGACCGCCAATTAATAAAATAGCAGCCGTTAAATAAAACCAGACCATTAAAATAATAATACTTCCAAGCTGACCATAGATTTGCGAGTAGCTTCCAAACTGGACATAGTATCCAAATCCGGTAGATACAACTTGCCATCCTAGCGTAGAGAAAACAGCTCCCGGAAGTACATCTTTCCACGTTACTCTTGCGCTTGGCATCAGTTTGTAAAAAAGAATAAAAAAGCCTAATAAAAATAATGTCCCAATTCCCCATCTAATTGTCGTCCAGCTTTGAAACCATATATCAGGAACATGGACTTTTGTTAGTACCAAATGTCGAATGACCTCTTCAATAATTGGTACAAACAATGAAATAGCTACCACAACCATAAAACCAAAAGTTAAAATTAAATCATTGATTAAACCGCGCAAAAACGTTTGTTTTCTTTGAATATGATACGCGTCATTTAACGAGCGAACCAAAGATTGTATAGCCATAGATGCGAGCCAAAAAGTCGCCAATAAACTAAAAGATAAAACTTTTTTCCCGCTATTGTTAACTGTTTCAATTGACCGTTCAATTACGTCGTAGGCGCTTTTAGGCGTAAATGGTTCAATAAATATCAGCAAATTGTTTGTATCAATTGGAAAGAAACTCAGCAGAGAAAAAAGAAAGATAATAAACGGTACAAAAGATAACAAAAAATAGTAGGCTGTTTGAGCAGCCTGATCAAAGAAACGCTCCGTAAAAAAACGAGCGGCAACGGTCTTAGATGTTTGAATCATAACAGCGCTCTCCTTTACTTTCGCTTCACCCTGTAGTGAAATTCATATTCAATTTTTATGTTCAACATGTATTGGATAAGTTTCGGCTTATAAAGCTTTCCTTTTCCATTATCCGCGGTTAACAAAGAATTTAACCTGTAAAATTATACAGCCGGTTCATAAAGAAGATATTATTATAATTACATCTGCCATTACCACCATATCAATAGATCTTCTTTTTCTTTCATAAAACCGTAAATTTTTTGGGACTACTTTCCCTTTTTTCTTACATCTTAAACTTTTTTACGCTATGTTAAAAAAGTAAAACATAAGAGCGCCGATCAGCATCAGCATAATCATTGAAACAAAAATAACCAAAGAGTGAGAAGATTGATACGTTTGGCTGTTAATTTTTTTGCGGGTTGAAAAATAATGATAGGTTGAGAAGAGAAGCAAACCTGCACTTGCAGCTAAAGAAAAGATAATAACAGCAGTAATAATAGTATCGGCTGCTTCACTTAATTTTTTTCCGGAATTGAAATGTAGGCCGCCTGCAACAAAGCCAATGCCGAATGTGGCAATAGACGTTCGAATCCACGCTAAATACGTTCGTTCATTTGCTAAATGCTGCTGAATATAAATGGATTCATTTTCTTTTTTAGTCATTTACATACCACCGTCCTTTTATATGTCTTCTATTATAAATAAATGCTCAAACGAAAATAAATTGAGGACGCTTCACGCCACATTATACCCGAAAAGAACGAATCATTACCATCTTCAAGCGGTCAAAAGAGCTTCTTCATAAATCAAAAAAGCCAACGGGATAACCCCAGCTGGCTTTTTTGATTTATGAAACATTTTCCTTATCTTGATCATGCTGATATTCCTCGTCCCAATAATCAGCGTTTTGAATTCCTAATTTCCTTGGAGAAAAGATAGGGTCTATCCCTAGTTTTCTCTGCTGGCGATAATCTTTTAAAGTTATTAAAGCAGGCTTAGCTAAAATCAAAATTGCAATTAAATTGAGCCAAACCATTATTCCAACTCCGATGTCTGCTAATGCCCATGCAGTTTCAGCCGTTCGGATAGATTCGTATAAAGTAGTGGCTAAAAGAGCTGCCTTAAGGAATATGGATACTATTTTATTTTGTTTGCCTTTCATTACGTAAGCTAAGTTCGTTTCCGCAATATAATACTGTGACATGATCGTAGTAAAGGCGAAAAACACGAGAGAAACAGCTACAAACCCTGATCCGAATCCAGGAAGCACCGTCTCAACTGCTTGCTGCGTATATTGAGGCCCCGCTTCAACTCCTTTTAAATGATCCACAATGAACGAACCATCTGGCGCTTGGGTGCTGTAAGAACCTGTAATTAAAATCATAAAGGTTGTAGCAGAGCATACAAGCAGCGTATCAATATAAACTGAAAAAGCTTGTACCAAACCTTGCTTGGCAGGATGTGAGACTTCCGTTGCTCCCGCGGGGTGAGCTCCGGTACCTTGACCCGCTTCATTTGAATATACACCTCGCTTGACTCCCCACGCTATAGCCATGCCAATAACTCCGCCGAACGTAGAATCAAGTGCAAACGCACTTTTAAAGATTAAAGCAAGAACTACTGGTAAAGCTTGAATGTTCAATCCGATAATCACTAACGAAACAAGAACATATCCAATGACCATAAACGGAACAACATATTGTGCCACGGCAGCAATACGCTTAACGCCTCCAAAAATAATTAATCCTAAAATAACAACAAGTACAATTCCAGACGTTAAAGGCGGAATTGAAAATGCATTATTTAGCCCTGCTGTAATTGAATTTGCTTGTACTCCTGGTCCAAGTACACTCATAGCTAGCAATGCGGCAAAAGCGAAAATCAGTGCATACCACTTCTTCCCCATGCCTTTTTCAATATAATAAGCAGGCCCACCTCGGTATTCTCCTTTATCTTTCACTTTTTAAATTTGGGCAAGTGTTGATTCAATAAATGCACTAGCTGAACCTATAAAAGCAATAAACCACATCCAAAAAACTGCTCCTGGACCACCGAACGCAATTGCTGTTGCAACTCCCGCAATATTTCCAACTCCTACGCGCCCTGATAAAGCAAGTGTTAACGCTTGGAAAGACGAAACGCCCGATTCAGAACTTTTTCCATTAAAAAGTAAAGTAACCATATCTTTCAAATATCGAACTTGTACAAATCTAGTGAGAATAGTAAATAAAAGTCCCACTCCTATACATAGATAAAGCATCGGCGTACTCCAAATCATTTCACTTATTGTACTAATCATCTGCTCCAATATACACTCCTTCTTAAAACACTCTCCACATTATGAATAATGAGAACATAGTTTTAATATAGAGTTAAAAAACAGAAAATTCACTCTTTTTGTTAGGTTGTTTTACACATTATTTGATAAATAGACAAAATTTGTGGATATAACGTATATTTTGGACAGATTATCTGACGCATTTTTCAGTGATGCGTAAGTTCTTTACATAATTCCCACTGTCACAGCATAAGGTAATAAGTGAACCAAAGGTCGCTTTATGTTCTAAGGCAAGCGTAAACACAGGACATCTTTCTGTTTTCATTTCACGTTAATAGTTCACTAAGTGAATCATTTTAATTTTAAATATTTCTGATATATGGTATAATTTAAACTGATAAAAAGATGCTGCATGTATACTAAAAGAGCAGGCCGTATGGTTTCGCTCTTTTGTTGTTTTCACGCCATGCGGCACAACGAAAGAAGGAAATAGAATGGAATTATGGAAACGAAACTTGTACATTTGCTGGTTCGGTTCTTTTTGCACCACAGCCGGGATGAGTTTAGTTATTCCGTTTTTACCGCTTTATATTGAAAAGCTGGGAGTTCACGATACAAGCTCCATCAGCAGATGGGCTGGTATTGCATTTGGAGCTACCTTTTTAATGGCGGCTATTGTTTCTCCTTTATGGGGGAGTTTGGCCGATAAATATGGGCGAAAGCTTATGCTCCTTCGCGCAAGCTTGGGTATGGCAATTGTTATGACTTCTATTGGTTTTGTGCAAAATGTCTATCAGCTTGTCGGACTGCGCTTTTTAATGGGGGCCGTTTCCGGCTTCATCTCTGCAGCCATTACGTTAGTAGCGACTCAAACACCTAAAGAGCACAGCGGTAAAGCATTAGGTACGTTGTCTACAGGGGCTGTATCAGGCTCTTTATTAGGACCGCTAGTAGGCGGCTACTTAGGAGATACAATCGGGCTACGCCACGTCTTTTTCGTTACGGGTGCATTTATGTTTTTGTCTTTTTTAATTGTAAATTTAATTCAAGAAGACAAAAAAGAGACGGCGAAAACGACGAAAGAATCTAACATTGGGTTACTGTCTCTTAAGAATTCAAAGGCCGTGATTGGTGTATTTGTTACAACTTTTTTACTGCAGCTTGCGGTTATGGCTATTCAGCCAATCGTTACACTGTATGTAAAACAACTGTCTACTCATACCGATCACCTTGCCCTTATTTCAGGCTTTGTCGTGGCGGCAACAGGAATTTCAAATATTTTAGCTGCATCAAAACTTGGCAAAGTCAGTGATCGCGTGGGTCCTCAAAATGTGCTTCAAATATGCTTGCTTATCGTAGCGGTTATTTGCGGCTTGCAGGCCTTTGTGCATAGTACTTGGCAGCTATTCTTACTTCGTTTTTTACTCGGTTTTGCAATGGGAGGATTATTACCTTCTATTAATTCTTATTTAAAGAAAATTGTACCGGACTCTATTACAGGTAAAATGTTTGGCTATAATCAAACAGCCCAATATTTTGGGAATTTAGCCGGTCCAGTCATTGGCGGACAAATTGCCGGAGCTAAAGGAATTCCTTACGTATTCTTAACAACCAGTGTTCTTTTACTATTGAATGCTGGGTGGGTGTATTATCAGCGCCATCACGGACAACAGCTAGACGGTAAAGCCGCATAAAAAAACCTTCCGTTTTAACGGAAGGTTTTTTTATTACCACAAGGGTTCTTCTTCGCTGCTTACTTCATAAGAAAGTGGCATCATAATAACCGCTGCTATGAAGAAAATAAGCTCCGCGACAACAATGGATGGAAAGGAAAAGTCAAATAGTGAGAGAATAAGCCAAATAATAAGGGGTGCAAAGGAGTAGATTGATAATCGCTTTTGGGATTTTGCAGAGATATACTGTTGTTTGTCACAGTGTGGGCATTCTAAAACGTTTCTAAATGTTAACAGTTGGTTAAAGGTTGTCCTCCAGTTCCATTTATGATTACAATTTTGACAGGTGGCCATGGGCATCACGCTCCTAAAAAGATTTATGTACATATAAAGTATACGTACAAGTTGGTAAAGAGTTTCATTTTTATGATTAAAAACGTTTTTACTATTATAACATAAAACAAAATAAAAGGCTTTTTACAAGAAAAAGCCTTTTATTTCAACGTTTATTTAGATACAGCTTCATTCGTTTGAGAAATTGTTTTTACTTTTATAACCATAATAACAAAAGCTAGCAACCCAAGAATCGCTGCTACGAGAAAAGGAGCTTGAGGCGCTACGGCATTGCCGATAACTCCGGATAATAAAGGAGCAAACGCTGCACCTAACCATCTTAAGAAATTATATCCTCCAGATGTAATTCCTCGTTCATAAGGAGATACTTCCATTACATGACTCGTAAATAATGCATTATTAAGTCCTGATACAAGACCTGCTGCCATGATTAAAACAATACGCAACCATGTTGCATCAAAGGCAAATAAACAAATTAAAATAAGTGAAAAAACAATTAAGCTAACATGTAACACTTGTTTTGGCTGATATCTTTTTTCTAACTGATGTGCTAAAACCGCTGAGCCATAAGCTAAACATAATCCCCATCCAAAAAAAACAAAGCCAATTTGAAGAGCTCCGATCGATAGAATAAGCGGCGTATAAGCTAACACTGTAAAAAATCCGTAGTAATAAAGCATGCCTGATACAGCGCCTTGAGTAAATGGTTTTAATTTATAAAGTTTAACCATGTCTTTAAAACCCGCTGCTTTACGAGGCTTAGTGCTTGTAGGCTGTTTAACAATCGTTAATACTAAAATAAAGGCGATAAAAATTAAAGCACTTGTACCGAAAAACGGCAATCTCCAAGAAGCATTTCCTAACACGCCTCCTACAAGCGGTCCTCCGGCCATTCCTAAACCAATTGCAGCTTCATATAATCCTACTGCTTTTTTCACTTCACCTGATAATGCAATAAGCAGCGTCATAGCTGTTGCAAAGAAAAACGAATTACCAAGTCCCCATCCTGCTCGGAAAATGGAAAGCTGAGGAATATTGTTAGAAAACCCGCATAGGGCTGCAAAAATCGTCACAATGATAA
This sequence comes from Priestia sp. 53B2, assembly GCF_056099005.1. Taxonomy (NCBI): domain Bacteria; kingdom Bacillati; phylum Bacillota; class Bacilli; order Caryophanales; family Bacillaceae; genus Priestia; species Priestia sp. 53B2. The sequence goes on from NZ_JBLZXA010000030.1 coordinate 94,004, forward strand.
GTCCTGTTACCATCAAACGCTTGTCTCCTACACGTGATGCTAAGATGCCTGCTGGAATCATCATAATAGCCATCATTAGCAAATAGGAAGTAAATAACATTTCTACTTGCCAATGAGAAGCTCCAATTTGCTTAGCAATCTCCGGTAAAATCGGATCTACTACCCCGATTCCCATAAATGCTAAAAAAGTAGCTACTACCGTAATAATTTGACCTAATCGGTTATTTGAATGCTGTCCTTCCACTCTTTCATCTCTCCTTTTGTTTTTGTTTTTTCATGTATTTCCATAGCAGATTCTCGCATTTCTTTTAATTCTGTTTTAAATGCCTGCATTTTAACCACTTTAAATTCAATCATCTTGATTTGATTTTCCAGTAAATTTTCTATTTTAGTTATCTCTTTCGCTGATAATCCTTGCTGCTCACTTCTTTCTTCAATCATTCTTTTGAGCGACATAAACTGCTGCAGCTCCTGTAAAGAAAAACCGAGAACTTCTTTTGCTTCTGCTACTTTTCTTAGTTCTTTTACCTCTTCTTCGGAATAAATCCGTGCATTTCCTTTTGTGCGCTGCGGGGGCAAAATGAGTCCAATCTCTTCATAATACCGAAGAGCACGCTTGGTCAAACCGGTCATTTTCGTCACGTCATCGATTAGATACATGTTTTCCGCTTTACCTCCCTTTAACATTGACGTTAACGTTAACTATCTATCACTATTATAGATTAACGTTAACGTTAATGTCAATAAAATCAAGGCATTTTATGTAAATTTAAAAAATATGTGCACAAAAAAACCTATTGATAAATCAATAGGTTACATCAATATGTCATATAGCTGCTGTGCTGTTTCTCCTGTTACTTTGCCGTATACCCCTCTTCTTTTAGAAGTAAGTTCTGCATTCTCGGCGGTGAATCGTACATTGTATACGACTCCTTCATAAGTAAGCTGTACATCTGGATCAAGAGCGACGCTGTAATCAGCTTTTTTCCATTGAATTTGTTTCATAATTGATTCTACAGTTAAAGCATCTTCTGAACTTAACGTTTTATCTCCTGCTTTTATAGGCTTACCCTCCCTTTTTTTATTAAGTTTTAGTTCAGAATGAGAAGATGAAAATTCAAGTTGGTTTTTATCATGCGCTATGAAATCTTGGGGCAGTTCTACATAGCGGACAACTTCTCCTTCGTGTACAAACACAAGCATTTGATTAGCAGCAGATATTTTTTTCATCGCCTCTTCACTGATCGGTGCGTTTACAAGTTTTTCTACGTCGGCTTTCTTGCTTTTGTTTGTTAATAAATATCCTTTTTCCCATTTAAAATCACTTAACTTCGATACATCCACTGAGCTTACACCTTTTTTTTCAAATGATTGCTGAATATTCTCCCCCATTTCTTTGTCGTTGGTGACTTGGGCATTAGAACTGCACCCTACTAAACAACAGAAAATAATGCCTATTGCTATAAGAGCCTTCACTTTTGCCTTCCTCCTCTCTACCATTCTTTTAGGAAATTCCAACTTTGTACCATTTTAACATATAATTCCTATTTTTCCGCAAAAAACAAATAAAGAATACGCTTACATAATTTCACGCATATAAATTTGATTTATTTATAAGTTTTTTCTGAATATTTTAAGAAAATTTTAATATTTTATTTAGTTCGTTTTTAAACTTTATCTTTAGACTAAAAAATAAGTTAAAAATAAATAATGCAGGAGGAAAACAATGACTTGTCTATCTGAAGTTTTAAAGTTTAATGAAAAATTTGTAACAAATAATCAATTTGAGGCTTTTCAAACATCCAAATTTCCTAACAAAAAAATAGTAATCTTAACTTGTATGGATACACGTTTGTTAGAATTACTTCCTAAAGCCATGGGGCTAAAAAATGGAGATGCAAAAATAGTTAAAAATGCCGGAGCTGTTATCTCTCATCCCTTTGGCAGCGTCATGAGAAGTATATTAGTTGCCGTCTACGCTTTGCAAGCTGATGAGGTATGTGTCATCGGTCATCATGAATGTGGAATGACGGGCATGAAAGCTGAAGCTATTTTAGCCTCTGCTGAACAAAGAGGGATTAGCACGGAGCAGATTCGCAATCTAAAATATGCTGGCATTGATTTAGAATCATGGCTGACTGGGTTTGAATGTGTAGAAGATAGTGTCGAAAACAGTGTGGATATGATTCGAAATCACCCTTTATTACCAAAAGACGTGCTTGTTTCTGGAATGGTTATTCATCCCTCAACAGGAAAACTTGATGTCGTTGTAAACGGCTATTCCCAAGATCGAGCTGAAACCGTAAGCTCATGAAGGAGGATTTTATCGAATGCTAAAAGATAACCGATTTCAAGGCTATTCAGCAGGGCATTTACAAAAAGACATTATCGCCGGTTTGGTTGTTGGGGTCGTTGCTATTCCTTTAGCGATGGCCTTTGCCATCGCTTCTGGTGTAAGACCTGAATACGGGATTTATACAACCATTATCGCAGGGATTATGGTTTCAATATTAGGCGGATCGAAATTTCAAATTGCAGGTCCAACAGGTGCATTTGTTCCGGTGCTGCTTGGAGTTGTCATGCAATATGGTTATGAGAACCTCATTATTGCCGGCTTCATGGCTGGAATTATGATTACGCTTCTCGGAATATTTAAGCTAGGGAAATTTATAAAGTTTATTCCGCGCCCTGTGACGATTGGATTTACAGCAGGAATTGCGATTATTATTTTCTCAGGTCAGATCGCTAATTTTTTAGGATTAAAAGGAATTGCAAAACATGAGGAATTTCATTTAAATATGATTGAAATCCTACGAAAAATTGCAACGATTAACATTTACAGCGTCATCATAGCCGCTATTTGTTTAGCTATCGTGATTACAACGCCAAAGTTTTTACCTAAAGTTCCCGGTGCCCTTCTAGGTCTTCTTGTCTCCACACTTGTAGCCATTACACTGTTCCCAGGAAAAGTTGCAACGATTGGCTCTACTTACGGTGCCATTCCGAGTAAACTACCATCTTTTAGCTTCCCAGATTTAACATGGGATAACATCGTGATGCTATTTCCGGCTGCCTGCGTAATTGCGATGCTTGGAGGCATTGAATCTTTACTATCGGCTGTTGTTGCTGATAATATGGCCAAAACCAAGCATAATAGCAATAAAGAGCTTGTAGGCCAAGGAATTGCTAATATCGCTACCTCGCTATTTGGCGGAATTCCAGCAACTGGTGCCATTGCCAGAACAGCTACCAATATCAAAAACGGCGCAGCTTCTCCGTTATCAGGAGTCATACACGGGCTAGTTGTTTTATTGGTCCTTGTGATGCTGGCTCCTTATGCATCAAACATTCCGCTGGCAAGTATGGCACCTATTTTAATGTTTGTGGCTTGGAATATGAGTGAGCGTAAAGAATTTGCGCATATTTTAAAAACCAAGTCAGCTGATTCATTTGTACTTGTAGCTACGTTTTTATTAACAGTTTCAATCGATTTAACAACAGGTGTAGGCGTGGGTCTACTTTTAGCTATTGTCATGTTCGTGAAACGCATGAGCGGATCACTGAAGATTTCAAAGGTTTTAACGGAAACATCTGAAAACGCTCACAAATCTGAGTTGATGGAATATACCATGCAAGGATCTCTTTTCTTTGGATCGGCTGAAGTATTAGAAGATACCTTTGATAACATCGCTGAAGCGAAACCGAAAGTTTTATTGCTTCGAATGAGCCAAGTATCCTTTATTGATACATCTGGAGAAGCTTTACTATCGAAGGTGGTCGAACGTTTGAAAGATTCGCATAGCCAAGTCGTTATTTCCGGGTTACAGCATCAGCCGAAAGAAATGTTAAAGTCAACCGGTCTATATGATAAAATCGGTGAAAAGAATATATTTTCTTCCGAACCTCCCGTGAGTAAGATTAAGGCTCGTCATAGAATCGTTACTACGTAATAAAAAAGAGATCCGCACGATTAATCGTTCGGATCTCTTTTTTAAATATTAAACCGGTACCCTGCTCCCCAAACCGTTTCTAGGTACTGAGGATCTGCTGGGTTTTCTTCTAACTTTTCTCTTAGTTTTCGAATGTGAACTGTTACGGTTGAAATGTCTCCTGAAGAATCAAATCCCCAAATTTTTTCAAATAGATGTTCTTTACTTAATACTTGATTTGGATGAGAAACGATAAACTTCAGCAAATCGAATTCCTTCGCTGTAAAAAACACTTCTTTGTCATTCACAAATACTCTTCTAGCGAGCGTGTCAATCGCTAAGCCATGAATACGAATCATACGCTTTTCCTGCTTATCAGAGAGTCTTTCATATCTCGCTAAATGCGCTTTGACTCTTGCGACCAGCTCCCCAGGGCTGAATGGCTTGGTAATATAGTCATCTGCACCTAGCCCGAGCCCTCTAATTTTATCGATTTCTTCTTTTTTAGCTGAAACTAAAATGATTGGAATATCTTTTGCAGCTCGAATTTGCTTGCACACTTCAAATCCGCTCACTTTAGGGAGCATAATATCCAAAATAACCAGATCAAAATGTTCATTTAACGCTTTTTCTAATCCCTTATCACCGCTATATTGAACGTCTATTTCAAAATCATTAATTTCTAAATAATCTCTTTGCAATTCAGCAATACTTACTTCATCTTCAATTAACAATATCTTCTTCATATGTATCACCATTTTCATTCATTTTTTGCAAAGAAAAGAAAATACTTGTTCCTTCGCCAAGTTTACTTAGTGCCCAGATGTCTCCCCCGTGGCGTTCAACGATTTGTTTTGCAATAGCCAGTCCAAGTCCACTTCCTCCAGTATTACTGTTGCGGGACTGTTCTGCTCGATAAAACCGGTCAAAAATATGCGCTAATGCTTCCGGTGAAATCCCTGCGCCGTTGTCTTTCACTTCAATAATGAGTTCACTTTCGGTAGCAGAAAGAACGATATCGATTCTTCTTCTTTCTTTATCCATAAATTTAATACTGTTGGTTGTTAAATTTATTAAAACTCTTCGCAGCTGCTCAGCATCTGCCTTTGCATACAGTGTCGTTAGAGAATCATTAGAAAATAAAACATCAATATCATGCTCGCTCATTTCAAACTGAAGCTCTTGCACATAACTTTCCATAAATGCAGAAATATTAAGTTTTTTAAACACAAATGGAATTTCGTGCAAATCCAATTTTGAAAATAAAAACAGCTCATCGATTAACGCATTCATGTCTTTTGCTTTCGTTGAAATCGTTAACAAATATTTAGAAAGCTTATCTGGCGTATTAGCTACTCCGTCTTGAATTCCTTCTACATATCCTACAATGGAAGTAATAGGAGTTCGTAAATCGTGTGAAATACTTGACAGCAGCTGCTTTCGGTTATCTTCATACTGAATTTGCAGTTCAACAGAAGATTTTAGTTTTTGCCTCATTTCTTCAAAAGCTTGCGTTAATTCGCCTATTTCATCCTTTGAATTAGCAGAGATCTCAAAGTGAAGATCACCTTGTTTTATTTTTTCAGCCGCTTCTTTTAATTCACGAATGGGTTTAATAATGCTTCTTGAAACAAGATAGTTTAAAAATCCAATAATCACAATTACTAAAATTAATAGTAGGAAGATTAAAAAAGGGAAAATCCGATTAATAATACCTACATAAGGGCTGATTTTTCGCAAAACGTAAATGCTTCCTTTTTCTTGATTCGAGAAAGGAAAATCAAGGTTGATATATGTAAAGTACTGCTTGCCTATGCGCAGCATGTCCTGCTGATACGAATGATTTCCTTTACTTTTTTGATGCTTTGGCAAGTATTTACGAAGGTTTTCTCCTTTAACGGATTCTGAAGCATATACAATCTCTGTGTTTTTTTGAATCACAATATCAATATTTTCAAATTCATATTTTTTAACCGTCTCCGGCCGCAGCAGCTGTTCTGGTTTTTTTTCACTCAATAACTTTAAATCTAAGAATGCATTTTCTTCTTCTGGCGTTAACAATTTATACTCATAGGAGTGACTGTACAGTTTTCTTACAAAATCGGCGTCTCCAGTAATGGAGAAGAAAATGAGAAAGCCCGATAAAAAAAGCAAAATAATAAAGACAAACACAATACTGATATACGTTAAAATAAAACGCAGCTGAATTGACATTTCTTACCCTATGCCCCTTTGGCTTTAACAAAACTATTTGATAGACTAGTAAAGGTGAATAACAAATAGATCGTTAGACATTATACATATAGCAAAAATTAAAACAACAAAACAAATGTATATTCTCACTTTACCGTGATAGAGTGAGAATGAACACCACCTTTTTTACCATTTTATGAATTACTGGAAAATTATGATCTATTTTTCATAATATTCTTAGGCTGAAAGTTATACTATATGCCTTAATATTTTAAAAAAGGAGACTTTTTAATGAAAATTATTAAAGCTACTTCCTCTCACATCCCTTCTGTTGCCCGTCTATACGTAGACAGCTGGCGCATTACATACAAAGGGTTAGTACCTGATGCTTATTTAAAAAACTTGTCTTATAAACAAAGTCAAGAAAAATGGTCCCTTTTTCTTATCGAGCCTTCTCATTTTATTTTGCTCGCTATCGATGAACGAGGAGAGATTGTCGGCTTTTCAGCAGGTAAGCCTCATTTGTCCCGTGCTGAAATATACGCGCTATACGTTTGCAAGGAAGTGCAAAACCAAGGAATTGGTCATCTTCTATTTTCTCATTCAGTAAAAGAATTTGCTGATCAGCAATATACGTCTATGATTATTTGGGCTATGAAGAAAAATAAGAAAGCCGTTCAGTTTTATAAAAAATCAGGCGGCAAAAAAATCTTGAATCGCACAAGTCAGTTTGGAGAAACTAAAGTTGAAGACGAAGCATACGGTTGGGAACGTCTTCCTTCTATATAAATAAACGAGCACACTGGTGTGCTCGTTTATTTGATAGCAACTCCTGTCGAAGAATTTTCTGGAGCTTGAGTTCGTTTTAGAAAAAAAGATAAGACGAGGGCAATCACTCCAACGATAGCAGAAAGAAGAAATGCTTGCTGCTATCTGAAAATCAGCGCATTTACTTGTGCTAACTAAAGCCGTATTCGGTTCATTTAATCCTTTTAACATGGTCATAAGCGTTTCATTTAAAATAGCTATAAATGCGCCTATCACTAATGATGAAATGATAGGACCTCGCTTTGTTAGGCTCATCCCCATTCTCCCTTTTCATTTTATTTAAATTCATCTTACTATTACCTATACTTATTCACAATTCAGATATTAGAAAAGTGCTTTATAAGCATATACATAACCTTTTAGAATGAATACGCTGTTCTAGCTTATGATGACTACATAAAAAGCAGAGCGATTAACACGCTCTGCTTTTACATTCGAGAAGATAACGTTATTGAGCCGTTGTCTTTTTATCCGTTGAATGAACTTTATTACAAAGCTCATTCCAGTGCCAAAAACAATTCCCTTGACTCACTATAAAACAATCCAGCCATTTCTGAAAATTCATATGTAATACATGTGCATCTTGAAACGATGCGTTCCGCTTTTTTACTATTATATATGCAGAGTGCGCTGATTTTTTGGAGTCAATGATAATCTCTTCTTCTCCAACAGACCCAATTGTCATATAGAGACTCTGACTTTTAGAAGCTGTTTCTCTTACATCTTCTAAGCTATAAATATTCCCTGATATTTTTTTGTCAGCATCAATGAACAAATTACACCCATTTGTTAGCTGCAAAAACTGCTTGTAGTCTTCAGGAAGTGATACATGCATTTCTTCTTCAAAAACATTCAGTTGATTCTTGCTTACTCCATCAAAAAAAGTACAAGTGGTTCTGTGTACTTCTCCTTCATTTTTACATACTTCTATAACATTATTGTTTTCCCACAGCCGCTTTCGAAGTGAATTTATTATTTTTTCAATCATACTCTTCCTCCAAGCGTTGAATTTAAAACGGTTACACTACATTAATTAAACAATAATGTGCTGATTCCTTCTTTCCTGCTAAATTATACGATAAACTTTAGAAATTCATGTTCAAATAACATAGAAAAAAGCAGCGAATATCGCTGCTTTACAGGTTATACAGGTGCTTTTTCTTCCTGTTCAGGATGGTGATCGTAATCAATAAGCGCTTTTGGAAGGCCCGTATATTTAGCCCAATAATAAATCCCAAGAGATACGACCGCTATGATAATTAAGTCTCCAGGCGTATCGATTAAACCCTTCCCTCCGCCGAACGAACCAATATAAGAAATAAAGAGCATGATGATATAATAAGCAACTAACCACCAAGTTGATTTAATCTGCTGACGAAGACTTACTTCGTTTTTAGGCACATATTTAGCAAAAATCAAATATATAACAAACATAACCAATTGAGAAGTTAACAGCCATGAAATAGTCTTCCATCCTGACCAGTAGACAATAAAGGAAGCAAAAATAAAGGATAATGGACCAATTATACTCATTCCTCTTAATTTAAAAGGCTTTTCCAAATCTTTTGCGTTCACCATAAAGGCCGCTGATGAAATTGGTGCAATCGCGTAAGAAAGAATAAGCGCAACAGAGCATACGTTTACGAGTGCATTCCATGAAGGAAATGGCAGTGTCCAAAAAATCGAAAGTCCTAATGAAAGCCATAGAGATGATCGAGGAATCCCTGTTTTTTTATCCACATGAGCAAACGTTTTAAATAGCGTACCGTTACGAGACCAAGCATAGATAAGTCTAGATGTTGTATTCATAAAAATATTACCGTTACCACCCGGTGATAAAATAGCGTCTAAAATAACAAGTGTTGCTAGCCAGCCAAGGCCCAGAACAACAGCGATGTCTTTAAATGGCAGTGAGAATTTATCTTGAATGCCGGACCAACCGCCTTTAATCATGTCAGATGGAATAGCTCCGATAAATAATACTTGTAGAGCAGTATAAATGAGAGCTGCTAAAATGATACAAATCACAAGAGCAATTGGAATATTACGCTGAGGATTTTTCACCTCTCCAGCTACCGATACAATTGGATGAAGACCTAAGTAGGCAAACATAACCCCGCCTGTGGCAATGGCGGCCTGGATACCATCAAACCCCCCGGGAGCAAACTCTCCCATCGTAAAGTTTCCTGACTTAAAATAAAATGCCAGCGTTACGATTACTGTAAGCGGTACAAAATATTTAAAAATAGAAATAATAATATTCGATTTTGCAAAGGCTTTTACACTCCAGTAATTGAGTAAAAAGAATAAGCAAAGCAACACAAATTGTAGAATCCATCCAGATATCGTCGGTGAATCAGATCCAGATTTTGTTAAACCCGGAAACCAGTAGGCCACATACTGTCTCACTGCTGTTACTTCGATAGCGATTAAGCTAGTGTACGCTACAATAGTAATAAATGAAATCATATAGCCTACAAGATGACCGTGTGAATAAACAGGATATCGAATAATTCCTCCTGTACGAGGCAAGGCAGCCCCTAGCTCAGCGTATACAAGGCCTATTAATAAAATAATAACTCCACCAATAACCCAAGAAAAACTTCCTGCAGGACCGGCTTGCGTAGCGACATTACTAACGGCAAACAGCCAAGCGGAGCCAAAAATAGCCCCTAATCCAATCAATGTTAAATCTAATAGGGATATCGTCTTTTTAAACGGACCTTTATTCTCCATAAGCTTCCTCCTTTGGATGAATCATCACTTTTGTTGTTTTTTTTGACAACATTCATATATATTCGATAATATATGTCAAAATTTTTATTACTATACCCATTCAAAATTACTTTGAATCCCTTTTCTTGATTTCTACAGATTAATTAACAGAAAATTTTTAAAAATAACTCTTATATTCAAGACACACTAAAACTTTTTCTTCTCTTCTTTAATAGGTAAAATACTCAATAAATGAAAGGAGTTAGACAAATGACTTTACCAGAAAATTTTCCTGTTGATTTTACAGCTTACAACCACTTAACATTCCTTCCGCTCGGACGCAAAAATAAATCGATTCGGTCCGTAGGAAGTAAACATACTAAAGGGCTACTTGGACGTTTAAATGACTACTTTGAGCGAGCAATGAATGAGTTATCTCAAGAAGATATAGTCCTTTTTCAAACGTTCTTATATGGAAGTCATAGGGGCGGTTTTCCCGTCGCAATTGATAAAAATGAAGACGTTTATCCTCACTTTTGGAAACCAACTTCATTTCTATGGAAAGAATATAATAAGAATCGCGGCATTCCTATTCATCATGATGAGTTTTATTCTCAAGATTTTACGGTTTTGACTAAAAATGAGTTGGAAAATTATCTTGGAAGCATTATGAAAGATTACATGTTTTGCGCTAGGATACATGATTCTTCAAAAGAAGAATGGATTCAACATATTAATAAGTGTTTCTTCAAACATCCGCTCATTTCCCTTTATCATCGAAATGCAGATGTGATTGAGGCAATTGAACAATCAAAAAAATCACCTTTGCTTTTTATTATGAAAAACCCTGAGCAAATTGCTTTTTGGCGCAATCGGATTGAAATCATTATGAGACCTTTTCGATCTCTTCCTTACACCGCCTTTGAGAGAGGATTTTCAGATACGGAAGATACGGTATTAACTGTTCACGGAGAAAACGAGATCATTCGCTTAACTTCAGAAAACAGAGGTCTCGCCGTAACATATGATGTTACAAATGATGCTATTTCACTCGATGATGAATATAATGTAGTGCTAGCAGCCAAACGCTTAGCTACAACTCAGCGGCAGTTCGAAGAGATTATAGATGAAAATGAAGAAGTGACTCAAAAACTGCTTGTCTTTTTTAAATGGAAAAGTCTTTTAAAGCATCATGAAGTGAACATCAAAGAAATCCAAGACAAATTGTGCAGCCTAACCACTTATCAACTTAATCAAAGACAAGTTTTACAGGAAAACGATCCCTTTCTTTCCTTCATTCAAAACGTATTACAAGTAAAAACACCGAATGCAAATCTCGAAGTTGGTTCCATTCAATGGTTTTCGCAATGGGATTTTCCAGATGTCACCCTGCTGCAGGAAACAAACAAATTTACATGTTATATGGACCCAAACGAAATAGAAAAGAAACTGACAGAAATAAGCGCTAAGATAGAAAATGAACTTCATAAGCAGCGTCAGGCCCTGCTTTCAACTCCGCTAAAAATCGGTCAAATAACTTTTGATTCAAACCAAATGCTACGGTTATTAACGCTTATAGATACCTTAAAGAACACGGAAACTCAGCAGAGTTACGTACAAATTTTAGAAGGCGTTTCTACTAACAGTATTCGTCAAAAAGAGCTCGATAAAATACCTGCATTTGGATTATTAAATTCCGTAAAGCGCAAGCGCATTGTTACGTATTTACAAGAATTACAAAACTATCAGCTGCTTAAAAAAGAGAAAAAAGGATTCAGCCTCACTCCAAAAGGGGAAGCCATCCGACGTCTATTTGAAGAAGAATCACGGAGAATATGAGATTATATCTCGCGTGATTCTTCTTTTTTGATTTTGAAAACTACTTTCTCTATTAAATGCTTATCATAATTAGAAATCTCCATTCATATAATCATTACTAGATTAGCAAAGTCCTTCATACCTATTAGCCTGATGCTGACATAGAGAGGAGATTTCGCCATTGAAATCTAGTAATCGCGCCAATTTTGTAGTGTTAACATATAAGATGGTTCTTGTTATTTTATCCATTGTTTTAATGACATCATCTATCATTGTTCTAGTGAGTTACTCAGCATTTAAAGAACAGTTCAACTCTTCTATTGTCTATCAAACGTTATCGAAGCATAAAGCGGAGAGCCTTTATTATCTGATGAGCCAAGAAAACCACCACTTTTCAACGGCTTTTGATAAAAATTACTCGCCTCCAGGTCTTTCTTCTACACTGCTAGAGTTATCAACAAGTATTCGAGCAGAAGACGCGAGAAGCTTGTTTGGTTCAGAACTTCCTGGATTCAGTATTTACGACTCCAATATCATCATCGCCGGTGAAGGCACCAATTTCACAAACTTCCCTAGAGAATCTGCACCACCGTTAGATGAAACGCTAAAAGAAAGAAATTCTACTACAAAAGTTCAGCAACCTAAAGAAAACAATGGTACGAATGCTCCAAATAATAATACAACTGGCGGAAAAAAGGTATTTTATATTTATCATACGCACAGCTGGGAATCTTACTTGCCTCTGTTAGGACTTGAAGGTGATCCAGATGCTAATAAAGCAGTAGATAGCAAAACAAATATTAATATAGTCGCAAATATGCTAGGAAAAGATTTAGAGGCTCAGGGAATTGGAGCAGAAGTGGATCAAACCAATATTGGACAGAAATTAAAAGAAAAAGGTTGGAACACCAACCAATCATATGCCATGTCTCGTACAATAATTGAAACGGCGATGACTGAGAATAGAGATTTAACTTACTTTATCGATTTGCATCGAGATTCGCTTCGAAAAGATAATACAACCATTAAGATTAACAATAAATCGTATGCAAAAGTTGTGTTTGTTTTAGGTAAAGCGAATCAAAACTTTGAACAAAACTTAAAAATGGCAAAAGCGCTTCATGAAGGTCTTGAAAAGAAATATCCTGGGTTAAGCCGCGGAGTTATTGGCAAAAACAAATCCAGCGGTAACGGTGTATATAATCAGGATGTTTCTAAAAATGCGATTTTAATTGAAGTGGGCGGAGTTGATAATAACTTTGATGAACTAACCAACACAACAAAAGCACTCTCTGATGTCATTAGCCAATTTTACTGGCAAGCTGAAAAAGTAGATGCTCCTGCTCAATAAAAAAAGCCCTCTTCACTGAGGGCTTTTTAAAATTCAATTCCTTTTACAGCAGGAATTCCTTCATCATAATAATGTTTATGAGGCTTCATTTCCGTCACAAGATCTGCTGCATCCATTACTTCTTTTTTGGCAGAACGCCCGGTAATGACCAAATGCATATGCTCCGGGCGCTTTTGAATAAGGTCAATTACTTCGTGTAGTGGTAGCACATCATCAATAGGAAACTTCTCGATAGCTAGTGCATTATTTAACTCGTCTAAAATAACCACATCATATTCGTTCGAGAAGACTTTTTCCTTCGTTAGCGCCCAAGCTTTTTGCAAAGCTTCACGATGTTCAGGCGGTGTTTTTGTCCACGTAAAGCCGACTCCTGTTTGAACCATTTCAATTCCTATTCTGTCAAACATCAGCTTTTCGCCATATGTACGCTGAGGAGATTTAATAAATTGAATCATTAATACTTTTTGTCCGCGTCCCGTAGCGCGCAACGCAAGACCTAAAGCAGCGGTTGTTTTTCCTTTACCGTCTCCGGTATAAATTAACGTAAGACCCCGTTTGTCTTTCAATCTAAAAACCTCTTTTTCTTCGAATTTCAGTTTACAGCCATGTTGTTTTTTCTGTAAACGATGTTCTAGCAGGCTCTTTCATTTTTGTAAGAGACTCTTCATTTGGATAGCCTAGAAATACGTTTCCTACTACGACTTTACCTGAAGGCTTGCCAATAAACTCATGCAATCTCTCGTCTCGAACAAGACCAACGCCTCTTGTTCTCCAAACGAATCCAAGACCTAGTTCTTTAGCTGCTAGCCACATGGAATGAATCGCGCATGAAACCGCATATTTGTTGTCTTCCGTGGCTTCGTCGTCTCCTTCAACTGTATCAGCTGTTACAACGATATGTACAGGCGTATTTTTCACTGCTTTTAACGAACTTTCTACTAAATGAGGCTTTGTAGGAAAGCGCTCCTTTAAATACGCTTCAGCCAGTTCTTCATACTTCTTTTTTGCTTCTCCTTGAATCACATAAAAGCTCCAAGGCTCTCTCATTCGGTCATTTGGAGCCCACGTCGCTGCTTCAAGCAGCTGTTCGATTTTCTCTTGTTCGACTTCACGCGGTTCATGATCTCGTACCGCTCTTCGTTCTTTTAGCTGTGAAATAATCGTCATATTGTCTCCTCCTTTTAACATTAAAGCAGAATATTTTCCGCTCTTTCTTCAAACCATTTTATTTTTTCTCTAATTGTCACAACTTCGCCTACAAGCACGATGGCAGGATGAGCAATTTCTGCTTTTTTTGCTATTTCTTCGATTGTGGCAAGCGTTCCCGTTACGGTGCGCTGATACTTCGTCGTTCCCCATTGAACAAGCGCTACTGGCGTATGTTTGTCTCGTCCGTGGTCCATCAACTGCTTGCATATATGAGGTAAATTTCCAACGCCCATATAAAACGCAATTGTATCTATTCCTTGAGCAAGCGCTGACCAGTTTAAATAATCTTTTCCTTTTTCTTCTCTTCCATGACCCGTTACAATGGCAAAAGAAGTGGCATAATCTCTATGGGTAACAGGAATTCCTGCATAAGCTGGAGCTGCAATTCCTGACGTGATACCAGGCACTACTTCGTAAGGAATTCCTTGAGTAGCAAGTACTTCAGCTTCCTCTGCTCCGCGGCCAAACACAAAAGGATCCCCTCCTTTTAAGCGCGTCACTACTTTTCCTTGAAGTGCTTTTTCAACAAGCAGTTCGTGAATACGATCTTGGATGACTCCGTGCTTGCCCGGTAATTTCCCGCAAAAAATAAGCTCCGCTTCTTTTTTAGCATAGTTTAACAACTGTTCGTTGGCTAAGCGGTCATATAAAATAACATCCGCTTCTTGAATACACTCCATTCCATATACGGTTATTAACTTCGGATCTCCTGGTCCGGCTCCTACTAAATATACTTTTCCAACTGTCACACGGCATCTCTTCTTTCTTTTTTTACCGCTTTACACTGTTCCACCCAGTTTTCTACCATCTTCGTAGAAGAGCCGAAATGAAAGTGCGTATAGCCGGCAATTAAATTATTGTTCATATAGCCTTCTTCTTTCATTCCTCGCATCCCTTTTGTATCATAAGCAGGCGAAAACTCTTTCTCTGAATGAAAGGTTGAATAATGAAATTCATGGCCTTTAGCTTGTATATCGCCTTTAAATAAAAAATTACCCGGCTTTCCCGTCACTTCTCGGTATCCTAAAGCAGCTAATTTTGTCTGCATTCTTACTTGTCCGGGAATAAGCCCCACCATTTCATGGCATGTATCATCTGTTGTAACAATAGCATCTGTTAAGAACATAAAGCCTCCGCACTCAGCAAGTGTAGGAATCCCTTTTTGGATGGATGCTCGAACAGAACTTTTAACATCAATTTGCTGAGCCAGCGTTTCAGCAAATTCTTCTGGAAATCCACCTCCTATATAAAGGCCATCAGCATCTTGTGGAACCGTTTCTCCTTTTAAAGGCGAAAATTCTATAAGCTCTGCTCCGTAAGCTTTTAACAATTCGAAATTTTCTTCATAATAAAAGTTAAAAGCGGCATCTCTCGCCACAGCAATTTTCACTTGAGGTACGGACGGCTTTGTAAAGATAGGATCATTAATTTCTATTTTAGGAGCTAAAGCCAGTTCATATACTTTTTCGATATCAATTGTATCATGAACAAGCTTCCCTAACTGTTCAAAAAACGGTGTTAACTCTCCTCGTTCAATCGACGGAATGAGCCCGAGGTGACGTTCAGGAATCGTAAGATCATCGTTTCTTTTCAAGTAGCCTACTACAGGGATATGACATTCCTGCTCAATCGCTGCCTTAACAAGTTTATAATGTCCTTCACTTCCAACCCGGTTAGCAATCACACCGACGATGTTCGCTTCGGGTGAAAATTGCTGAAACCCTTTTACAATCGCCGCTGCACTTCTAGCCATACTAGCACAGTTGACAACTAAAAGGACAGGGCTATTGGTGATTAAGCTGATTTCTGCTGTTGTTCCTTCGTTCGTTAACGGATTTTTCCCATCGAAAAATCCCATAACTCCTTCCATGATGGAAATATCAGCATCTTCACTAGCACGAGCGACAATTTCTCTAACCATATCATGCTCAAGCATCCAGCTGTCTATATTTCGAGACGTTCGTTCTGTAACAGCCGTATGATACGTTGGATCAATATAATCGGGTCCGCATTTAAACCCTTGAACTCTGTAACCAGCTTGTCTTAATGCTGCCATCAGTCCGATTGTAAGTGTTGTTTTCCCTACGCCACTTCCGGTACCGGCAATGACGAGTCTTCTGTTTGACATGTTGTTCTCTCCTTTAGTCATATGGAATAAGTGCCACTGAAATGGTTACATTCCCTGACTTTTTCTTCACAAGTTCAAGCTTATCAGTACCGCTGTATAACATAGCAGCAGGTTCACTGACGCCATATGCGCCTGTATATTTAAAGACAGTATCTGAAGGCTGTTGGATACTTATGCTGTTTAGCTCTTTGGGCGAATAATAGACAAACTCCCAGCCGTACTTAGACGCCACTTCTAACAGCCCTTCTTCATCTTTCTTTAACTCTATTGTACATAATGCTTTTACACTTTTCATTGAGAACTGAAGTTCAGCAAGCGTTTTTTCAATAACGGTTTCAATTTCAGCTGTACTTGTCCCACGGTTGCATCCCATCCCAATCGCTAATACTTTTGGTCGGTAAAGAACACCGTTTTCTAAGATTGCTTCTTCCTCTTTTTTTAAATTGCGATGCGTTACGACCAAAGCTGCATGTGGCGATGCTTCAAGAGCTGTCTGAATCGATGAATACGTTTTAATGTTAGCTGGAACAGGGTGCTCATAATGCCACCAGTTCTTTTCACCTGATTCTTGAATCACTGCTATTTCTTCTTCATTCACCACAGAAGCGCTGACAGGCGTTAGTTTTTCTGCTGATTCCCACACCCATCCAAAGCGCTTACCAAATAAATCAACCGGAATTGTTTTTTGCACATCGGATGCTGTTGTAATGACAGGATGAGCTTCAAGAGCTGCCGCCACTTCACGCGTTAGCTCATTTGCTCCTCCGATATGACCTGAAAGCACGCTGATGACATTTTCACCTTTATCATCAATAACAACAACCGCAGGATCCGTTTTCTTATCTTTTAAAATAGGAGCAATCATACGTACAACTGCTCCCAGTGAGATAATAATAATAAGTCCTTTATACGATTCAAAAAGAGAAGGCAAAAGTATCCGAACGCTTCCTGAAAACAGCTGAATATTCTGCTCTTGTTCGTCTCCTTTTTCAAACTTGCTCATGTAATACACATCAGACTGCTGAAAGATGCGGCCTAGATTTCTTGCAATTTCTACACCGTGCTTCGTGATGGCCACGACGGCATAATCCCCGCGCTGTGTAATGAGCGCTTTTTTTCCTTCTTGGAGTTGAATCATTCCGGCTTCACTCCTCTTCGAAAGCCATGGGTAAATGTTTTATCATAAAGTTTTGAGCGATAATCTTTGTCATGAATGTGGGGGTCAAGTGCCCAGCCTGCCAAAATCATCGCCTGCTTGCGAATGCCGTTTGTTCGCATAGCATCATCGAGGTCTTTTACCGTTGTGCGAACAATTTTTTCATCTGGCCACGTTGCTTTATAGACTACTACAACCGGCGTACCCTCACTCCAACCGGCGTTTATAAATTCTTTCATTACTTTTTTTGTGAGCGTCGCGCTTAAAAATAACGCAATCGTACATTTATGTTTTGCTAAATCGGTTAATTTTTCAAACTCAGGCACAGGCGTTCTTCCTTCAGCACGAGTTAAAATAACTGTTTGAGTCAAATCTGGAATGGTTAATTCTGCTTCAGCCGCTGCTGCTGCAGCGAATACGGAGCTGACGCCCGGAACGATTTCAATATCAACGCCTTCTCTTTTTAAAAGCACCATTTGTTCCATAATGGCTCCGTACATAGCTGGATCTCCGGTATGTACTCTTACAACCATTTTTCCTTCACGCATGCGCTCAAGCATAGTACCGACCATTTCTTCTAAATGCATACCCGCTGTTTTTAACACTTCAGCTCCTGGTTTAGACTTAGCAACTAGCTCTTGACTTACCAGTGAGTCAGCGTACAAGACAACATCTGCTTGCTGAAGTAATTTTAAGCCTTTTACTGTAATTAAATCTGGATCTCCGGGTCCAGCTCCGATTATGTATAACTTCATTTTCGCACCACCATTAGAGTTAAGTATTGTAAATCGGCTCCTTCTAGTTCTGAAGCTTTCCAGATAATTTCTTCATCAGACGTTACTTTTGTCACCACTGACGCTTTTTCAAGCAAATCAAGCTCTTTTAAAAGACCGACCATAAAATCGATGACTTTGGCCACTTTAATAAAAATGACGCAGTCGTTTTCCATTAATACTTTTTTCATTGTTTCATAATCTTCACGAGCAGGAACAATTGCTACGTGTTCATCACCGTCTGCTAACGGAATACCTAAACGAGATGCAGCTCCATTAATGGATGAAATACCAGGAATTACTTGAATCGGAACTTCAGGGTGACGTTCTTGCATTAGACGCATCATGTGAATAAACGTACTATAAAGCATAGGGTCGCCTTCTGTGACAAATGCTACATCTTTTCCTTCCTGGAGCTTTTCCCATACTCGTTCTACCGTTTCGGTCCATTTTCTTTCCAAAATAGCAGGATCTTTTGTCATTGGAAACACAAGGCCAAGCATATCTTTTTCATTTGCACTGAAATAGACATCAATAATTTTTTGGGCGTAGCTTTTGCTTCCTTTTTGTTTTTTCGGGTACGCGATAACGGGTGATTCTTTTAATTTACGAAATGCTTTTACTGTAATAAGTTCTGGATCTCCGGGTCCAACTCCAAGTCCGTACAATGTTCCAATCATATTCATTCTCCTCTTTTGGCTGTAATAATATAAATGGGGTTTAAAGCGTCAAATCGTGTTAAATGTAAAATGGGCTTGCTTCTTGAAATTTGTGCAAGGGTAACAGCCGTCTCAAATCCTCGCTCTTTAAAAGCTTTCATTGCTTCTGCTAAATTTTCAATCGTTACGGCATTTAATACGATGCGCCCTCCTGAATTTAAGCGGCTGCAGCACACATCCAAAATGGTTTCCATACCTCCTGCTGTACCTCCAATAAACACCGCATCAGGATCAGCAAACTCACTTAACCCTTCCGGTGCTTTTCCGTGCACAGTGTGGGCGTCTACTCGAAATTTCGCTAGGTTTTCTCTGCAGTTTTCTAAGTCTGCTTCATTTTTTTCCACGGCAAAAATTTGTCCTTCACGCGCAATTTTAGCCGCTTCAATTGCGACTGAACCCGTACATGTTCCGATATCCCATACGACGCTGTCTCTCTTTAGCTGCAGGGCGCTAATACTAAGTGTACGAACTTCTTTTTTGGTAATAAGTCCTTTGTCCGGCTTGCGTTGAATAAATTCATCGTCCTCTATTCCAAGAGGCCAGACTGGGCTTTTTTCTACCTGCTTTAATATCACGACATTAAGCGGAGAAAAGAGTTGATTCGCCGCTTCTTCCAGCGAAAGCAGCTGACAGCGCTCCGTTTCTCCACCTAGGTTCTCTGCCACAAACATCTTGTATTCTGTCATGCCGAATGATAATAAGTAGTTTGCCAAAGCACTAGGAGAATTTTGCTCATCGGTTAAAATCGCCACTGTTTTATAGCCGTCAATGCGCTGAGCCAGTCCTTTTATGCTTCTGCCGTGCACGCTTGTAAAATAAGCATCTTGCCATCGCTCTTTTAAACGTGAGAATGCAAGCTGAATAGAACTTAAATAAGGATATATTTCAACGTCTAGCTTCGTAGAAAGATAGCTCCCAATTCCGTAAAATAACGGGTCGCCTGATGCTAAAACAACCGCATTTCCTTCTTCGTTTTTTAAACGTTCAACAAGAGGAGAAAGACCCCCTTTAATAGCTACTTTTTCTCCTTCGAAATCTTGAAAAAAATCCAGGTGACGCTTTCCTCCAATTAGCACATCACTTTCATACACCCACTGTTCATACATAGGAAGCAGACTTAACTTCCCATCGTCACCAATTCCAATAATTTTAATTGCCATGTTGCACCGCCTGTCCTAAAAAATCTCCTTTTAATGTGTAAAGAGACGTATCGACATCGATTCCGTCCCCTACTTCCTTTAATGCTGATAAACAGCAGTACTCGCAAAGTTTTTCAAAAAATTGATGATGACCGCTTTGCGTCATTAAATCTCCTACTTGAGAAGCTGTGTTTGCACCTTTTATTTCCTCTACCAGTTCAGCAGAAGCGCCTGACTCAGAAGCTGCTTTTGCTAAAAAATTAAAATCAATAGGTGCACTTTTTGAATGAACCATCATAACGCCTTGCGCGACTTTTGAAAACTTTCCCATCATGCCTACGAGCGACACTTTTTTCATTCCTTGCTTTTTACATTGTTTTAAAGTAAATCCAACAAAATCTCCCATTTCGATAAATGCTTCTTCCGGAAGTTCAGGGAACTGTTTCATTCCATACTTTTCGCTTCGTCCCCCTGTAGTAATGACAACGTGCTCACAATTACTCGCTTTAGCAACGCTGATTGCCTGCACGATACTTGCTTTATAAGCAGCTGTTGAGAACGGAACGACAATTCCTCTTGTCCCCAGTATCGAAATGCCTCCTAAAATGCCTAGACGCGCATTTAATGTCTTTTTTGCCATTTCTTCTCCTTCAGGAACAGAGATGACAATTTTAACGCCTTTTTGAATATTATATTGGGCTAGAAGCTGTTCAGCCGTTTCTTTCAGCATCTTTCTTGGAACAGGGTTAATGGCTGCTTCACCGACAGGAACTGGGAGGCCGGGCTTTGTCACACGCCCTACTCCCACTCCTCCATCAATGATAATGTCTGCACCATTACACCACGAAACTTCAGAAATAATCAGCGCTCCGTGCGTGGCATCGGGATCGTCTCCAGCATCTTTAATGATGCTGGCTACAGCGCTGCTTGTTCGATACTCGCATTCTTCAAGATGAAACGTAGCAAAGCGGCCGACAGGTAAGTAAATCGTTGACTCATCTTGCACTTCTCCTGAAATTAGCGTAAGCAGAGCTGCTCTCGTAGCTGCCGTTGCACAAGCGCCCGTCGTATAGCCTTCTCTGAGTTTCTTAGGTTCTTTTGGTACTTCCTTCATGCGTTACACCTGATCTGCAAGAATTGAAATTGCATTTAATGCAGCAACCGTTACCGTACTGCCGCCTTTTCGCCCGATGTTTGTAATAAACGGCACGTCAAGTTTTGCAAGTTCTTCTTTAGATTCAGCTGCTGAAACAAATCCTACCGGCAGACCAATAACAAGCCCAGGCTTCGCTTCTCCTTCTTTAATCAAACGAATTAATTCAAGTAAAGCTGTGGGTGCGTTCCCAATTGCAAAAATTCCTCCGTCTGCTTCTTTGATGGCTTTTCGCATAGAAATAATTGCACGCGTTGTATTTAAGCGCTTTGCTTCTTCCATTACGTCCGGATCTGAAATATAAACTTTGATTTCACCGCCGTGTTTTTCAATTCGCTGCTTGTTTGTTCCTACTTGCACCATTTGTACATCTGCAACCACTTGCTTGCCGCTGCGAATGGCTTTAATTCCTGCTTGAATCGCATCCGGATGAAACAGCATGCTGCGTCCAAGCTCAAAGTCTGCAGACGCATGAATTACGCGCTGAACAATTGGGTATTGTTCGTCTGTAAACGGATGAGGCCCAAGCTCTTCTGTAATCATTTCAAAACTTTTCCCTTCAATTTGCTGAGGCTGAACAGTTAACGGTTTAAATTCTGTACGAAAATCCATCTCAATCAACTCCTAGTTTGGTTTACTAAAGCATGAACCACTTCTTCAAACGTGGAATACACGGTCCCATACTCAATTTTCGGTCGCCCAATCATAATAATATCTAAGCCTAACTCTTTGGCTGCTTCCACTTTTTCATCCACAGATCCAACTTTTCCGCTTTCTTTTGTGACCATGACCGTCACTCCGTATTGCTTATACAGCGCTCGATCAAACTCTTTTGTAAACGGCCCTTGAATAGCAATAATATTTTTTTGCGGAAATCCTAATTGCTGGCACTTTTCCATATTATCCAGCCTTGGAAGCATACGAGCAACAAGCCGTACATCTGAAAGAGGAAGCAGCTTTTCTGTAAAAACCTGCAGCGTTTTGCTGCCTGTTGTCAGCATAATAACTCCTTTTTTCTCAGCAGCTACTTCTGCTGCTTCTTCATACGTGGAAACCATCGTCATATTATCATAGGTAAAAGCCTGCGAAGCCCGCTCATAGCGTATGTAAGGAATCGCTGTTTCAGCAGCCGCGCCGATAGCATTTTTAGATGCTTCTTCCGCAAAAGGATGACTTGCATCCACAATAGCTTTTACACGATGTTCGTTTACAAAATCCGTCATATCTTCTTTTGTGAGACGTCCAATTTTCACTTTCACTTCTGCTCGCTGTAATTCGATAGCTGCGTTTTCGGTTACAACCGTTGCCGTAACCTCATGACCTGCTTTTTTCACTTGAACGGCTAATGCACGTGCATCGCTAGTTCCTGCTAACAATAAAATCATTTTAGCTCGCCGACCTTATCTTCATGGTGGTCGTGGTCATGATGGTGATCGTGGTGATGGTGTCCGTGATCATGGTCATGATCGTGATGATGGTGGTGATCAATATGCTCCATAATGCCGAGGCGATATTGACACGTATCGCAGTTCATTTTCACTTCACCTTCTAATCCTTCTTCAGCACGTTCTTTTAAAATTGTCTGCAGTTTTGGGTGAAAACCGAAATAGCCGGCTAGCTTAAACTCAATGTTTTCATGCTGCAATTTATACTGCTTCACCATTTCTTCTAATCGCTTAATTAATACTCCTGTAAATAAGAAATACGGGAGAATAACCACTTTTTTAGCGCCCAATTTCAAACATCGCTCCACGCCTTCATCAATCAGTGGAGCGGTCACGCCCATAAAAGAAGTTTCGACGATTTTATAATTTGTTTTTTCCCAAAGAAGGCGCGTAATTTTATATAAATCACTGTTTGCATCAGGATCACTTCCTCCTCGCCCTAAGACGATAACAGCCGTGTCTTCAGCTGGAGTTTCTAAATTCTCTCCTGATTCTTGTAATCTCGTTTTTAAAATTTCAAGGGCTTCTTCATGAACGCCAATGGGACGTCCGTATACGAAGTTTACGTGTGGATATTTTTCCTTAGCTTCATCTATAGCCGCCGGAATATGTATTTTAGAGTGGCCAGCAGGCAAGAGCATAATTGGAATTACAACTACATCTTGTGCTCCTTTTGCCACACATGTATCAATACCTTGACTTACATTTGGGCGTTCAAACTCTAGAAAACACGTTTCTACTAAAATAGATGCGTCCCAATCATGCTTCATAGTCGAAATAAATTCGCGAATTTGATCGTTCCCTTCAGGATCTCTGCTTCCATGACCGACAAATAAAACTGATTTCATATAATGCCCTCCCATTTTTTAATCTCCACACGGAGCTGGTTCTACTTTTATTTTTGGTGTTATATCTTGATAGTCGAATCCATAAACGTTCTTCACACGCTTAAAAAATTTATGAAATCGCTCATTAGGATGACCTTTTTCTTTATATTCATGGACAATGTTCTCCACTATTTCAACAATGTCATCGGGCGCTATGCCTTCCGCCACAATTTGACCTGAATGCGCATTGCGTCCAACCGTTTTAGCTCCTAAAAATAAATCAAAAGCACCTTTTCTATAGACAATGCCGATATCTTCTTGAACAGCACCATAACAGGCCATACCGCATCCATTAATACCAAGCTTCAGCTCTTTTGGCATGTCCATTCCCCCAAGGCGTTTTTGTAATTCTTCCGTATGTGGAATAGCATCGCTTTTTTCTCCGTCACAAAAATCACACGCTTTGATTGTGAACACGTCTCCGACCGGAGATAGTAAAAAGGAAGCTGCTTGGAGCTTTTTAATAATCACGTCTGGCTGAGCCGTTGGAATTTGCAGTTTGATTTGATGGTCAGGTGTATACTCCATCGTACCTTTTTCACCAACAACTTCTGCTAGTGTGGTCATTTGAACAGGCGTGAATTTCTTATTTGCAAGTCCTGGACTAACCGCCACTTCGAAAATAGACTGTATTGACTGGTGTACGACCGCAGAAGTGGTTTCACCTAAAATTGCTTGAAGCGCTTCTTCTGCAAGAGCTCGTGAAGTTGCTTTTTCTTCTCTTGTGTCCTGAACTGCTTCAATAGCTGAAGCTGTTTGCTCTACAGTCTCTTCTTGATCGAGAGCCCATGGTTCTGCTTCTTTTCGAAGTCGCTGATGCGGTCTTAGCGGCTGCTCTGTTTGGTTGAGGGTATATTTCCGCTGATATCCTCGCGGTGTAATCATTAAATCGTCGTAAAAGAACGTAGATGAATTTCCGACAACAACGGTAGTCAGCATGCCTATTTCGTGGTTTAACATGTCTTTTAAGTTAGTCATTACGACTTCTTCACGGTCACGATAAGCGCTTTTCACAAGGCCAACAGGCGTATCAGGGGAACGGTACTTTAATAGAATTCTTTGTGCTTCAACAATTTGTCTTGTTCGTCTTCCGCTTTTTGGGTTGTAAAAAGCCACTACAAAATCTGCTTGTGCAGCTGCTTCAATTCTTTTTTCGATTAGCTCCCAAGGCGTAAGGTGGTCACTTAAACTAATCGTACAAGCATCGTGCATCACGGGCGCTCCAAGGAGAGATGCGCATGAATTAATAGCCGAAATGCCAGGAATTACTTCCAGCTCTACGCCCGTTTCTTTTTTCCAGCCTTTTTCAATCAACACTTCATACACAAGGCCTGCCATTCCGTATACTCCTGCATCTCCGCTTGAAATAACAGCTACGGTTTTTCCTGCTTCAGCTTGCTTTACAGCTTCTTGTGCACGGCTTACTTCTTCGGTCATTCCCGTACTAATAATTTGCTGATTCGTTAACAGTCCTTGAATTAGTTCCACATAGGTTTTATAACCGATGATCATATCACTTTCTTGAATGGCTTCTCTTGCTCGCTGTGTAATATGTTCAAAGCTTCCTGGCCCAAATCCAATAACTAACAGTTTACCTTTCATGCTAGCTCCTCCTTTATGCGTTACTTTTTACTTTGTCAATTCCTTCTATGGAGTCACTGTTTTCCGGAGAAACGAAACCGTTTTGATCATATTCATAGATAAGCGATTCCCTTATACTGCAGCCTCCTGCTAAATGCTCTTCGACAATTCGGTGAGCGACGGTTTCAGTGACCTGCTTGTACCAATCTCCTGAAGGATACACGATAGCTACTGGAGCATCTTTGCATCGTCCGTTACAGCGCGTACGCGTTGTATGAACCGTTTCATCCAAATCCAGTTCCGTCACCTTATTTCGAATAGCTTGCGTGGCTTCTTCTCCACCTTTTCTCATACAGCTGCTTCCATTACAAATCAATACGTGATGTTTTGTTCCATTTAAGTTCCACGTCGTCACACTCATCGCTCCTTTACTAAAAAAAGCGCCTCTATCAATGATAGAGGCGCAGAAAATTCAAACTAAGTTTTTGCACTTCCACCTATATCCCGTAGGGTAAGCTTCGCATTAGAAAAAGGCCGGTTTCCTGACTTCGATTCATCACTTGATTGCGCCTTCCCGAATACAGTGGCATATGCAATCAGCTCCTCTTCACAGTGGCGGGTACCGCGCTGGCTTCACACCAGACTTCCCATTTAACGCAATGTGAACATTGCGCACCTTTTTTGCACGATATGTAGTTTTACGCTACGAGAAAAACCCGCTTCGCTAATATGCGAGCGGGTAAAACGTCAGAATAAGAGTGTACACGAATGCCACTTTAAGCCAACGTCTTCCTTCCCGCTCCCCGGAGAAATAGAAACTTCACAATAAAGACAGGTCTCCTGACTTGTGTATCATTCTACTTGAGAACCTTCCCGTGATTTCTTCACAGTGGTTATACTCGTTCGTCCACACTTACAGTTGCGGGGACAGTACTGGCCTTTCACCAGTTTCCCTATTAAGCCTTCTTGGCATCTTTACTGTTGCTGTTTGATATATATGAACCTTTTAAACTATCAGAATAATAGAAGTAACTACCATATCATAGCGTACATTTTTTTTTATTTCAACTCTATTCTTTTCGGAAGATACAAGCATCTATAAAAAAACAAGAGCATAAAATCAGCTCTTGTTTTTTCATTATATAGCTACTAATGTTAAATGAGGATCATTATAATACACAACTTCTGAAAGGACTTTACAGCCATTTGTTTTAGCAAACGCTTCTCTCGCCTGCTTTTCAGTTTCAAATTCAAACATTTTCATTTCTTTTCCAGCATATACCGTCAGTACCCACATGAAAAGATTCGCCTCCGATTATTGTAGTGATCGCTATATCCACATTATGCCGAAACCATTTCCTTTTGAAAACCCATTCTACAAAACTTGTCACAAGAAACTTTTTAAAATTTAAAAACATTTTAACTTCTGTAAATGAACACAATGTACAAAAGGTTTAAGCAGTCCTCTTTAAAAAGGGTGCTTTTTTAACCAACTGTTGCTTCACCAGTAAAAAAATATATAGTATTTATTAAAAAAAGAAAGTACAGACATCACAATCCCGTCCTGCTCTTTATTTTGCATAAAAATACACTAATTAAATATTCCTCTCTTAAAGTAGAACCATGTTCGACTGCACATAGTGATAAAGAAGCTTATACGTATGGTTCAATGAATCTTGATGCGTTCTCTCAAACGCATGAGAAGAATCAATTCCTGGACCAATTAAGCCGTGTACGATATCGTGTCCGGCACGAATAGCAGCAGAAGCGTCTGATCCGTAAAACGGATAAATATCTAATTTGTACTGAATATCATGCTGCTTAGCTAGCTCCACCAAATGCTTTCTCAAACCATAATGATAAGGGCCACTTGAATCTTTTACACAAATAGATACGGTGTATTCATCGGTAGATTGTCCATCTCCCATAGCACCCATATCAACAGCTAAGTATTCTACTGTTTGAGGCGTAATGTTCGAATTTCCTCCGTATCCAATTTCTTCATTATTTGAAATGAGAAAGTGCGTAGTGTATGGCAGTTCGATCTGTTCTTCTTGAATTGTTTTCATGAGCTGAAGCAATAAAGCTACGCTTGCTTTATCATCGAGATGACGAGATTTAATAAAACCTCTTTTTGTTATTTCTATACGAGGATCAAACGAAACAAAGTCGCCGACTTCAATTCCAAGGCTGCGAACATCTTCTGCGCTATGTACTTTTTCATCCAGTCGAATTTCTATATTTTCTTGATTTCGCTCAGCTTTCCCTGCATCTTTATACACATGAACAGATGTTTGATGCATCAGGATGGTTCCTGTAAATACTTCTCCTGATGAAGTTTCAATTTCACAATATTCTCCTTCAATAGAATTGTAGCGAAATCCTCCAATCAAGTCGATTTTCAGACGCCCACTCGGTTTGATTTCTTTTACCATAGCACCTAATGTATCGACATGAGCCGTCAGCATGCGGTGGTGATCTGTATCTTTACCGGGAATAGTAGCGACTAAGCCTCCTTTTCGATTGCGATACGTTTGAATATTTAGCTCTTTTACATAGTCTTCGACAAATGAAATCACCTTTTCTGTATTTCCAGAAGGACTGGGAATCGAAACAAGCTTTTTAATTAACTGAACAGTTTCCGTCATTATGACACTTCCTTTGTCTCTCATTTCTTTTATTTTACCATATGTTTCAAAAAAGATAACAGGCAGCTCCAAACAAAAAAGCCGGGCAGCTGCCCGGCTTTTTTGTTTTAAGCTATGTTTGATTTCTTTAATTCATTTATATAATTTAATGATTTTTGCTTATCAAACTCGCCTTCTGACTTGGACATTACAATTGCAGCTAAAGCATTTCCTACTACGTTAACTGTGGTACGCATCATATCAAGAATGCGGTCAATTCCTGCAATAAATGCCATGCCTTCAAGAGGGAAGCCCATAGATTCAAGTGTAGCAAGTACAACTACAAACGATGCCCCTGGTACACCAGCCATTCCTTTTGAGGTTAACATTAGCACAAGAAGGAGCTGAATTTGATCCATAATGGAAAGGTCGATGCCGTACATTTGAGCAATAAACAGCGATGCCAGCGCCTGATAAATGGTTGAACCATCTAAGTTAAACGTGTAGCCTGTTGGAATGACAAACGATGTAACCGACTTAGAACAACCGAAGTCTTCCATCTTTTTGATAAGAGATGGTAAAACCGCTTCTGAACTTGCCGTTGTAAAAGCAAGAAGCAGCTCGTCTTTTAACACTTTTAGCAGCGTAAACATGCTTGTTCCAGCCATTTTAGCAATAATTCCAAGAACCACAAGCACAAAGAAAATCATGGTGAAGTAAACGGCGAACACTAATTTTCCTAATGGAAGAAGTGATCCGACACCAAACTTTATAATATTAACACCAATAAGTGCAAATACACCTACTGGAGCAAATTTCATCACCAAATTAGTTACCCAAAACATTGCATCCAAGACGCCTTCAAAAAAGGCTAAAACAGGTTTTCCTCTCTCTCCAATCGAAGCTACGCCTACACCAAACAGTACGGAAAATAAAATGATTGGTAAAAGATCGCCTTCTGCTACCGATTGAAAGACGTTTGTCGGAACAATATGAAGAAGCTCCTGAGCAACCCCTGTACTTTCAGACGTTTTTGCCGTTGCCTCATATTGAGAAATATCGCTTTTTTCAATATGTCCTATATCAACCCCTGCACCAGGGTGGAATAAGTTCGCGGCAATAATCCCCACTACAATCGCAATGGTTGTAACAATTTCAAAATAAAGAATTGTTTTTCCGCCAAGCTTACCTAATTTTTTGATGTCGCCCACTCCTGCGACCGCTACGATTAATGCTGAAATCACAATCGGTACGACAATCATCTTAATTAAATGAATAAATATGTCTCCAACCGGCTGTAAAATAGAAATGGCCGTATCGCTTCCGTAAAAGATAGCACCTACAGCTACGCCTAAAATCAGTCCAATTAGAATCTGAGTTGCTAGACCTAACCTTTTCACTTTCTTGCTCCTTTCGCACAGTTGACTTTCACCCATTGAGCATATGCGGTTCAACGAACCGTGTATAAATATACACCCTTACAGCATCTTATGTAAACAGCTCTTTACTAAAAAAATGTAAGAACGCACATGCAAATTTTTAAAACTTACAGTTCTGTTTTATCATATCAAATGATTGTTGTATACCGAGATTTTTTCGCTGCTTATTTTTCTATTTTTGCTATTTCAGCGAATAAATTAAAAAAATAAAATTTTATATTGAAATATGCATTTTAGGTTAGTATAATACGATACATGTTTATTTTTATTATTCGAATATAAAATTCTGAAAATTTTAATTATTCAACACGATAATAAAAAGCATTTATAATTTTGGAGGTTTTAACGTGTCAAACAAAGTTCCTTTTTCATTTATAGTGGTTATTGGCTTTATGCTTTTTGCCCTATTCTTCGGTGCAGGTAATTTAATTTTCCCTGCGATGTTAGGTCAATCTGCTGGAAGCAATATTTGGTCAGCAAACGCTGGATTTTTAGTAACGGGTGTAGGTCTGCCTCTTCTAGGCGTTCTCGCATTTGGTTTTTCCGGAAAAGAGGATCTACAGTCTTTAGCTAGTCGCGTACATCCGGCTTTCGGTATTATCTTTACTACGATTTTATACTTGGCAATCGGACCGCTTTTTGCGATGCCAAGAACGGGAAGTGTTTCTTTTGAAATTGGCGTTAAGCCTTTTTTATCAGAAAATTCAGGTCACCTTCCTCTTATCATTTTCACAGTAATTTTCTTTACAATTACGTGCTTTTTTTCGCTAAATCCCGCGAAAATTGTCGATTTAGTAGGAAAAGTTTTAACACCTATTAAATTAACGTTTATTGGAATATTGGTAATTGTAGCCGTTGTGAACCCGATTGGAAAATTCGAAGCGCCAAGCGAAGCTTATACAACACACGCATTTTTTAAAGGCTTTCAAGAAGGCTACTTAACAATGGATACACTCGCATCATTTGTTTTTGGAATTATTATTATTAATGCAATTAAAGAAAAAGGCGCAAAAACAAACCGACAAATTATCTCAATTTGTGCAAAAGCTACGGCTATCGCTGCCGTTATTTTAGCTCTTATTTATAGCGCATTGTCCTATATGGGTGCTTCAAGCGTATCAGAGCTTGGACGTCTTGATAACGGAGGCACGGTTTTGGCTGAAGTATCGAATTACTACTTTGGCTCTTACGGAGGAATTCTTTTAGGTCTGATGATTACCGTTGCTTGTTTAACGACGAGTGTAGGCCTTGTAACATCTTGTTCTTCCTTTTTCCATAAGCTGTTTCCAAGTGTTTCTTATAAGTTGATTGCTGTCATTTTATCAGCATTCAGCGCCGTTGTAGCAAACTTTGGTTTAACGGAATTAATCGCTATTTCGGTTCCGGTCTTAACAGCTATTTATCCGTTAGCTATTGTGTTAATTGCTTTAACATTTTTACATCCTTTATTTAAAGGACGTTCTGAAGTCTACCAAGTAAGCCTTCTGTTCACGTTTATCGTTAGTTTATTTGATGGCTTAAATGCTGCTGGATTCAAAATTGCGGCAGTAAACGATCTGTTTACATCGATTCTACCTATGTATGGAGTGGGTCTCGGCTGGGTAGTTCCTGCTATTGTAGGAGGATTAATCGGTCTTGGCATTACCTTCCTTCGTACAAATGATAATACGAACAGAAACACTTCAAGAAAATTGATTAAATAAAAAGAGGATGCGAGTGCATCCTCTTTTTATTATGGCGTCTTATGAGTAAGGAGTTTTTTTCTCCATTAACCTCACTTCTTCTTTTAACACATGTTTTTCGTATAGATATTTATCCGTTCGTTGAAAATGATATTTATCAGCTTTTTCTTTTTCAGATGTGGTCAAAAGCACTCGACGATCAGAAGCATCTGACACACCAAACGTTTCATTTTGATAAGTAGCATACGGAGCTACAAAAAACACTTCTTCAACAGCATCACGAGGAACTTCTTTTGTAAAAGTCGTGTCATTGTATGGAATGAATCCATTTGCTACATCGCCTTTATCATAGCTAATCAGCTTTACACACCCGTTTTCCGTTTCATAACATTCGTAATCTCGTTCATTATATGCTGCATACAAACCTTTTCGAATCACAAAAAACCAGTCCTTTACATTGGGTTAGCAACCGCTGGTACAAATCGTTTTTCTTCTGCCACATAGGTAGCTAAAAGTACTTCTTCCCCATTTACCACTTGGTATAGTTCCGCTCCGTTTGCTGGTGGATAATAGTTATCAAATTTGAACTCTGGAACGGTTTCCCCGTTTCGAGATCCTGTAAACCCATTAAGCGTACATGGAGGTCCATCTGTTGTTTTCCCTCCGAACACAGTTCCGTAGGGAATATCAACGTGACTTACCGCTTGCGATTTAAATTTGATTACACCGTACGTCGATCCTTCTTCAGGAAACGGCCTTTTGCCTGAACCATCGGTGTAATCTAAACGTAAGCTTTCAACAAAATCTTTGTACGAAGTAATATCGTGAACATCTTCAGCTTTAGCTACATATCCTCCCACTGCCGTATAAGATCCATCTACATACTTTTCAATATCTTTAGCAGGGATCGTTTTTTGCAGCAGCGTATCTTTTGTAAGGGGAGAAACAGAATCACGTATAGCCTTCATTACTTCTATTTCATGAGAAGTTAATGTCTTAACATCCTTTAATTTTAGTTCATTAAACTCTTTTTTTGTAAGATTAACGCGCTTCAGCACTTCATTAATTTTTTGATCAAAATCTTCTAAGCTTTCTAAATCTGAAGCCGTATAATGAGCATCAACTGTTCTTACATCTTTATGTACTTTTTTAACTTCATTTAATTCATACTGTTCTACTTCATCAGCCGTTTTAAACGTTTCAACGCTTGAAATGGTTTCGCCATTCGTATCAGCTACAACGTAACCGTCTTCAGCCTTGATCACATATCCGACTTCTCCGTTACCTAACGCAATTAAGTCTGACTGTTGAAAAGCGGCTTTCTCTTTTTCTTTTTGAAATTCCTTATCTGTCATTCCCTTAGTAACGAGAGCTTTAAGTTCTGACGTGTCTTTACTGTCTTTTTGATTTGCTTCTACTTTCTCAGCTGTAACTGATGAAGTTTCCGTATTAGATGGAGAATGGGTGACCGTCCCAATGACAAAAATAAGCCCAAACACAATCCCTATGCCATACAAAAATTTGCTTGTTTTATGAGCTCTAAATAAAATTCCTAACACAATGCAAACAATACCTGCAATCAAGCTATCTACTAATAATAGATGTCCCAACCAAACCCCTCCTCTTTAATTCTTGTTTATGTTAAAAAAATCCATAAAAGAAGTCAATACAATTAATGTAAATAAAGTTTTAAATAGGAATATATTCATAATTATCACTAATTAATCCCTTTTAGCAGGTCTCAAAAATAAAACACACCACCTAAAAATAGATGGTGTGTGAAGTATAGTAAGTAATTAAGAAATTTGTTTAAGTTCTGATGAGAGTTTTAAAAACTCTTCTTTATTTTTCATCAATAGCGTGCGGTCGATTTCTTCTTTTAGCTGTGCTTTACGAAATTCTGCAATCGCCTTGTCTAAAATCATCTCAGCGAATAATGCATCAAGCACCTTTCCGTTGGATTTTTGCGGTGAATTAAGTAAATTCTTTTTCATAAGAAATCAACTCCTTGGCTTTTTTATAATATAACACAAATATTCTGACTTTTCAATCATTTAAACCAAGTATTTTAAATCTATTTTTTTTTACATAAAAAGGCCGCCCATTTGTTATAAAGAGCGGCCTTTTATTACGAATCTGCGGCTTTTTCTTTTACTTCCGCATAGTAGTTTTCATATTCAATAAATTCAGGAGCTTGATGAGCTGCCATGATACCATGGTAACTGATATCTAAGCCCACTTCTTCTTCTTCTTCCGTAGATCGAAGCGGAACCACCAAGGAAATAACCTTTAACCCTATCCACGTCGTAACAAATCCCCAAGCGCATAGAGCGATTAACCCAAGAAGTTGAACGCCAAGTAACGTCCAGCCTCCTCCTGTAAACACACCGCCGTCTGTAGAAAACAAGCCCACAGCCAACGTGCCCCATATTCCCGAAGCAGCGTGTACAGGAAAAGCTCCTACAGGATCGTCGATTTGACGTGCTTCGAGCCAGTTTGTAGCTGCCATCATTAATAAGCCAGATACAGCTCCAATAAAAATAGCAGATGGTGTGTTAACAAAAGCGCACCCGGCCGTAATGCCAACCAGTCCGGCAAGCGATCCATTTATTACAGAAGGTGCATCTGAACGGTTGTAGCGAAATAAAGTATAAAATAAAGTAGCTGCTCCGCCTGCTGCTGCTGATAACATTGTGACAATAGCAATGTGACCAATTCTAACGTCAGTGGCACTTAGCGTACTTCCTGCATTAAACCCGAACCATCCAAACCATAATAAAAAGGCACCCACTGATGCAAGCGGCAAATTGCTTGGAAGAGAAACAGAACTAATTCCATTTTTCGTGAACTTCCCTTTTCTTGGTCCAATCATGATTGCAGCTGCTAAAGCTGAAAAACCGCCAAGAGCATGGATAACTGCCGAACCGGCAAAATCAAGCATCCCTAACTTACTAATCCATCCGCCTCCCCAAATCCAGTGTCCGGCTATAGGATAAATAAATGTAGTCATCAAAATCGCATATAAAAGGTACGCACGGAAATTAATTCGTTCTGCTACTGCTCCAGAAACAATAGAAATGACAGCAATGACAAAAGCACATTGAAACAACCAAAACGTTTCAAGTCCAATTGGAATGTCAAGGTGCGATAAATTACCTGATAGCGCAAAACCGCTTTTACCGACAACTCCACCTAAATCATCACCGTACATTAATCCAAAACCAATTAAATAGAAACAAAGCGTTCCTATTGTAATATCGGCGAATACTTTCATAATGATATTCACGCTATTTTTATAGCGGACAAAACCTGCCTCTAGCAAGGCAAAGCCGCCTTCCATTAACAAAATCATCGCCGCTGTTAACACGACCCACGTTGTATTTACACCTAAACTTAGTTCATTAACGCTCATATAACCACGCCTCCACTGCTTTTTAGCCGCTTTATTTCTTGTACAATAGCAGGCGAAAGCGTAATTTCACTTGTTTCTTCATTTTCTGCTTTTATTAGTTCGAGAACTTCATGAAGCTCTCGCATTTGAGCTTTAAGGTGATCAATTTTTTTAAAGCGCTCCTTTACGTATACCATATACTCAACCGCTTGGTGCTGACTTAAGGGACGCCCGGTAAAAAATTTACGAAACGGTGATAGTGATTGATACCAAGCTTCTTCAGCACGTTTCTTCTCTTCATATTTACTAATTTTCGTCTTTATATCTTCTATTTCTTGTGCTTTAGCTTCTTTTAACTTCATTATAAATTCAATTAATTTTAATTGAGGCAATGTAATGACCACATTATGATAAAGTTCATCCACTATAACCATGTTATATCTCCTTACATAAGATGTTATATTTAGATTATATGTAGAACACCATAGTAAGTCAATGTAATTTTTTGAAAACTCTTTAAATAGTAAATGCGCCCTATCTTTTTACTACTTATAGAATATTAAGTTCGTATGTGTTGAAATATGACGTTATTTGTTTTATCGTAGGAATAGGAATCATGTTAGTTCCCTATTTTAATTTTATTTACCTAGGCAATTATTCGCTTTATTTTTTATAAACTTTTATTAAACAAAGGGTTACGAGGTTCTTCACTTATTTTTTCAACGAAATGAGTTGATTTTATCTCGTATTAAAATTAAAATAGAATTATGTGCAAGATTTCACAACTTCACAATGTAGTTTGAAAGTCTAGCAGATAACTAGGAACTACATATGCAACAGTATCCAGCAAAGGAGGACTTTTCATGTCTCAATCAACTATTCAAAAATCAGCTGCAGAGGAAAATGCTGCTGTACAAACAGAAGCGGCAGTTAACAAAGGTCAAGCGGATGTGTTAGATCAATTGTTAAAGCCTGAAGTACAAGAAGCTCTTACTGTTCTTGTAGATAATTTACCAAAATTATCTGAAATGGTAACGGTGCTTACAAAAACTTACGACGTTGCGCAATCATTATTAACTGACGACGTATTAAAAGAAGATCTACTTGGTGGAGTAAAAGAATTTATCGAGCCAGTAGAAGGAACAGTAAAAGGTCTTGCAGCTACTGCAATCGAAGCAAACGATCGTGCAGAAGCAAATGCTTCTAATTCAATCGGTTTATTCGGTTTATTACGCATGCTTAAAGATCCACAAGCTCAAAAACTATTCCGCTTTGCACAAGCGTATTTAGACATTACAAACGAAAAACAAAAATAATCTTCATTAAAAAGTGTGGACGGAGGATCGACTATGTCAAAACATATTTTAATTTTAGGCGGCGGTTACGGTGGTTTATTAACTGCAATGACAGCTCGCCAACACCTAAGTGCGGATGAAGCAAAAATTACAGTAGTGAACCGTTTTGCTACTCACCAAATCATTACAGAATTACACCGTCTAGCTGTAGGCGGCGTTTCTGAACAAGCGGTAGCTTTACCACTTGATAAATTACTTAAAAACTACAACGTTGATTTAAAAATTGCAACGGTAAAAGAAATCTCACCAGATCAACGTGAAGTATCTCTTGAAGATGGTACAAAATTAAGCTACGACTACCTTGTTACAGCTTTAGGTAGTGAAACTGCTTACTTCGGTATCCCTGGTTTAGAAGAGCACAGCTTCGTTCTTAAATCAGTAAATGATGCAAACCGTTTACGTGCACACGTAGAAGCTTGTATCGCTGAATACAGCAAAACAAAAAATAAAGCTGACGGTACAATCGTAGTTGGCGGCGGCGGATTAACAGGTATCGAACTTGTTGGTGAATACGCTGACTTAATGCCAAGCCTATGTCTAAAACACGGTGTTGATCCAAAAGAAATTTCTCTATACTGTGTAGAAGCAGCTCCTACAGTTCTTCCAGGCTTCCCTGCTGAATTAGTAGAGCGCGCTCAATCAAGCTTAACAAAACGTGGCGTTACATTCGTTACTGGTACACCTGTAACAAAAATGGATGCTACAACTGTTGAACTTAAAGACGGAAGCAAAATTGAAACAAAAACAATGGTATGGACTGGCGGAGTTCAAGGTAACTCTGTAGTTGCTAACTCAGGTATCGAAGTAAACCGCGGTCGTGCACTTGTAAATGAATTCTTACAATCTACATCTCATAAAGATGTATTCCTTGCTGGTGACTCAGCGGTTGTAATGGGTCCAGAAGGTCGCCCTTACCCACCTACTGCTCAATTAGCTTGGCAAATGGGTGAAGTTGTAGGCGTGAACTTAGCAGTAGCTATTCGCGGCGGAGCAATGGAATCATTCGTTCCTGTTTTCTCTGGTACACTAGGAAGTCTTGGACGCAAAGATGCAATTGGTACAATCGGCGGAAACAAAACGCAATTAAAAGGTTTACCAGCATCACTTATGAAAGAAGCAAGTAACGTTCGTTACTTATCTCATATCAAAGGATTATTTGCATTAGCTTATTAATCCGTCTTAAAACGAAAGAGGAATTCTCCTCTTTCGTTTTTTTATTTACATAAGCCAAGAAATAAGAAGCGGCAGCGTAACCAACGATAAAATAGCACTAATAACAAAAGCAGATGCCGTTTCGTTTTCCAAGCTTTCAAACCGCAAAGCAATCATCGCAGCTACAGCAGACCCAGGAAAAGCTACCAGTAAAATAGCTTTTGTCACTTCATCTGAAGACAACCCTATCCATACTACGATTCCAAGCATAACGATCGGTTGAACCGCTACTTTTAAGACAGCGATCCCAAGCGCGCCTTTACTGAAGTTAATTTTTCCAATTCCAATCGTTACTCCTACCGCAAACAAAGCCGCTCCCGATGTGATACTCCCGATTTGATCAAGCATATCCTGTAAAAGTTTAGGTGACTGAAAGCCGCAAAGCGTTAAAATCACTCCAATTAACGGTACACATGCCAAAGGCTCAGATAAACCATGCAAAATGGAATGAACCGTTACTTTAAATAAACTTGTTTTCTCTTCCCCTTCTTTCCGCCCCCGTTGTCCAACGGTTCCTAAAATCGTTGCCAGCGGATCTAAAATCGCATTCACCACGATTCCTGTTATGGCAATTGGAATCGCTACTGCGCCTGCACCGAACAATCCTCCGAGTACTGGGATGCCCATAAAAGCAAACGTTGGCTGAGCTGAGTTTAGGGCAAACATAGAAGAGGCAGTTAACGTATGCTTCCCTGCATACTTCACGACGAGCAATATAATGAGGTAAAACCCGACGATTCCTAAAATCAGCGCTACTAAAAACGGCCATTCGTCTATGAGTGTTTTTCTTGGCGTTGTCGTTACACCTACAAATAAGTGTGCAGGAAGCGCAAACTTCGTTACTAATGTGTTGAGCCCCTTAGACGTTTGCTTATCAAATTTTTTAAAGTGCCCTGCTAAATAACCAAGCAAAATGACAAAAAAG
Organism: Priestia sp. 53B2; assembly: GCF_056099005.1. Taxonomy (NCBI): domain Bacteria; kingdom Bacillati; phylum Bacillota; class Bacilli; order Caryophanales; family Bacillaceae; genus Priestia; species Priestia sp. 53B2. The sequence continues at coordinate 131,659 of NZ_JBLZXA010000030.1, forward strand.
ATAGGCGCGAGAATGAGAAAAATTTGACCTATGCTCATTTATCATTCACCTCATTCATTTTTTGCCTTAACCGGTTTATAAACAGGCTGCCATACCGCTGCTTCTACAAGTTCATTTACATTTTGCTCGGCAACAGTTGCTACGTTATCTTTTACAGCAGCATCGGCAACTGCTACAGCAACCGCCTTTGATACTTTTTGAAGATCTTTAATGTTGGGAAGAAGCGTATCTCCTTTTGTGTCTGTTTCTGCTATACGCGCTACTGCATTGGCTGCTTCTGCAAACATAGATTCAGTAAACTTTTGAGCACGAACCACAATTGCACCTAAACCAAGACCCGGAAACACAAATGCATTATTAGCCTGTCCGATTTCATAGGTATGCCCGTTATATTCAACGGGCTCAAATGGACTTCCCGTTGCAATAAGGGCTTTTCCTTCCGTCCATTTTATAATATTTTCCGGAACAGCTTCAGCAAGTTTAGTTGGGTTTGAAAGCGGCATAATCACCGGGCGCTCTACATGTTTTGCCATTTCTTTAATAATTTCTTCGGTAAAAGCATCCGTGACGCCTGACGTTCCAATTAAAATCGTTGGCTTCACTTGCTTGACAAGCTCCAACAGTGAAATTTTATTTTCATCGTCTTTTTCCCATTCTTTAATCTCTTCATTTTGGCGAACATACGGTTGTTGAAAAGGAGCTAAATCTTCCATATCTTCGGTTAACAGACCTCTGTAATCATATGCCCAAAAACGAGCATATGCTTCTTCTTCAGACAGCCCTTCAAGCATCATCGTACTATGAATACGATCAGCATTCCCAATTCCAGCAGATCCCGGTCCAAATACAACAACCCTCTGATCTTTTAAAGGCGTTCCTGTAATGCGCACCGCTGTTAAAACGGCTGCAAGAGTAATTACTCCCGTTCCTTGAATATCATCATTAAACGTTAAAATTTTATCGCCGTATTCTTTCATAATGTGACGCGCGTTAATATTCCCAAGATCCTCCCAATGAAGAAGCGCTTTAGGAAACTTGGTCGTTATTTCTTTTACAAATTGAGCAATAAAACGATTATAGTCTTCTCCTTTTACTCGTTCATGACGATTTCCTAAATACAAAGGATCTTCAAGAAGCTTTTTGTTATTGGTCCCCATGTCAAGAACGACAGGCAGTACGCGGCTTGGGTCAATTCCTGCTGCAGCTGTGTAGACCGCTAACTTTCCAACTGCAATATTTATCCCTCCTACACCCCAGTCCCCGATGCCGAGAATACTTTCTGAATCCGTTACAACAAGCAAATCAATATCTTCGCTGTCGAGTCCTAAGTTTTCAATCGCATCACTTAATCGATCCGCTTCATTTACGGATAAATATAGTCCGTCAGGTCGATGGTATTCATGGCTGTATTCTTGGATGGATTGACCTACAGTAGGCGTGTAAATAATAGGAAGCATTTCACTTAAATGATCGGTTAACAAACGATAAAATAAGACGACGTTCCGGTTATGTAGATCATTCAACGAATTATTTTTTTGAAGATCATTCGGTGCTTTTTTGAACTGCTCATATGCTCTTTTCACCTGTTCTTCTAACGTTAAAACCGTTGGAGGAAGAAGTCCCTGCAGATGAAGGTTTTCTCTTTCTTCTTCAGTAAAAGCAGAACCTTTATTTAAATAAGAAGTGGATAAAACTGATTTTCCTTTTAGTGAAGTTGAAATTGACCCATCTTTTTCTACTTTGTATGCTCTCATGTTTCTTACCTCTTTTCCTAAACAATTAGATAGGGTTAGGTTCAGCAAAGAGATATATTTTTAACCATTTATTTTTAATGAAAACAAAAAAGAGATTGAGCCATAACTACATCAATCCAATCTAAAGACGAACAAACGGGATAAATGAAACTTACGTTCAACCTAACAATAAAAAAATCCGAACGATTCATCGTTCGGATCTTCCTTAAACGAAAATACGTTTTTCACGCCTCGTTTTTTATACCACGCTATAGTCTTCCTGCTCACTTTCTGAGTAATTAGGTGGCTGTATATGTGAAGGCACAAGACATTCATAGCTTTCCCCTTCTAGCCTATCCTCCAGCTCTTGTTTTGCTTGACTAATCAGCTCTTGATTTTCTAACATTTCAATCGCCGTAGCCGCGATGGCTTTTCCAGCCAATAACATCGCATCATGAGCATACTCCGTTTTCCCTTGAGCAACAGCTTGCCACGTATGAAACGGCGTAGCATAAGCCCACGTTGCGGTCACGCACTGTGCAGTTGGAACATTCCAGCTAACGTCTGCGACATCAGTTGATCCTGTCATGAAGGAAACATTTTTAGACATAGGAGCAATTTGGTTGAAGACTGGATGATCCGCTAAAGCTCTGTCTAGCAGTGAACCCACTTGTTTTTTTGCTGCTTCTTTATCTTCAGCGGATATAGACTCGTAAATAGCTTTGGCAAAAGCTATTTACGAGTCTTTCACTTCAGCCAAATTTATCTGCATCATTTGCTTATGCATCAGCTGCTCCATTGTTTGATTTGGAATTAGATTAGCGCAGGCTCCTTGAATTTACTGTTCCATTTGTGTTTCAGTCATTAAAGCCGCTCCCTTTGCAATTTTTACAACCCGTTCATAAAGTTCTTTTACTTGAGATGGCTTCGGAGCACGAATTAAGTACATCACTTCCGCTTCTGCTTGAACAACATTAGGAGAGATACCTCCGCTGTTTGTAATGGCATAGTGTACGCACGCTTCATCTATCATATGTTCAAACATATAAATGCTGAAAAAACAAACGTTAGTCGATTTATTTTACAAGCGAACACATGAATTATTTAGTGAGTACTTATCGTGTTATGCCACCACTTTGCTGTATCAAAAAGCAGCTGAGCTAAACATTGATACAAAAAAGCATATTCTGGTCGCTCTCATTACCATTCGTTCACAAGCGGACCTGCAGCTCTTAAACTTACACCTTCATCGCCTTGTATCTGACATCAAATCGATTTTCAGCTCAAAAGCACCGGTCGTATACGGATTCGATACCAAAGTAACCATTGTATTCACGCTTGACCCTTATGAAAAACATCATGCTATTATCAAACAATTAGAAGATTTACTCTCAAAATGGCGTTACTACAATGAATGTCATGTAAAAACAGGGATTGGAAGTCGGTATTCTCACTTTACTCAAATAGGAAAAAGTTATAGTGAAGCTGAAAAAGCTATCTCTTACCATCTGTCTCAGCAGCAAGATGGATGCATATTATATGAGGAAATAGGAATTAACCGGCTATTTATTAATCAATCGAAAGAAGAAGTAAAAACCTTTATTGATGAAGTATTTCTCCCTCTTAAGAACATTCATTCAAACGATGAACCTTTAGAGCAAACGCTAGAAGCGTATTTTGATAATAACCGCTCTGCTTCACTTACAGCTAAGCAGCTTCATATTCATGTTAATACACTCTATCAGCGGTTGAAAAAAATTGAAGAAAAAATGAACATATCATTTACAAACAGTGAACACCTATTAAAAGTTCAGCTAGCATGCTATTTGAAAAAATTTCACTACAGCTAAAAAACCGATTCTTATTTTTAAGAATCGGTTTTTTCAGTAGAAAGAACAGCCTTAATTGATTGCTTCCAGCGGCTCAGTACCTCTTTGGAATCATGAAGCTGAAATTGAATTCCTGATGTTAAAACTGCATATTTTGCGTAATCTTCTTTAACAGCGGCTACTTCTCCCGTAAATAACTCATAGCCTGATAACACAGGAGCTTCTTTTTTCAGCCAAAATTTAATGTAATAAGCTTTTCCTTCAACAACTAATGTAACGGTTGCCTTATGATTCTGTATCATGTTTTTTGAAGACGTGGTATCTTTCCATACTAACAGCTTGACGCGTGAAGAGCTAATAGCTACCAGCTCTCCTGCGCTAATCATTGCTACATGAGGAAAACCCTCGGATGTCACTGTAGATAGCAGTATCGCATCATACTGTTTTCTTTCTAAGTCTTTTCCATTTAAAAATACGCGCACGACTTTTGGCAGCTCTGCTTTATTCATTTTACTTACCACCTTTGCTGATTAAGATCGGGGTGGCACAGGAGGCACGTGCGTTGCCAGCGGTACGTCTTTTGGATTGACTTTAAATGGTCGAGGGTATTTTTCAGGATTGGTAATGGTCTCAGGTTCAGAAGAACGCCAGGTAAACAAACACACGTTGCATAAGTAAATCTCCCAGGCTCCTTCAACTGGTGATTTAGATACTAAGTTCGCTTGTTTGGCTTCACATCTTGGACAAGTATGCATGTCGATTCCTCCTTGTTTATTTTTGCATCATATTCGTTAAGATTTTTTCCCATTTTTCAGTTTCAAGTGGTGTATCTAAAGGCTGAGAATAGTGGCCTCTTGTTTCCGGTGCAACTGGTGTTGTAGCATCCAAAATCATTTTATCTGTAATACCAGCCGGCTCAGATCCTGGATCAAGTGGCAGAACTGAAAGATTAGGCACTGTTATAACATCATGTTTTGGGTGCATTTTTGTCGATAGCGCCCACATGACTTGCGGTAAATTAAACGGATCCACATCTTCGTCTACTAAAATAACTAGCTTGCAATATCCTAATCCATGCGGCGTAGTCAATGCCCTCATACCAACCGCCTTAGCAAATCCTCCGTATCGGCTTTTCGTTGAAATGATAGCAACGAGACCATGAGTATACATCGCATTCACAGCTTCAATCTCTTCAGGATATGCTTCTTTTAGCTGCTGATATAAAGGAACGCTTGTATTGATTCCAATTAAATAATCTGTTTCTGTCCAAGGCATACCGATATATAGACTTTCAAAAATAGGATCTTTCCGATGGTATACACGATTGATTTTGATAACAGGCATGCTTCTTCCACCGGAGTAATGACCTGTAAATTCGCCAAAAGGACCTTCATATTCACGTTCACCAGCCAAAATTTCTCCCTCTAAAATCACTTCTGCTCCCCAAGGTACATCTAAATCAGAGAGCTGAGACTTCACAATTCTGTATGGCTCACCTTGAATAGCTCCTGCCATTTCATACTCTGATTGATCGTAATGAAGCGGCGTAGCGGCTGCTGTGACAATCGCAGGTTCACATCCTAAAGCAATTGATACAGGAAGGTTTTCACCTCTTTCTTCGGCTTGTTTCAAGTGAATGGCAATATCATGCTGTGGCACAGGTTGAATGCCTAGACGGTCTTTCCCTTTGACCTGCATACGATATATACCTACGTTTTGCTTGCCAAAGTTCTCCTTATCATGCTGATCACGAGAAATAACGCACGCTTTATCTAGATAGTAGCCTCCGTCTCCTTGATTCAAGCGAAACAACGGCAAAAGGTCGAATAAGTTAATATCATCTGTTATTTCACACTCATGAAATGGCGCCGTTTCTTCTCTTTTTACTTTGACAGGAAATTTTTCATATCTCCGAGCAAACTCAAAGAACTGTTCTTTTACAGGAGTTGATTTAGGCATTCCCATCATTAACGCATGATTTGACCAGGAACCCATTACGTTTAGAGCTACCTTTGCATCGTTGTACCCATAAATATTGTTAAATAATAATCCCGGCGTTTGGTCTCCTAAATTACTGATGGCTTGACCTGCTGAACCTAAATCTGGATCAGGCTGCACTTCATCTGTAATCGTCAGTAGCTGCCCTTCTTTATGTAGCGTATTAAGGAAATCTCTAAAGTCTTTATAAGCCATGTTTATTTTCCTCCTTGTGATAAATGTTTAATTCCATTCCATCTTTTTGCCTCAGGAAGCTCAATTCCTAATTGATCTAACGTTCGAACAGCAATATGAGTGACAATATCATCAATCGTCTCAGGCTTGTTATAAAATGCTGGCATAGGAGGCACAAGGATAGCGCCCATTTTTGAAAGATCCAGCATGTTTTCTAAATGAATCGTATTCAAAGGCGTTTCTCGAGGAAGTAGCACAAGTGGCTTTCTTTCTTTTAACATCACATCTGCCGTTCTCGCTATTAAGTTATCTGCTAGTCCCATTCGAATAGATGCTAATGTTTTCATACTGCAAGGACTAACAATCATTCCATCTATACGAAAAGAACCGCTCGAAATTTTTGCTGCTTGGTCTTGATATGAATAACAATAATCTGCTAGCGCTTCTACTTGCTGAACGCTATACGGTGTTTCCAACTTAATGGTGGCATGAGCCCAAGGCGACATGACTAAATGCGTTTCAACAGAAGCCTTCTTCAAAAGCTCTAAAATTCGAATACCTAGAATAGCTCCCGTGGCTCCTGTGATTCCTACAGCTATTTTCATTTCTCTTCCTCCTCTCTGCTTTGGTTACACATTTAACTTTACACTCATTTTCCATACAATTAAAATATTGATAAAATATATAATAATACCTTTAAAGTATGGAGTTGAATACAGTGGAATTAAGACAGCTGCATTATTTTATTGTCATAGCTGAAGAATTAAATGTGACCAAAGCAGCAAAGCGCCTGCATATGGCTCAGCCTCCTTTAAGCAGGCAGCTAAAACAGCTCGAAAATGAGCTAGGCCTTTTGCTTTTTGAACGAAATAATAACAAGCGCTTATTGTTAACGGTAGAAGGAGAGCTTTTTTTAAAACGAGCGAAAGAAATTGTGCAAAGGGTTGAAAAATCAGTATTGGAAGTACAGGAATGTAAAAACGTAACAAATGAAAAGCTTGAAATCGGATGTACGATCTACTGTGCATCAACGGTTCTCGATAAGCTAACTCTTATTCAAAAACAGTATCCAAACAGCACATTTAACATCTATGAAAACGAACCAGCTCACTTAAACGAATTATTAACGGAAGGAAAAATCGATGTAGCAGTCACTACTACCGACTTACCTTATAAACATGTCAAAACAAAAACACTTGCACCAGATGTTTTTGTTGTAGCCATTCCCAAAGAAAGTGGTTATGCAACAGAAAAGATTTCAGTCGCTGAAATTGCTTCTCTCCCTCTTATTCTTCTTCGTTCAAATCGGGAAATAAGCATATACAATCGCATTATAAAGGAATTTGAAAAGATGGATATAACACCTAATATTTTATGCGAATGCCATGACTCAGCGATGCTTCTTAATTTAGTATGTCGTGGCCTTGGTGCTGCTATTGTTCCTTATTCAATGCTTTCCTCTTTTTCACTAGAACATATTAAAATTTTAAACATAGAAGATAATCCATTTGTGATTGAGCCTTTAGTTACGTGGCGTACCGACAGTTATCTTCCCAAAATCGCTCAAGAATTTTTAAAGCTTTTTTAAATATAGATGTACAAAAAAAAGACTTTGCTAAAATAGCAAAGCCTTTTTTGTTCTATATCCATATATGTGATTACATTAACCAAGAAATTAACAGCGGTAATGTAACAAGTGACATAATGGCACTAAGTACAAATGCTGAAGCTGTTTCACCAGCTAAGCTGTCAAAGCGAACTGAAATCATCGCTGCTACAGCTGAACCTGGGAACGCTACTAATAATACTAATTTTACGATATCAGCTGATGATAGACCCATTGCTGTTGCAATTCCTAACATTACAAGCGGCTGAATAGCCACTTTTAAAATCGCAATACCAAATGCCGCTGGGCTAAATTGAATTTTACGGATACCAATTGTTACCCCAACTGCGAATAGTGCCGCACCAGATGTAATTGAACCAATTTGGTCTAAGCTGCTTGATAGTAAATCTGGAGATTGGAACCCACATAATACTAATACTACTGCGATTAAAGGAACACAGGCTAACGGCTCAGAAAGACCGTGTAAGATTGATTTAATCGTTACTTTAAATAAGCTTTCTTCTGAATCGCCTTCACTTCTTTCGCGCTGTCCAACCGTACCAATAATAGTTGCTAAAGGATCAAGCATCGCATTTACTACGATACCAGTAATGGCGATTGGAATTGCTACTACATCCGCGCCAAACAAGCTACCTAATACTGGAATACCCATAAACGCAAACGTTGGCTGCGTAGAGTTTAAAGAGAACATAGACGCGCCTGTTAGTGAGTATTTGAATACATATTTTGCAACAAGTAAGAAAAGAACATAAAATCCAATAATACCAAGAACTAATGCTAGTAAAAACGGCCATTTTTCAATAAGCGTTTGTTTTGATGTTGTGGTAATACCAACGAATAGATGTGCAGGTAACGCAAATTTTGTTACAAGCGTATTTAACCCTTTAGATGTTGTTGCATCAAACTTTTTAAAGTACCCTGCTAAATAACCTAGCAAAATAACAAAAAAGATTGGGGTTAAAATAATAAAGATTTGACTAATTTCCATTTTTGAACACTCCATTGTTTAGATTAGAATCAATCATATAAATTTGCTTTCTTAGAAAGATAATTATCTTCTAAGGCTTTTCTATGGATATTGTTTACGTCAGGCCATTCATCTCCCTTTTGCTAAACATCTCTACAAATATGAAGTAACGTATAATGGTTCATGAAAACGCATGGACTTTGTTTTTCTGCAATCATTTATTTACTTCGAAGCTGTTCATTTATTTAACATCAAATCACACAAAACTTGTCATACAATACAGTAACTATACAACCTTAGCAAAAACTTGTCATACAATCATGTTGTTGGCTTACTTAGGCTGAAAAAAAACACCTTCAAATGAAAGATGCTTAATTTTGGAACGAAAGAAAGCGACTTCTGATTGATGAGGAAGAATCTCTAAGAGTTTGAAACTCTCAGTTAAAAAGTTCCATAATTTCACAAAGTTTTTACAAACAATCTTACTTATTTGTATACTGCTTTCTGTGACGAATTTATGAACATGTTTTAACTTAACATTTGTAGGGCAATTATTCAATTACATTGCTTAAAATTTTAATGAAAAAAATATTTTAATCCTGCTTTTTTTACATAAAACGGATTAAAATAGTTATAAAGACCTATATATTATCGGTTAAAAAGAAGATGATTCATCTATCACCTTCTTTTGCTCACTTTATTTAATAATTACCTTTCGATCATAACGTTACTTTATTTTAGCATCAATAATGGAAAAATTGTGTTCTTCTGAAAACCACGTTTTAATTTTTTCTTTTGCTTTCAGTTTAACCCCTTCATCAATGTACATGGCAACTTGAATCAATGCAAGCCCCAGAGCTCCTAAATCATCTGTAAATCCAACTCCTGCTGCAAAGTCCGGAATTAAATCTAAAGGAAGAATAAAATAACCTAACGCTCCTATAATGACTGCTTTTGCTTTTGGAGGAATATCAGGTTTTTGCAGCGTGTAGTATAAAAGCAATACGGCATAAACAACGTTTGCTCCCGCTTTTTTACCAAACTTTTTAAGCTTGTCCCAAAATTTTTCTTCCGAATAATATTTGGCTGTTTCCTCCGTACGAACGGGTACAATTTCTTGTTTCTCTTCCATATCGATCACCCTTTCATCACCATATGTACTTATTATAAACGATTATCTCTACCGAATTCCATTGAGAGCTTAAACTCCATAAACCTGCACAAAGCAGGCTTATGAATTTTTTAATGAGTAATGCTTCATAACGATAGTAACTAAGTCATTCAGCGCTGTTTCACTTTTAGAATGATTTTCAAACTGCTGAATGAGATCCATATGTTCAAGCAGCACTTCGTAATTACCCGTCATCTTTCTCAGAACTTCATATGCGGAACTATTCAAATCCACTTGTATTTTCAAATCCTCCAGCTGTACTAGATACTCATTCCAGCGCTGGTCTTGTTCTAGCAGCAGCCATACAATTTCTTTTATCGCCTTCCGCACATTGGACTCCATCTTTTCATCTCCTTTGATACACAGATATAACAAAGTCTATGAAAAAAACGAGCTTTTTCATTCCCGTATTAAACAAAAAGAGTTTCTTTTATTTTATAACAAGCCCGCTTAAGAGCTCTTCCCATACTGTATCATCGCGCAGCACGTCCATTGAAAAAATAGGTGCATGTAAGACACATGTACAAGGCAAGTCCCAGTTAGCCTCGGACAAAAGTTCTTTTTCACTGTTTGTCAGCAGCAGTATATAGAAATCGTTTTTGACCATTCCCTTTAAAATATGCTCTAATTCTTTCGCTTCTTCATACGTTCCGCCCATGCGAATAAACAATATACAAGAACTGGTCTCCATCGACGTTAAAAACCGCTCCGTTCTCCGTTCATATTTTTCTTTGACTTCATTATATGAAAGCCAGTTAGTCTCCGTATTAATAGACGATGGAAAATCATGAGCAGAATCAATTTGATACACCTTATCACGCAGTCTAAGCGTGGAACCATCTCCGAAAGAACTGATATAGGTTAAGTGTTCATATACAAATAAGTCTTTACAGCGATTTTTCAACAGCTGATTGACATGAGAAAGAGAAATGCTAATACACCAATCAATCACGCCGGCTTGTTTTCGCAAAGAATATTTTTTCATGTATATCCCTGGAAAACAGTTATAGCCTAAACTGTATATCATATCGTACTGCTTGCTTTTTAGTTCATTTAAAGTAACCATATTCATCCTCCCTTCTACTATAAAATATGACAGCGTTTTATAGAAAGAGGCGGCTTCTGCCTTATACCGTACAAGCTTTTTGTTTCTCAAAAGCTTGTGTAAATAAAGAGCAATAACGTAAAGGAAAATAACCGAAGCAAAATATTTTGGAACTCGAAAGATTATTGTTAAAATACTTGTATTCCATTGAAATAACAAGGCCTATGAAGTCTTTAAAGAAAGAAGATGAAATTGATGAGTAAAGCATTAAAAGATATTCCGATTTCCGTATTGGATCTTTCTCCTGTAGTTGAAGGGGGAACTGTATCTGACTCACTTAGAAATACATTAGATTTAGCTCAGCACGCTGAAAAATGGGGGTATAACCGCTACTGGCTAGCTGAACATCATAATATGACAGGTATCGCAAGCTCTGCTACATCCGTTGTAATTGGTCATGTAGCTGCAGGCACGTCACGCATTCGCGTAGGCTCTGGAGGTATTATGCTTCCTAACCATTCTCCGCTTGTTATTGCTGAGCATTTTGGCACGCTTGAATCACTATTTCCAGGACGTATTGATTTAGGCTTAGGAAGAGCCCCAGGGACAGATCAGCTGACAGCACAGGCGCTGCGACGCGACCGCAGAAGCGACGGCAGTGACTTCCCAGAACAGCTGGCTGAACTGCAAGAATACTTTAAACCGGCTTCAGAAAGTCAGATGCGCGTTAAAGCTGTTCCCGGTCAAGGTTTAAATATTCCGATTTGGCTGCTTGGCTCAAGCGGTTTTAGCGCACAGCTTTCTGCACAGCTAGGTTTGCCATTTTCATTTGCAAGTCACTTCTCACCTAATAATACAATGACAGCTCTTAACATGTATCGCCGTTATTTTAAGCCGTCCGACGTGTTAGAGAAACCATATGCAATGTTAGGTGTAAACGTAATCGCTGCTGATACAGATAGAGAAGCTGAACGTTTGGCTACTTCTATGCAGCAGCAGTTTCTAAATTTAATTCGAAACACACCGGGTAAACTAAAAGCTCCTGTGGATAATATGGACGAACTATGGACTGACTTTGAAAAAGCTTCTCTTCAACAGCAGCTGGGCTCTTCTATTGTCGGAAGCCCTGAGACGATTAAAGTCAAGCTTGAACAGTTTATTGAAGAAACAGAAGCAGATGAACTGATGATTAACGCTCAAATTTACGATCACAAAGCTCGCCTTCGTTCGTACGAAATTGTTTCTCAGCTGTTCAAATAATAAAAAGGCCGGACACGTCCGGCCTTTTTATTTGCTTTCTAGTGCTTCAAGAAGTAAATCTGCAAGATGAACGGCCCTTACACTTTCTTCTACTCCTTCTCTGACTACGCCTAGCTTCATTTGAATGAGACAGCCCGGGTTTGCTGTTACAATCGTATGTGCATGGGCTTCTTTCACTTTTTCCATTTTATAATCTAAAATTTGCATAGACATCTCTTGTTCCGTTAAGTTATAAATACCGGCTGAGCCGCAGCAATGATCCGCATTTTCCATTTCATTAAATATCGTTCCGTTAATCGCTTGGATCAGTTTTCTCGGTGCGCTGGACGTTTTCATCACGTTTCTTAAATGACACGAGTCTTGATACGTAATAACTTGACTTGGAAGCGATAACTTTTGTTTTTCCACAAACTGCTGCTGTAATAAAATCTCTGAAAAATCTTTGACTTTGGCAGAAAAAGCCGCTGCTCTTTCTTTCCATTCCGGTTCCTCTTTTAATAAATGATCGTATTCCACTAACAGCGCACCGCAGCCTCCTGCATTAAGAACAATATCATCCGCTTGCATGGATTCAAACGCCATAATATTTTGCTTCGCTAACTTCTTTGCCTGATCTTTTTCTCCTCCGTGCGCATGCAGCGCGCCACAGCACGTCTGCACCTCTGGTATGACGACCTTACACCCCGCTTTTTGTAAAAGTGCAATCGTGGCGTTGTTTGTTTCCATAAACATCGTATCCATTAAACACCCTGTAAAAAAAGCAACCGTACGCTCTCTTGTTCCTTCTGCTTCAAATAAAAAAGGACGTTTCTTCATTTCTTTTTTTGTTAGTACAGGCGGAAGCGTTTTTTCCATTTGCGATAGATTACCAGGAAGGACGTTTAGTATGTTTGTTTTTTGAACAGCTTTTTGCAAGCCGCTTCTTTGATAGAAAGCAAGCAGGGAATGTACATTTTTTAATCGTTCTTTATACGGAAAAAGCTGTTCAAACACCATATGCCTGAGCGCTTTTACCGGCCATTTATGTCGTTTTTTCTGCTGAATAATATCACGTGCTTCTTCTAATAAATGTCCGTACTTCACACCCGAAGGACAAACAGGCTCACACGCTCGGCAGCCAAGGCAAAGATTCAATTGCTTTTCAACGGATTCATCAGGTTCAATAAGTCCGTCTACCACTCCTTTCATCAAAGCAATTCTTCCGCGCGGTGACGCTGCTTCATATTGATTCGTTTGTCCATACGTCGGACAGCTTGGCAAACAAAAGCCGCATCTCATACAATTCATTAACTCGTCATAATCTAAGCGTTCCTTGAACGCTTGCTGAATGTCTTTTGTTGCCGTCATGAACGAACCACCACTCTTTTTCTCGTGTCTTTAGCAAAAATTTTCCCTGGATTCATAATTCCTTGCGGGTCCAAAGCATACTTAATTGCTTTCATCGCAGCTACTCCTTCTCCGCCCATCTTCAATGCCAAATACGGTGCTTTCATTTCTCCGACTCCGTGTTCACCTGTAATCGTTCCTCCAAGCTCAATGGCTTTATGAAAAATCGCTTCAAAAGCTTGTTCGACGCGGTGAAGCTCTTCTTCGTCACGCGCATCTGTTAAACAAGTCGGATGCAGATTTCCGTCTCCCGCATGACCAAACGTACAGATCTTAACGTTATATGTTACAGCAATTTCATTAATCGCTTTGACCATTTCACTAATTTTAGACCGCGGGACGGTTGCATCTTCTAAAATCGTCGTTGGCTTCATCCGTGCTAAAGCAGAAAGGGCTGATCTTCTTGCTGTACTTAACGCTTCTGCTTCTGCTTGCGAAGCCGCTACCTTTACCGATACAGCGTTTCCTTCGCTGCAGATGCGTGAGATCATTTCAATATCGCGATTCACTACTTCTGGAGGACCGTCTTGTTCAATCAATAAGATAGCGTTTACATCTGTTGGGAGACCAACTTGCGCAAAATCTTCTACTACCTCGCACGTCGGCTGATCTAAAAATTCAAGCGTGGCTGGAATAATTTTATGTGCAATAATAGCTGAAACGGTCTTAGCGGCTGCGTCCATGTCTTCAAACAGCGCGAGCAGAGTTTGTTTTGTTTCAGGTATTGGAATGAGCTTTAAAATTGCTTCTGTCACAACGCCAAGCGTTCCTTCAGAACCGACAAACAAGTTCGTTAAATCGTATCCAGCTACATCTTTAGCCAGCTTGCCTCCCGTCTTAATGCAGTCGCCGTTTGCAAGAACTACTTCAAGACCAAGAACGTAATCTTTTGTTACGCCGTATTTTAAGCCTCGTAATCCTCCTGAGCATTCATTGATGTTTCCTCCGATGGTTGATATTTTCATAGAGCTTGGATCAGGAGGGTAAAATAAACCTTTTGCCTCCACAGCATTAATTAAATCTAGTGTGATAACACCTGGCTGCACGGTAGCGGTTAAATTTTCTTCATCAATTTCCAAAATTTTATTCATTCGGTTAAAGGTAAGAACAATTCCGCCTTGCGTTGGACACGTTCCTGCGCTTAGATTTGTACCTGAACCTCTTGGCACAATAGGAACATGATCTTCGTTGCATATCGTTAAAATTCTTTTCACTTGATCTTTGTTTTCAGGCATAATAACCGCATCAGGAAGCGACTGAAAGTTAGGTGTTGCATCGTAAGAGTACACGAGTCTTGCTTCACTGCTATCTTGAAAGTTGGCTGATCCTACAACTTCAATGAGCTTTTCTTTTGTTCGTTCATTAAGCATAACGTTCCTCCCTATATATCTCTTAATCTTATTATAGTTGCAGAAGCCACGAGGGACTATGGATAAAAAACTAAAAAAGAGCGCTTTAAAAACTCATTTTTTGTATGTTTATCTAACGAAGGGCGCACTTACTCTAATAGAGACAGTGCAAGGTAAAAAAGCGTGATACCCTTTACGCTTTTTGGATCAATGGCTGTTAGTTCTTTCATTTGCTTCAAGCGGTAATGAAGCGTATTAATATGAATATGTAAATCAAACGCCGTTTTTTTTAACGATTGATCGTTGGCTAAATAGGATTTCAGCGTTTCGAGAAGCTCTTTTTCTTTTTGAATGGAAGAAAGCACTCGACTCAAGAATTCCTTTTTTACAGGTTCAGAAACGTCTTCTAAAATCATGTCCATCAGCAGCTCCTCATAAAAAACAACGGTTTGACGTTTTGAAGCCACTTTAAGCGCTTTTTTTGCTTCTTCATATGAAGGATGCAAATCAAATTGCTCCGCTGACTTTCCTACGCCAATAGTGATCATAACTTGATTATTTGCTTGAATGTACTGCTGACATTTTTTTAATTCTTCTTTAAATCCTTGCCTTGCCTTTTCATCTACAGCCTCTTTCAGTAAAAGCAAGCGATCGTATCCCCAATTTGCGATATAATCTCCTTCACCTTTATGACTTTCAAACCAGTAGCGAATTGTTTCTTGTACCTGCTGCTGCTTCTTTTTCGAAAGAGATGAGTCAATTTGAAACAGCGTGCAGCAATAAGGACTGTCTACTTGTACTCCTAAAATATGACCTCGTTCAATAAATTCTGCATCTACCTGCTGGCTATAAATCCATTCACGAAAAAAAGCTTCTACTCCTTTATTTTCCCATTCCTTTGTTTCTATGTAGTATGCTTCGCGAATAATTAACTCTGTTAATCTTCGAATAATATCTGCAAAAGGCTCAACGGCTTCTGGAGTACCTGTAATGCCAATAACCCCAATAATCTCTCCTTGATAACTGATAGGCAAGTTAATACCAGGCTTAACTCCTTTTAAATCCGCTGCTTCTTTTTTGGATATATATAATTTTTGCTTTCTTTGCATCACGTTCCACGCGCCTTCGTGAAAAAAACCAACCCGTTTTTCTTCTGTTGACGCAATAATAATTCCACTTGGATCTGTTACAATTACATGTTCTTTCATCACCAGCTGCACTTCTTTTATAATTTTCTTCGAAAGTTCAGACACAAGCTGCACGTTGTTTACACCTCACCTATCATCATTTAAAAGAGCTGAAAGAATTCTTTTCTCTCAGCCCGCTTTTTTATTATGCGTTCACTTTTTCAGCTTTTTTTAGCACGTTAAAAAATTCTTTCATAAATTTAGGTAAATCTGGCCAAGCTTGTCCGGTTACTAAGTTTCTGTCTACATGAAGCGTCTGTTCAACAAATACTGCACCCGCCGCTTCTACTTCCGGACGGCAAGCAGGATACGCTGTCACTTCTCTGTCTTGCAGATACTCTCTAACCGTTGTTAACACGAGCTGACCATGACAAATAACGCCTAAAGGTTTGTTTTCTTTTAAAAAATGAGCGGCAATTTCCTGAACTTTTGTGTTCATTCGAATATATTCAGGCGCTCGTCCTCCAGGAATAATAAGTCCGTCAAAATCAGCGGGATCCACTTCATCTACAGAAGCGTGAGAATCAATTTTATATCCCGTTTTTTCTGTGAATGTTTCCATTTCTGGAAGAAAATCATGAACAACCGTTTGAAGCTTCTTTTTCACTGGAGAAGCAATGGTACACTGAATATCTTCTTCTAAACAGCGATAATACGGATAAAAAACTTCTAAAGCCTCCACGGCATCTCCTGTTAAAATCAAGACACGTTTACTCATCTTTTATCACCTTTTCTTTTAATGTAGTCATTTACTTCTTCTCGCAAGCTGCTTTCCATTCCTGCTTTTCCCCCTAGGAATAATAAAAAAAGCAGGGCCTTCATTCCTTATTAGGAATGTCAGCCTTGCTTTTTATCTTGTAATCTTTTTAATTCAGCTGTTAATTCAATAAACCAAGCTTCGTCTTTCGTTAGCAGCGCGAGATCAATTAATGAAAGAATTTGCTCTTCGTGCGCCGTTTTTTGAAGGGGCAGCTTCTCTATTTTTTCATCCATCATGCCAATGGTTGTTCCCACCATTTTTTCATCATCACTTTTCACAACATTGATTAGTGCAGCTTTTTTAGATGGATTAATCGTTTTAATATATCCGTATATAAGTTCACCGTCGCGAGACTTTCCTTTGACCCAGTCGCCTACTTTTAAATTTTCTTCAAATAGCTTCACAGTCATTCTCCTTTCTTCATAAACACGCTAAAAGTTAATGTAACGGCATATAGTATTCTAGAAAGTAGTGTAATCATAATACTTACAGTTTAGAAAGTCAAAGAATCTGTTTTATAGCCAAAAGCTTGATATACAGCTAAATCACTGCAACCTATAGACGAACAAAGGAAATAAGATTCCTTGTGAAACCGCTGTTGATTTCCGTGCAAGGCTCCGCTTTCCGCGGGAGTCTTCGCCTTGCCCTCCAATCAACCGCTAAAAGCACCTATATACATGAAATCTATGTTCACCACACCAATAAAAAAATCCGAACGATTCATCGTTCGGATCTTTCTTCAACTAAACTCAGCCTCTTTATTTGTTATACGAGGCCAGTTAAGCTGTAGATTCCAATGATTAAGAAACATGCAAGCGTTTTTATAACAGTGATCGCAAAAATATCTCGGTAAGACTGTTTGTGTGTTAACCCGGTAATAGCAAGCAGGGTAATAACGGCTCCGTTATGAGGAAGCGTATCCATACCGCCTGATGCCATCGCTACAACTCTGTGCATAACTTCAGGAGGAATGTTGTACTGATTAATAGCTTCTACATACTTATCTCCCATCGCACTAAGCGCAATTCCCATACCTCCAGAAGCAGAGCCTGTAATACCGGCTAAAATGTTTGTCGTAACGGCTCCATTGACAAGCGGATTTGTAAAGGTATGTGAAATACCATCACGAACGGTTGCAAAGCCAGGAAGAGATGAAATAACGCCTCCAAAGCCATACTCAGCTCCCGTGTTCATCGCAGCAAGAAGCGCTCCGCCAATACTTGCGTTCAGACCAGCTTGGAAACCGGTGGTCACTCTCTTCCAGTCATACGCAATCGTTGTGATAATTCCAATAACAAGTGCCAATTCCACTGACCAAATACCAACAACTGCGGTTAAATCTACTTTTCCGAACGCTTCAAGGCCAATTTTGGCAAAATCAAAACCGTCTGGGTACCACTTTGGAATAGAAACAGTAAAAAATTTGTTTGCAACCCCTACAAGCACGAGCGGAACAAATGCAAGAATTTGTCTTGCTACGCTAGGTTCATATTTAGGTTCTGTAGAAGGTACAGACTCTTTTTCTAGCTCTGCAGCAGCCGCTAGTTCATTATTAAATCCGTAGTAGCCTTCTCCAGCTTTTCTTGCTTTTTTGCTTCGGCTTTCTAAATACCAAAGACCTAAGCTAAAGACAATCACCGATCCGATAATCCCCAGTGTCGGAGCAGCATAGATGTCTGTTTTAAAAAAAGTTGTTGGAATAACGTTTTGAATTTGCGGTGTACCCGGAAGTGCATCCATGGTAAACGAAATAGCTCCTAATGCAATCGTTCCCGGTACTAATCGTTTTGGAATATTCGCTTCGCGGAATAAGTTAGCCGCAAACGGATAAACTGCAAACGCAACAACGAATAAACTTACGCCGCTGTAGGTTAAGATTGCTCCCATTAAAACAATAGCCAAGATGGCGCGTTTAGCCCCTACTACTTTAACAATTGTTTTCGCAATCGATTCAGCGACTCCAGACATTTCTACCATCTTCCCGAAGACTGCTCCTAATAGAAAGACAGGGAAGTAGTTTTTAATAAATCCAACCATTTTCTCCATAAAAACGTTTGAGAAAAACGGGAGTGCATAGCTTGGTTCCGTTAAAATAACGGCTAGCAGCGCACAAAGTGGAGCAAACAAAATAACTGAAAACCCGCGGTAAGCAACCAGCATCAAAAGCCCCAGAGACAGCAAAATAATCAGCAAATCCATAACGTTTCCCCTTTCATCCCTCATTCAATTTGTCTTAAATTTACCTTATTTTTTATAAAGTGCAGACTCAAACTCATATTCATAGCACGTGTAATACAGCTGGATAATTTCTTCTGCCGTCGGTACAACTGGATGGTTAGCAGGACTTCCGCTTTGAATCGCATCCGCTGCCATTTTCTCAACCGCCGCGTAAAATAGCTGACGATCAATGCCCCACGCTTGAAGATTAGGAATCTCTAAGTCGATACAAAGCTGCTTGATGGCTTCAATTAACACATCTGCTCCTTCTTTTTTTGTATATGATACGTTCGGAAAAAGAGCTTGTCCTATTTCACCTAAACGATCGATTGAAGCCTCTTTTGTATAGTCCAAAACCGCAGGCAGGAGCATCGCATTAGAAATACCGTGGGGAACATGGAATAACGCGCCAATAGGTCTTGACATACCGTGCACTAGAGCAACAGATGAATTTGAAAACGCCATTCCCGCCAGCATAGAAGCATAGGCCATTTCGTTTCTTGCTCGAACATTTTCTCCATTTCTGTACACAAGACGAATATTTTTCATGATTAACTCAATTGCTTGAAGCGCAAGTGAATCTGTAAAAGGATGTGCTTTTTTAGACAAATACGCTTCTACTGCATGACTGAGTGCATCAATTCCTGTAGCTGCCGTTACGTGTTTCGGACATGATAGAGTTAATAACGGATCAACAATGGCTGTATCAGGCAATAATTGAGGCCTTGCGAGCATCATTTTTACATCGTACGCCGTGTCTGTAATAACCGTCGCTTTAGTCACTTCTGAGCCTGTTCCAGCAGTCGTAGGCACGGCAACCAAAGGAAGAGGACTATCTTGAAAATCTTGTTGGTTTTGAAAATACGTTCGTAGATGCCCTTCATTTGTCATCATAATGGCAACCGCTTTTCCAGTATCGATACAGCTGCCTCCCCCTAAGGCAATAACCACATCGCAATGCTGCGTTTTACATATAGCAAGCGCTTCATCTAGATGAATATCTGTCGGCTCTGAATTTACGCCTGTATACACGGCACAGTCCATGCCAGCCTCGGCTAAGTAACGACGGCAAGTTTCTACATTGCCTGCTTTCACCATAACGTCATCACTTATAAGCAACGCCTTTGTCCCAAGCAGTGCAGCCTGTTCTCCAATTTTAGAAAATGATCCTTCTCCATATAAAACCGTGCGTGGTACAAGTAGTTCATAAATTCCCACTGTTTATCCCCCTTTGTTATCTCGCTGACAATCTCTCCTTCCGTATTTTCATGCTGACTTATGTAAGCGATTTCATTTATTTGTGCAAAAAACCAACATGAACTTCGTTTTTCTCCCCTATTTATTCTCTTTTTGTATACCCCTTTCCTCTTTCATTCTAAAATTTCATCTTATATTTTTCAATCTTTTTTTGTAACTTTTTAAAAATTACAAAAAAAGCCAGAGGTATTCTCTGACTTTACCATTTAAATAAACTTTTGAACAGTATTATTTCGATTTAATTTATAAATAGACAGCAGGAAAAAAACGAGTGCAAAAGCTAGTAAAATGCTGATATTTAGCCATAGGCTGCTTAAATCAGCTCCTTGTTGAACACTTTTTAGCGTACTTAATACCCACGTTTGAGGAAGGAAGTCGGCTATTTTCTGCATCACATCCGGCATAAATTCAGACGGGAAAAAGCAGCCGGACAGTAAACAAGTTGGCGTGATGATAAGCGTTTGAAGACCGTTTGCCGCTTTTGAACTTTCTGTAAAAGCGATAATTACAAGAGACAAGCCGATGGCTACTAGACCAAACAAAACTAAAATAAAAAACAGCTGCCATACGGGAATGTTCATATCTACGTGAAAAAGAGTCGTAATACAAACAAGTGTAATCATTACTTGCAGAGTTAATAAAATCATATTTGTAATGACATTGGATATCACGTATTGTCTTGCGCTAACTGGCGAAGCTAACAGTCTAAAATACGTTCGCTGCTCTTTTTCTTTTGTAATAAGAGCAGATAAATTCACCGCAGAAAAAAGCATAAACATAATTAAATACCCAATTGTCTGCTTGACAATGTTTTGATCGGTTCCTTTGTCTTCAAGGGCATGCGTAGAGACGTGGAATGGCGCTTTTTGATAATTCTCATACATTTGTTTAAACGCAGCATCGTCGCCTTCAGCAGCTTGATTCAGCGCAGAAACATTATCAATATATTGATACAAATAAGACTTAATAAAGCTCGTTACTTCTGCTCCTTTTATTGAAGTAATCGTAATATGATCTGGTTTGTTCGCTTTGACGCTGTCAGAAAACCCTTTTTCAAAGGCAATAACCGCATCAACTTTCTTTGACGTAATCTCATGATCCGCTTCTTTGTCCGTGAGCATTTTAACATTTGTTTTATGCAGCCCTTTTAAAAACTGAACGGTATCTTTTGTAATATCCGTTGAGTCGTGATTGACAACTCCGATATTTACCGAAGTCCCTCCTGCATTTCCATAAATAAGAACGGACATTAAAACCCCTGCAATAGGCAAACCAATAACAAGCACAAGCGTCCTTTTGTTTCTAAGCAGCATATTTCTTAGCATATTTGTGACAAGCCATATGATATTTTTCATGTTATAACCCCTCTCTTTTTCTCAAAAGCACAATTGCTATGCCCAAGAATAAAATAGAGAAGCCTACGTTCAACCCAATAACTGAAAGAGAAGCGCCGATATCATTTGTATAAATCAATTTAATAAGTCCATTATTCATCCAGGTTAAAGGTGATACATTGACGAAGCCCTCTCCAGATCCATTTTGAAAATAGGTTCCTCCCACAATACACGACACTTGAATAACAACCATAATAATTGCTCTTGACGCCGCTTCTGTTTTCGTAAGGTAGCTAACTCCTAATCCAAAGCTAATGGCAAAAAGAATCTGTGATACTAACATTACGAGTACTAAGAGTAAATGATCTCCCCAGTTGGCATCAAAAAAATATTTAGTCGACATAATGACGACTAACACACAAATGGCGTGAACCAAAACAGTACCTAAAATTTTCCCGACAAAAATTTCAGCAGTTTTAATCGGCGCGGCTACTAATCGACTAGCTGTATTTCGCATACGCTCTCCTCTAATTAAATAACTCGCTGAGATAGATCCGTACAAAACAATCATAGTTGTCATTGAAATGGCGTAGTAGTCTATTGAATTTGGCTGTTTTTGAGAATGAAGAGATGTTTCTTGAATATAGTCATGCTTAGACGCACGGAGCAGATTATCCACTTGCTGAGGGTTTACTTTGGCCACTTCCATAGCCACATTGTACTTATCAACAAAGGTGCTTAACATACCTTGGACCACGTTGAATTCAATGCTGTTTTCTTCATTTCCGTAGAGATGAATGCCTTGGTCTTTCACTTCTACATAAGCTGTATAGCGCTGCTCTTTTATTTCTTTTTTTCCATCCTGATTTTTTTTCAGCGCTTTAAAATGAATGCCCGATTTTTCTGCATGGGCAGCAAACTGCTTAAAAGCAGCAGATTCTTCATTACTTGTGTCGATTTTATAGAGAACATAACTGTCGTCTATCTTCATGTCGTTATTAAAGGCTTGAGACAAAGCTGTTCCTAAAATAAGGACAAGAGCTAGCGGAAAGAGAATCATAAAGATAAATGCACGCTTATCCCGCAGATCACTTTTCATTTCTTTCAAAGCAATTGCAATAATATTCATTTCTCATTCCTCCTTTCTTTTATAAATCTCTCAGACTGCGCCCAGTGAGTGTTAGGAAGACCGTCTCTAAATTTGGGGCTTGTTCTTTAACTGCTTTAATTTCGATATGATGCGTCATTAAATAATGAATGACTTTGTTCAAGTTATTCACTTCTGCGCTTGAATTAATTTTAATGATTCCATCTTCATACGTAACGGCTGTTACGCCTGGAATTTCTTTTAGACCGCTGCAATCTATATCATCCGCTGCCTTTACTTCAATCCAAATATCTTTTGTATCGGTGATAATAGCTTTCAGCTGCTCTTTTGTTCCTTCAGCAATAATTTTGCCGTGATCAATAATCGCAATCTTTGTACATACCTCTTCTACTTCTTCCATATAGTGACTCGTATAAATGATTGTGCTTCCCATTTCATTTAGCTTTTTTACAGATGTTAGAATATAATTTCGCGACTGAGGATCAATGCCAACCGTCGGTTCATCCATAATGATAAGCTTTGGGCGATGAGCAATTGCGCATGCGATATTTAACCTTCTTTTCATTCCTCCTGAAAAGCTTTTCGGATACGCCTTTTGTTTATCTAAAAGCCCTACAAACGCTAAAGCTTCTTCGACTCGTTCGTTAAGAAGTGATCCTCTTAATCCGTAGAGACCTGCAAAAAACTTCACATTTTCATAGGCTGTCAAATCTTCATAAATCGCTAAGTCCTGCGGAACAATTCCAATGTTCATCTTTGCGAAATTTCGGTGTTTCTTTATATTTTTCCCAAGTACTTCAATATCGCCGCTGTTGCTTTGAAGCAGACTAGCCACCATGTGAATCGTTGTGCTTTTTCCTGCTCCGTTTGTTCCTAAAAAGCCGAATATATCTCCTTCTTCTACTTGTAAAGACAAATTATCTACCGCAATAAAATCTCCAAATTTCTTTGTTAATTTTTGAATTGATAATACGTTCATCATTTCACCTCTAGTGTGTTGGTATATCCTTATTTTATGAAAAAAAGGCAAACTTACGTCAGTGCATAAGTTCACCTTTTTCACATGAGAAATCTCATTATTTATGTATGAAGTTTCTCACCTATCGGCAGCAGTGTGGTAACAGAAAATCCGTTTGCCCCGTCAACAATGATCGTACCGTTAATGGAAGCAGCTCGCTCTTCCATTCCTGCTATGCCAAGACCTTTTTGAAACAAGTGAGCCCCTTTTCCATTGTCTTTGATTTTTACTTTAACCATTTTATTTAGTACATGAAGCTCAATGGCAATGATCGTTGCTTCTGCATATTTTAAGGCATTTGTAATAGCTTCCGTTATATTTTCATGGATAATTTTCCACTGAAGAGGGGTGATAAGATCCAAATTCCCTTTGTATACAAGAGGCATTGCGATACTATGTTTGGCCTCAAATTCACCAATAAATAACTTGAGCCTGCTGATTCCTATTTGCTCAGCGGGAGGCTTTATACTTTTTAACGTTAACCTGATTTCTTCAATGCCTTCTTTCGAAATCGTAATCGCATTTTGAAGAAGAGACAGCGCTTTTTCTTCATCTTGCTTCATTACATGCTTTGCTGCCTCCATTTGAATAAGCGCTCCTGTCATTGAATGACCAATCTTATCATGAATTTCCTGCGATAATCGATTTCGCTCTTCTAATTTTGAAGCATATTGAGACTGTCTCACATACTCTTTATTTTCATTCACGTGCTTTTGCAGCTTTTGCATACTTACTCTCATTTCATCAAGCTTTTGTTCATAATTGATTGTCCGCTTTTGATAGAGAGCTACTCCTGTATAAATAAAGAAAGTAAACGCAGCGACCAACACATACAGCGCGCTAATATCAGAGGGAACAAGCAGCATTGGAAGCAAAACAATCAGCAGCACCATCCATTTTTTTGCGACTGATTCTCCAACAAGCTCACAAAGGTTTAGCGGCAAAAGAAGAAAAAACAAAGGATGAAGTTTATACGCACAATATAGAATAAGGACAATTGAAATAACAATAAACATGCGCTTGAACGCGCTCTTTTTCACAATGGACGCTGCAATATTAACACAGCTGTAAAGAAGCAGTGCTAACACAATAGCTGAAATCGAGTGTACGTAATTAAACTGAATGTACGTAATAGCCAAAAACAGTATAAGGATGAGCTTAGTCATCATTAATCCGACTTCCATAGCCCTACTTCCCTTTACCGGTTAAATAATAAATAGCAATTTGAGTGCGATGCTCAAGTCCCGTTTTACTTAAAATCGAACTAATATAGTTTGCTACGGTACCTTCTGAAATAAAAAGCGTTTTAGAAATTTCTTTATTCGAAAGCCCCTTGGCAATCAGCGTCATAATGCTCGTTTCACGCTCTGTAAACTGTGTCATATCCGCTTTTGACTCACGTTCAGTTGCAGCATTTAAACTTGATTTAATCTTATCAAGCACAACATCTTGCAGCACCGTATGCCCGTTGAAGACACTTTTGATTGCGTCGCGAATGCGCTCTGGTTCTGTATTTTTTAACAAGTAGCCTTTAGCTCCGTTTTTTACAGCATCAATAATATATTCGTCGTCATCAAACGTAGTTAAAATAAGCAGCTTTGCTTTGGTTGATTCCGAAATAAGCTTTGTAGCTTCCACACCGTCCATAACGGGCATTCTTACATCTAACAATGCAATATCAACAGAATGATTTTTGCAATATTGAACGGCTTCCTGACCATCTTTTAAAGTAGCCACGACGTCGAATTCCTCGTATGTATTTAATATAATTTTCATTCCTTCTCGAATAAACGAATTATCATCTGCAATAATAATAGTAATTTTCATTTCTGCAAGTGAGAACATCTCACTTTTTTTCACATCCTTTTTTCACATCCATCCGCATGCTTCTCATTTATTGTAGCCATAATAAACCAAAAGTTCAATGCGATAGTTCGCAGTCTTTCTAAGCACTAAAAAAGAGCAAACCTCCGCAGGTTTACTCTTTTGTCCATTACTTCTGAGCTAACTTAATCACCGTCTCTAAAAGTACATTTACACCTTTTTCGCATTCTTCCCAAGGAGTGAACTCTTCCTCACAATGACTTTTTCCGTTTACGCTCGGAATAAAAATCATAGCCGTCGGAATATAGCTAGCTAAAAACTGTGCGTCATGTCCAGCTCCGCTTACCATTCGCTTGTAGGAATACCCAAGCGAACGAACCGATTCTTCCACTTCATCGCAAACCGTTTTATCAAACCACACGGTATCACGTCCCCAAAGCTTGGTCACCCGCACTTCGCAGCCTTCTAACAGCTCCGCTTGATCAGGCAGTGACTGAATGATCTTTTCCACAGATGCAATGACGTCTTCATCCTTATGTCTCGCTTCAAGCGAAAAAATAACTTTATTTGGAATAACGGTATGAATATTAGGCAGTACGTTCATACGACCCATTGTATAGACTAAATTTGAATCTAATCTGCCGAGCACATGACGAGCTTCAGCAATTAAATTATTAGTTGTAAAAAGAGCATCTTTCCGCATATCCATCGGCGTCGTCCCGGCGTGATCTGACTCCCCGGTAACTTCAATTTCATAGCATACCATTCCGAGCACGCACTCGACTACACCGATTGATTTGGCTTCTCTTTCTAAAATAGGCCCTTGCTCAATATGTAATTCTACAAATGCCGATGCTTCAGTAAGACGGCTACTCGTATCGCCTTCATATCCGCATGATTGAAGGGCTTGCTTAAACGTCACGCCGTCAACATCTGTCTTCTTCATCATAACGTCTTTTTGAAATTTGCCCGATAAAATACCTGAAGCCATCATAGAAGGCTCAAAACGCGCTCCTTCTTCATTCGTAAAGTTAACAATGGTAATCGGCACCTTCGGCTTAATATTATGTTCAACCAGCGTTCTTACTAACTCTAACCCTGCAACTACACCAAGTATTCCGTCAAACCTTCCGCCTTTTTTCACGCTGTCCATGTGTGAGCCAATCACAACAGGCGGCTTATCTTCTAGTCCTTCAAGCGTGGCGTAAATACATCCAAGGTCATCGATTTTAATATCCATTCCAAGATCCCGGCAGCATGAGCAAAAATAATCTCGTGCTAGGCGATCTTCTTCTGACAGCGCTAGGCGGGTTACACCGTTATTAGGTGTTCGTCCATAATCGGCAAATCGTTCAAGCGTATTTTTTAACCTTTCTCCATTCACTGCTACTTTTTGTCGTTGCAACTCAACCACTCTCCTCATTATTTGGTTATAAAGTGCGTCTAAGATGCTGTGTTAATGAATATCATTCATTATGACATAAAATAGGCGATATCACTTGAAGTCTGTTAGAACCCCTTCCATTATTTTTATAATGAAAGTGCGCAGTTTGCCTTATGTATCTATTAGCTCCAAAACGTAAATTTCCTGCTTTTTTCTATGAATAATGCACGCGTTATTTATGCATTTTTATTATAAAAATAGCGATAGGTTTTTTTCAAAAAAAAGAGAATTAGTTATTATACTAACTCTCCTCTACATACTTACTTTTTATTTGCTTTCTTCGCAATCGCAATCATTGTAGCCAAAACACCGACTGTAATAATCACAATAGCAATTACAGCAGTGGTAATAATAATTCCTGATGTTACTTCTGAAACACCCATTAGTCTACGTTCTCCTTTTGTGCCTGACCTATTTACCTACATCAGCATACTGGTCGGTTTATTCCTATTATATACGAACTTGTAAAGCGACGAAATATGTGACACATAATTGACATACTGTTTATATGTTTTCTTTTAATTCTACGTTTTATTTAAGAAAATACGGGAATAATTCAAACATATATAAGAAATACTCTTTATTTCTTTAAAGAAGTATTGTAATATAAATGTAACAATTGTAATATTAACAGCATGAATGTTACATATATTTCAATGAATGAGTAGGAGGGAAATGGAAATGAAAAAATTCGGAATAATCTTAGCATCACTTGCTCTTTTCTTTTCACTAAGCACAGGAGTTACAGCTCAAGCAGCATCACAAAATCTATCAACAACTAATGCGGTAAAAATTGCAGCAAACGCAAGCAACCATTTCTGGAATGCACTTCATGGATCTAAAGGTAATTTATGTACTCAAAAAACATTTAATTATAAAGGCACTCAGTACTCATATCTTTGTCAAGATTTTAATACAAAAAGCAAACTAGTAAGCTACTTATCTGAAACTTTTACAAACAGTGCTATTCAAAAAGGATTAACAAATTATCGCTACATCACATATAACGGAAAGCTTGCTCGTCCTGTCGGTGACGGATTCAGCATGCTAGAGTGGAACAAAGCAAAAGCAAAACTAACTTATCAACGTGCCGATGTCCGCTCTTATCAATTTACGGTTCCAACAGTTGACGGAGGAAGTGTAAAACGCACCGTTACATTTTATAAATCTGGTTCACAGTGGAAAGTAAATAAGTTTGATGCTGTACTATAAGCAATATAAAAAACAAGGTCTTCTAAGGCCTTGTTTTTTTATGTTCTCTCTTCCGATCTTTATTAAAGAAGTTTCACTTTATTTTCACCAACTCCCCTTATAGTATGGAGACACACTACTACTTATTCGATACATTGTCATCGGAGGATTTTATATGAACATACTACAAAAAAGAACGGCTTTTATCGTAATGGCTGCTTTTCTTTTAGCATTTGTTTTCAGTATCGTTTCACTATCACACTATAAAGGAGAAGAACATTTATTTTCGATTCAAGAAAGTCATCAGTTAAAAAAGATTACTAATGGTATATCTGCTCCTGATAATAATTCGAGGGATCATCGTCTTCCTTCAGGAAACGGTTCCGCTTCACCCAGCAATTCCGGAGAACACGTAACGCCTTTTCATAATCTATCTATGGATAACGGTGCCGGAAGTCAAGGAGCTAATAAAGACTATGAAACGCCGCTCGCTCTTTATACGGTGGGCTTTTTTATAGCAGCAGCTTTCGTTTACGGATTATTAAAGAAAAAGAAATGGCAGCATTCGATAGGGCATTCTCGCGTTATTTTATGGTCATTACTTGGCACTGGACTATTTATCCGGATTGCGCTGATTCCGTGGGTAGGCTCTCATATGGATGCATCTCTTTTCAAAAACTGGGCATCGGTTGCGGCCAATCATTTTTCAAATTTCTACGCTAAAAGCGGAAGCGATTATCCGCCGTTTTATATTTATATCTTGTTTATCGTTGGGAAAGTTGGCAGTTTACCGGATTTTCAGCAGTATTTTTCTCTGTTGATTAAAATCCCGCCTATTTTAGCAGATGTCGTCACATCTTATTTACTCTATCGTTTAGCTCGTAAATACTTGGCACCTTCTTTTGCATATCTGTTAGTAATTGGGTATTTATTTAATCCGGCCATTTTAGTTAATTCAACGTTTTGGGGACAAGTCGATTCATTTTTCACTTTGCTTATTGTCCTAGCGATTGTAATGATTACGGAAAAAAGAATTTACGCGTCAGCCGTTATTTTTACAGCAGCGGTCTTAATGAAGCCGCAGGCGATTATTATCCTGCCCATTTTGTTTTTCGAGCTCCTTCGCCTGAAGCAAGTGAAGCATTTCTTCGGCATTGCTTTAACGGCTGCTTTCACTGCTGCGGTGATTTTATTGCCTTTTTCAATTGGAAAAAGTCCAACGTGGATTATTGATTTATTTTCATCAACCATTGGAGAATACCCGTATGCCTCTGTTAACGCCTACAACTTTTATAGTTTAATAGGCGCAAACTATAAAGACAGCTCTGCAACGCTGCTGTTTTTCAGCTATCATACGTGGGGACTTATTTTTATCGTCGCGACAACTATTTTTTCATGGCTTATTTATATAAAAGGGCGCAGCTTTAAATACGCCGCTCTTGCAGCGCTTATTCAAATTTCCGGGGTATTTACGTTTTCTTCAAGCATGCATGAACGCTACTTATTTCCAGCAGCAGCGCTTGCTTTGCTCGCTTATATTTATCTAAAAGACAAAAACTTGCTTTACTTATCCCTTGGATTTAGCATCAGTATTTTTATGAACACTTTTTTTGTTTTATACGGTGACAGCAACATGCAAAACAGCACGTCATACCCGTTTTCTATGTTTGCTACGTCTATGCTAAACGTTTTGCTTGTTGTTTATTTAGTAAAAGTTGCTTGGAATTTAGTCCAAAAAAGTACGGTTTTAAAAACGGCATAATACAAAAAGCTCAGTGAGTATGATTGATCACTGAGCTTTTTTACATAACAAGCGACATGCCTGGCGCGTCTTCTTCTCTTTCTTGAAACCCTAATTTTTTATAAAAATGATGCTTTCCTTTTGCTGCAAACAGCTGAATCGATTCAATTCCGCTTTCTTGGCATTTCGTCAACAGCTCTTGAATAATTTGCTTTCCAAGCCCTTTGTTTTGGTATGAGGGATCCACCATCACATCGCAAATAAGGGCTTGGTAAATTCCGTCTGAAATCATACGGCCGAATGCAATTAATCGTTCATTGTCATAAATACCGACTCTAAACCAGCTGTTGGCTGCAGCTTCAAACAGCTGTTCTTTTGTATAATTGCCTTTTTTACTTTTATGTAATCCGCTCGCTTCATGCAAAGCAGCAAACTGCTCAAATGGCGGAACCTCTTTTTTTATTACGTAGGACACGTTCATTCTCCTCTCAATACCGTTGCTTCTTATATTATATTTATACATCAAAAAGAATAATAATTCAACATTTTTATCTAGTTATCCTGTTACCCTTTCTCCAAATAAAAAAACTGCCAAACGGCAGTTTTTTTAGACCTGTACTGATTTTTTTCGTTTTTTAAGATCAATTCCTGCAATAACAAGCAAAATGACTCCAAGAGCAATGATGATTTTACTCACTGTTTCTAGCCACTCCGGTGCGCTTCCAGCGAGTAAAATGGCAAATCCAATGATATAAAGAGGAAACCCCACGAGAGCCCAAGGCGATTTTACCTTCGCTTTCTTCATATGTACAATCACCTCTTTCTTTACAGATTGTATGTAGGCTGTATATGATGAGTTTATCAGAAAAAATTGGAAACGACAAAGGAGACGAACGCATGCATACGCTGCCTCAAACATTTTGTGATACGATTACTCACCTTCACCCTCATAAAGGCAAAAAGTGGCTCGCTGATTTCCCTCAGCTGCTTAGCTACTGCGAACAGCGCTGGTGTATCACCATTCACAGTCACTTTCCCCTTTCTTACCACTTTGTTGCTCCTGCTCGTAAAGCAGATGGAAGCGAACTAGTTGTCAAACTTTTTGTAGAGCCTTCAGAGCTGCTTCATGAGCAAGAAGCACTGACAGCACTAGCTGGTGAGAACACGGTAAAAATAGTGGACAGTGATGCTGAAAAAGGCATTTTACTGCTCGAAAAGCTGTCTCCCGGATGTCCGCTTTCCTCTTTATCCACTAAAGACGAAGCTGCGTTAATCGCTGCTAGGCTCATGAAATCTCTATGGCGCATGCCTCACTCAGACTCCACTATCGACACAGCGGTTAAAAGAGAGAAACAGCTTCAAGAGTATACACAAATGTATCTAAACGGTATTGATTTTCTTTCTTCTGAAACGCTTCAACACGCACTAGCCGTTTTCTCTGAATTAAACCGCACTTCTCCGCAGCTTTTTCTGCTTCATAGCGACTTGCATCATGATAACATCTTACAGTCTGGTGAAGCGTGGAAAATAATTGATCCAAAAGGGTTAATTGGAGAAAAAGAGTACGAAATCATCCCTTTTCTTTTAAATCATCTGCCTAAGACAAACGTGACAGAGACAATTGACCATCGAATTAATATATTTGTACAAGAACTGAACGTAAGTAAAAAACGCATCTTACTGTGGGGATACGCTCATTCTGTACTAGCAATGTGCTGGTTAATAGAAGACCGCCAAGACGCCGCTTCTTTTTCACGTGCTATAGAAGCATTTCAGCACTTATATGAACGCTATTACGGATACAAAAAATAAGAGCCTAATCAAGGCTCTTATTTTTTACATTTCTTTGCTACAAGCTCATACGATTTTAATCGGTCAGCCGGATCGTGCGTAATGGTCACAAGCATGAGTTCATCCGCTCCGTAGCGTGCTTGAACTTCTTGAAGACGCTCATGTACTTCTTCTGGATTTCCGATAATCATGGCTTCTTTCATTTTCTTGATTTTTTTCTTTTCTTCTTCTGTAAGCAGATAGCTAGCCGCTTCTTTAATAGAAGGCACGCCTTTTGCTTCCATTTTATCCTGCTGAATTTTCCATACGAGTGAGCTCGTTGCGATGCGGTGCGCTTGCTCGGTTGTTTCAGCGCAAATGACCGATACAGTGACAATCGCATAGGGCTGATCTCCGCTCCGTCTTGGCTGAAATGCCTGTTTGTACTGATCAATAATAGCTGAACCGTCTTGTTCACTCATAAACTGTCCAAACGTATAGGCCATTCCGTTTCTAGCGGCGAGCTCGGCACTTTTTTTACTTGTGCCAAGCAGCCACGGTTCTGGAGAGACAGGCGGCAGTGGCGAAGCTGAAAGCTTTGCGTATTCATGTTCAGCCGGAAACTTATCGTCTAAAAACTGAAGGAGCTCTTCAACAAGTTCAGGCATTTTAAATACTTGCTGTAAAAAATTATCCGACAGCGCATTTGTTGCTTCAGCCGATCCACCCGGTGCGCGCCCAATTCCTAAATCAATGCGCCCTGGAAACAAGGTTGCCAGCATGTTATACGTTTCCGCTACTTTATACGGCTTGTAGTGAGGCAGCAGCACCGCTCCCGACCCAATTCGAATCGTATTAGTCTGTGCGCCGATATAGCCAAGCATCACTTCAGGAGCCGGACAGGCAAGTCCAGACAAATCATGATGCTCTGCTATCCAGTAGCGCTCATAGCCAAGCTTGTCACCAGCCTTAGCCAGCTGCATTGATGCTTCTAACGCTTCTGCTGGGGTCTGATGGGATGAAACGGGCGATTGGTCGAGTATACTTACTTTCATCACGCATCTGCTCCTTATTCGTTCACTTCAATTAAACTTAATGAAAAATCCCCTACCTGTCCTTTTTCATATAAATTTGTAAAAGACGTGGAGTACTGATGAATCGTTCCTTGGAAATCCAGATCTTCTTCCGGGACATTTACATGAAAGGTGCCTTTATATAACAGTGTAGTAATATCATGATATTCCTCACTTGTTACTTTAAAATCAACTGAAATTTTTGTTTTGCCTTTTACAATTTCTTGTTCATAGCTGTAAATTTGAATAGGTATATCATTTAATACAATTTCTTGTACCACGTTAAATCGTCTCCTTTTTTAGTGCGTATGAAAAATAATAGCACTTGAAGAAGTCATGAGCAAATAAAAGAGCTTCTGGTTGCGCATGCAAAAAAAGCATGGCTTTCTGCCATGCTTTCAGTCCAAAAATGATCTTATACGCGCTTTGTACGCGTGCGTTTGAATACGAAATAAAGAACAATAATAACAAATGCCGCAACCACAAACGGAAGCGTATATTTGCTTGCTACGTCTTCAATGTTCGCCCAGTTCTCGCCTAGCTTTCCGCCTAAGTAAATAAATAAAATCGACCAAGGAATCATCGCTAACACGGTTAAAGACGTAAACTTCCAAAACGGCATTTTAGCAATACCTGCAGGAATCGAAATTGCATGTCGAACAACCGGGACAAAACGAGCGGAGAAAACAACACCCGCGCCGTATTTATTAAACCAGTTTTCCGCAAGATCAATATGCTTATCATGAATAAATAAGTACTTGCCGTATTTTTGAAGAAACGGACGTCCTCCGTAGGCTCCAATCCAATATAAAAACCACTGTGCAATCGTTCCGCCAATAATTCCGGCAATGACTGCTCCAGGAAAACTAATCATACCTTGAGAAATCATATACCCTCCGTAAGCTAGTACAATTTCACTTGGAATGATTTCAATCATTAAGCCGAGCGCAATACCTAAATAGCCAAGGCTCGTTAAAAAATCCAAAATACTCGTAATAAATGAACTCACCTTTAATCACCTTACTCATTCTTTAATAATTTTACACTACTACTATATTCCAACCATCAGTATAAAAGGAAACTATGAACTCATTATGAACAGCTTACTTCCCTATTGACTGCCGGTACCTTTTCCGCAGCTCATGCGTATGCAGATCTGCTAGGCGGACCGGAATTGGAAGCTTACTTTCTTTTGAAATAAAATGCATCATGAGCTGATACGACATGTCCAAATTAATATAGTTTCCGCACGACAGAAAAATAGGCTTTACCCCTTTGGCTGTCCTTACTACTCTACCATAAACTTCGCTATCAATCACAATATCTTCATAAGCGCCCTCTGTATCTTCAGGCATAACGTAGTCATATCCCTTGATCTTTAAATAGCTTTTCCCAATTCCAACGGTAGGTTTATTGAGAAAAAATGAAGCATGTGTAGCTACTCCCATGTGCTCATAGTGCAAATATCCGTTGCCATCAAATAAAAACACGTCGGGCTTTACTTGAAGTTTTTTAGCCGCTTCAAGAATTAAAGGAAGCTCTCGAAAAGCTAGAAACCCAGGAAGATAAGGAACGGTTACTTCTCCTACACTGTGCACTTTTTCCACAACGTTTTTCGTCTGATAATCAACCACTACAATGCTGCACGCTCCGTAAGATACGCCGTTTTCTTCCCAATACGCAACATCAACACCAGCACAGTTATGTATATGCGTCATTTTGACGCGTGATGTTAAATCAATTTGTGCTTTTAGCTTTTGCTGAAGCGTCCGGCACTCCTCTTTTGTTTGCATCGTAAACGTATGTATGTACTGAATATCCATGTTCCATTCCTTTCATTGACTGACTCACCTATTATACAACTATTTTCTAAGAAATTCCTATTTTTTTTTCACCCCTTTTATTATAGCGCTGTTTCCTTAATATTTAATTAAAATTCCTATTCTTTTACGCATTTTTTGTAAACATCACCATGAAAAAATCCCTAGTTTTCTTTACGAAATGTCAACACTTTCTACACACTTTCTCTATATCAGCATCACATTTTTTCGTTACGCTATTTCTATACCACCGCATAGGAGAGAAACGTGATGAAAAAATATTTAGCTGGTCTAAGCGCAGTCGCCTTATTATGCTGTTCAATCGCCTCTTCTGCTTTTGCACGCACGGAAGAAAAACTCACAAATATCGCGCACCGAGGAGCCTCCGCTTACGCACCTGAAAATACAATGGCTGCTTTTCACCAAGCGCTAGAAATGAATGCGGATTACATTGAACTTGACGTGCAGCAAAGCAAAGACGGTGTACTCGTTATTATGCATGACCGTACCGTAGACCGAACGACAAACGGAAGCGGACACGTTCGAGATTTAACGTACGCGAAGCTTCAGCGCTTGGACGCAGGAAGCTGGAAAGACGATTCTTTTGCGAATGAAAAAATTCCAACTCTTTCACAAGTGTTAGATGAATTTCAAGGGAAAATCGGTATATTAATAGAGTTAAAAGCGCCGGAACTTTATCCTGGAATTGAAAGAAAAGTAGCTTTTGAAATCAACAAGCGACAGCTCGATCACGTTATCATTCAGTCTTTTAACGTTTCATCCATGAAAGAAATGCATGAGCTTCTCCCAAATGTTCCTATAGGCATACTAACTTCTTCAGAACGAGACGTAAACCGAAACTCAATTCAGCAATTCGCCGCTTTTGCCACTTACTTTAACCCGTCCTATGACATCCTAACGCCTGCTCTTATCCACCAAGTCCATTCTGCCGGAATGAAAATATCGCCGTGGTCTGGAACCAAGCGGCTTCCCGCTTCATTTTTGTGGAAAACAAAAAGTGACGGAGTGATTACGAATTATCCCGATGAAGTGAATTGGGTGCAAACATCAACAAAAATAGGCAAAACCATTCACGCAAGCTCCGCGAGCCACACTGCTCGCTTAATTGGTGTAAAAAAGTAATAGCAGCTTTCTTTAATAAAGAGCTCTTATAACCCTTCTCTCCTGTATAAATCTGACTTTCGATTATTTAAATAGTTTAAGATTTCCTTTGAATTTGCCGAAGACGATAGGTCTATGTCAACAATTGCAAGGTCCTCATTATTAAGAGATTTAAACACACAGTGCCCATTAGGATTAATAACTTCACTTTCACCAAAATAGACATAGTCGTCTTCTAATCCAACTTTATTAGCAGCTGCAATAAAAATATGATTTTCTAAAGCTCTTGACCTCAAATAAACGTGCTGATGATGCTCGTAAGGAATCATGTTCGCACAAAGAACAAAGACGACTTCGGCTCCTTTTAATGCTAGAATTCGCGCCACTTCAGGAAATTCCATATCATATGTAATCATTACTCCAAACTTTCCTTGAGGTGTATCAAAGACTGGTATACTATCTCCAGAAGTAAAATATGAATTTTCATGATCAAAAAGGTGAATTTTACGATAAGTTCCTACTATCTCACCTTTCTTATTAATAAATACAGCGGAATTATATATTTTAAAGCGGTGTCTTTCCGGAAAACCAAGAATAACTCCTATTTGTAATTCTTTAGCACATTTTTTAACTTTCGTGATTAATTCTCCTTCTACTGATTCAGCTAATTCCTCCACCTGTTCATTTAACAAAAAACCAGTCAAAAATAATTCAGGGAATAACACAAAATCCGCACCTTGATCTTTAGCCGCTTCCATCGTTCCAAAAACTCTCTTTAAATTTTTATCTTTATCATGCAAATTGCTTCTAAGCTGGGCTAATGCAATTTTTAATTGACGCATCCCTTCACCTCTTTAAAAACCTTCTTTTTTGTATACTTTTAATTTTTTTGAAATAGTAGACTGATCAACCTGCAATACTTCTGCTACTTTGTAAGTACTGTTGTATTCACCGTAAGCTTTTAAAATTAATTCTTTTTCTACTTGTCTTTTAGCTTCTTTCAAAGACATTGGTGCTTTAGGAGAAAATGACCAACCTTTTTCACGTATATTTTTTTCTTCTAGAACTTCTTTTTCAGTCATATTTGTGACGACAATTCTTTCTATCGTGTTTTCCAATTCCCTTATGTTCCCAGGCCATTTATATTGGATAAGCTCTTGTTTTACTTCATCATTAATTTCTTTTCGAAGATGATATTTTGTATTATATTTAAAAAGAAAATGATCAATTAAGATATGTATGTCCTTTTCTCGCTCTCTAAGAGGTGGAATAGTGAGCGGTACGACATTAAGCCTATAGAACAAATCTTCACGAAATAATTTTTTCTCAACAAGTTCCTGTAGATTTTTATTTGTTGCAGCAATTACTCGTACATCTACTTTCTTTTCCTCTGTACTTCCTACTTTTCGCACCGCGTTTTCTTGCAAAACACCTAGCAGTTTTGCTTGTAGGTTTAAAGGAAATTCCGCAATTTCATCTAGAAAAATTGTTCCTTTATGAGCAGCTTCAAATAAGCCGACCTTTCCTCCTTTTTTTCCGCCTGTAAAAGTTCCTTCTTCATACCCAAATAGCTCTGATTCGATTAAATTCTCTGGAATAGCACCACAATTGACAGGAATAAAAGGGTGCGTTGAACGTGTACTAGTACTATGAATAAATTTAGCAATTTGACTTTTGCCTACTCCCGATTCACCTAGTAGAAGAACAGTAGAGCCTACATGAGCAATTGTTTCAATAATTTTAGCAATTCGTTTCATAGCAGATGATTCCATAATCAACTCATCGGTTTTATGCTGATCTTCATTCGAATAAGGGTTAAACATGCTTTGAGATATATTCGCTAATGTCACGATTTGATTTATGCAAGAGTTCGCTTGGACAAGGTGGAGGGCAAATAGATAAGTTCTTCCCTCATAGGTGCTTAATAACTGAGTAGAGCCACTTGGAGCAGCAGTAAAGACCTTTTTCCACTGAACTTCTTCAAATAACATATTTTCTTGAAACAACGATAAGTGACTGGTTTGTTTATTATTGATAGATACGGTATCAATACGTCCTTCATGATTTATGATGACTACTATTGATTCGCAGGTACCTATTGAAGAATTCCTCATTATCCATTTCCTCCTTTCAATTGTTTCTAATGAAAAATCGCATCATTGATGATAAAAATCATCATCTTAACTTTCCAAATAACTATATAAGCAGAATATGACTTATTTTCTTTTTATCCCTATTAGTATAATGAAAAAATTCATCTTTTTAAAGATTAAAAATCAGAATTGAATGAAAAAATGCGTTGGCACACTTCTTGCTTGTATTTATAGTGAAAACGATTATGAGGAGGTATTTTACAGTGAATATTACAATTGCTCAGTTTTGTCCTGTACTAGGCAATAAAAAAGAAAACATTCGAAAAATAAATGACTGTATCAAGCAAGCTGTAAGCGAACAAGCTGACCTTGTTGTCTTTCCGGAACTTTGTTTAACAGGTTATTTTATTTGGGATGATATTAAGGAGCTAGCTGAATCCGTTAGTGGTGAAAGCTTACAGCTTTTACAACAAAGCTGCAGGGATTACAGCATCCACGCCGTTATATCTTTTCCTGAAGTAACAGCTAACGGGCACTATCATATTACATCCGCTCTTATAGATGATACCGGAACTGTAATTGGTACGTATCAAAAAACACATCTTTTTGACAGGGAAGCTGAAATCTTCCGCCCAGGCAACACTTTACCTGTTTTCAAAACCAAATTCGGAAACATTGGATTAATGATCTGCTATGACCTTGAATTCCCTGAAGTGGCCCGAACTTTAAAAATAAAAGGAGCGGATTTACTCATCATCCCGCTTGCTAACATGAGCCCTTACGAAGATTATCAAATAACGTATTTAAAAAGCCGTGCTATGGAAAATGAACTTCCAATTGCTCTATGCAATCGAATTGGCTCTGAAGAAGATACGTTCTTTTTTGGACATAGCGCAGTCGTCAACAGTAAAGGAAAAGTTCTTCTAAAAATGGGTAGCAAGGAACAAATATCGACAGTAGCTATTTCTTTAGAGGAATCAAAAGATCAGAAGCTTAATTACCTTATGCACAGAAGAGCGGATTTGTACAAATAGATATAGGAAGATTAAAAACAATTTTTAAGGGAGGCGCAAAGATGGAAACAAAAAGAAACCAAGCAGTTCCAACTTTGAAGTTGTCACATATTGTTTTGTTTGGACTTGCCTATATGACACCAATGATTGTATTTGGTATTTACGGCTTGTTGGCTGAAACCACCCATGGACTAGTTTCCACTGCTTATATAGTGGCTTTAGCTGCTATGCTATTTACGGCTTATAGCTACGGTAAAATGACTAAAGCTTTTCCTATTGCAGGGTCTGCTTATACGTATACAAGAAAATCCATAAATCCATATGTCGGATTTATGATTGGATGGGCTGTTTTACTAGACTACCTGTTTCTTCCTATGGTTATTTGGCTTATCGGAGCTGTTTATTTACATACAGCTTTCCCTAACATTCCTCTTTGGACATTTGTACTAGCCTTTATTTTTATTACAACTGTTATCAATATAATTGGCTTAAAAGCAGCGGCGAGCGTCAATACATTAATGATGATTTTTCAATTGCTCGTAGTCGGTATTTTTATTTCACTAAGCATTATATACCTTATAAAAGGCTCATCACCTTTTGCACTCTTTAGCTTTAACCCATT
The DNA here is from genome assembly GCF_056099005.1 of Priestia sp. 53B2. Classification (NCBI taxonomy): domain Bacteria; kingdom Bacillati; phylum Bacillota; class Bacilli; order Caryophanales; family Bacillaceae; genus Priestia; species Priestia sp. 53B2. Next base: position 170,792 of record NZ_JBLZXA010000030.1, read on the forward strand.
CTTGAACGAGCATCTTACATTTTCGTTTGTAGCCGCTGGAGCTTCCATTGCTTGTTATTCTTTTTTAGGATTTGATGCTGTTACAACTCTATCTGAAGAAACCATTAATCCTGAAAAAACAATGCCAAAAGCTATCTTTCTTATTACACTAATTGGAGGCATCATTTTTATTGGAGCTTCTTATTTTCTACAGCTTGTTCATCCTGACTATACATCTTTTAAAAATATTGATTCAGCAGCATTTGAAATTGCCGTACAGATCGGCGGCAATTTATTTAGCTCTATTTTTCTAGCTGGATTAATTATTGCTCAATTCGCATCTGGCTTATCTGCTCAAACAAGCGGAGCCCGTTTATTATTTGCAATGGGAAGAGACGGCGTACTTCCCGCTAAGATATTTGGTTATCTTCATCGAAAGTCAAACACACCCCTATTGAATATTTTATTCATAGGAGGCATTTCACTACTGGCCGTTAAGCTTGATGTAAGTACATCTACTTCATTTATTAACTTTGGAGCATTTTTAACGTTTATTTTTGTAAATCTATCGGTCATTTTTCACTATTACTTCACGTTAAAAAATGAAAAAAAGAATCGTTTTCTTCTTTACTTTCTTATACCAGCTATCGGAGCAGCCCTTGATTTCTATCTCTTTATTAATTTGGATAAACACGCCTTAGTGCTAGGAAGCATCTGGACTGCCATAGGACTTGTATACTTAACTTTTCTTACAAAAGGATTTAAGCTTTCTCCTCCAGAAATGGACTTCGAGGAAGAGGAAATAACGAAATCTTCCTCTCTTGCACATCAAAAAGCTGCTGAAAAGACATTGTAAATTTTTTTAAAAAAGAGGTTGAAACATAACGAAATGAATTCAATTTAAAGACGAACCACTAATCAAACATGTTGATTAATGGTTCGCTTTTCACTTTTTCTAAAACCAACGCTTCTTTTTGTCTTCACACCTCAAATAAACTTTCTCCGTCCTTATTTACCCAATACTTTTCTATTTCCGGAACCAAAGCTGTAAAGTCTTCATACGTTCCTTTCCAATCCCTTGGAATATATTCTTCAAATGAAGCCGGCTCAGGAAACAGTGAGTAGAACGTCTTTTGATCAAAGTCCACCAAAAACGAAGGGCTAAAGTCTAATAAATCTTCTTCATCTACGCTTTCTATTTTATCTTCAAACAACTTTAAAAGAGTTGACGAATCTGCTTTATACGACTCTATACGTTTTAAAAAAAGCTCAGCATTTTCACTGCTAAGAACCTCGATTCCTTTTCGTTCAGGTTCAATATATTCATCAACTGCTGAATCACCTTCATTTTCAAAAGCTTGTGCAAACTTCACATAATTCAAATACCATAGCTCTCGATCGGTCACATACCATTGAAACTGCTTTTTATGTACCACTCCAACAATTACGTTTTCAGCATATATAGGTTCTAGCATGAGATGGACCTCCTTGCTTTTATTAGCTTTATGACCTGTTATATACGATTTAATTAATCTTTAAGCACTCTCTTTTGTACTTTTTTATTCAGCTTTCGCTTTAAATATTCAGCAATTTCTATTTGTCCAAATTCCTTAGCATATCGGTACGCATCCATATCCTCAATATTCTCTCCGGTATATTGAACGGAAATATCTATACCTTGATCAACTAGATGTTCAACTACTTCTTTATGACCACCGTAAATTGCTGCAAACAATGGATTTCTTTTTGCCGAGCTTACATCTAATTCTGCTCCAGATTGGATTAAATACTGTACTATTTCTACATGCCCCTCACCTGCTGCCACTCGTAAAGGAGAAGCATCAAATATATCACCTTTTGTATTTACATCGATTCCTTTATGCACTAGATACTCTACTATTTCCATCTGTCCTTTTTTTGCTGCTATATGTAACCAGCTACCAAACGGAGTCATGGTGTGTAGAATTTCTTTATTACTACCTATTAATTCTTTGACTGAGTTAATGTCACCACGTTTAATTGCATTTCTTATTGCTTTATTGACGCTGTTTTTCTCCAAATCATATCCCCCTTCATTTAGTTGCCCATTATTGCCGTTTTTTAATATAGACATCTCCCTCAATAATTTAGCTGTTTCTACCGTTTTTACTTTTAAATAGTTGTGGTCAGTGAAATTCACTGTCGTATTTGTAGTTCTTTTAACACTTTTGTTCGCAGATCATTCACTGTTTTCCTATTCGTATCATCATTTAATAAAGAAGTTAATCTTCCTATGTAACTATTCGCATTCTCTATACACCTTTCAAAACCATTCATAAAATGCTCTACTAATGTATCATCAACTAAAGCAATGGGTTCGGGGTAATATTCGACGCCTTCTCTTTCAAATGCTTTTCTACTAGTATAGGCAACTGCATCAATAATACAGTCCCAGGCTATAACATCTGTTTTATTATCTGACGTCTCTTGAATTATTGTGATACCATTTTCCTCGTGATCTAATAATTCATAAAGAGTATCTCCACTATTTTCTTTGTCTTTTAACCATTCCCAGCATTTACATAGAACTTCCTGAGCTAAAATTTGATCTTCCGTACGAGAAAGTACAGGCACAACTTTTTCTGAAAGCCCCAGAAAAAATATGACTTTATCATGCTCTGTTAAACTATTAAAGTTAGCATTAGTCATTCTTAAACTCCGTTCCCATTTCCCTCACTATGATGAGCTTAACGCCTCCGTCCATATATCTTTTGCTCTTCTATGATTATGAAAGAAATTTTTTTATGGTCTTTTTATCATATTCATCTTCTGAAATAATCCCTAAGTACTTAAGAACCCTCTTCTAACTCTGCATACAAATAGATTTCTCGCCAGTCTTCTTGTATTATTTCCTTTAAATTATCGGCCACCTTTTCATAAATATCATTAAGCTTTAATTCCATTTACTGTCCACCTTCTGCTTTAAATATTCAGCAATTTCTATTTGTCCTCGTTCAATCGCAAATTCATAGGCATCCATCTCTTTCATATTTTCACCAGAGTATGTAATCGATATATTAATATGATTCTCAACTAACAGTTTAACCATCTCAAAATGACCGTTATATATGGCAGCAAACAGCGGATTTCTATCTGGTTCACTGATATCAATTTCAATATTATGGTTAATAAGATACTTAGCAATATCTATATGTCCTTTTGCAGCCGCTCTTTCTAAGGCATTGGTAGAAAAAGTTCCTCCTTGTGCATTAACATCTATTCCAGCACGAATAAGGTATTGTACAATTTCTAAATGACCATGAGCTGTCGCTACATGTAGCCATGTGCCAAAAGGTGTAACCCATGTTAACATTTCTGGCTCTTTCTCAAGTAAGTCTCTCACCTTATTTAAGTGACCACCTTTTATAGCACCTCTAATAGCTTTTGTCATTTGAGTTATTTCCATTTTTCGTTTTCCCTCTACTTTCTACCTTATAGAATTCTCTCAAAAATATATCGCCTCTCTGCTTGGTGTGATGCGCTGTAGTGTGGGGAGCTTATTGTCTATAGCAAGACTCGATTCGTGGCTTCTTTATGTACTCCTACTAGTCTTCGATACTATAATTTTGTTTGATTTTATGTAAAAGAGCCATCACTTTTTCTTTATCATGGGCATGATCTTCCATATATACGTGGCAAATTTTGTGCAAGTAAGTTAAAAACGTTTCATAATCGACAATAACACTTTTGTCAGTGTCACCCGTACCGTCTAGAAATTCAATGCCGTTTTCCACATAGCCCTCTTCCCACGGCTCTAAATCTCCTGAAAATGTACAAGTGTAGTACTCATTTCCATAACCAGTTTCCTCTGAAAAATAGTGTAAGACTTTTAAAAATTTTTGATCTGATAAAGCGCTATAAAAACTTATCATGGGAGACAACGTACAATCTATATCATGAAATAATTCTACGATTTTCTGCATTCGTATCACCCTTTTATAATTAATTGAATCAACATTTACTATTTGACCGTGACCACTACGCAAACGCTAGGGTTATCTCTTGAACCTCTATAATCTAAACACACAAAATCTCCTGCAAATAAAATAAAGATTGGTAATAAATATTTATTTCTACACTTATAAAAAGTCCTCTTGATGTAATTTTTCCAGGGTTAATTTAGTACCTTCATGATGTGGGAATTTAACCACAAATACTGGATTTATGCTAAATTGGATTATTGGGATACTCATTTAAATACTTATTGATTAAAGTCTTGCTTTCGCTATCATCTGGTTCTGTTCCTAAATATTTATATTCCCAAATCACTAGCTGGTCATCAAAGCTGTAATCCGTGTCAAACCAATTTGTATAATCATAATGCACCTTCAATTTGCCATCGCTATTAACAGATAGTGTAAAAGAGTACCAAAGTTCTTGCTGATTATCTTTAAAAACGTTTCTTAATCTATTACTTAACTCAAATAAAGCTCGATCCTTCATTTTATAAAATTCTTTATCAATATCGTATTCATAAGGAATTTCTAAACTATATTTATAGTTCTTTTCATTCTCAAGGGTATTATAAAAAAAGCAAGTTCCTCCTCCCGTTTCGGATATTTGAGCGTAAAAATAAATCTTTGTCCATTGTGTAGGAATCATTTCATTCACTGTTTCAGAAATTTCTCTATAAAATTGATTTATTTCTGTTTCCATACTCAATATGTTCGACCACCTAACTGTTTTTCCAGTTTATAACGCGTTCCTTACTGTACAATCCAGTAATGTTTCTCTATAACTATTATAAAACACTACAATAAACTCATCATTACTCTTATCATAAAACACTAAAGTACTAAATACTTTCTCTCTACTTCCTGCATTGCATTCTTTACACTTCAAATACTAACTTTTTACTCCAACATAAAAAAGAATTCGACTGTTTTCGAATTCTTTTCCTAATTTAACAACTTCTCTCCTCATTTTTTTGCTCTTAAGCAATTTGTACCACCTTCATGAGAGACAATCTAAACCCAATCAATTTCCAGTCATCCTTTGCTTTAAATATTCAGCAATCTCAGTCTGCCCAAACTCCTTTGCATATTCATAAGCATTCATATTTTTGATATTTTCTCCTGTGTATCTAATGGACACATCTATTCCTTTTTGTACTAAATATTTAACTACTTCTTGATGCCCCCCATAAATTGCTCCAAACAGCGGATTTCTCTTCGCTAAGCTCACATCTAGTTCTGCTCCAGATTCTATTAAATACTTTACTATCTCTAAATTGTCAGATCCAGATGCTAGATTTAACGCAGAAGCATCAAATGTCCCGCCTTTCGCATTAACATCTATTCCTTTTTCAACTAAATACCGGACGATTTGAAGGTTCTCCTTTTTAACCGCTACATGTAACCACGTACCAAATACAGTCACGGTATTCAAAGTCTCTATATCATCACCTATTAGTTTTTTCACTGCATTGATATCGCCAGTTTTAATGGCATTTCTTATCAATTTCTTACTATGGTTTCGGTCCACTATGCAAACTCCTTCATTATCATCTACAAATAACTTATTATGTAATCCTTATCTGTCCTAGTTTTATTAAAAACTACTTTTTTCTTCTAACGACTTCATGACTTTTTTCATATCCTCAGTTCCACGTTCTTCAATTACTTGTTTTAATGAATAACCAAATTTATTGGAATCATTAAAATTCGGTCGTTTTTCTAAGCAATGTACAACTAAATGATTTCCATCTTGTGTCCGTTCTTTTTAATACTTCTTGACATAGAGACAATATTGCAGAATTAGCAAATTTTTTATCTTTTAAATTTAAATCCACGCCCATTTCAACCAACCTATAAGCTACATCAACAGCGCCTATACAATTAATATTTGCTGCTACATAGTGCAATTCATTACGTCCTTCACTTGAAATAACATTAACCTGTGCATTGTTGTCTAGTAAAATTTTTGCTGTATCAAACTTTCTACTAATCAATGATGTCTCAAGTAAAATTTTATCATTTTTATCCAGGAATTTTACTACTTCTTCCACACATTTATTTTCAATATTCAACTTCTTTAAAAAATCTTCGAGATTTCCAAATTTTATAACAGTCCCAAAATCGGCTTTATTAAGATCCATTTAATCACTACCTCCTCCGTTTATACTTATGACCTCAAACGGTATTTAATAGTTCATCATTTGGCAAAGGTAAAACAATGGTATTACTATCTACTTTCCTATTTTTTCACTACTTGTTACTTTCTTTCTCTACGCTTATATACTTATTCAAATCCTATAACCATCCATTCATCTACTACATCCCAAAAGTTTAGATTATACTCTGGCTCTTCTTTTGAAGACCACAAAGTGGCGTTGTCACCCAAACTGTTTTTATAATCCACTACTACATAAGTTCCCATTCCATTACTGAAAAATCCATATGAAGATGCGAAGTCAATTTTTAAATTATGTTCTCCAATTTCATCAACAATTCCCCATTCATAATCGTCTAAATATGTAATATCTTCTAGGGACTCTAACCCCATTGACTTACTTGGATAGTAGTAAAACCCACTATGAACATTTTCATAAAAGCTTCTAATTTTATCTGGAATTTTACTCCAATCTTCTTCAAGTTGTTCGTTATTAAAGTACTCTTTAGGGTTTCGGCCTTCATAATATAAAATTTTCCCTCTGGCATTTTTCACCGAATATAATATCGAATACCGATCACCAATAGCCATTAATTCAACATCTATCAAACATTCCTTTAAAAAAGATATGGTGTTGCTCATTTCATTACTTACATATCTTTTCCATATATTTAATACCCTACTTATCTTACTAGATTTATTTTTCTCTTTAAAAATTTCTCTCCATTCATCAGGAATTAAATCCTTTTGGATATAATCAATGTCATTAGACTCTATTAAGCTTACAGATAGTTCTTCACTTAATGTATATTTATTTAAGAAATTCAACTTATCTTGAAGCATCATTTCTACCCACTCCCTATTCTTCTAAAGTCCAGCTATTAAGTCCTGTATTTTCAATTTATGTTTACTGCCTCCTTCATTTGTATAGCCTTAATCAGTATTTAAATAGGATTATTTGGATACTTTTTTAAATATTGATTTAGTAAACTTTTAGTTTTTTCATCCGCTGGTGCTTCATCTAAATATTTATACTTCCAAATCTTTTTCTGTGCTACAAATCCGTAATCTGTATTCAACCAATCTGTATAATCAAATGATACAGAGAACTTCCCTGTTTGATCTAACATTAGCGTAAAAGAATACCATAATTCCTGGTTATTTTCTTTAAAGATTTCTCTGAGCTGTTCACTAAGATCAAAAAGCTTATCTTCTTTATTATTAAATTCTAGTTCCGATAGATTAAATTGTTTCGGTATATCTAGACTATACGTGTAGCTATTATCTTTAATTGATTTATAAAAAAAGTAAACTCGCCCCCCGGATTCATCAATCTGTGCATAAAAATAAAATCTTTCCCATTCTTCTGGAATCATATTATTAACCGTTTCTGCTATTTCTTGATACAATTCCTGTAACTGGCTTTCCATTTGCATAGAATTTATCCTCCTGACTGGTTTCCAACTGTTACCATCCCTAGTTCTTCATCTTCAATTTGGTATGTTATTCTAACTGTTTATCTTTAACTTTTTTATGTTTCTTCAAATCCATGTCAGACAACTAAAAAAAGTCACTATGATACTTATATATATCGTAGCAACTATTAAGCTGACACATCTTATGAACTCTAGCTTTCCAAAAGAATTAGCGCTCTTCTTTGCACAAATATAAGTATTGGCCAAATTCAGGAAACACATCCCAGTTTTTTTCAAAGGTATTGTTTGTTTCCCGCTCCTCGACTGAACCATTCTTTAAATCTCGCTTTTCCATTGCTATGTAACCATCTTCTCGGAAATTCAAAATCAAACTACTTACTTCTGTATCAGTTTCATCATCATATTCCCAATACATGGCTGTTCTTAAAAAAAGCTTACCTTCACTCATAACTTCGAAATCATAATTTAAATATTTACGAATTAGTTCATCATAAAACCCTACCGAAACCCATTCATTTGTAATATTTATAATATACTTGTGCTTCTCATCTTCCCTTAGTACGACCGTATAGGGTTTATGTTTTTGGTGGTATGTGTATGCAGTATGCTCATCAAGAATGTTCCAAGGCTTCTTTTTGATATCTGACCATTCGTCACAATAATACATTTCCATAGTCACTTGTACACCTTCCCATAATATTTCTACTAACAGTGCTGTTTTTATTACTAATCAAGAATTGGTTTAAAGATGATTTGTCAGTGCCAACCAAACTGCATTCTGTTAAGCACACATATCAATACGAAATTAAAGCTTATTGTTTTTCACTTCTTCAAACCACTCATCAGCAATATGACTGGCTGTTTTAATATCGTCATGCGTATAAACTAAGTCATACTTGTATTCAGCTTTAAATTTTCTGCTTCTTACATCATAGATTAATTTCATCTCAGTAGGCATATCTCTTTGATGCTCTTGACACAATACTTTAATTTTCCCGATATCCTCATTTAAAAAATATCTAATACCATAAAATTTCGTGCTGCGGATGTATCGTAGCTTTCCTCCGCCTCTTCCAAAGCATCATTCAATTTATGGGGTTCTACGTATTTACCATTAATCAAATAAAAAAAGTCACTTGAGGTAACTCCTTCTTCACGAGAAGCATAAACATACACTTTATCTGCTCTATCTTCAACATACTCCATACATATAGATATCATATCGGCTTGTAACTCACTAAACTTATCTTCAAATTCTTTCATACTACCTTTACTCCTTTAACCGCTCTAAATTTAAGTTCAACGTCAATGCTTTTTCATTTAGTTGGACACCACTATCTCTGAACATATGTATCAAGTTTAAGTTATTCTCTTCACAGTATGCTTTACCATTTTCCTATTACTTCAAGCTATGTCTATGTACTGCTTTTCTCAAAATTCAAATGCAAAATTAATACGTCTTAAAGGCACTACATTAATGAACTATGAATCTCATCATAATTGTAGCTAAAGGATAAACATCTCACAAAAGCCGTCGGTTTCATTCAGAACTGGGGAGCCCTCAAAATTATAAAACAATATCTTAAAAACTAACCTCCACTATTTCTCCATCTTCAAGTTTTACCGCAAGACCATGCTCAGGCTCCCACCTGCATTCAAGCAACAAACCAACTTGTCTCACGTCTTTATCAAAGATCGTGGGAAATATCAGCTGCTTAGGTTCAACAATAGTAGCTATCTCTTTCTTTGCGGATATAACCGGAACCATCTTATTAGCGAGTTTCTCACCGACCGCTGTCTGTAATCTTCGCAAACTTTTAAATAATAGTTAAATATAGCATCCTCTGCCAAGTTCAAAAGATGTTTTTTTGTCACCAAAAAATGTATGATGAGCATTAACCTGTGCATCTTCAAATTCTGCATCATCTTCCGCTTCAATATTTAATGTTACAGTCTTTTCATGTCCAAACAAGGTAATGTTCATAGCCCTCTTCCAACCATGGTAGTAGGCTAATTCTCCAAACATTTTATGTTGAATGGTCTTCATTGCTGCCACCCTCTACTTGTTTTTTTACTTTACCTGCCTTAAAAACTCCACTTAGGGTTTCATTGACCCTCTCATTCTTATAAGCAAATGTGGAGTCACCACGTTCTTCATTCTATTTTCCATTATTCACCGGTATTTGTGCAAGTCTTTCTCCATACGTATTGTTAAAGGTTCTAGCTGGGCTCTTCTGCGCAACTTCAAACGTACCCTTAGGAGCCTCCTCAAAATTTACGCCTTCTCTCAGTAGCGAAACTGCCTTTTATAAAAAGAAACCCTTTAACGAGTAACTGACACTCAATCAAGGGTTCTTAATAAGTAAAAAGCTATTTTATTATTAAATATGTTCCCTCTTAACTTGCTCAAACCACCGCCTAGCAACGGAACTTGCAGTTTCGTTAGAATCAATTGTATACACAAGCTCATACTTATAATCTGCGGTTAATTTATTTGCTTTAACATCGTAAACCAGTTTAATCTCTGTTGGCATTTCACGATTGTATTCTTTGCATAATTTAATCATTTCTTTAATATCTTCATTGATTATTTTAACAACTGCTTTTTGACGGACTACAGAAGTATCATAAGAAAAATCGTCTTTATTCTCTACATTGATCAATGCATCATTAAGTTTATGTCTCTCGACAATTTTACCATTGATATTATAAAAAAAATCATTTGAAATAAGACCTTCTTCATAAGAACAATATATATATATTTTATTTGCTCTATCGAAAACATACTCTAAACATATCGAAACCATATCCGCCTGCAATTCACTAAAGTAATCCTCAAATACTTTTCCCAATATATTCACTCCTAGTTTAGTATATTTATTCCCTCATATCTTCCGTCTATCTCATATTCAACGATAAATTCTGATGGCCTTTTATTATTTCCCTCGTATTTAATTTCAACATTAACTTTTACTTCTTTAGGAGGAGTCTCTTTTAAGGCTGTAGCCCATTCTTCTTCTATCTTTTTATATTGTTTTAGATTAACATCCGATAACTGTGAAACTAGATTATCAATTTTAGGCGATCCACCAAATCTATCACCTGCCAAATGACCTGCATGATCTTGCCCTTTAACTTTACCAGGTGTATTTTTACTGTGTGGTAATCTTTCTTCTCTGTTTGTTAATTGTAAATTTTCTGTTTCAAATTTCACAAGTCTACCTGCATTATCTGTTTCATAGAAGTAGTCATACTCTCCTGTTATATATCTTATATTAGGCTTTAATCTATTTTTTCTTCCATTTGTATACTGTTCTCCTCTTCCCACGAATGTTTTAACTTCACTTTCTCCAGCTAAACGATTACCCGTACCCTTAGTATTCTTTCGAATTTGAGGCTCACTCACACGCTCTACTTTTACAGGCTTATCAACTTTCCGAACCGTCTCTACCTTAACCGAATCACCCAGCTTCTCCACATCACGCTTGGACATAAATCTTCCGCCAGGTCCACGATAGCGATTATGAACTGGATCATATTTCACCTTCGTTACCATCTGCATCGTCTGCTGCTTCACATTCTGCAAGGTCTCCCTCACCGTCTGCTGGGCAAATGCCGGACCTGCTGGTGCTAGTTCTGGCACGAGTCTTGGCATACTGCTGTCTAGGATGTTGTTATACGTTTTATGTAGCGACTGTGTCCAAGAGGCCGGTGCGTTTTTGACGCTTTGGTAGGCTTGCTTTGTGCCGTTGGCAACGGCGCTTGTGCGAAGCGTGTTGCGCATGTTGTTGAGCTTTTCTCGGTTCCTTTGGTCGCAAGGCTTAGGCCTTTAGCTAATCAGACTAAGCTTCCATTGAAATAATTGAAAATAAAAACTCTTTGAAATTATATACCCTCAGATAAAAGAAAACATTTGCTGCCTATTGTAGACAATCAAGTTCTTTATAGTTAGCTATATAAAATAAGTCATAAGTTTTGGTATGCTCCATGTAACGAATAATTTTAGAATTTAAAATTCCATTCGGCCTAGTAAGTATACCTATTTTCCCAACAAAATATTGTTACACAATTCCTCAATAATACTTCTAGGTTAAAATGTAAAAAAGCACTCGTTGCCATAAGTGACAATCAAGTGCTTTAAGTTCATCTTTTTTTAAGTAGCGTAAATTTGTAAGTTTTGTAGTAACAGTATGATACCCTTTACATGTCATGACAACTACTACTTTAAAACTTACAAGTTTGTACGAGTTCGTTAGTTTCATGCTCATTCCATGTGTTTATATTCACCGCCATGTAAAATGTCATTTCGCCTAAACTCGTACTTCGTTTTCTATTCTATCATTACACACATTACTCCATGATGGTACAACCATCATGGGATATCTATTTTCAAATACCCTATTATTTTTTCTATCCACTTCACATATATTTTGTTTTTCATTTATTTATATATGTGTTAACGTGTTTCATTATAATATCTGCTTGTAAAATATAAAATAAGTAGTAAGTCTAATTCATTTGAACGAACCTTATACCTCTACTGGCCCCATAAAACCAGTAATAATAAGAATATGTTCCTTCAATTTGACCTTTTTTAAGTTCTCTACTTTTTCTGCTCCACCTAACCCTAATAGAGGTGTATAACCAAAGCACTCATCATACTCTAACTCATTGTATTGTTTAAGCGCTTCGGGATAAGGCTGCCAAGATAAATCTTCATCCCTGAATTCTAAATCAGCAATATTTTGAAAGAAAAATTCAAATGTAAACATAATGATTTTTACTATACCATACCTGTAATTAAGTAATCCAACATATCCATCCGACCAAATAACCAAGTCTCCCATACCTGTAGCAAACAATACGATTGAACCCTTAAATCTTGGACAACTCTCCTCCAAGATTTCTATAAATTCCTCTGGATTTACGCTTTTAAAATACCCTTGCATAAATGTACCAAATCCATAATTACTCCAAAAATTTATTACTTCATTTGGTACTAATTCTTTATACTTTTCAATGATTTCACTCGGAACTTTACTATGCAACTTAAAATCTTTTAAATATTGCTCCATCTAAACTCCTCCTTTAATGTGTTAACTTTACATTCAAATACGTATTTTTTAGTTGTTCTGTTGTCATGTTGTTTGCCATTTCCTCGATTTGTTTATCAACAATTTTGATTCTAGACCTCCATTGACTACCTATAGAGAAATTAACCCTCTTATCTCCCATTCCCCCTATTATTTCAGCTTTTCCACCTGCTATCTGGTCAGGGTTATGAAGTGCTGCTTGAGTATCTAACCATTCCTGAGCTTTTTTCTTTGCTTGCGATAACGTTATCCCTTCGCCTTGAAGTTCATTTACCTTTTGTGCATAAGCTTTTTGTCGAGCAATTTTTTGAGCTGCATTTCCTTCTTTCGCTCTACCTTTATCATTAAATCGCTCTCGATTTTCCTGGTATTCATGTACGGTTAATTCATTCATACCTTTTTCTTGATCCTTTAACTGTCTTGCAAATTCTTCTGAATCGAATTTAGTTTTGTATTTAAATTTCACTTCAATTTCTTTTGTTCTAGGTATATTATCTAAATGCTTGACTTCACCCGTACCCTTTTGAATTTAACGTCCACTCACCCACTCTGCTTTTACAGGTTCGTCAACCTTACAAACCGTCTCAACCTCAACCTCGTCACCCAGCTTTTTAACATCCCTCTCGGACATAAATCTGCCGCCAAGTCCACGGTAGCTTTTGCGATCCGGATAATATTTCACCTTCGCTACCATCTGCATCGTCTGCTGCTTCACATTCTGCAAGGTCTCCCTCACCGTCTGCTGGGCAAATGCCGGACCTGCTGGTGCTAGTTCTGGCCCGAGTCTTGGCATACTGCTGTCTAGGATGTTGTTATACGTTTTATGTAGCGACTGTGTCCAAGAGGCCGGTGCGTTTTTGACGCTTTGGTAGGCTTGCTTTGTGACGTTGGCAACGGCGCTTGTGCAAAGCGTGATCAGATATTGTGTTAATTCATTTCACAATCTCACATAAAAAAATGCAAGTACCCTCCGTATTTTTCATGGAGATACTTGCACTTTTATGAACCTCGTCACTTTCTTCTGCACCTATAACTATATATCTGAAAAACTTCGAGGGAATCTAAAACATGATGATTTACTGGTTTAAATCAAACTGAATTCTACTAAACTCACACATCCATACTAAATTAAAGCTTATTATTTTTCACTTCTTCATACCATTCATTAGCAATATAATTAGATGTTTTACTATCATCATTTGTGTAAATCAACTCGTAATTATATTCAGCTTTAAAATGACCACTCTTCACATCATAAATTAATTTCATCTCTGTCGGCATGTCTCGCTTATATTCTTCACACAACGCTTCGATTTTTTCAATGTCTTCATTTAAAATATCTAATACCATAAATCCTCTTTGCGGGGATGCATCATACCTTTCCTCTCCATCCTCCAATGCATCGTTCACTTGATGAGATTTTACGTACTGATTGTTGATGAGATAAAAGAACTTACTTGAAATAATATTTCCTTCACACGAAGCATACACATAAACTTTGTCTGCTCTGTCCTCAACATATTCCATACAGATGGAAATCATATCTGCCTGCAATTCACTAAATAAATCTTCAAATTCTTTCATCGCATTTTTTACTCCTTAGGTTCATTTTTAATCGTTTTAGAAACGAGGTCACCATCAATAGTATACCTCACTACAAATTTATCTGGGCGCATATCGTTTTCCGCATAAATAACTTCAACATCAACTGTTACTTTTTGGGGAGGGTTTTTCTTCAAAGCTGTGGCCCATTCCTCTTCAATTTTCTTATATTCAATTAAATTTACATCAGACAACTGCGAAACCAAATTATCGATTTTAGGTGAACCACCAAACCTATCTGCTGCCAAATGTCCTGCGTGGTCTTGGCCTTTTATTTTACCTGGTGTGTTTTTACTATGTGATAACCTCTCGGTTCTTGTTGTTAACTGTAAATTTTCTGTTTCGAATTTTACAATTCTACCCATGCTATCTGTTTCGTAAAAGTAGTCATGCTCTCCCGTTTTATACCTAACGTCGGGCTTTAACCTATTTCTTCTCCCATTTGTAAAATGTTCTCCTGATGCAATTAACCTTTTAGATCCACTAGACCTAGGAATACGTTGGCTTGTAGCCTTTGAGATTTGAGGCTCACTCACACGCTCTACTTTTACAGGCTTATCAACTCTCCGAACCGTCTCTACCTTAACCGAATCACCCAGCTTCTCCACATCACGCTTGGATATAAACCTTCCATCAGCTCTGCGATAGCGATTATGAACAGGATCGTAGGTCACCTTACCAATCATCTGCATCGTCTGCTGCTTCACATTCTGCAAGGTCTCCCTTACGGTCTGCTGGGCAAGTGCTGGACCAGCCGGCACAAGATCTGGCATGAGTCTTGGCATACTGCTGTCTAGGATGTTGTTATACGTTTTATGTAGCGACTGTGTCCAGGAGGCCGGTGCATTTTTGACGCTTTGGTAGGCTTGCTTTGTGACGTTGGCAACGGCGCTTGTGCGAAGCGTGTTGCGCATGTTGTTGAGCTTTTCGGTTCCTTTGGTCGCAAGGCTTTGTCCCATTTTCCCCGCTACCTTCGTAGAAAGCGCCCCAGCTCCAGCAATTCCTAAGGCTTGCAGAAGACTTGCTTTACGCTGCTCTTCACTGATTTTATTCCCGAACATGTCGCGTCCGGTCATGTATTCGCCTAGCCCGTTTGCAGCCACAAGACCGTAGAGGCCTTTTTCGGTTTGCTCCAGGACTTTGAAGGATTTGGGGGATTTGTAAGCGTCTAGGGCGTGATCCGCTGCGCTTAGGCCTTTAGCCGTTTTGTAGATGGCTTTTCCGCCTTTTGCGGCTCTTCCTACCCAGCCGACAACCGGAATGAAGCCGGCTGCTGCCATGGCTCCCGCTGCGACGCGCTGTGAGGTGGAAAGTTTTTCACCCGTAACAGGATCCACGCCTTCCGCTGCTCGTTTATAATCATAATATCCGCTGACCTCTCCTGTAAAGGTAGAAACCGCGTCCCACGTTTTTTCATACCACGGCTTGTTTGCTTCTTCTTCTTGCTTTTTTTCCAGTTCGTATACTTCTTCTTGCTGCTTGTTGTAGTCAACATATGAAGTTGCATAGTCGTTTAACTTTGTTTGAACTTTATACAGCTCGCTGTCGTGATAGGCTTTTTCGTCAAAGGCAAGCTGATAGACACTTCCTCCTTGACTCGTAGCAAGCTCTAAGCCGCTTACTAGCGTATCCACTACCGCATAGAAATCGTCCATTTCGCTGTATTCTTTTGACCATTCAGCGTCAAGCTGGTTCACTGCCTCAATTGTATCGGTGCGTTTTTTCTCTGCTTCTTCTATTTTATCGTTAAACTCACTCGTTGAAAACGCTGAAATAGAGACGATGTCGTCAATGCTGTTTAAAATACTCTGCAGATCGTCGTGCTGCTGCGCAACCATTTCTTTAGCATTGCTGTTGGCGTTTTTTAGCTCCGTTTCTAAAAATGATTCATTTACAATCGTGCTTCCTGATAGCTTTGCTTTTTCAGCTTTAACGTGAAGCGTTGAAAAATAGCTTTGCTGCATTTTAATTAAGTTTTCCCACTGTCCGGCCGTATCGGCGTGCTGCTTATAAAAAGATTTTATATTATCAGCGCCTTTTCCTTCTAAGCTGCCTTCTAAGTCCGCTACGCCCTGCAGCGCTTTTTTCAGTTCACCCAGCTGGCTGAGTAACTCATCGTAGGCTTTTTCCCTGTCTTTTGCTACATCAAACAGCGCTTTTGCATCGTATACCTTTCCCACAGTCATCCCCCTTTGCTGCTACGAATGGATAATAGATTCGTCTTGTTCTTTTAGTAAGTCTACATTAGATTTTGTATCTTTTACGTTTTTGTTTAGTGCTTTTATATAAGTAGAAATAAGCGTTTGAATTTCTTCTTCGCGCGCTTCCCATTTCTCTGTAGTATCAAGGCTGTTTTTTCCAAGGTCAGGCATTTTGCTAATGGATAAATTTCCAATCGCTGTGCTGACTGCTTCAAGCTTTTTGATAACGTCAGCGTGATCAAGCTTAATTGTCATGAAAACAGCCCCCTTCTAATTTCACTAATCTTGTTTTCTACTGCGTCATAGGCTTCTTCACCTTTAGCTAATAAAGAATCCGCTTCTCCAATAGCCGCGTTCAAGCCACTCAAAGCTCCTTTTTCAGCTTCTAGCGCCCATATCTTTGTTTCAATTTCACGAATGTATCCATCGTAATCACCGTCTAAAATGCCTTTTATGTTGTCGTAGGCTGCCGTACGTTTTTCGTCAAAATCATCCGATAACGTACCCGTCCATTTGTCTCCCAGCTCAGGCTTTTTGATGTGTTCAATTTCTTTTAATGAAACAGCTTGTTCATGCTCAATTTTACTTTTAGCCGTTCTTAGCTTAGAAATTTCCGCTTCTACATCTGAGACTCTTCCAGATACTTCACCCAGCAGTCCGTCTAATACGCTTCCTAACCCCATATCGTTCCTCCTGTTCCGCACATTTCGAGTTTAATCCAATAATTATAAGTATAAAATTTGTCTCATTATAGCTAAATAGGAAAAAACTCTCTTTTTTATGCTTCTAGTTTCATGAATTGAGATAAAAATGAAAAATAAGAGAAAAAAGACTCATGTCTAAATACGTTATCCAACCATATACCGTTATCTAAAACAAAGAATAAGTAGAATAAAACCATTCCTTTGTACCCGTACCCGTTTTTTCCCACAAATTAAAGCTTTTTGCGTAAAAAAACCAACTTCACTTCGTTTTTTTACACAGCAAAAAACCTCTGCACATTCTGCAGAGGTTTTGTTTTATACTTGAACCGGCGTTGGTTCTTCAGCTGTTTGTTCGTGCTGCACAAGTCCGTAGTTTTCCCACGCTCGGCTTTTCCAGCGGAAAAACATAATAACTGCGCGCGTCCATTCATCGGCTGCGATGGCAAGCCAAATGCCAGCGAGCCCCATGTCTAAATGGAAAACAAAGAAATAGCCAAGCGGCAAGCTCATCATGACCATCGACATCGCACCAATTAACACCGGATATTTGGCATCACCCGCTGCCCGCAGTGAGTTAATCAGCACAATATTCATCGTTCTTCCCGTTTCAAGCACAATGCTCAGCAGCAGCACCGTCGCCCCAAGCTCAATAATATGCGGATTGTCTGTAAAAACGCTGATCAGCTGTGTTCTGAATGTCATCACAAGAACAACCATCATCATCGTTACGGCACTGGCCCATTTGACGCTTTTCCATACGCGATGGTACGCCTCATCTTTTTCGTTTCCGCCTACTAAACGGCCGACAATAATTGCTGTGCCCATTCCAATCGCAATGGCAAACAAGTAAATGAACATCGAAATGTTCATCGCGTACTGTCTCGCAGCAAGTGATTCTGCTCCTAGGTAGGTTGCATAGTATAAAAAGACAATTTGACAGCCTTGATACATCACTTGTTCAAACGCAGACGGAATACCGATTTTTAAAATTTTACCGATATATTCTTTTGAAAGCGTAATGTAGTACTGAAATTTCACTCTATATTCCATCACTTGATACAGCAGCCAAAAGAACACAATCAGCGCAACAAATCGGCTGAACGCAGATGAAATCGCTGCTCCTTGCACGCCCATTTCGGGAAAGCCGAACTTCCCGAAGATTAAAGCATAGTTTCCTGCAATATGAAAAATGTTCATTCCAAGTGAAACAAACATCGCCTGCTTCGTAAAGCCGTGTACGCGAATAATCGCTGCAAGAGAATTAATAATCGCTTGAAGAAAAATAGCTCCTCCGACGATGGATAAATAGCTTTGTGCATACATCAGCACGTCACCTTGTAAGTTCATCGCTTCCATCATATGCCTTGAAAACAAAAGAAAACCCGCGCTAATGACTAGCCCGACTCCTAAATTTAACGTAACGGCCAAAGCAGAAATCTTTGACGCTTCCATATACCGTTTTGATCCTAAATACTGAGAGACAACAATTGCCGCTCCGTTGCCAATGACCTCTAACACCAAAATCGCAATGTGAAGGTATTGATTGGCTGCTCCGACTCCTGATACGGCATCGTCCGACAGCGCACTTAGCATAAAGGTATCAGCAATCCCCATTAACATAAAAAGAAACACTTCTAAAAAGATCGGCCACGTTAAGAAAAACAAATTCAGCTTTTCTTTTGGCCCTTTTTTTGTTTCGACCGCGGTCATCCCATCACCTTCTTTACCGATATCCAATTTCAAACAAGAAGTATCTTACCACACATTTCCTTTGTATACATCCCCTTTTTAGCACATTTTTTATTTTATTTGTTTAGGCATAAAAAAAGCCGTTCCCTTAAAGGAAGCAGCTTTTTTTCCGTTATTAAATTGAAATTTTCACTTCCGCGTTCATACCTGGAAGAACTTTATCTGATGCATCATCAATTGAAATTTTCACCGGTACTTTTTGCGTTACTTTTGTGTAGTTTCCTGTATTTTGAGCAGGAAGCATAGAAGACACTGAGTTTGTTGCGCGGCCGATTGCTTCAACATGGCCTTTAAAAACTTTACCTGAGTCTCCGTCCACTGTAATATCGACGCTGTCTCCTTCTTCGATATCACCTAGGTCTGTTTCTTTAATGTTTGCATTGATATAGATTTTAGATAAATCAGCTGTTTGTGCTAATACATCGCCGGCTTTTACTAATTGATTTTGAGATGCGTTGTTTTTAATGATTGTTCCGTCGATCATAGACGTTACGTCTGTTGATTTGTCGCCTTCTTTTAAGCTTCCAACAGAGTCACCTTGAGAAACGCTATCTCCTTCTTTTACATTCCATTCGCTTAACTGACCGTTAGCTGAAGCCATAACTTGTGAAAGCGGTGCTTCTACCTGCGCTTCATCGGTTTTAACATAATTTGCTTTTTCGTAGAAATAATATCCACCAAAACCTACTAGTAATAAAATCACAATGATTCCAACAATGTTAGTAACCAATAAACGACTTTTATTCATCGGAATTCCTTCTTTCTATAGTTAGTATATTATACAGATGTTTCTTCTGTGTGAGGCGCCGGCAGCATTTTTCTTTCTTCTTGCGGCTCAGCTTTTTCTTGCACCTCTTCTTTTTGAACAAGAATTCTATTTTGACCGCTCCACGCTTTACTTAGTGAAGCAATGAGCATGATTACGCCTAAAATACCAAGCATGAAAAATAAGTTGTGATACGCATGTAAAATCGACGCTTTTTTAGCGCTTGCTACAACAGCCGTCACAGCCGATGTTTTTGCGTCCGCTTGGCTCATTCCCATACCCATATAGCGTTTGATTATTTCAGACAGCTGCAGCTTCACCTGAGGATCTACTGAGCTAATTTGACCTCGAAAATCTTCATAATAAATCGCGTTTTGTCGAACAACAAACCACCCAATCACAGGTGCTACAATCGCTCCTAATAAATTTCGAATGGAGTGCAGTGAAATGGAACGCATCGAAGCTTGATGTAAATCTCCGGCTAGTGCCGCTCCTAGCGCACCAGATACCAGTGCCATACTAACACCCATACCAAAGAGCATAATGTGAACATACAAGCTCACTAGTGATGTATCGGCTGATACGTTTACCCAGCTAAATCCTACACTGACAATCAGAAGGGATCCAATCGCTCCAAGATAACCTGGACCAAATTTGTCATACAAGAATGTCGTTGCAAATGCTGAAATCAGTACTCCAACAAAAAAGTATAAATAAAAATAAGAAAGCGTGGTGTACGATGCATTTTGCACATTTTGCATGACGCCATTAATACCTGCAATGGCTAGAATATACGCCATATGACCGCCAATTGCCATAATTGTACCTGCAACTGGTTTTACGGCTAGCAGTGATTTTAATGGTACTAACGGATTTTCAGCCGCTAAATCAACTAACACAAAAATGATAACTAATCCTGCTGCAGCCAATAAGAACGGCCACACTTGAATAGAAGCGAATCCTTCATATCTTAGTTCATACAGTGGATACACTAATAAAATCATAATAAGACTAAGGATAAAGATACTTTTCTTGTCCACTGGACGATCTTCTTGCTGAGTTGGATCATGAGCAGGCAATACCTTATATCCGATAAACAGACAGACAAGAGAAGCAAGTATTCCTAAAACAAAAACCCAGCGCCAATTATCCATACTAAGAGATACAGCACCTAAAAAGGCTCCAATCGCCGTTGAACCGAACAGTCCGCCGATCGCTAACACTAAAAAGAAGTTTCGGATTTTATTCGGAAACGAGATCAGCGCAGCTGGAATAATGGTTAAAAACAGCATTCCTGAACTTAAGCCTTGAATCAGACGACCAAGGGATAAAAACGCAACGTTTTCGGAAAAAACGTTGATAATCGAACCTGCTAAAAAGACTAAAACGAACGTTAAGTATGCTTTACGCACGCCATATTTTTTCGTGAGCATCGGACCAATCGGTACCCCAAGTCCAAATGCCAAGTTAGAAATAATAGATGGCAATAGTAAGCTTTGTGTACTCGCATCAAATCGATTTTGAATCAATACTTGATTGACCGTGTAAGATAAATTCAAAAAATACTGAGGGCCAATTGAAAATAGCGTTAAAATCGCCATAATCAAGTATTTAGGTACGCTTAAACCTTGTTTGTCGGAGGCTACTGCTGGATTATTCTGACTCATATTTATTCCTCCTTTTATTAAATTCTTTTCATATGACTAACAATTCCTTACATATTTTATTGTACAAGTTGTATCATGCAAGTTATAGCAGCACTACATATTATACATCTTTTAAAGAAGAAATCAACTTCTTTGTTTCAACTTAAAAAGACTATTTTTCAATAGCCTTTTTGTTCATCTATATGTATTCGCTTTAACATCCATTACTGCGCCATTTTTTAAAATCGAGATTCAAGCGGGATAAGCTTTTTTCCAGTGCTGAAATCTCTTCTTCCGACCAGTCTTCCAATACTTCAGCATAGGCTTGTTTACGCTTGTTTTGTACATGCTGCAAAATATCTTTTCCTGAATCCGTCATTTCAATTAAACTAATCCGTCCGTTTTCTGGACTTGGAAAGCGGCGAACAAACTGTTTGGTTTCAAGCGCAGATACTTGCCGGCTAGCTGTAGATAAGCTCAGCTTTAAATTTTCAGCTAATGCATTAATCCCGAGCGGACTGCGCTGATCTAGCTCGCTTAACAGTAAATATTCAGACCGGTCCAAGCTTCCAAGCTTCGGACTGTGCGTCGTTGTTAGACGAACAAGCAGCGCAATTTCGTGCTCAATGGTTTGCAGCGAGTCTCGCTTCACCTCTGTCTCCCCCTTTATCTCATAAAACATTCTGTACTTTTTGATATGTTTACTATACCGCAACCGTTCGCATGAACCAACCTTTTTTCCGTTTTTCTTCTATTATATAGAAAGAAATCATAGATGGGGTACATTTAATTCTAGCATCACAGGACAGTGGTCGCTTCCCATTACATGCGGATGAATAGCAGCTTCTTGAATAACGTCTTTCATTCTCTCTGATACGATAAAGTAATCAATGCGCCATCCGATATTTCGTTCTCGCACTTTGTTCATATACGACCACCACGTATAGGCGCCTTCTCGATTCGGATATAGATAACGAAATGTATCAAGAAATCCGCTAGCAAGAAGCGTCGTCATTTTCCCTCGCTCTTCTATTGTAAAACCAGAATTGCCTCGGTTTGGCTTTGGATTACGCAAGTCAATTTCTTCGTGGGCTACGTTTAAGTCTCCGCACAAAATCACCGATTTACGGCTATTTAATTTGTTTAAGTACACGAGCAGATTATCTTCCCATTGAAGCCTTTCTTCAAGCCTTGCTAAATCTCTTTTAGAATTTGGCGTATACACATTTACTACATAGCATTGTTCAAATTCAAGCGTAATGATACGTCCTTCGTCTTCCGATTCTTTATCCACACCGTATGAAACGGATAAAGGCTTCTGCTTTGTAAAAACAGCCGTTCCGGAATAGCCTTTTTTTACAGCGTAATTCCAGTGCTGATAATATCCTTCTAGCTGCAAATCAATTTGTCCTTCCTGCAGCTTCGTTTCTTGAATACAAAATACATCTGCAGTCACTTCTTGAAAATAATCTAAAAATCCTTTTCGCACACACGCGCGAATGCCATTTACGTTCCACGAAATCAACTTCATAAACTTTCCACGTTCTCCTCACTTGATTTATGTATCAGTGTTTAGTGTAGACAATTTCTTGCATGAGTTCAAATAATTTAAAGGGTACACTTCTTTTTAAGGTATTCCTGATATTTCTTCTTATTTTATTTTCTGTACTTCAAACACTAGATATAAGAGGTGAACAATAATGTCAACAAACAATCGATATGACAACAACACAGGACTTTCTGCTGTTTCTAAAAAAGAAGAGCACCCTACTAAAGAATGCGAAACACAGAATCAAACGGCGCTTACTAAAGAAGATTTTTCTTTAAATGATTCTGCCATTAAGCACTTTAGCAGGTAATTCATAAAAATAAGAACCCGTTAACTGGTAGCAAGACTTGTTGTACGAAGCTCTTGCTATCCATTTCTTAAAAATAAGGTGATCATATGCTAAAAACCATTCAAATGATAGAAGCCATTAAAAAACATTCTATGCCTTTTGCTGATGTCGATGACTTACTGCCGCTTATTAACACAGCAAGCCGCGCTCAATACGTACTTCTCGGAGAAGCATCTCACGGCACATCTGAATTTTACGAAATTCGAGCAGCTATTACGAAAGAATTAATTCATCATCATGATTTTTCCTTTATAGCAGTGGAAGGAGACTGGCCTTCGTGTTTTGAAGTTAATCGCTATATTAAAGGATATACAACTCAGTACGCGAATGCCGAAGATGTCTTAAAATCTTTTAGCCGCTGGCCTTCATGGATGTGGGCCAATCAAGAAATAAAAGAATTGATTGAATGGCTTCGTGATTATAACAACAACTTGCCAGCACATCAGCCGAAAGTAGGTTTTTACGGCTTAGATGTATACAGCCTGTGGGAATCGATGGAAGCTATTATTGAGTACTTAGAAAACAACCACGCTTCCGATGCAAAGAAAGCGAAAAAAGCCTTTGAATGCTTTGAACCTTTTCATCGCGAAGCACAGATGTACGGAATTTCTTCTGCCCTTTACGGAAAAAACTGCATGGTAGAAATCTTAGAGCTTTTACAAACCATTCAGCAAAAAAAAGATACCTATACTCATGAGCCTGAGGCGGCGCTTAGTATGCAGGTAAATGCGCTGGTAGCAAGCAATGCTGAAGCTTATTATCATACGATGATTACCAACGACAATGAATCGTGGAATATTCGCGATCGTCATATGGTAGAAGCTTTAAAATATATTCAAGCTTACTACAAAGATAGCGCTAAAGGAATTGTATGGGAGCATAACACTCACATCGGAGATGCAAGAGCAACGGACATGAAAAGCAGCGGCATGGTGAATGTAGGTCAGCTTACCCGTGAAGAATACGGACAGAAGCATGTTTACGCCGTCGGATTCGGAACTCATCACGGCACGGTCATTGCTTCTGATAGCTGGGGTAATCCTCATCAGGAATTAACCGTTCCTCCAGCTATAGAAGGAAGCTGGGAAGATGCCATTCACCGAGCAGGTGCTTTTGATCAATACCTCATGTTCACAGAGGAAAACCGAACATTTTTTCATTCAACGATAGGCCACCGCGCCATTGGTGTTGTCTACGACCCAGAGATTGAACAATACGGAAATTATGTTCCTTCTCGCTTGTCAAAACGATATGATGCTTTTATTTATGTAGAAAAAACACACGCCTTATCGCCACTCATCTTTTAATTAAATAAGCGGACTTCCAACGAAGTCCGCTTATTTTCATTGCAAAAAGCTGCGAATCGTATCGGTCACAAGTGCATGATCTTCTTCTTGCGACATGCCTGATACGGTAATGGTTCCAATTACGCCGACGTTTTTGACCGAAATTGGAAATGCCCCTCCTACCGCTTCGAATTCCTGAGGATTCGCTGCATAAAACTGCGCGTAAGAACGATCTTTTAACTCACAGTACAGCTTCATATAATACGAGCTGTGATGGTGGCGAAGAACGGTATTTGATTTTCGTTTAATCCATTCTTCATGGTCGGGAATGGCCCCTTCCATTGCATGATGAAAGAGAGTTTGACCATTTCGTTTAATGTTTACTGTAACGGCTTTTCCCTTATTTTTTGCTTCTTTAATAAGTGCTGTTCCGATCTGTAACGCCTGGTCATTTGTAAATTGATGAAAGATCAGTTCTTTTTCCTGTTGAACTACTTTTTCAAGCAGCGCCTCTACCAAATGATTACTCACTGTTTCTCGCTCCTTAGTTAAAATAAACCGCTCGTTTTTCTTTGCTGCTTTCAAATGCCGCTTCGATAACTTTAACTACGTCACGAGCTTCTTCTGCTGAAACCGGAAGCTCTTCTCCTCGAAGCAGGCTGTCGGCTATTTTTTGATAATACGTCACATAAGAACCGTGCAGCGTTTCAATTTCTTTCGTTTCGCCTTCGCCCGTTGTCAGCTTACCGTAGTGTTCAGGGCTGTCGGCTCCCCACGTATCGTCCACAGGCTTCTTGCCGGCTCTTAGCATATCTTCTTGGCCGTCAATGCCGTATTTAATATAGCTTGCTTTTGTTCCGTGAACTTGAAAGCGCGGCCCGTTGCTTGGCACAATGGCACTTGAATGTAAAATAACGCGAAGAGAACCGTATCCAAGCACTACGTGGAAGTAATCATCCGTACGTGCATGATCTCGCTGACCAAATACATCAGCTTGAACAAATTCAGGCATTCCAAAAAGGTGTAAGGCTTGGTCTATTAAATGAGAGCCTAAATCGTAAAGCGCTCCTGATCCAGGTCCTTCATTTTCTCTCCAGCGGTCTCGAACAGCCGGACGATAGCGGTCAAAATGCGCTTCATACATTTTAACGTCGCCTAATTTCCCTTCTTCAATCAGCTGTTTCACCGTCAAATAATCATTATCCCATCTGCGGTTATGATAGACGCTTAGTTGAACATCTTGTTCTTTTGCTAATTGAATTAATTCATTTGCTTCTTTTTCTGATACGACCATCGGCTTTTCAACAATTACATGCTTGCCTGCGCGTAGTGCGTCTTTCACCATTTCATAGTGCATGCCGCTAGGCGTTGTAATAATAACTAAATCAATGCTGTCATCTTCTAGAAGTTCAGATAGAGTGCTCACTACTTCAACATCCTCTAAGTCACTCTTTACTTTTTCAGGATTTGAACTCATTACCTTTGAAATATGAAATTCTTCTAACACGCTTAAAAGCGGCGTGTGAAAGACCGTTGCTGAAAATCCGTATCCTACTAATCCTACTTTTATTTTCTTCATTGTGTTTCCTCTCCTTTATCAAAATCTGTTACGATAAGCCGCACTTGATTTTGTTCTATTTTTTCTTTTACATCCGCTTCTGGCGCTTTATTTGTAATTAGAATATCAATGTCGCTCATATCACATACTCGATGTAAAAATTCACGTTCAAACTTTGTATGATCCGCAAGCATAATAACTTGTCTTGCGCATTGAATCATCTGTCTTTTTAAAAACGCTTCTTCTTCACTTGGAGATGTAATACCATCTGCACCAACGCCGCACGTACCTAAAAACAGCTGATCTACTTTGTATTCCTGCAACGTAGAAATCGTTCTTGGCCCGGTGACGTTACGGTTTTTCCCGTTAAACTTGCCCGGCAGCAAAAACGTATCACACGTCGTATATTGATCGAGCAAATCCACATTATCAATGGAATTTGTAATAACGGTTACATGCTTTACATCCATATACTTCGCCATCAGTGCGATGGTAGAAGACGTATCTAAAAGCACGTCATACCCCTCCGACATTAACGAAGCTGCTTCTTTAGCAATTTGTTCTTTGGCTTTGGTAGGCGTTCGCTCACTGTAATCAATGATATGACTTGACGATAGCGTCGCTCCGCCTTTAACTCTCATAACCTCGCCGTTTTCTTCAAGCTTGACTAAATCACGCCTCGCCGTATCTTTTGAAACAGTAAACATATCGCAAATTTCGTCTAACGTAATCGTACGGTGTGTATGAAGGTATTCAACAATCGCACTCATGCGCTGTTCTTGATACATTGAAATACCCTCCTTTTTTACTTTAATATGAGCTAATTGTAGCGCAAAGAAAAACTAAAAACCACTAAAAAACTTAAAAAGATTAATTTTTTTAAGTTTTTAACTTAAATTATAAAAGATTGTTTAAACAAATTCGAAAAAAAGCATAAAAGTGTACAAACGCTTTCTGGAAATAACTATCTTATTTTGGATAATACTTCTTTTATATCTCATACCCTTTCCCGCTTTTCACTAATCGCTTATGGTTCAGACTTCTAGCAAACGTATATGCAAAAAAAAGCGGGAATCTTTACGATTCCCGCTTTTTCGTTACATCTTATGTTCAAGCGCCTTGAAGTTTTCTTGAAATTGCTCCAAGCGAACAAGTCCTTCTTCACGAAGGCGTTTATTTTCCTCTTCAATTGCTTTTGTTTCCTGCATTCCTTTCATAATAATATTCCACGTTTGTTCCATCGTTTCTACTTTTACGCTGGGCGCACCCGACATTTTGGCAATTTTAACGCTTTGCTGTGAAATATTTTCTGCATTTCGAATGAGCAGCTCATTTGTGCGTTTGTCTAATTCATTCATAGACTCCGCTACTAAATTTTGACGTTTTGCTGCAATTGCGTTAATAAGTCCATTTTTAAAAATAGGAATCGTTGTAATAAACGCAGAATTGATTTTGCCGATCAGCTTTGTATTTCCTCGCTGCAGCATACGGATTTGAGGAGCGGATTGATAAGATACTTGTTTTGCCACTTCTAAATCATATAATCGCTGCTCCATCAGCTCAACCGCATTTTTTAAGGTTTGAAGCTCCATTGCCGCCAGCTGATTTCCACTCGACGCTCTTTCTTCAAGCACCTTTAGCTCTTGTTTTAACTCTTCTACTTTCATTTCGCCCGCTACAATGTATTTTTCAAGCTCCATATAATACTGATAGTTTTGCTCGTAAAGCTGCTCAAGCGTCGTGGTTGAGTGCTTCATTTCAGTTTCATATTTTGTAATTTCAACATATACTTTATCAATTTCAGAGCCCATCGTTTCATATTTTTGAAACAGCTTATCCACTATTTTTTGACCGCGTTTAAAAAGCTTAGAGAAAAACCCTTTATCTTCAACAAAATCCTTTGCGTCAAATTTATCCATAATCTTTCCAAGCTGCTTTAATAATTGACTTGACTCTTCCATGCTAGACGATTTAATTGTACTAAGCACTTTTCCCGAAAACGAGGAAATTTCATTGGCTGTTTCTTTCCCATACTCAAGTAGAGCCAGCTGATTTTTATAATCAATTTGTTCTGCTAAGCGACGTACTTCCGGCTCTTCTCGCAGTTTTGCTTTTACTTCATTAGGCTTTGTTTCTAAAACTTCTTCGGCTAGGTTTAAATCTAAAGGCTGTAATTCGTTTGTTGCCATTTAAAAACCCTTCTTTCTTTAAAAGATTCGTTTTAACCATTTTTGAATAAGCGACGGCTCTTTGAATTCTTCATTAAAGCTAATATCTTCTAGCCAATGTATATCGAAATATTTTTCTTCGACAAACGCTTCTATATCTATTTGACCGGTCGGATTAAAAAGAACAATATCAACGCCAAATTCATTTAATAGAAGCAGTAAAGCTGCATCTTCACGCGTAAACGTTTCATGTTCATTTCCGTGATAAATAATTACCCGAGGAACGTGCTGCGTATAATCAAATTTTTGAAGCATGCGAAGCACGTTGTTTGGAAGCTTCAAAGACTGATTAAATAAGTACATTTGATGCTGATACGCATCTTCATGATCCAACCGAAGGAGCTTTGAATGTGCACAGTATCTGGAAATGGCTGCAGCTAGCCCTTGCTGAAGCCCGATAGGCAGTTCTTTATAGCGCCACCAGTTGCTTTCAATCATTTTATCAGGACTGAGCGTCCCATCACTTCCGAGAGCGCCTTGGTAGTGAAAGTGATTATTTCCTTCTATTTTTTTGGCAAAAGGAACAGAATCAACAGTCAGAGCTAGCTCATTTTCTGTTTGGATGAGCTCATGCACTTTACTCCAGTACTCTTTTCGGTTTTTAGAAATCCCAAGTACTTTTGAAAACAGGACCGGCACGTGTAGATATGGCTTTGACACTTCAAAATTAGGACGAATAAACGCCCGTTCTCTCATTAATAAAAAAATCTCATCATACGTTGTTTTAAGAGTAACTGAAGTTGGAAAATACGAACGAAATTGCCACGGTTTATACAGCATGGACTCCTCTGAATGAAGCACTTGCTCAATTTCTTGAGAAGCTCTAAATGCTACCGTACCTTTTCGAACCGGTTTATCCGTTGGAAAAGGAAAAAACGAGCTAGTAGAAGGAAACGTATAAACCGTTGTTAAATGTTGATTCTTATCTACTTCTTTTAAATTATCCTCTCCCTCTGGATGAAAGGTAAGGACGTCAAAACCTAGTAAAATTAAATAATAGAGAAAATACTGCTCGCTTTTATTCGCCTCTCCGTACCACATGATGCGAGGCGCGTGCTCAGGAAATGCTTTATCGACCATCCAAGATTTCACATGATTCCACTGCCACTTTATTAAATCGATTAATACGCGTTGAAAATGTCCGTCCATAAAGCCCTCTGCATGCTGTTCTTTAAAACACGTTAACGTTTCAATAAATTTTTCACGTACTCTTCTATGTATAGCGGGATTTTCTGACTTCACGATCAGCTTTTTTCCTTCTAAAAAAGCAAACAGTCGATTGACAGAAAGGCCGCGTTCTTCTTGATTAATTTTAAGAATCGTTTGTACTTCTTTTAATCTATCATTTGAAATGGACTTATCAAGCTTATCGTGCAGGACAAGGATCGATGATGATGAATGTGCAAGTTCATAAAGAAAAGCTGCGTACTCGTCCGCATCAAGATGGGTGCCTAAATACCTTCCTGCCACTTGTTTATAGGAAGTTTGCTGCTCATTTTGTATAAAGTCACCTCGCAGAGAAACATCTTTAGAAAAAAGAGAAGTTCCATTTTGCTTGTTAAGATTAATGATATGAGGATCAATTAGTTTACTCACGCCTGACAGCTCCTTTCTTTTCAGACATATACATGCTAAAAAGAAAGGGTACTCGTTAAAGCACCCTTTCTTTTTCATTTATTCCATGCCTTTTTTATACGGATAATCCGTAGTTGCGGCAAAGGTCGGCCAAGCCACCGGAAAATCCGCTGCCAATGGCATTAAACTTCCAGTCGTTTCCGTGCTTGTATAGCTCGCATACAACAACAGCTGTTTCAATTGAAAAATCTTCACCTAAATCATATCGCAGTACTTCTTCATTTGTTTCAGCGTCAATCAGACGAACAAACGCGTTGGATACTTGTCCAAAGTTTTGTCCGCGAGCATCTGCGTCGTGAATTGTGACGCTAATTCCGATTTTTTCAACGTGGTCAGGAAGAAGAGAAAAATCAACGGCTATTTGCTCATCGTCTCCATCTCCTGCACCCGTACGGTTGTCACCAGTATGCTCCACAGCTCCATTTGGACTTTTTAAATTGTTGTAAAAAACAAACTCCTCGTCATTTACAACCTGACTTGATTTATTGGCTAAAAATGCACATGCATCTAAATCGAAATCCTGAGATCCAGCATATTTGTTTGTATCCCATCCAAGACCTACTATTACTTTTGTTAATCCTGGGTTGGTTTTCGTTAGGTCAATGCGCTGACCTTTTGATAAAGAAATTGACATAAAAACATCCTCCGTACGTTTTCTTACTTTAATGATTAGGCGTTTAAACCAAAGTCGTTGACAAGTGCCGCTAAGCCGCCTTGATAACCGCTGCCAATAGCATTGAACTTCCATTCTCCACCGTGTCGGTACAGCTCGCCTACCACAACAGCTGTTTCAATCGAGAAATCTTCACCTAAATCATAGCGAATTAACTCTTCGTTATTTGTTGCATTTAAAATACGAACGTAGGCATTGCTTACTTGGCCAAAGTTTTGACCACGCGCTGCCGCTTCATGAATCGTAATGGTAAACGCGATACGTTCAATAGATTGAGGCACATTTTTCAAATCTACTTGAACCTGCTCATCGTCTCCTTCACCTACGCCTGTACGGTTATCTCCGGTATGCTCAACCGCTCCGTTTGCACCCGTCGTATTATTGTAAAAAATAAAATCAGATTCTGAAGCGCATTTTCCTGCGCTGTTTAATAAAAAGACAGATGAATCTAAATCAAAATCGTTTCCACCGTCATACTTATTTACATCCCATCCAAGACCTACTACTACGTTTGTTAATCCTGGATTCGTTTTTGTTAAATCTACTTTTTGTCCTTTTGAAAGATTAATAGCCATTTCGTTTCCCTCTTTTCAAGTTGTTTATTTTGTATATTTATTTGCAATTTCTCCTAATCCAGTATCTCTCGTTGCATCTCCAGCTGCTAAAAAATTCCATTCATTCCCATCTCGGTAAATTTCACCTGCAAATAGAGCGGTTGCTCCTGAATGGTCTTCAGATAGATTAAAGTAGACAAGCTCTTCGTTTTTAGCGCTGTCTATAACGCGAATAAACGCATTTTTAATCATACCGAAATCTTGGTTTCGCTCAACACACTGATAGATGTTGACCACAAACACAAGTTTATGTACGTTTCCAGGAACCTTTTTTAAATCAACAAAAATTTGTTCATCGTCTCCTTCACCTGCTCCGGTAAGGTTATCGCCTGAATGCTTAACGCTTCCGCAGTTACTGTGACGATTTCCAAAATACACAACGGCTGAGTTACTTACAAGCTTATCGTTCGAATTGAGCATAAGAACAGATGCATCACAGTCGATACTTGGTCCGTTTCCTCCGAAACCAAAAAAGCTGCGTTTTTTTACAGGATCCCATCCTAATCCAACTGTAATAGAAGATAGGCCTTCTCTTCCTTTTGTTAAATCAATTTTTTGACCTTTTTGTAGATTAATAGCCACTTATATTTACTCCTTTACTGTAACGAACACATTCTTTTTTAGGTTCTATATAGCTCTATATCATAGCGCAGATAAATGAAAAAATAGTGAAATTTTTATACCACTTTTAACGTTTACGTAAACCTTCTTTCCATGGAAAGAATACCACAATTTGGTGATTGTTTCAAAAATTAAGCTGTCTGTTATGGCGTAAATTAATTGATTTAAAGTTTGAAAGTGAAAATAATCTACTAAAAAAAGACTGTCTCTAAACCGGAAACCCGAGTTATGAGACAGTCTTTTTGGCTTATTGAGCTATTTTTAAAGTAGGTTCTTGCTGTTCAGCTGTTTTAGCAGCCGCCACGTTTCGAATACGGCCTTCAGTTGTGTATTCAAACGGGCTGTTAAGTGTTTTAATATAGTTTACGGTTGCCTGTAAATCTTCTGGTCCCACTTCCATATCTGAAGAAAGTGCGCCAATACCGTATTTTTCATTTCCGTACATATAATTATTGACTACTACTGTATATTCTTTTTCTTTGTCAATTTTACTTCCATCTGGAAGCGTGATATCGACTACTTTATTCGTGCTTCCATCCCACGTATAGTTAAAGCCTGCAATATGGAAATCCAGTCCGGATGATGTAATTTGATTGTTTAACACAGTTTCTAAATCCGCTCCGCTTAGCTTTACTTTATTTAAGACGTTGCCAAACGGCTGAATCGCAAACAAATCACCATATGTCACGTCGCCAGCATCAAGCTGTGAACGAACCCCTCCGCCATTCATTAAAGCAAAGTCGGCTTTCATTTCTGCTTTCATACCGTCAGCAATTAAGTTTCCAAGCGCGATATCGCCTGTTGGCCCGCTAGAAGGATAGCCTTTTGCTAGAGTGCTAGATGAATTCCCAACCACTTCTGCTTTAATAGGTGCTGCTAAGTCTTCATACTTTTTCATAATGCTTGAAACTTCAGAATCTGGCGTATAGTCTTTTTGATATACCGTCACAATTTTTGCATCCTTTTTCACGATGTCACCCATATTATCAATTTCAACGTCTACGTCAGAAAACGCTGAGCCGTATGAATAAGCTTGAACAATTAGTTTGTTATCTACTACTTTGTTGTTGTATACGTGATTGTGAGCTGAAAAGATAACGTCAACTTCATCGTCAACTTTTTTAGCAATATCTGCTGCATCAAACTCGGTAGAAGTTCCATTTTGATTAGATGGATTATGAGCAAGTACGACAATGGCTTTGATACCTTGCTTTTTCAGCTCTACCGTATATTTATCAATCGCTTCTGCTTCGTCCGTAATTTTTAAGTTTTCATTTCCTTTACGAACAATCATGCTTGGCGTTTCTTGTGTCACAACGCCGATGAATCCGATTTTCTTGCCGCCTACTTCTTTTATTGCGTAAGGCTCCGTAATTAATTTATTAGTTGAAGTGTCATAAGCATTTGCCGCTACAACCGGGAAATTCATGCCGTCGTATCCTTTTGTTCCTTTTGGATGGTCTCCGCCTTCAATCATACGGTGAAGCTCAGCAATGCCTTCATCAAACTCATGATTTCCAAGCGTACCTACATCAAATTCAAGTGATTCCATCACTTCAACCGTTGGCTCATCTTGAAACAACGCTGAAACTAACGGGCTTCCGCCAATCATATCTCCAGCATGAACTAAAAGCGTATTCGGATTTTCAGCTTCTTGTTTACGAATAGCTGCTGCTGTATATTTCATATTTCCAGCTAAAAGCGCTTGGCCATTTGAATTGATTTTTGTATCTGTATCGAGCTGACCGTGCAGGTCGTTCATGCCTAAAAGCTGAACCTTTGAATTATCTTTTGATTCGCCGTTTAAATTAATTTTGTAAATGCCGAATCCTTTGTCATCCGTTTTATTTGTATACGTAATGTTGCTTCCTTCAGTTAAATAGCTTTCTCCGCGCGGTGAGCTTGTGAACGTCACGTTAGCCGTTCCGTTAATCGGTGCAATGGACCAGTTATCGTCAGCTGTTGGCGTAATTTCTTTTTGCTCGGTGATGTAGTCCATTAGAATTTGACGGTTTTCATCCGCTGAATCCACCACAAGCTCGCTTCCTTTTAGACCAGGGAAGTTTCCGCCTCCGCCAGCTCGGTAGTTATTTGTCACAACGATAAACTCTTGGTTCGGATCAACCGGCTTGCCGTTATACGTTAAGTTAACAACGCGGCTTGAATCTCCGTGAATCACGTTTCCATTCACATCGTATTTTGCTGGTTTTGTGACGTCGATTTGGTATTGAACGCCATCAATAACGTCGAAGTTATAAACAGGGAAGCTTGGGTTTAATAATTCCTGCTCTTCTGTTTTGTTCGGTGTAATTTGATTAAACTTACCCGCAGACATATCAATCCAGTCTTTTACAACAGAACCTTTTACTTTAACCGCTTTTAATGTGTTGTCATATAGATACAGGTCGCCAGCGCTTCGGATCGTTAAATCCCCTTTTTTAATTTCCGTATATTCATCAACGCCGTTTCTTCCTGCTTTAAAAGGTGCTCCGACTGATAAAATTGGAAGGTCTTTGTATTCCGGCTTGTTTTGAGAAACATATTTTTCTACGTAATCTTTTTGTGCGTTTGTCACAACTTGAATAGAGGGGTCATCTTTTACAAGAGAAAAGTAGCTGTGAATATCATCGGTCGTTTTACCGATTGGTGTATTCACATATTTGACCGTTGCATCGTGATCTTTTTGAACTGCTTTAACAACACCTTTATCCGGTTCTACCGTACTTTGCGTAACCGTTTTCCCTGACGCGTCTTTTACGTCTTTATACGTTTCACGTGTGGACGATTGAGAGCTTACCACTTTCCATTTTCCTTTTTCTTCTTTTAACGTTAAGTCAATTAAACCAAGTGACCCTCCGCCGTAACCTGCTTGAACAGCCGGAACGCCGTTGATCGTTCCTTTTGCATTATCAACTCCAGGAAGAGGCTTTTTATCTGCTCCGAGGAACAAACCGTCTAGCGAAGCTTCCGTTTTAGCAGGGAAGACTTTATGCGTGTGTGAAAACGTAATAGCGTCAATGCCTTTTACTTCACTTAATGAGTAAATCACATCTTCCGTGTTTTGCTTGTTGCCGCTAAACCCAGAGTGAGCCATTGCAACAACTACGTCCGCACCTTTTTTCTTCATTTCTGGAATGTATTTGTTGGCTGTTTCCACAATGCCTTTTGTAATGACTTTTCCATCAAGGTTTGCTTTATCCCAATCGTTAATTTGAGGAGGAACAAAGCCAATGGAACCAACTTTAATCGTTCGTTTCTTTCCATTTTCATCGACGACTTTTTTATTCATAATTTTATACGGCGTAAATTTATTTTTATCGTTTTTCGGGTTGTTGTCATGATCATCAACGTAGACATTAGCATTTATGTAAGGAAAGTTCGCGTCGTTATACGCTTCTGTTAAGAAGTCTAACCCATAGTTGAACTCATGATTTCCAAGTGTTGCAATATCATAATCCAGCTGATTCATTGCTTTAAATACAGGATGAACTTCGCCTTTTTTCAGCGGGTCAATCTTAGCTTTATACGTGCCTAGAGGCGTTCCTTGAATGAGGTCTCCGTTATCTACTAATAAGCTGTTTTTTACTTCTTTTCGAGCGTTTTTGATTAAGGTAGCGGTTTTGGCTAAACCCACTTTCTCGTAAGAGGCATCTTTGAAATAATCATAGTTTAATAGATTCGTATGAACATCGGTTGTTTCCATCAGGCGTATGTTCACAAGCGCATCTTTTTTATTATGGCCTTGATGCTTGCTTTGCTGTGAGCTTTGTCCAGAATGACGTTCTTCCGCTCCTACCTGTGTAGTTAAAAGAGGCATAGATAATAGAGAAAGTGCCAGTGATGTGGATAGGATTTTTTTCGTTTTACTACTTTTGTTCTTTTTCATCTACCATTCACCTTTCAAGTAAGTTATCATCGCTATAAATCTAGCAACTGTTCAAAAATAGTATAGCAGAAAAGATTTATAAAGGATGTAAATTTTTTGATTTTTTGGTAAAACATTTGTATGCGTTTTATTAACTTTTTGTAAACCGAAAAATTTTTTTTAGTTTCTCTCTTTAAAAACAAGGACTATAGTTTTTATTAATTGGATGAACTCTCCTTTTCAAATGAGTCTTATTACCTAATGCATCAACCTTCCCACGCCCTCTTTTAATTCAAAAAAAATTTATTTCAAGCGGTGTGCATATATGTACTATACATAGGATATGAAAAGCAGACATTATGTTTGTCACAGCTTCTAACAAAATTTCGTAGATATAAAAAAGAAAGAGAAGGTTTTTGTCTTCTAATAAATAGATATATTTATATAATTTTACATTTGCAACAAGAAAACGAGGTTGAGTCATAAGACATAACTATATGAAACCTACGTTCACCCTACAAATAAAAAAATCCGAACGAAGTTGATTCTCCATCAAGAATCTTGATTCATCGTTCGGATTTTTTTTAGTTAACATACTTTTTTCTCAGCCGCGTTTTCTTACTGACCTAATTCTTTAATTTGTTTCATAATACTCGATACATCTTGAATTGATTGAAACAACTCACTGTTTTTTAGCGCTTCCGGATTGAAGCTGCCATCCTTTATATTGGCTTCATACGCTTCAATTCCACTAATGATTTTTTCGTTTTGTTGAACAAGCTGATCGTGCACATCAGAAGCGATATCAGGAGCTTTTGTTTGATTAAATTCTTCAGCTTTCCCTTTCATTTGCTGCAGCTTTTGCTCTAGCTTCTTTATTGCCTCGTCGTCATTAACAGCTTTTTCCGCTAGAGGCGGTATTTCTTCAGCAAACTTTTGTGCTTCACTCACGTAATCTTTCGCAGCGTTTGCGTAGTTCAACGTACTGCTTGTATCTTCAAGAAAAGAACAGCCGCCGACCATAAAAAGAACAGCAGTTGATATGACTAGCATCCACTTTTTCACTTAGCACTCAACCTTTCTTGTTTTCTTTTCTGCTATCTTCTTTTCGATTTTCGTTTCTTTAACTCTTTCATAATAATGGGTACAGCTTTTTTTATTCCTTTTTTTACAGCGGGGCTTTTTAACAGTCTCGATAGTTTTGACATTTTTAAGCTCCTCTCTCATTTTGAAATAACAAAAAACACCTTTACCCCATGTGGTAAAGGTGTTTGTATCCAGACCTTTACCAATGGCAACATTGGCAAAGGTCTCGCTAACAATTTGCATTGTCAATAAAGCCGGAGATAATAATCTCGAAATGACGACTTTACTGCAAGAGCTACTCCCCTTTGAGCAAAACAGCATTTTTTGTTAACACAATCATAACGCACGTTCCTGATTATCGTCAACTTATATGAAATTAGTACACATCTTTTTTGGTAAATACCAGAAATGACACGAGCAGCCCGGCAAGTCCCCAAATGGTTAAAACACCCAAGGAAAACCCTAAGGTCATTCCTTCAGTCGGAGGAGCTGTGCCTTGCAGATAAGAAGTTAAATTTAAATTAACCATAAACAAATACTTAGCCGAATGCCATGAAGAAACCATGCTGCTTAAAATTGTACCTGCAATCAAACAAGCAAGCATCACACCCATACCAGCCGCTGTACTTTTAATTAAAACAGACAGCATAAAAGCAAGCGTTCCAACAACAAGTGATACAAACCAAGCAAGACCAAACTCCATTAAAATATATCTCCACTGCGAAATTAAATGGACGTCCGCTGTATTTAAGTCATTTCCCTGCACGCTAAACCCCGTAAGAATCGGGGCTGTCCAGCCTTTAAATCCAAATACAACGCCAGAAATGAGATACGACAAAACGCCAAACATTAAAATTAAAAACGATACGGACATGACGAGCGTGATATATTTACTAAGCAGGATTTTCCACCGTTTCACAGGCCTCGTCAACAATACCTTGATGGATCCCAAGCTGTACTCTGAAGACACTAAATCCGCTGCAATAATCATAATCATCAGCGGCAGCAAAAGCTGAATGGCGTTTTCAATGAACCCTCGCACAAACGTTGGTGCCCCTGGTTCCGAAGGATTGATATCATTATCTAAATAATACTGTTGCTGCGCCACGCGAATTTCAAGCTGCTTGCGCCAATCATCTGAAATTTGGCTTCCGCTCAGCCGGTTTTGCGTATCGATAATTTCTTGCTGCAGCGTACTGCGCCAATCGGTCGTTCCTAGCTTTTCTTGAAGGCGCTGTGTTTCGCGAAGCTGAGCATAGGTGAACATGGAAATCAAAACGCCCATAATAAGGGTAACAATTAACAGGCGCTTTTTTCGAACGAGCTTGATCATTTCATTTTGAACCAAACTAATCAATCGATTCGCCTCCTGTCATTTCGATAAATAAATCTTCAAGAGTTGGAAGCTTTCGATTCATTTCTTTTACCGTTACTCCTGCTTGAATGAGCTGTTTGTTCCACTCTCCCACTTCAGCTTCTTCATAAAACGTAGTGACATACTCCCCCTGCACTTGCACAAAGTCCGTCACTTGTTTTAAAACGTCTATTCCTGCAGGCTGCGGATCTAGCTTCCACAGTAAGCGCTCTTGCTGAGTTAACAGGGTCTTCACCGATTCTGTGTGAATAACTTCTCCTTTTGCAATAATCGCTACTCGGTCACACATTAGCTGAATCTCGCTCAGCAAATGACTCGATACTAAGACGCTTAGACCTTCACTTTCAGCTAAAAAGCGAATAAATTTACGCATATCCCGAATCCCAGAAGGGTCTAGTCCGTTCGTTGGCTCGTCTAAAATAAGCACTTTTGGTTTTCCGAGAAGCGCTTGTGCAATTCCTAAACGCTGCCTCATACCTAACGAATACGTGCGAACTAAATCGTGGATACGCTCTTGCAAGCCAACTAATTTCACCACTTCATGAATGCGTTCTTCCGTCATAGAAGGAATCATGCGTGAAAAGTGCTGCAGATTTTCCCAGCCGCTTAAGTATGGATACAGCTCAGGGTTTTCAACAATACAGCCGATATGCTCCATCGCTTTTGTAAACTGCTTCGATACGCTGTATCCACAAATAGAAATGGAACCAGCCGTCGGGCGAATCAAGCCGACAAGCATTCGAATCGTTGTCGTTTTACCGGCTCCATTGGGTCCTAAAAACCCAAATACTTCGCCTCTTTTTAATTCAAAATCAATATTTTTGATAATTTCTCGTTTTCCTATTACTTTTTTCAGTCCTTTTACTGAAAGCGTTACTTCGCTCATAGCATTCCCTCCCTTACCACGTAATAAGCGATGCTACACGTTCTGCGATCAGCTTGTAGCCTTTTGCATTAGGATGAAACTTATCAGTATATAAGTAGTCATCTACCTTTAGCTGAAACAAATCAAAGGTCGGAACAAAAACAGTTTGCTTATAATTAGCACTTAATTCACTGCTTTTGTAATTCCATTCTCGTACAATAGCCGTTGTCGTTTTTGCATCTTGCAGGTTACTAAACGGATTGTATAAACCAATTAAAAATATCGTCGCGTCTTTATTTGCCGACCGGATGCTTTTTAAGATGCTGTCTACGTTTTTTAAATAGTCATTTTCTAGCTTTTGAATATTGTTTTTATTTAAGTTTTGCAGTGTTTGTCCGCCTTGAAATAAGTCATTTCCTCCAATGGTGATCAACACGGTATCTGCAGACTTCATCTGCCGCTGAATTTGCTGCTGCTTTACTTGACTTGCCAGCTGCGAAGACGTTTGACCTTTTATTCCAAAGTTACTTAAGAGAATTTTCTTCTTCGTTTTTTCTTCAAGATTATCTTTTAAATACCCAACGTATCCTTTTCCCGCTGCATCTCCTGTTCCTCTTGTCAGTGAATCTCCTAAAGCGACAATCGTATAATTCTTTGTACTTTTGTTACTGCTGCTTGTTTCCTGCTTTGGCTTTGGCATTTCTTTTGCAGCGGATTTTGAGGCGCTAACATAATCATAAATAGACATTCCAAGCCCCGCTGCAAACAGCAGACACGAAATAATCGAAATAAAGGATACAATCCATACCCACTTTCCTTTCGCTTTCACTGGCTGCACTCCTTTTCGTCTTTTTAGTTATCTTTTTTTAGAGCTTCAACTGTTTTTAGTAAAGCGGACCAGTCTAAATGACCCCAGCCATTTTCGATTCCTTGTTCATAATGACCTTTCACAAGCTCTCCTAACGGAAGCGGAGCGGACACTTTTTTGGCTGCATCAATAGCCAAGTTTACATCTTTTAGTCCAAGCTCCAGCTTGAACCCGGCTGGATCAAAGTCTCTTTTAGCAATTAGATTGCCGTAATTTTTATACACAGGAGATGCAAATAAGCTATTAACCACTTCAAGAAACTCCTCCGTTTGCATGCCATACTGCTCTACCATGACCACTGCTTCAGAAACAGCTTCTAACATCGATACTAATAAAAAATTATTGCCAAGCTTAGCTACATTTGATAAGTAAGGCTCGTCTCCTACAGTAAAAATAGTGTGACCAATCGCTTCAAACAGCGGCCAAACTTGCTCTCTTGCTTCTTTATTACCAGCAACTATTACTTTGAGAGCCGCAGCAGCTGCTGCGTCGGGGCGACCTAAAACAGTCGCTGCAACAAAATGCTGTCCTGATGCAGCATGTGCGCTTGTTAATTTTTCCGACAAATCTACGCTAATAGTACTCACTGAGACGTGAATACCACCTTCTTGAAGGCCTGCAAGTACACCGGCTTCTGAAAGCGTTACTTCTTC
This sequence comes from Priestia sp. 53B2, assembly GCF_056099005.1. Classification (NCBI taxonomy): domain Bacteria; kingdom Bacillati; phylum Bacillota; class Bacilli; order Caryophanales; family Bacillaceae; genus Priestia; species Priestia sp. 53B2. The sequence continues at coordinate 211,343 of NZ_JBLZXA010000030.1, forward strand.
TAAAGCCTCATCATTTGAAAGAATCGTAAAGACAAGATTCGCTTCTTGTGCTGCTTGGGCAGGTGTCTCCACAACCTTTGCTCCTTTTTTCACAAGACTTTCCGCCTTGGAAGCAGTACGGTTATAAATAACAAGTTCATGACCCGCCTTTATCATATTTTCCGCCATCGGTAATCCCATATTTCCTAAACCAATTAAACCCACCTTCATCTTTACCACTCCATTTCAGCACTCAGTATGTACGTTTCTTATGCTTGTCGTCTATCTTTAGAAAAAGCATATTTTCATTATTATATAACTACAGTAAAAGCGAATACAAAGAATAGCCTTTCTATAATGTTCAAAATGTGACATTTTTTAGACATTATTTATGAAAAAATTGCAAAAAAATACGAATGGTTTTTAAATAAAGCGCTTGCAAACATAGGAAATTTCTGCTAAGATGTAAGAGAATTATTTTTGTTCGGTGGGGATGTATGAGTATTGTCACTTTTCGTCTTTAGATTTGAGCAAGAATAGTACCACAATGTGCGAGTCCGCACGAGGAGGCAACAATTATGGAACAAGGTAAAGTAAAATGGTTTAACGCAGAAAAAGGTTTTGGATTCATCGAGCGCGAAGGTGGAGACGATGTATTCGTACACTTCTCAGCAATCCAAAGCGAAGGCTTCAAATCTTTAGACGAAGGTCAAGCTGTAACATTTGACGTAGAACAAGGTCAACGCGGACCTCAAGCTGCTAACGTTCAAAAAGCATAAGAAACACAACATATCAGAAACAGATCCTTTAAAGGATCTGTTTTTTTGTGTACAAACATAAAAAAAAGCCCTGTTTTTCAACAGGGCCAGTCGGTACAAATACAGAAGTAAAGTTAATGGTACTCTTAGTATAGCACAAGATCATAGCAATCTATACGAAATAATAAAATAAAACTTTCATCCGGCACGTTTACCTATGTTTATAGCTATTCCAGACTCTCTAGAGCGCTCGCAAATCGTTTAATTCCTTCTCGAATGACCTCTTCTTCTCCTCTGCCAAACGTAAAGCGAATAGCTCCACTTTGAGAACTCAGCACGCTTCCTGGGACAAAAGCCACTCCTCTTTTAAGCGATTCTTCCAATAGACGATAGTCATCGACCGGCTGATTCACTTTGCACCATAAGTGAATCCCGCCTTGAGGCGAATCGAAAGATACTTTTGATCCGAGCAATTCGTTCAGACTCGACGACAGGGCATACTCTTGCTTTTTGAGCTCTTGTCTAAGCTTTTCGATATGCGAAGAAAACGTAGGAGAATCTAAGAATTGATAAGCAATCCACTGCGGAAAGATGCTGTGGCCAAAGTCAATTTGCTGCTTAGCATCTGCCAGGCGCTGAATCACTTGCTCCGGCCCCACTATCCAGCCAATTCGAAGGCCCGATGCCACAATTTTAGAAAGCGAGCTGATATAGAGGACATTTCCGTTCTCGTCCATCGATTTCAGCGTTTGATGTACATTTCCGTCAAATGCCGTGAGTGAATAAGGATCATCTTCAATAAGCGGAATGCCGTATTCTGAAGAAAGCTCTAAAAACCGCTTTCGACGCGCTTCTGATAAAACAATACCGGTCGGGTTTTGATAATACGGATTTAAAAAAACCATACGAATGCGATGCTTTTTATGTAATTCTACTAAGTCGTCCGGGTTGGCTCCATTTTTGTCTACAGGCAGCAAAAACGTTCGTAAACCTGCTGATTGAAAAAGCGGCAGTGAATAGCTATAGGACGGATCTTCAATCGCTACTGCATCTCCTGGTTTTAACAAACACTGCACAATCAAATGAAGTGCTTGCTGTGCACCTGATGTAATTAAAATGGAATTAGCATCGGTGGAGATTTTCCGGTACTCATGAACATGAGCAGCAATGGCATCACGCAGACGTTCATTGCCGTGAGGATGATCATAGCCTAAATGCTCATTAAACGGCATGCCCGCTAATATTCGCTGAAAATCGTCACTTGGAAATAAGCTAGGAGCTAACTCTCCGCTGGCTAAGTTCACAAAATCTGTTCGCAAAGCTTCGCTTCTAATTCGCTGTACGAGCGGTAAATTAGGCAAAAACGAACCGTCTTCTACATATCTCCCCCAGTTTGGAATACGTTTACGGGAAATTCCCCAGATGCTCGAACTAACTCGCGTGCCGCTTCCTTTTTTACGTTCTACGATTCCAAGTGCCTGCAGCTCTTCATAAGCAGCTACTACCGTGCTTCTGTTCACGTTTAGCTCAGCAGCAAGCGTTCGTTCTGATGGCAGCATAGAATCCGGCGGAAATGCTCCCGATGAAATACAGCTTTCAATATATTCTGCAATTTGTTTATAAATCGCTTTTTTGCTAGCGCGATCTGGTCTCCAGTTCATGCGGCGTCAGTCCTTACATTTAAACTTTCTTATTAGTAGTTTATCCTTTATCTCTCTTATCTTAAAGCAGTTTTATAAAAAAAGACCATCCAATCTGGTGTTTTTTTGCTCATCCACTTTATAAAATAAATATAATATCACTACTTTTCATTTGTTGGTATTTAAGTTTACATAATAATTTTATAGTTAATTAAAATACATTCACCCTCACAACAAAAAAATCCAAACGAAGTTGATTCTCTATTAAGAGTCTCGATTCATCGTTCGGATCTTTACTAAAATACTTTTGTCACGGCCTCTTTTTTATAGAGGAGGTAAATCTAGCTTGCCTTCTTGAAATAATTCTTTCACCATATGCTTGGCATAACCCGTTGCTTGCCCTAGTGTAATCTTAGCTGGCATAGGGGCTTCGTTCGCATCAACGATTACATCAATAATACACGGCTTGTTTTGTCTAACAGCACTTTCAAAAGCCGGCAGCAGCTCTTCTTCTTTTTCTACTCGGTAGCCAACACCTCCGCAAATATCTGCATATCTAGCAAAGTTCGGATTTGTTAAGTCTGTTCCGAATTCAGCATTTCCCATTACTTCTTGTTCAAATTTAATCATACCGATTTTATGGTTATTAAATAGCACCACAACTAACGGAAGATTGTATTTAACAGCTGTAATAAAATCTGCCATCGTCATCGCAAAGCCGCCGTCTCCACAGACCGCAAACACCTGCTTCTCCGGATAAGCAATTTTTCCAGCAAGTGCGCCCGGCAGCCCGCATCCAAGAGTCGCTAGCCAGCTTGAAATCACAAACTGCTGATTTGTCATACGAAAATGACGCGCCATCCATACTGTGACGTTTCCTACATCTACGGACAAGACAGCGTTATCAGCCGCTACGTGCTGAAGCGCTCGAATTACTCGCTGAGGCTTGATAGGTAGACTTTCTTTTGCTTCTTGGGTATCAAGCTGACTCCACCACTTTTTCATACGTTCTTGACTTTGCTCTAAAAACTGGCGATGCTCTGAGCGGCCAACGTTTTCTAAGAACCACTGAATGGTTGTTTTTGCTTCTCCGGCAAGCCCTGCATCTACAGGATACCTTTTGCCAATTTGTGCAGGATCAATATCAATATGAATCGTTTTCGCATGGTCTGGCAAAAAGCCTGTAAACGGATAGGACGTTCCAATCATGATGAGCGTATCCGCTTCTTGCATCGCTTCATACGCTGGCTTTGTCCCGATTAATCCAAGTCCTCCGAGACAATATGGATGTTCATCCGGTATTGCGCCTTTTCCAGGAAGCGTAAGAACAATAGGTGCTGCGATTTTTTCGGCAAACGCAAGCAGTTCTTCTCTCATTTCATGTGTGCCTCGACCAGCTAAAATAACCGGACTTTCTGCTTTACCAATCAAATCTTTTGCTTTTTCAAGGTCTTCTCTGTGAGGAAAGACGTCTTGTTTAACGATTATGCTTGATGTTTCTCGTGCTTCTGATCCGACTTCAAAACGAGGGATATCATCGGGAATAGTTAACACAGCCACACCTTTTTTAGCATAAGCTGTTCGAATTGCTTGATTAACAACAGTGGGAAGCTGTTCAGCGGACATGATTCGCTGATTATATACAGCCACGTCATCGAACATTCGCTCTAAATTAATCTCTTGAAACGCATCGCTTCCGATGAGATCGGACTCCACTTGCCCTGTAAGTGCTAACACGGGAGCTTTGTCTAACTTTGCATCATACAAACCATTCAGTAAATGAATCGCTCCCGGTCCGGCAATAGCCGTGCATACACCGATTTTACCGGTTAGCTTTGCATATGCAGCCGCTGCGAGAGCTCCCGCTTCTTCATGCCTCACTTGAATAAATTTAATTTTATCCTGGGCTTTGCGAAGCGGTTCAATAATTGAATTAATGGAGTCTCCTGGCATGCCGTAAATATGATCAACGCCCCATTCAATTAACAGTTCAATCAGTTTTTCCCCTGCTTTTTGTTTAAACATATGACTGACCCCTTTCTTCTTATATATAGAGATAGTGTGACCTGATACGCTCTTTCTTACTTATTTTCACTCGTATAATTTTCGTTTTCTTTCATTAAACGAATGAACTACTTTCATTAAATTTTCTTCATTCCTTGCAATTATCATTAACTTTTGCTATTCTATAAGAAGAATTATTTTTGTTCGGCAACAATCGATAGGTGAATACTTTCGTCTTAAAGATTTTGATCATGAGCAAGGATAGTAATACAATGTGTGCATAGCACACGAGGAGGCAACATTCATGGAAAAAGGTACAGTAAAATGGTTTAACGCAGAAAAAGGTTTCGGATTTATCGAGCGCGAAAACGGCGACGATGTATTCGTACATTTCTCAGCAATCCAAAGCGAAGGATTCAAATCTTTAGACGAAGGTCAAGCTGTAACATTCGACGTTGAAGAAGGTCAACGCGGACCTCAAGCTGCTAACGTTCAAAAAGCATAAGTAGAAAAAGACTCTGATTTCAGAGTCTTTTTTTTATGTAGAACCACGCATAAAACCTTTTTAACGTGCAGTTTGTACACGTTATTATAAATAATAAACTAAAAAAGCCTCTTCATCCCGAAGAGACCTTTTGTGGAAGAAATAGTTGAAGAAATAAAGTGTGGATGTTGCATCGTTATCATTTTTTAATAATTAGCACCAGCCGCCGCCGAAGCAAGAAGCGCCGATGATGATTAATAAGATGAAAAGTACAATGATTAAAGCGAAACCGCCGCCGAAGCCACCGCCGCCATAACCACAACCGTATCCGTAACCTCCGTAGTATCCCATGTGTTTCACCTCCATTTGCTATACTTTAAGATATGTGGATTTAGTTAAATTGCTCCTAATAATTCCATAGAACTTTTGAAAATGGTTGTCATACACTAAAAATACTGCGTTTTTCAAACATGCCCACAAAGAGATAAAACATTTGATTTTGTGGGCATTTACTCCTCTTTTCTTTATCTTTTAAAATGTAATCGCTCCCTTTTTCATGAATGTACACCGTGCTGAATACCTTTAGTTATGTACACTCACACGGGAGGGATTTAATATGTTAACACTCGAAATTTCAAAGCAAATCGTTAAAAACGTCTACCCTATTGTCTTATCGAATCGCAGTAAAATCTTTCAAGAGGAAGTGAGCGTCGCCGCTTTGCAAGACTACTTTGGTCTTGATCATGCCTTTAGCGTGTATGCAGCTGCCACCATTATTTATCAGCTAGAAGCTGACGGATATGTATCCAAACCTCTGAAGCGCAACGAATACAAGCGAATTTTGCTCAAATAAAAACAAGCATCCCCGCAAGGATGCTTGTCTTATTTATAGCTATACCTGTCGAATAACTGCTCGACTCTTTTATGGTAGTCAGCAAAATAATCTACGAGCTCAGTTTCACTCAATTTATTTGCCTGTTCCTCACATAGTGACAGCAGCGAAATTTTAATCATTGCCATTTCCGTTTCCGAGCGATTTTCATTTCGCAAATCTTTTCTTAAATTCCACAGGCTTTGCTCCATTTCATGCTTTAATTGTTCTAGTGAGTGTGTTTCTTCAGATCCGGCACGAATGTCTTTTTTAAATCCACTCATCTTATCACTCCTCGCATTTGCACCTGCTAGATAGTATCTAATGTATACTATACCATAAATAACTATACGAGACTTAAGCATGCCTTTTAAGCAATTGGTCACAAAATAAAAAACATCTCTTTGGATGTCTTTACGTTATCTTTTATCTTACTTCGTCTTCTTCACCTTTTACATATTTAAAAAATGAATCAATCATTTCGTTTAAAAAATCATTGCGATCTTCAAAATTCATAATTTCTAAAAATTCCACAATATCCTTATCTAAGCTAATAGAAGCGGGAACATAAGCAGCCGCTTCCCTTCTTTGCGGGAATGGAATCACATTATCTTTCTTCTTCATAAAACACCGTCCTTTTTCTGTGCTTTACTAGTGTAAGCTTTCAAGGAACGATTTGCAAGTCCCTCTGATGTAAAATTTTATATAAACATTCTTCTGAAAAGACAGGGTATATCTTTAGCTACTCAAGTAGGCCCATTTGACATTAGCTTTTTCATGTTCTGACGTCATATTAATAATTCGCCGCTGTTTTCTCTTTTCCTTTTGGCATCTTTTAGCAAATTTAATTACAAATATTTTAAAAGAGGTTTTTATTTCCTTCGTATAGGCTAAAGAAAGGAAACAACATTTTTATATGGAGGGGTTACAAATGATTGCATTAACTGGGAAAGTTGCACTTGTGACGGGAGCGGCGTCTGGAATTGGACGCGCTTCAGCCATTACATTAGCTGAACAAGGAGCGCGCGTTGCTCTTTTAGATTTAGAGGAAGAAAAATTACAAGAAGTAAAAGAGACCATCATGTCGAGCGGCGGAGAGTGTATAGCCATTAAAACAGACGTATCTGACTCTGAAAGTATAAAAGAGAGTATCGAAACGATCAGCAGCTTATGGAGTCAATTACATATTGTTTCTATTAACGCAGGCATCAACGGTACGTTCTCTTCTATTGAAGAACTATCACCAGAAGATTGGACAAAAACAATTGATACAAATTTAACAAGTACTTTTTTAACCGTAAAGCATTCTATTCCTTATTTGAAAGCTCAGGGAGGAAGCATTATTATCACTAGCTCGATTAACGGCAACCGTACATTTTCAAATATCGGCATGAGCGCATACAGTTCCTCAAAGGCTGGCCAAATGGCTTTCGGCAAAATGGCAGCTCTTGAACTTTCTACATACGGAATACGGGTAAACGTCATTTGTCCGGGAGCAGTTGATACAAATATTGAAAGCAATACATTCCGTCAAGAAGACAAATTAAAAGAAGTCGCAATTCCAATTGAATATCCAAATGGCAACCAGCCGCTTGCTAATCGCTCAGCTAAGCCCGAAGAAGTAGCAGAGTTAATCTTCTTTTTAGCTTCTGACGCGTCCAAACATATTACCGGAAGTGAAATGTTTATCGACGGCGGAGAATCACTGCTGTAACGTACAAGCCCCTGCATCAACGTCAGGGGCTTGTTTTTTTACTTTTATGAACAACATCTACTCCACCCGAAGCAGATATAATGCTGCCTGTAATCATATCTGAGTTTTCATTACAAAGAAACTCAATAATACGCGCAATGTCTTCTCCCGTACCTGATCGGCCCACAGGCGTTTTCTTGTCTTCTTGTAATCTTGCTTTTATAATATCACTTTCTTTCATGTCTCCTACAATATCTCCGGGACAGACCATATTGGCCGTAATCCCGTATTCGGCTACTTCTAGAGCAAGCGATTTGGTCAGAGAAGCCAGCCCTGACTTAGCAGCACTAAAAGCCGCGCGGTGCATCCATCCAGGGGTATGCTCTACATCTTGAAAACCGTATGTAATAATTCTTCCAAAATGCTGCTTTTTCATAACTGGAACAACAGCTTTTACAAAATGAAAAACGGAGCTTAAATTCCCTTCCAGCATTTCATACCATTCACTGTCTGTGTACTCTATTAATTTTTTTCTTTCAAATACATACGGACCTGCATTATTAATTAAAACATCAATACGTCCAAACCGCTCCGTAGCTCGCGCAACGACATGTTCAATATCTGCTTTATTCGTTATATCTCCTTCTACAAACTGTACGTTGTCTTTATATTGATGCCATTCTTCTTGCAGTTCTCGCACTTTATTTTTATCACTTCGAAAATGGACGGTAACGGAATACTGCTTTTTTACTTGCTCCGTCTTTTAAATCAAACACCACGGATCGGTTAGCACAAGCTGACCTTTACTGATCCACTCAAACAGCTGCTGTGAACGTACTTTACGTTCTTCATATGACACAAGGACGTTCCATAAGTCTCCGCCTGTAAGCGTTTTAGATCTATCCATCAGCATACGCGGGTCGACCGGGGACGGATCGCTTTATATTGACTATAAAAAAGACAAGTTTAACTCATAAAAAAATCCGTACCAAAAGGCACGGATTTTTTATTAGCTTGCTTTTTTTACACGATTTGTAATGGTATCTTCTTTTGGTGATGTTTTGCGAATAAAGAAGGCTAAAACAAACGCGATCACACTTAAAATCGTTGCAATCATAAACGCATCGTTAATGCCCATTGCCGTACCTTGATTCACAGCTTCAGCCATACTGCCTTTATCTGTCGGCAAAATTTGCTGATTCGTTACGATGTTTTTCACCTTGATTCATCATAATAGATACAAAGAACGCCATTCCTACAGCTCCGGCAACCATTCGAAGCGTATTAACCATCGCCGTTCCGTATTTATTTAAACTAAGCGCAAGCTCATTTAATCCTGCTGTAAAGATTGGCATCATGAGCAGCGACATACCAAACATACGAACAGTATAGACAATCATCACATACATAAATGTTGTTGTCGTTTCAAGTTTTGTTAATTCATATGTTGTCACAACGGTAATCGCTAAACCAATAACAGCAAGCCATCTTGCGCCGAACTTGTCAAACAGACGTCCTGTAATCGGAGACATAATCCCCATTACAATTCCCCCTGGCAGTAACAGCAAGCCTGAAAGAAACGGTGAAAAACCGCGTACGTTTTGCATATAAATCGGCATTAAAATCATGCCTGAAAACATTGCCATTGTCACAATAACGTTAATGATTGTTGTTAAAGTGAACATACGATAACGGAAAATACGGAATTCAAGAAGCGGCTGATCGATTTTCAACTGACGGAAAATAAAGAACAGAATTGAAATACCGCCTACAATGAACATGGCTAATACTTCGGTACTGGTCCATCCCTTTGTACCGCCCGTAGCGAACGCATACAGCAAGCCGCCAAATCCAATTGTTGATAAAATAACGCCAAGCACGTCTAGCTTTGGTCGGCTTGTTTCTGTCACGTTTTTCACTAAAATAATCGCCGCAATTACGTTAATAAGTGCAATTGGAAACATCATAAAGAATAAAACGCGCCATGAGTAGTGCTCAACTATTAAACCAGAAAGCGTCGGACCTACTGCCGGTGCGAAGTTCATCGCTACACCAAAAATCCCCATAGCAAAACCGCGTCGGTCAGGTGGAAATAGCGTGAAAATAACGTTTGTAATTAACGGGAATAAAATCCCTGCTCCAGCTGCTTGCACGACGCGTCCCACTAAAATAACGGAAAATGTCGGTGCGATACCGCAAAGCAGTGTTCCTACTGTAAACAGCCCCATTGCTGTAATATACAGCTGCCTTGTAGTAAATCGATTCATTAAAAATGCTGTAATTGGAATAACAATTCCGTTTACTAACATAAAAATGGTTGTTAACCAGTTGCCCGTAGCCGCCGTTACATGGAAATGATCCATCATTTGCGGAAGCGCAATGTTAATCAGCGTTTGATTTAAAAAAGCGACGAGCGCTCCCATTATCATTACGCCAAAAATAGACCGAGTTCGGGCTTGATCGGACTGTTGTGTTTGTGTATTCATTTTAACAAGACCTTTCCCTTTAAAATTATCTGTATGTAAATCTTCAGATGACAAACAGGTTAAGAATATATTTTATGTGTTCATTCTATTAATTTATGTCACGAATATTTAATGAACTTAATTATATACCGGATAAATATATCCGTTTCCGAAATATTTGTCAACAAATATGATCATTTTCGTAAAACTTTTCCATCAGTATATATAAAGTAGCATGCCCTTTAATGAAGAAAAAAATGAGAGCCCTTCAACGAAGGCTCTCATTTCCTTAAGAAATACTTATTTTAAGATTTGAACTTTTACTGTTTTTCTTCCCCATTTTAACGCTTCTTTTTGAGAAGGAAGAAGAACGTCAATTTTATTTCCTTTAATCGCGCCGCCTGTATCAGCAGCAATTGCCGTGCCGTAACCTTCTACGTATACTTTTGAACCAAGTTTAATCACTTTTGGATCGACAGAAATCACTTTTTGATTTGGATTCTTTTTCAAGTCAATTCCAATCGCTGTTTTTCCGCTGCAGCCTTTGCAGTTCGCCGTGTACGCTGTTGCTGTTACTTTAAATTCTTTCACAACGTTTGAAGACTTCGCAGGCACTGCTTTAGCAGGCGTGCTTGATTTTGTTTGAGATACTTTTAATACTTGTTTCGGATGAATGCTGTCTGACTTTAAGTTATTCCACTGTTTCAGCTGACTAACCGATACTTTATATGTCTTTGCAATTTTGTATAGCGAATCTCCGCTTTTTACTGTATATGTATTTGTTGCAGCTGATGCACCACTTGCCACTCCGAACAGTGACATTAGAACTAAACTGAACGTAATCATTGTCTTTTTCATGTAATTGATTTCCCCTTTATCTACCAATACATAAAAAATAACACATGAATATTACAGTTATATTTCAGTAGCATGTCAATAGTTTGATAGTTTAGTTACAGTAAAAATAAAGATTCTTCCTTTTAAACTAGTAAATTAATCACCTTTACTCTTCAAAAACATACATATTTAGGCATATAACGGTGCTTTTACACACATTTATATTGGATTATTTCATTTGTAACATTTCACTGGTTCTAGAGGCTTACACTTTATTTCATATTAGTTATTTAGAACATAGTTCATGTAAAAAATGGACAAATGAGATAAAGGATCTAATATAAATCACTTTTTACAGCGCTGTTGATTTCCGTGCAAGACTTCGCTTTCCGCGGGCGGACGATGAGCCTCCTCGTCGCTTACGCTCCTGCGGGGTCTCATCTGTTCCGCTTTTCCCGCAGGAGTCTTCGTCTTACCCTCCAATCAACAGCTAGAAGCCACTACATACATAATTGCCATAACAATGAAAAAATCCGAACGAGTTGGATTCTCTATCAAGAATCTCGATTCATCGTCCGGATTTTTCTTCAACTAAATACTTTTGTCTCAGCCTATTTTATCTTTAAATTATGAGGGTTATACTAATTGTCAATATGGCTGCCACTGAAGCATTCTGGCTGCCTCAAATCTTTTTTCTACATTGGGCCAGTAAACTATTTTCCACCAATTATCAACGTACGGATCACGTTCATTTTTGTACTGCAAATAATAGGCGTGTTCCCATACGTCTAATACGAGCAGCGGAATCGTATCCCACTGCGTGAGAAGCTGATGGCGCTCACCCTGCAAGACTTCAAGCTTTCGCGAACGCGGCGACCATACTAAGATAGCCCAGCCCACACCTTCCACTTTTTTTGCAGCTTGAGAAAAGTGCATCATAAATTTCTCATAGCTGCCAAAGTCTTTTTGAAGCTGCTGCAGCAACTGTCGTCTCGGTTTTCCTCCTCCTTCTGGACTCATAATTTCCCAAAAGATTGTATGCAAGTAATGACCTGAGCCATGAAAAGAAGCTTCCCGTTCCCAGTGTTTTATGAGGTCAAAATTGTTTGTGTTACGGGCTTGCTGCAGCATGAGCTCTGCTTTATTTAATCCATCTACATAGCTTTGATGATGCTTGCTGTGGTGAAGACGCATAATTTCCCGGTTAATATACGGCTCAAGAGCTGAGTAGCTATAGCCAAGCGGCGGCAGCTCGTGCTGACCCGGCGCTATCGATTCCCTCTCCCTGCCGTCGTCTCCAAGCCGTTCTTTTAAGATTTTATCAATATGCCGCACCGCATTATTGATTTCTTCTAACGTATATTCGTTGACATCTTCTTCGCTTAAATATTCAAGAACGTCTTCTTGCGTGCGCGTGATATATGACGTTATATCTACTTCTGTAAAGGCTTCTTCAAATACAGGATCACATACTTGTTCAAGCCAGGTCTGAACTTCCATCAAGTATCTTTTTCTCTCATCTTGATCGGCCATACTTTCCCTCCTTACACCTCATCTTCACTATCATATTCAAAAGAAAAAGCAACATAACTTCCTACTTGTATCTATTGAGTTAGAAAATTCGACATAAAAAAGCAAGAGCTCCTTAAAGGATAAACTCTTACCTTTTTTCTTATATCTTCTTCGCCATATTCACATAATCAATCGTTTCTTGCTTACTAACAGCTGCATGCTTTAGCTTTGGGTTATAATAGAGCTCCACTTTTATATTATTAATTTCACAGTCGTCTGGCATATCCTGCAAATCCGTTAAAAACGGCAGCAAGTGATTGCTCATATCATATTGGAACGCCCCGTTTTGCAAATAATACACCTTTGGCACGTAGTTAATATGGCGAAAAAACTTCACTACGTTAATTCGCTCACCGTATGAGGCTATCACTTCCTCTTCCGTCAGGTTAGGATAAGACAAATTAAACACTTGCCGAACCGGCGTTTTCAGCCACTTTGTCAAGCACGTCTGCGGATTATTGACAAGCGCTTTTGCTCCTTTTACGTACCCCGCTAAAAACATTGACATAAACCCTCCGCCCGAAGATCCGTAAAACAGCACGTTAGACGAATTCACCTGCACTTTTTTCATAAATTTTTCAATTAAAACCGCAATATCTTTTAAATAAAAACGGTCGCTTGTCCCTTGTCCCCACGCAAGCGACACCTTTCCTAGATAAAGCGTGGGATCATTATAGTAGATAATCGAATCTTCAAATTCATTCATCCACGAATGCCGCTGAAAATAGGGAGGACCTGCTGGCATTTCTTGACTTGCCCCTCCTCCTGAGCCAAATACAAGCAAATGAGAAGACTCTTTTTTCAGCCTTACTAAAAACTCAAACAGCACTCCGTTCCACTCAACTCCTACTAAAACCGGCTTGTCAAACGGCAGCTGAAGTTCATCTACCTTCTCATACGTACTATTTATTTTCTCATACTGATCAAGCAACAGCTCTGCAACTCACTTTCCTTAAAATGATCTATCGTATGCGTCTGATATTGATCATGGCTCTATAAAAAAAGAACCTGTTACAGTGTATGAAAATCAGCGGTCAAATGATTGTACATCTTATCAAAAAGAGGCCTTTACCTCCATTTCCTCCTAGGCTACTGTCACGAAATAAAACGCTTCACATACGATACAGCATCATAAAAAATTCAAGGATAGGAGCTGGAGACCCTTGTCAACGTCCTATATGGATTACAATAATCCGAACGTACAATACTTCTCTGATGTGAATAAAAACAGACTTAATACGCGCAATGATGAAAACTATATCAATCGGCTAGGAAGAGACGTGCTAAATACCCTTGGAAACGTATCGTTACTCGATATCTACTTAAGCAAAAGCCGTGTGGTCGAACCCCACTACCATCAAAATGCCGCTGAGCTTGTTTACTGCATTTCAGGCTCAGCCGTCGTTTCATTAATCAATCCGTTTAACAACGAAGTCACAAATATTCCGATTACTCTAGGTCAAGTGGCTAATATCCCTCAAGGCTGGTGGCACTGGGAAATTGCGTCTGAAGACAATACGCATTTACTCGCCATTTTTGACGCACCGTATCCGGAATACATTTTTGGATCTGATATTTTAAATAAAACGCCTATTGAAGTACTTGCTCACACGTACTGCTTAAATCCGGAGCAGCTAAAGAAAACGCTGGCTCCATTAAAAAATCAAACCATCGTAATTGGACCAACGGACGAATGCGAAGAAAAAGAACAATATAAAAAGAAAAACCAAGGAGGCCCCGTTCACCACCAGGCGCCTCCTTATACGTATCCTCCGCCTCAGAATCCTTATTACTCCCCTCAAAACCCCTATCACTATCGATATTGGTAAAGACAAAAAAACCCCGCTGCCAATGCAACGGGGTTTCTTAACGAATACATAACATTATTGTTCCTCTATATACGTGCTATGAAAGGCTGCTTCAATATATGCAACTTGGAAATGATAATGTCCAATTAAATATTTCACAATGTCCACCTGGTCGATTTTGCCGGGCTTATCGACCATCGCTTCTTTTACCATTTCTTCGAATGTACCTTGATCAAACTGTTCTTCATGGACAACAATTGTCTCAGAGTACATTTCGTCTTGTCCTTCTGAAATGCGATAGTAATACAATTTTTTCACCTCGATTTGTCTTAAGTTATGTATACCCTTAATTAATCATTTTAAAACATTTTTTCAGCGTTCTTTTTCCGCTGTACGATATGCTGCGGCTTTTGCTTTGACAAGCAGCCTTGTAACCCAGTACACCACTAGCGTTATTCCTATATCAATAAGGAAAATATAAAACAAACTCATTCCTTTTCTTGAATCAATAAATTTAAAATGATGTTCAAATGGCGCCAGTCCAAACGAAAAAACGGCGCTCAAAAGAATTGTATACAGATAAAAATTCTTTTGATGATTTATACAATATTGATAAATCAGCAGAAATCCTACCGGCAAAATAGAAGCCGTAATATTTGTTGCGTTCGGAAGCAGAGGCGTTAAGAAAAATGTATGCGTCAAATAACCGCTTCGTCCAAGTGCAATATCAATATATGCCCAAAGCATATGCACTGTGTAACCGAAGAAAAACACCTCAAAAATCCGCGTCCGGTCTACGGTAAAATACAACAACACAAGAGGAAGAACGAGCGAAGCGAGCACCACCCAAAACTGCCAGTTTCCAAAATCTGAATACTGATGCCAATACGACGATAATAACTCCTGCAGCTTATCGCTTTGTTCATGTATGTTTCCCCAGTATCGTTCATAACTCACTGAAGTAACCTCCTATATAGAGTCTCTGCTTATGTATGTACGAATAAGCTCCATTTTATACAGAGAAACATGGAAAGGGCCATTTATTGCTTACGATTACCTAAATAGGTCACCGGAAGCTCACATTCAGTTACTTTCTCCTCTTTTCGATCAACAGCATACGCTTTTGCTGTTGGTCTTGAGCTAACTGATACGGATAGCTTCTCATCTTTAAAATGCAGCGCGGCTCCATCGAAAACCCTCCGCCGCCCATGGCTATAATTTGTCTCATTTCAATTCTTCCTTTCAAAAAGATGATATAAAGAATGGAAATTCATACTATTTCCAATAGATAGTTTTCCGTATAATGGAAGAGTAAAAAGAAGGTGGTGTAAAACTTTTGAAAATAGCACGAACACTTTTACTAATACTAGGCATTTTTATTATATTGTTTTGTATCTTTGGCTATATCGATTATAACGGTCAAAAAATGGAGCTAGGAGCCAAACAAGAAAAAAACATTCCTTCTTCCATTAACACTAAAGCAGGGACCATTACGCTATCTGCTGTGAGTAAAAAATACGATAAAACGCAGTTTGGTTTTTTTGTTATCCAAAACAATTCGACGCATACCTTAACGATTCCTTACGAAAATACGGCGGATCACTTAAAAGACGGCAAGTGGTACAAAGTTGTGCTAAACGGATTAGAGTTTCCAGATAAAACTGTCTCGCTGAAGCCAGGGAAATCATTCAAACAAGATATCTCAACTCCTAACTACAAAGTAGGAAAATACCGTTTTGTTCAGCACTTTAAAGATGAAAACGGAAAAAAGTATGTGTTAGCGGCTCCTTTTGAAATTGTTTGGCCGAGCCTTAAGAATGTTCTCGGGCAGTTTGATTAAAGATAAAAAGAGAGATTTAAAAATACCGAAATTCATCTCACCTAAAGACGAACAAATCGGGTGAATGATTAGTATGAATTGCTTGTTACCCCGCTGTTGATTTCCGTGCAAGACTTCGCTTTCCGCGGGCGGCCGGTGAGCCTCCTCGTCGCTTTCGCTCCTGCGGGGTCTCACCTGTTCCGCTTTTCCCGCAGGAGTCTTCGTCTTGCCCTCCAATCCACAGCTAGAAGCAACTACGTTCACTATAAAAACAGAAAAAACGAACGGTTAACAAATAAACCGTTCGTACATTACTTCAACTTATCTTTGCCTCTCTTTATCAGTTCTGATTTAAAACGCGAAGTGTAACTTGCTTTGTTCCGACTTTTACCGTCTCTCCGTTTTTGATAGTTTCTTTCACACTGAGAGTGTGCAGCAGAAGATTTTCTTGAAGCAATGTTTCAAACTTCGCGACGGCTTCCTTCACTTCCTCGTCTCCGCTAAGTTCCAAATCAATACGTAAATTCACGGGTAAATCCAGCTTTTTGCGATAGTCTTGAACCGCTCGAATTACTTCACGAGCGACTCCTTCCTGCACAAGTTCTTCGGTTAACGCCGTATCTAACACGGCGGTGTACGTGCCGTTTGATGCAACTGCAAAGCCTTCTTTTGGCACTTTTTCAACAAGTACGTCTGCCGTTTCAAGCGTTAAGTTTTCTCCTGAAGCAAGCGCTACATTCAACTTGCCTTGCTCAACAAACTCTTTTCCTTTCTCTTCTGAAAGGTTTTTCAGCGCTTGATTGACCTCATTTACTTGTTTTCCAAACTTTGGTCCAGCCTGTTTAAAATCAAGTTTTAACACGTACGAAACAAGCTTGTCGTCGTCTTGCTCTACGTTAAAGTTCTTTACATTAAGCTCATCTTTGATTACATCATGGTATGCTTCCCACTCTACATCTTCTTCCGTTACCACAAGCGAAAGACTTTGCAGAGGCTGCTTTACTTTTAACGCATGCGTATTTCGGATGCTTCGGCCTAGTTCAACTACTTTCAGTACCGCCGCCATTTCTTTTTCCAGCTTTTCATTCACTTTGGTTTGATCATACACAGGATAGTCTGCCAAATGAACGCTTTTTCCTGTCAGATTTTCATGAATATCATCCGCAACAAACGGCGTAAACGGTGCTAACAGCTGACTTAACGTCACTAGTACTTCATGGAGCGTATCGTAAGCCGCTGCTTTTTCGCGGTCCATCCCTTCTGACCAAAAACGGTCGCGGGAACGTCGTACATACCAGTTGCTTAGCTCTTCAATGAATACCGCGATTTCACGAGCCGCGCTTGTAAACCCGTAATCTTCAAGATGTACTGTTGCACGCTTAACCGTACTATGCAAACGTGAAAGAATCCACTCATCCAATTTTGTTTTTTTCAATTCATACGTTTGCTCCCGGTCATAGCCGTCAAGCTTAGCGTATAACACATAAAAACCATACACGTTCACGAGCGTATCAATCACTTTTGACTTCGCTTCTTGCACGACGCGCTCTGAAAATTTCTTCGGATTCCAAGGCGCACTGTCTGCTAAAAGCGCCCATCTAAGCGCATCGGCACCAAATGTATGAATAAGATCCACCGGGTCCAGCGCATTTCCTTTACTTTTAGACATCTTTTGACCGTTTTCATCTAAGACGTGGCCAAGAGACAAAACGTGCTTATACGGTGCTTTTCCTGTAAACAGCGTTGAAACTGCCATCAAGCTGTAAAACCAGCCGCGCGTTTGATCAATTCCTTCTGCGATAACGTCTGCTGGAAACTGCTTTTGAAACAGCTCGCTGTTTTCAAAAGGATAGTGATACTGGGCAAACGGCATTGACCCGCTGTCAAACCAAACGTCAATGACTTCCGGCGTTCGCTTCATTTCTCCGCTGCAGACCGGACACATCAGCTGCACATCATCTACATAAGGCTTATGCAGTTCAATGCTGTCATCAAAGGAATGAGACGCATGTTTCTGAAGCTCTTTGATGCTTTTTGGCGCTACTTGATGCGGACATCCCCCGCATTCCCATACGTTCAGCGGCGTTCCCCAGTAGCGTTTTCTGCTGATGTTCCAGTCCACCATATTTTCTAAAAAGTTGCCAAAGCGGCCGTGCTTGATATGATCCGGGTACCACGTTACGCTTTCATTGTTTTTCAAAAACTGTTCTTTTAACGCCGTCGTTTGGATAAACCAGCTTTCATTTGCGTAATAAAGAAGCGGCGAGTCGCATCTCCAGCAAAACGGATAGCTGTGCTCATGCTTTTCTTTATGATACAGCACGTCTTGATTCGCTAAATAACGTACGATATCAACGTCGCAGTCTTTTACAAAACGCCCTTGAAACGGCGGCACTTCAGATGTGTACTGTCCTTTTTCATCCACCACGTTCACAAATGAAAAGCCGTTTTCTTTTACAACTCTGTAATCATCTTCGCCGTATGCAGGTGCTAAATGAACAACTCCTGTTCCGTTTTGATCCGTTACGTAATCAGCCGTCACTACTTCATGCCCTTTTTCCACTTTCACAAAATTAAACGGCGGCTCATACGCCATCCCTTTTAATTCATTTCCTTTATGTTGAGATAAAACGGTATACTCTCCTTTTAACACTTTGTCTGCAAGCGCTTCTGCCACAATATACACGCTGCCGCCTTGCTGGGCGCGAACGTAGTTCATCTCTTCATGCACCGCAAGTGCCACGTTTGACGGCAGCGTCCAAGGCGTTGTCGTCCAGCCTAGAAAATACTCGTTATCGCGGTTTTTCACTTTAAATTTCACCGTTACCGTTAAATCTTTTACATCTTTATACCCTTGCGCTACTTCATGCGAACTCAGCGACGTTTGACAGCTCGGGCAATAAGGTGATACGCGGTGGCCTTTATAAAGAAGTCCTTTATCATGAATCGTGCCAAGCACGTTCCATACACTTTCAATGTATGAATTCTCCAAGGTGATGTAAGGGTCTTCCATATCAACCCAATAGCCAAGCTGCTCCGTGAATGCGCGCCACTGCTTTTCATACACAAATACACTTTCTTTACACTTGTTGATAAAAGCTTCCACGCCGTATTTTTCAATGTCATGCTTCCCAGATATCCCGAGCTGTTTCTCGACACCGAGTTCAACCGGCAGTCCGTGCGTATCCCAGCCTGCTTTTCGAATCACTTGATGCCCCGTCATCGTCTTATAACGAGCCACTACGTCTTTAATCGTCCGACCTAACGCGTGCCCGACGTGAGGAAGACCGTTTGCTGTCGGAGGTCCTTCATAAAATACAAACGAAGGATGCCCTTCTCGGTTTTGAACCGACTGCTGAAACACATTTCCCTTTTGCCACTGCTGCTGGATACGCTGTTCGCGCTCTTGCGAAGACTCCCTTACATTCACTTCTTTCATGTGATACCACTCCTTTTAAAGTTAAAAGCACACAAAGAAACCCGTCCCTATGACTAGGGACGGGTTTTAACCGCGGTACCACCCTGGCTTCTATTGATCCGTTCATCAATAGCACTCAGCAACGTACAATCATACGCGTTCTTTTTAACGGTAGACTACCGTTCAAACTTACTTATCGTTCAGTTTGACTTCTCAGAGAGGATATTCCCCTGCAGCTTGAACACCGGCTTTCAGCTATCACCGGCTCTCTGTGGAACAAACTTGCAGCGTACTGATTCTCTTCAACGAATTTGTGTGCTTTTATTAGTAGCTATTGTATGCGTTTTGGAAGGGAATGTCAATGTTTTGAAATACTTATTGAGATCAAAAGATTTAGATCTAGGTTATTCTGTTTCTGCACTTAACATTCGATCAATTTTATTACGCGCTGTTATCCCGTTCTTATCTTTCCATTCAGAAGTTCCACTGCTTCTTCGCTGTGTCACAAACACTCCCGCAGCTGATATAGAAGAAAAAACTTGATCTTGTACCAGCACGTATCTACCACCTTTTATTTCTAATACACCGTTTGCTAAGAAAGTATTAATATGGTCTTGCTGCCTTTTAAGTTTAGCTCCTTCTAGCTGCTGTTCGCTCGCAAGCAAAGCTCCTTTATAGACAAGAAATCCATCGCTAACATATTTCCCGGTCGCATACGCATCTCGGCGTTTACAATATAGAACGTCCTCTACTATTACTGATTTTATATCTTCTGACAAATGTGTCTCAACTCGAACAACCTTTTCTATCGCTTGCTCTGCTTCAATATTTGGTATGTCACCAGACTGTACAGCTTCGCTTTCATATTCTATTCCATTTGAAGCATCCGCAAAAATTGAAAAGCCTAACCCACCAAGTAATACTTTAATAACATTAAAGATATCTGTCAGGTCGTCTCGTCTAAATTCACGCACAAATGGTTTTGTGGGAACGGTTTGATTAATATTATATGTACCAGAACGCATGGCTGCTAGATAAGAAATGTGTTCTAAGTATTTTACATCAACTTTATCTAATTGATCTTGAGAAGCATTAGAGACAATTAACACGGCCACATCCCAAAAGCTTTTACCTGTTGATGGACTAGCATGCTGTCTTAAACGTTCATATCCCACTTCTGCCTCTCCAATATATGCCTCTTTATCTTCTCCAAATAAAAAATAAATGCCGGGCTTTTCTATTTCACTTTCACCCTTTAAATCTTTCAAACTATTTCTAGGAATAAATACAGCCTGTATCATTGTATTCGGTACCTCAGATACTTTAATCCCATTTGGATCATCATCATAAAACCAAGTTTGTATTCGTTTCGCACCGCTTTTTCGTAGCATCTTTCTTCCCCCGTTTATATCTTCTTTAGCGTATTTTAACTGACATCACGATATGTAAATCAATTCCTAATTATAGACGCAGCAATCTATCATTCACAAAAATTAATTTATATCACCTGCTTGATATCTAGCAGGTCCCTTGAACACTTCTCTAACATGCCACCCAAGAAAATCTTCACTCGGCTGATACGCCGGATGAATAGGATCTCTAAGCTTTTGCCCGTGAAATTTCATAAGCCATTCTTCAAATCCATTCGTCCCGTGCGCTTGAGTTGCCACTAGCAGCTCATTATGATCGGAAAAAGTAAAAACTCCCCGATCAAATAATTTATGATGCATTGAACATAACGCGATTCCATTACTTTCAATATCTGTACCTCCCGCTTGATGCCACTTAATATGAGCGGCCTCTACCCCAACTAAATTATGTCCAAGACGAACGTTGAAACCACAAACAGCGCAGCTATATCCGTAAGCTTGAAGAATTTTCTCTCGAAACTTTGGATCTCTTCTTCTCTTTAACTGTGTTTCAAAATCCAAGCCTACGGCTCTTAATATATCTTCATGGATCGTATCCGGAAAATGCTCATTTAATAAAAATTGCGCTGCATCTTGAAGCAGCGCAGGATCATTTGCAAAAAGATTATAAACATCCGATTTAAAACCGCCTACTATATTCGTATTCAACAAATATTTATCTGTAAAGCTACGCTTATCAACTTCTTCGCTTAGCTCCCATATTCCATCTCCTGCCAAACGAACAAAAGGATGCTCCGGATGATAGGAACTGCGAGAAGGTCCAAACTCCATAAGCAGCTCTTTTAAAGGGATTTTCACCTCGCTATACGGCAGGTGCATTTGCTGCTTTTCCTGGAGCTGACCTAAGGCATACAGTATTAGTAATGGTTTGTGCGGAGCTCTTTGATCTCTTTTTTTCCAGATGTTTAAGTTCTTTATTTTTTGTAGTAATTCTTCTCTGTTCATAAACTTGCTTTAACTCCCATCTATAAAACTATTAAAAACCTTAGAGCTAAGTCCGTCTTTGAAAAAGTATTAATAAATGTAAGTATAATAACTAATTGTATTATATGACACCATTAAATGATCAAGGGGATTTTATTTACAGAGGCATTTATAAAACGCTACTTTATAATACTTTCTTATCTAAGTTGTTTTGTTCAAAGAATTCTTTTTTGATACCTTTTCTACTTTTAAAACTTACTCGTTCTGTGTCTTTAATACCTACATTAAATAATCTCTCACAAAGAAAAAAGCTCTCCAAGAAACATATAGGAGCGCTTTTAAAGGTTGCATACATTTTTTTATCGTTGGGATTTTCTATACCCAGCTGCCTGTGCATCCGCTTCTGAACAGAACCAAACAATATTATCTTGAGTTCTATCATAATAAGCTCCGCTAGGTACGTGGTAAATTTTCGAATTTTTATTACCTTTGATTTGACCCGAACAAGACATATTAGACTGTTGATCATCACTCGGATCGTTTTCAAATGGCTTATAATTTCCACTGCTGCTAGTAGAACTGCTAGTTGTAGTCTGTTGACTAGCTGCTTGTTGTTGAGCTTTACGCTCTGCTTCTTGTTTTGCCGCTTGCTCCTGAGCTTTTCGTTCTGCCTCTTCTTTTGCCGCTTGCTCCTCGGCTTTTCGATTTGCTTCTTCTTTTGCCGCTTGCTCTTCAGCTTTTTGTTTTGCTTCTTCTTTTGCTGCTTGCTCCTCGGCTTTTCGTTTTGCTTCTTCTTTTGCCGCTTGCTCTTCAGCTTTTTGTTTTGCTTCTTCTTTTGCTGCTTGCTCCTCAGCTTTTTGTTTTGCTTCTTCTTTTGCTGCTTGCTCCTCGGCTTTTCGTTTTTTCTCTTCTTTTACTGCTTTATCACTATCACTCTTTTCAACTTTTTGCTTGCTGCTATCAGCACCATCTTTTTTAGATGCAACAGTGACACTGTTTTGCGCAGAACTTACTTGAGTTGAAGCAGGAGTAGAAGTTGATTCTCCATCACTAAAGACTCCGGCAATAAAAAAACAACTAAGAATTAAATATAGATAAGAAAATAATACACGTTTTCTTGTTTTGATTTTAAATTTAGGCAATACCCACTTTGGCTTTATTAATCCAATAAATAATCCTATGATGCTTAAAAACAGAATCAGTAAAGCTAGTCCCATAATAAAATTATGAGTAGCTGACGGTAATAAGGCATGTAATATGAATAAAAGAATTAAGGTGTAAACAGTAGAAGCCATAAACATTTTCCAGCTTGTCTGTGAACGATATCCTAATACCTTAGTCCAGACGGGTCTTTTTACTACGTTAACTTCCATAGAAGAATGGTTACGAATAACTTGCTCTACTTCCTTTCCTTTTACTTCTATTGTAATATCCATATTTGTATCATGACCTATAAATGTAAATACTGATTTTGCAATGGTATGGTCAATTGTAGCACTAGAGAAATCAGACCATTCATACCGCTCAATTAACATTAAATTTCGTTCAGCGTTCTTGCTAAATTCATAAAGATTCATACCTTTGTCGTCTACTGACGAGTAGTATACCTTTGAATTTATTTTTCCGTAATTAACTTTTGATACTAGCAACAGCTTATTCTGACTATTTGTATAATCATTCTCTATATGAGCTTTCGCAATTGCTTCATTGGATTCTTTTTGGTTCTTATACCTTGTCTTAGACATTTTGACCTTTCCCTCACTCTTTCTTGATTCCTTACACTAATTAATAGGCAAGTTAGTGTGAACTTACTAATATTTTCATATGCAACTAATCTATCTTACAATAAAATGTTGTATAAACGGGTACTATATTTCCTTTAATTTCTTTAAAAGGACTATTTTAGATTTGACCTGCACTTATGAAGGGAATGAAAAGATTAAAAGAAGGAATGAAATGTTATGAGTATAATATTTTCAGCTTAATTTCCATTTTCATACTCCTTCTTGTTCTTATTTTTGTAATTAAGCAAGGAAATGTTCCTTATTAACAGTGCTATACAAATGAAAAACCATCAACTAAGGCTTAGTCGATGGTTTTATTCGTTGAGTTCCTTATTTTATCTATTGGTAGTTATTTAATATAAATAAGGTCTTTGATATTTAATAACTAATTGTATCAACTTAAATTAATATAATACTTGTTGTCCTTTATAGTTTTATTTGAATTTTTTCTAAATAATCTACACTATTCATTACATTAGACGATTTCCGGAATAGGTTTACGAGTATCCCACAAAATTAATGGTATTCCTTTTTTCTTGTAGTATTCTTGTTTACGCTCCATATTTGCAAGGTAATCTTCCTTATCCATAGCATCATTAACATCCATTAGATCAATTACAACACAATATCCTGATACCCCACTTCTTCTACACCTTCATCTTCCATTTTAATTCCTATTCCATTTTCAATATCCCAAGAAACATCGCAAAGTAAACCCAGTCTTCTTTTTCCATTCTTCCTTACTCTTCTTACGATTAATTCAGTGGGCTCCACTAATTTTTTTAAATCTAAGATGGAATGAATGTTTGGAACAACCTGATTTGCTTCTGATTTATTAGCTATCATCTCTCTATACTCTTCATAGTTCTCCATATAGTAATCGTATATATGCTTTTCTGCCTTATTCATTATGTTTTCCATATCTTGAATAAAGTTAAGAAATGCTTCTTTTTGTACATGTGAAAAATCAGTGTTTTCGTATGCATCAACACTTAAAAGAATTTCTTTTTCTATACCAAACATTTTAATCGTAGTTTTCCCTCGCCAAAAGTTGTTTTTATATTCAAGCTTTCCAAATGATTCATCATTAATCCTTGTCATTCTAATCGCTCTCCTAGCTTAGCTTTTAAATTACATAGCCTGTTTATTTGTAGCAGCTACCGTTTTTTCTACTCTTTAATTAAATCAATGTAATACTCATTATCGTTTATAAATTTCTTGAAAAAATCTTCTAATGAGTCTGCGATCGGCGTGTCCAAATAAAAGACTGGATTATTAGGTGATTTTAAGTCTAACGATATATATACTCCTTCATTCACTTCAAAGAAAATAAGTTTATCTTCTTCGTCAAGTTCCTCTAAATCTGAATCGAACTCAAACATTCCTTTTCGTAATTTAACATCTGCTACCGTTTTTGGTCCCATAATTCTATTGATTGCCGTATTACTTGGCTCCTTAATGAATCCATATCCAGCGTCTAAATATAACTGCCGTAAATCGTTAGGAAAACGAAAACCCATTTTGTCTTCGGCTTGTAAAATCTCCTGTTCAGATACAGGATAAATGTTATTTTTCCCATTATTAACAAACGCAAAATCTGCCATTACTGTTGCCTCCTATGAGATGCCGTTCATACGTTTTTTATAATCAATTAGATTTACTCCGATGGTGAAGAAGGTGTACGATTAACGAAAGTGTAAACTATCTATTTCACTTAAAATCCAGCTGAGAAATGAGCTATTTTAAACTAGACGACAAATATTTACAGCTTTTATCTTCACCGTTTTCTACAAAAATCTTTCCAGACTGATTATTCATGACTACTAGCATGCCATTGCTTTCAAAACCTACCGGAATGTACGTGCTGTTTTCTTTTTCAAAAATGTACTCCTTTACACGTTGACAAAATGCTTCAGGTTCTACACCGGGAATGACAGGATATAAATAAACGTTATACTGAGACACCCATCCAATCATTTCAAGAAACCAAAACGAGTTAAAATAAGCTTTTACATCCCCATGAAGTACCACGTTTATTTCTTGTTCAAACTGTTGAAAGTTTGTATTTTCATACTTTTCTAGAGGCTTCCAAGATATATACCCTTCTTCATCTTGAGAACCTACATAAATACGTCCATCTGCTTCTTCATTCCAAGGAATCAAAGGCAACGTTCCATTGAACTCTTCCCATTTTTCTGATAGTTTCTTAAAGTATTGTTTCATTACATGTTTCAAAAGCTTTCCCCTACCTTATATACAACTGTATTTCCAACTCGATACTCTCCGTCCTGTTCACACGGAATATAACCGCTTAAATCCATACCTAACATTTAAAATATGATTTCAGAAAATCAGAAAAGGTAGGCCACGTTGCCTCTAGTTCTCCTTTTAACAGCAGCTCGTCTCCTCCTTCAAAATTAACTAGGTACACGTTATCGGTTAAAGTATCAAGCACTAGTACCGCATTTGCTGATATTTCACTTAAAATCAGATATTGTTTAGGAAAACCGTATTCTTTTCGGCAAATAAGCGTATATGCTTCAATGTTATTTTCTTCATCTACTAAATCGAGTAATTCAAAAGGTACGTATTCTTCCCAGAATGGTCCAGCATACCGGTTATAAAATTCTGTGAAGGTTTGGGATACCTTTACTTCTAGCCGTGCTAAAACATCCTTTACTGCAGTTTTATCTTCACGTATATATATTTCCCCTTCAAGAGCTTGGTTCAATTTATCTGGCAACATCTTAATGTAACATTCCTCCTAAGTCTTGTTTTCTACTAATTAATTGACTATTCAACATTTACCGAAATGAACGTAGCGTCATCACTCGGAAAATCATCTGGAAATGCATCACAGGCTAACTTTTTTGTAATAATTTGATATAAAAAACCGGTCATGGACAGTGAATAAATATGATTTTCATGCAATCTAGATTCATACACCACCACTTTCCATTCGTCAGGGCTCCCTTCAGTTAGCCAATATAATTCGTCACCATTCTCCGTGTATCCCCAAGGAAGAATCCCTCCAGTTTCTGGATAAATATGATGTTTATAATATTGAGTAAATTGAATATTAAATTTGGGTTCAAGCTCTTTTAAAGCCTCTTTATTTACTCCTAGATTTAACTTATGGATACCTCCAACATATTTATTTCTTCGACAAATGGCTTTAGCTCAGGGTTTTCTGAATAAATCTCTTCTCCCATTTATTTAGACTCCAAAGGGACCTCTTGTCTAACTCCTACCATTAATTAATATTCGCCTACATAATCAGTAAAAGAGATAATCATACCTCTACAACACATAAAATAAACATATACAGAATACTCTCATGGGATTCGAAAGGAGAAATCACCTTTGACAAAATATCGGATTATGACCTTTGATGGAGGCGGTACTTTAGGTGCTTTAAGTTTACAACTTTTGAATAGATTGGTTTATCAAAACCCCAAGTTAATTAGTGAAACCGATGTTTTTTCAGGAAACTCAATTGGTTCATTTACTGCTCTTGCACTAGCAAGCGGAAGAACACCAGAAGAGACGTTTGATTTTTTTAAAGATCAAATCTTACCGGCATTCAGCGTTTCCCGACCGGGCGGACCTGTTTTTAATCAACAAGTACCCTATTCTGGTTTTATTAAAGCCATACGAACGTTTTTCCCCCGAGACCTTCGCCTTAGAGACTTAAAAAAACGAATTGTTGTGCCTGCCTTTCACTTATTTTCACCGGAGCTGAATCGTTGGAATCCTGTGTTATTTCATAATTTCCCTGGTTCTCCCTACCTTAATGAAAAAGCAAGTGACGTAATACTTAGAAGCAGCGCTGCACCCGCAACGCAAAGAGCTTATCAAAACTATGTGGATGGGTATACAGTAGCAACTAACACCAGTACAGCTAGTATTGCGTTTGCAGTAGGGAAAGCAAACCAGCCGTTAGATCAAATTGCCGTATTATCCATCGGAACAGGTGAGCAGCCAACTCAATTAAGAAGAGATACCAAGGGATGGGGAATGGTTAGTGCCGATAACATACGACCTGAAGATATGGAGGACCTTCCGCCAAATTGGGGAGTACTTTTAGACCGGTCTCCTAATGAACCGTTGCTGCCGTTTCTTCAGATTATCTCTGGTGGATCGAGCTATTATGAATCAATGGTTAGCTCTGAGCTTTTAGGCGATCAGTTTTTTCGGTTAAATCCGAGGATTCCTAATTTCTCTAAAACGGATCCTTTGGTTGTTCCCGCCCTTATTTCGATTGCTAATAAAACGAATTTACGGCCTGCATTTCATTTTATCGAGAGAAACTGGAATTAATATGACCGTACTTTAGATTAATTTCTTGTTTCTATTGGAAGTATTTAAAATTTTATATAACAAGATATCCACGCTGGCAGTGTTGTACACTATATAAAGTGAAGTGTTTTTATTTCTTGTTAATTTATTTAAGTGTGCTATACTCCGGATTATTTTTTACTACATTTGAATATTATGCAATTTATATTCTTAGAATGAATGGTTCGTCGTCTTCCTAAGAATGAACCTTCTTAATAATATCTACCTAAATAAAAGACATTGGCTAAACCTTGGCCGATACCTTCTATTTGTTGGGTTCTTTATTTATCTATTGTTCATTTTTTAATATAAATAAAGCCTTTAATATTCAATAAGTATTGTATTATTCTAAATCAATATAATACTTATCATCTTCCATGATTTTCTCTAAAAATTCTTCTAAGGAATCTGCGATTTTTATATCATCATAATAAATAGCATTATTTTGTTCTTCACCTATTTCTATTAGTAGCAACGCACTTTCATTAGCTTCAAAAAATATTAATTTGTCCTCCTCCAGATCTTCGTAAACTTCTATATCAGGATAAAATTCAAAATCATTAACTTTTAATCTAGCATCTCTGATAGAAAATGGCCCCATAATACGATTGATATTGTATTCTGATCTTTGGAGAAAGCCATAACCAACCTCTAAAAGAAACTTCCTTAATTCAAAAGGGAACTTTAACCCTAATGTTCCTTCTACCTCTTCAATATCATTTTTACTTACAGGATAAAATTCATTATCTTTTTGATTCTTAACAAAATCGCATCTCATAATTTAGTTATCCCCTTTAAATCATTCATTAACTGTTGGTCCAGAATACAGGTCCGTAAAG
This sequence comes from Priestia sp. 53B2, assembly GCF_056099005.1. Taxonomy (NCBI): domain Bacteria; kingdom Bacillati; phylum Bacillota; class Bacilli; order Caryophanales; family Bacillaceae; genus Priestia; species Priestia sp. 53B2. Next base: position 240,006 of record NZ_JBLZXA010000030.1, read on the forward strand.
CCGTTTGTTCGATTACTTTGAAACCTTTAATGTTTGGTAAAGAGCCATCGCATGATACTGACTCTCATTCCTTTTGCTGTTTTATAGAACACGCTGCCACCTTTTAATGAAAGTTTTTTGCATCAATATATTTTATGTTTCAAAAAGAAATTTTGTTTAATTTAGCTTCTTTTAATCATTTTAATAAAAATAAAATCTTTAAACATACTTATAAATTCTCAATTAATTTTGATAGATTTTCACTAATAATTTCAAATGAATTTCTCTCATAATCTTCTAATTTTACCTCTCCGCTTTCATTATCTACCACTAAAAGTAAACCGTTAGCTTCTATACCAATAGGGATATTAAAAAGCTGGTCATTATGGGCTTCTTTATAAAGCCCTGTTTCATGTTTGAAATCTTTTAATGCTATACCTGGTATAACAGGGTTCAACACTAAATCATATCCATTGTAGTTTCCAGCTAACTCTAAAAACCAGTAACAATTATAATATGCCTTAATATCTGGATACAGATGAACGTTAAGTTCTTTTTCTATATCTTCAAAATTACTCTTAATATCTTTTTTTAAAGGTTTCCAAGATATATAATCTTCTTCATCTTTTTCACCTTCAAAGATAAAATCTTCTGCTCCTTCGATCCATTGAGTCATAGGTAAAGTACTGTTAAAACCTTCCCATTCCTTTAACAGCTTACTAAAGTATATTTCCATTGCTTGTTTCACATTTAATATTCCTTTCCTTATATATTGAATAAAATGAATACACAATAAAAATAGGGCTCCTAAGAATCCTACTTTATAATAATTTATTCAATAAATTATTATTCCTTCAACTTTATTTCCCCAATTAATTCCTCAAGAGAATTTGCTAATAATTTTAATTCATTTGTTTCATAATCCTCTATGTAAATTTTTCCTTTTTCATTATCTACGTTAATTGCCATTTCATCCGGAGAAATAAAACCTATCTGTACATATCTAAATTCCTTACCTTGACTCTCTTCATAGTTCTTAAGATTTTTAAAATAACTTAATAAATCTTTATCCGGCTCGACAGGCTCAAGGTATATATAATTTGAATGATAAAGACCCTCTAAGCTTAAAAATAAATAACTATTGAAATAGTCTTTGATTGAGTGATGCAAGGGTATTCTAATTTCAGCTTCAATTGTACTAAAGTTTTCAACGTCTTTTTTTTCTACTGGTTTCCAAAAAATATATTCTTCTTCATCAGGCTCACTTAAATATAGTAGTGGATTTATGTCTTCATCCCATGGAGCCTTCGGAAATGTATTATACTTTTCATTCCAATAATCTAGCAGTCTCTCAAAATAATCCGTCATTATCCCTTTTACACTCATCCTAAGTCTCCTTTATTTAAACTTACCGACTGAAATTTGCTCGATTTCTCCTTTTAATTTCCTCCTAAAGTTTTTCTCTTGGCATTTTCTAATAATTAATAGAATAACTTTTTGAAGTGCTCATCTTGTTTATACCATAGGTTTAAAGTTTCAGACATCCCTATACATTTGAACATAATAAAAAACCTTGAAATCTATAGAACCAATCAAGGTTAAATAACTTAACAACCATATAGATTAATTTTAAAAGTCTTCGTCCCAGTTTTCTTTCGCATCAAGAAGTCTATTTGTTAAAAACTCATAAAAGTTCTCTGCTCTTTTGCCACTATATCCATCAATTCTGTCCCATGACACAACTACACATTCAGCGTCAATTAGGTTTCCAGTATCTAAACAATATACAAACTCTTCACAGTTTTCAACAACTACGTATTGAGTTGGCAATCCAATATTCCGAAATCTTTCAGTGTTTGTTATTACAGATGGAGTCGCGGATTTTCCACAGCCAAGTATATCTACTCCAAACAGCCCTCCAGAACCATAATTTTCAAGAAACCAGATATAACTATCCGAAAATTTCACTTTAAGTGCTTTTTCAACTTCTTTAATAATTTCGTCTGAGACTCCTCCAGTAAAATCATTAATCTCGGAATTGAATTGAATAAATTCACTCATTTCTTTTTGGTTCAAATTATTTCTCTCCTCATTAAAATCCTCTACAATAAGTTCGCTATAACTTACTTTTGAGACCTCTATATAGTGCAGTAGATTATCCAATAAAGTGTATTATATTCTTAAACATATTTATCAATTTTATCAATGTATCATGAAACGCTGATCAAAATCTACACTTAACCCAACTAGTGTTTCTTACGGTAACAGCCTCAGCACTTTCGCATTTAATAATATAGTAATAAAGCCCCCCTATTCTCTAAATCAACAAGGGATTACACAGAGTATGTCACGAAAATGGAATTGTTACGATAATGGTATAGTCGAAATCTTCTTTGGAATTATGAAGTCTGAACCTCTTTATTTAAAGCAATTTTAAAATGTTGAACATTTTAAAAAGGAATTGAAGAAGTGTATTTACTATAAGCATAGAGGGATCAAAACAAAATTAAAAGGCATGAGTCCAGTCCAATACCGAACTCATGCCCTGCAAGTTGCCTGCCAAAATAACCTGTCTAACTTTATGGAATCACTTCAAAACTTAAGGCTCTTTTCAGATTATAGCTTACTAATATTTAATGGATAAAAGTTCTTTAGGAACCACTTTTAATTATATCTATTATATTATGAATGTTTTCTTTTAATTCTTGATTCCTATTCTCTTTATACTGATGATATGCCTGAATTCCCCTATGAATAATAGCATTCATAGTAGGATGAAACGACTTATCTGTACACTCAATTAAAAAATCAAAAAACTCTGCACTAGCTGAGGGAGAATAAGAAAATACTTCTATAAGTATATTTATGGTAGCTCCCTGAATCTGTACAGCATCTTTTTTCTCTTTAAGAGAATAGCTGTTTATCATACCGAAACAAAATGTCGATACAACTTGTTTTTCTTGTTCATCTAAATTTTCCGGGGTTAATTGGCATATTTCTAAAAAATGATTAACCACCTTTTTCATCTCGCTATAATATGCTAAATTACGCTCCATTTTTTCCTCCTAATATACTAATATTTTTCCATTTGGATAATCTCCGTCCCATCCACAAGGAATATGACCACTTAAATAGATGTCTAACATATTGGTGTAAAAATCTGAATTATAATATTTCTCATATGTAAGCACCATAATGATGTTGATAATATCAAATTTAACAGAATTCACTATATCACTTGATAACCCTAATATGCTTACTTGGCTTTCGATTTTATCAATAACTTTAGGTAATACCTCTGTTTTAACTTCTCTCACTAATACATTCCAATTTTTATTATACAGCTCCGGTTTATTCTTGGCTAAATAACCCGTTAAATTATTTCTCTCTTCAAGACAAATATTTTCCCATTTCACTCCTTTTACATTCTTATTAACTACTTTTTTATTTGATAAATAAGAATAATTACTTCCTTTTGGAAGATTAGTTTCAACTCCACAGTATTCTAGCCAATTATTAGATGTTATTGCTTCAACTACGGCATTATTTAGTTCCATATAGTTTTCTCCTCTATTTAAGCTTAGGTAAATTAATTCTCCCAGGTATTCTTGGGACAAACGAATCTTTATTCAATCCATAAGATACTTGCTGTTCAAATGCTCGTTGGACAGCTTGCTGAGACTGAGTATCGCTTAAACCAGCTGACTTCAAAGATTCGTATAATGCGTCATTATATTCTGAAACCATCGGTATTTCACCAAACGATTCTCCGTTCCTTCTATAAGAGTTCCAAAAAGCCTCTAGACTTTCATGAGCCGAATAATGTGGACTACCGATATCTTTAAAGATATTTCCAGACAGTTCTATAGCTAATCCTTCTTTTCTAGGAATAACATCTCTAAAAGCTGCGTCTTGACTCAAGTGATGCGCTTGTCCTGTAACTTCTTTGTTTTTCCTCATGTTAGCATACGTATCAATAAGTAATTCATCTACATCTTCTAAATTACCTACAAGTTTTTCAGTTCCGACAGTAACCTTATCGCTTTTAACTCCCCACTCTGAATTCTGCATGTGCTTGCTATTATGAGATAACTTAGCACCCTTCATAAAATGCATCGTATCTTTACCCGTACTCTTCAACACATCCCGTACAGTTTGCTGCGCAAAGTCTACACTCACACCCACTGGTGCTTCCTGCGGTAAGAACCTCGGTACTTTCGCATCTAATACAGCATCATACATTTTTTTGGCTTTATCAATACCAGCTGCTGGCATTTTTCGCATCGCCTGCTGAATGTCTTTTCCATATTGAGTCACTTTACTTGTACGAACTACGTTGCGCATATCATTGAACTTTTTCGTGACTGCCTGTGCACTTTTTTCGACAAGCTGAGTGGATGCTTTTGAGGCAAGTAAACCGCCTGCTGCAATCCCAAAAGATTGAAACAAACTAGCCTGCTGCTCTTCTTTAGTAAGCTTATTTCCTAGTAAGTCCTTCCCCATTGTATACTCATACATGCCATTTGTTAAGACAAGTCCATACAATCCTTTTTCTGTTTTTTCAAGCACTTTAAAAGCTTTAGGTGTTTGGTAAAGAGCCATTGCATGATGCGCAGCACTCATGCCTTTTGCCGTTTTGTAGACAACGCTTCCGCCTTTTACCGCTCGTCCTGCCCAGCCTACGAACGGGATGAATCCAGCTGCTGCCATTGCTCCAGCTGTGACTCGCTGGGTAGCAGACAGTTTCTTATGCGTAACCGGATCCACTCCGTCTGTGGCTCGTTTAACATCATAGTATCCAGTAAGCTCTCCTGCAATATCCAGGCCTTTTTCATACCACGGCTTATTGGCCTGGATTTGTCTTTGTCTCTCAGCTTCAATGGCTGCTTTTCTTTCTTTAATTTCTTGTTTTTGTTCTACTTTCCCCTCTACATACCTCGTAGCAACTTTATCAATTTGCTGCTGTGTTTTGTATGCTTCGCTATTTTTGTAAGCTTTGGCATCAAAAGTGAGCTGATAAGCGCTGCCGCCTTGAGAAGTCAGCTGTTCCAAACCATTTACGCTAAATTGAACGGATTCATAGAAAGAATTTAACATTTCATATTCACTTGAAAGTTGATTATCTAGTTCTTCTACTGCGGTAATAGTTTCTGTTCTTTTTTTCTCCGCATCGCTTAACTCATCTTCAAAGGCCTCTGTGGAAAAAGGTGTAATATGTATAATATCTTCAATATTGCTTAAAATCGCTTCAAGTTCAGCTTGCTGCTGTTCGACCATTTGCTTAGAGCGATCATTAGCAACAGCCAGCTCTTGCTCTAAAAACGATACGTCTACAACCGTATCACCTTTTAATTTAGCTTGTTCCGCATAATCTGCAATACTATTAAAATAGGATTGATGTGAAGATACAAGGCTTTCCCAATGCGTGACCATATCTACTTGTGATGTATAAAAGCCTTTTATGTTGTCCGCACCTTTCCCTTGAAATTCATGATCCAGTGTAGCCACGGCATGAAGGGCTTTTTTTAATGCATCTAGCTGTTCATCAAATGCTTTGTACGCCTGCACTCTGTCTTTTGCATAAGCTAAAAGCGTACTGGCTTCATATACTTTTCCCATTACATACCCTCTTTTATTTTATGATTAATATATCTCTGGTTTGAGATTTTCCTCTATTATCCATTATAAAACTGCTAATACACTATCTAAATAGGATAATAATCCCTTTTATAAGCTAGTTGATTCATTAAAAAGGATATAAATTCAAAATAAAAGGGAATAGTCATAGGTACAAATATTTATTTCTAGTTTATATCACGTATAAAAACACTACGCTTCATGGTCAGACTACATTATTCCTAATTGCTTTCTTGTAATTCCACCTAAGTGGAAAGGTAACTTACGGCATACTATCACATCTCAAAGTCCTATTATTCTACAAAAGAAAAGCTACATTCACCCCAAAAATGTTGGTCACACTCTGGTCATATTTTGGTCATACACTATAGAAATTTAAGGGAAACTATAGTTCATTTAAATTTTAAAAATCCCCTTGAATCCTTGATATAGAGGTATTTCTGAACATAGTAGAAAACTACAGGAAATTTCATTTTCCACGCTGGCAGCGTAGCAGTCACTCAAAACACTTCCCTCCCCCCCAACCACAACAACCGCTAGCTCCAAAAGGAACTAGCGGCTATTTATTATTTTTTACAGATCACTCACTCTTCCACCGGCGTCTGCTCATCTGTTAATGTATCAATTTTAGTAATTTGAAGTTTGTCCTTGCCAGCAGCTTTAACATGATAAATTCGTTCTTTTTTAAACTGCGTGCTTGCATCATATGAGTCGGTGAACGTGTATACTTCGTTTGTATAAATGTCGTAGGTTCCGTCATCAGGTGACTCTGTTTTTGTCACTAGAAACTGATCGTTAGCAAACGATACGTTTTTTCCGGCTAGGGATGTGATATAGCTTTTTAGCTGCTTATACACTGGCTGACCCGAGTCGATATAGGGTGCCATCCCACTAAAGTCGCCGCTGTTTAAACTTGAAAAGTAAGCAGCTTTATAGGAGATAAAAAAGTTTTCAAGATCCGTTTTACTTACAGAAGCTGGTTTAGTCTGTTCATTTTTTAACGGCTTCGTGCTGGGCGTTTCTTTTATATCTGAGCTTGTTTCTGCCGTTTGATTGTCATGATTCATATATACAATCGTAAGTAACAAGAGAAGTCCAATAATGATTCCTATTAAAATAGGAAAAGTGCGTCGTGATGATTGCTGCTTTTTGAGCACGGGAAAGTCTGCGTAGGCTGGCAGCGTAACAGGGTTTATATTTAGCTTCAACCGAGCTAATGACCCTGGTATTTCCGTACTTTTTACATTTCCAAGCGGCTGAAGCGCTAAAAATTCTTCGCAGGTAACAATAAACTCGTTTACTGCTAGTCCTTTATACATGCCGTAAATTCGATTCCACAGTTCTCGACACCGAGTATCCTTTATATCTTCACTCAGTTCGTTAAAAAATGGTCGTGATTTTTTAATAAAAGCCGCTAACCACGTTTGATGAACGTCGACTTTGTGGACTGCATGTAGGTCGTTAAGTGATTGCTTTAACTTGGCGTGTTCATTTGCATCGTTTTGGCTAATGACTTCCATACTGCGTTCCGTTTCTTTCAGCACGGCAGAAAGACTTCCGCTCATTTTTTCTTGCAGCGCATTAAACTGGCTGCGGATATCGGGCCAGTGAAGTTCGAGTAATTGTTTTTGTAAAGTCGTGGCTTTTCGAATACTTTCATTTAACTCATGCTGCTTTGTGCGAAAAGCGGTCGCTTTTTGCTTGGTCACAAGCTTATTTTTGCTTAACTGATGCCATTCTTGCTTCAATCTCTTATCTTCTTCAAGAACTTTCGTTACCGCTTGTCTCACACTTTCATGCTTTTTTTGAAAGTCAAAGAACGCAGGCAAATATGTATTCCAGCTTTCCTTAATTTCGTGTAACAATGACGTGTTAGCATGTTTTTCTGTTAGTTGAAAAAACTCATTTCTAAATGCCACCATATCCGCTTCGGAAGAAAGTTCTTTTCCGAAAAGCTCTGTCACATTCCTATGTATGCTTGTTAACTGTTCAATCTGTCTCATATTGCTTTGACGCTTTTTTATGTACTCCGGATAGTCGCTTGAAAGAAACGTCACCATTGTATATTCACTGTTGTTCATGTTGTACTCTGTCCGTTCTTTTTCCAGTTCGTCATACACTTTTTGCAGATGACGTTCTACTATGGAGAGAAATTTTTCTTTATCCATCCCTTCTACTTCCTCTTTTAGCATGTTCAAAGATTCCGTTTCTCCAATAAGAAATTCCTTTTCATTATATAGCTGTATCCATGCTTCTAGCAGCTGCGCTGCTGATTCATTCCAGTGGCTTGTATTCATCGTTTGCTTCACCTGTTGTTTTTATTTTTATCCTTTTTTAACTATACAGGAATTTAACAAAAATTCTATTACAGTTTTATTACTCTTGAAAAATGAGGTTTAAGCTTTCTAGAGCCGATTCTAACGTTTGTTTATCTCCTTGATCGTAGCTGTGTGCCACTAAGACTACAGTTGTAAATACGGCTTTCCATTTTGCCAGTCTGTGCGTTTCTTCATCTACTTCTCCGTACTCTTTAAAAAAACGTACTCTTCCTTTAGGAGGTAAAAAGCTGTAGGCAATTGCTAGGTCAACTGCCGGGTGACCAATATGAACATCTCCCCAGTCAATAATGCCTGAAACCATATTATTTTGATCAACAATCATGTTTTTAATATGAAGATCTCCGTGAACTAGTACGTGTTTTTCTTGATAGTGAATTTCTTGTATGTCATTTACATAGTCTTCAAGAATCTCTTGTTTTGAATAAAGATTACGCTCTTTCATTTGCTTGACATACTTTTCTAACGCCGGCTTTCGCTTCATCATATCAAGTCGATTTAACTCATCAAACGGCACGCCGAGCTCTTGGGCTTTTAAATGAGGATAGTGATGTAACGTGCGAAGAAACCTTGCTAGTATATAAGCAGATTGTATGCGCTCTTCTTCTGTTAATCTTGCAGGCGGAGTTCCTTGCACGTAGTGATAGCCCGTAAAAGGCCAAGGATAGCCTGCATTCGGCTTACCGAAAAAAATGGGCTCTGCAATCGATAGAGGCAATTGAGAAACAAGACTTGGTAAAAGCTGATTTTCTGTTTTTAATAGTCCTACTGCGAGTTCTCTTCTTGGAAACCGAAACACAAAGCGGTCGTTTACTTGATAAACCGTATTGTCAAAGCCGTAGCCAAGCAGTGAAATTGCAGCGGGCGCAAGTTCTGGAAACTGCGTCTCGATTAGCGTTTTGGCAAGCGGTGCTGATACAATTTGTTCTGCATCCCATGCATTTGGCATTGTAACCACCTTTCTTTGGTGTTGATTTTGTATGTAAAGTATACTATAAAAGTGAAAAAACCTCTGACTCGTTGTCAAAGGTTTTTTTCACTATACGTATTAGACGTTCACCGAGTTAAAAAACTGCGGTAAATGAGATTTATGTGCGTCTATCATTTCATCTAAAAGCTGCTTGGCAATGGTATCAGACGGGACTAATGGATTGATTGTCATTGCAACAAGCGCGGTATTGTAATCTCCCGTAACGGCTGCATCGGCTGCCACTCGTTCAAAAGATTTGATTTGCTGCACAAGTCCTCGAACAGCTACAGGTAAATCACCAACTGCAATTGGTTTTGGTCCTTCTTTTGTAATCACGCAGCTCACTTCAACGGCAGAATTATTTGGAATGCTCGCAATAGCACCATTGTTAATAGTATTTACAGGCTGGATATCGCCTTTATCATTATAAATAGAGGAAATTAAGCTGCAGGCTGCATCGCTGTAGTACGCGCCTCCTCGCTTTTGAAGCTGAGGCGGTTTAATTGCATGATTAGGATCTTTATAGAGCTCAAATAAGTCTTTTTCTAACGCGCGTACTACTTCAGCTCGTGTGCCTTCGAGCTCAGCTGCATTTTGTTCTTCTTGCAGCATCTCGTTTGTTTTATAGTAATAGCGGTGATAGCCGCATGGAATAACCCCTAGGCCTTTAATAAAGTCAGGATCCCATGAAACCCCTTTGATATTTCGCATAGACATCGCATTCGTCGGGTCTGCCATGGCGTCAATCACTTGATCTTTTACGCTCACTCCGTCTAAGAAGACATCTAATCCAAAGACCATATGATTCAACCCGGCAAAGCTAACCTGTACCCGGCTTTCATCTACTTCTAGCGCTTTAGCAATCCCCATACGAATACCGATTGGCACGTTGCATAAGCCCACTACTTTTTTATGATTGCTATAGCGTAAAATGGCTTCTGTCACCATACCAGCGGGATTCGTAAAGTTTACAAGCCACGCATTTGGACATAGTTCTTCTATATCTTTCACAATACTTAAAATCACAGGAATTGTGCGCAGCCCTTTGAATAAGCCGCCCGGTCCATTTGTTTCTTGCCCAATCACGCCGTATTTTAACGGAATTCGTTCATCTTTCATTCTTGCGTCTAACAATCCTACGCGAAATTGTGTAGTGACAAAGTCAGCATCTTTTAACGCTTTTCTTCGATCCAACGTAAGATGAATATCAATTGGCACTCCTGCTTTTTCAACCATTCGTTTTGCCAGATTCCCAACAATCTCTAGCTTTTCTTTTCCTTCTTCTACATCTACTAGCCAAAGCTCTCGTACAGGCAGCTCGTCATAGCGCTTAATAAATCCTTCGACAAGCTCCGGCGTGTAGCTTGAACCTCCGCCAATGGTTACAATTTTAATTCCTTTTGTCATTTCAATCCCTCCGCTATAATGAATGATTTTAAAATAAGTTATACAATACTTTGCTGCTCTTCTTTTACCGGTGAACGATCACGATCTATAGAAGCTCCGGTTTCTTCTATAAGTTTTTGTTTATCCCACATTTTAAAGAATGGAAAATAGACACCAAACGATACCACCATTAGCACAAGCTGCAGAACCGCGCCTGATATGCTTCCTGTAATTAAGTAGCCGCTAATCACCGGAGGCATTGTAAACGGCGTTACAATTCCTATTGGCTTTGCAACGAGGCCGATATCCATCGATACATACGTAATGATAACTGATAGAAGTGGTGCTAAAATAAACGGAATAATCATAATCGGATTTAATACGATAGGCATTCCAAAAATAACAGGTTCGTTAATATTAAAGAAGCCTGGTCCGATGCTTAATCTTCCTAGCTGCTTCATTTGCTGGCTTTTCGCAAACAGCACCATCGCCAACACAAGAGAAAGCGTAGTGCCGGACCCTCCCACAAAAACAATATCGTTAAATTCATTCGTTACAATATGCTTCACTGGCTCACCAGAAGCAAGAGCGGTTGCGTTTTCCGTTGTTAGCGTAAGCCATACAGGCGTCATGACAGAACCAACAATCGTCGCACCGTGCAGCCCCGTACTCCACATAAGAGTAATTAAGATAAAAATCAGAATCGTACCGACTAAGCTTGTACCAATATGAGTTAAAGGCTGCTGCAGTAAAACCGTCACGACATTATGTAAATTCCCGAAGTCTCCGACGTTTTCTACAAGCAAACGCAGCGCCCATATAACCATTACAGCGCCAAACCCTGGTATTAACGCTGAAAATGAACGAGCGACAGCTGGCGGAACGGTTTCTGGAAGCTTAATCACAATATTTTTTTGAATAATCTTCCGGTAAACTTCTGTTGCAATAACCGCTATGACCATCCCCACAAAAAGACCTTTACTCGTGAACATCGCCGTTTGATAAGCTGTTTCGACCATAGCCGTTCCATCTGCGTTTTCTCCGATTGTATATGAAACAAAAGGTGTCCCGCCAAAGAAAGCAGCTAGAGATACTGCGCCTGAAGCAAGTGCATCCACTTTATACGATTCTGCTAAGCGATAGGCAATCCCGAACGTAGCTACTAAAGCCATAATTTCAAACGTTCCTCTGTACGGATATAAAATGCTTGCTTTCAGCTTAGGATGTTCTATTAAAAAATCTGTGTAGGCTTGAAAAGGTAAATTGGCTAAAATTAAGAAAAGTGAACCGATAATAATAAGCGGCATCGTCAGGACCATACCGTCTCGTAATGCTTGAAGATGACGCTGCTGAGCAGCTTTGCCAGCAAGCGGCATAATATATGTTTCAAGTACACGATTCATTTTGCTCAATTGATTCCCTCCTATTTCGAAACTAACTGCTCAGCAGATTTTAGCACTTCTTCTCCGTTACACATTCCGTAATGAACCGGATTAATAACCTCTACTGGAATTCCTTTTTCTTCTCCCATCTTTTTCATTTGAGGAAGCAAGTAGCGCACTTGCGGACCTAAAAGCAAAATGTCTGCATCATCAATATGATTTCTAACCGCGTCTCCTGGTACTGCCCAGATTTTGCATGCCGTTTCTTTTTCTTTTGCACTTTTTTCCATTTTAGTTACTAACAAACTTGTAGACATACCTGCTGCGCAGCATAATAAAATATTCATTTCTAATTCCCCCTTGATCAGCGATTGATTAACATCCATAAGTGAGATAAGTATCTTGCTAAGATGTTTTCTTGTTACCTTCACTATATATTGAAAACGCTTTCAATTAAACGCAATATTTTTCCGTTATCAAAGGAAAAATATTATTTGAATATTCTTTAAATTAAAAAGGAAAGGGATTGTAAATCAAAGTGAATTGTGGTAGCTCCTTAAAAAATAATAAGCAGCTCACCCATCTAGGTAAGCTGCTTAGCGTACTTTATTATAACCCAGTAGAAATTGTCTGCTGATGTGAGATTCCTAGGTGGCGATATGAGATGGTTACTTCTTGTATACTTATGTTATCAGCAAGAGAAAGCGCATATATCTGATCACTTTCTTTTCCTTTGTGCAATCTTTCTAGCTGTTCGTCAGGACCTGTATGCGGCTGCAACTTCACACTTTGCAAGTTCTTAAACGTATAGCCTTTTGTTTCTTCGCTAGTAAAGTCTCCAAGAAGGAACCCTTTTTTATCATTGCTTACTTGTATTTTTGCATATTCGGGTGTTTTGTTTCCGTTGATACGGATTTGTTCTATTTGAATATTTCCTAGAGAGCTCTTATTACCTATAGAGATCAGCTGAACTTTTTTATTCTTAGCAAAGCCAGCGGCTTTAGCCTCCAACGATGCACTCATTTTTACAAATGTATATACTCCGGCAAATACGATAATCAAGATACTAGCTATCAGAAAAATCTTCTTCAAAAAAACACTCCTTACCTGACTTTTTCATGAAATACATCTTCTGTTCATTGTCTTTTTCATACACATGCATCCGCAAATCTCTTACAAGCTCCTATCAACTCTTCTTTTTTAGCAAGCTGACAAACCCACTCTTTAGGAAGGCCATCCAGCTGATAATATACTCCTGCCATAGTACCTGTAATAAAGCCTATTGTATCTGTGTCTTCTCCAAGATTCACAGCAGTAAGTACAGCTTCTTCGTAGTCATCACTTTGCAGAAAAGACCAAAGCGATGCTTCTAGCGAGCTGACAACGTATCCGGTTGACTGGATTTCATTTCTCCCTGCGTGCGGCAAGCTTAGGTTTAACATTCGTTCGTACGCAGAAAATTCTGCTTCATACTCCGTACCTGTTAACTGCTTTTGACAGAGATTTATAGCGTTTTCATATGCTTCAAAAGGCTCGTCGCCGTGAAGGAGACGAATAAGCAGCTCCACATATATAATGCAGCCAAGCGTAGAGCGCAAGTGGCGGTGCGTGACGTGCGCAATTCTTTCTATTTCTTCTTTTCTTTTTATAAAGCTAGGTTCCTGACGTAGTGTAAACGCAAGCGGAGCAATACGCATAAGCGCTCCGTTTCCGTTGTCGTACTCAGCGCTTCCTCCCCACTCTTCTTTAGGAAGTCCGCTTTTATAGCGGCGAATCGCTTCGCTTGTTGCGATACCAATATCAAACATTTCTCCGTACGGCGTCCAGTAGCCATCCGACCAATAGTTCGCAAACTTTTGCATTAAATCATATTCATCTTGTTTGTCTATTAAATTATCAATTAAGCACATCGTCAGAGATGTATCATCTGACCACGTTCCTTTAGGCTGATTGTATGTACCGTAGCCGATCATAGTCGTAATCCGAAATGAATCTCGCTTTTTAAACTCAACTGGAACGCCTAAAGCGTCTCCAACAGCTCCTCCTAGAATCGTAGAAAGGACTTTGTTATGTAGCTTCATGTAATCAACTCCTTTTTTCTTATTGTAATTGTTTGATTTTGGAATTTGCAAGAGACACCCTGCCTAGACGCTTTTTCTTCTTTATAAAAAGGAATTTACCAGCGTTCATCTAATTTAATAAGAGGTAAAAAAACATGTGAGGTGTGGTAGATGATTCATTTTTTTGAATATAACTGGCAAGTGAGAGACGAATGGTTTAGCTGGTGTTATCAACTTTCAAGAGAAGAACTGTTGAAGAACCGTACTGGAGGAACGGGCAGCATTTTACAAACTTTTTTTCATATTATTGATGTGGAATACAGCTGGATACGCGCCATCCAAGGTAAACAAGATATCGTACTTTCTTTTGAAGAACACGATACGCTTGAAAAGCTTCAAGCGCTCTCTTCAGCACATAGACCTGAAATCGCCGACTTTCTAAGTCATTTGAATCTTTCTAACAAAAGGCACGTAACAGTCCCTTGGGATTCTACTTCTTACACAGAAGCTGACATCTTGCATCACATCATCATTCATGAAATCCATCACATCGGCCAGCTTTCTATTTGGGCAAGAGAAGTGAATAAACGGCCTATTTCTTCTCACTATGTAGGAAGAAACATAAAAGACATTCCTTCGTACTTCTCTAAAAACAATTGACCAACAAGAACAAACATTCTATAATCACTTTTGTAAATATATGGAGGTGAAAACAATGAGACCCAAACTTACAAAAAACTTACCGATCAATGACTTTACGGATTTTTACTGGCTCAAAACTGAGCTGCAGCAATTTTGTCGAGAAAACAACATGAGCCCGTCTGGATCTAAAATGGAACTTTCAAAAAGAATTGAAGTGTTTTTAACAACCGGTGACACTCAACAATCAAAATCACCTTCTAAAAGACGCTCGTCCTCTAAAACGAAAGCGCCGCTCACATTAGATACCGTCATTGGGGAAAATCACCGCTGCAGTCAAGAAGTACGGGCTTTTTTTAAAGAAGCCATTTATCCTACGTTTCATTTTTCCACGTATATTCAAAACTACTTTAAAGAAAATGTAGGGAAAACCTATCGAGATGTGGTAAAAGCGTGGCATGAAGAAGAAAAACGAAAAAAGCAGCCTTCTTATCAAAAAGAAATTGCGCCTCAGTTTGAGTACAACCGCTTTATTCGCGATTCTTTTAACGATTCGAAAAACAAAGGAAAAAGCCGCGATGATGCAATTGCAGCGTGGAAGCATTTAAAGCTTCAGCCTGGAAGCAATCAATACCGCTCTTAAATCAAACTCTACATATAAAGACCATTAAAACACCACCTCAAGAAAAGGTGGTGTTTGTGCACGCCTGTAGATTTCTTCACATACACATGTACTGTTTGTTACGGCGTAAAATCTTTAGCTATAAACAGACTCTTTTTTAATTAAACCAAGCGTCTGTGAAGTAGACGCATGAATTTCGTTAAAGAAGTCTGGATGATCAACTAACGACATGCCATAGGAAGGAATCATTTCTTTTATTTTTGGCTCCCACTTGTTCATGTTTTGCGGGAAGCATTTTTCCAATACTTCAAGCATAACATGAACCGCCGTTGACGCACCCGGAGAAGCTCCAAGAAGTGCAGCAACAGAACCATCAGCGGCACTTACAACTTCTGTACCAAATTGAAGCGTTCCTTTCCCACCGGCTTCCGTGTCTTTGATTACCTGAACACGCTGGCCTGCTACAACGATATCCCAGTCTTCGCTTTTAGCGTTCGGGATAAACTCACGCAGTTCTTCTACACGTTTTTCATTTGATAACAGCACTTGCTGAATCAGGTATTTCGTTAACGCCATTTCTTTGACGCCTGCTGCTAGCATGGTTAGAATATTATTCGGCTTTACAGAACTGATTAAGTCCAAGTTCGAACCTGTTTTTAAGAATTTCGGTGAAAAGCCGGCAAACGGGCCAAACAACAGCGTCTTTTTATTATCGATATAGCGTGTATCAAGGTGCGGAACTGACATTGGCGGAGCTCCGACTTTGGCTTTTCCGTATACTTTCCCGTGATGCTGCGCAATGACTTCAGGGTTATTGCATACCATAAATAATCCGCTTACCGGGAATCCTCCAATATGCTTGGATTCAGGAATACCTGTTTTTTGAAGTAAAGGCAAGCTTCCGCCTCCGCCACCGATAAAGATGAACTTTGCCGTGTGGTACTCAACTTTGCCGCTGTCTACATCTGCGACTTTTACTTCCCACATACCGTCACTTTTACGTTTAATATCTTTTACACTTCGTTTGTAATGAACGTGAACCCCTTTATTCTTCAGATGGTCAAACAACATGCGTGTTAAAGCACCGAAGTTTACGTCTGTTCCCGAATCAATTTTAGTTGCGGCAATCGGTTCATTTGATGTGCGCCCCTTCATGATTAGCGGAATCCATTCTTTTAGTTTTTCAGGACTGTCGGAATACTCCATTCCTTGAAACAACGGATTGTTTGACAGCGCTTCAAAACGCTTTTTCAGAAACGATACATTTTTTTCCCCTTGTACCAAACTCATATGCGGAATTGGCATGATAAAATCTTGCGGATTGCGAATCAACTTGCTGCTTACAAGATAAGACCAAAACTGTCTTGACAGCTGAAACTGCTCGTTAATTCGAATCGCTTTCGTTATATCTATAGATCCATCAGCTTTTTCTGATGTATAGTTTAGTTCGCACAGCGCAGAATGGCCCGTCCCTGCATTATTCCATTCGTTCGAGCTTTCTTCCCCTGCGTCTGCGAGTTTTTCAAATACTTTAATGTCCCATTCAGGTGCTAACTCTTTGAGTAATGATCCCAAAGTTGCGCTCATGACTCCGGCACCAATTAAGATAACGTCTGTTTTTTTCTGTACGTTGCTCATTATAACCTTCCTCATCCCCTATATTTGTAAAAAGATGTAGGCGCTCCTGCTTACGTAGTAAAAAAATTCAGGTGCGACCCAAGAACACACCTTTTTCTGTCTCACTTATAACTATATCACAGTATAATTGTCTGATGATTATAAACTATTCAAAAATGATAAAAAAGTGAGAAAATCGCCCACAAATTCCAAAAAACTTATTAAATTCCGTCTGCATTTTCTTTTATTAGTAAACTTTTATACCTACTTCTAAGTGGCAAAGCATTGATCAACAAAATAACAAACTATTCCAAAAATTCAGCTTAAAAACCAAAATAACTGTCTTGAAAATTTCACCTACTATAACTATACTCAGTCCAAAGAACAATCAGCACTATAAATAGAAAAGCCTTCATTCTTTTTGACTAGTTATACATAGATGTATATATATGTATAGAACACCAACTTGTCCAGAGGTGCATATCTAGAAAAATAAGTATATATTACAACAGATATTGCAAGTTACAACATCTATGTCATATAACATACCATGAAATAAGTGAATAAGTAAATGATTATTCAGAAATTTATGTTATAAAACCTAACATGTATGTTGGCTTTTACATAGGACATACTTAACAGTAATTTACATGCTCCTTTCATTTTAAATTTGTTTAATTACCTTATTTATGCGCCATGGTTGTTGCTGAGTTCAATCAAAATAAGCCACGCTTAGCACGCGACTTGTTTTGATTCTTATTGAGCTGGTTGAATATCATTTTGTATAAACGTCCAAATACCACGATTTTTACTAAAACCGCTAAATTCAAACTTAAAATCGCCTTCTTTTGGTATATCAAACATTGCAATACCGCTTTGTTTTTCTCCTGGTGAAATATTTCCATTCAAATAATCCTCTGTGGCACCAGAAACAACCTTGGCGTTGTCCATATTCATCTAAATAGATTATTCTATCTATCGTGCGCTCTGAATGCAAATACAAAGTTTTTTGTTCTTATACTTATGCCTTTTTTAATAAATTCTTATGGTGTACCTATTAAACCAGGATTTATTTGTTCAATCCTTACCCAGTCAAATAAACACGTAATAGACATTCTATTAGTACATTGAATTTTTATAGATCCCCCTTCACCAATGTCTTCAATTTCGAATTCCTCAATTTCATTAATAGTTCCAAATGAATTGATTTCCAATTCTTTCACACCCAAAAATGACATTTCAATATATACTATGTCCTATTCCCCCCACCGTTTAGGCTTATTTTTTACAGTCTCTTTAGTAGATAATTGAATAAATAATGTCGGACCATCTCTTTTTATTTGAACACTCAATAATTCAGAATCGTTAAACATTGGCACCCTGCCAAAAATGCCTGTAACTGCTTGAGGGTTCATTATCCTACTCGAGTTAATCATATATACACTCCTCTATTTCTATTAATACGTTATCTATCTCTTACACGCTTTATAATTAATCAAGACTATATTTCTATATATAAACACAATACATATTCACATGAAATATATACCTTCAGTACCTCTATTTCCCTCGCTTGTTCTTCGCGTTGTATGTTAGTATTTATATAAAATTTAGCACTTAGTACACTAAGTAAGTAATCGTAGCCTTTTTAATTTACGTATTTAAACGTGCAAAAAGCACTTGTAGTCTACTATAGACAATCAAGTGCTTTAAGTTCATAAATTTTCTAAGTTTATTGATATTTGTAAGTTTTATAAGTTATTTTTATAGTTGACAGTTTGACATGTTTTTTACCACGTCGCAAGTGTAACATTTAAACCCTTTAGCTTGTTTAATCTCATGTGTTTCGAGTTTATGGCATCCATAAAGTGATTCTAATATGTAAAGAGGTATCTCACCTAATTTTTGGTCTCTTCTCGTTATCCTCGTATAATAGCACCATAACGATATAACCTTTATAAACTCTCGACTTTCAAAATGACATTCTTCGTTTTATTTCTAAGGAGCGTGAATTTGGGAGCTTAAAGCGTTACAAGCTTTGTCGTTAGCTTAACACTCCCCATTCCTTTTATTGAATATTTTATCACACCAAGTGTCACTATGACTAAATTATGACAAGTGTAAAAGAGGGTTGCAAAGAATTTTGCTATCTTCACATATTTGGACTTTTTGGACAGCTAGATTGTAGAAGATGCAGCATTCAATTATCTTACTTAATTCTCACAATAGACTTGTAATCTATCAACTTTCAAATAAACAAAGTGTCCTATCAAATATTGATAATCTTCAAATAAGTCACTTGTAATGAAAAAACCTACATCTAAAATATTATCTTCTAGCATCTTCCCCCAAAGAATATAACTATAATTATTAACATGCTTAACTTTCTTCAAACATCGATCTTTTTGTTCCTCTATATCCAAACTATCGTTTATAAATATATCTATTTCAACTTCATATTCTTTGCCTACTTCCAGTTTTTGAGGGGATACATTAAATCCTATGACTTCTTGATTATTAACTAAAAATTTAATTTCTTCCTCAGCAAGAGAGTCAAGCTTGCATATTTCTATTTTGTTATTCATAATTTCTCCTCTATTCCACAGGATTAATAACAGGAATATTCTTTCCGTTATTCATCATTTTCCAAAAAGTTTTACCACTTTCAACATGATACGTTGTAATTTCTCCTAAGTTATTTGTTCCTACAAATTCAAACTTAGCATAACTTTTTAGTCTTCTTGCATTTTAATGGCGCGTTCCATCCCTTGTATATCTGATTGAAGCGCCGTAATTTTTGCTTCAATTGTCGTAAGGGCATCCGTCAGCTGACGGGTCAGCAAATCATCGTATTCATCTAACATAGCGGTGCGGATGTCTTCAAACCCAACAGCAAGGCTGCCTGACCAAGTGGCGGAAGTGAGCTCTGGTTCTTTTACCTTTTCCTTTGCACGTTCAAGCTCGCCTTTGACTTCCGTTAACGTGTTTTTACTAGCCGTAAGCTGCTGGATATCTTCATGTGCCTGCTTCACTTGGGTATACAGATGAGCAACAAACATCTCATTCATATGATGACACTTCCTTTATATCTATCTCTTGGTTCTTCTAACAGTAATTCCCTTTTATAGCTTATCAAATAAAGAAAGAGAGAACATCGGCACGTTTTCTTATATTTTTTGGGAATAATGTAGGTTTTTAGTTCAATACCCACTCTTCAGGATAAAATAACCAAAACTATCTTATTATTGACAATTTATCAAGATTTTCGGACTACTTCATTTGTTATTTCCACGCCACTAAAAGGCCTTTTTACACAATTTTTTTGTTAAAACGCATTCATTCTTTCTATTTCCAAATATTTAAACATGCGCTAGTATATACATAATATAAAGAGGAGGTTGAGTATGAGAGAAAAGCTCGTAAGACTCGGTTATTTACTGGGGTTGGCTCTTGTTTTGTCCGGCATTTTATATTTTTTCGCATCGAACTGGCAAGGCTTTGACCGCTATACTAAAATTGCGCTGAGCGTGGGGCTGATGCTGCTGTTTTACGGAAGTGCATTTGCGGCGCGAAAGCTGCTTCCTCAGCAGGCGTTTTTAAGTCACTGGACGCTTTTGGCCGGCGCTCTTTCATTTGGATTAAGCATCGCGCTTCTTTCTCAAATTTACAACACGCACGCTGAATCGTACTGGCTGTTTTTAATTTGGCTTGTGCCGGTTATTTTGTTTAGCTTTTTTACAAAGTATCAGCCGTTTTATGTGTTATCGTTTGTGTTATTTCAATTCACCATGGCTTTTTTTATTTCACCAACAGGCGCAGTTTCACAGCGAGGTGAACACGAGACGCTCTTACTTTACGCAGGAATGGCGTTTGTGAACTTGATTGTTTTTTGGATTATAAAAAAGAAACACCTCTCGTCTCCTGTGATCATGTATGCGGCGTTTTGTTTGTTTCACTACATCTTTTTAACTCTTTCCCTGCCGGATTTCACAGGCAGCTCTAGCTTACGGATTGGTCTTATTATTTTTTATTTGCTGTTTTTACTAAGCTCCTTTTTTTATTTTTCAAAAGTGAAGCCGCAAAAGTCATTTTTAGGGATTTCCATTGCGGCATTTGCTTTATTTGTTATTGAACAGTTTTTCTCTTTTATTTTTAAACACTACGCTGAATGGTCACTGTTCTTAGCTTTAGGATTCGTGATTTTATTTATTGGTGCAAGCGTGTGGTTTGTCAAATGGCTCACTGCCAACACTTCAGCACATAAAACTTCGCTCCGCGTAATCAAACGAATAGCGGTGATTGGGATTACGGCCATTGCATCGGTGATTGGCAGCAGCTCTTTAGGAGGACTTGTCACACTTATTACAGGAACGTACCCAACAAACGGAATGCTTGTGATTGGCGTTTTGCTGATTGTGGCATGTTATTTGATTAAAGCAGATATTCCAACCGTGAAATATACGCTTTTAATGATGGGCGTATTAATTAGCGGCGGCGCTGCTTTTTTTGTAAACGACATTCTGTTTTTCATCTACGTCATCGCACTTGTAGCGCTTTTAGTATTCACGAAGCATACCCCCGTTCGCCTGTTGCTTTTTGTGCTAGTGCAAGGGCTTCTGTTAATAAAGGTTCCGACTGCTTACTATGACACTATCAAAATAGATTATGTGCTGCTCACTTTGTTTCTATTAAATGCCGCTGTGTACGCGATAAACGTACACCACGCGTTTAAAAAAGCGGCGCTGCTTCTTGCTTTTATCTTTTTACTGTCGCTGACTGAATTAAGCGAACCTTCTTTTTTAAATATTATTTACTGCACGGTGTTTTTTGTAATTTCAACCGTCTTTTTATTTGTAACGGTACGAAAAGAGCCAAAATATGATTTTATTGTCGGCATGATTTTCTGGTTTGTTTTTTTAGCGATGAAATATTACGACTTTGTGTGGGATTTATTTAATAAATCACTTGTGCTTGTTATTTTAGGTCTTATCTTTCTTTTCCTAAGCAGGAAATGGGACCTGTCAACGCCTGATCAGCCGCAGCCGTCGTTTCTTGACCGCAGCCGAACCGCTGTATGGATCATCATTCTTGTTCAGCTTATTATGCTGGGCGGCATTTTCACTAAAAACGAAGTGCTTCTTCAAAACGGAAAAGAAATTAAGCTCGCTTTACAGCCGATCGATCCGCGCTCGCTGCTGCAAGGCGATTATGTTGAGCTGAATTACGACATTGCGCACGTTACCTTACCTCATGTAAAAGACGGTGAAAAAGTGAAGCTCGTTCTTCGCCCTAACAAACAAGGCGTGTATGAATACGCAAAAATCTACCAAGCGGATGATGAATGGAATAAGCCGTATACTTCTAAAGAAAAAGACGTTGTCATTACGGGGAAGTATCACGACTGGGGAATTCAGTACGGAATTGAGCATTACTTTATTCCAGAAGGAACCGGCAGCAAAGTGGAAAGCGAAGCTCGTTTTGCTACTGTACGAATTGGAAAAAACGGAGATGCCATTGTTACAAAAGTAGGAAAATAAAAAGCAGCCGCTTCAACATTGAAGCGGCTGCTTTTATTTTAATTGATAAATACGCTGATGATCATCGTTAGAATAAGAAACACAAAGAAGATAATGATTCATACCCAATCCATTGTATTCTTTATGGCGTTCCTTTTATATTCATATCCGTTAGTTTTTCTTCAATACGCTTTTGATGTTCAGTAACATCATTGTATTCATTGTTAGGCGAAGTGATATTATCCTTCCTTTCTATTTAATCGTTTTCTTTCTTTTAACAGCTCTTCATATCTTTTTTCAAGCAGCTGTTTTTCTTTTCCTTCTGGCGTGATGGAAAGCTCGCTAATCACTTTTGTTAATTCTAGTTGAAGCGCAAGTTTCTCCGCTTCATTTTGCTGCTGTGACGCTTTTTTGCTTTTACCTGTATCTTCAATCGCCGCGAGCTCCGCTTTAGACTGTTTTAACGTCAAAACATGCGTCGCAAGCTTTTTAACAAAGTAGCGGTCGTGCGTCACAAATAAAATCGTCCCTGGATAAGCTTTTAACACTTCCTGCAGCGCTTCTTTTGTATGAAGATCAAGATAGTTGGTCGGTTCATCTAAAAGAAGAACGTTATAATTTCCTAAAAAGACTTTTGCTAATGCCGTTTTCACTCGTTCTCCTCCGCTTAGCATCTCTACTTTTTTATACACGTCTTCACGTTTAAAAAGTAAGCGCGATAGTACCGTCCGAATAAACTGCTCGGTGTACGGGCTGTCTTCTTTAATGTTTTCTAAAATACTTTTAGCTGGATCTAGATTTTCAAGACGCTGATGGAAAAAGCCAAGTTTTACAGGCTTCGCAACCGTAATGCCTTCTGCTTGCTGCTCGATCATATTCAGCAGCGTAGATTTTCCGGCGCCGTTTTGACCGACAATCGCTACTTTCGCGCCTGGCTTCACACCGCCTTTTAGGTTTTGAAACAACATATGGTCACCAGCTGATGCCGAGACTTTGTCAAAGCTTAGTACCTGCTTGCTGTGTACTTGGTGAAATTGAGATAAATCAAAATGAATTTCTTCCATTTCTTTTGGCTTTTCTTTTTTCTCCAGCTTTTCAATTCTTGTTTCAATCGCTTTTGCACTTCTGTCTAGCTTCGCTTTTTGTTTTCCGACCGCTCGCTTATGAAGTCTCGCTTCAGAGTTCCCCATGCGGCTCGGCGCTTTTTTAAGCGACTTTGATTTTTGGCTTTTTTCTTCAGAGGCCAGTTCAAGCCGCTGCTTTTCTTTTACATACTGTTCATACTCAAACTGCTGTCTTTCAACTGCATGTTTTTTTTGCGTCACATATTCTTGATAATTGCCTTCATAGCAGTGAATTTTGCCGTCTTCTACTTCCCATATGGACGTACAAATGCGTTTTAATAATTCTCGGTCATGTGAAATCAGCAGCAGACTGCCTGTAAAAGATTTCATTTCTTCTTCAAATTTTTCTACGCCTTTTACGTCTAAGTGGCTCGTTGGCTCATCGGCTGCAAGTAGTTCTGCGCCCGATGAAAGAGCAGCAGCAATTTTCTTTCTTGTTTCTTCTCCTCCGCTAAGAAAGTCGGCTTCATTTGGCACGTTCCACTGACTTTTCATCTCAGGAGATACAGCTCCTGTAGGTTGAACCTCAAGCTGCGGAATCAGTGCGGCACGGCAATATGTTTGCACAATTCCTTGATCCGGACTCGTTTTTTTCATTAAAATATGAAGCAACGTCGATTTGCCTTCTCCATTTTTCCCAACAATTCCAATTCGCTCTCCGCGATGTACTTGAAGCTTCTCTGCTTGAAACAGCAGGCGGTCTCCATAGCTTTTTTCAATATTTATAGCTTCTAACAATAACATAAAAAAACCTCCCTAGGATTTCTAGAGAGGATTAGAGGTCATAATTAGGCATACGCAAATATGCACCCTTTTTATAGAGTAAAAAAAGGGAGAAATCACTTCATATAAGACATATAGAAATGGCACCTAAAAATGTACAGACTAATCCTATCTAGACAAATGTTCATTTAAAATAAAGTTTTAAAAGAATGTCTAAAAAAATAGGATTACTTATCCATTGTCTACGGTACCTTTCCTTTCTTAGTATAAAATGACTTGCTTCTTACAGTGTATGATGAAGTTTTTTAAATGTCAATATCGATTTGGATGATATTCCCTTCTTTTCCTACGCACAAAAAAATCCTCAGCTGATTTCAGCCGAGGATTCTTTTATTACACGTATTGGTTCACTTTCCCTGTAAAATCAGGCAGCCACTCGCCGTGAGCTTCAATTAAATCATCGCACATACGAATGATGTCATCCATAGATAATTCCGCATTTGTATGAGGATCTAGCATCGCTGCTTGGTAGATATGCTCTCTTTTTCTAGTGACCGCTGCTTCAATTGTTAATAATTGCGTATTAATATTCGTGCGATTTAACGCCGCAAGCTGCTCCGGTAAGTCTCCTACATAAGTCGGCATAATACCGCTTCGGTCTACCACACATGGAACTTCTACACACGCTTTTGTCGGCAGGTTACTAATTAAGCCTCCGGTATTTAATACGTTACCGGCAAATTTAAACGGCACGTTTGTCTCCATTGCTTCAATAATTCTAGAGCCGTACTCATGTGAACCTGTATGAGTTAACTGACTGTTGTTAACCATTTTTTCTCTCATGGATTCCCAATTGCTAATTTGCTCTTCGCATCGGCGCGGATATTCATCAAGAGGGATGTTAAACTGATCAACAAGATGTGGATATTTATGTTTAATAAAGTATGGGTGATACTCTGCGTTATGCTCAGACGATTCGGTAATATAGTAACCGAACTTATCCATTAGCTCAAAGCGCACCATATCGTGATGCTTTGTTCTTTGCTTTTCTTTTGCTAGACGCTTGATTTCTGGGTATAAGTCTTGTCCATCTCTTTTTACTTCTAGCAGCCATGCCATATGGTTAATGCCTGCGATTTTCTCTTGTATTCCTTCATGGTCCATTCCGAGAGAGTCAAACAAATCTTTTGTACACACTTGAACACTGTGACAAAGGCCTACCGTCTTTACATTTGTATAGCGCAGCATTGCACCTGTCAGCGTTGCCATTGGATTGGTATAATTTAAAAACAGCGCCTCTGGACATACTTCTTCAATGTCCTTAGCAAAATCAAACAGCACTGGAATCGTGCGCAGGGATCTGAAGATTCCTCCAACTCCTACTGTATCTCCAATCGTCTGACGCAAGCCGTATTTTTTAGGAATTTCAAAATCAATGACGGTGCTTGGTTTGTATCCGCCTACTTGAATCGCGTTGATCACATACTTTGCTCCTGTTAAAGCTTCTGTTCGGTTTAGATAGGCTTTAACCGTAATATTCACTTTATAGTTTTCTTTTAAATTGTTTAGCATATTTTCCGAATCTCTTAAACGCTCAGCATCTATATCGTAAAGAGCGAATTCAAAGCCAGCTAAAGCAGGCACAAACATGCAGTCTCCTAAAATATTTTTTGCAAAAACTGTACTTCCCGCTCCGATAAATGTGATTTTAGACATCGTCATCTTCCTTCCTCGTATTGGTTTTATCCTTTTACAGATCCTGATGAAAGCCCTGCAATAAAGTATTGTTGTAGCACTAAAAATAAAATAGTCATTGGCAGCATGGCAATAATCGCAGCTGCTCCTACTAAGCTAAGATTATTTTGATTTTCGGCAAAAAAGCTTGCTAACGTAACGGTTAATGTATGCATTTCCTTATCTTGAAGGAAGAAAATTGCAAACTGATAGTCGTTCCAAATATAGACGCTTGCAATAATTAAAATGGACGCAGTGACGGGCTTTAACAGTGGAAATACGATTTTAAAGAAAATCGTTAACGTACCGGCACCGTCAATTCTTGCTGCTTCCTCGAGCTCTTTAGAAATAGTGGAGCGAATGAAGCCCGCATACAAAAAGATCGTTAGCGGCAAAAATGCTGCGACATTATTTAAAATGGCAATTTGGTACGTATTCATCATTCCCATATTCACAACCATTTTGTATAGCGGAACTAGCGCTGTTAAAGGCGGTATTACCATCACGGCAATAAAGATAAAATAGACGTACTTATTTAATTTCGTTTGGCGGCGCGCTAAAGGATACGCAGCCATTGATCCTAAAAAAATAAGCAGAATGGCCGAAACGAATGTAATGATAAATGTATTAACAAAAGAGTTTCCTAAGTTCGCTTGCTCCCAAGCCGCTGTGAAATTTTCAAGGTGTATGCTTTTTGGAAATACCCATTTGGAACTAAAATCCCCGGTTGCTTTTAAAGCAGTCGTAACTAGAATATAAAAAGGGACAATATGAACGAGCGTTATACAAAGAGCTAGAAAGGTAAAAAATCGTTTTTTCCGTTTATTTGTATAGTCCATCACGCTTCTGTCTCCTTTCGCTTAAAGTACACAAATGCTGATAAGCTAATGACTAAAATAATAAGCGCCATGCATACACCTTGAGTTGCTGCATAGCCGGCGTCTTGTCTTCTAAAATATAAGTCATACATAAAAGTAGACATCGACTGCGATGCATCTCCAGGTCCTCCTCCTGTCAGCGCAACAATTACGTCAAACAGTTTTAAACCTCCGATAATATTTAAAACGACGTTAATTGTAATAGAAGGCATAAGCAGTGGAAGAGTGATATTTTTAAACTGCTGAAGAGCAGATGCTCCGTCAAGCTGCGCTGCCTCGCAGTAATCTTTTGAAATACTTTGCAGCCCCGCTAAATAGATAATCATCGCAATTCCAACGAATTGATACGTATTGACAAACACGATAATCCAAGAGTTAAGCTCCGGAGTTCCCAAAGCATTAATCTTCTCAAAGCCTAAAAATACAAGAAGGTCATTTAAAGCGCCTCCTTGGTAGGCAAAAAAGAAATACCAGATATACCCCATAATAATCGGGCTGATAATAACCGGAAGGTAGACAATTGTTCTTGTTACAGCTTTCATTTTAATGCTTTGATTGAGAAGTAAAGCATATAACAAGCCAATAATATTTTGAAAAATAGTACTGCCTATTCCGTAGAGCAGCGTATTTTTTATCACAAGCCAAGTCGTTGGATCTGCAAGCAAGCGTTTATACTGCTCGAGCCCAATCCACTCGTACGTTTGTGAAAATCCATTCCAATTAGTAAAGGAAAGTCTAATTCCGTTAATAAAAGGATAGATAATAAAAACGGTGATAATTACTAAGCCGGGAAGGTACATCCACCATAAAGAGGATTCTGTTTTTAATTTTTTCTTTCGTTTTTCCGTATCTCTTGCTACGGAAACCGGCTCTTTCCTGACTAATTCATTCATCGTGTTCACTCCTATTTCAGCTTGTGTTGAAAAGAAGCAGAAGCCTATCTCCCTGCTTCTTAGCGAACAAGGAACTTTTGCACACTATTTTATTGTTTACTGAGACGCTTGTACTCTTTTTCCATCTCTTTTGATAATTGCTTTGGCGTTAAACTTCCCGCTAGCAATTCTTGGCCTGTAGAAGACATCACTGCCCACATGCCGCTCGGTAAATACTTCCGGTCGAAGTATGGCTCAACTTTGATATCACTATACTTATCGTAGTATGCAGAGTAGTAGTTTTGTGTTTTATTGTTTGTTAGAGCCGATGCTGAAGACGTTCCTTCTGCAATCTTTTTGGCAACTTCCGGCTGCGACACAAATTCAATAAATTTCTTCGCTTCTTTAAGATGCTTAGAATCTTTCCAAGCAGCAAGGGTAAAGCGCTCTCCGCCGATCCAGCTTTGCGTACCGCCTTTATGAATAGCAGGCACCGGTACCGTTCCTACTTTTACTTCAGGATTTAATTCTGTTGCATCCGGTCCAAGAGATCCGCCCACAAATGTGAAAGCAATTTTATTTTGAGCCATTAATTCCGTTGCTTGAGATACTTTTGCGGTTAATACATCTTCATTCAGCAGCCCTTTTTTCTTCATTTCTGCTATTGTTTCCGCTAGCGGCGTGTAGTTTGACCAATTAAACGTTCCTTTTTCCAACTGCTTAGCGTAGTTCTTATTTTTTGCTGTAATAAGCTGAGGTGTGGCTAGCTGATCAAACACTTGAGCAATATTGCCGTTTTCTCCTCCTGGAATCCATAAAGGCGCTACTTCTCCTTTGCTTTTCTTCTTTACTGTTTCTAACGCTGCTATAAATTCATCCATTGTGTTAGGTGGCTTTATTCCGTACTTTTCTAATAACGTCGCATTATAGCTAATTCCGTCTTTTGCTTGATTTAAAGGATACGCATACACTTTTCCGCTTTTATCTTTTAAAATTTGATTCAGCGCCGGATCTAAATGCTGAACCCAATCCATATCTTTTAAATCTGCTACATACTCCCCGTAGCGAAGCTGAGACCAGCCGTGCGTATCAAATAAATCGGGCATATCATTTGCACCCATTTTCACACGAAGCATATCTTCGTAGCCGTTACCCGGAAAATTTGCATCAATTTTAATATCTGGATTTTGTTTTTCAAATTCTGCAATTGCGTTTTGAAGCGCTTTTCTCTCGCCTTTATTACTCATCGTAGAAAAAAGCGTTAACGTTGTTTTCTCATTTCCGCCTGTTGACGCTTCTTTATTTCCGCAGCCCGCTGCCACAACAGAAAAGACTAGTAATAGAACGAAAAGATACGGAAGCTTTTTCATTTATCTTCTTTCCTCCTTATACTCTATCAAGTTATAAAATACAGAATATTCAGTATTTTATTTGTAGACAAATTCATTGCACAACGAAATAAAGTCACTTATAATTTAAGTCCTATACTTTTACAAAGGTTCAAAGAGTCCTAGAGATGAAAAAGGTTTTTCATTTACATACTTATCTGCCAATAAGTATGTAGGTTCTAGGGCTTTTTAACCTGCTTTTTTTATGATTTTTTCTATTTTCCTTCCCCCTTATCACTCTTTATGTATGAATTCTGCTTTTCTATCACCTCCTTTCAAGTTATAACTTTTAGGCTACTGCTTCTTGAGTAAAGCTCCGCAGCTTTCACGATAAACTAATTTAGTCGGCACCATGACTTTTAAAGGAATGGACCTGCCGCTTAACCGATCCACTAGCATTTTAACAGCCTGCCTTCCCATTTCTTCGGTATATACTTTAACTGTGGTGAGCGGCGTGCTCGCAAATGCTGCGATATCCACATCATCAAAACTTACAATCGCCACGTCTTCAGGAACCTTTATATTGGATTGCTGCAGGGCACGCATCGCCCCTATCGCCATTGCATCACTTGCGATAAAAAATGCCTCAGGAAGATTTCCTTGCTTAATCGCTTGTCCCATCAGCTCATACCCTTCAGTCATTGAGTACTCTCCTATATAAACTTTCTCAGAATCGAGCAGGCCTTTTTCATGCATAACGCGTTCAAAAACCGTTTGACGCTGATCTTCAATAATAGAACTTCCATTTATATAGTGTTCTCTTTCTGTCCCTCCGATATAGCCAATTCTTTTATAACCGAGGTCAAATAAATGATTTAATGCATGTTTAGTAGCTTTCTCAAAATCAATCATGACCGAATCGTACAAATCTTCATCCGCTTTGTGATTGATAAAAACAATAGTATCTAAATGATTGCTCACTTCTTGAACCGTTTCTGGACTAACTCTTCCCACCACAATCACTCCATCAAGATCCTGCAGCAGCTCTTCTTTCTTCATGCCTTTTAGTCTAAATGACTTTACTGTAAAAATTTCTCTTTCTGAGCATTCACTTTCTATTCCATGGCGAATAGAAGAGAAAAAAGGGTCTACTAGCTCTTCTTCAAGGGATTGAGCAAAAATAATACCTATTTTTGGAGCTTCGAGGTCTTTTCCGTTTGCCGTTCCTTTTCGTATCTTCACAGGCGTATATTGCAGCTCCTTGGCTGCATGCAGAATGCGCTCACGAGTAACCTCAGATACAGAAAGCGTATGATCATTATTTAGTACTCTTGATACAGTTGAACTGGAAACGTTAGCGTACGCCGCTATATCTTTTAAAGTTGCCATCTTTTTACCTCTCTATTATAATCTTCTATTTTTACTAAATATTTATCTATTATATTGGAAGAATAGCATATTAATAAAACGCTTTCAATAAATAATTTTAAAATTTCAGTAAATTTATTAAATTATTCTACAAAATTCTTTGTTTATTTTGTTTATCCTCCATGTAAAATGACAAAAAAGCTACTATTATTACTTTATTTTTATCATATCCTATTAAAACCTAAGTAAACTTTTAGTAAATATTGTTTTTTATAAGAATTTGTTCATAT
Source organism: Priestia sp. 53B2 (assembly GCF_056099005.1). NCBI lineage: Bacteria > Bacillati > Bacillota > Bacilli > Caryophanales > Bacillaceae > Priestia > Priestia sp. 53B2. Next base: position 270,467 of record NZ_JBLZXA010000030.1, read on the forward strand.
TTGATATAAAAAGGTTTATTGGGGAAAATAAAAGAAGAAATACTGATAAAGAAAGAGAGCGCATATGATTAGCCAACATTCCTATTTTCAACAATGTCTGCCTGCCATTCAACAAATACATACTCATATGAATTTCACTAAAGAACAGCTGTTGCAAAAAGACTTTTTAATCGGTCAAGAACATAAACTAAGCATGTACTACTCGCCTCATAACGACTACATAAATCCAGATGCTCATATTGTTATTGCAGGCATCACACCAGGCTGGTTTCAAATGAAAACCGCTTTTAAACAATGCGTTTCCAGCTTGTCTCATCATCATCCGCTTGAACAAGTACTGTACGAAACAAAAAAAGCCGCTAGCTTTAGCGGGACGATGAGAGTAAATTTAACAGACATGTTAGATCGATGCGGCGTTCAAAAAGCGATTGGTATTGACAGTGCCGCTGAATTATTTGCTTCACAGCGTGATATACTGCATACAACGTCCGTATTAAAGTATCCTGTGTTTTACAAAGGAAAAAACTATACGGGTCATCAGCCGCCAATTGAACGCTCAGCGCTTCTTTCTCGCTATGCTTTTGAAGTGTTTCCACAGGAATTGAACGAAATAAAGAATCCGTGCTTAATCGTTCCGCTAGGAAAAGCAGTTGAAAATATTTTAAGAAAACTTTCAAGTGAATCTTCGCTTTCTCAGCATACGTATTTATTTGGCTTTCCACATCCATCAGGAGCAAACGGACATCGAAAACGGATATTTGAAGAACACCTAGGTGAATTTACGGAAATTGTGGAGGGGTGGGCTGCAAACAGAAAGAGTTGAAAACGACCTTTAGCTCTTTCTGTTTGCAACATCTCCTTCTCTTTCTTCTAGTTCTCGTTCATTTTGCTCTTCACGAAACTCTTCTTCTGTTTGCGCAGCAAGATAGTCAAATGGCGTATAATAACTACGAGGAAGCTTTCGCTGCCAAACTGTTTTAACAATAATAATCAGCAGCGGAATACTCACCGTTAAAATAGCGGCTAAAACTAGTAGCGAAAAAATCATAGATTATTTCCTCCTGCTTTATGAACCGTGCCTCCTGAAATAACAAAGCGGATCCCCTACATTCATCCACTTATATTTAATCTACATTTACTGTCATCAGTATGCGGGATTCATGAGTAACAAAACCGTTCTTTTCAAAAAAACGTTCTGGTTTGCCCTGGCCTCTTTCAGTACACACATAGACTTCTTTCACTTCTTTTTGTATAAGTAACTCGTTAAGGAAAGATAAAAGACTCGTTCCTATGCCAGTTTGCTGAGTGTTGCTTAACACACAAATTTCATTTAAATAAAAAGTCTTATAGTTCGCCCACTGTTCTTCATTTCCTACTATAAATCCTATGAGTTTATTATTTTCACTATGAAAGTAACCTATCCCTATGTAACCTGGAGTTTTACTGATATCGTATAAACGAGCATAAGCAGTGTTTATACTCCAAGGCTCGTTCCACGGTGACCCACTAAAAACGTTTGTATAGATGATTGCTGCTTCTTCTAATTCTTTATCTCTTAGTAAACGAACTTGACTTTTCATCATGTTACTCCTTTTCCTATCAACTTTCTTGAAATTCATTTATATATAAAACATTCCAGTTATTGGTTAATTATAACATTTATAGACATAGAACGAATAAATTAGTTATCGTTCTTCACTGTACTAGAAAAGGAGATCCAATGTTCGGACTCCTTTTCTTAAATCAACTTTATTTCTTTTTACTTGAATTAATAGATGTATCTATAAAATCATTCACATATTCGCTCATTTCTCTGTACTTCGTCCAATGTAAATAGTGATGTCCTTGTAAAACAACTAACTTTTGCGATGATACGTGACTTAATTGATTTTGATAAAACGTAATATTCGATTTTTCTTCTTTTTCTTCTTTGGCTATTTTTCTAGTAAAAATCATTACGGGCATCTTTGAAGGAAACGACATATCGACGGTTTTATTTATATTGTTGTTCAGTTCTTTTGCTTCATCGATGACGTTTTTGTTGTAGCCTTTCCAGCTGGAGATTGCTTTTGTCATTTTTAAATTTTTTGTTGGATACGTTCCTTCTTCGGCTAGTGGTAGATACTGATTAGGACTAGTAAGCAGGGCAAAGCGAGCAAGTCCACTTGGCGCTAAAACACTCATCAAACTTGGTATATTCGGCGCTTCTTCTTTAAAATAATCCAGCGCTTTTGGCAACGTAGGGTCTATTCCAATAATTGCTTTTACTTCATCTGGATATTTATTAGCATAATACATGCTGTAAACGCCAGAAACTGAGTGTGGCATTAATATATACGGACCTTTTATATCCGATTTTTGCAAAGCTTCTCTCATTTCACTTACACTATTTTCTACTGTTCGTTTTTTATTCGTAATGTCACTCCATCCGTATCCAAATGGTTCTACTATCACAACTTTATTATCCTTCGACAGTTCATTTACTAAAGGTTCAAAATCCAGTGCAGGCGCAGTCGTTCCCAAGCCGGTTAGTAGTACAATTGTATTTTCCCCTTTACCTTTTGTATATACATGAATATCTCTGCCATTAACCTCTACTAATTGACCAATAGGCAGGTACTTTTTCTTTTCCACTGCCGTTATAACTTGATTCGTTACAACCCAAATGATGCATATCCCTAAAATAGCTACTATCATGTTTCGTAAAATTCTCAAGAACCTAAACTTTTTTTGCACGTTTACCTCTCCTTTCCGTAAGTAGCAGTTAGTAAGCAGATGCAAACGCCAGTGACTTTTTGGATTTAGAACTGCTTACTAACTATGACGCTTCAGAAAACGTTTAGTTCTATTTCCTATATAAAATTTAAAAGAATGATAGCAGCTTACTTCAGCACTAAACGCAAAAAAGGCCTCTTCTGATGGAAGAGACCTTTTACTATTTATTAAAAAGAGAAGAATAAAAACTGTAACTCCTTCACTTTATGCCTAAGCGTATAACTGACGCTACGTTTTTAGCCGTTCTTTCAATGTTTTCACCGGCTTTTCCCAGTGCTTCTGACAGATCGACTGCCCCAGGCACGACGCTGAATAAAGCTGAAATACCGTGTTCATACACAGCTTCGCTTCCCGCTCCAATGCTCCCTGCTATCGCTATCACGGGAACGCTATGCTTTTTTGCTGTTTTTGCTACGCCAATGGGTGTTTTTCCGTAAATGGTTTGTCCATCTATTCTTCCTTCGCCCGTAATGACAAGATCAGCACCCTTAATATATCTTTCTAACTGAGTTGCTTCAATGACAATGTCTACACCTGGCTTTAACTCCGCAGATAAAAATGCCAGCAGGCCGCCTCCTAGTCCTCCTGCCGCTCCAGCACCAGGAACACTTTGGATATGAATATTCATTTCTTTTTCAATAACTGCTGCGTAATGAGCGAGATTACAGTCCAGCCGTTTAACCATATCCGGAGTTGCGCCTTTTTGAGGACCAAATACCGCAGATGCTCCGGTTTCACCCGTTAACGGATTGTCTACGTCGCAAGCCACTTCTACTTTGACTTCAGCAAGCCGAGAATCCAAGTTTGTAAGATCAATAGAAGTTAACTGACCTAAGCTGCCCCCTCCTTCTTTTATTTCTGCTCCTTTAGCATTAAGAAGCTTTGCGCCTAAAGCTTTTGCCATACCGGCTCCTCCATCATTTGTAGCACTTCCTCCGATGCCAATGATAATATGCTTCACTTTATGATCTAACGCTTTAAGAATGAGCTCGCCGGTTCCTCGCGTTGTGGTTATAAGCGGATTGCGTTTATCCACCGGAACATGATGAAGACCTGAAGCGGCTGCCATTTCAATAACAGCCGTTTTGCCGCCTCCATGAATTCCGTAAAAAGCTTCCACTGCTTTCCCTAACGGTCCGGTTACTCGGGTTTGTATAATCTCCCCACCCGTTGCGTCCACAAGCGACTGAACGGTTCCTTCTCCACCGTCTGCCATAGGTACTTTACTAATCTCCGCGTTAGGAAAATGAGTTCTTATTCCTTTTTCCACAGCTTCACAAACATTTAGAGCCGTTAAGCTTTCTTTAAACGAATCCGGTGCAATCACAATTTTCATGCGCAAACACTCCTTTTTATTTTTAGCCATATAGCTTTAATACACCAAATATAAGCGTGGATACAATTGCCATAATGAGTCCAATAAGCGATTCGTAAGGGATTAATTTTAAACGTTCTTTTATTTTCATGTTTACACTTCCGCCCGTTGCGTGGAAAAAGCTTCCGTGCGGGAGGTGATCAAGTACGGTCGCTCCGGCATGAACCATAGCAGCTCCGGCTAAAGCAGAAACGCCTAGCTCTAAAATTGTCGATCCAAAAACTTGGCTTGCTACTGCTGTTCCTGCAGTTGTCGAAGCGGTTGCCGCTGACATAAAAATACCTGAAACCGGAGCTAAAACATAAGCTGACAATCCAATGGCAGACAAGCCGTGAATAATAACGTCTTTTAGCTGGGAGTTAGCAATAATTCCTGCTAATGTCCCCGTTCCGAGAAGCATAATGGCTACACCTGACATTTTCCCTAATCCCGAAATAGCGTATGTATTAAGCTGTTTTCCTTTTTTCATCACAATAGCGCCAACAATTCCTCCTGAGGGAAGCGCAACCATTGGATCAATATTAAGATTAAAAAGCGGTCGCAGCGCCAGCAGCACGATGGTAACAATTGGTGCTATGATGGCCGTTAAAAACAGCGGCAAGCTGCTTGCATCCACGGTATCTATTTCTTCAGCTTGAACCATTGTTCCTTTTTTCACTAATCGTTTGGCTACTATATAAGTGGCCGCTACGCCACATATAGCGGGAATAATTCCTGCGGCCATCACGGATGTAAGCGGAATATTAAATGCATCAGAAGCCGCAATAGCATTTGGATTAGGAGACATTAAATTCCCTGCCTTTCCCCCTCCAATCATCGCTAATAAAATAGCAGGCTTTGACATACCCGTACGTTTAGCAATCGCTAAAGCAATAGGGGCTACTGTAATTACAGCCACATCAACAAACACGCCTACTGTCGTTAGAATAAGTGTAGCTAGTGCTAGAGCTAAAAGCGCTTTTGTTTCCCCTAGTTTTTTTACAATGGTTTCTGCTATAACCGCTGCAGCCCCTGATTCTATTAATACGCCAGCTAATATTCCAGCTGCAAGAATTCGCAGGACTGCTGGAATAATTCCTTGTGCGCCTTCAATCATTAAATTAACGGTATCAGCAATATTAACTCCGCCAATCAGCCCTCCAATTAAAGCTCCGGCTATCATTCCGTATGCTGGAGCCACTTTCTTTAAGATTAATATAATAGCAATTACTAATGCACAAATCGCGCCTAACGCGCTTACTTGAACGTCCATAAAGCCATCCCCTTTCTTATTTCTCCTGTCCCTAACGTTAATTGTAAGCGCTATCTCACATTCTTTCATTAGTCACTTCAACAGAAAAAGACCTCACTATCGCAAGATCTTTTATGCACGTGCACAATTATGAAATTTTAGATAGCAGTAGCGCTACATACAGTTCGAGAAGGTCTTTTACTTTCCTTGGATCTTTTCCTGTGATGCTTTGGATTTTATCTAGACGGTAGCTTAGCGTATTTCGATGGATAAAAAGCTTTTTAGCTGCCGTGCTTCCTTCGCCATTTTCTTCTATGTAGACCGTTAACGTTTCGATAAGTTCTTTTTTCTTATCATATCCCTTTAGCTTTTTATAGTGATCCAACAGATCATGATTTTCTTGAAAACCGGCGCGTTGACGTAACAGCACGGGAATTTGAAAATCAGAATAGCAGTAGAAAACAGCTTCTGGGTGAAGCTTTGAACCGACCGCAAGCGTATCTTTTGCCTGCTGATAAGATACATGAAGGCCTTTAAAATCAGCTTGAACAGATCCTGCCGCTAACTTACACACCATACCAGAAGCCCGAAGCTGTTTTTCCAGCTGTTCCGCATAGCTGCTAGCGCTGCCTGCTTCTGTAGATTTTAATATGACCACTCCGTCTGGAAGCATAGCGTATAGGTCATTATTAGCTATGTATTTCTTTACAAGCTTCATAACTTCATGGCGATTGTCCGCTGTAACAATCAGTGCCACTCGTGGAAGGTATAAGTTAATATCAAAGCGATTCGCCCGGTCAAAAAATAAAGAGTCAAGCGGACCTTCTTGTTGAAGAAGCTGATGAACCAGCTCTTCTTTTAATCGTTCATCCCATTGAATTTCCTCTATTAAAATCATTTCTTGAAAAATCATTTCAGCCGCCATGCGCACAAGCTCTCCGTAATTACGAATCTGTTCTGGCAGTCCTGTTAATCCCACGACTCCAACAATTTCTTCATTAAAGAAAATAGGCAAATTCACGCCCGGTTTGGCCCCGCGCAGCGAGTCAGCCTGCTGTTGAGTAATTTCGTAGGAATTGCCGTTTTTTAATACCATCAACGCTCCTTCGTGAATTTGATTCATTCGATTTTTGTCACCAGAACCAATAATGACTCCTTTTTCGTTCATCACGTTAATGTTGCAATCAATAATCTCCATCGTTCTACACACAATTTTCTGAGCTAATTCTTTTGTTACGTATCTCAACATTTCCCCATCCTTTGCCTCTGTGAAGTAAAGCTCAATTTTTTCGTGACAGCTAATTTGCATTCAATGAAAAATTTGCGATACTTCATTATAATATACGTAGAAGCAAAACCACATCTTTGAAACCGCCAACAAAACAGTGCCTATAGGAGGATAAAAGAATGACTGTGTCAAAACTAGTTTTTACCCCTCTTAGCTATACAGGATGGGAATCACTTCAGCAACTGCTTCCGGAAGTAAAAAAATATCACCCTGCTCATATTTTAATTGTCACAGATCCTGTTTTAAAAGATATTGGACTTGTAGATAAAGTGAGTTCTCCCCTTATCAAAAACGGATACGAAGTAGATGTATATGCAGATACGGTACCAGAGCCGCCTTTAGCACTCGGTGAAAAACTCGTATCCTACGCAAAAAGCCGAAAATTTGATTTAGTCATTGGTGTTGGCGGCGGCAGCGCGTTAGATTTAGCAAAACTTACGGCCGTTTTAGCCGTTCACGACGGAGCTGTAGAAGAATACTTGAACTTAACTGGTACGAAACAAATTTCAAAAAAAGGTCTTCCAAAAATTTTAATTCCCACTACTTCCGGCACGGGTTCAGAAGTAACGAATATTTCTGTGCTGTCTCTTGAAAGCACCAAGGATGTTGTGACCCACGACTATTTGCTTGCGGACGCTGCAATTGTAGATCCCGAGCTTACGCTGAGCGTGCCTCCTAAAGTAACGGCGGCTACAGGGGTTGATGCATTAACTCATGCCATTGAGGCTTATGTATCAGTAAATGCAAATCCGGCAACCGATGCTTTAGCACTAAAGGCTTTACGCATGATTAGCTCTTCTTTAAGAACAGCTGTAGAAAACGGCAAAGACAAAGAAGCGCGAACTCAGATGAGCTACGGAAGCTATTTAGCAGGTCTTGCTTTTTTTAACGCTGGTGTTGCTGGTGTTCATGCACTTGCATATCCGTTAGGTGGACAGTTTCATATTTCTCACGGTGAATCAAACGCCGTATTGCTTCCATATGTGATGGGTTACATACGCAGCAGCTGCGTGGCGAAGATGCGTGATGTTTTTGAAGCACTAGGCGGAAACGCTACCTCTTTATCAACAGAAGAAGCTTCTTATCAGTGTGTAAAACAGCTGCAGTCACTTGTCAAAGACGTGGGCATTCCTCAAACCCTTCGCGGATTTGATATTCCAGAAAGTGCCCTTCAAAAGCTGACAGAAGATGGCATCCAGCAAAAACGAATTCTCGCTCGCAGTCCTTTGCCTCTTCATGAAAAAGATATACGAGCCATTTATCAATCGGCGTATGATGGTGCTATAGTAGAACCTGTGCACTAAAAAACTCCCCCTTATGTAAGGGGGAGTTCTATTTATGCTGCTTTTGCCGTTGTACCAAAACGATTCTCTTTTGGATCGCTAGACTGGCAGAATAAAATAATCAGCCAAATACTTCCAATGAGTGGAACTAACGTAATGAGCTGCCACCATCCGCTTTTTCCCGTATCGTGGAGCCTTCTTGCTCCTACCGCTAACGAAGGGACTGCAATCAATAGCGAGTAGATTACCGGCAGAAAAAGAGGCTTATCAATAACGAACTGAATGAAAGAAAGAATAAATGAAATAACAAAGTTGACCAATACAAACATCCAATATTCTGTTCGACTCGCTCGACCAGAAAATACCCCGTAATTTTTCAACACTTTTATGTACCATTTCATATGCAACATCCTCCTTTTTTAGTATAAAATTGTAAATTTATAGTTTATATATCCTTTTTATTCAAAAAACAAACCGTTAAACGAACAAATAACGACATTTTTTATACAAAAGAAAAAACTTCTTTCAAAAAAAGAAGTTTTCTTAATGTATTATGCTTTTCTATTTAATCAAATCATTTCGGTCTTCCATACTTGGAGGTTCTTCAAGCCATCCGTTTTTGGCCATGATTTCCCCCCCGTCTTGCCCGTATGTTAAAATGTCTTTAGCCGTGCTGACAAGTGTAAGAGGAAGATCTCCACGTAAACTAAACGCAGTACCTAAAGCGTTGCTACCTAGCCCGAAACTGCAGAATAAACTCACGCAGTACATCATTAGTTTATCTGAAAAAGGCGCTACTTTTGACTCCGTCGCTTTCGCTCCCCACGTCGCAGGGGTCTGAATATCACTTTCCAAAAGAATTTTGCTATAATCACTTACAATTTTCTTAGCTAACTCCTTACCTTTTACAAAATACTTCTTCACTTCAGGATCACTTGCTACTTGAGCGAATCCTGTAATCATTTGCATGCCAAGAATGTTACTTTCAATAGCATAATAAATATGTGCTACCTCTACAGTATTTAATGCACGTTTACTAGAAAACAAATGGATTCCATTCATGTAATCTGTGCCTTCAGCAAACTTCGCTGTTTTAGGTACGGAAACAGCTGGAGGCCTTGGAAGCACGTTTTTTTCCTGAAGATAATCTACACATTTGTCATAGCCACTTTGTGTGAAAGCGGTAAGCTCTTTATATAGAGAGATCATGTCTTTTCTGTAGGACATGGTCAAATGAAGCGTATGTAGCCCCATGCTAATTTCTTTTAAAAGGCGAAGAAACATAATATCAAACATCTTATCATAAAGCTTAGGAACACCGACATTTACGTCTTTTTCTGTGTATCCTACCGGTATGGCTGCCCCTTCATTTTTTAGAATCGTTTTGATATCTTCAATATAGTTCACCACTTGCATATGCGTATCTTGCATAATTTCTTTTGCTCGGTCATCTTCTGCGTATGGAATAAAATATTCTAAAATTCTTTGGACCATTGTCTTTTGCTGATAGGTCATCCAAAGAGTAGCAATTTCACTTGAACTTAACGGTATTTCTTGACTCATTACTAAACCTCCTGCTCGGGCTACATACATAGAGCTTTATTTATTCCAGAGTGGGTATCTAAATGAAGATTGTATTCTACTTTAATGTTTATTCACGTAGTCAGATACAAAACTCTGTCTCTTCCTCAATTAATTCTGCTTCATTTACTATGCACAAACTGGAAGAATTCTATGTATTTTCCCTCACTTTTAAATGGAGGAAACAAAAAAGCCCCCTTCTCATTAAAGGCGCTTTTTCAAAGAAAACGTTTTTATTCCATCGTATCAGAAATTCTTTTGTAGCTTCCGCATTTTTTTAGATATTGAATAATATCTTGATCTTTTACACGCTGAATAGCTGATCCGAACAGTTCTGCTGCTACCTGCATGCGTTCATGTTTATGTTCAATGGTCATAATATATCGAAGCGCATCCACAACCGGTGCATTGTGACGTGTACGACGAGTTATGTACTCGTGAATGGCTTCATTTAACCCTTCCGATTCCGCTTGTTGAAACTCAGGTTTTCTTACTGCTTGACTATATACCACTTTTTTGCCACTCCTTCTCCTCATTTTTTATCTTTCTTTTATTTCCATTTCCCTAACAAAAAGGAAACAAAACATGCAATCTTAACTTTTTTTATAAAAAAACAATTATTTTTCATAAAGCTCTAACAAGCGTTTGTGTATCCAAATAGCGGCTTGTAAACCTTCTCCCATCGCTACCGTAACTTGTTCAGAATGAGCCACAATGTCTCCTGCTGCCCACACGTTTGAAACATTTGTTTCTTTTGTACGCGGATTTACGACAATGTGCTGATTTTCTAGAAGTTCTGCTCCGAGCCCATGCGCTAATTCTGTTCGAACTTTATTTCCTCCGAACGCTAAAAAACCTCTTTCTCCATAGATAAATTCATTGTTTTCGAGGATGACTCCTTTTAACATTTCTGCTTCAGCTATGACTTTTTTTATTGCCGCTTCTTTATAGGTAATTCCCTTTTGCATCAAAGTATCTGCTAAAGGTCCAATCTGTTTTTTGTCGTGATTAATATACGTAATGTCATTTGTCCAATATGTTAACGTAAGAGATAAACTGGCTCCTGCTTTTCCCGACCCTAGTACTAATACCCTTCTATTATTTACTTCGTACCCGTCGCAATCGGGACATACATATACGGTTTTTCCCATACACGGATATAGCTCTTGCTGAAGTTCAGGCGGAATCCGGTCTACTACTCCCGTCGCAAACAGTAAAGTATCTGCTTCGTAGTTAGCAGAGTTTGTAATGACGTTAAACCCATCTATTTCTTTTTGACACTGAATGACACGATCTTCTGCAAATTGAATGCCGTAGCTTTTTGCTTGCTGCCTTCCCGTTTCTCTTAGAGTTTGCCCGCTTATTCCATCAGGCCATCCCAATATATTTTGATAATTTTTGCAAAGATTGGAACGTCCATCGTTTGAATCAATAACCAATACACTGCGCTTATATCTTCCAAGCTGAATAGCGGCTTGAAGTCCGGCAATTCCTCCACCTATAATGACGCAGTCATACTTATCTGCCACAGTACATCACCCCATCTTTTACTATTTTCTAAACAATAGCTTCAGTTTTTCATTATCTGTTTTTCCATTATTTTTATACGCTTTATTGCCTTTATTTTTTGAAGTCATTCTACATACAAAAAAACCGCCTCGGCAGCTGCCCTGCCTAGAGACGGTTTTTTATAAAATGAAAAAAGACGATATTACTCATTTTTCTTTCCTGCTTCTTTTTCATTAATTTTAGTAATCAGCTCTTCTTTATATACTTCACTATCTTTCCCGTAGCGTAGACGGCTATAACAGTCGGGACATAGTGCCGCAGCGTCCTTTGGCTTAGCGAGCCCGCTCTCTGAAAGCTTTGAAAGATAATACATTTGCAAAAACGCGCTTCCATCTTTTGCGATAAACGGCGCGCTTTCTCCGCAGGCTTCACAAATACCAGCTGCGCGTTTGTAAACATATTGTTTAAGCGCTGCCGTTTGCTCATAAACACTTGTCTTTTTTTGTTCTCCTAATGAGAGCTGGCGAAGCTGTTCAATTGAATGAGCTGAAAAATCTAACTTTGCTGCTTTTTCCTCAATCACAGGATTTCGTTCAAGTTCAAAAATAATGGCTTCACGAAGCTCTCCGTCTGAGTCCCACATAATTTCTAATTGGTGATTAATATACGTCACTTCATCAATAAACTCGACTACTCCCGGCTCCGCGTAGTGAAATAAGTAAACGGCTTTTCCTGATAAAAAATGTTCACGAAGCGCTTTATTGCCTTTAATGAGCTGCATCGATCCTCTTTGACCTTCTCCCGTATAGAAAAAAGAGGTTTTATCTCTATTCCATCCGTGTCCTGTTCCGTATTCACTTCCGCTTTCTTTTGTGAAAATAAAAATATATGGATGAGCTTTTGGCGTTGATATTTCGCTTTGTTCCTGTCCTTTATAAAGCTTATGAATTTGTTTTCTGCGATAACGATGTCCTTTTTGAAAGAAATCTTCGCGCTGTAAATCCGTAATCAATGAATTGCCTCCTACTGCGGTCCTGCTTTTATAGTACTTATAGCTCTACTATACACTAATTTTTGTTTTCTTTGCCGATCGTTTCTTCTGTCTATTGGATTTATATCATACAAAAAAAGCAGCTGTATGGGCAGCTGCTTTTTTGCTATAGTCAATTTTGCACCGTATAGTCTTCTCCTAGCCATTTTGTGCTGAGTTTTTTTAACGTACCGTCTTTTTTCAGCTTTTTAATCGCCTGATCGACTTCCGACTTTAACTTTTCGTCTTTTTTGTTAAACATGAAATACACTTTTGAATTAATCACGATATCTCCAACCGTTTTTTGCTGAAATTTCAGCGCTTGATTGCTAAAGTCGATGGAAAATGGGGTCGCGAGCGTAGCATCTGCCCGGCCTGTTTTTAATTGAGTTGTGGCATCATCCGCACCTTGACCGGCGTAAACTACATCGATTTTATTGCCGTGTTTTTGATTGTATTTGTCTAGATAAACAGCCGCATTGCTTGTAGCTCCTACAATCATTTTTTTACCTTCTAAATCTTTTAAGGAATGAATATCATTTCGATTTTTAGGAACCGTTACATAAAGCGGAGAATAATTATATGTTTCATCATTAAATAAAAACTTTTTCTTTCGCTCAGCGTTTTGAGCCATATTATGAGCAATCATATCAATTTTATTACTTTCTAAGCTGAGAAGCAGATTTGAAAATTCCATCGTTTTAAATTCAAATTTATAATCCTTTAACTCTTTGTCGATTGCTCTTACTACTTCTACATCATATCCGGTCAGTTTGCCTTTATCATCAATAAAGCAAATATTAGGAAACTGAGTGCCTGTTCCAACAACAATCGTTTGAACATCTTTTTCATTCTTTTCTCCTGCACTTGAAGATACGTTTGTTCCGCAGCCTGCCACGCTCACAGCTACTACAATTGAAAGTAAAAACAGACAATATTTTTTCATACGTTCCTCCCCTAAATCCCTATGTTTGTAATAAAAAGAGGCTCTTGATGAAGCAGCTACTTCATCAAGAGCCTCTGGTTAACCAGTCGGCTTACTTCGTGTAAGATTATTCACATCATAATACTAGTTAACCGATAAATCAAGTATGTTTTAAGAAAAAGATTATCTTGACAGCTTGGTGTCTACCGCTTAAGATACAACTAATAAAACAATAAAACTACATATCTACCAGTCAACTGGAGGCAAATGGACACGATAATGAGTGTACGTTTGCTTTTTTTTTTATTGTTGTCCACCATTTTATCTTTTGGAGGTAAAACGTATGAAATTTGCTTTATTTAGTCTTATTCAAAACATCCCAAACCCGGTTACTGGAGAAACGTTAACTGCTCAAGAAAAATTTCAGCATGTGTTAAATCAAGCAGTGCTGGCAGAAAAATTAGGTTTTGATGCTTACGGAGTCGGCGAAAGACACGGAGCTCCTTTTTTGTCTTCTTCTCCTCCCGTTGTTTTAAGTGCAATCGCTGCTAAAACGTCACACATTCGTCTCCTTACTACCGTTACCGTTCTAAGCATTTTAGATCCTGTACGAGTAGCTGAAGATTATGCAACGCTTGATCACCTGTCGGGTGGACGCCTTGAACTGATTATTGGAAAAGGCAATGACCCGCGTCATTATTCGCTTTTTGGCATTACAGAAGAAGAGCAATGGGAGTCTCTTGCTGAAAGATACGCTCTTTTGAAACAGCTATGGACAGAAGAAAATGTCACGTGGAGCGGCCGGTATCGTCCGCCTTTAACTAACGTTACGACTCAGCCTCGGCCCTTTCAGCCTTCTATTCGCGTTTGGCATGGAAGCGCGTCAAGCCCGCTGTCTACAGAACTGGCGGCTAAATATGGAGAGCCGCTATTTTCATCTAATTCCTTCCATCCTCAGGCTAAATATAAAGCGCTGATTGACCATTACCGCGAACGTTTCGCTTATTATGGGCATGATCCACGCAAGGCCATCGTCGGTTCGGGGGCGAGCAGCCTATATATTTCTGATACAGCGGAAGAAGCGATTCGCCGCTATCGCCCGTACTATAACGCCTTTAGCAATACGGAAGCTGCCAAGCATAATCAATCGCCGTTCACGTCACTAGAAGATGTCGTTCAACACGGTCCTGCTTTAGTAGGAAGCCCGGAGCAAATTATTGAAAAAATAATAGACTATCACCATGCTTATGGAAACGAAGTACTAAGCATCAGCGTAGACGGTCTAAGCGACGCAGAACAGCACGAACAGTTAGAGCGCTTTGCAAGTGATATTGCACCTGTTCTTCGAAAAGAAATTCCCAGCAGCATGTGGGAAAATAAAAAAAAGAAAACTCCTTTTTAACAGGAGTTTTCTTTTTTCTAAAAACAATTAGTTTACCAACTTTTAAACTAATAAACTACTCTGGTTAAGAAGCCTGGGTATCTGTATCGTAAATATTGGCTGTTACTTCACTTCTTTGACAAAGTAAGATGAGCAGCCAAATGCCTCCGATAACTGGAACAAAGTTAATTAAATACCACCAGCCGCTTCTTCCTGTATCATGCAGTCGGCGAACAGTAACTGCAAGTGAAGGCAGAATCATTGCTGCTCCATAAAGCAATATTAAAATAGATACAAGTAGAGCAATTGAATCAATAAAAACCAAGGTGTATAGAACGAGCGTAAAGATATAAGCAAATAATGTAAACATCCAATACTCTGTACGCGTTGCTCTTCCTCGAAACGTCGCGTAATTTTTTAACGCTTTTATATACCAGTACATGACAAACCCTCTCTTTATTTATTAAATTATCTAATCGTTTAAGTCCTACGCAACTTTATTAGGTACATCAAAACGATTTAGCTGCGACTCACTTCTTAGACAAAGAAGAATGAATAGACAAATAGCTCCGGCAATCGGAATAATACTAATGAGCTGCCACCACCCGCTTCTTCCTATGTCATGCAGTCGGCGTGCCGTCACAGCAAGAGATGGAATGAAGACTGCAACAAGATAAAGTATACGCAAAAACGGAGGCATACCTGTTATTAGTTCAATAGCTGAAAGCACACACCATATAATAAAATTAAATAAGACAAACATCCAATACTCTTTACGCGTCGCTCTTCCTTGAAACGTTGCATAATTTTTTAGTACATGTAAATACTATTTCATACAAAAACCTCCTTTTTTAAAACAAATTTTGTAAGACAAGCTTACTAGCAGTAATTACCTTAGCATACAAAAAATTAATTTCATATCCTATTTTTCGAAAAAATCCCAAATGTTAATATAGATATAGGAGAGAGATGGATAATATTTAGTAGTAAATACCCAATAAATTTAGATTAAAAACCATTTTATTTCTACAATTACTTTTAATTAATAAAATGTTCTTTTATAGAAAAAAACTGCCATGTTGATAAACACGGCAGGCTCTATCTTTACTTACGTGCGGTAAAAGTAAGGTCCACATGAGCTTTCATGGGTAATCACATAAGTCCACTTGAAATCTTCATCAACTACATATAAATCTTCTAAATACATGTTTGTATTTTCACTTAAATCAGCGCTTGTTAGATGCTTACATTTAGATAGCTGCAGCACCCGTTCGTCATGCTCAAACAACAAATAACAGTCGTTCTTTATTTGTTGTTCGAACTCTTGAATCGCTTGTTCTCCTTGTAAGCAAGGGAGCTTTTCATAGCTAAATGCATGCCATAAAAATTGATTCATATAAATTTTCTTTTTTTGCGATGCGCTTAAAGCACTTGCAAATTCATTTTCCCACCGCTTTCGAAAGAGTTCACCTTGATTGGGTAATTTTTTAACAAACATTCCTTTTTTCTTTAACGCATCTTTCATTTTCACTATGCTTTTCCATCCTTTATTCTGTATTCATTTCTTTTTATCGGCTTCTTAGCTTATTTGTCCACTAGTACCCGTGCGTTAGATTCCTTGCTTTTTGACTAAACTTATTTTATAAAACGCCGGCTTTAACGTACACAAAAACAATACAATCGTACTTAAAAGCATAATCAGACTTCCACCAATTACAGCTCCTTGAATTGAAACAATGTGTGCAGCCATGCCGCATAGGAAGGTCATCATAATAATTAGCAGTGACTCAAGCAGTCCATAGATACTTCCCACTCTCCCCATCATGTCAACGGGAATGCTGTTTTGATAAAAGGTTTGAAAACCAGCACTTGCAAAAGCTAACGCAAAGGATAAGCTAAAAAATCCTGTCCCGATGGTTTGAAAAGAAGACGAACAAGCATACAGCAAATAGCCAAGCGACACTCCTATACTGCCGGCGCCTATGAGAAAGTTCGTTGACAGCTTCTTAGCAAACAGTGTATTAATAACGGCACCAATCATAATGCCTGCACCTGCTACGCTCACTAAAAATCCGTACTCGCTTTCAGACAAGTTAATTACGTTTGTTGCAAACGAAACTTCAAGTGAATCAATTGCCGTAACCATGACCATTAAAAAACTGAATAACACATAAATCGTCATAATATATTTGTTCGTTTTACTAAAATGAAACACCGCTTTCCAGTCTTCGCGAATAGTGTTTACAGACAGTTTATTTTCTTTAGCTTTTGTTTTTATATCTAAGTTTGGAATTAATAAAGTAACCATACCTGATAACACAAGCGTTGCAGCATTGGCATAAATAGCAAAAGCAGGAGTTCCAATCATAAATAGCGCACCTGCTGCGGCTGGACCAAGAAGAAAGCCTCCTGATTCAATCAAACTGCGCAGAGAATTAAATCTTTTTCTCTTTTCATGTGGAATAAGCTTTGTGATATAGACCATCGATGCCGGACGAAACATCGAACTTGCCATACTGATGATAAACACCAGCGCATAAATGATAAGGATGGATGAAAAAAACGGAAGGCAAGCAATAACCCCCGCGCGCATCCAATCTAGAAACATCATAAGCTTCCGTTTGTTCATACGGTCAATTAAGCTTCCAGACCATACATTTGTACACAGCGCAGCAAGCGGTTTAATCATGTATAGCCCTGAAACTACAAGCGGCGAATTCGTCATATCAAGCATCAGTAAATTTAAGGAGATTAAATAAATCCATTCGCCAATATTGCTAGTGCCAATTCCAAACAGTAATAAAAACGGGTATTTCCAAGACAACAGCTTATTTTTCATAAAATAAAGGCCTCCGCTCCATTATTGATTTTTGTCAATAAAAAAATCCCACCCCCAAGACATCTGTCTTAGGGGCGAGATTATGAATCGCGGTGCCACCCTAGTTTGTTCATATGTCGCCATATAAACCTTATCGAGTACGGCTTTCGCTTATACTCTAGCTTTGTAACGGAAGCAGCCGTCGCACTATCACGTTAGATCCAATGCGCTGCTCAGAGGCTTGTTTCAACAGCGTTTCTCTTGCTCCTTTTCAGCTTCCGGAGCTCTCTGCTAAGAATACGCGCTGTCTACTTTTCTCTTCACGGCATTTAATTTCTAACATCTTACCATTATTATCTATTTTTTGTAAATAATTATTTTAAAATCATTTTTTGCGGCTGAGAAAAGAATAGTCGATATCCTAGATATACAAAATAAATGATGGAAGCTACCAGCACGATTCCCCACATATTGTACATATCCTTATTTCCCCATACGCCTGTTAGTGAAAACAGCGCTGGAATCGTTAACGTCACCCACGACTGTACAATCGCGACTTTCCCTACATATGCAGATACATCTTTTTTGCTCGTATTCAGCACGTAAAATAAAAACCATAAAAACGACCAAAGAATCCATGTAATGGCATTCACTACGTCATGATAGTGAACAAGAGAAACCGTAACGTACACTAAAGCGATAATGGATACCCAAAGTGAGTAATAGCCAAGTCCCGTTCCCTGCATTCCTTTTAATACCGTCACGCCTACATATAAATACGTAAGGCCAAATAAAAAAATCGCCGTGCTTTCATACAAAATCCAGTTGCTTTGATCTGACGTAATAATTAAATAAAACGGAACAATAACTTGAAATGCTCCAACAAATAAGTTAAACACACCTACATTTTTTTCATCTGCTTTTCCAAGCAGCATCAGTCCGTTTAAAAATAAAGCTGCACCTGACAGCAACAGTCCAATTTGATCCATTTTTCAGTAAGAAAAGCCCCCAGCTTTTCTTGTCCTCCTCTGTGTCGATGTTTTTCTTTAGGATGTGCGGAGTTGCGGTTTACATGTAAAAAAGAAAAAGCAATTCCTTTTAAAAAGGAAACTGCTTTTCTTTCTGTTTCTATTACACTTATAAAATAAAGCTGACAACAATTGCTGACAGTACGCTTACAAGCGTAGCTCCGTACAGTAAACGAAGACCAAAGCGCGCTACTGTATTTCCTTGCTTTTCGCTTAAGCCTTTAACAGCTCCTGACACGATTCCAATTGATGAGAAGTTAGCGAATGATACTAAGAATACGGATACAATTCCAAGCGTTTTAGCACTGAATGTTGAAGCCATATCCGACAGACTCATCATTGCCACAAATTCATTTGTTACAAGTTTTGTTGCCATAATTCCACCCGCTGCTACTACTTCTGAAGAAGGAACACCCATGATGAATGCAAACGGTGCAAACACATAGCCAAGCAGGTGCTGGAACGACAGACCAAACAACATTTCAAACACGTTATCAATCGCAGCCATCAGCGCAACGAAACCAATCAGCATCGCACCTACGATAATCGCTACTTTAAATCCATCCATAATATATTCGCCAAGCATTTCGAAGAACGTTTGCTTATGACCTGTTTGTACTTCTAAAATATCTTCTTGATCCGTTACTGTGTAAGGGTTAATGATAGAAGAAATAATAAATCCGCCAAATAAGTTAATCACAATTGCCGTTACTACGTATTTTGGTTCAATCATTGTCATATAAGCGCCGACAATTGACATTGAAACAGTTGACATAGCTGATGCACAAAGCGTATATAAACGGTTTGGCGGCAGTTTGTCTAATTGCTTTTTAACAGTAATAAATACTTCTGACTGACCTACAATCGCAGAAGCTACTGCGTTATAAGACTCTAATTTTCCCATTCCGTTAATCTTGCTGAGAACTAAACCAATCCATTTCATAATGAAAGGAAGAATTTTAAAGTGCTGTAAAATCCCAATCAAGACAGAGATAAAAACGATAGGAAGCAGCACGTTTAAGAAAAACGGCATTGATCCTTTATTCGCGATTCCGCCAAATACGAACTCTACGCCTTCATTTGCGTATGAAAGCAGCTTTCCAAAAACGCTGGCAATCGCATTGATAATAATCAAGCCAAACTTTGTATTAAGAAGTAAAGCTGATAAAAGAACTTGAATCACAACCATAATAACGATTGGTTTATATTTGATTTCTTTACGGTTATTACTTGCAAGATACGCTAATCCAAAGACAACGAGTAACCCTAAGATGCCGATTAAATATTTCATAGTATCCTCCACTGCTTACTTATTTTTGTAAGTCTTTTGATGAAAAATAGCCCGGTAAGATTTCGTTGATGTTGGTAATCACAAAATCTCCTTTTAGGTTTGCTAAGATAATTTGTGTATGATCATCACAGAACTCAGCTAATACTTGTCTGCATGCGCCGCAAGGAGAAATTGGTCCGTCCGTATCTCCTACAACTGCAATAGCTGAAAACTGCTTGTCCCCTTCTGAAACAGCTTTAAAAATAGCCGTTCGCTCAGCACAGTTCGTCAATCCATAGGAAGCGTTTTCAATATTGCATCCACGATAAATCTTCCCATCGGTTGTTAAAAGAGCTGCACCAACATGGAAATGAGAATATGGTACATGTGCTTGTTTACTTGCTGCGATTGCTTCATCTATTAATTGTTTTGGCTCCACAGTCATCATCCTTTGCTTAGTTTACAGCAGGTTAGTTAGTACTAACCTGCTGTCATTTATTAATAATCAGAGTTGCTTAATTGACCTTTTGCAATTGATACGCCAGAGCTTGCACCAATACGTGTTGCACCAGCTTCAATCATTGCTTTTGCATCTTCTAAGCCTCGAACTCCTCCAGAAGCTTTTACACCTACATCTGGTCCAACCGTTTTTCTCATAAGCGCTACATCTTCTACCGTTGCGCCTCCTGTTGAGAAGCCGGTTGATGTTTTAACAAAATCAGCTCCAGCTTTTACAGCTAGCTCAGAAACTTTTGCTTTTTCTTCGTCTGTTAAAAGAGCTGTTTCAATAATTACTTTTACTAGCGCTTTGCCTTTTGCAGCATCTACTACTGCTTGAATATCGCTTTGCACTAAGTCATAGTTTTTATCTTTTAACGCGCCGATGTTGATTACCATATCTACTTCATCTGCACCGTTTTCGATTGCATTTGTTGTTTCGAATGCTTTTACTGCTGAAGTAGTAGCTCCAAGAGGGAAACCGATTACCGTACATACTTTCACTTCTGGAGCATCTTTTAATAACTCAGCTGCTTTTTTTACCCACGTTGGATTTACACAAACCGAAGCGAATGAATATTCTTTTGCTTCTTGTGCTAAAACCGTAATTTGCTCTTCTGTTGCATCTGCTTTTAATAATGTATGATCAATAATACCCGTAATGTTGTGACTCATTTTGTTCTTCCTCTCTCTTTCTTAATGAATTTCTTTATAAATTAACGGTGGAGCTTCCACTTTTTCAGCGACCGTGCTGTAAGAATCATAAACGATATCCATTACTTCCTGTACATCTTCACTGTTGCTGTGAATTGTAACAAGAGAGTCGCCTTTTTTCACTTGGTCGCCAACTTTTTTATTTAGCATGATACCAACTGCTAAGTCGATTTCAGATTCTTTTGTTGCACGTCCTGCACCTAGCTTCATTGCTGCTACGCCGATTTTTTCTGCAACGATTTCTGAAATGTAGCCATCTTCTTTTGCTGGCACTTCAATTTTGTGCGCTGCATCCGGTAATTTAGACGGATCGTCTGCAACAGAAGCGTCTCCGCCTTGTGCGCTTAAGAACGTTTTGAACGATTCTAATGCTTTTCCGTTTTTAATCACCTCTTGAAGCATTGCACGCGCTTCATCTAAGCTGCTTGCTTTTTCAGCAAGTACAACCATGTGACTTCCTAATGTTAAGCAAAGCTCTGTTAAATCTTCAGGGCCTTCGCCTTTTAACGTGTCGATAGCTTCTTTTACTTCAAGCGCATTACCAACCGCAAAACCTAGAGGCTGGCTCATATCTGAAATGATTGCTTTTGTGTTTCGGCCTACGCCTTTTCCGATTTCAACCATTGCTTTTGCTAATTCTTCAGCGTCTTCAAGCTTTTTCATAAATGCGCCGTTCCCAGTTTTTACATCCAAGCAAATGGCATCTGCTCCAGCTGCAATTTTCTTACTCATAATTGAGCTTGCAATTAACGGAATCGAATCAACCGTTGCTGTTACATCACGAAGTGCATAAAGTTTTTTATCCGCCGGCGTTAAGTCTCCGCTTTGACCGATAACGGCAATTTTATTTGTATTTACTAAACGAATGAATTCTTCGTTTGTAATTTCAACGTGGAATCCAGGCACTGCTTCAAGTTTATCAATCGTACCGCCAGTGTGTCCTAAGCCGCGGCCAGACATTTTGGCAACCGGTACATCAACCGCAGCTACTAAAGGTCCTAATACAAGTGTTGTTGTATCACCTACGCCGCCTGTGCTGTGTTTGTCTACTTTAATACCTTCAATTTTTGATAAGTCGATTTGATCGCCTGATTCAACCATTGCTTGCGTTAAATTCACGCGTTCTTCCTGCGTCATTCCTTGAAAGTAAATTGCCATCGCAAATGCCGATAGCTGATAATCAGGTAAATCCCCTTTTGTATAACCTTCAATAATAAAATCAATTTCAGCTTTATTTAATTCATGTCCATTACGTTTCTTTTCAATTAAGTCAACCATTCTCATGACGTTTTCCCCCTAAAAGTATCTGCATATTGTGCATCCACTAAAACGTTTTCAACAACTTACACCCTTACTATATAATAGCTTTGAACAATTGTAAACAGATATATTTACATTTGTTCAAAAATATTTATAGCCGCTGTTTTAGTGAATAAAAAAAGACTTCCGCACTCGGAAGTCTTCCCTTATTTTTCAGCTTTTATCACAAATGACAACATGATTCGGTACTTATTCTTTACCTTTTTATAAGGAATTAATACATATGGCTGATCAGACGGGATAAATCGTTCAATCCCTTTTTGATTAGCATCAGGAGAAAAGTACATTCTTCCCCACCGTTTAATGATATAGCCTGTGGTTCCTTTTGCAATCACTCCGTCCTTTGAAACGTCTGTTTGAAAAGGATACCGGTTTCGCTGTGCCTGCAGAGATGACGCCGAATAAGATGCAATATCTTCTACTATTTCAATCCGATGAAGCTTTTGCTCTTGAAAAAACAGCGTCTTCATCTCCCTTACTCTTGTTTATCTAACAAAAAGCGCGCTGTGAACTGATCAGTAACGAGCACATTTGCAAATTTCCCTTGCAGCGCTCCGTAAATGCTGTCAATTTTCTGATCCCCGCCGGCTACTAAAATGGCGTACTCTTTCTTCTTTAGTTCTTCCAAATCAAGTCCAAGCGTCCGTTCATCCAGGCTTTCATTGCAAATTTGTCCATCTTTATCAAAAAAACGTGAACAAATGTCTCCCACTGCTCGGGAGGAAATCATCTCTACATCTTGTTCGGAAAAGTAGCCAAGCTGAAAAAGCAGCGAATCCGTTTTAATGGGTCCCGTAGTAAAGACGGCAATATTGGCTTGTTTGCCTAAATCTAAAATACGCTTAATATGACGATCCGTTTCCATTGCTTTTTTGACTACCACGTGATCGACAATTACAGGCAAAGGAAGATGCATAGGAGGCGTATTGTATGCCTTTCCAAATAAGTACATAATTTCAGAAGCATACGTGCTCGTTTCCGAATGGCTTACTCCACCTTTTAACTGCACAACCTGCACGTCATTCACATACTTTTGTTTTAAATCGATGGCCACTTGATAAAGAGTTGTTCCCCACGTCACCCCAATAATGTCTCCGTCTTTTACGATGTCATAGAGATAGTCAGCTGCTGCCACGCCTAGATGACTTTTAATAATGTGATTTTCATATTGAGGCACCGGTGTGACGATTGCTTTTTTTAAATTGAATTTTTGTTCAAGTTGAGAAGACAATTTTTCACTATTGATAGATGAATCCACAATTTTAATTTGAACAATGCCTTCTTCTTTTGCTGTCTGCAGCAATCGAGAAACCGTAGGCCTTGATACACCAAGCTTTTTTGCAATTTCACTTTGATTATAATCAAGAATATAATACATCCTTGCCGCTTCAATCACCTTATTAAATTTCTCTTGATCCATCTCCATCGACTTGTTCTCCCTTACCTCATGAATTTCTTATCCCTATTTTACCAAACTTATGTCTTTAGTTTACTTGTTTGGTGAACAAAATTTCAAGAGGGGATTTTGTAACCGAGATGAAAAGAGAGCTACTTACGGTTAAGGAGCCCAGTTTTCTACGTATCCATTCATTCCAGCATACTCATAAAGAGCTTCTAACTTACGCTCCGAATAATAGTTAAAATCATTATGAACTGCTGTTAATTTAAGATGATCGTTACGAACAAACATCTTCTCGAGGTATACACTCTTAGCAAGTTTATTGCTCTTTTTTGTGTTGCAACTTTGACAGCTTAACACCAAATTCCACATATTATCTGATTGGATATAACTCCATGGAATAAAATGATCTACATGAGTAGCGATGCGTTTATCAGAAAGAACTTTCCCACAATAAAAACATTCTTTTGTTTCATATTTCCAAAGTATGTTATAGAATGCATGCAGCGATTCGTGTTTTGAAATATTTTCCACTTTCAATAAGACATCTTCTAACTTATTTTTGTCATTATGCTTTTCTAAAAATTTCGCCAAATGATAATTGGTTAAATGAGTAACAATTTGTCTATATTTTTGTAAAAAAATATACATACTGCTATTAAACTTTATGTATTCTGTTCTTTTATCAAACTCATAAATAGAACCTTCCATATCTCCGTATAATGCCCCTACTACATACCTTGCCCCCACTTTTTTAGTTCTTTCTACTAATTGCAATTGAAGATTACTTGGTAAACGATCAAATACTACTTTATTGGGGACACCATGCATTAACTGAAATTCCTTTAACTCTTTTTGAATTCCAGATTGTCTATTGGGTGTATTTAATTGATTTAAATCATGATGAATAACCAAATTCCAATATATTTTAGCAAATGAAAAATACACTTGATCAAACGTGAGTACTAACCGATTGTCAACGTTATATAGGCTTTCAATTAAAGCTTTCATTAATCCATATTTATACGTTGTGGTAAAGTGACCATTAGCGAAAAATTGATTAATGATCTTCCAAATTTCTTGTTCTGTTAAATAAGCTTTTTTTATTTCTCCTACTTTTAAATTAAAACTCACCTGCCACCGCTCACTCCCTCCACTATTGCACCATCAAACTACGCTTCTTCTGTTTCCACTAAATAAACCCGATCATCAAACTTCCCGCGCTCCTTGGCCTTCTCCTCACGCACTTTCTCAAGTTGTTCTGGCGTGGCCCCGTGCACAGCAGCTAGCGCGTGCATAACTTCCAGTAAATCCGCGAGCTCTTCAATAGCCTCTTGATGCGTTTGGGCTTCTATGTACTCTTGAAGCTCTTCTTTTGCCTTTTTCGTCAGCTCATGTTGATATTCCTCTCGCTGGAGCACGCGTGATTTGAAGGTTTTTCCGCTTTGTTCAATAATCGTAGGAATTTTATCTCGCACTAGCTTGTTATAAGTAGGCATTATTTTTTCCTCCATCTTTTACCTTTCTAGTAAACTAGTATTTTTCAAATTCTGCTTGATTTCCGTTAAACACATTTAAATCAATAAACGTTTCTTTACCTTTATAACCGCTTAACCGCCCTTTGTCCGTATACTGCCAAAACGTCCATTTCTTCTGTTCTTCAAGAGTAGGCTTTTTCACAACATCGCGAATCCAAATATCACACTCAGGATATCTGTTTTCAATATACAAGTCATACGCTTTAGGCGTCGTATAAAGAATGACGCGCTTGCCATAATGAGAATCAAGACGTTTAATCATGCTAGAAAGCTCCTTGTATACATGTTTCTGAGACGGAAGGTTTTGTTTTTTATCTCCGTAAAATTCTACATCAATCACTGGAGGCAAATCGTTATTTTTAAGAGAGACCGCTTTGATAAAATTAGCCGCTTGTGTGGAACCTTTGCTATCGTAGCTAAAAAAGTGATAAGCTCCGATCCGCATGTTTTTGCGATTTGCTTGTTCCCAGTTTTGTTTAAATAAAGGATCTTGAAATGAACTTCCTTCCGTTGCTTTAATAAAAGCAAACTGAATATCTTGTTTACTCAGCACATTCCAATTAATCTCCCCTTGATAAGAAGATACGTCTACGCCTTTTACGTCATAGCGGTTGGCACTTATCGCATTAGGAATTACCCAGCCTTTACTCCATAGTAAAAATATAAAGCTTACAAGAACGACTAATATAACTCCTACAGCAAGAAATCTTTTGTTCTTTTGATTTGCTTTATCTATTGTGTTTACCCCCTTTTTTAGAAAGTACTTCTAATATTCTAACATAAAAAGGATTTTCCAAAGCAAAAGAGCCTACAAGTCTTTATTTGGAAATATAAAAAACCACCTAAAATCAGGCGGCTCTTCTTTTATGCTGCGTCTTCAGATGGTTCATTATCTTTGGCTGCTTCTATAAGTAAGAAAATAGCCGTTAAAATGTGCATGATCATGCCGACCACAGGAATCCACGCAATAGCGGAACAGACAATTCCCATGATATGCCCTGTCCGAACTTTGTTTGTTTTAATGGCAAATACTAAACCTACGATATGCAATGCGAGCATTAGAATAAGCGGCGTGTAGGCTAGGCTTATAACCAAGGTGCCACCCAGAAGTGGAATCCCCCAAAGGGCCTCCAATCCTCCGCTGACCCATTTCAATATACGACTTGCTTTTCCCATTGTATCCTCCCCCTTTGTCTTCAATGTATGCAAAGAGGTTTTGTTTCTGAACGTTTGTATATGAAAAAGTGGCAAAAATACGTGTACGAAAAATAAATCGATAGTCCCGTATAAAGATAAGTTTTTATAAGGAACTAATGTAATAGTGGAAAATAAATGAGAGGAAAAGGCATGGTTGTAAATGTAATAACGAGGAGCTCTTCGTAAAGAGAACGAAGGAGATATAAACAAAAAAGCCGAACTCAAAATTTAAGCTCGGCTTTTTCTTATATGATAAATAGAATTATTGTAAAATGTTTTTTGTATTAGTGTTCTCGACTCTTCTCAAATTTTTCAACAGCTTCAAAATCAAGCTCGGCTGATATCCAATCGCCTTTTTCCGGGAATTCTAGATTGCGCACGACTATTTTATTTGGCAACTTTTTTTCTAAAATTTTCGCCTGGCAGTTTTTGTACATAACTACTTCTCGTTCTTTGATATCTGTCCACAACAAGTGCAGGACTCCTTTCAACTTTAAGAAGTTAATATTTCGAAACACCGTTTTACATTCTATTATATTTTTTTTGATTTGTTAATTTATTTGTCTTATTTTTTATAAAAAAATATTAAAAGTCATTCTTTCTAATACAATATACCCTAAATATCTTTTAATCCTTAAACATTTATGTTATATTTTAAAAATTGTATTACAAGTTCTTTATTTTTGTAGAAAAAATCAGAACAGCTTATGCGCAAAAAACTTCGCTGGTGTTGTAGCAAGTTTTTTTATTTTTGCCTTTCCGCCTATCCTCTTTTCTTTTTTTTACATATTTATAATGGACATATCAATCCGTCCTAATACGTAGGAAGGCTTGAAAATTCAAAAACATCTTAACATACTAAAAGTTATTGGATTGTCCCACTAAAAATCCAATTGAATTTATAGAACCTCCGTCGAAAAAACGAGAAACCTTTAGCCATATAAAAGGCTGCTTTTACCGCATTTATATTTTAATAAATAATAACAACACAATTTGAGGTGCCAACAATGAACGTATTAACAAACGCCATAATTATCTTATTAGCTTATTTAATTGGATCAATTCCTTTTGCTTTAGTGATTGGAAAGGGCTTTTACAAAACCGATGTTCGCAAGCACGGAAGCGGTAACTTAGGAGCCACTAATACCTTTCGCACTTTAGGAAAGAAAGCAGGTATTATAGTATTGATCGGCGATATAGCAAAAGGCTCGCTAGCTGTCTGTTTACCGCTTATGATGAATAGCCACTTGCATATGCTTGTCCCTGGATTTATCGCTATTCTTGGACATAGCTATCCGATTTTTGCAAAGTTTAAAGGAGGAAAATCCGTAGCGACTGCCGCTGGTGTATTCCTTGCATTTTCACCATTAGCTTTCATTCTAGGGGTTCTTGCTTTTTTAATTTCTCTCAAAATTTCTAAATACGTATCCTTATCTTCACCTATTGGCGCATTGGTTGCCTTTTTAGCATCAATTTATGTAGGCGATGTAGTTTTAATGGTATTTGCAGCCGTTATTTTTGTTTTCATTACATGGAAGCATATTAAAAACTTCAAACGCATTAAATTAGGTACAGAACCAAAAGTTAATTTTTAAGCGTAATAAAGTTATTTACTATTAATCTTTAAATATTTTTACCAAAAAGGTGTTCATGATTTGAACACCTTTTTTTATTATTTTAGTACTTCTCGTCCGAAGATAGACGTAAATTATAAAATTTCTTTTAAAAAACGCTCTTGGTTATAGAGTGAATCATACATTCCGCTACTTCTTGTATCTCATTTTGTAATTTGATATTTACTATTTAACCATCTTAAAACGATGAGTGTTACGGCACCAGCAGCTAAATATAAGAAGCCTCCAACTTCTATTACATATCCAAAAGGTGGAATAAGCTTTGGCAAAAAAACCATCCCTGCAAGAGAAACAAAAATTAAGACAAAGAGTAGAAAAAAGTCCTTAATCTTATTCTTAATTTTGTAAACAGATTTTTGTATCCATTTTAAAAGCAGAAAAACATCAAGAGAAATAATAACTGCAACGATAACAAAAGTGACGATTGCTGTTCCGGTATAAACCGTCTGACTGCTATCCCTAAAATAATGTACAGCAATATTTCCTACCCCGTTTACAATAGCCATTAAACTTGCTAGCTGTAACAATAAAAAGCTTATAAAAAAAGCAGTGCTTTTTAAGGGTTCTTTAGGCAACTGTTTAATCATTTCATCACAGTACGTCTTAAGGTTCTCTCCAAACACCTCTTCAGCACGCTTCCCTTCCGCTTGTGCGTCAATAAGATGATCTAAAAGCTCCATTAATAACTCCTCAGCCTGCTGTTCAGAAACTGACACACTCGTTCGAATGTAAACAAGCATATTATCATAGTACTCTTCATTTTCCTTGGTCAGCTCTTTTCGTTTCTTATTATTTAATTTAATTAATTCCTTAGCGTTCATCGTAAAAACTCCTATTCAACAATTTATCTACAGGGTTTTGAATGTTGATCCATTCCTCTTGGATTTCACATAATGCATTTTCACCAGATGCCGTAAGATGATAGTATTTTCGTTTAGGACCCGAAGGCGACGCTCTCATTTCTCCTTTTATTAATCCCTCCTTTTGAAGACGTAGTAAAATGGGGTAAATCGAACCTTCACTCACATCATTTAATCCATATTGTTGAAGCTTCTGGGATAGCTCATAGCCATAAACCGTTTCTTTTTGAATAATTGATAAGATACACCCTTCTAAAATCCCTTTTAACAATTGACTTCTCAAAGACATATTGATTTCTTCCTTTTCACTATCTTGTTATACAAGATACATTTTTAAAGTAAAACTATCTTGCAAAACAAGATAGCTTTATACCACTTATAATAACCTATTTATGGTAAATGCACAACCATTTATTTACTTTTTTATTAAACCACTTAACATAGTAATCTTTTTAATAACTTTGAATAAATAAATGAAACCTTTTCTCTCCTCCAACCGTATACCTATCATGCACGTATTAGTTAAAGGAGGAAGACTTGTGCTAAAACGAATTTCACTATTTATTTTCGTTAATATTTTAGTATTAATTACAATCACAACGATTACATCTTTATTAGGTGTTCAAAGCTATATGGGGAGCAGCGGTTACGGCGGCCTGCTGGCATTTAGCGTAATTGCCGGCTTCAGCGGCGCGATTATTTCTCTTATGATGTCCCGCGTGATGGCAAAGTGGATGATGGGTGTTCAAGTTATTGATGAACGTTCCCCTCAAGGTGAATACGAACGATTTGTTCTAGAAGAAACGCACCGACTTGCATCTGTTGCAGGATTAAGAAAAATGCCTCAGGTCGGAATTTATCATTCAGCGGAAGTTAACGCTTTTGCAACTGGGCCAAGTAAAAGACGCTCACTTGTTGCCGTTTCAAGCGGAATGCTTGAACGAATGGACCGCGATGCAATCAGCGGCGTTATCGCTCACGAAATAGCGCATATTAAAAGCGGTGATATGGTCACAACTACGCTTCTGCAAGGAGTCTTAAATACATTCGTTATTTTCTTCTCTCGTTTAGTAGCCAAAGCGGTGTCAAACTTTGTGCGAGAAGAGTTTGCGATGGTTGTTTATTTCCTTACATCGATTGTATTTGAGATTCTCTTTAGTATCTTAAGCAGCCCCATTATCTTCTGGCATTCAAGAAGACGTGAATTCAAAGCCGATGAGCTTGCAGCTAAACTCGGTGGTAAAGAAAAAATGATTTATGCGTTAGAATCGCTTCGTCATACTACTTCATTAGTAGATGACCGTCAAAAATCAATTGCTGCTTTTAAGATTAGCGGCAAAGAAAAGTTCTCACGCTTATTTTCTACTCACCCGCCACTTGAAAAACGCATTGAGCGCTTGCATTCACTATAAGCAGACAAAACCAGCTTCATTAAAGAAGCTGGTTTTTTTATGTTATGACTGAGGAGTAAGCACACGTGTAGTTTCCCACAGCAAGACGCCGTCTTCATTTTTTGTTAATTCAACGTATCCTTCTTTCTCTAAATACGTAAGCTGGCCGTACACTTCTGAGAAAATAAAGTCCGGTGCTTTTTGATACATATCCGGGAAAAAAGCTGCGCTTACTTCAAGCGTTGTTTTCTTTCCTTCCCCCATCGCTTGTAACACGCGCAGCGCCCATTTATGCTGCTTTTGAATACGTTCCATAATTAAAGAATGAATGTCGCTAAGCGGTTCACCATGTCCGCTGTAAATCAAATCAATGTCGTAGTTCAACGTTTTTTCAAGAGACGCCAAGTAGTCCAATAGCGGCGTTGGCTTAGGATTTTGGATCGTCGGTTCCAAGTATGGATTTGACGGCACTTTTGGCAAAATATGATCTCCGCCAAACGCCACCTTTTCTTTGCGATTGTAAAACATAAGCTGACTTAACGAATGTCCCGGTGCTTCAATTACTTCCCACTCACTCGCATAGGGAAGTGTATCTCCTTCTTTTAAATACCCGGTTAGCTTTTGCCCTTTAGGTGAATATACTTGAATTGCAGCCGTTGCTTTACGAAGCCATTCTTCCATTACATCATCACTGACTCCAAACTCAATAAGGAAATTACGGTATAACTCATTATGCTGCTGAACAAACTCTTCATCTTGGTAAATCCAAGGCTCCACAAGCTTATGACCATAAACCGGTATATCACTAGGCAGCCATTCTAAAAATCCAGTGTGATCCGGATGCTGATGAGTAAGAATAATTTGTTCAATGTCTGTTACTTCATATCCTTCTTTACGTAATGCCTCTTCAAAAACATTCCAGGCTTCTTTCGTTTTCATACCTGCATCGATTAACGTTAACTTATCTGCTTTTAGTAAAAACACATTCACTGGTCCAATTGGAAATGGTGTAGGCAGCTCAATTCGTATCACTTTATTATCTAAACTCATTTTACCAAACCCCTATATCTGCATTCTTTTTACTGCTTTATCTTATTAAACGTTTCATTCTTTTAAATAGCCCATCTACTACTAACTTCTACCTTTTGTAAAAGTGCGCTGAGCATCAATCATTAAATGGCTCTTTGTACTCTGACAACCATTTTACATGAATTCATACTATTAATAGTTTAGCAGGTTTGAAGACAAATTGATAAAGGAATGCTTTCCAGTGTACTTATTTAAAGCAAACGAATGGTTCATCAAACTAAGAAAGTAAGATAGAATAAAGAGACGATATGATGAAATAAGGAGTATAGGGTATGATTAAAGCGATTTTTCTTTTTATCCTAGCGGGTCTTGCTGAGATTGGCGGAGGCTATCTGATTTGGCAGTGGCTGCGCGAGGGAGCATCAAGCTGGTTAGGACTTCTGGGCGGTATTGCTTTGGTGCTGTACGGCGTCATTGCTACGTGGCAGTCGTTCCCGGACTTTGGACGTGTATATGCAGCTTACGGAGGTATTTTTATTGTTTTAAGCCTGTTTTGGGGGTGGTGGGTTGATAAAAAAATGCCCGATACATACGATTGGATTGGCGGACTTGTGTGTCTGATTGGCGTAGCGGTTATGCTTTGGCCAAGAAGTTAAGTGATAATGCAGAAAGCGGCAGAATACATAAATTCTGCCGCCTTTTATTTTTTATATAGATACAGTTATGTTGTCTTTTCTATTACTTCAACTCAGCCCATCTTTTATCTAATGATTTTAACAGCTCATCTTCAGATGTTTGGCCGCCGATGTATTCTTGTACATCCGCTCCGAATTTTTGCGTTACGCCTTCCGGGAACTTTGTCCATTCCCAAGGAATCGTTTTTTGATCTTTAGAATATTTAAGAAGCTCTTCACCTAAAGGTCCGATGTCTTTTGCTTCAATTGACTTAAAGGCTGGAATGTACTTAAAGTCTTCTACTAGTGCTTTTTGGCTTTCTTTAGATGTGACCATCCAGTTTAAGAAATCTTTGGCTGCTTTTTTATCTGCCGCTGGTGCTTGTTTGTGAATAACCCAGTTGCTTGGAACGTCGATTGCAAGCTTGTCAGCTACAGCTGCATCATCGCTTAAAGGCATAGGCAGAATCCCTACATCCATGTTCGGCGTAATTTTATCAAGCATTGGCTGAATCCAGTTTCCTTGCTGAATCATCGCTGCTTCACCGTTCGCAAATTTCGTTACTTGCGTGTTGTAGTCCGTCGTTAACGGATTTTTGTTTCCGTATTTCACTGTTAAATCAAGCAGCTTTACATATTGTTTGAACTGCTCGTTTCCTGCGATTTTCGTACTGCCGTCATTTAATCCTTTAATAAATGCATCCGGATCTTTTTGACTGGCAAATGGAATATTTAAGCCGTGGTTTCCAAGCACCCACCACTCGCCGTAGCCGATAGAAAATGGCGTAATGCCGGCTGCTTTTAGCTTTTTAGCCGCTGCTTCTAATTCTGAATACGTTTTTGGAAGTTCTTTGATGCCTGCTTTTTTGAACAGTTTTTTGTTATATGTAAATCCATAGCCTTCAAGACTGATCGGCTGTCCATACACTTTACCGTCCATAGTCATTGGTGTAAGTGTGTTTTCGTACGCGTCATCAATCCAAGGCTGATCCGATAAATCTTCTAATTTATTTTTCCACGTTTTTGCCTCTTGATATCCGCCGTTTGTGAAAAGGTCAGGTGCATTGCCCGACGCAAACTGCGCTTTTAAGGCTGCTGCGCCGTCAGCCCCTCCACCGACCGTTTGGATATTGAACTTCACGTTTGGATGTTCTTTTGTATATTGATCAGTTAGAGCTTTTAGCTGGTCTGCAATCTCTACTTTTCCTTGAAATACATCTACTACTACTTGATCTCCGCCGCTTTTTTTATTACCAGATGCGCTTTCGTTTGAACATGCGGTTGAAAATAAAAGCGTAGCCGATAAAACACCTGCTGCTAAAGGCCATTTTTTCATTTTAAATGCCATTTTCCGTTCCTCCCTATTTGCTGCTGATTTTGACGCCTCGGCATCAAAACCAGCCCTGTTGCCGCTTCTATTATTTAATTGAACCGCTTGTAATTCCTTTAACAATGTGTTTTTGCATTGCAAAGAAGAAGATTAATAGCGGAATAATACTGATCACAAGTGCTGCTAGTGCTAAATCCCACTGCTTTGTATACTGACCAAAGAAGAAGAATGTCGCAAGCGGAATCGTTCTTAGTTCAGGATCTTGCAGAACAAGAGATGGAAGTAAGAAGTCATTCCAAATCCATAGGCTGTTTAAGATAACTACAGTTACTGTAATTGGCTTTAATAACGGGAATACAATTCTCCAGAATACGCCTAGACGTGAGCATCCGTCGATGATTGCCGCTTCTTCTAGCTCGACTGGAATTCCTTTAATAAATCCGTGGTATAAGAAAATCGTCATACCAGAACCAAAGCCTAAATACATGATCACGATACCCCAAATGCTGTTTAACAGATTTAAGTTTCCTGCTACTTTTACAAGCGGAATCATGATAGATTGAAACGGAATAACCATTGCCGCTACGAATGCCATAAAGATAATGCTGCTGATTTTTTTCTTTGTTCGAACCAGCATGTAAGCTGCCATTGAACAGAAGATGACTAGAACTGCGTTACTGATGACTGTAATGATCAGCGAGTTGCTAAGCACTTTTAAGTAATTCATTTGGTTGAATGCATTTACAAAGTTTTGAAACTGAATCGTTGTCGGCAGTGCCGATGTGTTTGATAAAATTTCTGCAAATGACTTCAGCGAGTTTGAAAGCACGTAATAAAATGGAACCAAGAATACCAATCCAAGCAGGACCGCTAAAATTTCAACAATAAAGGTTTTGCTCGTATATTTGTTTCCCATCACGATTCAACCTCCTTCTTCTTGGTGTATGTTACTTGAATAATTGTAATCGCTGCTACGACGATGAAGAAAATTAAGGCTTTTGCTTCACCTAAACCGTATCTGTTATTAACAAATGCTTCTGTATAAATGTTAAGCGCTAACATTTCTGTTGATTTAAATGGTCCACCGTTTGTTAATGATAAGTTGACATCAAATACTTTGAATGACCATGAAATCGTTAAGAATAAACAAACCGTTACTGCCGGTGCTACCATTGGAATTGTAATGTGACGAAGAATTTGCCATCTGCTTGCGCCGTCAATTTTTGCTGCTTCAATCAGCTCTTGCGGTACGTTTTGAAGTGCTGCTGTGTAAATAAGCATGATATAGCCTGCTCCTTGCCATACACTTACAATCACGATGCCCCAAAATGCTGTTTTTGCGTCTCCCAACCAAGGAAGTTCAAAAAGCGAAATTCCCGTAATTTGTCCGATAGATGCAAATCCTTTTACGAAAATGAACTGCCATACAAATCCTAGTAAAAGTCCGCCAATTAAATTCGGCATAAAGAAAACTGTACGTAAAATGTTTCGTGTTTTTAACATTTGAGTAACCAGAATCGCTAATACGAATCCGACCACATTCGTTAAGATAATCGCAACGACCGTGTATTTCGTTGTAATCCAAAACGATTGCTGAAACTGCTTATCTTCAGTGAATAAATACTTAAAGTTATCAAGTCCCACCCAGTTAATCGTACCATTTACTCCGTTCCAGTCTGTAAATGAATAATAAATCCCTGTAAAAAATGGTATAAGTACAATCACACAAAACGCTAAAAGTGCGGGCCCTACAAATAGAGCAAATAAACCTGCATTTTTCAAATTTTTACGTTTTTTCGTATTAATTGATGGTTCTCTTTTAAGTTCTTGCTCTAAAGGAACATATTCTGTCTCCTGTAATTTACTTTGGCTATTCATCTTACTAGCACCTCCCTATGTCTTATTTTAGCGAAATTCGTTATTTATGAAACCGCTTTAATTGACGAGTAGGGTGTAAAATATTGACCTTTGTGCAACATTTTCTCCCCTGTGCACATTTTACATACTTTTCTAAAGCATGAAAGAAATAAAAGAAAAAGCTAGAAGTGGACGACGGATCTTCTTATCTTATACACTAGAAAAAAGATGTAGTTGGGAGGAACATACTCATGACAGCAAAACGAGCGTTAATTACGGGTGCCAATTCAGGAATGGGACTAGCTACAACGATTGAATTAGCAAAAAAAGGCTTCGAAGTCATTATGGTGTGCCAAAATGAAGAAAGAGGAAATGCCGCTTTAGAAGAAGCGAAGCGCCAAAGCGGATCGGACTCCATCTCTCTTATGACCTGTGACTTGGCTTCTCTCGCTAGTATCCGAGCTTTCACTGAAGACTTTACGTCTCGCTATAGCGTGCTTGATGTGCTGATTAATAACGCGGGCGTTGTGACAATCAAGCGTGAAACAACACAAGACGGATTCGAAATGATGCTTGGTGTCAATCATTTGGGTCACTTTTTATTAACTAATTTACTTTTAGATCCGTTAAAAAAAGCTCAGCAAGGACGCATTATAAATGTTGGCTCCGGTGCTCATAAGTCTGGAAAAATAGACTTCAACAATCCTCACTTAACAACAGGGTTCGGAATATGGCGAGGATACTCTCAGTCTAAATTAGCAAATAACTTATTTACGGTCCAATTAAGTAAAAAGCTAAAAGACACTTCTATAACCGTAAATTGCCTTCACCCGGGAGCAGTTTCTACTGCTATCGGCGTTAACCGCCAAACGGGTTTTGGAAAAAGCGTTCACGCCGTGCTTCGCCCTTTCTTTTTAACGCCTCTTGAAGGTGCCGAAACAGCTATTTATTTAGCAGATAGCCCTGAAGTAACGCATATTAGCGGTGCTTATTTTTATAAAAAACGCGTGACTCCCCCTTCTTCAAGAGCAAAAGATGAGCGGCTCGCAGAAGAATTTTGGGACTGGAGTGAGTGCGAGGTTGGCTTATAAAGTAGATAGATACGCTTGGAAAAGAAGAAAATAATGAAAAAAGGTCAGCTTTTCAGCTGACCTTTTCTTATTAGAAAAACGTTAGTCCTATAGCAAAAATAAAGCCTGATACAATTAAGGTTGTCACGCAGTAGCCCATTATATCGCGTGCTCCGAGTCCTGCGATAGCTAGTGCAGGCAGTGCCCAAAACGGCTGCGCCATATTCATCCATGCTTCTCCGTAGGCAATGGCCATCGCAGCGACTCCCGGATCTACGCCGAGCTGTTCAGCTGCCGGCATAATAAAAGGCCCTTGTACAACCCAGTGTCCTCCTCCCGACGGAACAAAAAAGTTCACAACGCCGGAACTCAAAAACGCAAGAAACGGAAATGTCGTTTCATTTGAAATCGAGATAAAGGCGTTCGTTAGCTTCCCGCCTAAGCCTGATAGCTCCATCATGCCTTGTATACCTGCATAAAATGGAAACTGAATCACAATCCCAGCGGTTCCTTTCGCAGCATTAGAAACTGCATTCATATAGGATAAAGGCGTGCGGTGAAGCAAAATACCTGTTGTAAAAAACAATAAATTCACTGTGTTAATATCCATTTTAAAACCGTTTGTAGCAAAATAATAAATTAAATATGAATACCCAAGCAGCGCAATCGTCAGACTTAAAAATCTGCTGTTCTCCATGCGTACAGCAAATGTTGGCTTAGAAGAAGTTGTCTCAACAACTGTAGCCGGAGCCATTTCATCTTCTGCCAACAGTCTTGGATCAATTTCTACCACTTCTTTTCCCGTCGGCATCATCAGTCTTGTCATAATAGGAAGGACAATTAATAATCCGAGGGTAATAAATAAGTTGTATCCTGTAAAAATCGTGTCTGACAGCGGAATAAGTCCAGCGGTTTTTTCCATTGGGTTTCCAGGGGTAGCAGCGACAAGAGGAATCGAACCTGACAAGCCTCCGTGCCATGTTAAAAACCCTATGTAAGCACAGGCAATTAAAAACCGGTAATCAGATCCCGGCACGCGTTTCGCTACTTCTTTCGCAAACAGCGCACCTACAATTAAGCCAAACCCCCAGTTAATCATACAGGCCATAGCTGCGCCGAGCGTGACAAGAATTACCCCTTGCGCCGGAGTTTTGGCTAACAGTGCTATGTTCACAAGCCACTTCTTTACAAGCGGCGAGCTAGCAAGCGCATGTCCCGTGACAAGCACTAAACTCATTTGCATCGCAAATGCCAAAAGGTTCCAAAAGCCACTTCCCCAAAACTGAACCATTTCAATCGGCCCGTGAGGAGTAAAAACAATACCTGATACAAATAAAATCAGCGTCAGGATTAGAGCAAATACAAACGGATCAGGTAAAAAACGCTGCACAAGCGCCGTGAAGAAATTAGATAACGCTTTCATTTTACTCCTCCTTTACAGGAATACTCCTGTGAATAAATGTCGACAAGCATCTTTAATTATACATAATTTGTTGAAAATTGTTAATATTTAGTTTAATAAAGAACCCTTCTGTTTTTCAGAAGGGTTTTACACACTAAATGTTTGAATAAGAGTTGGCTCTCCGTCAAGTTCAATTTTCTTTTCTTGAAAGGAAATATGTAAGCTTTCATAAATATGTTTCCAAAATGAAATAGCCCGCTTATTGCCTGCAAGCTCAATAATCATATATGTTCCTTTTCGATGAGAGAAAATGTCTTTTACCGTTTTGGAAGCGATGCCCTGCCCTCGGTATTTGTTTAAGATAAAAAAATCATTGATGCAGTAATCTGCTTCTTGCTGAAGTGCGGGCTGTTCAAGAAGTAAAAAAAAGCCCGTCAGCTTATCATCTATTTTAATAAAGTATGGCGAGAGGCCTTCTACTTTCCAAAACAGCGGCAGCTCTTCAAAATGGAAAGCTCCATCTTCGCGAATATCTAAAGAAGGTGTATACGCAGATAAATCGTGGAGATAAAGTGAATACAAATTTTGCAAAACGCCCGCTTGGTTTTTAGGTACTTCTTCAATAGTAAGCATTCTTATTTCATCCCCTCCTTTTACTATCATAAGGTTTTTTTGTGAAAGTTTACAGTGTTAAATACCGAATGAAAAAAGCTCTGCATCATATGAAGAGCTTTTTAAAGATCTTGTGCATCATTTATAGGTATAGGTTTATAGCTTTAGCCTCTTCTCTTGATAAAGAGTTATTAGCCTATATATTTTTTTACCATTTGCTTTAATTTTTGTTTGTCATAATGATGATATTGATTGGCTGTATTACGTATAGGATCTCCTGCATAAAATCGTTCATATAATTCATGTCGCGATCCTAAGGGACTTCCTACAAGGTCCCATGCTAACTTAAATAACTTGGTGCGTTTGTCTGCACCTATATTTGCTCCTGCAAAATATTTACTCATCAAACTAGATAAAGGACTTTGGAAGTCTTCTATACTTGAAGGCAGCTGAATAAATCCACCTGCTCCGATAAGCTGTAAAATTTCTAGCGCCCGAGGATAGTATTTAGCGCCCAGGTTTCTTGCTGTTTCAATGTACGTAAAGTTTGGAATATACGTGTTGTGGTGATTTATTTGCCCTTCTCTTTCTGAAGCGATGAGTAATGCTCGAATCGTTTCTACTTGCATGATTAGTTCTCCAATTTTTTCTTGTACATGCAAATAACCATCAGCTCCTATTACTTCCGCTATTTCTAAAGCAATCGCTGTTACAAATTCGAGCTTGGTTAATAAACGCACAATTGCTTGATGATAAGCTAAACTATTAGATGCCGAATCTAATTTAATTTGCCATAAAGCTTCTGAATTATCGTAAAGCAACACACGCTCCCAAGGTACAAACACATGGTCAAAAATTAATAAAGCGTCCATTTCATCATATTTTGTACTTAATGGAGCATTTACTTGCTGCTTTTTAAAGGAAGCAAATGATTCTCT
Organism: Priestia sp. 53B2; assembly: GCF_056099005.1. Classification (NCBI taxonomy): domain Bacteria; kingdom Bacillati; phylum Bacillota; class Bacilli; order Caryophanales; family Bacillaceae; genus Priestia; species Priestia sp. 53B2. The sequence continues at coordinate 309,424 of NZ_JBLZXA010000030.1, forward strand.
ACAGACCATGTGCAGACCAGGTGAGTTAGGTGCTACGACAAGCATATGTGCTAAACATTTTTGTTCTTCCTTCAGTGGTGAAAGAGGATAAACAATTAAATCATTGGAGTAAGGAGCGGCTGTTCCAATCATTTTGGCTCCCTCCAAGAAGACACCGTCACTTGTCTTTTTAGTGACTCTTAATAACCCTAAATCTTTTAGGTCGTTAGAAGATTGAGAGGCTCGATTGATTTGAGGGTCCCGTTGAATGATGCTTAAGAAAAGATGTTCATCTCTTGCTTTTTCATAATAAGCCTTTAGTTTTTCAGGAAAGTGCTTATCAAATTTTTTATAGTCGTCTCGAGAAGCATACCATCCCGTTAGCCTAGACCTTGCATAATCTGAGAGTCGGCTCATAACACCATCTGTTGATTGACTCCATGTTTCAAAAGCAGTTCTTCTTTTTACTACATCTTCATAGGAATGTGGAACGTAAAAAGCCGTGTGGACAAATTCCTTAGTCTTAGGGCTAAGATACCCTACCTGTTCTCTTTGCTCAGGGTGGTCAAGCATACTGAACAATTCAGAAATTGTCTTAAGCGTACCGCTAAAATTCTCGTCTGTTGTAATATCAATTTTTTTACCATTCAACCAAATATTTCTTTCATCTCGTAGGCTTTTAATAAATTTATTTTGTTCAGAACTCATCGTATTCTCCTTACACTCGTTTTTTAATAATGCGATAGATCATAATAAGGATTATTTTGCTGGAGGATGATAGACTGTACCGCCTTTTAGCGGAGGGCTGTATACGTGAAAAGTTATGGTCGGAGAAGTAGATGGATTATACATCATATGAATCGTATCTTTCTTAACAAGAAAAAAATCATTTTTTGCAAATCCTTGCGCTTGGTTGTATATAGGACAAGGCTCTTTGTCTTTCAACTGATATAACACATTTAATACATGACCTTCCACTATTAAAATACACCCGGATGATACGCCATGATCGTGAATGAGTGTTTTAGCCATACTTGGCAAATGAACAACTATAACTTCCACATCTTTAGATTTATACATAACCTTTCTACCATACTCTAATTCTTTAGGTTCAACTACATATTCAGAGATATCTTCGATGGTTAGGTTTAAATCTTGAACGGCTTGTACTAAATGCACATCTTCATATGAGGGTATGTTATCAAATATACGTTTAATAGATTCAATCAATTTCATTTTTTCTCCTTTCTTTCCACCATGTAATTACCTTAATACATTCATAAGTAACATGATGAACTTAGTCGACTTTTTAAAATAGTATATGAACAAATGAATAAGGAAGTGTACTTTAAGAGATGAAATAGACAAAATTCCACGCATACACAGTATTTTTAATCATAAAATAGCGTACAGAGGGGGATGAACATACTATGAAAATTTCAAGCAAAGGGGAATATGCATTAAGAGCCTTGATTACTTTAGCTACGAACAAAAATGACCTCATGCAAATTAAAGATATTTCCAGTGAAACACTCGTCTCATCTCAATACCTTGAACACATTTTATTACAATTAAAAAGCCATGGTTATGTAAAAAGCAAGCGTGGGGTTTACGGCGGATATACATTAAAGGAGTCTCCTAGTAGAATCTTGATTGGAAAAGTCATCAGAGACTTAGAAGGTCCGCTTGCTCCTATGGGTTGTGTAAGCGTTACGGCCTATGAGTACTGCCCTCTTGAAGACAAAAATTGTTTGTTAAAACCTCTTTGGGCGCTGATTAGAGATACAATTGCACAATTGTTGGACGATACGACTTTGGAAGATTTAGTAAAAGGTCATATTTACAAAAATTAACCATTCAAATCAAAAAAACGATCATCTCCGGTACTGTACGCTCCGTCTGATAATCGTTTTTTATGTTTTGTTTGCTGATGCTGAAGTTTTTCCTTCTTTGTTTTGGTTTTGCGCGTTTCCATGTCTGCAAATACAAACAGGCTGCGGTTTAATTCTGGATTTCTTTTTCCTTCACGCGTCATTTTATCACGCATTTTTTTTGCTTTCGACTTTGCCATGTAACTTCCTCCCTATATAAATGATGTATACATATCTTACTGCTTTTTTATACATTGTCAAGTGCAGAAGCACTGATATGCTGACAGTGCCTCTGTATAGTCAAGACTCTTTATTTTTCAGCATATCATCTAACCTTTGCTCTATTCGCTGAAGCCTTTTTTCATTTGCTCCCTGCCTTTGAATCAATCTTTTTACGCCTATAATAAATGCAATAATTATCCCTGCTCCGCCTATGAGAATCAGCAGCATAAGAATTTGAAAAATAATATCACCTGTATTAACCATAGCTCCACCTTTAATCTATTTTTTTACATTATATCATTTTTTTTGGTTGTTTTCGCTTTAGTTTATAAAAAAAGCTCTCAATACTGAGAGCTTTACTTACTATTTTCATCGTAAACCGTCCACTTTTCCTGTTTGATGTGATTGGAAACATCAATCAGTTTATTTTTCACTCGATCCTTTTCCGCTCCTGTTAAAGGCGTAGGTCGGTAGTCGTTTCGCGCTGTTGTGGAAGAAATACGGAATGGGATTACATTGATGTCTTTATTTGTCGTTAGCTTTCCATCTTTAATCGTAAACGTCTGCTGAAATACAAATGTATCTTTATCACTTGGATTTTTGTTTCCACCAAACATAAAGTTTCCTAAGCTATAGACAATAAATTTATTTTTATACTCTTCGATTCCTTGAACAACATGAGGATGATGGCCTAAAATTAAATCTGCTCCGTTATCAATTGTATATTTTGCCAATGCTTGCTGCGCTGTATCGGGAACGTAGTGTCGTTCAGATCCCCAGTGGAAATGCACAATGATAATTTTAGCCCCTTTTTCTTTTAAAGACTTAATTCCTCCTTTAATCTGACTTCTGATTTCTTTTGTGTCATCCCAGCCCGGATATCCAAGTAACCCTACTTTGACTCCTTTTACCGCTGTGATATATGTATCTTCATAGCCAAAATAGCCTATCCCGCTTTTCTTTAAGTTCTCTCTTGTATCATCATATCCTTGCTGTAAGTAATCATGCGTATGATTATTAGCTAAGTTAACGGTTTCAATACTTCCTTGTTTTAAAATATTCACAAAAGAAGGGTCACCTTTGAAACGAAATGTTTTACTTGCTTTTTCTGTCGCAGTCGTCAGCGTAGTTTCTAAATTAACCGTTGTTAAATCATCCTGTTCAAAAATCGATTTTACATTTTGCGTAAAGTACGGCAGGCCATTTTTTGCCGCTACGTCATTAAAGGTAGAATCGTACCCAAAGCTTTCATCGTTTCCTAAGGTGAAATCTCCTGCTGCGCTAATTTTAATCGTTGTATTAATGCCTTCTTTTTTTTCTTTTTTTATTGCTTCTTCTTTAGACTTTACAGCCTCTTCTTTTTTCTGCGGTTCAGAAGACGTTTGTTCTCCTGCTCCTCCGCATGCTCCCAGTAAAAAACACAAACTTCCATAAATAACAGCTTTTTTTAAATACTTGTTCATGTAACGTTAAAACCCCTTTTTACGTTTTGATAACTGTGTATGGACTTGGTGTTTCATATCCATTTCGCCAAATATATACAATTATCCTGTTATATCGGCAAAATAAGTGAAATTTTTATAAAAAAGGAAATTTTCATCTTCTTTTTGAGTTAAAACAAGAGGTTTTTATAATACAAGCGCTATGAAGAAAGCTGATGATCTTTGATAAACGTCAAGGAATTTACAAAAATATAGAGATTTTCAAACATCACCTAAAAAAACCTCCTTTGCTCATGCAAAGAAGGTTTTATCTATATTTAACAAATCGAATCATTAGATTTAGGGTTTTTGAGTCCAAATAATGGACGAATGAATAGTGCTAAACCTGTGCCAAGCATCGCCATAACCATCCATACCCAGCCGTGAAGACTAAATGAAGCAATGCCGCCAAAGTAAGCGCCGATGTTACAGCCAAAAGCAAGACGGGCACCATACCCCATTAGCAGGCCGCCCACAACAGCTGCTCCTGCAACGCCGGGCTTAATTTTTCCTGGTTTGAACGTCCCTTGCGCCGTCGCTGAAATGAAGGCGCCTAGTATGATCCCAAAGTTCAATACGCTAGTAGAATCCGCTAGCACACTTTGCGTTAGTGCTTCTCCATTCGCACCTTGGAAAAATCCCCAGCTCGATACATCTATCCCAGCTGCCATCATCGCTTTTCCGCCCCATAAAGCAAAAGCAGAAGTAATTCCCCAAGGATTTCCTCTTACAGCAAGCGTCAATGCATTTAATACAGCCAGCACAATCGCTGCGGTGAATAGAGGCCAAGAGCCGCGAATAACTTTTTTCCACCCTTTTGTAGTAGGAAGCTGCTTCATCATAGGCGGGTTTTTCTTTTTGGCAATTTGAATGGTGATCCAGTAAATGGCTGCGAACGCGATGAGCTGTACAATCCAAGCACCAAAATAACCAAGACCTGTCGATTCAGCTAATGAGATAGGCGGAAGCGAAGGTTGTTTTTGCCAAAATGGCAAATGATACGCCCCGAACATAGAACCTACGATAAAGGATAAAAGCGTTAAAATCATGGAAGAAGAGCCGCCGCCTAAAGAATACAGCGTCCCTGACGCACATCCATTTCCTAACTGCATTCCAATTCCAAACATAAACGAACCAACTATTACGCTTACTCCTACAGGTGAAACATATCCTTTTGGCGTTACGCCTGTAAAGCTAAAGCCTGTACTTAAAATAATAGCAAACAGCGTTGAAGCAATAGCTAGCATAAGCATATGTGCTTGCAAGCCTTGAACATTGCCGACAGATACGAGTCGGCGAAATGCTGATGTAAAGCCAAAGCGTGCGTACAAAAGCGTCATTCCTAACGTTAGACCGATAATGAATAAAGTACCTTGTGTCCAATCAGTCTTTAGCACAATCGCAAGAAGTAAAATAACCGCTGCTATAACCCCTCCTGCAAATAGCGACTTTTGCATAGGGCTTAATTCTGTTACAACAGTGGTTGGCTTTGATTTATATGATGAGTGCAACGTTTGTGCCAAATCATCCACTCCTTTTCTGATAGAAATACTAAGAATTAATATTTATCATCTTATAGCACTTCCTTCCCTTTGTAAACTATTTAGCAAAATAAAAGTGAATTGTTTATTTTTTGAGTATTCTTACTTTTAATCGTATAAAAAGCAGAAGTTTTTGTTCTTCTGCTTTTTACTGCTAAACGTAAATAGAATGAATCTCTTCTACAGGGGTGGGTTGAGGCTTTGCAAAATAATAGCCTTGAAACAAATCATAGCCCATCTCTATAAGGCACTTTAAATCTTCTTCTGCTTCTATCCCTTCCGCAAGAGCCTGCGCCCCCATTTTATGGGTGATAGCTAACATTTCTTGGGCGACTTTTTTCTGTTTCTCATTCTTACTGACTCCATTTGTGAATTCAAATGCCAATTTCACAACATCAGGCTCAACTTCTAAAAGCCGCTTCAGCGTGTTATAGCCAACCCCTACGTCATCTAAAGCATATTTAAATCCGTGGGAGCGATAATAATTCAAAATATTTTTTAAATGCTCAATATCTTGAACATCCTCCGTTTCAATAACTTCAAACACTATTTGCTCTGGTTTTATATTCAATTCTTTAATTAACGCAAATGTAGAGGCCAAGCAATGCTCGGGGTTATATATTGCTGTAGGAATAAAATTAATAAAAATCAGCTGATGATCAATAACGCTGGCGTTTTTTACAGCTTCTAAGCGGCAGACTCGATCAAGCTCGATCAAGGGCGAAGGTTTTATTTCTTACTTAAGCAGCTTCAAACATTTTAAAAGGCGGTATAATCGTTCCATCTTCTTCTAGTCCTCTTGATAAAATTTCATGGCCAATAATGTTCACGCGTTCGTTATCCACTGAGACAATCGACTGATAATATGAGCAAATTTGCTTGTCTTCAATCAGCTCATCAATCCATAAAGCATCTTTCGTTTTTTGAAAAACGGTGATCGGCTCCATACGCGGCAGGTTGTCAAACGGGCGCCGCTGCGTAGCTTCTACAGCCCACACATGCCGAGGGTCTAAATGCTGATGAACATACTCCATAAATACCCAAAAGATATCTTCTTTTATCCAGAACATACCTTCTCCAAGATTTTTCCATTGATTTTGAGAAATATCTTTAAAGTATTTTTCCACTTCTTTTACACCGGTTGCTTTCTGAACAGAAACTGTATATCCCGTCCTAATTGGCAGACACGCGTCACACCCCATAGTTCATCTTCTCCCTCATTTACCATCGTTTTTTTGTATGTAAACATGTATAGTTCTAGGAAATATACCACTTTTAAGAAATTCACAAACCCTATTTTCCTTTTAAAATAGAACGCACCGAAAAGTTTTGGTAAAATGATAGACGTCTTTTATTGTCTAGATCATATGAAGAACTTGATATAAGGAAGTGAATGATTCGTGAGCAAAAACCGTTTTACTAAGTGGTTTCTATTGTCTTTAACGCTCTTTGCCTTAAGTACCGGAGCAATGTATTATATGCTGTATATACCGTACTGGGCGTATTCCATCAAGCTGTTTTTAATCGTGGTGCCACTTTTTACATTATTATCGGTGGTTTTTGGTTCGTTGGTAATCATCAGTGAGCGCAAAAGAAAACGCGTATTTCAGCTGCAAAATGAAGGGGGCAGTCCCAAAAATACGTTTATTCAAGGTTTTTCCGAAATAACGGTAGGAGCAGGATGTATCTTGCTGTGCTTTTTTCTTTTTCTTTATTTTCTAATGGATTATTAAGTACATACAAAAAAGACGAGCAGACAGCTCGTCTTTTTATTTGGATCTTTCTAAAATATCTCGAGCGCTTGCATAATCAAGCTCTTTATAAGTGCCAACACCTGGTTTTACAAAGGGCTTTTCCACAATGGCAGCAAATTCACGATCGTCAATATGATAGTCACGCAAACAGTTCGGGGCTCCTAAGTTATTCCAGAAAGTATAAAGCGCTTTTGCTCCTTCCATTGCTGTTTCTTCATTTCTTTTTCCTTCTGGATCAATGCCAAATACGTTGACAGCCAACTGTTTTACACAAGAAGGATCTTCTTTTAGCACATGCTCCAGCCAATTAGGGAACAAAATGGCAAGACCGCCTCCGTGAGGAATATCATAATAAAGCAATTCTTCACCAGGCTAAGTCAGCTTCATTTTTTGTCCTGTTCGTTCAAATAGCTTTTGGTCCTAATAATTCTCTAACTTTTTTATATGAGTGGTAACGCTTGACTGAGCATACCCTAACTCCTCACCCGTTCGTATATAGCTCCCCCACTTCGCTACTTCTAAATGTATATAAATAATTAATATCCATGTGCTGCTCCTTATGTACCGCTGTTTTGTTTCGTTATCCCTGTGCTAAGGCTGTTCTAGTAGCCAGAACCTATACACAAATAGAATCACAGTACAGTATAAACGAACTCGTTTTGCCAAGCAATTTTACCAGCCCTAAAGTTTCTTTCTATATCAGGCAATTACCCAGCCTTTTGTTCATAGAATGAAAAACAACCAAAACCTATGAAAAGAAAGGGTGTATTTTGTGACAGCCTATAAAGAAGTATTATATAAAGGAAAACGCTTTGTACTGATTCACGTATATGATTCAGGATACTGTGAAATTCGACCGATTAATCATTCTTTTAAAGTGGAGCTCGTGCGGTTAGATGAGGTAGAAGAATGCGGATAACAGTTGGGAACGCAGCTAATGCAGCTGCGTTTTTATTTGGATGATAAACAAGTGGATGAGATAAAAACAGCTGAATTGGCTGGCCTTTTACACAAATTCTTCCTGTATACTTTGTAACTAAGGATATCCGCACTTATTTAATTTCTATACTTACCTGAGGTGATTACATGAAAAAAGGCTGGCTGGAATGGATGTTATTGTCCGTTGCGTTAATTTGGGGAGCCAATTATACAATCGGAAAATTTGGAGTTGCTCATATGTCCTCCATCCAATTTAGCGCACTGCGTTTTATAACGGTTGCTCCTATTCTTTTACTTATTGCAAAAATAATAGAGCGGAGCATTCATATTGAAAAAAAAGACTGGGGGCGTTTAATAGCCGTTAGTATAGTAGGCGTTACCCTCTACCAAACGCTGTTTATGGTATCTGTTAAGTATACGACAGCTACAAATGCTTCTTTACTTATTTCGATGTCCCCTATTTTCACAGGAATCTTAGCTATATTATATAAGCATGAAGCTTTTTCGTTAAAAACACAGCTAGGCTCTATACTTGCTTTTTTCGGGGCTGCGTTTGTACTGCTGTTTGGTCACTCTAGTCATGCGCTGTCGCAGCTTGCATGGTTCGGAAACATCATGGGGATTGTGGCAGCCATTGCTTGGGGCTGGTACCCGATTTTAGCAAAACCTTTAGTCTTAAAATATTCTGCTTTGCGCGTGACTGCCTGGTCTGCTTTAATAGGAGCTATTCCGCTTACTGTCTACTGTCTTTTCACCTATCAAACGCTTATCTGGCCAACAGATATAGGCAGCTGGAGCTCTCTGGCATACTCTGTGTTGTTCGTGACGGTGTACGGGCTGGTGATGTGGTATGTAGGAATTGGAAAAATTGGCTCTACAAAAGTAATGGTCTACATGTATGTTATTCCTTTGTTCGCCGTTGTTTTTGCTGCTGTAGCCATTGGAGAGACCATCAATGCTATGCAGCTGCTTGGAGGACTTATTATTTTTAGCGGTTTGTATATTGTCAAAAAAAGCCCTGGTCCTAAAACAGCTCTTAAACTTAAAAAAGCAAATTAAAAAGAGTAATGGGTTCAGCTGATGCATGCTAATAACGCTCAGATTTTTTCTGAGCGTTATTAGTATACTATTTTAATGCCCTAATTGAATTAAACACCCGTTAGGTTGATGAATGAACATTTTTCAGTTTATAATTTTATGCTGATTGTATACGCGTTTAAAACCGTTTCGTTCATAAAATAACTTCGCTTCGTCCGTGTCTGTATAGAGAACGAGACTGTCGTAATAATTCTCTGCATAGTGAATAATTTCTTTTAAAAGTCGTTTGCCTATACCCTTTCTGCGAAACTGAGCTGAAACATAAAACCTCCTTACTCTTCCAGCGTTAACATACTGGCTGTAAGGATTTTGATTAAGGCCGGCCACGCCAGTTAATTTGTTTTGTTCACCGTAAACGCCCCACAACCTTTCGCCTGTTTTGTTAAATACGTTTTGCACGTTTTTATACTCCGCTACTAGCTTTGTAAGAAAGAAAAAGCCTCCCTCCTGGCTTTCTATTAACAGCTCTTTTATATCATGCTCCATAAGATACGTTAGCCTGATGATTCTCATATACCTCCTCTCCGTTCAGCAGGTGTCTTGTCTATTTCGATAGAATGCTTGTTATACATTAATGCTGCCATGCCTGTTAGAGCTGTCAACAGCAAAATGAAGCTTGAAAATAGATATACAAACCTTACCCCAAACAGATCGGCTACTGTCCCGACAAATGCGAGGGAAAGTATAAACATAGCCTGGACAAGAGTTGATTTTGCCGCTATTACTTTAGGAAGCATCCCATTATTGCTGCAGGTATTTTGATAAATGGTTTCCTGAGCTACGTCTCGAAGCTGATAGGCAGGACCCATCATTATCAAAAGTACTAAAGCTAGATACGGGTTCGTTACTAGACCGTAAAAACCGGTTAAAACAGCATAACCGAGTGAGCCTAAGAACATAAAAAGCAAAAGCCTTCCTTTTACCATAGAAGACATTCGGTACACAATAATTCCTCCGACTATGCTTCCAAAATAATACGCACCGTTTATATATCCCCACCACGCTTCTCCTTTTTCAAGCACTTCTTTCACAAAAGAAAGAGTAATAGCTCCAATCCAAATGGTTCCAACGAGTGATTCAATTATGTCCATTATAACGAGGGCTCTGATGCGTTTATGTATCCATAAAAAGCGCCATCCTTCCATTAGTTTTGCCGCTCTTCGATTTTGTGTTTGTTTGTATGTATGGACTTCTTTTATAAACAGTAAGCAAACAAATGAGATCGATAGAAGACCTGCCGTTATAAATAGAGACTGAGTGGATCCCGTTAAGGACAAAACGAAACCACCAAGCGACCACCCTGCAAACAGAAAAGTTTGGTCAATTATTGAAAGCAAGCTATTCGCCTGCATTCTTTGACTATCATTTACTAAGCTGCGTACAACTGACGTTTTAAAAATGGAAAAAAAGCCGTTGAAAAAAGAAATGATTCCAACAATGATAAAACCCATCGTTAGTACTGTAACTGTAAATTCTTGTGTAAGCAGCACATACAATCCAATAAGCATCCCTATCTGCATCATTTGAACAGACCGCATAATGTGAATCGATTTATACGTATCGGCTAGTAAAGGTACACTAAGGCCGCTAAGGAGCCGTGCAAGTAAGCTCGTCACTGTAATCATCGACGCAAGAGCTGTTGAACCGGTATTTTCCTTTATATAAGAAGTGACGGCCATTGTATAAAGAACAAAACCTACATTTGCGGTTACTTGACTTGCTGCTAAAAGATAAAAACGCTGAGTCAATTCTTTTCTCCTTTCTGTTAAACGTAACATGCAAAAAGATAATTCGTTTTTGTTAATTTTTCCCTTTTAAACTATAACACTATTTGACGAAATCCAAAACTATCTATAATTTAGTAGATGGAGGTTTTTATGTTTAAATATAGTTTTCTTATTGTTCTTATCGCTTTTTTACTTATTAACTTTAACGGTCAGGAAAATCAAATTGTAGGAGGCAAAATAAAAAAGGAACGAAATGAGGTTTTCTTTGGCGAATACGACAGCTTTACGGGCCGCTACTCCCGGAGCATTAAACTCAAAAAAGGCGTAACCTACGCTTTTACGCTATCTAAAAACACCAAAAGCGGAGACCTGTCCCTGTACGTAGAAGATCCAAAACAGACACGATTTTTTGAAATCACTAATAACTCTCTTTATTTAACACCTGAAAAAACGAGGAGATATCGTATTAATTTTGTAGGATTCGAGCATAAAGGCTCTTTTCAGCTTCACTGGAAAAGCAGTAATCAAAAAGAGAGCGAAAGATTTGTGTAATACCATTTTAGACAACGCTTAAACGAGGAGGAATGGTTTATGATTATTAATCAAGCTGTCCTGTACACCCACTTATTGGACACAATGAAGGATTTTTATGTAAATTCTCTCGATTTTCCATTAACCGCCGCTTCACCGCGTTCTTTTTCCATCAAGGTTGGTGAAAGTGAGCTAACCTTTAAAGAAAGTTCTCTACATACAAAGCCCTTTTACCATTTTGCTTTTAATGTTCCAGCAAACCGCTTTATGGAAGCAAAGCAATGGGCTACTCAGAGAGTCTTCCTCAATACGGAAGAGAAGAAAGATGAGATTTATTTTGAAGCATTTGATGCTCATTCGTTTTATTTTGAAGACCCTGCTCATAATATTGTTGAATATATTTCAAGACATTCGGACTGCCCTTCATCCAAGGTCCCCTTTTCTTCTAAGTCGCTTTTAAGCATAGGAGAAATCAACTTGACAACTCCTCATGTCCACTCTGTAGGGACACAGCTTATTAACTCCGGTATCACCGTGCGCAACAACAGGCTATTAAACAATACATTTAATTTTTTAGGAAGCGGCAGTGCGTTTTTTCTTGTAGGTGCGCCTAAAAGACGGTGGTTTTTTTCGAACCGAGACTCTGAAGTTCATCCATTAATGGTAAAGGTCAATCATTCTCTAACGGTTGCGCTCGATGAAAAAGGAATGTTGAAGATTACGCAAGAATGATTTTTTTTCAATAAGGCCACGTAACAAGTAAACTTGTTACGTGGCTATTTTTGTTCAAAATTCAGCTCATGCTCCCCCTATAGGTTTTGTATATAGTTCTCGATGTCCTTTCTGTTCATCAGCATAAAAACCTTGCAATCCTCATCATTTTTAAGCTTTTCAAACCGGTTTCTCATCTTTTTTTGCCGCTCTCGATACGTAGTAAGAATAAACGTAAAAAATGACCAATCTACTTTTTCAGGGCATCCTTTTGCCATATCCTCACGCGTTTTTCTTGCATATACGATTCTCCGCTTTATTACTCGGTACACACAAACGATTAGCGGCAGCTCTAAATAAATAACGGTATCTGCACGCTTCACTCGCAGGTCATACGAATTGCTGTAGTTCCCATCGATAATCCAGCTGTCTTTTTTTACAATGTGCTCCTGCAATTCTCTAAAGCTATCATTGTCTCTTTCCGTCCAGCCAGGCTGCCAATACAGGCTGTCTAAATGATATACTTCTAGATCAAGCTTTTCCCCTAATTTCTTGGCAAATGTAGACTTTCCTACTCCTGGAGAAACGCCCATTACCAGTACTCTTTTCATCTTATCACCTTACCTTTTTAAGAAATAAAGCTGATTGAAGAGAAGGCAACTGTTTATAGCTGACTCGGCGCATTCAGTGTACTCGGAGCGGGCTGCTTTATAAAACAGCGTCATGCTAGGTTTTTTATTTCCATGATTTTCAGGCAACCTATAAATATTCATTATAAATTCCTATATTCCTTCTTGCTTTGTAGTAAATAGGTTGCTTTTATGAATCGTTTCCTTTACCTTAAATGTGAGTATATAAAAGTAAGGTGAAAAAAATGAATGCATCTATGCTAAAGAGATTTTTACGAAACCTCGGTATTTTTATTTATATTGTCATTGCAGCTATTAATATTTACTTAACAAGAAATGATCTGGGCGATATGCTTACCCGCCTTGTGCTGCTGACTATTTTACTTCCTTTGTTTTTTAGTTTTGTGTATGCGTTAGGAAAATCACATTTTAAAAGACAAGAAGAGCTCGCTGAACAAGAGAAGAAAAAAGAGTAAAAAAAGCCTTTTATTAAGGGGGATTCCCCTTTCTAAAAGGCTTTTTACTTTTTTTCATATAACTGAACATTAACTACATCAGGATTAACGTGATACTGTTTGGCAACTTGATTTACCATTTGCTGAATTTCTCTTTTCTTATGGGAAGAAAGGTGTTCGCGGGGCAGAAGAATCAGAATTTGAGCTTCCGCATAGTTATTCAGCACCCTAACTTCTTGAAAGCCATGCTGCGTCAAAAAAGCTTTTAACGCTTTTTCAAAGTCTGTGCTTTCTTTTTGAACAACTATAGAAGGCTGATCGTAAGAAAATAGCGAAACCTCTTTCTCTTCAGGCTTTGTATACACCGCCCAAGCAGTTATGAGCACTGTGACAGCAATACTCACATTTAACATCCACCTTTTCATACCACGAACGCTCCTTTTAATTAAGTTTGTTCATGATATGAAAAAATTCATTCGTTCATGCGTTATCTTCCTAGCCATCCCCCATCTACCTGCGGGAATACGTTCAATGATTTGCCTGCTGCGCGTTTTACCGCTTGCCAATAAATTGATAGCTGTCTGAAACCCTTCCTTTGTATAGCATCTCGTTGTAATTAATGAAATTTCTTTAAAATGCATCGCTGCTAAATCCATTTCCAGGGCGTTCTTGTATACGCTCACCACAGCAATATCTCCTTGAATACGGCTTGTTTCAATTATTTGCTTTGCTGTAATTCGTTTCCAATAACTAGGATATAGATAAGATCCCTTATTGTAAACGTTCTCTTTGCCCAAATGTATATTTTTACAATACTTTCTTACACTAAGAACTACTGATAAATGAAAGGTGGGAAGATGAATGAAGCAAATGATATTATGGGGGATTCTTGTTATTCCATGGTTTTTACTGCTGCTGCTTGATAAACAGCGTGTTAAACGATTTTTTACTGTAGGGTTATTTGCTGCATTAATGATGACAATCGCCTATCAAATAGCGGAAAAAATGCACTGGTGGACGGTTCAAGAAAACGTATTTTTTCTTACTAGCATGGGAGCAACGATTTATTGCCTTCATATTGTGATTACGATCTTTGTCTTTTACCTCACGTATCCCGGATTTATCTTGTACATAATTGTTAACGTTATTTTAGATTTAATTCATGGTTATATCATTGTTCCTTTTCTCGCTAAAATCGGGCTTTATAATCTGTATGATATCAATCATTTTGGGCTTTTCCTTGTCATGACTTCCGTAGCCATTATCCTTTACTTGTTTCAACGGCTGCTTGACTTTATATTTGAGGAAAGCCTTGCATAAAAAGCCACAGCAAACGCTGTGGCTTTTTAATTAATAGAAAAATGGAATGACCGTATCTCCTCGAATCGGTTCAACAGCTGCATGAAACTGAATTCGCAAACTTTTTGAAGTTTCGATGTCAGAGGCATCCATAACGTGAAAATGAATGTGGGGCTCGGATGAATTCCCCGAATTTCCACACCTTCCAAGCAGCGTTCCTTTACGAACCACGTCTCCTTTTTTCACAGAAACCGATCCTTTTTTCAAATGGGCAAGCACACTGTATTCTTTTCCTTCATGCTCAATGACAACGTGATTTCCAAAAGGACTTTTATTATTTGTCTGTCCGATTTCATTATCTTCTTGGCCATCAACTGCTGTGATAACGACTCCTTCAAGCGGCGCTACAACTTTTTTTCCATAGGCATAGTAATCTTCGTTTTTCATTCCATCATTTTTATAGCTTTGCTTTCCTTTTCGCACGACTAAATCATACGCATACCTTTGGTTTTCAACTGAATAGTGATAGTTCAATACCTCATTCTTTCCTCCCCAGTAAACAAACCACTCGCTTTGAATTGGCATCGTATATTTGTTTGTACTCCACTGGTCTCTATCTGAAAATGATTCTATAGGAGCAAGCACAAGTGCTTGAATAATGCTATGTTCATCAAACATAACGCTGATTGCTTTTGTTTGCTTATGATTCATCCAAATAAACTGTTCAATTTGAGGAGTTAAATGAAGATTTGTTTCTAGTCTATAGAACTGTTCTCCTTGATTAAACAATTCACCCTGGTCCAAAAATTGCTGAATTGAAACTTGACGTTTAAATTCTTCGCTTACATAAGCATAAAGCTTGTTAAAATCTCCTTCTGCAAATAAAGTTCCAAACTCTTCTCTGATGTTCACTTTTCTCTCTGTATCCATCATTGTAATCCACCCTTTTATATGTATTTCAATTTGTTTGAATTATCTATAAGTAATACGTTTTATGTTGTAAAAAGGTTTCATTTTCCATTTATTCTATCCCAAAATCTTCTTCTATGCCGTATTTACAATTTTCCCAATGCATTTTATACTTATTTTACAAATATTTGAAAGGAGGTGCAGCATGATGAAAATAATGTTAAATAAGAAAATCAAGCTGCGCCGAGTATGCGTTTTTGGCGCTTAGCTTTTAAGGAGATCATACAATGAAAGTAGCATTAGTACGTCATTACAAAGTAAACAAAGGGCTTCCAGAAAATCACCGCTTATCCACCGATGAACTAGTAACTTGGTTTCAGGAATATGATGAATCAGATATTACGTATGGAGAGACTGATTTAAATAATATTGAATGGAAACGCTGTTTTTCAAGCGATATGCCGCGTGCACATAAAACGGCAAAGCATATTTATAAACAAGAGATCACTCTTCTTTCGGAACTTAGAGAAATACCTATGCCTATTATTCCAGTAAAATTCAAACTTCCTTTTATCCCATGGGTATTACTGTTTCGCTTGTCCGGACTCATCAACAAACAAGCTCGTAAAGATATGGCTGAGGCTAAGAGAAAAGTAGCAGCAGTGCTAGATCGCGCTATTTCTGAGTCAGAAGACGATTTGCTGATTGTCAGCCACGGAGGAATTATGAAGTTTATGCGTAAAGAACTTATAAAACGCGGCTTTAAAGGGCCTCGGTTTGATATTGCTGTTAACGGAAAGCTTTATCTTTTTGAAAAGCAATAGAATGAAACTTACTAGAAAAAGTCGCAGAGACTACTCTCTGCGACTTTTTAATAACCATTTTCTTCAATTGTTAATGCTTCACGCAAAGCGATATCTTTTCGGATATTATGAGCGATTTCACGCGTGATTTCTCCTTTTTCATAAAGTTCTTGTACTGTTTCCCGCTCGGTATGAAACGCTTTATAACATAAATCTCTCGTTGCTTTTTTACGTTTGCGTGAATTATACTCCGTACTCTCTTTTCTAAGTCTTGCCATGGATCTATGGTATTCACTAATAATAGCAAGTGAAATCATTCGATTTTCTTCGTTCATATTTTCTTTAATGACCTTTATCGCTTCTTCAATCATTTGAATACGTACTTTATTCACTTTGCTTCTTCTTCGCAAGCTTTGTTTTCTTAACGCCTGCTTATTCGGTGAAAAAATTCGGACTAGTAATAATAAAACTTTTTTAAACCTCATCCAGCTCACCAATAATTTGTACCTTACACGATTGGTTACAGCCATTTCAAGCTTGTGCGTATGTTCCAAACAAATATACGCTGTCTCACGGTCTATTTTTTCCTCTTTTAATAGCTTTTCCACCAATTTCCCTTTGGCCTGAAGAGCCAGCAATCGAATTTCTTCTTCATACTGTTTGTTTTCAGAGGCTTCTAAAGGATGAGTTTTAACGATGATGTTATTAATCGTTGTATTATACGTTGAAATTAACGAAAGGGCTGCTCCACGATTTTCCTCGGTCATTTCCCTTTTTAACCGCTGAATAGCAGCTTTGTGCACTTTAATGCGTGCTTTAACCTCTTTTGTATTGCGCTCAGGCTTCTTCGGCGCCTTTTCTGTTTTCGCAATGACAGGTAAAAGAATACTTGCCGCAACTAAGGTTAACAATATAACGCCTGCTGCTAGAAAAATAATCAGAGAGCGTTCCGGAAAATCACTGCCGTTATCAAGCGTATAAGGAATCGAAAACGCTCCGGCTAACGTAACAGCTCCTCGTACACCTGAAACCGTAATAATGCCAATAGACCGAGGCTCAGGTTTTAGATGCTTGTTATTTTTGTAATACCAGCCTACTGACCATGACACCATCACCCAAATAAATCGTAGTACAAACAAAAAGACAGTAATAATCAAAATATAAAGAAGCACTTGTCCATTATTAAAGTTTGGATCTTGAATAATTGCTTTCGCCACTTTTGGTATTTGCAGACCAAGCAGTACAAACACCAAGCCATTTAACAAATATAAAATAACCGTCCAAGTACTTTTTGATACTACTTTAAGCTGCTGGTTAGGTGACTCCTCTCGGTCTCGCTCAATCGCATGCACAATGCCGCCTGCTACAACTGCCAAGATTCCTGATAAATGAAAATGTTCAGCAATGTAGAAGACAACAAATGGAGTTAGAATTTGTATTAACATATGAATCGTAATGTCTTCCATTCCTAAACGTCGAACAAGTACGCGCAGTCTAATAATCAGAAAAGCGATAAATGCTCCTACAAACAAACCGCCCAGCGCTACCCAAAGGAACTGAAATGTAGCATCTACTATCGAAAAGACGCCCGTTACGGTAGCAGCTACTGCTACTTGAAACGCTACAAGACCAGAGGCATCATTCATCAGCCCTTCGCCTTCAAGCAAATGCATAATTCGTTTAGGCAGTTTTACTCGGCTCGCCATAGCTCCAACAGCCACTACATCTGTTGGGGACAAAATAGCGGCTAGTGCAAATGCCGCCGGTAACGGAATGGAAGGGATGAGCCAATTGATTAGATATCCCCCTACTGCCACCGTTACAAAAACCAGTCCCAGCGCTAGTAATAAAATAGGTGTACGAAGCTTCCAAAGAGCAGCTCTTGACACGTTTTTCCCATCATTAAATAATAGCGGGGCAATAAATAAAATAAAAAATAACTCAGGCTCTAAATGTACATCTCCGCCAAATGGTAAGATAGCAAGCCCTGCTCCCAAAGCTATTTGAACTAATGGAACAGGAATAAATGGAACAAAATGATTAATGATATTAGATAGACCAATCAAAGCCAATAAGACTAATATCGTCAGGAAAAATTCCATAAAAACAATCGACTCCTACTTCTATTTACATCCTTTTAAAGGTATCACGTTATCTCTTTTCGTTCATTTTATAGTGTTTAGTTTACGCTTTTTCTGCCAAAAAATGTTGCGGGTTATTAAAAAGTGCTCTTTCTTTTCGGTAAGTTTATTTCTACGGACATTAAGGGAACAGTATACATGATATTCTTTATTTACCATATAAATCAGCTCATCAAACTTTTATAAGGGAGGTGTTCCCTTATCCGTTTCAACGGGGTAAGGAGATAAATTTGGAAACAGTAAATGTCATTTTATTCATCGTATTAATCATATTAACAGCCTTTTTTGTTGCAACGGAATTTGCCGTCATTAGGGTACGGTCGACTAGAATCGACCAGTTAATTGAAGAAGGAAACCGGAACGCTTTAGCGGCAAAAAAAGTAGTATCAAATTTAGATGGTTATCTTTCAGCCACACAGCTGGGCATTACGGTTACCGCACTGGGTCTAGGCTGGATAGGTGAACCTACGGTAGGTCATTTATTAGAGCCGCTTATTGACATGCTTCCTTTTGCTACATCACTTTCGCATGTCATATCTTTTGTTCTTGCTTTTTCGATTGTCACATTTTTAAATGTGGTAGCTGGGGAACTTGCGCCCAAAACAGTGGCGATTCAAAAAGCCGAACAAGTGACGCTGTTATTTTCCCGTCCTCTTATTCTTTTTTCTAAGTTACTCTATCCGTTTATTTGGCTTTTAAACCACTCAGCAAGAGGCGTAGTCGGATTATTCGGCCTGAAGCCAGCTTCTGAAAATGAAGTAGCTCATAGTGAAGAAGAACTTAGAATTATTTTATCTGAAAGCTATGAGAGCGGTGAAATTAATCAATCGGAATTTAAGTTTATGAATAATATTTTTGAATTTGATAATCGTACGGCCAAAGAAATCATGGTGCCTCGTACAGAAATTGTTAGCGTATCAGCAGGTGAAACGATAGAAGAATTCTTAAAAATGGCTAGAGTAGAGCAATATACTCGCTATCCAGTAGTTGTAGATGGAAACAAAGATCAAGTGGTGGGATTAGTTAATATTAAAGAAATATTAGCGGATTACATAAAAGAAGATGATATTAAACCACGTACCGTGCAAACGTATATGAAACCCATCATTCAAGTCATTGATTCCATCGCCATTTACGACTTATTGCTTAAAATTCAAAAAGACAGAATTCACATGGCCATCTTAATAGACGAGTACGGAGGAACAACAGGGCTTGTAACGGTAGAAGACATTTTAGAAGAAATTGTTGGTGAAATTCGTGATGAATTTGATGATGATGAAATACCGGACGTACACAAAATTAATGAAAATCACTACGTACTCGATGCGAAGGTGTTGATTGAAGAAGTAAATGATTTACTCGGAACAAATATTGAACAAGAAGACGTTGATACCATTGGCGGCTGGATGCTGACCGAAAAGTTTGATCTTGCTAAAGGTGATAGCATCACAAACGAAAGTTTTTCATTTAAAGTTATTGATATTGAACATCACCATATTAAACGAATCGAAATAACAAAGGAAAAAAGTACGGATAACAGCTGATTATCCGTACTTTTTTTGATGCTCTTTTTTAAATTTCAAGTACTCCTTATTCTCTCGTACCTCCTTCCATTTTTTCATAAAAATAGCTGCCGATTCTGCTTTTTGTTCATCAATTTTCCGTTCGTTGCGCTCTCCGTCTTTGCCATATTTCTTTCCACCTTTGTAGTTCGCATAGCGCCTGGATCGCGTGTATCCCATTTGGAGAAATTTCCGGGCCATGTCCATTCCAACAAAATCTTTTTTTTCTTTATAGGTCAAAAAAAGCTGATAGATAGCGTCCGCGGATTCCTCAGCAATTTCTGGTGTTCGAAAACGCCAATGAGGAAGAATCTCACTTTTATATGGCTCAACAAGGAGAACTCCTTGTTCACCTTTTCCTACTCTATATTTTTCAGGATGTTTTCTGAAATCTATATGCTCAAAATCAAGTGAATAATCAAATGCCATGGCTCTTCCCTCCTTTTTGGTCTCTACCCTTTACAAACGAATGATGAAACTTTCCTTAGAGAAGTTTTGCACATGCAGATGCGGGTAATAATAGGAGGATAAGTATGACTAAACTTTTTTCTCCTTGTTAGAAGAAGTCCGAACTTATTAAATCATGATACGGGAGATTTTGTTATGTCAATAAAGCTACAGCAAAACCGAATAAAGGCTAATTTTTGGATCACTCCTGCCTTATACGGCATTATTGCTTTTGTCTTAGCCACTATTAGTACATTTTTAGATCGGTATTTAACCGCTCACAAACAGTGGTTAAAATTGGTTCCTTCTGTGTTTCTAACAGATAAAGAGCTTGCTCATACCATTTTAAGCTCAGTGTCAAATTCTTTATTAACGATGACAACGATTACCTTTTCTTCTGTTTTAGTGGTGCTGACCACGTTCGTAGGCCAGTTTTCCCCTAGAACGATTCAAAATTTTAATACAGATGCCAAAACTCAGCGTGTGCTTGGCACTTTTATCGGTGGATACGTATACGTGCTTGTACTGCTTATTCAAGTTCGCAGCAATCAAGTCAGCAATACCTTTATTGTTCCTTCATTAGCGATTGTGGTAGCATTCATTTGCCTAGGGATGTTTGTGTTTTTGATTCACCACGTTATTAACTGGATTAAAGTCGGAAATTTAATTTCAAACATTGCTAAAAAAACGATGCTTACTATTGAAGAGAGACAGCTAGAACAACAAAGGACCCCCCAATCAAAGAATGAAAAACAGCTTAATTTTGATAGTGAAAAAACGCTGCAAATTAAAAGTAACAAACAAGGATATATTCAATATATTGAACTCAACCACTTAACAACCCTAGCATCTAAATTAAATGTCATTGTTAAACTTGAAAAAGCACCCGGTGAGTATGTAGAAGCTGATACACCACTGTTAAGCGTGATGCATCACAATCAATCGTTAGAAAAGGAAAAATTTCTTCATTGTTTGTTTATTACAAATGACCAGGAATCAATTCAAGACGTAAAATTAGGCATCCAAAAGCTAAGTGAAATTGCATTAAGAGCTATTTCACCAGCTATTAATGATCCTGAAACAGCCATTAACTGTATTGAACAGCTCACGCAAGTGTTTATTAAACTTGGAAAGAGCTATTCTTCTTCTCCTTATTATTACGATGAAAAAGGGTGCATTCGAGTATGCTAGAAAAACCTTCTTTTATGGATTATTTGTACAAAGCAATCTATCAAATTCGCCATTATGGGAAAGAAGATGTTTCAGTGATGTCTGCTGTCATTAAGGCATTAACCGTAATCGCTGAAACAAATCGCTCTGCCATCAAAAACGACGTCTGGGTTTTTTCTTCCTATATCGTAGAAGGGCTGCAAAAAGAAGAGTGGCTTAAAATGGACAAAGAGTTTCTCAATCAGCTCCTCAAAAACCTTGCAAAAGCTTGTGAGAAAAAATATGATTCTATGCTGATAGAATAAAAACAAAAACGCCGTTCATTCACTGAGCGGCGTTTTTTTACGATATAAAGTGCTCTATTTCTTCTCTCTTTTTCACGACTATCAGTTTATCGTGATATGACGTACGAAGGATATGCAAAATTTCAGGTTTACTTTGCTTTTCGAAGTCTGAATCCCACTGAAACATTTTAATAAAAATAGAAAGCGTGGGTGCATAATTCGCTTTTTCTATTTTAGCCTTTTGCAGAACATACCTTCTTAGAATAAACCAAACTCTTTTTAAATAATGCGTATCGAGAAAAATAATAAGATCAGCTCTATCAAAACTTTCTCTCACCCACGTATAATGTACGCCTTCTATGATCCATTCTTTTGAAGCTGCAATATGATGTAAACACTTTTTTCGATCCGCTTCACTTCTTCTTTTATCTCCTTCCTGTGTTCGTTCCCACATAACATTATCAAGTTCATAGTGAGGAAGTTTTAATCTATGAGCTAGTAAACGAGCAAAAGTCGTTTTTCCACTTCCAACGATATGTATTTTTTTACATTGAGAGTTTTGCATACTTCATGTCCCCCTACTTCCAACCTATTTTTTACACATATTGTATAATTCAAGTTCTTTTTCTCTAATGCAAACGAGAACGTTTTATGCTAGTATTTTATGGTACTTGACTGACAAAAGGAGTGAAACTACAGTGCCTAAAACCCTTTTTGGAAAACTTACGCTGTTTTGGATTGGACTATTTTTATTGATTACAGGACTATTTTTTTATTATAAGTATACAAACCAAGGTTTTACCGCTGATGATTTATTCTTTCGCGTTTCTCCTCCTTTAGCTGCTATTGGGTTTCTTTTAAGCGCAGCGGGACTTTACGAAGAACGAGGAAAAAACAAGCTAATTCCTCTTATTGTACTCAGCATTAGTTTTATCATGCTTTGTCAAGCCGGCTATCATTTTATCCATATGCATACTCCACCGCCTCGTCCCTGAACTCGCCTCTGTCTCATTTATAAAAAAGCTCTTCATTTAGTATACTAAACGAAGAGCTTTACTCTCTATTCAAATAAACGCACAAGCTTTTCTGTATAAGGATGCCTGTTTTTATCAAATAGCTTTGCACGTTCAAACTGATCAATAACCTCACCTTGCTGCATAACTATCATGCGGGTGCTCATAAAATTTACCGCTGCTAAATCATGCGAAATAAACAGATAAGACAGCTGAAGCGTCTCCTGCAAATCTTTTAATAAATTTAAAATTTTTGCTTGTACCGTAACGTCAAGGCTCGCTGTTGGTTCGTCTAGCAGCACTAGAGAAGGACCTACGCTAATAGCACGTGCAATCGCTACACGCTGAAGCTGTCCACCGCTGAGTTCATGAGGATAACTCAGCGCATATTCTGCGCTGATCCCCACTTTTTCTAACAAATAATGAGCGATTTCTTTTTCACTCTTACTCACGTGAGATAAAAATGGAGGAACGGTTCGCTGCTGACGCAAAGGCTCGAGTAAAGAATCAATGATTTTTACTTTCGGGTTAAAAGAAGCCGCGGGGTTTTGAAAGACAACCTGCATGCCTAAACGAGCTTGCTGCAGTTTTTTTCCTTTTAACCTATGAAGAGGTTTCTCTGCAAACCATACTTCTCCCTGCTGAATTTCTGTTAACCTTAGCACACTTTTTACAAGCGTACTTTTTCCGCTTCCACTTTCTCCAACAATCCCTACACATTCTCCTTTATCAATATGCAGAGAAACATTATTCAGCGCTTTAACGTCTTTATATTTTTTCACAAGCTGCTTGACGCGTAATATACTTTTTTCTTTCATATCCTACTCCTATATCAACACTTTTTCCTGAGTATCTGCTAATCGATCAGGCGTTTTCTGTAAAGAAGGAATGGCGTTAAACAGTTTTTTTGTATAAAAGTGATGCGGCGCGTGAAGCAAAGATTCAATACTGTTTTCTTCCACGATTTCTCCTGCTAGCATAATAGCTGCTCGGTCTGCATATTTCCGCACGTGACGCAAATCATGGGTAATAAACAGAATGGCACAGCCTGCTTCTTCTTTCAGCTTATAGAGCAGCTGAAGAACTTCAGCTGCTGCCACACTGTCTAAAGCAGTAGTTGGTTCATCGGCGATAATCAAGGCAGGCTTCATCATCAGCGCTAAAGCAATCGCCGCTCGCTGAAGCTGTCCTCCGCTCAGCTGAGAAGCATAGCTTTTATACACGCGTTCATTCGGTAAATTCACAGCTTTTAGAGCCTGAAAAATGGCCGCTTTCCTGTCTTTTTTAGACAGTTTACTATGTGTACGAATCGTTTCATCAAACTGCTTTCCAATCGTTAAAAAAGGTGTAAAAGCGCTTCGATAATCTTGAAAGATATACGAAATATCTTTTCCAAGGATAGGCGCATCTCTTTTCTGCTTAAAAGTAATAGAACCTCCTTTAAGCGTTACACCTGACGGCAGCAGCCCTCCTATTGAAGCAGCAGTGATGCTTTTCCCGCTTCCGCTTTCTCCAACGAGCGCCATCCACTGCCCTTGGTCGATTGTAAGAGAAACGTCTTTTACGATTTGTTTTGTTTTATTATGAATGGCTAGATGCTTTACTTCTAAAACGATGACGATCACCTCTTTTATCGATTAACTTGATATTTCCCTCGAATATATTCACCTAAAGCTGTAAACGTCAGCACAAATAAAATAATGGCCGTGCCTGGTATCAACATTAACTGCGGAGCATTGTAAAAGTAGGCCCTGCCTTCATTTAGCATCGTTCCCCATTCCGGAGTAGGCGGCTGAGTCCCTAGTCCAATATAGGACAATGAAGCCATCATTAAAATAATTTTCCCTATATCCAGCGTAGCAAGAACAAGAACATGTCCTCCTACATGAGGAAGAAAATGGCGCAGGATTAAAGGTAGTGTTCCCACTCCGCTTAATTTAGCAATCATCACATATTCTTTTGACTTTTCTTGAAGCACAATACTGCGCACTACCCTTGCATAACTAACCCACTTTACAATAACTATCGCGGCAATTAAGTTAAATAATCCAGGCCCTAACAGCCCACTTAAGACGATGGCTGCAATATAATCAGGAAAAGCTAAAAATGCATCTACAATTCTCATTAAAAAGCGATCTATCTTTCCTCCAATATACCCTGAAATTAAACCAACCGGGACCCCAATCAAAAGAGAAAGAGCTAAGACAAGAAAACTCGTTCCAATCGTAGTCTGAGCTCCAGCTATGATTCGTGAAAAAAGATCTCTGCCCAAATGATCAGTTCCTAGCCAGTGATCACTGGTGGCTTTTTGAAGACGGTCTTGCATGTTCACTTGTGTGGGATCTGTTGGTGTTAGCTGACTTCCAAACAGACAAAATAAAATGAGCGCCATAACAAAAACGCTTATCACTACAAAAGGAAGCTGAGTTTTTTTCACGTTTTATCCCCTCTCTTTACGTAGAGCTGGGGATTTACATATTTGTAGCTCAAATCCACAAGTGAATTAATGAAAACAACAAACAGGCCCATCCACAAAATATACCCTTGAATCACAGGATAATCACGATTCATAATTGCATCAATAACTAACTTTCCAATTCCAGGATAAGCAAAAAGCACTTCAATGATGACTGTTCCTCCAAGCAAACTGCCTAAGCTCGTCCCTAAAATGGTAAGGATGGGCGTTAAGCTATACCGAAACGCATGGAAAATAAAAATTCGGCTTTCACTGATTCCTCTTGCTCGAGCGGATCGTACAAAATCTTGTTTCAGTCCTTCTAGCAGACTAGCTCTAATCATTCGCATATACACAGCGGACATGGCAAAACCAAGTGTTAAAGAAGGCATCACAAGATGGGCTGCTGTGCCTGTACCCATTGAAGGAAGCCATTGAAGATGTACAGAGAACAGCTGTATAAACAAAAGGCCGAGCCAAAAGCTGGGAATAGATGCTCCAATTAAGGACACACTTCTGCTGAGATAATCAATCCACTTGTTCGGATACAGTGCTGACAGCGTGCCGAGTGGCACAGCTATTAACAGCATCACAACCAAAGATGCAGCCGTCAAGCGCAGCGTAGCCGGAAATTTTTCGGCTAATTCATCGATGACAGGCTCTTTTGTCATATACGAAGACCCTAAATCAAACTGAAAAAAGCGTTTCAGCCATTTTACGTATTGAATATATACAGGTTCATTAAACCCTAGCTCTGTTCTTAAACTATTTATTTGTTCCTCAGAAACTGCCACGTCATCTACGCGGAGCATTTGCTTAACTGGGTCTCCTGGAGCTAGCTTCATCAAAACAAAGCTGAGAAACGATAGGATAACTAAAAAAATGAGTAATTCTATTATTCTTTTACCAATTAATTTCATATCTACTTCACATCTAAATCCTTTGTTATCACATAGTATTCACTTTTAGTTGTAACCCAATTTTCCACATTTTTTCTATAGGCCACAAAATTATTCGGATGAACAATTGAAGAGTGCAGCGTTTCCTTTTCTACTATTTCTCCAGCTTGTCTTGCCAACTTATTGCGCTGTTTTTGATCAACTGTTCTGTTCAACTCAGTAATAGTGGAAGTTAACGCTGGTTCATGAAAATGCCCAACATTAAATGCTCCTCCATCCATATAAAGAGCATTAAAGAAATACCCTGCGTCTCCTCGAGGCGCGGTTACTAGACTATATGTAACGATTCCCCAATCATCTTTTGTTGTCATATACTCGTCCATATTTTCTACTTGTTGAATCTCTACTTTTACACCAATTTTTTTTGCTTCTGACTGAAGCAGTTGTGACATTAAAGGCAGCTCTGGACGATAAGGGTATGTAACAAGCTTAAAGGAAAGCTGTTTTCCATTTTTTATTACTTTTCCATCCTTGAGTATATAACCGGCTTTTTCTAAATATTTTTGAGCCTCACTTGGTCCATAGGTTTTCGTTTTTTGATCGTTCGAAAAATCTAAACTCTTTAAAAATGGACCTGCTGCTGGTGACCCTTGACCTGCGAGTGCTGTGTCGACAACATCTTTGGGATTTAATAATACATCAAACGCTTTTCTCACATTTTTATCTTTAAAAGCTTCTTGCCTTGAATTATAGAAAAGCATTTGATTTCTGAGACTTGGCTGTATATCGACTACAATTGAAGGATCCTTTTTCAACGTGTTTAAGCTTTCAATAGCCGGACGATACACAATATCGGCTTCACCTGATTGTAAAGCGGAAGTGCGTGCATTTTCATCATCATTAAATGTTAACACAACTTCATCCAATTTTGGTTCCCCGCCCCAGTATTCTTTATATTTTTTTACTTTCATTTCATTATCCGGTTTAAACGAAGCTACTTTAAATGGCCCTGTTCCCACGGGTTTACTTTTTGTATCTGGAGCATCTACATCAATAATTGCCGTGTTTGGATGAACAAGTTCAGAAGGCAGCGTGGCAAGCGGCTCTGTTGTTGTAATGGTTAAGATTTGGCCACTGGCTTTCATTTCTTTAATTTTAAGTGCACTTTTCATTGCTTCGCTTTCTTTTATCGTTCTTTCTAACGAATTTTTCACGGCTTCAGCATTCAGATCCTTGCCATTTTGAAACGTAATCCCGTCTCTAATCTCAAATACCCAGGTCGTCCCATCGTCTTCTGTTTTCCACTTTTTTGAAAGCCATGGTTCAATCTGTAATTGCTCATTAACTTTTACTAACGTTTCGGCAATACCAGCTCGTACAGTTGTATAATTCAACTGTGGATCGAGCGTGTCACTTGGAAAATTCGATACAAAAGTAAGTGATTTCTTTTCACTCTTTTCTTCGGTACTCGCAGAGTTACTCGAACATGCCGCTAGCATACCTATCGCAGCAAGCGTTAAGCATAGCAGACTTATCCTTTTTCTCATACAAATCCCTCCTTTATTCAAAACTATCTTTCTTTTATGTACGGTCTCTAACTATAACTTCCCCCTTTTAAATCGTAACGATTATTATTATCATAAAAAGTTTAATTTGTTTACCTTACTTTGTCAACAAAGGTTTTTAAAGGATATTGGTGCTCTAACACTTGTTTTCACCCGTTATGATGATTAAATTTATTGATAACGCATACAAATGAGCATAAAAAAAACAAAGCCTTCTCAAGGCTTTGTTTATGCAGCGTGTTTTTTTCTTTTATATTTCCACATCATATATCGATAACGAATCGTGCAGCCTATACAATATCCCATCAGTGCTACACCAGCAGCAAGAATCACCATTATACTAAATACATAGCCGACAAGCGATAACCCATTAAAAATGAAATGAAAGCAACCCCCATACATATCGTTGCAATCCATTGGTTAAAAAGCTGCTGATCCCGGTCTTCCATTTGATAAGAAGAAGCAGGCTTTTTGAGAAGCTTTTTCCCTGCCATAATTACGGGATTACGCTTTGTTGCAAGTGTGACTACTCCAACGAGAAAAGGCAAAAGTAAAAGCCACTTTGCCGCAAGTAAAGCGAGCAAAACCGTTATAACGATAAAGAGTTGATTAAGCTGAACTAATGGTTTGGGAATGCTCATGGAACTCCTCCTTCTTAAAACCCATTATACAAATTGGTTTACTAATTTAAAAGAAAAAGCACTCCAAATGAGCGATAAGACTCATATAAAAAAGTTACATGATTTCACTAACGTACTTTAAGATCAGTATCGTAAATAAAACCAAGACAACGTATCGTAAAGAACGAATTCGACGTTGAAGAAGACGTTTTACATGCCTTTTATTACGCATATGGGTTCTTCCTTTCGTATATTGAATTGTCTTTAGACACACTTATATCATACTTTTTCGAAAAAAACCAACGTCAGAAAAAATTGCCAAGAACCACAGCTCTATGCGCTTAGAAAGCCTTTTCCAATTACATCTCGTACATCGTGTACAATCACAAATGCTTCATCATCAATTTTTTTAATCAGCTTTTTAAGTTTAATAAGCTCTTGTTTATTAATGACCACATACAAGATTTCTTTTGATTCTTTTGTATAGTTCCCTCGACCGTTTAGAATCGTTACTCCGCGATCAAGCTGTTCATTGATTTGATCCGCTACTTCATTTTTGTTGCTTGAAATAACGGTAACGGCCTTTTTAGCATCAAACCCTTCAATAACGAAGTCAATTACTTTTGTTGTAATGTACAGCATGACGATCGTAAATAGTAGCTTTTCGATTCCAATAATAAAATAAGAAGCCAATACCACTAGTAAATCAACAATTAAAAGTGCATGACTGACTTTCCAGTTTAAAAACTTATTTAGAATTCGAGCAATAATGGCTGAACCTGCTGTTGTTCCACCAACTCGCAAAATCATCCCAATTCCAACGCCTAGCAGTACACCGGCAAAAACCATGCCAATGAGCTCTTCATGAAGATGAAGACCCCAGCCTTCAGTTACGTGAAGAAAAATAGATGTAGCGATAATCGTAATCATCGTATAGACGATGGTTTTTTTCTCTAAAAATTTATACCCTACGATAAGCAAGATACCGTTTAAAATAAAGTTAGTGACGCCCGTTGAAAGATGCGTTGTATAATATAAAATAATTGATATACCGGTAACGCCGCCTTCACCTAGTCCTATTGGAATGACGAACATGTTAACTGCAAGTGAAAATACAAACGAACCTATTAATAAAAAGATGACATCTTTTACTGTTTTACTCATCGATTAAACCCTCCTCGGCATAAAAATTCACATAAAAAAGCCCCTTCTCCAAAAGAGAAGAGACGCTTATGTTTAGTTTTTATATTACGTATTCTTAAATTGCCATGTATGACTATAATATGTTCACATACGTTTGTCAAACGGAAAGTTTATGCATTATGTGTAACCAAGGCTATGAGCCATTTATCTTTTATGTATACTAGGAATGTTTTAATTTATTTAAACAAAGACGGATGCAGGAATTAGTTGACTCAATTAATTCTTTATCGCCTTTTTTCAATCGAATTTCTAACGCGCGTTGAAAATAGTGATGTGCTCTGGAAACAACCCGCTGATCAAGTAAACATTTTCCATAATGCTGATAGACAAAGTCTTCATATATGTGAAGGTCTTCATCTGCTTTTAATTGTTCAATGAGTAGCTGAAACGTTTCATTCGCTTTATCCCACTGTTCTTGCCAGTGATATGTATGTCCAAGTCTGATCGTATTCAAAAATTCACCTATTGTATCAACATGTCGGTCATATAGATAAATGGCCAGCAGCAGATGTCTTTCACTGCTCGTTAATTCTCCAAGTATGCGCTCATATACACCAATATGTCCATATGTTTTAGCAGCGGCACACTCATCCTCTTCTTCAAGAGCTCGTTTCTTTAAATAGATAATTCCCTGCTTCATTTGGTGGGGGTTAATCGGAACTTCTCGAAGCTGTTCATTAAATCGATAACTCATATTAAACGGAAGATCTCTGATGTTCATGCACGCTCCTTTCATGTGGCACATCAGCAAACATACTTTCATGACCGCTTGCTTATGGTCCATTGGATGTAGGATTCTTTCCATTTTGATACGTTTACGCGATTTACAGGAAAGCTCAGCAAAAGTGCTGAGCTGTTGGTTCTTATTATTTTACTTATATATCCATTTTATCACAAAAAATACTACCGTAAAGATGCTCAGGCAGTCTTCATATAAAAAAATGGTTTTTTATCAATAAAAATGGTTTTATGCTCTTGAAAGCCTATACGCTGATACAATTTTTTGGCTTCTACGTTATTATATTCAACGTTTAACGATAAAAACATCTTACGCTTTTTGGCTTCTTGCTTGGCTACATTTAAAAGAGCCGTTCCTATCCCTTTTCCACGGTAAGCTTCATCTACACATAGAGAGTCAATATAATAATCTCCGTGTTCAGTTTCTATATCAATTTCCCACGCTGGATTATTAAGTTTAGCACGTACAAAACGCTTAACTGGTTCATAAAGCGTTTGTAACATACTTCCTTCGTAGCAAAGCATAAGTCCAACTACCTTCTCGTCGACTTCTGCGACTGTAATATGATGATAGCTATAGCGATTCTTCTCAGACAGAATAAACGCTTTAAGTCTTAAAAGCGCTTCTTCATTCGTTGTAGCCGCCGTATGAGAGCATGCAATACTGCCAAGCATGTCATAAAGTAATTCCGTTACAGCAGAAGCATCTTCTTTTCTTGCTTTCCTTATTTTCACGATTTTCAAACTCCCTTTATTCTCTTCGCTTGCGTTATTTGTAGCAAACCTTCTTACCTATCTACTTTAACACGAAAAAGAAAAGAAAGAAAAAATTAACTCCTAATCTTCCTTTCATTGTATAATTAATGTATATTTTCAAATGAATGGATGATGACTATGAAAAAACGCCGTCAGCAGAAAGATACTACGATGAGCGGATGGGGAGTTTTAGCAGAAATTCTTGTTCAAGTGCCTCACCTGCTCATATGGCCACTGCGTCTTCTTATACGGATCGGTCGCTCTTTGTTGGATGGTATTTAGCCAGTCCTATGCACATCCTTACTGAACTCACAAAAAAGAAACTCAGCAGCTACTGAATTTCTTTGTTAGTTTTTTGCTTTTTTGTATCCCGCTTCTTGCGCATCTTTTTCGGTACAAAACCAAATGACGTTGTTCATGGTTTGATTATAGTGTGCCCCTGTTGGCACGTGATAAATTTTAGAGTTTTGATTTCCTTTTATTTTACTTTCACAGCTTTTGGCAGACTGAGTATCCTTTTGTTTAGAAGAGGACTGATTTTTTACAGCACCCGTATTATATCCTCTTTCTTGTGCATAGTTTTCAATACTCCAGATGCCTTTTTCGCTTTTTCGAGCCTGCTCCTGTATTTTCTTAAATTCATCTACGTACTTTGTATTAGGAGGAAATACTGCTACGCGGGCTAACCCTTTTGCTAGCAG
Organism: Priestia sp. 53B2; assembly: GCF_056099005.1. Classification (NCBI taxonomy): domain Bacteria; kingdom Bacillati; phylum Bacillota; class Bacilli; order Caryophanales; family Bacillaceae; genus Priestia; species Priestia sp. 53B2. The sequence continues at coordinate 340,927 of NZ_JBLZXA010000030.1, forward strand.
CTCTTCATTATACAACTCATTGTCTATCCATACATAAGCAAGCAAGCGTCCATATTGATCACGCTCTTGCACATCAAATTCAAGGGTAATTTCCTGTCCTTCTAGCCTTTTTTTGGTGTAAGCAGATGCTTCTGGACCAAAGGGCTGTACGCCTAGTTTGGGATGCTTTGTTTCGGGGGTATCAACAAGAAGTAGTCGCACTCGGTCCGTCTTTCCGTTCAGCATTTTCACTTTAAGCGTATCACCGTCCACTACTCTTTCTACCGTAGCTGCCTCACCTACTACATCTTCACGACTTGCTTTAGAAGGACTGTGATCGTCTTCTTGATCTGATGAATCTTCTACTTGAACTGCTTGTTTTGTATCGGTAGAAGATGTGCTTGAATGACTTGCCTGCTCATCGCTGCATCCAGTAAGAAGCAGCATAAACGTCGCGAGCATCGCGTAAATAATTGCTTTTATTTCTTTCAAAACCCGAGTCCTCCTTTAACACGTTCCCTATCTACTATATAAAAGTAAAATGATTTTATAAATAGTGTAAATCACCTAAAAACAAAAACTCGTGAAAATACCTTTCACGAGTTTTTTCGTGCAACTATTATAAAAATTGGTTACCTGTTTTAAAGTCATTATTTTAAATAGCATCTATTTTATTTTTACCTCACGAACACATTTTTCGTTTTCGTGTATCCAGATTTTTAATCATGAGGATATTTTACACTACAAATACATTTATCGTCTACCAGCTTATAAGAATAAGGAATAGCCGCACAAATAGAATAAGTATGAATATTTCAATATAATAACTGACTAACATGATTACTATTTTTTTGTAACATAAATAAGAGCCCTCATTAACAATAGCTAATAGGGCTCTTCAAACCTTTGTTTTTACGATCGAATTTTTTGTTTGCGCATCCACTGGGTAGCGACCCACTTTTCTCCTTTTATAACAGGAGCTCCCCCGTGGAGAGTACGGTCATTAAGTTCAGCGTCACTATAAAAATATTCAAAGTACACGGCCATTCCTTTTGTCGGAGATACGGAAAGACCCAGCTTAGGAAAATAAGTTTCTCCTCCTTCTTCGACATCGTTTAAGTACATAACCAATGTACTAATACGGTTATTTTTAGATGCTTTACTTGCAGAAGTGAAATAATCGTGATGTGCTTTGTATTCTTGATCAGGCAAGTATTTTAAAACTTGAAGACCTTCAGCATATTCAATAGACGGTCCCATTATCTTAGAAAGTCTTCTTTCAATTTGATGTACAAGCTCATTTTCGCTTTCTTCAAAAAACATGCCGCTGCTCGTTCGAATACTGTTTATTTCACGTTCAGCGCCAATTTTTGATCGCTGCATTTTATCTTTAGATAGCTGTATAAGTTCATCACATTCTTCGTTACTTAGAACATTTCCTAAAACTAGAACAAGAGGCTCTTCAAATCGAGCAACAATATCAATCTCTCTGTCTTCTAATTTAATTTTATTCCCTGAATGGCTAAAAATCGTTTGTTCTTTCGTTAGTAAAGATGTATTAGTTAGAATCATCTTTTATCGGCTCCTCGAAATAGCTATTTTCCACTTCTTCACTTCATTGCATGTAAACGCTTACTAATAAGAATTATATCATGTATACGAAGTAAATTCTGCTAGCAAAGGAAATAAATAAAAAGAAGCCCGTTATATAACGAAGCTCCCTCGTTTTTTCTTATATGTTTCACCTATATTTTGAATACTTTGCAACAGCTTCTAAAAAATTCTTTTAATCTAAAGCATACGTGTCAAAGGCTGCCTAAAATCATCGGTACACAAGTTCTTTTTTACTTAAATCAAGCGTTTGTGCTGTAGAAGCATGAATTTCGTTAAAAAGCGCTGGATTTTCTACCAAAGATAAGCCGTAAGAAGGAATCATTTCTTTTATTTTTGATTCCCATTTCTTCATATGCTGCGGGAAACACTTTTCTAGCACTTCAAGCATGACATGAACAGCAGTCGAAGCACCTGGCGAAGCCCCGAGCAATGCAGCAACGGAACCATCAGCTGAACTCACAACTTCTGTACCAAATTGAAGAGTTCCTTTACCTCCGGCTTCCGTATCTTTGATTACTTGTACACGCTGACCCGCTACGACGATATCCCAGTCTTCGCTTTTTGCGTTTGGAATAAACTCGCGAAGTTCTTCCATACGCTTTTCATTGGACAACAGCACCTGTTGAATCAAGTATTTCGTTAAGCCCATCTCTTTGACGCCTGCTGCTAACATTGTTAAGATATTATTCGGTTTTACAGAATTGATTAAATCCAAATTTGAACCCGTTTTTAAGAACTTTGGTGAAAATCCGGCAAAAGGTCCAAACAGCAGTGTTTTTTTGCGTTCGATATAGCGTGTATCAAGGTGCGGAACCGACATTGGCGGAGCACCAACCTTTGCTTTTCCGTACACTTTCCCGTGATGCTGCGCTACAACTTCGGGGTTATTGCATACCATAAATAATCCGCTTACCGGGAACCCTCCAATATGTTTGGACTCAGGAATACCCGTTTTTTGGAGTAAAGACAGACTTCCGCCTCCTCCTCCGATAAAAACAAAGTTCGCCGTGTGATATTCCTGTTTGCCGCTATGAATATCATGTACTTTTACTTCCCACGAGCCGTCTGCGTTACGTGTCAGATTTTCAACGCTGTGGTTATAGTTTATTTCTACGCTTTTACTTTTTAAATGTGTAAACAACATACGAGTTAAAGCTCCAAAGTTCACGTCCGTCCCTGAGTCAATTTTGGTTGCCGCAATTGCTTCAGTCGATGTACGGCCTTTCATAACAAGCGGCATCCATTCTTTTAACTTTTCAGGACGATCCGAATACTCCATCCCTTGAAACAACGGATTATTTGATAGCGCTTCAAAACGTTTTTTCAGAAAGGATACGTTCTTTTCTCCTTGTACGAAACTTATATGAGGGATTGGCATAATAAACTCTTGCGGATGATGAATTAAATTACTGCTTACAAGATACGACCAAAACTGTCTTGAAAGCTGAAACTGTTCATTAATTCGCACTGCTTTCGTAATATCTATAGATCCGTCAGCTTGTTCAGATGTATAGTTCAACTCGCACAGTGCAGCATGGCCAGTCCCTGCATTATTCCATTCATTCGAGCTTTCTTCTCCTGCATCTGCGAGTTTCTCAAATACTTTGATTTCCCATTCCGGCGCTAACTCTTTTAGTAAAGATCCCAACGTTGCGCTCATAACTCCGGCCCCAATTAAGATAACGTCTGTTTTTTTATATACATTGCTCATCACAATCTTCCTTATCTTTTATATTTTTAAAAAGCACCTTTTAGCAACACGCCTGTTCTACCTGACTCTCTATAGATTAAGTATGTCTGACAAGTTGTCTATCTTACATAATGGGAGTTTTTATACATACCCTTTCATCTTGTCCTTTTTTAACATGCTCAATATCACTTCAGCGGTTTCTTCAACTGCCTTACCTGAGACATTAACAATAGGACAACCAATACGCTTCATAATTTTCTCAGCATAGTCCAGCTCTTCAAGGATTCGATCTACATTGGCATAATTGGCTTGAGACGCTAAACCTAAATTTTTTAATCTTTCTTTTCGGATTTCATTGAGCTTATCCGGTGTAATAACTAAACCAATACATTTATTTTTCGGAATAGTAAAAAGTTCATCAGGAGGCGTCACTTCTGGAACTAACGGTATATTCGCTACTTTAAGACTTTTATGAGCTAAATACATAGAAAGTGGCGTCTTAGATGTTCTCGAAACACCAATCAACACTAGATCAGCTCGCTTGATACCTCTGAAGTCTTGTCCATCATCATATTTAACAGCGAATTCAACTGCTTCTACTCTTCGAAAATAGTTATCGTCTAATTTTCTCGTTAACCTGGGTTGAAGGTTAGGTTCTTTATTAAAGGTTTGGCTAAAGGCACTCATAAGAGGGGTCATTAAATCAATGGCTACAATTCCTTCTTCTTGTGCCTTTTGGTCAAGATACTGTTTTAAAGGTGTGATGACGATAGTATACGCAATGATGGCCTCGTTACACCTTGCTTCAGCAATGATATTATCAATATTTCCCTCATCTTCTACGTAAGAAGTATTTTGAATTTCAATATCTTCTCCACTAAATTGAGTTAAAACCGCTTTTACCATCAGCTCAGCCGTTTCACCTACTGAGTCGGAAACTATATAGACAATTTTTCTTTTATTCACATTAAATCTTCCTATTCTTTGGTTTTAATAGTTTAATAACGCTAGTATTTTTTATTTAGCAGCTTACAAGATACACAATTTAATAGTAATGAATAGACAAATATGCTGGTCGCTGTGATTATAAACACTTAATAAAACGATTAAATTAAGAATTTATGTCATACTAATTATAAAATAAAGATAAATATGTTATACTATTTTCATTAAATGTTATATTAGCATTAAATATACGGAGATACAATCCCTTTTCTCCGCATTTTATAAAAAGTTTAAAGAAAGAAAAGGTTTAAATTTTAAAATGTTTTATGCTTTGGCATGGTGGCACTCATCAGGGCTGAAAGTCGTTTTGCAGCGATAGGTACGAGGATAGTTATATAGTTATGTTGTTTATAACATGATTTTTAAATTATAGAAGATTTATTCTTATCTATTCTTTTTAGCTAAGAGTGCTATAACTAAAAATAATGAACGATTTACTTTTCACCTTATGTATACTAAAAACACCGCCTAAAAGACGATGTTTTGAATAGTTGGTTATAATGCATTGTCGTGAAATAGATTAATTTTTATAAAACGGGATTACTTCTAGTAGATTTTTGCAATAAAAATTTAGAAAGATAATGAGATACGCCGTTTTCGTCACAGTTAAATTCCGTTACGTCATCCACAATTTCTTTAATATGATCCGGCGCATTTTTCATCGCTACAGCATAGCTGGCAAACTGAAACATTGGTAAATCATTGTTGCTGTCGCCAATTGCTAGAATGTCTTGCTCGGGCAAATTAAAATGTTTTAGCATTTGCTGAATTCCCGTTGCTTTATTTACGTTTGCCACCATCACTTCAACATTGTGTTTAGATGAAGTAGAAGTTGTAAAGTCGATTTCTTTTTTTAGTTCTTCAAGCTCCTCTTTCCATTTATCGATATGCTCGTGCGTTCTTGCAAAGAAATAGAACTTTGAAAATTCGCTTCCTTCTACGGAATCTTTCCAGTCAATTTCTTCTTTAATTGCTTGTTTACGGGAAAGCCACTCGTTAATTTCCACACTGTCTGGCTTTGGCTCTCTAATTTCATTTTCCACATAGGACTGATCTTGTTTTAACGTCACGCGAGATGTGCCGTACGGGAAAAGCTCATAGTATACCTTGTTAGCTCTTGCTTTTTCAATAATGGTTTCCACCAGCTGAAGCGAAAGCGAATGCTGAAAGACTGCTTCTTTTCCTACGTACCCTGCCATACCATTTGACGTGATAAATCCATCCACTTGAAAGCCTTCAGGAACTAACTCTTCTATTTCATCAAACGCTCTTCCCGTAGCGATAAAAACAAAAATTCCCTGTTTTCGTAATTCGTTAATGATTTCTTTTGTTTGAATACTTACTTTGTTAGCACGGTTTAATATCGTACCATCCATATCTAAAAAAATTGCTTTAGGTTTTAACAACATACTTATTCCCCCTATTTGTAAAAAGAGTGTACTTGGCAAGTATAAACTTTTCCATTTTTAAACTCAATGAATGTACTTTGCTTTTCTCTTTTATAAAACTACTATAATACTCTCCTTACATCTAAAGTACATACTTATATTGTACAAGCGCTATAAAGAAAGAATTTTATATTTGCAATATGCCTTTATATACTAATAACTGGCTAGGCTAATTTGATATAAAACAGCATTCACAAAAACGAATTTTCCTTTTAGCCTTTAGAGTATCGTTCAAAAAAGATATAATAAGACTGTTACAGATTAAATACATACAGAGGAGGTCAACATGAACGAACCATCCAATTTTTCTCCTTATCTTATTAAACAAATCAGCGATGCGATCGATGACAATATCAAAGCAAAGTGCATAGACTTTTTATATGATTCTCATTCGTTTTTTTCGAATGAAAAAGATTTTATAGAAGACTACATTTTAAATATATTGCAAGATACGTTTGTTTTAGAGAATAAATTAATAAACCCTAAGGAAATAAGAAACCCGGCCTACAAAAGAAGGCAATCAAATAAGAAAAACTGGCTGCAAACGTTAAAAAAAGATATTAAATCAGAAAAGCCTAACCCTATTTTTGAAGACATTGAATTAGCCAAAAAAGTGATGGATAAAAAAGTGGATACCGAACACTTAAAAAAGCTGTTTGGCGTGGAAAAACCTGAAGATATTTTAAAGATAAAGTTAAAAGAAGTAGAGGCATGGGCTAAAAGCAAAAAAACAAACATTACCGATTTTCCTTATTTAGATTCAAAAATGAATTATCAAATAGAGAAAGCATTTCACACGGACTTTACTTTTTTAATTGCTGAAATCATATTAGAAAAATACAATGGAAATTTAAGCAACTGGATTGATAAACGATTAAATTCGTGGGTAGAGGCCCCTATCTTCTCAAATGAAAGTCATTCTCTTAAAACTAATATGGAAGTTAAAACAAACTCCCAAGAAGTCGTTTTATATAATGACTATAAAGTTGATGAAGAATATTTCATTCGTACCATTATCCCTGTGAATGATAATCAAACAGTTCTTTCCAAACGAAATATGGTATTAGATCCAAAAGATTCTCAAATTATCCAGTTTGCCCTTTCACAGCGCGACGAGATGTTTTATAAAGAAAAAACGGTGACGCTTGACTTAGCGGATATTGTTAAAGAAATTTATAATTCAAAAGGTGTAAAAAACTACGAAGCGGTTGAAGCCCGCATTATGAAAATTGCCAGATATCACGTAGAAGGTGTAGCGAAGAAGAAAAATTCCAGAGATACAAAATTTGCGATCAACTTCTTCCAAAAGGCTGTCATTGAAACCGATGAAGTAACGGGCAGACGATATGCAACGATTGTATTTAGCGATGATACGCATCAAGGCTTTTTAAATCAGCAGTTTGTACAAATTTACAGTGATGTTATTAAAAAGTTTAAAGATAACTCGCTTTCTTCTTTACTGCTTTATGCATTTCAAAAAGAGCGTTTAGATTGTTATTTACAAGAAAAGTCTTACACTCATTTTTATCCGTATCAATATTTTGCTTCAAAAGTTCGTTTTCGTTCAAAGAAAATTGATGTAAACCTAAAATTAATTAATGAATCTCTAGCAGAATTTGTTAGCAATCAAGTACTGATCCAAAGTTATCAGCAAAAACTTCAAGGATTTGAAATCTCTTTTATTCCTCTTCAAAATTATGAAATTCAAGACTATTTTGGAGGAGAACATAGAGAAACATTGGAAGGGTAAATCATTCCCTTCCTTTTTCATTTGACATTTTGCCATTTTCGTCTTTTTGATACAAAATCTCCCTCTATTTTCATTTCATAGTTTGGAAGTTTTGTCATTTTTAACGTACTAAACAATAGCTTTTGCCGTTTTCGACGTACTCCTCCGATGCTTTTGCCGTTTTCTGCGTACTAATTACTGTCTTTTGCTGTTTTTGACGTACCACTTTGCTTCTTTTGCCGTTTTTGACGTACTAAATTCGTTTCATTTGCTAATTATCCCATATAAATTGTTAATTTTTCTCTTTTTTTCGTAAAACAATCCTACCTTTTGCCGTTTTTTACGTACTCCTTCACTACTTTTGCCGTTTTCTGCGTACTAAACATTGCTTTTCCCTTTGTTATTGCGTTTTCAAACCCCATTTTTTATTTTTTTCGCAGCATATATAAAGCTTTTGCCATTTTTGACGTACCAAACGAAAACTTTTGCTTTTTTTGTCGTACTACTACGTCGTTTTTGACGTTTTTCATGTACTAAAAATAGCTTTTGCCATTTTTGACGTACTAATAAAATTCATTGTGTTATTTACAACGATCAGAGAAGTGATTTTTTTACCTTTTTTTAGGTGAATCGAGATAACTTTTGCTGTTTTTAGCGTACCACTCTTCACTTTTGCTATTTTTGGCGTACTATACTGAGCCTTTTGCCGTTTTTTACGTACTAAAACGCATAAAGTTTTTTTTGATTTTTACTGATCGTAACAAACACTGTTCTACCGGCGCTTGCTTGCTTTTGCCGTTTTTGTCGTACTAAAAAACCTATATGCTGAACCCCTTGATATGACGGCATTCTTTGAACCTTTTGCCGTTTTTAGCGTACTACTCGTTCGTTTGCGATTCTATTTCTTATTGATATAATTTTCACAAGGTATTCTTTGTTATTTTACCCTAATAAATTAATGTTGATATGAAATAGATTGGAGGGATTCTCATGATAAAAAAAGAATTTGCGAAGATTGGAAAACAAATTATTCGCCAATTGTCTAGCACCGTAGAAAAATATAAAGATATTGAAGATCACATGGACCTAGACGCTCATGGGAATCCTACAATCAAAACAGTAGCAGAACATCATCGTTTATCTAAATCTCAAATTTCACAATTAATTTTTTACCACTTCCTTCACGTTGATGAAAGAGGTATTATTTGTGATGTTTCTGAAAAAGAGATTGCAGCCGCTTTGAATTGTACAGTTCGAACAGTTCGCAACAACAATGTAGTATTAGCAGAAACAGAATTAATTTCCTATTCTCGCAGCGGCAAAGGAATCAATATTTGTATTATTCCCTATCCTCAATATTTTGAAGAACACGGCTTTGGGTTTATGGAATTAGAATATACTCGCTTTGAAGAACTTATTCTAATTGAAAATGTAAATGCCCTTCGCTTAGAGCTGCGCAAAGAATTGGTTTATGACAACGATACGATTAAGCGTCAGTTTAATCCTGGAGAAAACACTTCAAAAATTAGCTTTAATGACTATAAAATTTTTACACCGAAATATACTCACTACAAAGGTATGATGCAAAAAATAGCTGAAACACAGACGAGCGCATTTAAAACCGTTGTCCAAGGATCTACTATTTTCTTTGTTTTAAAAGACGGAGCTAAAAATGGCAAGATGTCAAAACAAGAAAAGAAAGATCAATACGATGCGGCGATTCGACGTACTATTGAAGAGACTTTTGTAAAATTATCTGGACACAGCACAGATTCTACCGGAATTGTTATGTCTTCATTCCAAAACGAAGACATCGCTGATTTGGTTCAGCTTTCTTTTGAATATGGTATTGAACGAGTGAAGTCTGTCCTTTATTCTCTGATTGAACAGGCCTTCTTCAGCCATAATGCTCAAGTCGTTGAAAATTACGGTGGAAAAATCCGTACGCTCATTCGAAAAGAGCTTTCAAAAAATCTTCAAGATCAAGTCCCTGCTGAACTTACAGCTTCATAAGGGGCTTATTTGGCATGCCTTTTTTTTGTTTTATCTCCCTTCTCTTCTCTTTTTGATACAAATAGCGCAAACAAGCACCCATTTTTGCAGCTATCCAATTCCATTATCCTATCTATATAAACGTAATGAGTTCAAATAAATGATATTTCTTGTGTACAACTACGGAATATTACTAAAAAAACACCTTCATACTTATCCACAAAAGAAAGAAAACATATTCAATGACTGTTATATCATCCTCCTTGTTAATAAAAACATCCCTTTTACTTTTTTATTAACGATGATTTCCAGGTTATTTACTCTTTAACACGACTACTTTTATCCACAGTGGAAATAATTCATACTTTTAACAGCAATCTTCATACTATTGGTTTTAAAATCCATCTATTGCAAAAGAAAAACATAGTAAATAAAATAGTTTCCATATCTGTTGTTATAAAAAAACATCCTTTAGCTAAAGGATTCTGTTCACAAAAAAGGTCTATTTTCCACACAGTTATTTATTGAAAAGCTATTTCCTCTCTAACCCTTGATACCATTGGGTTTTTAGAGGGTTTTTCTCTCTTTAATATCTGTATATAATGTTTGTTAATAAGATCTATACTAATCTCTGCTATAAGGTTTTATTTAATATTTGTATAAAGAAATGTTTTAAAAATATCTATACCTGAGGATTTTCTCTTTTTTTTAAATTAAGGAGTTTTCATTACATATACCAAATACAAATAAATTAAAATAAAACAATAGTTCAAACGATTCTTAATAAATTCTAGTAGTATATTTTTCAAAATAAATTATACTATTCAGTAGAGAAAATTTTATAAAGCAAGAAAGGGACTTAGTCATGAAAGACATACAGTGGGTGCAGCAAACTTTATTTAATACCGGTAAGTGGATTGACATTAGTGAAGTAATCATCAAAATTATCCTCATCTTTATCATTGCTCAAATTGTCATCCGGTTTGCTCGTAGCGTAATTAACAAAATCTTTGATTTCAGATTTAAAACTAAGCTGCTGAGATACAACGAACGTAAAGAAATAACGCTGAAAAAGCTTTGTCTGAGCATTGTTATGTACGTCGTGTATTTTATTGTACTTATCACATCTTTAGAAGCAATCGGAATTAATATGAAAGCACTTTTAGCTGGTATTAGCGTAGCAGGATTTATTACAGGCTTAGGTGCACAAAATTTGATTAAAGATATTTTAAACGGTTTTTTTATTCTATTTGAAGATCAATTCTCAGTAGGAGATCACGTATCCATAAATGATACGAAAGGAACTGTTGAAGAAATTGGATTGCGCACGACAAAAATTCGCGGAGTTGACGGAGAGTTTTACTTCTTTGCTAATAGTAACATTACAAAAGTAGCGAACTATACGCTCGGTGAAATTCCCGAAGTACATAACCCTGAACAAATAAAAACTCGTGAAGAATAGCTTCACGAGTTTTTATTTACGACAGTTGTAAAGAATTGATCGTATGAGGTAAGGTGATAATCTGCTTCGATGTCGTTATTTTGAAATGCACATGTTTTGATTCCCAGTTCACGGGCAGGTTTCAAGTCGAGCTCACGGTCTCCAATCACTAAATCGAGCTGATACTTATCGTGAAGATAGGCATAAGCGCCGCTATCAGGCTTTCGTTTGTAGCCATCATCTTTTGTAATAATCTCTGTAAAATAGTGCTCCATATTAAAAAATGCCAGAATATCAAGAGTAGACTGTCTAGATTTATGCGTAACAATTACATTTGTATCCGCAAAGCTCAGTACGTCTTCCACGTGAGGAAAAGCAGGCTTATCTTTAGGGTTGATTTTCTGTTCGAGCACATGGAAGTGATTATCAAACAAAGACTTTTCAATATCGAAATGCTTAATTGCTACGTCAGAAGATATCTTCATTTGTTTTAAAATATCGTCTTCTGAAATCGTTTGATCTGTTAGTAGTTCTTTGAATGCTTTTACAATTGTTGGATAGGTATCAAAGATGGTTCCATCAAAATCCCACAAAATATTCATACTCATTTTCTCTCCTTTTTGAAACGTAACGATTATACCAAACTTTTCATTGCTTGTCAGTGAACCTTATTGCCATCGTTTCATTTAAAGTAAAAAAACTCGTTTTATACGAGTTTTTTTACTTTATTAGCTGCTGCTACACCCACTCCCGCAGCTGGAGCTTGAACAGCTTGAGCTGCTGCAGTTGGAACTCGAACAGCTGCTGCCGCCGTCATGATGGTGATGACCTCCATCGTTGTGGTGATGGTGGCGGTTGTCTTCCCAGGGGCTTGAACAGCTATACCCGCTGTAAGAGGCTGTATCTCCCGCATACATCGTCTTTTTATATAGCAGCAGCTCATTCATATGGCTTGAAAAGCTGGTGGCTTTGTAGAGAGAATAAAAAACAAAGCCTTGAAGAAGAAGTTCGTTTGATACATTTCCTTTTTTAGCCGCTTTTTTAAAATAAGTTGATTCGCCCGTTTTTTTTCTTTTTCGTGCAGCAGTGACTTCTTCTTTTAACGTTTGAATCAGGGCTCTCTGCTGTTTTTCCCATTTGCCGTTTCTTAAAAAATAGCGATCTAGCAATTCATCTTCTGACAATCTTTGAAAATCTTGAAGTGTACTTTTATCAAGCGGATGCTGAAAAAATTTCCCCCAAAGCAGTCGGCTGTTGCCTGTTATGTCAAACAAATGAGCATACATCCAATCAAAGAAGGCGCGCTTATCCGGCTGCGGGGATGGAGTTGTATCTACATTTGGCTGGTGATGCAAAAAGCGGCTGAAAAAGTGTTCTGTAAAACGCTCATAATCTACGGTAAACATAATCATTTCGTGCCACACTTCATCCACTTTTTCACTAAACATCGGTACGTCTTTAATGACTGAATTTAATAAAAAGTAGCGCTTCATCTCAAAAAACGTCCATTCTGCTTCATCGGCTTTTGTATTTCGCCCTTTCATACGCTGTTTCACCTGTTGAACATAGGCTGCCGGTAAAGAATCTTCTAGTGAATGAACAATATCTTCAAAACCATTACCTTCATGTATTCCGAGCTCATCTGGAAGCTCCTCTTTGTACAAGCGGAATCCCCTTGGCTTTGCAATTCCTTTAATAATTAAAGCTAAAAGAATTACCGCTCCTACTATAATTGCTGCTATCATCTTCTTCCCCCTATACCGCGTCTATATATTCAATATTTTACCACATTCGTAAAATACAAAAAAAGAGCTCAATTAACTTGAGCTCTCGTCATCATCGGGTATCTTGTCTACCTTTTCTACTTTGACTAGACCTTTCGTGCTATATTCAAGATCAAAGTATGCTTTAACGATATCCCCTTTTTTCAAATTGCTTGGAATCGGTTCATTTAAATTTTTATCGGAAAATTTAATGCCCGTTCCTTCTTTTGTTGTTCCACTGTATGTACCATTTTCGATTTTTTCAATAGTAATATAATACACTCGATATTTGTGTGCTTCCTCGTCGCCTTTCGCTTTTTCTTTAACGGTTTCTTGTTCAGGAAGCTTACTCAGTGTTTCTTGGGCCTGTTCAGAAGTCGGCTCTGCTGATCGATTTATGAATTGCATCACAACTAACACTAAACATATAACTAATAAAACTAATAATAATATCTTTTTTGCTGATAAAGACAATGAACTGTGCCTCCTTACACCTTTATGTATATCATGCTGCACACAAGAGATTATACACGATAAAGGATTAGAAATTGGAATAAATTCTATAAAAATAGTAAAAATATGAGAAAGTACCTAGAATTTTTTACGCTTTTCTGCACTTTTTTGAGATAGAAAAGAAATTTGGTACCTTATCCTTAAATTGTAACTGATTCACTTCATTTTCGAAAAGAGTTTTGCCCATTTTGTCGTAAAAAAGTCATAATAAGAAGGAATATCACACCATATTGTCGAACGTATGTATATACTTATAATGAACTGCCGAACTGCTTTTCTCTACCCTCATTGTTGAGGCAATATGGCAACTGAAACAGCTTGCTGTTAAATTCAGATTACACATCTATACTCAGGAGGTGGAATGCAAAATGATGTTTGCACTTATTGTTGTGGTTGGTATCGTAGCACTTGGCGTAGCTAGCTTCTACGTCATTAAGCGGCCTCAAGGCGCTGTTGATCCTGAGGATCGCAAACCGCTTGTTTCTGTAAACGGGCATGTTAAATTTGCAGAAGGAATCAATCAAATTTCCATATCTAAAATTGACATGTACGATCAGCGTCTTGTTATCAATCAAGTAGCTATTATTCCATTTAACCGTATTCAACGAGCAGAATTTTCAAAGGTTGTCAAAAATGAAAAAGGCCTTCACGGAGCTCCTGTTCAACGCTATTTCGGTGAACTAACCATTCATTTCACAGACAAGAACGGGCAAGAAACATACATTCGCTGTGAAACACCGAAAAAAAATCAATTTCACCTCATCTACCAGTACGATTTAATGAAAAGACAATTAAATAAGCGTCTTGGTCTTGAAGATCAGCAGCCTTACCTTACTCTTCAAGAACCATACGAACTATAAGAGAAAACCTCCCTTTTTCACATATTATTTCACTTCCCTGTACATACTAGAAGCGAAACTGAAAATGGGAGGTCATTCCAATGGATTTCGTCCGTTTTTTGCAATATTTTTGTTCAATCGCCGGCGCTCTATGCTTAGGGTTTACCTACTATCACATGTTCAAGCGTGACGCTCCGGTTAAAAAAGAAGAACCACAGCAAGGTGGAACTGACTAACGTTCACCTTGTTTTTTTATGTGCAGGCATGTGTACTTCGCATTTTGTGGGTGAAAGTTAGATTACTTTAATCATTTGTAAAATCACGGGTGACTTTTCTAAAGGAATATCCTCTGTGTTAATGATAAGAAGTCCTTTTTGGACGCTGTAATTGGAGGAAGGCTGTAACACACCGTTTATGAATAGATTACTGTATGAGTAGCTCTCAGGATCCAATATATGCTGAGTGCCGTATTCTTTTAACGCATCTTGATCTGTAAAGATACGCTTGTTGCCTCCGGCTACCGTATAGTATTCAAAGATGCGAACTTTTTTCGGAAATATATACCTGAATTCCTGCTGGGGCAACACGGGAAGCTTAATAAAAGGTGTTGAACAAGAGGTTGCATACTGATCGCAGCCGTAAGATTTTTTCTTCAAGAAAAACTCTCCTTCACAGATGTACTTAGTTTAGTTATAGTCTTTAAGAATTAAATTTATGCCATTAAACCTATTCCTCAGAAGGAACAAATGCATATATTGAAGGATAGAACATGAAAGGAGGTAACACGTTTATGCCTCTTCAAATTATGAAACTCGCTATAGCCGCTACTACCACTGTAACAGCCAGCCCAACCGTCTCACGTTTCTTTTATACAGCAACTGCTACAACGACAGGTGCAGCCACTTTAACAATCGATGCCGCTGACTTTTTTGGCGATACGGGTGCAGCTGCTACCGAACTCCCTGCTTTAGCTACCGATAACAGCTATTATAATGTGTATATTAACGGTGTTTTACAAATGGCTGGCCTTTCAGCTTATACAGCAGGAGCTGCAGGTGTCGGTTCTTTAGCTATTACTGTGCCTGCTGGATCTACCATTTTGGTTGGTTCTCCTATAGTATTAGAAGTTACAAACTTTGCGCCTGCTTCTGATACAGATGTACAAACTTAAAAGTAATAAAGTGAAGATTATGCTATCGTTTTGTTTTAAAGCGTAATTACGTGGAAGACATATAAATCTCAGTTTTACAGAAATTTAGAGGTCATAATAAAAGCTTCTGCGGATGTAGCGCAGAAGCTTTTATTATTGCTATTTATTTAATTCAAAACGCCCAGTTCCCTTTTCTAAACACAGGCTCGCTTGTACCATCAGCTTTAATGCCGTCGATGTCCATTTCAGCTGAGCCAATCATGAAGTCAACGTGGGTGATGCTGTCGTTTGCTCCGTTTTGTGATAGCTCTTCTTTAGACATCGTTTTTCCGCCTTCTAAACAGAAAGAATACGAGCTGCCGATGGCTAAGTGATTGGATGCATTTTCGTCAAACAGCGTGTTGTAAAAAATGATGTTCGACTGAGAGATTGGCGATTGATGCGGGACTAAGGCTATTTCTCCTAAGTATTTGGCACCTTCATCTGTTTCAATTAGGTGCTTTAACGTTTCTTCGCCTTCTTCTGCTTTTACATCAACAATTTTTCCGTTTTCAAATGTTAGCGTGAAGTTTTCAATTAAGTTTCCTGCGTAGCTAAGCGGTTTTGTGCTCGTTACTTGACCATTTACGCCGTCTTTTTTCGGAAGTGTGAATACTTCTTCTGTTGGCATATTGGCCATGAACGAGTTGCCGTCTTCATTAACACTGCCTGCGCCAACCCAAATATGTTTGTCAGGAAGCTCAATTGTTAAATCTGTTCCTGGCGCTTTATAGTGAAGCTTAGCAAATCTCTTTTCATTTAAAATGTCTACTTTTGTATGTAATGAAGCGTTGTGCTCTTCCCATGCGGCCACTGGATCTTCTTGGTCTACGCGCACAGATTTAAAAATAGCTTCCCACAGTTTTTCTTGCTGCTGTTCTTCTGGAACGTCAGGAAATACTTTAGCTGCCCAGTCTTTTGAAGGAACAGCTACGATGGACCAGCTGATTTTATCGGATTGGATCGCTTCACGGAATTTTTTCATTGCTTTTCCGCTTACTTTTTGGAACGCAGCAATACGTTTGCCGTCTACTCCTTTTAGTAAGTCAGGACCGCTTGAAATCACAGATAAAACAGCGCCTCCGTTTTTCACAAGCTCTTCTCTTGCTTGAGCTTTCCAAGCAGGAAATTCATTAAATACAGATTCATCCGCTTTTTCGTATTTCAAACGAACTAAATGATCGTCATGCCAGTCTACATCAACAGACTTTGCTCCGGCTTCGTACGCTTTTTTCGCAATTTCACGAACAAAATCAGCGGAAGAAATATCGGCATTAATGTTTAATACTTGCCCTTTTTGAATGTTTACACCGACTTTTACAGCTAGCTCGGCGTACTTTTCAATATTGCGCTCAAACTGTTCCATAATTTATCTCCTTTACGTATATATTCTAACGACTTTATTGTATCATGAATAAAACATCAATTGAAAATCCTAGCCTATAGTTTACATAATATAATTACGTTATTTTACAGATTATTATATAGCAAAAGTTTGTTCTCTAAGAATCAGAACAAACTTTTGTCTTTCACAGATTCAGTTTTGTAGCCGAGCCGCTCCGAAATGTTCTTGCCTATATCAACCATGCGTTCTTGAAGATACGTTAATCGCTCATTTGTCATACGCATCGTAGCACCGGAAATGCTGACTGCGGCAACGACTTGACCAAGGTGATCAAAAATAGGCGCTGCGATGCAGGTAATTCCATATTCATTTTCTTCTAAATCCAGCGCATATCCTTTTTGTTTTACTTCTGAAAGTTCTCGAAGAAAGCTTTCTTCATCTGTAATGGTATGATCGGTATGAGCTGGTAAGCCTTTTCTTTCAAGAATGCTTGTTACCGTGTTAAGTGGTAAAAAAGCTAGGATAGCTTTACCGACAGACGTACAGTGCATAGGCGCTCTTTTCCCCACTTTTGAATGCATGCGCAGCGTCTGATTGCCTTCTAATTTTTCAATATACACTACTTCACCTTGATCGTAGACAACAAGATGAATAACTTCATTTGTTTCACTTTCAAGTTCTTGCAAAAACGGCTTTGCTTCCGTTCGTAGATCAATAGAATCTAAAAGTTTTGAACTTACTTCTAAAAACTTATACCCAAGCTTGTACCGCCCGGTTTCTTGATCTTGTTCAATATAGCCGTACTGAGCAAGAGTAGTTAGAATACGGTATACGGAGCTTTTATTGATGTCCATTTGCTTTGCAATTTCTGTGACGCCTACCCCTTCTCTTTCCATGCTGACAATTGTGACGATATCCAACGCCCGGCTTACAGACTTCACCATGTTTTCTCTCTCCATTTTTCTCTCTCCTTTATGTGTTGTGTTACTGCCGGGCATTTTTTATCACTCTTATACGTTTGCACGTTCTTTCTCTGCAACAAACGGATTTTGGAGGGTTCCAATTTCTTGGATGGTGCATTCAATGACATCGTTTGCGCTCACCAGCTCCGCGCCGACCGGACTTCCTGTTAAAACCACATCTCCCGGCTTAAGGGTCATAACAGTAGAAAGGTAAGCAATCATTTGCTCAACGGAAATAATCATTAAATCTGTCGAGCTGTTTTGTTTTTCAACGCCATTTAAAAACGCTTTTACATGAATGGATTTAAAGTTAAGCTCCGTTTCGATTACGGGGCCAAGAGGCGTAAATGAATCAAAGGATTTTCCAATGGTCCAGTGCCCGTCTTCATGAAAATAATCCGGAGCCGTTACATCGTTTCCAATTGTATACCCAAATATATAGTCCAGCACGTCTTCTTTTGCGATGTTCTTTGCTTCTTTTCCAATAATAACTGCAAGCTCAGACTCAAACTTGACGTGCTTAATCGCAGTTGGAATGACAATGTCCTCGTTTGGACCAATCACAGAGGATACGGGCTTAAAAAAGAAGACAGGAATAGAAGGCAGTTCTCGTGGCAGCTCCGACTTCGCGGCTGCATAATTTGCACCTATTCCAATAATTTGACTCGGCTCTAAAGGAGCCAAAAGCCTTACTTCACTCAGTGAAAAAGTCTGTCCTGTATAGTCCCATTTCTCAAATATATTTCCTTTAATGACGCTGATCGTATCCTCTTTTAGTACACCTGTATGACGGCTATCTTGTACAGCGAACCTTACAAATTTCATGACATAACTCCTTTTCCTATTTGGTTGATTTTAATAAGGATAGTAGATAGTCAGATTCTTAAGATGCAAGTACAGCCTGCCATCTCTATGCTGACAGGCCGTTTTTTTACTGTTTTATAGCTGCTTTTGCCTTTGCTTCGATACGGCGGCGGTGTAAAATTGGCTCCGTATAGCCGTTTGGCTGATCATAGCCTTGAAATACTAAATCGCAGGCTGCCTGAAAAGCAATGGATGTGCTGTAGTTCGATGCCATTGGCTGATACAGAGGATCATTTTCATTTTGTTGATCCACTACTTTTGCCATTCGCTTTAGCGTTTCCGTTACTTGTTCTTTTGTACAAATTCCATGATGAAGCCAGTTAGCTACGTGCTGACTGGAAATACGAAGCGTTGCCCGGTCTTCCATTAGCCCTACATTATTAATATCCGGTACTTTTGAGCACCCTACTCCTTGGTCGACCCATCTCACTACATACCCAAGTATTCCTTGAGCGTTGTTATCGAGCTCCTGCTGAATTTCATCTTTGCTCCAATTTGGTTTTTCTGCTACAGGAATTTGCAAAATGTCATCTTGTAAATCAGTAGACTGAGTAAGCAATTCGTTTTGAACATCTCTTACATCAATTTGATGATAGTGAAGAGCATGAAGCGTTGCTGCAGTTGGTGAAGGCACCCATGCCGTATTCGCTCCTGCTTTTAAATGCCCCACTTTTTGTTTAAGCATTTCCGCCATCATATCCGGCATCGCCCACATCCCTTTTCCAATTTGAGCGCGGCCTTGGAATCCGCTTGCTAATCCTACATTTACATTAGACTGCTCGTAGCCTTGAAGCCATTTAGACGTTTTCATATCATTTTTACGGATAACAGCGCCCGCTTCCATTGAGGTATGAATTTCGTCACCTGTTCGATCCAAGAATCCAGTATTAATAAAAGCTACTCGGTCTTTTACTTCTTTGATACACGCTTTTAAATTAAGCGTCGTGCGGCGCTCTTCGTCCATTACGCCAATTTTAATCGTATGACGCTCAAGCCCTAGCATATCTTCAATTGAATTAAATAACGTGTTGGCAAAAGCCACTTCTTTGGAGCCGTGCATTTTCGGTTTAACGATATAGATAGAGCTCTTTTTAGAATTTTGATACGTACCGTTTTTAAGCAAGGTGTGTTTGGCAATTAAACTAGTAATCACGCTGTCTAAAATACCTTCATAGATTTCGTTGCCATTTCTATCTAAAACAGCGCTGTTTGTCATTAAATGCCCAACGTTTCGAACAAACATAAGCGAACGGCCAGACAGCGAAATCTTTTTCTTGTCGGGAGAAACATAGGTACGGTCTGGATTTAAACGCCTTGTCATGTTTTGACTTCCTTTTTTAAAAGTAGACGTCAAATCACCTTTCATTAATCCCAGCCAGTTGCGGTAAACATCTACTTTATCTTCTGCGTCTACTGCCGCTACTGAATCTTCACAGTCCATAATCGTCGTAAGAGCTGCTTCCATTAAAATATCTTTTACACCCGCATCGTCTGTTTTACCAATCGAATCCGTACGATCAATTTGAACTTCAAAATGCAGGCCATTGTTTTTGAATAAAAGGGCATCAGGGCTTTCTTCTTCTCCTTGATACCCTACAAATTTCTCTTCTTCCTGTAATTCGGTTAAACTGCCATCGTTTAATTGAGCTACAAGCTTTCCATTTTCAAGGCTGTACTGAACCACTTCCGCATGAGAAGACTGAACGAGCGGAACAACTTCATCAAGAAAACTCTTCGCAAACGCAATAACTTTTTCTCCTCGAATTGGATTATAAGAACTCGTGCGCGAAGCTCCATTTTCTTCGCTGATTGCATCAGTGCCGTAAAGAGCATCATAGAGACTTCCCCAACGTGCATTAGCAGCGTTAATAGCATACCGGGCGTTATTTACTGGTACAACAAGCTGCGGTCCTGCCTGATAGGCAATTTCGCTGTCTACTCCTTCTGTACCAATAAGGAAATCTTCTGTCTTGTCTTCTAAATAGCCAATTCTCGTTAAAAACGATTTATATTCGTTAAAGTCACCGTCAGGATTTTCTTGATGCCACGCATTAATTTGAGCTTGCAGCTGATCACGCTTTTCTAACAAACGTTTATTTACGGGTGTTAACTCGGTTACTAACGCTTCAAAATCAGACCAAAAATTTTCTGTACTTAGGCCGCTGCCCGGAAGAGCTTCCTCATTGATAAATTGATAGAGAACTGGAGCTACTTTCAGATTTCCAACTTGTTTGTAGTTTGTCACCGTCTGTTTCCTCCTCTTACTCTTTTACATTTTTAAAATTGGACGCGCTTTCATTTCTTTTTGCCAAAATGATTAAGACGAACATATGAGGTACTGTTCCTTATTACGAAACAGCGTTTTATTTTTGTTAAAAAAATCATATCATCGAGCGAATATATTTTCAAGAATTTTCTAAAAATATTCTGCTTTTTTCTTTTCTTTTTTGACTTCAGCGCAGCGGCTCGGACTTGGAAAAAGCTTTCCTGCATTTAATAGATTTTTAGGATTAAATACTTCTCGTATATTCGTTTGTACTTGAATTTCATCTTCATTGAAAACAAATCGCATTTCTTCTTTTTTTTCAATGCCCACGCCATGTTCGCCGGTAATCGTTCCTCCTACTTCTGCACATACTTGCAAACATGCGCTTCCGGCGTCTAGTGCTTTTTCAGTTTCCCCCGGCTTTCTAGCATCAAATAATACAAGCGGATGCAAGTTCCCGTCTCCGGCGTGAAAAATATTGGCAATGCGAAGGCCAGATTCTTCGCTAATTTTGTTAATTCGCTTCAGTACTTGAGGCAGTTTACTTCTTGGAATAACCCCGTCTTGTACGAGATAGTCAGGGGATATAGCTCCCATCGCTCCAAATCCTGTTTTACGATTTGCCCACCACCTCGCGCGTTCTTCTTCACTTTCAGCTACTTTCACTTCCCGTACGTTTTGTTTTTTACATACGTCTAAAATACGAAGGATTTGCTCTTCGATACCGGCTGAAATGCCGTCTACTTCAATTAATAAAAGAGCTTCAATATCTCTAGGGTGTCCGACTGGAAACGCAGCAGCTTCCACTCCTTCAATGGCGGTTTTATCCATCATTTCAAGCGCAGCAGGCACAATGCCGGCTGATATAATGTCTGATACCGCTTGGCTGCCGTCTTCTATGCGGTCGAAATAGGCAAGAACCGTTTGTTTTGCTTCGGGGTTTTTCAAAATGCGTACCGTAATTTTTGTAACGATTCCTAACGTCCCTTCTGATCCTGTTAAAAGCCCTAATAAATCATATCCTGGTTCATCTGGAATACCTTGCTTGCCAAGCTCAATCACATCTCCATTTGGAAGCACCACCTCTAGCCCTAAAATATGGTTGGTGGTTACTCCATATTTAAGACAGTGTGCCCCTCCTGCGTTTTCCGCTACATTTCCACCAATGGTGCAGCAATATTGACTCGAAGGATCCGGTGCATAATAATATCCTTTTTTAGAGATTGAATTGGTTAATTTAAGATTAATAAATCCCGGCTCTACAACGGCACGCCTGTTTTCATAGTCGACGCTAAGAAGGCGCTTCATTTTCACTAAACTAATAACCACTTCATTATTAAGAGGAATCGCTCCTCCGCTCAGACCTGTCCCTGCTCCTCTTGCAAGAAAAGGCAAATCATGTTCATTGCAGTATTTAACAATGCTAGAAACTTCCTTCGTATTTTGAGGAAATAACACCGCTTTAGGCAAATGCCTATGAATAGTAAACCCATCGCAGTCGTACGCAAGCAAATCTTCTTTATGATGCAAAATAGAATGAGCATCTACTAGTTGAGAAAGATTTTTTACGTGAAGATCTTTTATTCTATTTTTCTTCAACACGATGTGCTTCCTCCTCTTCTTTTTGATAGGCCCACTCCAAAAGCTGTACCGTGTGAACAATTTGCTGACTTCGTCCATATTTTTTTACTCCTACTGCCATCTGCAGCATGCATCCCGGGTTTCCCATTGAAATCATTTCTACGTCATGAGGCACGTGTTCCATTTTACTTTGAAGCACAGCTCCCGCCATATCAGGATTTGTTAAATTATAAATTCCTGCACTTCCACAGCATCGGTCCGCATTAGCCATATGAACCATTTCCACTCCCGGAATAGAAAGCAAAATATCTCTTGGTTCTTCCCTAACTCCTTGACCATGAGCTAAATGGCAAGCGTCGTGATACGTAATGCGCTTATGCAGCTTTGTCTGCGGGGGTCGATATCCCGTATCGTGAAGGTATTTTGAAATATCCTGGACTTTTTCAGCAAAGACTTCGGCTTTTTCAAGCCACTCTTGCTCTTCTTCTCTAAATAGTTCAGGATACTCTTTTAACATGCAGCCGCATCCCGCAGCGTTTACAATAATGGTATCGGCATGCTGAAACGCCTCTATATTTTTTTTGGCAAGCTGTCTTCCCAT
The DNA here is from genome assembly GCF_056099005.1 of Priestia sp. 53B2. Lineage (NCBI taxonomy): Bacteria > Bacillati > Bacillota > Bacilli > Caryophanales > Bacillaceae > Priestia > Priestia sp. 53B2. The sequence goes on from NZ_JBLZXA010000030.1 coordinate 363,748, forward strand.
GTCTCGGTCTCCTGCATGAACGTGCAAAGCACCACAGCACGTTTGAGATGGAGGAATAACGACGTCGTTTCCATTTCTTCGTAATACATTAAGAGTCGCTTCATTAATATCACTGAACATGACGTCCATGATGCAGCCGGTTAAAAAAGCAACTTCTGCTTTTCTTTCGGCTTTTGCTTTTAGAACGCGTTTCTTTTTATATTTTTTTCGAACAGAACGGGTAATTTTAGGTATTACATGTTCCATTTCCGCTAAATGTGTCGGCATCATATTTAACATGCCTGTTGTGCGCATCATTTTTTGCATTCCGCTTTTTTGATACAGCTTCAACAAGCTTCCTGCAGCTTCTAAGCGATGAGAGTGAGGAAAAAGTTCTTTTAGAAAAAACTTGCTGATCATGCCTTTCCATCCCGTCAAAGGCATCGCCTGACGAATTTGGCCGCGAGCTTCTTCAATGAGTCCGCCAACGTCTACATTTGCAGGGCAAGCAGTTGTACAGGCCCGGCAATCCAAACAGGCAAACACAGGGTCTGTAAACTGCTCATTCACGCTTATTTTTCCTTCTGCTACCGATTTGATAAGGTGCACGCGTCCTCTTGGTGAATGCTGTTCTTGCCCCGTTATTTCATAAGTAGGACAAGACTCCAAGCACATTCCGCAGTGTACACAATCCGCCCATTTTTTTTCGTCTGGCGCGTCTTTCCACAAATAATTGCTAACGCTTTGACATGGAGCATCTTTGATATCCGCTTTCGCTGAATTCACTTAGATTCCTCCTATAAATCGTTTATAGTTAAGCACGTTTTTAGCGTCCATCTTTGCTTTAATTCCTGCTAGTAACGGAAAATGAGAAGGTTCTTCTCCCCATACATTTACTTTTTGGCGTAGTATAAAAGGCAAATGTTTAACGACCACATATCCTCCGTACGTTTTAGCAGTTTCAGTAAATGAAGTAATAACGGAAAGAATGGCATCTTCTGAGCCTTTTATGTAGACCGAACAAAGACCATGTCCAACTCCTCCATGTGCTTTTATCAGCATTGGACGGGACGTTTTTAATGCAGTACTTTTGTTTATTACATCGAGTACATTCATATTTGGTACGCCGACTTTTAAAGTGGCTTCCGTTTCTTCTTCGGAAGAACAACGTGCACCATTTGGACTAATGTTACTAAAAAATCCCCAGAACACCTCGGCTTCTTTTTCCTGCAGCACTTTTAAAATCGTATCAGCTGGCTGAATACTTTTGATGTAATTCTCTTGATAATGAACGGAACTTTCTACGTCTTCAAAGCTGATTACAAGTGTAAACAGATGCTGCCCTATTACATCTTCAGCTAGAGAAGGATTTAATAATTCCAAAGCAACGGGCTCTATCATGGAATCTAAGACTTTGCTAACAAACGCATGAATTTCTTCGATATTGCCTGTTGAAAAAGAAATAAAGACAATGCTTTGATACTTGGGCAGCGGACGCAGCTTTAACGTTATTTCGGATATAATGCCGAGCGTTCCCATTGAACCAATAAACAGCTTATTCATATCATAGCCAGCCACGTTCTTGACGACTTTTCCCCCTGAACGAACAATGGTTCCATCTGAATATACGACTCTCATACCGATTACTGCATCTCGAGCCGATCCATAAGACAAGCGCTTTGGACCACTTTCATTCGCTGCAATAACTCCGCCGATTGTAGCGTAGTCTCCTAGAGCTGGATCAAGTGAAACTTGCTGATTGTACGTTTTTAAATACGTTTGGAGCTCTCCAAACGGCGTACCAGCTTTTACAGTAACCGTCATATCACCTACTGTATGTTCAACAATTCCGCTGTATTCAGTCAGCGAAAGCAAAAGGTCTGCTGTATCTATAAGTCCCCCAAACCCTTTTTTTGTACCGTTCCCTTCAATGACGACTTTTTTTCCGTGTTCCGTCGCATACTTTAAAACGGCTGCTATTTCTTGTTCTGAAGTTGGCTTAATATGCAGGGACCCGTTATTTCCAAGGAAGTGATTCATATGCTGTTCTTCAAGTGTGGAAGGATGAGATAAAATGGATTTTAAATGACCTGGAAGCTTCAACGTACTCAATAAATTGACTCCTCTCGTTTTGTAATAGCAAACAACGTTTCACTAATAACATAAAGAAGTGCCATATATAATACGACTAAAAGTAGTAGATTAATAAGAAGGATAATTAGTAGAATAGATGAAAAGATATATTTTAAGCGCTTACAATCATTTAATCACCTATTCTTGGGATTTTCAACCAGTATTTTTTCTTATTAACAAAAAAATGTCCGTTCTTTTGAAAAAAAGTTTCTTTTAGTACTTGCCTATCCTAAAAGGATTAGAATATAATGTAAGCGAATTCATTTTTACATAAGTCATCAGATGACCTTATCATCGTAGTTTTAATGGTTTCGTTTTACTAAATTTATAGTTCACTAATTTGAAAATGAGGTGTTAGTTATGACATGGACACAGCAGTTCACTCCTGTAGGAAACAGCGTCATTTGGTCTTCATTAATCGCTTTGATTCCTATTCTTTACTTCTTTTGGGCTCTGGCTATTAAACGAATGAAAGGTTATATGGCTGGAGTTACAACTTTACTGGTCGCACTTGCCGTTGCAATATTTGCTTATAAAATGCCGGCTAGCATGGCTTTTATGTCAGCCAGTCAAGGAGCCGTATACGGTATACTGCCAATTGGATGGATTATCATTACGTCCGTTTTTCTTTACAAACTAACCGTAAAAACCGGTCAGTTTGATATTATTCGTACCTCTGTCGTATCTATTACAGAAGATCGCAGACTTCAAGCTTTGTTGGTTGCTTTTTCGTTTGGGGCTTTTCTTGAAGGCGCCGCTGGTTTCGGCGCACCTGTTGCTATTTCAGCAGCTCTGCTCGTAGGTTTAGGCTTTAATCCGCTGTATGCCGCTGGCTTATGTTTATTAGCAAACACAGCACCCGTTGCTTTTGGTGCAATCGGTATTCCTATCACGGCTATGGAAGGTCCTACTGGAGTAGCGGCAATGGAAATCTCTAAAATGGTAGGCCGCCAGCTTCCTTTTATTTCTGTATTTATTCCGCTCTATTTGGTTTTTGTAATGGCAGGATTTAAGAAAACAGTAGAAGTACTCCCTGCTATTTTAGTATCCGGCGTCTCTTTTGCCCTTACCCAGTTTGTCAGCTCTAACTTTTTAGGACCGGAACTTCCTGATATTTTATCGGCACTCGTTTCACTTTTTGCACTCGCTATTTTCTTAAAATTCTGGAAACCGAAAACAACGTTCCGTTTTCAATCTGAAAAAGCAGCATATGAAGTAGCTTCCGCTTCAGCTGAGCCAAGAGAAACTCAAGATCAACCCGCATTCACGGGGGCTCAAATTGCAAAGGCGTGGTCACCTTTTTTAATTTTAACGATCTTTATTTCTATATGGGGAATTCCTCAAATTAAAACCGCTTTGACAGGACATTATGAAGGAGCTAACGCTTTTTTGAGCGCTATCAATTCCATCGGACATTATTTAACGTTTATGCCAGAAGTACCTTGGTTAAATAATTTAATTTTAAATGGAAATGGAGAACCGATTGCGGCAGTGTATAAGTTAGAATTACTAGGCGCTGCGGGCACAGCTATCCTGTTGTCTGCTGTGGTCACAAAATTTATCGTCAACATCTCTTGGAAAGACTGGTTTATTACGTTTAACGAGACGTGCAAAGAATTAGCGTTGCCGCTGCTTACCATTATGTCCGTCGTGGCATTTGCTTACGTGACAAATGCGTCTGGAATGAGTACAACCTTAGGACTGCTGTTAGCTAAAACAGGCGCGTTATTTCCCTTTTTCTCTCCTGTACTCGGCTGGCTCGGTGTTTTTATTACAGGATCAGATACTTCAGCCAACTTATTATTCGGCAACTTGCAAAAAATCACGGCTACGTCTATTGGAATGGACCCGCTTCTTGCGCTTGCAGCAAACTCTTCTGGTGGAGTAACCGGTAAAATGATTTCACCGCAGTCCATCGCCGTTGCCTGTGCTGCGGTTGGGTTGGCGGGAAAAGAGTCCGATTTGCTTCGTTTCACGGTGAAGCACAGCTTATTTTTACTGCTGATTGTCTGCGTATTAACATTTTTACAATCTAATGTATTATCGTGGATGATTCCTTAATCAAAAAAAGCTTCCGTATCTAGAGGTACCCCTCTGAACGGAAGCTTTTTTTCTTCTATTTAAGATTGATTAATGGCATATACAACAAATAAAACTATGTCTAGCAAAATCATCACAACACCGACAAGCAGCCAGATGTTTCCTTGAATCTTTTTCTCTCCTTCTTGCATTTCAAACGCTCGAATAGCAAATACAATTCCAAGTGTAAACACAAGAAAAAACAGCTGACGGTAATCAAAAAACGACAGTACAACAAAAATTAAGGTGAAAAACACCATAATCATTTCTAAAATCCGATAAGGCTGCTTTTGACATGCTAATAATAGTTTCATTTCTTGACCTACTTTCATCCCGTTTTTAATAGCGTTATTTTACTATTAATTTTAAATGAGATGTTAGTGTTTCGAGCACTGTTCACTGTTTTGTAACAAAAAAGCGTACGTTAGGTAAACGCACGCTTCTTTTTATTCATTTACATTTGGATTCATTGGGTTATCCATCCCTGTTTTATCTTGAATTTTTTTATAAATAAAATACGTGTAAATGGCAATTAAAATGGAGAATGCCCACGTAACGGCCTGACGGAACACAATCATGTTCCCGTACCCTTCTACTCCGTACTTTTGAATCAATACGTATTTTACAATTGCTAAAAATACATAGCGACCTGCGAACAGTACTGTAAGCCAGTTCATCATTTTGAATAAATCAGGCTGGTGGAAGAGCTTAAGAGAATCTTCTCGCTTATAGCCCATTAAGTACGCCGTATCTACAAAAAAGTACAAACCAATTGGCTTTTTTATCACAATGGTAAAAAGGACAACTACAGCCAGTCCAATCATAAAGTATACTTGATTGTTTAGCATCGTCGCTGCGTTTCCTGAAATTAAATCAATAATGGTACGTGCCAGCAGCGTAATGACAATAAACAATCCTGTTACATTAAACTGGCGATCTTTAATAAATGTATAAATGGTATACACAAACGCTGGTGCTGTTGAAAGCAAAATGGCATAGTAATCACCAATAATGTCTTTTCCTTGGTTCCATATTAGGTAAGGAATAGCGATATAAAAAAGTAAATCAAACCATACTCGTTTTGTATTGTTCATATATAACTCCTTTAAAAACGTTGTTCCTGCTATTATATGGGATACTACGCAAGAAAAAAAGGCTTTTACCTGGAATGTTATGAAATTTTAATCATTTGATGTTTAGATCCAGAGCGACAGGGAAAACGATTTCTAGAAAGACTTCAAGAATTATAAACATCCAAACACTTGAGCAGCAGCACAAGTGAAAAATGCTGAAAGGATTGATTCATTATCGCACTTCACCTAACGTACACGTCAGAAATGGAAAAGGCCATGCAGCTTTCTCACGGCGTGGGGTATGCTGAATATAGCCGTAAACTAGACAAACGTCTACAGGTGGAAAAAGAACGGGAAAAAGATTATCAGGCTAGCAAAGATATATTGCGTGATATTAACCAGCATCGATAATAAAAAGCCGCTTGCTACTTTTTGTAGCAAGCGGCTTTTTATTTACAAATGAACCAAATTTATACATAATAAGGAAGTGCGTGTATCAAAGAAAGGAACTTGCTTATTATGATAGAAAAATTACTTATTATTTGTGTATTTGTAGGAATTATTCACATGATTGAAACACTAGCCTACTCTGTGAGACTTGCGGGCTTGAAAACTCGGAAGCTAGTCGTAGCTCTATCTCTTTTTAATATTATTGTCATTGTTTCAAGAACAGCTAATATGGTGCAAGCTCCGCTGACCGGCAAATTAGGAGATGTGGTCCAGTCTAAAGAAGATTTGCCCGTTCTGCTTCATCAGCTTCAAACTATCTTGCTCGCGGCTTCTATTGGGACAATCGCAGGTGCTCTTTTAATTCCTAGCTTTGTATCAATCTTCTCTCGAATGATTTTACATTTAGAAGTAGCGGGATCTGTACCCAAAATGATGAAAAACATTGCTTCCATACATACGCTTGAGAAAGCAAAAAAACACGTGAAGCGTCCTAGGTGGATTATGCTGTCTCAGCTGCGAATAGGCGGAGTGCCCAAGCGGTTGCTTCTTTTGAATTTAATGGCTACGACCATTTATACAGTAGGTGTTCTTTCCACTCTTTATGCTTCTACGCTCGAGCCTACTCTTTCTAAATCAATACTGATGTCTTCTGGTCTTATTAACGGACTAGCGATGATTACCCTTGCTGTGTTTGTAGATCCGCAAGTAGCCATTTTAACTGAAAAGGTAATGAAAGGTGAATCCACTAAGCAATCTATGAACAAAATGGTTGGTACACTTGTCATCTCTCGTTTGTGCGGGACCATCTGTGCTCAGATTCTCTTAGTCCCCGCTGCTCTTTATATTGCATGGATTTGCAAATTAATCCCTTAGAAAAAAGACTTCATTAAAGAAGTCTTTTTATACATATTCCACTTTTTTGTATCTACGAACAGCAGCGATTAAAAGAAAAAAGCTGCTCATTGACGTAACAACTACGGTATAGGTGACACTTTGTGACCAGTGCAATTGTTCAAGCAGACGAGCGGCGTATTGTGACAGCGCTGCAGGACTCCACTTTAATTGATTCGTAAACAAAGTACTCAAAAATGAAAGTAACGCAATGATCAAAATGCTTACTCCAGCAATCCCTCCGCTTTGTAAAAGAAATGTTCCTGCTGCCACTAAAACGGACAAGATAAAAATCAGCCACAGGCTGTATAAAAGAAAGCTAACTAGCATATGAGTCCAATCCACATATGAAAATAAAAGATTTGTATAATACCACGCTGCTATATAGCTTATAAACGTTGAGCCAATGACCAGTACGATTTGCGCAGCCCATTTACTCATAATGTATTGAATGACGCTCACCGGTCTCATCATAACAAGTACAGCAGCATGATTTTGTCGTTCATTTGAAATCATATTCATGCTGGCGAGTACAATCAGTAAGGTTCCTATTGTGCTATATTGTGAAAGGACACCTTGCATTACTTCTTGACCGGTGGGCGTAGGAAGTTGAATAATTGCTCCTTTTGGCAAGTTCCCTGCCATATCAAGAATTTGCGGCATATAGTAACTTGTTAAAGGCTGAGTGATGCCTAGTAAAATTAGAGAGATTGGCAGCCAAATTCCTTTGCCGTTGGAAAATAATTCATGAAGTTCCTTTTTTAATAAGACTCCAAATGTGTTCATTTGTTCATCACCTCTAGATACACATCTTCGAGAGAATGCTGTTTTCGTTCAAATAAAACAAGGTTTGCTTGTTGATCAACAAGCAGTTGAAGCAGTTGCTGCTGCTGAGATGTATCTTTTACACCTACAGTGGCTTTATAAGGAGAATGAAACAGCACCTGTTCACTTGGCAGACTGCTAAGTGATGCAGGAAGCCTTTCTTCTGTTTCAATCGTAAAAGCAGGAGCCGTAAACTCTTGGCGCAGCGAACTCTTTGTTCCATTCCATTTCATACGTCCGTTTTTAATCATAATAATGTTATCGCATATTTGTTCTGCATCATGCAAAATGTGAGTTGAAAAAAGGATGGTTGTATCTTTTTTTAATGTTTCGATAATCATTAGGACATCTTTTCTGCCTTCAGGATCCAAAGCCGAAACCGGTTCATCTAGAATTAGCAGTTCAGGTTTATGTAACAAGGCTTGCGCCAAGCCCAAACGTTGTTTCATTCCTCCAGAAAAGCCAGCAATTTTCTGCTTTTCCTTTCCTTTTAAACCTACAGTTTCAAGTACTTCATCTATTCGGTGGGAAAGCACATTTTTTGAAATGTTAGATAAAAGACCTAAAAAAGTTAAATACTGCTGAGGCGTCATCCAATTAAAAAACGTAGGATGCTGTGGCAGAAAGCCAATAAATGATCGTACGTCTTGATGCTGTTTATCTTCAAAAGAAATTTTCCCTTTATTAGGTGCAGTAAGACCTGCAATCATATGCAAAGTAGTCGTCTTACCTGCGCCATTAGGGCCTAACAAAGCTGCACATTTTCCTTTGTCGAGATTAAATGAAAGGTTATTTACAACGGTTATATTACGATACGCTTTTGTCAGTCTTTCTACTTGCATAAACATCTTCGTTCCACCTCACTGTTTTTTACGTCCTAAAACAAAATATAAAACAGGGCCAACTGTACTTACACATAAAATGATGAGTCCCCATAACCATTTTGGCCCGTTTGTCTCTTCTTGCTTTATACAGCTTATCAATGCTGGAATCATTAAAAGCAATTGTAATAATAGAATTGGAGCAATTAACAACCAGTTAATGTCCTTCATTTACATCCCCCTTTTTCTTCGTGCTGGAAGCCAAATAATAAAAAACCAATAAAATAGCGTTGGCATTGGAATTTGAATCAGTCCCCATATTCCCCAAAACCATGGATGAGCGCCGCGTTTTTTTGCATTGATAAAAAGTAGAAAGCTTTGAAGAAGGAGAAATGGTGAAATAAACAGCACAAGAATCCATTTTTCATTCATTATAAAAACATCTCCTTTTTTCGTTTATAGTGAAAAACGATAAAAGAAATAGGAGCAACAATGATCCCAATTACTTCAATGGCGATAAATAAGGCAGGTATTTGTAAAATAGCTGTTGCCATTACCGTTAAAATAACAAGTGCTGTTAATGTAAATAAGCATAACTCTTTCCGGAAAGCTTTTTTCTGCTTTTGTTTTTGAATGAGAAGCTGTTCTTGAATTACATGAAGAGAAATACGTTCATGACTTGCTAAACTCTCTAGCTGCTCCCAATCTTTTTTTAAAGAATGTAAGGACTGATTGTCATTTTCTTCTTTCATTCTTTCCACTCCTTTCTCAGTATGTTTACTCCTTTATTTACTCTTGATTTGACCGTTCCTGCTCGCATATTCAGCATATGGGCAATCTCATCGTATGTATATCCGTAATAATGTCGAAGCAAGACAGGAATTCGAAAGCGCGAATCGAGTTCATTAAAATCGGAAAACATCTCGCTCCATTCCACTCCTTTGTATTTAGCTTTCCACTGAAGCTGATGCGATAAAGACTGCTTTATTCGCTGGAGACTGCTTTTTTCACGTTTTTGCTTACGCAAATAATCCATGTACAGTCTTGAAGCAATGGATATCATCCAAGTCGAAAGCTTTGCTTCATTTTTGTATGAAGAAAGATTTACGTAACACTTTATCATTGCTTCCTGACACAATTCACTGCATAAGTCCTCATCTAATGTCAGCTTTAAAAGGTATTTATATAAAAATGAATGATAGCGCTGAAATAATAATGAAAAGGCATCATCATCACCTTGTAATGCTTTTTGGACAAGGATGAAATCATCTTCTTCCAAAGCGGTCACCCCTCCTTTTTGTTTCATCACCTATATGACGCTTTAGCGATTGAAATCGTTCATTTTTTATATAAAAAAAACGCCCCGCAGGACGTTTTTATTTAGTACGAAGCATTTTTAATCCTTCTTCATCTTCTTCTAATGAATAGACTTCATCGTTTTTAGCGAATAAAACACCGTGGAAGATTTGAAGATCATCATCACAGGCCTCGCAAAATTCCTTTTCGCCTTCGTTCCAAAAGCTAAAGAGCGCTAGTTCATCACTTCGTACGCTTGCGTATTTTTGATGAAATTCATAAATCATCATCGCGTAGTAGCGAAGCGCTTCTTCTTTTTTTTCAAATTCAATGGTTTCAATAATATCTTTTTCCCAGCCTTCTAAAAACAGCCAAGGTTCACAATCACTTTTTATTTTATGAACTCTCCATTTATCTGTCATGATTGAACATCTCCTTACTTACAGCTTACTTCTAAAATTTCTCTTTTCCTTATTATTCAGCAAAAATAACTTTGAATCAAGTAAAACGGAAAAAAACGCCTATTTTCAGGAAATAGGCGCCAACAAGGTAGCTTAATCTAAACTCCTTTTTTTATATTAATAATAGCTCCTTAAACTATAAGGAACTAAACTGCCCGTATAATACTGGGTAATGGGAGGGAAAACGCCTGCTGAAGGCGTGATTTTCCCCACCAAGATGGTTTTTTGCCCCACCAGTTGTCCATCGCTCCATCAGGTGAAACGACAAATCCAATTGGACGTGCAAACGAAGGCATAAAATACGGATAGAACGAATACTGAAAAGGCGTATAGAAAGAAGAGTAAAACATCTCTCTCCTTATCCGTTTCCGAAGCCGTTTTGATCAGAACCATCGGGATCGAGCGTATTTGTATTAGAAAGTCCTGAATTTGTATTTACACAAATTCCTGTATTTGAAGACCCTGAACCTTGTGCAGTTTTACTGTTACTTTTTGGAGAAACATAGTACGTATCGCCAAACGTAACGACTCCTCCTGTAACGTTTGGAATCACTACATGATTAATAACAATCGGCATTATCCTCACCCTTTTTATTTTCATCGTGATGTAATATATGAACGATTTATCAAAAGGGTTATACATTAATGGATATAAATAAAAAATCCCCCTGCAGAGTGGGGTATTTTTACGCTTTTACCTCTTTTTTCGAATGACTTAATTCATCTCGCAGAATATCAAAATCTCGTTCTGCTACTTCTTCAATTTTAGTATACAATTCATTCTCCGTTAGAAGTCCTTTTTCTTCAAGTATTTCGACAAGAGCCTTAAACTTTATTCTAGATAAAAGCATTTCGTTTACCGTGCTCTCTGTTGACTGTTCATTTTTTATTTGTTCTTTTACTTTAACAGGTTCTTGCTGCAGCTTCACTCTGAAAACAATATTTGTATGATCTGTAATTTCAGGTGACTGATAAAATGTGCTGTGCGAAATGTTTTTTAGTGTCAGCGTTTCTTTTGTCTCCATATTTGTTACTTCAAAGTACGGATCTTCAAAAAATGCATCATATTTATCATAAGCTGCTTTGCCTACAACCGAAAAAGAAAAGTTTAGCCTTTTCAACTCTTCACCTGTATTCGCATCAGTAATCATTTTTTCTTCAAACATATCAACGTGAAAGCTCACGTTATTAATCATTAGTTGTGTCAATTCAATCGCCTCCTTCTTTATTAATACGACATGGAGTGACAAGTTCCCTGTTTTTTTATATAAAAAAACATCTCCCAAAAATGGGGATGTTTTTCAAAGAGCTAGAAAAATGCTTTTTTCGTCTTACAATTCTTCTTCTGCTTTGTCATATTTGCGTTCGTGCGCCGTATCTTCTTCGTTATCACGGATGGTTTTTTGGAGCACGAAAGCAGACATCGTTAAGTATAGTGTTCCAACGGCATAATAACCTTTTACCGGTAATGATGCATCTAAGGTATAAATTCCTATAAACATAGCTAATAGTGCGGTAATAAAAGCTGTCCATGCTAAAAATGTAAAAGCTGCTGTATTACGCTTTTTCATCGTATGACCTCCTCTTTTCCTTTTTCTGTTAAGCGTCGCTTTCATTTTACATTGTAAAATAATTGTTGTCATGGGTATTTATGGTCAGTTACCCTTTTAATCAGAACAAGAAACGGAAGAATTTAGGTCTTACATTCTATTTTTGTCATAAAGCTTTTTTTTCGAAATGATTAGATATATGAAATTTCTCTTTAGAAGTATGTTCATTCGTTTTTATTAAGAAAAGCTCCAGGTAATTATTGCAATAAAAAAAATCATCGCCGAGACGATGATTTTTTGTTTAGCCTTCAAAGTATTCTTTATAAAAGCCGCCGACTTGGCCAGTGTTATCAACAACAAAATAAAACTCTTCTGTTTCGTTTTTTACATCATATGTTTTTCCTGCTGTTAATACATTTTCAACCACGAATTTTTTCGCATCTGTATGTATGCATTTTACTTGTTTAATTGTTGGACGATCGTTCCATTCTAAATGAATCATGTATGTACACTCCTTTGTTTTCATTCAAGATTCATTTTATCTTACTTGAAGTAAAAAAGAAACGGAGCGAATTTAAAAATTAAAAAATTCGCTCATGCACTTTTTTTTTGGCAACCGTTGCTTGTACAAACTGTGCTGTTTGCGCAACAATTGTATCTTTATCAAAATCCATTGATGCAACATGGTAAGAGTTTCGAAGCATATGCTGTCTTTTTTCTGATGATTGAATATGGTTTAAGATATAAGCTGAATTCTCAGGCGGTACTACGTTATCCACGGTTGATGTTAGTACTAAAGCCGGGCATGTTACGTGAGATAAGCGTTCTTTTGTTTCGTCCATTAAAGAAAGTAGCTCACGCATAGAGCGCACGGGTACTTTATCATACGTAATTTCATGTACGTTTGGATCTTTAATATCAGGATGATCTTCTTTTAAATAACGAGGCGTATGACGAGAACGATAAGGCTCCATTGAAGGAATTGACGTCATAGCCGGATTGATTGCAATAACTCCGTCAAGATCTAGTCCTTGACTCGCTGTATGAAAGGTAAGAGTGCCTCCCATGGACTGACCCAAGATAAATACATGACGGCATTCTTGCTTCAAACGCTGATACCCATTTAAAAAGTCTTGCTTCCATTCCTCATACGTTGTTTGTTCAATATCATAGTAGTGAGTACCATGTCCCGTTAGTCGCAAACCGTACACAGTAAAACCTTTTTTAGCTAATTCTTTTCCGATATATTCCATGCTTTGAGGAGTCCCCATAAATCCATGAGAAACAAGTATACCAATGTCGCTGCCTTTATAATAAAAAGATTCTGCGCCTTGAATTACGTCATAACGTTCCATTTTCTTCACCCTTTATCAAAAATTTTCTGACTAAATGAACTATCTTTATAATACACCTATAATTCCTATGAGTCAACTGGGGTATTTGTTTTTTATCATTCAAAAAGAAAGAAGCAAGAATTATCTCTTGCTTCTTTCTTTTTGAATATGTGGAAATACTAGCTCAGCAAACGTATATGCTTCTTCTAGATGGGGGTAACCTGATAAAATAAATGTATCAATTCCTAGCTCTTTGTACTCTTTTAAACGATCCGCTACAATTCCAGGACTTCCAACAAGAGCGGTTCCAGCTCCTTCTCGTGCTAAGCCAATTCCAGCCCATAGATTCGGAGCAATCTCTAGTGCACCTCGATCTTTTGTGCCGCTGTGCAAACTTGACTGTGTTTTTTGGGCAGTGGAGTCAAATGACGCAAACTTATCTTGAAACGCTTTGATCGTATCATCATTAACATGTTTAATTAATTTATCTGCAGATTCCCACGCTTCGTCTTCCGATTCTCTTACAATAACGTGCAGGCGAATACCAAAGCGAATGTCCCGACCTTCGTTTGCAGCTTTTTCTTTCATCTCATCAATTTTTGTTTTAATCACTGCGGGCGGCTCTCCCCATAACAAATATACATCTGCATGCTTTGCTCCTACTTCTTTTCCTGCTGGAGAAGATCCACCAAAGTACAGCGGAGGATACGGTTTTTGGACAGGAGGCGATGGAATGTACGCACCTGTTACATCAACATGTTCTCCTTTATAATCCACTTTTTTTCCTTCCATTACATCTCGCCAAATCGTTAAAAATTCATCTGTTAACTCATAGCGTTTATCGTGGCTTAAATAGTTACCGTACGTTGCTTGCTCTACGGGATCTCCTCCCGTCACAATATTTAACATAAGTCGGCCGTTTGACATTTGATCGAATGTCGAAGCCATCCGTGCTGAAAGTGTTGGAGACATTACACCCGGGCGAAGTGCAATTAAAAACTTCAGTCGATTCGTAACGGAAGCAAGTGCCGACGCAATCACCCATGAATCTTCACAATTTGAACCAGTGGGCAACAAAGCGCCGTCATATCCTAGATAATCCAGCCCATGTGCGATTTGCTTTAAGTAGTGAATGTCGCTTGTTCTGCTTCCTTCGGTTGTGCCTAGATAATGTCCGTCGCCTGCTGTAGGGAAAAACCATAAGATGTTCATTTCTATTTCCTCCTAAATATTCTCGTATTCTATATAAAGCGTTTTCATATTGTTTGTTCAATTCTTGTCCGCTAATTACAGATGTACATTTTTATCTTAGCGTATGTAATACTACTCTTTTTATTTATTAAATTAGTAAAATCATAATGCCGTTTTAACCTATATGTCAAGTCTGAATTAAAATAAAAAAAAACAAGAATTATAAGTAATTCTTGTTTTTTTTATTTTTTCATACGTGAAGCCATCGCATTTGCAAGGGTTGATTTTGTTGATATATTTTCAAATGATAAACCTAGATGAGAAGCTGTAATCGCGATTTCAGGACGTACCCCAGAGATAGTTGATTCTACCCCTATTAATTTTAAAGCATCAATCAGCTGGAAAATCTGATGAGCAACCATCGTATCAATAATAACCACTCCCGAAATATCAATATAAAGGTGATTCACTTGCTGCTCAGCGCAGCGAGTTAACGTATTTTCTAAAATTCGACGCGCTCTTGCCGTGTCGATATCCCCAACAAGCGGAAGAATTGCAATATGATCGCTTAATGGAATAACTGGGGAACTCAGCTCATTGATTAGCTCTTTATGAGCCTCAAGCAAACGCTTTGAATGCTGATGATGCTCTTCTACAAATTTATAAACGGTGATATCAAATACACGTACAATCAATTCGTTCCATTCGTCTAGTTCTTCTTGCATAATATCTTTCTCGTACTCTTCTACAAATTGATTTAAATACATTAAATACTGTTTTCTAACTCGGAAAAATTCTCGAATAATATAATGAATAGGCGTTCTTACATGCTCTCCGTCTTTCGCAATCTTTAAAATCCACGTTTCAAATGAATCAAAAAATTCTTTTTCACTTTTTATAAATACATCGGCTATGTATAAATGAAATTCATTATTTTGATCTTTTAATACTGAAATGACTTCCGGATGAGTAGATGCATAAACCGATTCTGGGTCATTGTCTTCAATGCTTTCATACCATTCTTCCGTTAGTTGATCTGCATGTTTTAAAAAAAACATTCGAAGTGCTTCATTTTTATTCAAAACGATTCCCCTTTCCATACGAGCTACTACTGTCATTATAATTCAAGTTTTTCACCCTTACTAGTTTTATAAAAAGAGAAGAGAGAAAATTTTTTTAAAAAATACGTGTATTTTATGATTTTATGCTACATTGAAAATAGCTATAAAAACACAAAGGAGTTTTCAAATGATACGAACGTTAGCTCTTACGAACAATCATAAACTTGTGAAAGGTATACAATTAGATCAGATTCATGATCCCTCTATTCAGTACTATTGGATTGACTTTAACTGCCCTTCTGAAGAAGAAGCGCTGCTGCTTCAATCATCCTTTCAATTTCATCCGTTAGCGATTGAAGATTGCTTTCATTTTCTGCAGCGTCCAAAACTCGATTATTATGAAGGATACAGTTTTTTTGTCCTTCATTCGTTAAATCGTCAAACATTAGAAGCTGAAGAAGTTGACCTTTTTATCGGAGAAAACTATATCGTTACTTTTCATTTTCACCCGTCGGCTGCAATTGATAAAGTATGGGAAAAGCTGCTTCATACACCTTCGATTCAAGAAAAAGGGATAAGCTATCTTGCGTATTCTGTGATGGATAAAGTGGTAGATGAATATTTCCCCACTGTATATCAGATTGAAGATGAGCTGAATGATATAGAAAACATAGATGCAAAAAAATCCATCTCTGTTTTAATGGAAGATGTATTCAAACTTCGAAGTGATTTGCTGAAAATCAGAAGAACCATTTTGCCTATGCGCGATTTATTGTACCGTGTTATAAACTCTGAACGCCTAGATGTTCATCCTGAACAAAAAAGATATTTTAAAGATGTCTATGACCACTTATTAAAATTAGCCGATATGATTGAATCAAATCGGGAAATGACATCTGATATGCGCGATAATTATCTTTCTCTTAATTCAAACCGGATGAATTCAATCATGATGACACTGACCGTTATTTCATCTATCTTTATTCCCCTTACCTTTATCGTTGGCGTATACGGAATGAATTTTGAAAATATGCCTGAGCTAAAGTGGCACTATGGCTATTTCTTTGTGCTTAGCTTCATGGGACTGATAACGCTTGGATTAATTCTATGGTTCAAGCGAAAAGGCTGGTTTAATGCGGATAAAGAATAAAGCACTTCTCAAACAGAGGTGCTTTTCTATGTGACGATAACTACTTATTTCCCGAAAATATTTATAAAATAACATACTCGCGTTTCCCTTTTATAAAAAAATTCATAAGATGATGAAAATAATGCTCAGAAAGGAGGCTGAATTAGTGGATATTAAAGGCGAACACTTGCTAATGGATGCGTTCGAATGCGATGAAGTGATATTAAATGACCCCTCACTTTTAAGGCGAATTCTTATTGAAGCTGCCCTAGATGCAGAGATGGAAGTTTTGCACTGTTATTTTCACCAGTTTACGCCCCAAGGCATTACAGGCATTCTCGTATTAGCTACCTCTCACTTGTCTATTCATACTTGGCCTGAAGAAAACTATGCTTCATTAGATTTTTATACGTGCGGAGACAAAGAAATAATTGAAATTGGTTATGCGTTGCTGAAGCAATTAGCTGCAAAAAAAGCTGTTGTGTATTCGATTTCTCGCGGAATTCAAAACGCTGAAATGTCAATAAAGAATCGTCAGCATGCGAGGAGAACGGGCCTTCTCAATCGTGGAGATGACTCAGATCACGTTAGTCTACAGCAGATCTTATCAGGCCAGCATGATATTTTGTTTCATCAAAAAAATCGTATTCAAGATATTCAGCTGATTAAAGCACCTGATATTCGAATGTATTTGGATGAACAGCTGCAATTTAGTTCATTGGATGAACATGCGTACCATGAAGCTCTTGTACACCCTATCTTTGCAGCTTCCTTACGTCCTCACCGCATTCTTATTCTAGGCGGTGGAGATGGTTTAGCTTTACGAGAAGTCCTTAAATATAAAGAAGTTAAAGAAATAGACCTTGTGGAAATAGATGCTGACGTTGTAAATGCTGCGATGAATGTAGAAGAATTAAAGAAGTTAAATCAACGCTCATTTGAAGATTCTCGTGTCAGCGTTCATATCCAAGATGCTGTTGACTACCTCTCTTTGAATTCAGCGTGTTATGATATTATCATTATCGACTTTCCTGATCCTACTAACAAAAAAATAAGTGCTCTTTATACAAAAGAATTTTACGTACTTCTCCAACGTTCACTATCGCGCAGCGGCTTGGTCGTATGTCAGTCAAATTTCCCTAGAGACACACCTATCGTTTTTTGGAGCATCAATAAGACGATGAAAGCTTCTCAGTTTTATACGTTGAGCTACCACACCATTATTCCCTCTTTTGGAGATTGGGGGTTTCACATCGGCTCGAAAACACCTTTGTCTGCCCCTATACTCTCTACTGATGTTTCATCTACTACGCTGCCATCAGACTTTACTAAGCTAATACGTTTTTCTCCCCATTCTCTTTCTAAAAAACAGTTTGCAGTTGTGAACTCTGCTGAGCATTTGGTTCTGCATAAAATATTTAAAAAAGAAGGCTTATATTTGTAAAAAAGAAAGCTTGGCTTATACATTCCTTTTCTTTTGACATACTAAAACAGTCTCGTCACCACTGTGCAACAGAAAGGATTGTTATGAGAAAAATTTCGGTTTTTGTTATCTTATTGCTAACTGTTATTTTCCCTTCCCCCGCTTTTAGCCAAGTGAAAGTGCCTGTTCTGATTTACCATTCTATTGATGCCTACACAGGCCACGGGGAAAAAGAACTGTATGTGACGCCTGAAAATTTTGAGAAACAACTTCATTATCTTAAAAAGCAAGGATATACGCCGCTAAGATTTGAAAAATGGCAGGAACTAAAGCGTGTGAAAAAACCTATATTTATTACATTTGACGATGGATATAAAAATAATCTTACTATCTTGCCTATTTTTCAACGAGCAGCGAGTCCTCAATTTCATCCAGCTGCTACAATTTTTGTGATTTCAGATTTTATCGGTCGTCCCAACCGTTTGTCGCCAGCGGATTTAAAAAAATTTGTTGATTCAGGATTTTTTTCTATTCAGTCTCATACCGCTACTCATCCGGATTTAACTAAGACGAAAAATTTATCCTATGAGCTAGCTGATTCAAAACGAAAAATTGAAGCCATTACGAGCCAGCCCGTTATTGCTCTTGCTTACCCCTATGGAAAGGTCAATAGCCGCGTAGTGGAAGAAACAAAAAAGAATTATACATTTGGTCTTTCAACGATTCCAAAATTTTTCACTGAAAGCGGACAAAAGAATGAAAACTATCTTATTCCGCGTCTGTACGTTACGTATTCTACAACGATTGAAGATTTTGCTAAGCTATTAAAAGAAAGCTAAAAAACCCTTTCCTTAAAAGGAAAGGGTTTTTTAGAATTTTGTTATTTCTAGTCCTCGCTCTTGCTGCCATTCAGCATAAAAAACTTCGCTGTATTTTTTAATTTTCTTGATTGCAAGCTGTTTTTTTAACCATTTTTCATCTACGTTTGCTTCTTTCAAATTATCAGGCACTACTTTTCCATCCATGATTAAAGCAATAGGTAAATTGGTTTGAGAATAAGGGATGTTTAAATCATTTTTCGTCGGAGGGCCGAATTCGTGTTTAGGAGCGACACTCACCTCTCCATTTGTTTCTAAAATGACGTATTCTGCTTCATATAGTGAAAAATACCCTTGCTGTCTCATCAGATGCTGAAGCTGATTCAAGTCCAAGTTGTTTTTCTTAAGCTCTTTATAAAGGATTTTCCCTTTATAAATAATCATTGAAGGCTTTCCTTCAAGAATTCCTCTAAACCCTGTAAAAGTTTGAGAGAGCTTTGTCACTGCGTAGATCAGAAGCCCCCAAATCAAAACGCTGTACAGAATTTCAGTTAACTCTACTCCTTTTTCAAGAGCTGCATCTCCCACAATATTTCCCAGGACAAGCGTGGTAATAAAGTCAAACGGAGTGATTTGAGCAAACTGCGTCTTACCTAAAAGCTTCAGCATAATAAATAGCGCTAAAAATCCACATATCAGTTCAATCGCAATATCTTTATACATCGATACCCTTCCTCTATAGCAAGCATGTTATAGTATCAGTTTGTATCATATGTGAGAGTGATAAACCTGACTTTTCATTTTTCTTTCCTTCTTTCTCCAGTTATAGAACTTTTGATTAAGCTTTTTTCTTACTTGCATAGGTTTCTAACGTTGCATATTGATTAAAAATGGATGCGGCTGCTTTTTTCCCTACATATCTAAGGTGCCATGGTTCGTATTTATAGCCGGTAACCTGCTCTTCACCTTCAGGGTATCGAATAATGAATCCGTATTGATACGCATTTTTTGAAAGCCAATGAGCCTCTGGTGTATCAGCGAAGCAGTCCGCTGCAGCACACATTCCACTTCCTCCCGTGACATCGATTGCTAGTCCCGTTTCGTGTTCACTTGTTCCAGGGTAGGCGCTATAGGTGCGTGCTTGTTCTTCACCGTCTCGCTTTGCATAAAATGCAAAAAGCTCTTTTTGACGCTCGTGGGATCGATAACCGTAAGCTGATTCCCTCTTTTTCAGCATCTCGGAAAAGTTCTTCAAGTGCTTGTTCCGCAGGCTTTCTAAGCATTCGTTTTTCTATTTTTTCGTTAAAGATAAACGGAACGTCGGCATAGACTAAATCAGAAGGCTGATAGGATTCAGGAAGCTGATGCTTTTTATTAACTAAAGCCGTAACCGATTCTGGATTGGCTATTACCACTGTTTCGTCTACATTAGATTTCGTTAAAGATGAAGAAGCTGATGAGCTTTCTAGTTTTTGAGGCTGTCCATTTTTTGTGAATTCTCTGGCAGGCTTTGATGAAGAATTGCTTGTTCCGCACCCTGCTATCATCAGCGTAAAAGTTAAAGAACAAATAAATAAAAAGTATTTCATGATGTCTTACTCCTTTCAAACGGCTTTTGATGCGCTACAAAAGCCTATAAAGAAAGGATAAAATATAAATGTTTCTGTCTGTTATTCAGTTGTTTCAAACTTGTAAACACTCTAAAAAAATTTAAGGTGTGAAAAAAATAGAAATAGACTGCCTAAGCAGTCTATTCCAAAAAGACAATATACGTATGAACTTGATTTTGCGTAAAGCTCGATGCAACTAGTTTATTTCCTGATTGACTCCAAGCAAGCTGATCAGCGGCATAGTCTAAATTTACGTTTAAGTGTGTAACATCTCCTGTTAATCCATCTGCTATGAATATCCCTTTATCTCCCTCTTTTTCAGAAATAAAGTTATAAGCTAATTTCGAACCGTCGGGAGACCAGCTTACACCAAAAATTTGAGTGGACAGAGCAAGCTGAAAGGCTTCTGATCCTTTTAAATCTGTGATAGACAGCGTTCTCGTTTGGGCATCTTTTTGCTGAACGAGCGCTAATTGTTTTCCGTTTGGAGACGGGATAATAGAAACCACATTATCTCGGATTTTTTCAGGGTCCGTCTGTTCGTTATGAAGAAAAAAAAGCTGGTTGTTTACACCAATATAATAAATGCCACCTATTCCTTTAACTGCATCTAAGATTCGATGGTTTCTGTGCAACAGAGGTTCTGCTTCTCCTTTTACATTTGCTTTAGAAAGCTTTCCTTCCATTGTAATAAACATTACTTCTGAATTATTAAGCCACTCTCCGCTTGATGGATAGAGAAGAACATTCTTTATTTTAACTGTTTTTTTGTTTGAAGGTTCATTATATAACCAAATGTATCTTCGCCTTTTGCTACTTTATAAAAAAGATATTCACCATTCGGAGAAAGCTTCGCCGCATGGTGAATTTCATTGCTTGGATGCAACACAAAAGTAGACCTGTCTTTTAGATTATAAGTAGCTAGATTCTGTGTATATACCTCTTTAGGACCGAAATCGTGCGAACGAAATTGTTTATTTTCTTTACTAACAATTATTGTGTTTTCGTTGAAAAATTGAAATGCCCTTACGCCGTTAATATTTTGAACGTCTTTCACTTCTATTTTTCCATCTTTATCTACTTGGTCCAATACAGTAATTTTCTTGTCGGGTTTTTCAACGGTTTCTCTATGGCTTTCTTCTTGTCCGCATGATGTTAAAATAAGAAAAGTGCTTGCTATACATATCATTAATCTATACCGTTTCAATAACGGTTCACTCCTTTTAGCTAACTCATTTCTCTGTTTTCAAAGGAAACGACGCTTTGAAAATCGTCCATTTAGAGTCAGAATGATGCAGCTTGATAACGCCTTTTTGTTTTTCAGTTAAATCTTTGGCTAATGCTAAGCCAAGGCCTGTACCTCCGGATAAACGCGACCGATCTTTATTTACGGTGAAAAATGGTTGAAATAATTTCTCTTCTGCTTCGGGTGGAATCCCTATTCCGGTGTTAGCTACATCCACAATAATAGAATTCTCTAAAGTGTAAGACGTTACTTCCACTTTTCCGCCTGGTTCATTATATTTAATAGCATTGTCAATTAAATTGATAAAAATGTGTATTAAGCTTTCACGATCAGCCCAAACAACTGCTTCTTTGATATTTGTATGAAGAGTCAAATCAAATTTAGCTGCTTTTCCTTTCATACGATCGCATATGTCTTCTAGAAGCCGCTTCAATTCAACTTGCTCTGGCCGCTGCTCGAAATCATATTTCTCAAGAGCTGAAAGCTTTAAGATTTTATCTACCATTTCATGAAGGCGATTCGTTTCTTTACGAATATTCTGCACACCGTCTTCCATAAGCTGAGGATCATCTCGATACATATCAAGTAAGTCAACATAAGCTTTGATCGATGTTAAAGGCGTCTTAAATTCGTGGCTGATGTTACCGATAAACTGCTTTTGCTGCTGTTCAAGAGACTTCAGTTTCGAAATAGCGAACTCAAGCTTTCTTTTTTCTTCATTCATTTGATCGATATTTTTTTCAATCGACGTACTCATAAAAAACAAGCCTTGACTAAGCTCTCCAAGTTCATCGCGTCGTTTGAACGGCACATCAGTTAAATAATAGCCTTTTCGAATCTGCTGTGAAGTTTTTTGAAGCGTAGCGATGAGCGAAGCAATGCGGTAAAAATAAGCGTAGCCAATTAAAAAAGCTGCTGCTGCTGCAATCGTTCCTCCCATACGAAATAAGTGCCTAATGTCAGCTATAAACTGCTGATTATTTTTCAGGGAATGGTCAAAACGAATGGTTCCAATAAATTGATTATCGATTGACACAGGTGCGAAGTAAATAAGGGAAGAACCCGAGGTTTGATAGGCTATTTTTCCTTTCAAAGCATAGCTAAGCGTATCAGAAACATCCACATCTTTTTGGCCGATGGGAATAGAGCTTCCTGCTTCCTGTCCTTTTTGATTATACAGGACTGTTTGCATTCCGCTTTGTGATGCAATCGAAGATGCAAGGCGCTGTCCTTTTTGCTGAAGAAAAGAATCTGTATTCAGAGACGGGTCACCGGTTACATAACTTTGATGAATTGTTTGCTCGGCTGCTTTGCTTTTTTGAATAAGTTCACTTTCTAGCTGATCACGCTGATTTGTCTCAATTCCTTTTAACACAAGTACGCTCAGTACGGTTACTGTTAAAATAATTAAAAAAGCAAGAACGAGCCCCATCTTAGCTTTTAGGCTGATTTTCATTCATTGATCCCTGCTGTCGCTTTATATCCAACGCCATATACCGTTTGAAGCAAATAAGGCTCTGCTTCTCCTACTTTTTTTCGAAGGCGCTGCATGTGAATGTCTACCGTACGTGTACCGCCTGCATAATCCATCCCCCAGACAAGATCTAGTAAATCTTCTCGTGTGTACACTCTCTCTAAATTGGCAAGTAATAAAGCAATAAGATCAAACTCCTTTGGTGTAAGCTTAACTAACTCATTGGCAACATGTAACGTGCGCTGAATTAAGTTCACCTTCACTTTTCCCACTGTGATTTCTCCCACAGCTTCAGGAGCTTCATTTTTTTTTATTCGCCGAACAAGTGCTTTAGCTCTAGCTACAAGTTCTCTTACATCAAACGGCTTGGTCATGTAATCATCTGCGCCTAACTCTAAGCCTAGAACTTTATCGACGATATCATTTTTAACCGTTAACAAGATAATCCCCATTCCTCGTCGATTCTCAAGTTTTCGGCATACTTCATAGCCGGTTAATTTTGGCATCATCACATCTAATATCATCACGTCAGGTCGAAAGCTTTTTACTTTTTCAAGTGCTTCTTCACCGTCAGATGCTGTGTCTACAATATATCCTTCGCGCTTGAAAGCATAAGATACCGCTGTAGCAATACTTTTTTCATCATCAACTACTAAAATCCTTTTATTCAATGTATCACGTACTTTCATTTGATATTTCTATTCGTCTATCTTATCAAACAGCTTTCCCAAAAACATCTCCAAGTTGTTTCGAAATTGTAAACAAAAATAAAAACACCACATAAGATGGCGTTTTTTAAGATTTAATATTCATTTGTAAAAGGAAGGATTTTATGCGTATGCAAATATTGATGAAGCAGATCTATACGCTGCTCGCTGCTAATAAAACCAATGTATCCATCCGGTCTAATAACGTATAGAGCATCTTTTTGAAGCCCTGCTTTCTTCAAGTAAGGGTTCCAAGAAAACTCGTGCAAGGAGAAGTCTTTTTCTTGCATGCTCTTTTTTAGCTTCTCTGCTGCTGTTCCATAGACATGTATTTGCCAGTTTAAAGACTGTAAAGATTCAAAATTCCCTTCTACATAAGGTAATCGATCACCACTTTGCACATTTGTCCCTTGCCCGCTGCTTAGGTCACTATTTCGATACTTAATACGGATTTGAGATAAAATCGTAAATGCTTTGTGACGGGGATAAGGGAAACGAAATAAAAAGGATAGTACAGGCGGAAAGATATGCTTTCTAAAAAATTGACTCGTTTTATCTCGTGCCACCATTCGCTTAAAAGCGCGATCAGTTGTATTTACAAGCAGCTCTGCAAAAGGCAGCCTTTCCTCTTCGTATGTATCTAATATGGAAAGTGCCGCTTTGCGTTGAAGGACAGCTGCTAATTTCCAGGAAAGGTTGATTGCATCTCCAATTCCTGTGTTCATTCCTTGTCCGCCTGCAGGACTATGAATATGGGCTGCATCTCCACTTAGAAAAATACGCCCCTGTCGGAAACGACTTGCTACTCTGTGATGGATATGATATGTCGAGAACCAATTTATACCCTCAACCTGAGCACCAAATGTTCGTTGAATAAAAGCGTGAATGTTTTCAGCTTTTACATCGTTTTGATCCCCAAAAGCTGAAGGAATAATGCCGATCATTCGATACGTTCCTTTACTTCTAACAGGCATACAAATCAAAAATTCTTCATTGCTAAATGAAATACTGATTTTTTGATCCTTCATCACTTCACCAGATCCGTGAACATCCATCACATAAAAATGCTGTTTATATTTTTCTCCTTTAAACTCTATATTCATTTGCTTGCGAACTGTACTGTGTGCTCCGTCACATCCACAAATATACTTAAAATAAGCCATTTCCTCTTGTTGGGCTTTTAATAAAGTTTTTACCCTTTCTCCGTGTTCAGCTAGAGATAGTAACTCCGTCTTCCATTCTACTTCAATCCCAAGATTTTTTAATTTTTCAAGCAGAAACCGCTCGTGGTCGTCCTGTGGAAATGTAAGAACAAAAGGAAAAGGACTTAATCCTTCTCCTAAAGATCCTAGATGAACTTTTGCTTTTATTTTATTCTTTACTCGGACGTATACATCTTCCATCTTAATCCCGCGGTCTATGACTTCATCTGCAAAGCCGAACTGCTGATAAAATTCAAGGGTTCGCGGTAAAATAGCCATTGCCCGGGAGGCTTGCCCAGGCCCGCCGCTTCTATCAATAATTCGAAAAGGAATGTTATGTCTGGCTAAATTGTAGGCCATAACGAGGCCAGTAGGGCCGGCACCAACGATTAGGATTTGTGGATTCATCATCATCTCTCCTTTTCATTCAGTTACAGTATCTTTTATATTGAGCGAGACTTCTCTTTTTTTACAGAAGCTGCAGGTAAAGCAGAAGCAAACAGAGCACACAAACTTATTAAAGAGATAAGAGCTAGAGCAGATACAGAAGGATTCCATGTCAGATGTTCTCCAAAGAAAAATAGTTTTCTTACGCCATCTACCATAAATCTCATTGGCAGCCATGGATAAATCCACTCTCTATAAAAATCAGGCATAATTTCTGGGGCCATTGAAAGCAAAGGTGCGCCAAAAAATAGAACAATAACGAAAATTGGAAGTCCCTTTAGTCCTAGCCATGAAAGTACGGCTGATATCAAGGTGAAAAAACTGAAGTAAGCAATAGCTAAGAATAGTGCTGTATCCAAGAATGAAGGAACGCTTATTCCAACTACTTCAGCCAGCCACACGAGCCCGAAACCTGCAGCTAAAGCAAGTATAACCCCGATGATTACGAATCCTACTTGGTTAATGATTTTCTCTTTACGAGAAGAAAACGTGATTTTTTGAATGCTGAGGAAGACCATTGCAGCACCGGCTATACTTGCCATCCACAGCGGCTGAAATAATGAAACGGGTGCATTTCCGTTGACACTATGAGTCCCTGTTTCGTTTACGTTTATCACTGTCTTTTGAATCGGTGCAGCGAGTGCTAATGCTTGGTTTGCACTTAGTTGCGTTCCGTTTTGTTCAAATCTTTTCACTAGCTGCAAGCGCATATTTTCATTCATTTTATCAACTGCCCCGTTTAGCACTTGACTTGCTAGGGTTGAAGCAGCTGTATTCATTCCTTGATTCACTAATAATTTAATAGCAGGTGCATCAGGCTGAGCCGTCTGAAGAGTCGCCTGTTTTTTGGTGAAATTTTTTGGAATGATGAGCGCCCCATAGTATTTTTGATTATTTAATCCTTTTTCAACTTCTTTAGTATTTGAGACAAAAATCCATTTAACTAAAGATTGTTCAGTACTTGCCCGCTTCATATTTTGTTCCATTTGATTTCCTATATTTACATTACCCTTTGCTGGAACTGTCATTCCTTTGTCAGCATTTACGAATGCGATTGGCAAATTCTTAGGTGCTGAGCTTGCCGAAGGAATTAAGGTTAGAATAAAGATAAAAATAACAGCTACTACTATAATTGGTGAAAAATATATAAGCTTTTGATTACCTAATTTCATATAGATCTCTCCTTTTTGTTTTAAGGATATACACGTTAACGAAAAGATAATGTACATGATGTTGATTAGTGATCACTATGTAAATTATAATGAATTTACCTGTATTCTCAATATGCAATAATAGCGGGAATGTCGATTACTTAACACAAAGCATATAACTGTTCATTATTAAAGAAAAAAGTAGGTGTTTAAAAGCTTTGGGGAATTCAAAAACAGATCGCAGAATTATTCGAACGAAAAGATTTATCCGAGATGCTTTGACAGAATTAATGGAAGAGAAAGGGTTTGAAGGCGTAACGGTCAGAGATCTAACACAAAAAGCGGATATTAATCGCGGAACTTTTTATTTACACTACCAAGATAAATACGATTTGCTTGAAAAAAGCGAAAATGAAGTTATTCAAGAAGTAAAAGAATTTATCAAAAAGGCAAATCCCAATGAGATCGTGTCTGCTAATTTAAAAGAACAGCCTTTGCCGTTTATTATTGCACTTTTTGAATATATTCAAGAAAATGCACGTTTTATGCAGGTTATGCTTGGTCCAAAAGGCAACCCTGGCTTTCATCTTAAAATTAAAGAAGTTATGAAAACCAATATGCTCGAAAAATTAGAGCTCATTGATAATAAAACGCCTCCGCTTGTTCCACTTGAACATTTAATGTCTTACGTAACGTCAGCACATCTTGGAGTTATTCAGCACTGGTTAGAACAAGGTATGAAGCAGTCACCGCGAGAAATGGCCCTGACACTCGCTAGCATGACTTTTTTGGGCCCTGCTTATGTTGCAGGCATTAAGCGAACATAAAAGAACCTGCTATTCTCTAAGAGAATAGCAGGTTCTTTTTATTAACCTTCTAGTAATAAAGATTCTGGATCTTCTAATAGTTCTTTAACAGTAGCTAGGAAGCTTACGGCTTCTTTGCCGTCAACGATACGGTGATCGTAAGAAAGTGCAATATACATCATCGGACGATTTTCGATGCGCTCTTCATCAATTGCTACCGGACGAAGCTGAACTTTGTGCATTCCTAAAATACCAACTTGAGGCCCGTTTAGGATTGGTGTAGACATTAATGAACCGAATACGCCGCCGTTTGTAATTGTGAACGTTCCACCTTGTAAATCTTTTAATGCTAATTTGTTGTCGCGCGCTTTTTTCGCTAAATCAACGATAGATCCTTCGATACCAGCGAATGTTTTGCGGTCAGCATCACGTACAACTGGAACAACAAGGCCGTCTGGAGCTGACACAGCAATACCGATATCATAGAATTTTTTAATTAATAACTCGTTTCCTTGAATTTCAGCATTTAATAACGGATACTTTTTAAGTGCTGCTACTACTGCCTTTGTAAAGAATGACATAAAGCCAAGTCTTACGTCGTGCTGTTCAAAGAATTTGTCTTTGCGTCGTTTGCGAAGAGCCATAACAGCAGTCATGTCTACTTCGTTAAACGTTGTTAGCATAGCCGCTGTTTGCTGAACTTCAACAAGACGTTTGGCAATTGTTTGACGACGACGTGACATACGTTCGCGTTCAACAGGTTTGTCGCTATTTTCACTTGCCGCTGGAGACGGAGATACCGGGTTAGCTGGCTTACTTGCTTGTGCCTGCTGCTTTTGCTCATTTGATTTTTTGTCTGCATACGAATCAATATCATGTTTGCGCACACGGCCAAGAGGATCAGTAGTTGGCACTTGATCTAGCTTAATCCCGCGTTCTCTTGCTGCTTTGCGAGCTGCAGGAGAAGCAATTAGCCATTGTTTTTGATTTCCTTGCTGAGGCGCTTCAGCTGCTGGCGCTACTTCTTCAACAGTTTTTTGCTGAGCTGGAGCCGCTTCTTGCTTTGGTGCTTCCTCTGCTGGTTTTTCTTGAGCTTTTGGTGCTGCTGGTGCTGAAGCTCCTTCTTTCGCTTCAAGACGTGCAATTGTTTCACCAACTTGCACTGTGTCGCCTTCGCCAGCAAGAAGTTCCGTTAGCACACCAGAGTCTTCAGCTGTAATTTCAACGTTAACTTTATCTGTTTCAAGTTCAACGATATAATCGCCTTTTTCAACGAAATCTCCTACTTGTTTTAGCCACTGTGCAACTGTTCCTTCAGAAATTGATTCTGCTAATTCCGGTACTTTAATCTCTCCCATGGTTCATTCCCCTTCCTTATCGTGTAACAACGTCGTTAGCAATTTCATTTTTAGTTAATGCATCTTGTAAAATACGTTCTTGTTCTTGTCTGTGAACTGTTGGATCTCCTTCAGCTGGACTTGAGCGTCTTGTGCGGCCGATGTAGTCAACCGTAGCTCCTTCTGGTGCTACTTCACGCAGTCGATCTTCTACATAGTTCCATGCGCCCATGTTTTCCGGCTCTTCTTGCAACCAGACAATCTCTTTTAAATTTTTATAGCGAGCAAAGATTTCAGCAATTACGCGTCTTGGGAACGGATAAATTTGTTCTAGACGAAGGACGTGTAGCCAATCTTTATCATCTTCTGCTTTGTTTAAGCGTTCCGTTAATTCACTGCTGATTTTTCCGCTGCACAGAACGATTCGTTCAACTACATCTTCTTTTTTGCCTAATCCAGGCTGTTCTACTACTAAGCGGAAAGAGCCTTTTGTAAACTCTTCAAGGTTTGACACACTAAAAGCATTACGAAGCAAACTTTTTGGTGTCATAACTACTAGCGGTCTTACTTCTTCGCGCTGTAAAATGGCAGCTTGTCGTCGAAGTAAGTGGAAATATTGTGCAGCGCTTGTTACGTTTGCGATTGTCCAGTTGTTTTCTCCAGCTAGCTGTAAATAACGTTCTAGACGAGCGCTTGAGTGTTCTGGTCCTTGACCCTCATGGCCGTGTGGCAGCAATAAGACCATTCCAGATTTTTGTCCCCACTTAGCACGGCCTGCTGCAATAAACTGATCAATAATAACTTGACCTGCATTGGCAAAATCACCGAACTGTGCTTCCCAAAGAACAAGCGTTTCAGGAGCAAATACATTATAGCCGTATTCAAATCCAAGAACGGATCCTTCTGATAATGGACTGTTACGAATATCAAAGGAAGCGCTTACGTTCTTCATTGCGTGTAGTGGTGAGTAAACATCCCCTGTCTTATGATCATGAAGAACAAGATGTCTATGTGCAAATGTACCACGTTCAGAATCTTGGCCTGTAAGACGAATTGGCGTGCCGTCTCTTAAAATCGTAGCAAATGCAAATGCTTCACCCAATGACCAATCTACGCTTTCATTTTCTTCAAACGCTTTGGCACGTTTAGATAAGATGCGATCAAGTTTTGGAAATACGTTAAATCCTTCAGGGTATTTCACTAGCTCTTGATTCACTTCAAACAGCTCTTCTTTTGTAACAGATGTATCAATATCTGAAATTCCTTTGAAGACTGCTTGTGGCATTTCCATAATTCTATGTTGCTTTTCAGCTTTTGGCGGTACTTTCTCATAAGCTGCTTTTAACTTCGCTTGTAACTCTTCATTAATTTGATCTGCTTGGCCGCTTTGAATCACGTTTTGTTCTTCAAGCTGCTTTGCATACATAGCACGAACCGTTGGACGTTTTGTCACAATTTCATACATCTTCGGCTGCGTTACAGACGGTTCATCCATTTCATTGTGGCCAAATCGACGGTATCCAATTAAATCAATCAAGAAATCTTTGTTAAAGCGTCTGCGATACTCATAAGCAAAGTAAGCAGCAGCTAAACAGGCTTCCGGATCATCCGCATTTACGTGAACAATTGGAATTTCAAACCCTTTTGCTAAGTCACTTGCATATTTCGTTGAACGAGAATCGACGCTTTCTGTTGTAAATCCAATCATGTTGTTAGCAATAATGTGGATTGTTCCACCTGTTTGATAACCAGTCAATTGATTTAAGTTCAGCGTTTCTTGTACAATACCTTCACCAGGGAACGCAGCATCTCCGTGAATTAAAATCGCGAACGATTTTTTTACATCTTGTTTTGGGTATCCATTCACATCACGCTCATCTTGAGCCGCTCTTGTAAACCCTTCCACAACCGGATTAACAAACTCCAAGTGACTAGGGTTGCTAGCCAATGTCAAACGAGCTCGAACTGTGTTCTCTGCTTTAATTTGTTTGTCGGCACCCAGGTGATATTTTACGTCTCCCGTCCAGCCGTAGTTGATACCGATTGAACCTTCTGAAGGAACTAATTCCTTGTTAGGTGCATGCTGGAATTCTGCAAAAATCATTTCATACGGCTTGCCTAATACGTGTGCCAATACATTTAAGCGTCCACGATGAGCCATACCGATATTAACCGTTTTTGGGCTTGTTTCCACTGAGCGTGCAATCAGTTCATCTACAAGTGGAATTAACATATCTACGCCTTCAATAGAAAAGCGTTTTTGTCCGACAAATGTACGGTGTAAAAATTGTTCAAAGCCTTCTACTTCTGTTAAACGCTTTAATACAGAAGTTCTTTTCTCATTTGAAAGAGGTTGGAAAATAGAACCTGACTCGACCATATCAGTCAGCCACTTATTCTCTTCCATGTTATGTACGTGATGGAATTCAAACGCAATGGTTTTTGTGTAGACATCTGTTAAATAGTTAATTGCATCTAAACCATTTTTGACGTGTGATGGCGCATTCGTACATAAAATATCAACCGGAATTGATTTTAAATCTTCTTGCGTTAAATTGTAATCTTCCAAGTGAAGCAAGACAGGATCTTTCTTCTCGCTTTCAAGAGGCTTAATTGATGCGTATAGATGACCATAAGCACGGATGTTTTCCGCTAGCTTAATAGCCGATGCAATTTTAGATGTGTTAGCTGAAGGTGCAGCCTGTGCGTATTCAGCTTGCTGAACTTGCTCACTTTCGTTTAATGGAGGAGCACCCCAATAATCAAATAATTCTTTTAACTCTGGATCTACTAGATCTGACTGCTCTTCATATAACTCATACTGTTCTAATACATAGCCATAGTTCGGACCCAAAAATCCTTGCCAAGGCTCCCCTCTATTCGACGTTTCGTTACCCATGATAAAACCCCCAACGAGTTATAATAATTGTCGTACTCAACAATCTTTCCATTTTGAATGTCGATTACCTTATCGTCTGACATCTTTACAACGAGTGATAAATCTCACTGCGTGTGTATCTGATATCTGCTTATATTTTACCACTCTTTTACTCGTCAATCAAAATGAAATCGCTATATTTCTTTAATTTTTTTTACTTTTTTAATAGTCTTACTACTTTTTGAAAGCGTTTTATAAGTAAAGCTGATTAAAGGTCGAATCAGGTGTTAATTAATTGTTATTGACCTAGCTTTTGGCAAAATTAAATTGTTTAAAATATATTTTATGGCTATTAAAAAAAAGAAGCAGCGTTTTGCTTCTTTTTTAAAACTCATCTACGATTTTTTCAACGTCTTCAAAATAACCATCATCTACTTCTGTAAGCTTGTTGCTTTTAGCCGCTTCGAGCAAATGAGTGAACCAAGTTAGTTCTACTTTCAAATGCATAATCGTGCGCATAATGATCGACAGATTTGCAATGGAATGATCCACCTTTTTAACTTGGTACAAATTTTGCATTTTTTCTAAATAAGCAGCCGTTTCCTCAATCTTTTTTTCTAAAGCAGAAGCCACTTTTTTTTGATCGACGTAAGAAGTAAATGAAAGAGCAGCATAAACTGGTCTATGCATATGCTCTTTTTTTAATAGCTGTTCAAAATAAAGGCGCTCAAATTCTTCTCTTCCTGCATCCGTGATAGAATAAACGGTCTTTTCAGGTCTGTTCGTCTCTCGAATCACATCTACTACTTTCACCAGCTGATTTTTTTCAAGCGTATCAAAAGCATAATATAAAGAGCCGCTTGCAAGTTTAATATAGTGCTTCATTTGTCTTTCATTAATGGTTTGCTGAATTTCATAAGGGTGCTTATTTCCTTCCATTAATAAACCCAATATGACTAATTTAACACTCATAACACCTTTCACCTCTTGACATGCATCTTATTTAGTAAAAAAAGCACGAACATCTTCGTGCTTTTTCTATTTTTGAGCTGCAGGTTCCTTAGCTTCTATCCGCTTTTTAGGGGGAACTTCCACTCGTTCATTTCCCATTAAAAAGACAGTAATGATAGCTACTGCAATCGGAATAAGAGCAAGCATAAATGCATACGTGATCGATGTGGACATAGCATCAACAATCTTATCTAATATTTGAGGCGGAATGCTGTTTCGGGCACTTGATTGAAAAACTGCACTCGGATCTCCTATTTGAGAAAATGCTCCTTGTGATCCATTTCCCATACCTTGAAAATTGCGCTGCAGCTCATTTGTAAATGTATTGCTTTGAATCGTTCCAAAAATCGTAACCCCCAGCGTCATTCCTAAGGAACGCGCAAATGAGTTCGTGGAGTTGGCGGAACCTCTAAACTGTGGATCCAGCTTATGCGTTGACGAAGTTGGTAAAAGAGAAAAGCTAAATCCTACGCCAAACCCAGTCAAAATCATGAATACCGTTAGCATCCAACGAGGTGTATCAGGTTCCATTGTTCCTAATAAAAACATTCCTACTGCAAATGAAAAAACGGACATAATCATTAAGTTTCGAAAGCTTGTTTTTGTAAGAAAAATCCCGCCGATAGCACTTCCTGCTACCGAGCCTAACATCATCGGAGTTAAAATTAAACCTGCATTTGTAGCAGAACCTCCATAGACAGCTTGAACGAAAATAGGAATAAATACCGTTAAAATAATAAATGTTGCTCCGTATAAGAAAGCGAGAATTTGTGATGTTGCAAATAAACGGCGTTTGAACATCCAAAATGAAATAATCGGCTCTTGCGCGCGTTTTTCCACAAAAAAGAAGAGTGATAGCGCCACAGCAAAGATAGCAAAAAGAGATAAAATTTGCGGAGAAGACCAATCGTACTCTTTCCCTCCAAGTTCAAGAGCAAACATTAAACTGACTACTGAAATTACAAGAGTGGCTGCACCAGCCCAGTCAATTTTTTGTTTTTTATGACTTGTTGATTCTTTATAAAAGCGCACAATAAAAAATAATGATAAAAGTCCAATCGGCACGTTCACATAAAACACCCAGTGCCAGCTGATGTATTCCGTAATGTATGCACCAAGAAGCGGACCAAATACGCTTGCTGAACCAAAAACGGCACCTAATAATCCCGTCATTTTCCCGCGTTTTTCAGGAGGGAAAATATCAAATACAATGGTAAAAGCAATCGGAAGAAGCGCTCCTCCTCCAATTCCTTGAATCGCCCGGTAAATACTTAGCTGCACAATGCTTTGCGCTAGGCCACACAATGCAGATCCCAGTAAAAATACCGTCAATCCAAAAATAAAAAACCGTTTACGGCCGTACATATCAGATAGTTTACCAAATATCGGCATACCTGCCATCACGGCAACCATATAGGCGGACGTAACCCAAACAAACTTATCTAACCCGCCTAGATCAGAAATGATTTTCCCCATAGCCGTCGCTACGATGGTATTATCCATGGCTGACATAAAAATACCGAGCAGCAATCCTGCTACGATAAAACGAATATTTTTTTCTGATGAAACCATTTCAGTTCCTCCTTTCGCGCCATCTTTTTGATGAACAGAAATGATAGCTACTTAAATTATTATATTCAAATTTGAGTATTTTACAATCTTAAATGTGCTTTTTTTAGAAATAAGCATAAGAAAAGCGTAATGGGTCCATTACACTTTTACTGTGAGCTGAGGCTCTAATTCAATCTCAACATTTCCTTGAATTGCTCTTGAAATCATACAGGATGTTTCTGCTTTTTTTATAAGTCGATTGATTTTTTCTTCTTGAGCCGCAAATTCAGATGTGATGATAACATGAGGTTTATGAATAATTTTTTCGTATGTGAATACACCGTTCGTCACGTCCACAATAGCTTCTGATTCCATCGTTAAAGCCTCCTGACGGATTCCGCTTCTTTCGAACATCGCTGCAAGCGTGATGATGTAGCAAGTGGCTGCTGCCCCTAGCAGCATTTCATCTGGATTTGTTCCCACTCCTGGCCCGTCCATTTCTGGTGGAATAGAAATTTTTGTTTTTAATTGTCCTGATTCAATTGTACCTACTTCATTTCGGCCTCCTGGCCAATTTGCTTGCAAATGAAAGTGATGTTTTGCCATAGTTTATCCTTCTTCCTTCTATATAATGATGTGTACCTAGCGTACCCTTTTTATGTATAAAATAAAAATGTTCTGCTTGTCACAGCAAAAAGACTGCTAAACGGTGCAGTCTTTGTTTTTTTCTTAGCTTAAAGGCACTTTCTTTTCGCTTTCAACGAAAGCTTTGATTAATGATGGCAGCCAGTCCTGCAGGTTTGTAAATGAATATCCCCAAAAGCTAGCCTTTTCATTGCTCATCGTCCAAGAATGATCTACTCCGTAAGGAGAACTATTTTCATCTGTTAAACGAGAAGTTGTTTTTGCTGTTTTATTCGCTGCTTGTTCAATATATGAAAATAAATTTTTGAGTGAAATAGTACCATTTGAACAAGCGTTAATCGGCCCTTTTAGCTTCTGTTCTGCACACCAGACTAAAAATTCACCTGCTTCTTCCTGTGAAATGAAGTTCATTTCTGCTTCAATAGCCGGTACACCAATTTCTTCTTCATGCATAATTTTTTCTACGTGAAAACGTAAGCGATCCGTATAATCGTCTTTTCCCATTACAATTGGAAAACGGACAGCCGTTACCGAAAACGGTGCTTTTTGAAAAAAAACCGCCTCAGCTTGGCGTTTTCCTTCTTGGTAGGAAATATTTTCACGGCGTGTATATGAAATAGGATACTTGTATGGATCAAAATCTTCTTCATAACACGTTTTTTCTAAAGAACCGTATACTGAAAGAGTCGAGGTGAGTACATAGTGACTCGTACTATGACGAAAAGCTTCAACAGCCACAGCTGCGCCGTGTGAAGAATAGCATATTTGATCGAAGATAACATCCCATTTTCTTCCTCGTGTTGTTTCGATTACAGAATCTTTTTCTACACGATCCAGAAAAATTCGCTCAACTCGGTCGCCGAAATCATCTGGTGTTTTACCTCGCGTTGCTAACGTAACCTTAACTCCTTTAGAGAGCAATGTCTGGACTAAATTTTTTCCAAAAAAACGAGTTCCACCTAACACAAGTGCTGTTTTCATCCTTTTCTCCACCTTTCGTATTTGATATGGATAACCATACCATTATTATCCAACTTTTTTGTTCATAAAGCTATGAATCTTTCCGCTTATTTTTTTATATTCCTACCTATTTTTTCGCCACTGTCGTGTTAAGATGTACATATCTAACAAAAAGGAGTGACAGTGATGAAGCCTTCTCCACTTCTCCTCAACGAACGCCTTGTTGTTCTTGATATTATTCGGGGCATTGCTTTGCTAGGCATTTTCTTAGTAAATATCCCTGCTTTTGCTTCTCCGATATTTATTTTTCAGCTGTACGATATTCCTTATGAATATAAAGGAATTGATATTTATATTGATTTATTCCTGCTGCTGTTTGTTCAAGGAAAATTTTTTACGATTTTTTCTTTTTTATTTGGACTTGGGTGCGGAATCTTTTTGCGTAGAGCTGAAGAAAAGCATTACTTTGCCGCTGCTTTATGGTCAAGAAGAATGGCTTCTTTGCTATTAATCGGGCTTTTTCATCTTGTCTTTTTCTGGTATGGAGACATTTTGCATGTGTATGCTGTCGGCGGTTTTTTAGTGTTGTTTTTTTATAATCGAAAAACCAAGACGATTTTGCTCTGGGCAATAGGCTTGCTATGCTTTTTTTATCTTTTGGCTTGCATGCAGTTTTTTATTCCGGTCCACGTCTTGCAGGAGGCTCAGTTGAAGTATAAGGTTTTACATGAACATGCTTTAACTCAATATTTATCCACCTACAGGCAAGCAGACTATTTATCTTGGCTGTTTTATCGTTTGAATGTTGAAGTGGTGCCTATGCTATTAAATCTACCGTTTTCTATCTTTCCCGTATTTTCTATGTTTTTATTTGGCTTATATAGCGCTAAAAAAGGATTAGTACATAGTATCGAACAAAATCGTTCTTTTTTTAAGAAAATTCAGTTAATAACGGGCGCAGCAGGTTTTACTTTAACTATCATTCTTGCTATCTTAAAACTAGAAATTTTAAAATATGGACTTTATCAGCAGGCAGCCATTCACCTTTTTACAAGTTTGAGCGGCATTTTTCTATGTTTTTTTTATCTTACCACCTTACTGTTATTCCTGCAATTTTCTCCTTACGCTTCGATGCTGGGTCTTTTTAAGTATAGTGGAACAATGGCATTAACAACTTACCTTAGCCAAACTTTAATTTGCCTGTGGATGGTTCGAGCCTTTGGTTTATACGGAATTCTTACCTTAACAGAAAGCACGATTATTTGTCTCATTATATATACACTCCAGCTTTTTTTAAATAAGTGGTGGCTTTATTATTTCTATTACGGTCCGTGTGAATGGTTATGGCGGAGCTTTACATACCGATCTTTCCGGCCTCTCAGACGGAATAGAAAAGCTTCAGCTTAACAGCAAATCGGCCTTCAAGTTTGAAAGCCGATTTGTCTCCTTTACTGCAAAGGCGGTATGGTTATTCGTTTAATTCCATTTGTCTCAAACTCTCGTATATAATCCATTTCTCGATGGAAAATTTGCATAAAAACTTCATTTTTTATTTCTTTAATGGGTCCTATTTGTTCTATTACATCTCGTTTAGCCATGCGATAGGCTAGCGCTTCCCAAAACACTTCGTTATCGTATTCTCCAATAATATCTTGAAGAGAATCTTCATGTTCTTCTGTAAACATAACCTCACTGTTTAGCATGTGAAAAGGTCCTTTTTCAAGGAAAGGCTCTGCGTGAGAAAACATTTGTTTTTCTACATCCGTATATTCTTGGGCATGCTCATCTTCCACTCCAGAACATGCTGTGACCATCCAGTTACCTAAATAAATTAAATTAAGCAGTTGAAAAAAGTGCGTTTCAGATAGTTGAAGTTCAATATCGTTTTTTACAGGAGCTTTTGACATAAGCGCGGATCTCTCCTTTAATTTTGAGGGTAGTTGCTACTAAATAAAATAGCTAAAAGGGTTAGTATGCAGGCTAGCAGGAAAACTGAAGAAATAGCTTCACCTCTTTTCTGTACTGTAAAAATAGAGGTACTGACCTCCAAAGAAGTGAATACGAAGGGTGTAAACTTATCATAATCGAAATAAAGACAAAATACAAGACTTTTTTACTAAATTTTCTGACTATTTTCATCATAAATACCTATTGTTGTTTTGTTTATACTAGAAAGGTCCGAAAATTGTATGCGGAGCTGCTCAAAATAAAAAAGCGCTGAACCAGGCGCTTTAACGGTGTAAAAAAATAGATAAACCAATAAAAAAAGCAGCTAAAATAAAATCAAAAATCCATTGCCACTTCTCACGTTTTAACAATACGTGCTCTACCCCTGATAATAGCGAACTTATACTAACCAAAACAAAAATAAAGCTTAATTGGTTAAACGAAAATTTAGTGACAAAATTTGATACAAGTATGACTGCTACGGTGATGAACAGTGCCATTTGACTTATAAGTACCCATTTAATTCTCTGTTTATATCCGTCTTTTAAAGCTTGTAATAAATCGTTGCTGATCACTCTCGCTAAACCCCTTTTGTATTCCTATCGTCAAAAGTAAGAACGCAGCAAAAAACGCTTATCTGCATCTTAACTACTTAGCAAAACTAGCTATTAAATCGAAACATAAATATCAACTTGACTGTACTCAGGATCAATACAGCGTTCATCATATAATTCAAAATCTATTTTATAAGCACGATGATTTTTTTTAGCCCACTCCCGAATATAAGCCCAAGCTTCTACGACTACCTGTCTAGCTGGCCCAACAGCTGTTGTAAACACCATGTATTCACCTTCTGGGATGATGAACTCTCTCATATCATCTTTCAGTTCGCCGCCGGGTAAAACTTCATATCCGAGAGCAAATGTAAAATCCATTTTTTGATTGTATTCAAATTCTGTATAAAGAGCAAATGTATTACCATTTACTTTATTGGCGATTTTATTAGCTAACTGTTGTTTATAAAAAGTCTGCCAGTGCTCGGGAATAAGACCTGTGCCCGTTTCTTCCACAGGTTCATCTGTTCGAATAGGCACTCCTACAACAGTAAATTCATTTACCTTGACTACTTTTTGACTTACAACTAAGTCAGTCAACATATTGAGCCCCCTTAATTCTTCTTTTTCTGTAGTTACAATGAGGGAAATACTTCTTAATATGCATTTTATTTGTATTCAAAGAAAACGTCAACCTTTTATGCAAATCCCTTAACGAAGGGGCTGAAGATCTTTCTTCTAAGCTATAAAAAAACGATTCTATTTTCTTTGTAAACATCATACGTATAAGATACCCCTAATTTACAATAGAGTGAGGTAAAAAAATGAAGATCATTGAACTTGCCGAATTCATTAAAACAAGTAAAAAAACAACTAAACTTGCTCTTTCCTCTTCTACAGTACAGTATACATTAGAAACAGATGATTTGAAAATTGAATTAAAAACAGGCGGCACGAATAAGCGAATCGTGTTTTTTCGCATCTTCTTAAAAGGAACATACAAGGATTGGATTTGTTATCACCGGAACGAACATCATATTTACGA
Source organism: Priestia sp. 53B2 (assembly GCF_056099005.1). NCBI lineage: Bacteria > Bacillati > Bacillota > Bacilli > Caryophanales > Bacillaceae > Priestia > Priestia sp. 53B2. The sequence continues at coordinate 402,833 of NZ_JBLZXA010000030.1, forward strand.
ATTGTATCAAAATATTTCTTTATCCCCTCAACTGCAAAAGCAGCTTTTGTACGCTATTGCATCATAAAAGAGCTGGCTTAGTTAGCCAGCTCTTTTTATTTATGCTGTAGTTTTGTGATTGGATGTTTGTGCGGCTTCACATGTAATTTTTCCTTTGTCCATTGAATTCCTCTATATAAATAGTACGAGCACCAAAAAACTGCTGGAACGATAAGTACGTAGGCAACGACACTATTCGTAAAGAAAGAAGAATCTATAGAACGAAGCAATCGATAAGTCTCATTTAATATACATATATGCACTACATAAATGCCAACTGAATTTTTCCCAACCTTTGAAAAAAACGAGTTTTTGCCAAGACTTGGACTGCTCAATACGAATAAAAACAATGATGCCGATAAAAAAATCGTAGAAATAAAATAGTCTCCGGGCTTGCTGTGCTGGATATTAACCAACCAGTAACGCTCGACGATCTCTAACGCTGAAAACACAAAAAAGCTGGCTAAATAAATCATTGGCCTTGCGTTTAATACTGACAGAATTTGCTTACCATAAAGGGCAAACATAGCTCCTAATACTGTATAGAACAAACCAAAGAACAGGGCATCTCTCGTTTGAAAAGAAAGTGGAAAAAATAAAGAATAAGACTGCCCAAATAACCCAGTTACATATAATACGGTGCTGATAAGCATTAATAAGCCAATCTTTTTCCATCTTTGAAATAAGAAAACGATGACAACAGCCCAAATTAATGCAATCAAGTACCAAAGCTGAAATCCACTTGTGTCACTTCCATAATAAAAGATGTCTTTGAATGTGATGGATGATGTTAAATAATCAGCTACTGCACCTTTTCGTTCTGCTAATGTTCCGTGGTTCTGAAATAAGCGCATAACTACACCAAACAATAAATAAAAGACGAACCAACATGCGTAAAGCTTTGAAATATTCCACGTGTATTTTTTTAAGTATGCAGAAGGCTTTGGATGTTTTTGAATTTTATTCATAAACAAATATCCTGATACCATAAAGAAAAAAGGAACCGCGAATCGTGCAAATGTGTCAACAATGACATCTAGCACATTTTCCTGGTTCCCTAAAAAGAAATCGTCATGTGATGGGTTAACATGAATACAAACCACAAACACTGTAGCAAAAAACTTAATAAAATCAATTGAATAATTACGTTCCATCTTGTTGTCAGCTCCTTAAAATAAACTCGAGCTCTATTTTAGCATAATTATCCAACCGAAAAAGAGATTTTGGTAAAATTAACCTTATAGTCATGGAGAAATTTTCTTAACTTCCAATATTCTAGTCTTGTTTACTTGTATGATGTCTTTCAATATTCCAAATAAATGATTCTAAAGAACTACAAAATAAAAAACAGATTACGCGTAACCTGTTTTTTAAATTAACATTTTCCATGCAAACTTATTATCTTGTTTAATATCGACTTCTTTTTCATGCAAAGCCTGCACATGCTGTTTAATTTGTTTGAGAAACAGCATTACTTCCCCGCTTGATACGGCAGCTGAGTTGAGAGACAACGAATGTTTTTTAGCAATTTTTAATTCTTCGGTTTCCACTGAAATACTCACGTGGCGAAATAAGTGCCAAGGGTAGTAAACTGTTTTAAAAGATTTTGAGAAATAAATTCCTTTAGAACAAACGGTAATCCCTTCGGTTTTTTGAAGAGGATATGTATTTAAATGAGCTACAATTTTTTCTTTAGCAGGTAAATAGAGCCTGTTTCGCATCTCTTTTTCAACTTCTTCACATAGTTGTCCTTCTACCGACAACACATCTTTTGGATCAGGGGTTTGATGAATTTGAAAAGATGAACAAATAGAAGTTAATTCTTTTGAGGATACACACGGATATATATAGTCTTGACACATATATTCATGGGAATGAGTGCGAATAAATTTCTTGATTTTTTTTAATAGAGATACTAGCTTTCTAGCTGAGTAATCGTTTTGATTGACTTGAAATTTCTCCACGTCATTAAAACAAATCATTTCTTCTTTTCGAATGGTAATGGATTGAATGTTAGCGAACTCTTCCCATAACATTTTTCCTTTTTTCATCCCTCTGCTTTTCCAGTAAATCCCCTTATTTGTAAAGCAAATTCCCCTTTTATCTAGGCCTGCTATAAAAGAGCTGTGTAAATATGCAATTATTTTTTCTTGAGGCTGAAACTGAAAGTATTTGCTAGCCATTTTTTTGTAGAAACTAGGTATTTGCATTACATAAAATTGACTTTCTCTATAGATTAAGCATAAGTCAGTCAAATAATTAGTTTTCAGCGTCGCCACGCTCTCACTTCCTTTTTGAGTGTAAATAACCGTACCCATTTTTTTCTATTACTTTATAAACGTTTTTTAATGAAAAAAGTTTCAACTTTTTTTGTTTTTTATAAAAAAGCTTTAAATTGAATCATTTCTTTCATCTAGGAGGTTACCTAATTACTCACTTATTCAATAATCTTATTTTAAACGTTCCCTACTTAATTAAGAAACTAAACCAGATAATAGCAATGCTTACCTGCTTTATCCAAATCATCCTTTGTGAACAAAAACAAACCGCAGCGTTAAAACGCGATGCGGTTTGTTTTTTTAAGCTAAATAAGCTTCTTTTATTTTTTCATTATGAATTAATTCCGAGCCTTTCCCTTGCAGAATAATTTCTCCCGTTTGAATCACATAGCCTCGGTGCGCGATTTGCAGTGCTTGATAAGCGTTTTGTTCAACGAGTAAAATGGTCATTCCGCTTTTATTTAATTCCATAATGATTTCAAATATTTGTTCTACAATGATAGGAGCAAGCCCCATAGAAGGTTCATCTAGCATAAGCATAGAAGGATTCATCATAAGCGCTCGCCCGATAGCTAGCATTTGCTGTTCACCGCCACTCATCGTTCCTCCTTTTTGAGTCAATCTTTCTTTTAACCTTGGAAAATATGTGAGTACTCTAGTCATATTTTCTTCTATTACTTTTTTATTAGAAAGTGAAAATGCTCCGATAGTTAAATTTTCTTTTACTGTCATCTTAGGAAAGATCTTTCTTCCTTCTGGTACATGAGCTATTCCTAAGCGGGCCGTTTGGTGAGGAGGGAATTTCGTGATGTAGGTGCCTTTATACATGATACTACCTGCTTTGACAGGAGCTTGACCGCTAATGGACTTTAATGTGGTAGATTTTCCGGCTCCATTGCTTCCAATAAGAGTCACAATTTCTCCTTCTTCTACATCAAACGTTATTCCTTTAAGTGCTTGAATTCCTCCATAAAAGGTATCAATTTCAGTTAACTTTAATAGAGTCATGTGCTTTTCTCCTTTCTTTCTATCTCCTCTGCCGCTCCTTTTCCTAAATAGGCTTCGATCACTTTTGGGTGTGTACGGATATGTTCAGCGTTTCCTTCTGCAATTTTTATTCCATGATCTAATACAATAATATGATCAGAAATTTCCATGACAAGCTTCATGTCATGCTCAATTAATAAAATGGTTATTTCCCGGTCTTTTCGTATCGTGTGAATAAGATCCGTCAGCTCTTTTGTTTCACGCGGATTCATACCAGCAGCCGGTTCGTCTAATAATAACAGTGAGGGTCTAGTAGCTAACGCTCTGGCAATTTCGAGTCGGCGCTGCGCTCCATATGATAAGTTATTGGCTACTTCGTTATATAAAGCTTCTAGCCCAACGTATTCTAACAGCTTATACGCTTCTTTTTTAGCTGCTTTTTCCGCTCTTCTTGCTCGAGGTAAATTCAACAGCGTTTCAAAAGTGGTTGCTTTCAAATGGTTGTGCATCCCAACTAACACATTTTCTAAAACCGTTATATTACTAAATAACCTGATGTTTTGAAATGTCCGAGAAATCCCTTGTTTTGATACACTGTGAGGTTTTAGTCCTGTTATAGATTGACCATTTAACATAATATCACCTGAGGTTGGCTGATAAACACCTGTCACCATATTAAAAAATGTAGTCTTCCCAGCGCCGTTTGGTCCTATTACAGCAGTTGTTGAATTTTTTTGAATATCCATTGTTACGTCTTGATTGGCAACTAAACCGCCAAAGGTCTTGGTTACATTTTTCACTTCTAAAATAGACAATTTCTTTCACCTCTATAAATTGACGTTTTTCTCAGCCGCTGAAATCACAGGCTGCATTTCTTCTTCAGCTTCTTCTTTCAGCTCTTTCAAATCGAACGTAGGCTGTTTAGCAGGAAGCAACCCCTGAGACCTGTATAGAGCAAATAGAATAAGAAGTCCGCCAAAAATAAATCGCTGCATTTTAGCTGGCGAAAGTGCATCTGGTATAGAGATAACCCCGTTTAAACTCAGTTGATTAAACCAATCGGTGAGCTCCGTTAATACTTGAAGATTAAGAATGGTTACAACAGCCGCTCCAAGTATGACGCCTGGAACGCTCCCCATTCCTCCTAAAATAACCATGACTAAAATCGTGATAGATTCTAACAGCGTAAAGCTGGTTGGGTCAACAAAGGTTTGCTTAGCGGCAAACACTACTCCCATCATGCCTGAAAAAGAGGCACCGATAGCAAACGCAAGCAGCTTTGTTCTGACAAGGTGAATTCCCATCGCTTGAGCTGCAATTTCATTTTCACGAACCGCTTTCCACGATCGTCCTACTTTAGAATATTCAAATCGCCGTACAATAAAAATAACCGCAGCTAAGATGACTAATACTACATAATAGAACTGACTTGGATATACTAAGTTAATCCCAAAAATAGAAGGCGGCGTCACGGAGGACAGCCCCATTGCTCCGTTTGTAATATTGATTGGTTTATCCAAATTGTTAAATACAATTCGAATAATTTCCCCGAATCCAAGCGTAACGATAGCAAGATAGTCTCCTTTTACGCGCAGCACAGGTATACCAAGCAGAACTCCAAATAAAGCGGCTATTAGGCACCCCGCAATAATAAAAAACCAAAAGCTTTCTCCTGATAATGGGTACGTACCAAAAGGCATAAAATTAGCAGCTTGATTGGTCGCGAAAATTCCATACGTGTAAGCCCCAACTGCAAAGAAAGCAACAAATCCCAAATCCAATAATCCGGCTAATCCCACTACAATGTTCAACCCAAGTGCCATAGCAATGTAAATACCTACTAGTGTAGATACTTCCATATAGGATTCATAAGCAGGGCCTTGGCTAGCTGAAAAAGGAAGCAGCACAATTAAAATGAGCCCTGCTATTAGCCATTTTAATTTAGTAGAAAGAGACATAAAATACAGAAGTAATAATGAAAATAAAAGAAGTAAAAATGCGACAACGGACTTTTGGGCAAGCATTAAACTACCGCTTGTTGCAATTACATATATAAAAAATAGAATGATTTGCGCTTTTTTGTTTCCTTCAAGCTTACTCATTAATTTTTTCATCTTCATCACCTACACTTTTTCTGTAACGGCTTTTCCAAATAAGCCTTCTGGTTTAAAAATTAACACCAAAATCAAAATGGCAAATGCAAATACATCTTTATACTCTGCTCCTAAAATATTGCCGGTGATTGTTGATAAATTCGCAGCTGCAAACATTTCAAGGATGCCAAGCATTAGCCCTCCAAACATTGCTCCTCGTATATTGCCTATTCCTCCTAAAACAGCTGCTGTAAAAGCCTTTAATCCTAATATGAACCCAATGTAAGGATCAATTGTTCCGTAATGAAGCGCAAATAACACACCGGTTGCGCCTCCTAGAGCCGAACCAATAAAAAAAGTAAGGGAAATGACTTTGTTTACATTAATGGACATGAGTGAAGCTGTATCGGGATCTTGGGCTACAGCTCTCATTGCCATTCCCCATTTGGTTCGATTGACGAAAATTTCAAGTCCGATCATTAAGCAAAGAGCAACAATTAACACTACAATAAACGTTACTTTAAATGTAGCATCATCAAATGATGATGAAAGAGAAGAAGCGCTAACCGATACTTTGCCTGAAAATAAAGCAGGGGTATTAACAATATAGTTACCATTCTTAAGTTCCGTAATGAAGCGCGCAAAATCCTGTAATAGAAACGACATTCCGATAGCTGTAATAAGTGTAATCAGTTTAGAAGACTTGCGCAGGGGGCGGTAAGCCACTCTTTCAATTCCCATACCAAGAAACCCAGTCGCAACACTCGTAATAAGAAGAACTAAAATTAACGTCACAACAGCTGGAAAAGCTGCAATCCAACCTACGCCTGTTAACCCTAATAGAATAGCGGTTCCGATAAAGGCGCCTGACATAAAAATTTCGCCGTGTGCAAAATTGATGAGTTCTAAAATGCCATATACCATCGTATAACCTAGGGCAATAATTGCATATACAGCTCCTAATGTTAGTCCGTCAATTAACACTTGCGGCAGCGTTTGTATAATATGAGCAAACATATAACCTCGTCCCTTTCGTCCTATAAAATCGATTTTAAGAAAAGAAAGGTACGGAACATCCATACCTTTCTTTTCTAAGGTTTACTGTGAGATTTCTCCTTCTAATTTAGCTGGGTACGAAGGAGCGTCAAACTTATAGATAAAGATTTTAGCGTATTTATTGTCTCCTTTCTCGTCAAATCCTACCTGCGTAAGTTCTCCTTTGTATTCTGTAATACCGCGTACGGCGTCACGTACTGCTTCATGAGAAGGAAGCTTTTTATCATTGTCTTCAATTGCTTTTTGAATACCTTGAAGCATAACTTTCATGGAATCATACCCGTATACAGAATATGACTCTACTTTTTTATTGAATTTCTTCTCATAATCTTTAGCGAATTGCGTCTTGGAAGCATCGCCTGCTACTGACGTAAGATACGTATCTTTTACAGCATCTCCGGCAATATCAACTAAAGTTGATGAGTCTAAGCCATCCCCTCCCATAAACTTAGCGTTAATTCCTTTGTCACGAGCTTGTTTAATTAAAAGTCCGCCTTCTGCATAAAGACCACCAAAATAAACGAGATCCGGCTTTTCTTTAGAGACTTGATTTAACACACCGTTAAAATCTTTTTCTCCAACCGTAATTCCTTCAAACCCAACAATTTTTGCTCCTTCTTTTTCAGCTGCTGTTTTAAAAGCATCTGCAAGCCCTTGTCCGTAAGCTGTTTTATCTTGAATGACAAAAATATTTTTTGCTTTCAACTCTTTAACAGCATATTCAGCTCCTGCAGGCCCTTGGAAGTCATCGCGCGCTACAATGCGGTTAACCGTTTTTAACTTTCGATCTGTTACGTCCGTTGCTGTACTTGCAGGAGAAATCATTGGAATTGAATATTTCTCATACGTTTCAGATGAAGGAATGGTAACTCCTGAATTTAAATGTCCTATCACTCCATAGACGGCTTTATCTGCTCCGATTAACTGAGCGTTCGCTACGCCTTTTTTCGGATCGCCCTGATCGTCATACGGTACAAGCTGAAGTTTATATCCTAATTTTTTAAACGTGTCTTTTTCTTCATCAAGAGCTAGCTGAGCTCCCAGTTTGATCGCTTCACCTAACGTCGCACTACCTCCTGACAAAGGGCTTTGCGTAGCAATTTTGATAACATTGCTGCCTTTATCTGCTCCTGATGTACTGTTGCTCCCACAGCCAGCTACAAACCCTACCGATAAGACCGTTGTTGCTAAAATAGATAACATTTTTTTACTTAGCATGTAGTAATCGTTATAAAACGCTTAATAGCGGCTAGTCTTTTATAACGATTTTCCCTCCCTTTGTTTGCGTCTAGAACGCTTTTTATTTTTGCAACAAATGTCATTTCTCAAAACGGTGAAACAGCTTGCTGTTTATGTACATCTTTTTTTCACATCCTTTCATAATAGATTCAATTTCATATACAAAGAGAAACTAATAAAAGTAAAAATATAGTTATTTTTTACTATTATAAAAGGATGAACAGCAGTATTTCACCAAATTTGTCAGTAACAATGACACATATTTTTATAATTTTCTAAATTTTATAAAAATAATTTTAATTATATTCACTTATTTTTTGCGATATACTTTTTGGCTATATATATAACAAAAAAGCATGTCACCATAAGGAAACATGCCGTGTAACTATTCAACCTAAAAAAAGGTGCATAGTATGCACCTTTTATATGACCCTTTGTTTTCTCTTTCTCCCTAAGTTTAACTATTATTTCGTAATGCCTGTGATCCCTCTTCCCCTGTTCGGATCTTAATTGCATTTTTTAATTCATAGATAAATATTTTCCCATCTCCAGGCTGACCTGTATTTAGTACTTTTCTTGCTTTATCAACAACGTCAGATACTGGAACTTCGCACACCACAATTTCTACTTTAATTCGTGCGTGCATATTGTCTTGTTTTTTAACGCCTCTATAAAGTTCCGTAATGCCTTTTTGCAACCCGCACCCCAGCGCATCCGTAACTGTAATACCGCTAACGCCGATTTTCGCCAGTTCTTGCTTAAGCTCTTCAAACTTTGAAGGGCGTGTAATAATTTCAATTTTTGTTAAAACATCACTCACTGTGCCCACCCCTTTTACATATTCGATTCGTGATACGCTCTTTCACCGTGCAGCGTAATATCAAGCCCAAGCGTTTCTTCTTCTTGTGTCGCACGCAGAGATACGATTAATCCAACCACTTTAACAATAATGAAGGTAGCAATACCGACAAATAGGTACGTTGCTACAATAGCCACCAGCTGTTTCCAAAGTAGACTTGGATCTCCGTAGAATAAACCATTCGCACCGGCGTCATTTACAGAAGTTGTGGCAAATAAACCTGTTGCAATACCTCCCCATGTTCCCCCAATACCGTGGAGACCAAATGCATCTAACGCATCGTCGTAACCGATTTTCTTTTTAAGTGAGAAGATACCCCAGAAACAAACCGCTCCGCCGATAAAACCAATTACAATAGAGGCAAACGGTGTAACGAATCCACAAGCTGGTGTAATAGCTACAAGTCCAGCAATCGCTCCCGAAACAGCTCCAAGCAGCGTAGGTTTTTTATTGATAATCCACTCTACTACAAGCCAGCCGATAATTCCTGTTGCTGCTGCTGTATTCGTGTTAATGAAAGCCGTCATTGCAACGCTGTTAATAGTTAAAGAACTTCCAACGTTAAAACCAAACCAGCCGAACCAAATCAGCATTCCGCCTAAAAGAGTTAACGGTAAATTGTGAGGTGCTGCGGCATCGGCATTTTTTCGTTTTCCAACAACAAGAGCTAGAATTAATCCTGCTACACCTGATGAAATGTGAACGACGTTTCCTCCGGCAAAGTCAATAGCTCCTAGTTCACGAAGCCATCCGCCAACTCCCCAAACCCAGTGTGCTACTGGTGCATATACAAATAATGACCATAGGATAGCAAATAAGATAAATGCTGAAAACTTCATGCGCTCTGCAAAAGCTCCAGAGATAATAGCTACTGTTAGTACAGCAAATGTCAGCTGAAACATCATAAACATATTATGCGGGATCGTAGCACTGTAGTCCCCGTTTGGAGTGAACCCGACTCCTTTTAATCCTACCCAGTCCAAGTTACCAATAAAAGCATTGCCGCCGGTAGAAAAAGCTAACGAATAGCCTGCTACTATCCAAAGAACGGATATAACAGCTAAGGAACCTACGCTATACATCGCGGTACTTAACATGTTTTTACTTCGAACCATGCCCCCGTAAAACAATGCAATAGCTGGTGTCATAATCCAAACCAATAATGCTGAAAAAAACATAAATACTGAATCGCCCATTTGCATGATGATTTCCCCCTTAAGTACGAATAAGTAACCCCTAAATTCAATGTTAGATTATATAACATCTTTTGTTATGTTTACTATCATATTTGATTTATATGTATTTGGCAACTACTTTTTGCAAATTTATTCAGAAAACTTTTGTTTTTTTATACTGTTTTCTTTTTCTTATGTATTCTCCTATGTACACATAAGTTGAACTATTTTTAATATGTGTTAGAGTTTCTGACATAAAAAATCCTCTTCTTGGAGTAGAAGAGGATTTTTCTTTACAAATGCATATATACACCAGGCCCTAGAGGAATACCGAATACTGCAAAAATAAGCAACATAATAATCCAAATCCCCAAAAAAGCTAGGTATAAGGAAGCATAAGTGAAATAATTGTGCCAAGTCCTGCCTTAGGCTCGTATTCTTTCATAAAGGCTAAAATAACAATCATGTATGGATTTAAAGGAGTGATTACATTCGTGGAAGAATCCGCTATTCGGTATGCCGCTTGAATAAATCCAGGATTGTATCCTAACAGCATGAACAATGGAATAAAAATAGGTGCTTCTAGTGCCCATTGAGCGGAGCCGCTAAAGATAAGAAGGCTTAGAACAACAGTTAAAAATACAAAACCAACCACAACTGGAAGTCCAGTTAGATTTAGTGCTTTTAATGTATCCGCTCCTTCTACTGCAATCCACGTTCCAATATTAGTCCAATTAAAGTAAGCGATAAATTGAGCAGCCGCAAAAATAAGAACAATATAGCTAGCCATATCTTTCATCGAATCAGTCATATAAGCAGGTACATCTCTGGAACTTTTGATTTTCCCTACTGTTATTCCGTAAACAGAGCCAACTACCACAAAAAACAGCAGCGTGATCGGAATGATACCATCTAAAAAAGGAGATGGAACAATTCCACCGTCTTCATTTCGTAGAGGAGAGTTGGGCCAAAATAAGAAAACAGCTAGTACAGCGACATAAATACATGTAGCAACGATACTGTTTTTTAATCCTTTTGCTTCTGCCTCACTAATTTCACCAAAATCATTGCGTTTTTTTCCTTTATAATTGCCCAGCCTAGGTTCTACAATCTTTTCGGTGACGATCGCCCCTATAACGGTCAAAACAAATACAGAAGCTGCCATGAAATACCAGTTCGCTGCAGGACTGACAGCAGCGCTTGGGTCAATTGTTTTAGCAGCTTCAGTAGAAATGCCTGATAACAACCCGTCGGTTCCGGATATAATAAGATTCGCTGTAAAGCCTGATCCCACCCCAGCAAATCCTGCTGCTAATCCAGCAAGCGGGTGCCTTCCTACTGTATAAAAAATCATTGCGGCAAGCGGAGGCACGATGACAAAAACAGCATCTGCCGCTAAGTTGGCCATAATTCCTGTAAAAATGATGGCGTATGTAATAAGAGCTTTTGGAGCATTTAAAATCGTTTTCTTTATGGCCACTTCAAGCAGACCTACTTTTTCTGCAAGTCCGACTCCAAGCATCATAGCAAGTACAAGTCCTAGGGGCTTAAATTCAGTGAAATTGGTCAGCATCGATGTTAAGATATACTGAATACCTTCATGCGACAACAAACTTTTAATTGGAAGAGTCTTATTAGTACCGGGATGGACTACCGTTACTCCCATACTATTAATAGCAACAGATGCTACTACGATAATAAGCGCTAAACATACAAACAAAATAAAAGGATCAGGTAGTTTGTTTCCGATTGCTTCTACTCTTCCTAATAGTTTATCTAGAAAAGTTGTTAGATGTGATTTTTGCTCTGTTTGCAAATTAGGTTGTGCCATGCTTTCTCTCCTTTTTCGTTTAGATTCTTTTTAGATTTTTCCTTTTAATTACCAAAAAATACTATTAGTACATAATAATCTGAATATTTATATTATTAAAGTATTATTTTTAAGGGATTTTTATTTATCTATTAAAACTAATAGCATTTAGATAAATAGAAAGGCAGAAGATATCTTTTTAATCGACAATCAAAAATAACAAAAAGCTCTCCGTTTAAGGAGAGCTTTTTGTTATTTCGCTATACTAGACGGAGCGGACTCTTTTCCTGACTCATTAACAGCTGTTACATAGTAACGAGCTTGAGATGCGTCGGAGTCAGCAAAGCTTTTTCGCTCAAATTCCGAAACGCTGCCAATATGGGCAAATGTTCCGCCTGGATTCTTTTTATAAATTCGGTAGCCGATAATATTACCTTCTCGTACCGCGTACCACGTAAGCAAATTACCGCTCATCTTTACATGTGTAGGAGGTGGTGGTGCAGTTGCTTCACGCTCCAATTCTTTTGCTTGGTCAGCTTTTAGTTTTGTATAGACAACTAACCTCTCTTGATGGGTTCCTTCCGCACGGTCAAACGTGCCTGTGCACGTAATTAAATTTAAATTACGTTTGTTGCTGTACCCAAAAATTTCGTTTAGAGGTGCTTTATCTCGCGGATAGCTTTTTATACGTTTAACAACAAAAGTAAGTGTGGTCCCCTGTGCATCTCTTACGGTAATTTCATCGTCTTTTTTTAAGTTTTTTAGGTTGTAAAAGACGGCAGGGCCGGTTTTACTGTCTACGTGTCCTGCTAATACAGCATTTCCTTTTACGCCAGGTTTAGCTCCTGGTTCAAACCAAGCAACTCCATTTTCTGTAGATGGAGCTGCCATTTCACCGCTGTCTAATAATCCTACTTGTTCAATTGAAGCCTCCACATGAACAGCAGGAATGGACACTTTTTCAGGGATAATTCCTTTGAATTCTTTGTTTAACTGTTTGGCTTCTGTTTTATGCTTTTTTAGTACAGCAAATTCTTCTTTAAGCGTTACCCGGCTTTTTAGATCCTTTGATTGCGCTTCTTTTTCTTTTTGCTTAGCTGCAGCCTGTTGCTTTGTTTCTTTTGCTTCTACCATTTGTTCTTTAAAATATAGTCCGCCGCTAACAAGCAGGACTAAACTTAATATACAGTAGGCGAGAACAATCGCTTTTTTCACATCGTCACCTCATTTCACAGCTGTTTATAAAAAAGAAGAGAGAACAACCTCTCTTCTTTTTTTCAGGACTCTTGACTTTTAATTCATAAGGAAAAGGAGAAAAAATATTATTTGCTTACTGGTTTCTTGCGTAAAATAACTCCAGCTGTTAACACAGCTAACGAACCTAGTGCAATATAGATCGCTGTTAGTGGGTTCATCGTTGATTCAGACGCCCCGCCCATACCTGTTTTCGGCATATCTGTTGGCATAGCTGTTTCAGCAAACTTATCGGGGTTTTGTTTTACGATTGCTTCACCTAAAGCTTGGCCAACACCAAACATTAATTTATACCCTTCACGATACGTATCATAACTTCCAGCGTAGTCACCGGATGCATATTGTTCAAATGTTTTAATAACCGTATCCTCGTGTGCTTTTATAGCTGCCTGTGCGTCTGCAGTTGGAAGGTTTCCATCTGTTGCTGTTCCTAAGAATGCACCAAATTCTTGCGCGAATTTATGGAGCTTATCTTTTGCAGCTTTTTCTCCTGCTTCATCGCCTTTTACTTGTGCACTTACTAATTCAGCTTGGGCATTGATGTGATCTCCTTGCCAAATTTTTTCGAATTGTGCAGCTCCTTCATCGCCATATACTGAGCCGATTGCAGCTTTAAAATCTGCTGTGTTGGCATTTTCTAACCAGCTAACATAGTCGTAATCTTTTGAACCGTTAAACCCTTTTTCCATTCCCATTGTTGCTAAAGCAAAATGTTCTGCTGCTAAGCTGTTTAATGAAGAACGTAAATCTGCTGCTGGTGTATCTACTTTTGTATTGTCGAATTTATCAGGCATTTGCGTTACGATTGCGTTTGATAACGCTTTACTAATTGCAAACATCTGCTGATATCCTTCGCGGTATGTCTTCGCGGCTGCCTCATAGTCACCTTCTACATAATCTTCAAACGTTTCTTTTACTTGATCTTCGTGCACGCGAAGCGCTTCTTTTGCTGCATCTTCAGGTAGTTTACCTTCCGTAGCAGTGCTTAGAAACTTAGCAAATTCATTTACGAATTGATCTACTTCTTTATCTACTTCCGCCATGGCTTCTTTATCGTTTTCTTTTGTTGCTTTTACAAAATCATCTGTGTAATTGTTGTGTTCTCTGAAAATTCGTTCAAACTCAGCCGCTCCTTTATCACCATAGATAGAAGCAATAGCTGGCTCCATGTCGACGGCATTTTGATCCAATGCTTTGAACGCAGCGTCAGCATCTTTAGAACCATCATAAGCTGTTGTCATAGCGGCAACGGCAAGCGTAAAGTGTTCAGATAATAGGTAGTCTAAGTTCGCTCGTAGATCTGAAGCTTTTGTTAATGCCGTTGGTTTTGCTTCCTCTGCATTTGCAATAGTCGGCATCAATAGTGAAGCTCCTAGTACAGGAATCATTAATTTTTTACTTAATTTCATCATTTTCCACTCTCCTCATTTTCAGTTGATGTACGCCACTTTTTTCATTCTTACTACATCTTAAACCATTAAATAGATTGAACATTTTGAATATTATATATATTAAACCTTCATGTTCCCTCACATTTAATGATCCTTTTTAGGAAGTATTCTCTTTCTATCTACTAAACGATTGCTGAGTGATGTTGGATCACTCTTTTTAAAAAATTTTTTAAATGTCATCTTCGTGAAGAATTCCTTCCCTTTCTACTTATCTAACGAACGCCTTCTTCAGCTAGATCACTTTTTGAAAAAAGTTTTTAACCGTCTTTTTTTAGAAATGCTTCCTTTTCTACTTACCTAACGAGCACCTTCTTCTGTTGGATCACTTTTTGAAAAATTATTTTAAATTCAACAGAAAAAAAGATTGAGACATAACAAGATAAATTCAATTTAAAGACGAACAAATGGGATAAATGAGTTAGTATGAATCACTTTTAATACCGCTGTTGCTTCCCGTGCAAGACTTCGCTTTCCGCAGGCAGCCGCTGAGCCTTCTCGTCGTTTGCGCCCTGCGGGGTCTTTCCTGCAGGAGTCTTCGCCTTTCCCTCCAATCAACAGCTAGAAGCCACTACATATATGAAACCTGCGCAATAAAAAACCCGAACGAGTTGGATTCTCCATCAAGAATCTCAATTCATCGTTCGGATCTTCCTTCAACTAAACTACTTTTGTCTGAACCTCTTTTTATCTTTACTTATTTAAAAAATTCCACATCACGTCGTTGACTTCCTGTGGCTTTTCATGCTGAGGGGCATGAGATGCTTCAGCTAATCGGTGAACAGATATGTTTGGTACATATTCTTCAATACCATCTAAGTTTTCAGGCATAAAAGTAGGATCTTGATTTCCCCAAATAATTTGTACCGGGATGTTTAACACTTCTTCTTCTAACGGAAACAAAGATTTTCTTTGAAGGTCTTCTTCTGTAAAAATCTTTAAATTGCGGTAATAACTTAGCATGGACAGCACAGAGCCATTTTCCCAAGAGTTCATGTATGCTTGAACATCATCAGCTGTTAGATATCCTTTTTTTACACCTGGGTCGATCACAAGCTTACGCAAACCTGAGAAGTTATCTCGTTCCATATAGTCCTGTGCTTCTTGTTTTTGAAACCATTTCATATACTCACTTGCTTTTTGCTGATTTTTATTTATTCTAAGCTCACGCATAAATGTATAAGGGTGCGGACCGTTAAAAGCAATTAATTTTTGTACATATTCAGGGTAGCGATAAGCAAATGTCCAGCCGATTCCTGCTCCCCAGTCGTGTACAACTAGCGTACAGGAGCTATATCCTAAACCTTCAATCACTTGGCGAATATCTTCTACTAATACATCAATTTCGTATGATTCCAGTCCGCTTGGCTTTTCAGATAAGTTATATCCTCTTAAATCCAAAGCAACTGTATGAAAATCATTAGAAAATTCGTCTATCTGGTGTCGCCAAATATGCGAAAAGTCAGGAAACCCATGAAGAAATAGCATAAGCTCTCCTTGTCCCTTGCTTATATAGTGCAAATTAACGCCATTTACATTTATATACTGTTTACTCATTGTTCATTCCTCCTTTATAAATAGCTGTAGAGCAGTATAACGTTGCAAAAAATGAACGTCAATTCATTTACCTCGTTCACTTCTTTTTAGTTCCTTTTATGAATATAGTTAATTATTTAACGTGCACCTTTTTTAAAGGAGTGGTTAACGATGGCTTATATCTATTCCAAGGGCTGGTTTGTTCAACAGTTAAAAGCGGCCAATATCTCTAAAATCGATGGAAGAAAGCTAGAAAGTTACAAAACCTATATTCTTCGTAATTTATATGCTGAGCTTATAGAACAAGGTAAAATCAACGGCTAAAAGAGGTTGAGACATAACGAAATGAATCCCATCTAAAGATGAACAAATGGGATATATGAGCTGAACTGCTTGAGACACCGCAGTTGATTTCCGTGCAAGACTTCGCTTTCCGCGGGCGGCCGCTGAGCCTCCTCGTCGACGGGGTCTCACCTGTTCCGCTTTTCCCGCAGGAGTCTTCGTCTTGCCCTCCAATCAACTGCTAGAAAGATTTACACACATGAAATCTACGTTTGTCCTAACAAAAAACGAACCACTAATCAAAAGTCTTGATCAATGGTTCGTTTTACATTTCGTCTAAAATATTTTTGTCCCAGCCTCTTTTTTTTTACAGCGATTGCTCAATAAAAGATAATACGCGCTTTACATATTCTTTTTTGTATACATGATAATTTTGAACGTGTTCTGCTTTATCAGTTTTCCAGAAGTGAAAAGCATCCGGGTGCGTTTTAGCCATTTTTTCACTTTCAGTGTAAGGAATTTTTGTATCTCCTGTGCTGTGTATAAATAAAATTGGTCGAGGGTAAATATGCTCGACTGCTTTAATGGGACTAGCTTCAGCAGGATTTGCATCTGCAATAACAGGAAGAATAGCAATGGTTAGCGGTGTAAACGGAAAGTTTGGTAAATGAGACCATACAGATAGATTTTCTTTTAAATAAGAGGTTAAATCACTAAAGGGACTATCAGCTACCAATGCTTTTACGTCGTCATCTTGAGAAGCTGCTAATAAAGAAGTGGCTGCTCCCATTGAAATGCCGTAGAGCACAATTGGCTCTTTTGTTGTTTCTTTCATTTTCTGAATAACGCCTAATAAATCGAGCTGTTCTTTTACACCAATCGTCGTTTGATTTCCTTCTGAGTCTCCTGCATCTCTAAAATCAAACATGACCACTCGATATCCCGCTTTTACAAATTCTTTACTCAGCGGCAGAAAGCCAGCTCCTTGTGCTTCACGGTTATTCCCGTATCCATGTGACATAATAATAGTTGCTTTTGGTTGTTCCGTTGGTTCAATCATCCATCCTTTTAAATGGGTTATTCCGTCTTTGCTCAAAAATACTTGATTGCTATAGTGCATGCCGTAATCACCAGGATTTTTCACAGCAGGATTTTTATCTAGTTTTGTCAGGCTTATGCCTACATAAAGAGAAATTGCCGTACAAAGTACAAAACAAAGAAGAACAAAGGATATCAGGCTGATCCATATTGTTTTTTTCTTTTTTCCTGTATTTGTCTGTCGATTTAGAACTGGAGTCAAGCTCGTTCCTCCTTTTTATCTAAGATAATCTTTCCTATTCTTATTGTTGCTTCCCTTTCTCCATTTTAAAGCTAGCCCATCTATTTTATGAATAAAATTCGTTTTATTTTCCACATATTTTTCTGGTTCAAAGCGATAGCGGTGCGCTAGTTCTATTTTCAACGTTTCGTATTCTTTCGCTGCATCAGGGTGAGTACGCAGATAATCTCGAAACCATATATGCCGATTAATTTCTGGGTGGCCTTTTTCATAAATATGAACATGATGCGTTCTTTCATTTCCGCCTTTTTGGAAGTATCTTCTTCCTTTTATGCCGTTTTCACCTTTCGCTTCGTATCCAAGCTGTTCCATCCTCTGATTATATGTATCTACTTTCTTTATATCTTTCACTTCAATAAGTAAATCAATAATCGGTTTTGCGCTTAAGTCGGGAACAGCAGTGCTTCCAATATGATGAACCTCTAAAACTTGAGCTGACATTATAGTTGTTAAGGTGGCAGCTTCTTTTGTAAATTCCTTTTCCCACGCGATATTATAGGGTGTCAGCTGAATTTCTCTTACGGACTTCATATTCAATTCCTCCTCTTGCAACGAAAAAACTGCTTATTATAGAATAGCCTTTAATAAGCAGTTTTTCATCATTTAACATGTTATTAAGTTTTATCTAGTAAACGCCTGCTTCGCTAAATTAACAATCGTCATATCATCCATGGGAGGGTTATGAAGCCCGGCACGCACATCTCTATAATAACGCTGCAACGGATTACTGCGCTGCAAGCTTCGTGCTCCTACTATGCGCATTGCTTTGTCGACAACCGTACAGGCACTATTGGTCACCACGTGTTTGACAGCTGCTAACTCTCCGGCTAATGCTGCTCGGTCGCTGGTCTCATCCCATTTACTTGCCACGCTGTACATAAAGTGACGCGCCTGCATAAGTTCAAGTTCCATCTCTCCTACTAAACGCTGCACATTTGGCAGCTCGCTAATCGTCCCTTCAATACTATTAGGCGAATATTCTGTAGCAAATGCGAGAGCATAATCTCTTGCTGCGATGGCTGTACCCATGTAGCAAGCTGGTATATGAAGCAGCCAGCCGCTTGGCTCATTCTTTTTAAAACCACCGAGGCGTTCAACAAGAAAGTCGTGTTCAATATCGACGTTTTCTAGCACAAGATCGTGACTTCCTGTCCCGCGCATTGCAATCATATCCCATGTTTCTTCTATTGAAAGTCCGCTTGTTTCACGAGGAATTAAAAATAAGCCGATCTCTTCTTCACCTTCGATGCTTGCTTTTACCAAGAAGTAATTTAAGACCGGAGACATCGTGGTGAATGTTTTTCGGCCATTGATTCGCCAGCCTTCTTTTGTTTTTACAGCTGTCGTTTCCGGTTTGCCTCCTCGAGTAGGACTTCCTGTCTTCGGTTCAGTGGCAGCGGTGTTAATAAGTGCACCTTTTTCTATTTCTTTAAAAATAAAATCGAGCATTTGCTGATTCCAAGGCTGTTTTTCACGCAAGTCCATTGTAACCCCCATATGCCATCCAATACTAAGAGCCGTAGAAGCGTCTCCTTGAGCAATTAATTCTTGAAATAATAAAAAATCATAAAGGCGCAATTCATCTCCGCCATATTTGCTTTCGAGAGAAAGACGTGTATAGCCCGCTTCTTTTAACTCTTGAATATTTTCAAAGGGAAACGTACCTTCTTCATCTATTTTAAAAGCTCGTTTCTTAAATTTTTCGACTAGAGGCAGCAATTTTTCATACGTAGACTCTTGATTTTTATTTACAAATGAAACACTCATTTGCTTCATCTCCTTTTTATATGACAGAGTGTCCCTATCGGATTAATATATAGTTCTTATCATAGCATACCTCACCTTTTCTGTGCATGTTTGGTGTGTTTATCTTTCTTGTTGAATCTATTTCTTTTTCCAATTTAATAGTCTGTTTTACCTGCACGTTCCATACATTTAATGGAATAAAAAGAAAGGAATGGTGTGAATGAATCAATGTCCAAAATGCGGGGCCAGGGCAAGCACAGACCAATTATTTTGCAATAACTGCGGCTTTTCTTTCACCGTGTCGCCAGCTGCAGCTAAGCATAAAAAGAGCTGGTATATTGGCGGGGGTATTGCGCTTATACTTCTTTTAACTTTTGTATTTTATTTCTTTTTCTCTGGCTCAGAAGAAAAGACGGCTGACCGCTTTATTGAGGCATTAGAATCGAAAGATACAGCTGTGTTAAGAGAGTTATTAGACTCTTCGCAGTCTACTATAGTTATTAATGACACATCTATTCAAGCTCTGTTAGATGCAACTTCCGATGGTTCTATTTTACGAGACGTTGAAAATGATTTAAAAAATAAATCGAGTATCTACTTTACAATAAAAGAACAGAAACATTCACTAATCTTTAAAAAACAGTACGTGGTTGTGCCGTCATCATATTATATCTCCCTCACCACGCCAGAGGATGCAACGGTTACAGTCAATGATACAAAACAATCGATATCCAAGAATCAAACGCAAAAAATAGGGTCTTTTTATGATTGGAAATTACCCGCTTACGGCTTCTTATGAAAGCTCTTACGGAAAACTTACAGACCAAACCACTGTAAATTTTCACCGGCAAAAAGAAGAAAATATATCTGTGGTATTTAAAGGGGCTTACGTTACAATCTCATCAAATAGAGATGACGCTATTTTATTCGTAAATGGAAAAAGCAAGGGACTGCAGGTGAATAGCTCATCACAAATAGGGCCTGTTGCCACGGATGGAAGCGTTACTGTTCATGCAGAAGTGCAAAAAGACGGCACAACGTTCAAAAGCAGTCCCTACACTATTCAAAGTGAAGAAAGTATTATGTTAAATATACAAACCCCGCCCGTCGAAAAGGAAAAAACCGTCATAAAAGAACGAGAAGTGATCGTGCCTGGGCCGCGCTCTTATGCTACTTCAAGCTCTTATATTCTTCCTGGTTCGGATTCTTACAAATTAAGCTATAGAGATATTAGCAGTTTGAGCTCGAGTGAACTAAGGCTAGCTCGAAATGAAATCTATGCGCGGCATGGGTATGTATTTAAATCGAAAGATCTTCAAGCCTATTTTTATGAAAAGTCATGGTATACGCCTGATTCATCATTTAGAGACTCCTACTTATCAAGCGTTGAAAAATATAACGTTGATTTTATTAAATCTTATGAGTAAGGTGGACTCCCCTTTTGCACAGGGGAGTTTTTTAATTGAAGCGAGTGCTTACTCCTACGTTTTTTTACATACCATGATCCCTATACACGTTAATAAATTTCTTATAGCCTTCTTCATTCTTTTCACTGTAAAATATAAAGTAGATGTACATAAACTTAATACACACATAAGGAGAGATGGAGAATGAATGGAATTGGACGACTTCCACAAAAGCTTAATGGACATTTGATTTTAGAAAATATTCAAGAAACCATGATCATTGCAGATAAAGACTATCGTGTGCAGTGGATGAATGCAAGAGCAATTGAAACACTCCAGCCAGTACTCCCAATCTACCAGTTATCTCATATCGAAGAGTTAATTGGAAAGCATATGGACTTCTTTCATTCCAATTCTGAAGAAGCGGAAAAATTACTCACCTCTCTTCATACAACCTACCGAACGCGTATAACGATTGGCAGTCAATACGTAGCAGAAGCTGTGATTCATCCTATTGATACAAAAGACGGCGAGCGTTATGGCTACTTGCTTATGCTATTAGACTTTACAGATCAAGCCGAAGCAGAGCTTGAAAAAGAACGGTTAATTGAGGATTTGTCCACGCCTTTATTAAAAATATGGGACGAGGTTTTAGCTGTGCCCATTACCGGTAAGATGGATATAGAACGTGGAAAGAAGCTAACTGAAACGGTATTGGAGGCAGTTGTAAAAGAACAGGCGCGCTATTTGCTTATTGATTTATCTTCCCTTCATTCGTTAGATGAAGAACACGGTTATTATATTAACACGCTTCACGATGCTTTGCGTTTGATTGGTACCACTTGCCTTATTGTTGGTCTTTCTTCAAAAATGGCTCTCTCGCTTGTAGATTCTCAGTTTAATTGGCGAACATTTTCCACTGTCCAACAAAGCATCTCTTATATTTTAGAAAAAAAGAATTATCGTATTGCACCCATTTCATAAGCCCATCATATCATTAAGTAATCCTCTCTCAATCGCTTTTTCCTTCAATCGGAAAAGGCGATTTTAGTTATGAGGAATTGTGAACGTTTAGGCACTTATCATCATAGGATACATTAATCAACCATAGAAAAGGGTGAGAGCGTATGCCAAGTGTTATTAACATTTATAATTTAAAGATCAACAGTATCTCAAGCAACGGTTCTGTCAACATTGGCGAAGCACTCCATAACAGTCACACGGCTCATTCAAAATCCACTGGTACGAACTCTTCTTATGGCGATGTCTCACCTGCTTCCTCGAAAATGCGAAACATTTATATCGATCCTGATACAAATGACCAAACAGATATTGCAAACGTTGATCATGTCAATGGTTATCAGCAGTGATATAGGGCAATGCTTGTCAACAGCATGACGACAAACGGTGAATACATTCTCTCTGAACGCAATAGACCGTTGGAGTAGAATGAATAAAAACAGTAAGGAGTCTCTTTATGCCTCTTCAAATTAACGTTTTTAATATCGTAACAAACGGTGTCACGCAAAACGCAAATATTGATTTTGGTTCCACCATTCAAAACAGTCACACGGCGAACTCAAAGTTTAACGGCGCGAATTTTTCTTTAGGTAACTTCTCTCCTACTTGCTCTCAAATGAATACGGGCGTGTTAGATCCTGATGTAAGCGATCAAGATCAAATTGCAAACCCTTCAGCTCCAATTGGAAATCAAATTTAGCTTTAACAATTTTGTCGTTTTACTTGGCACATTACAAGGAGGTGTGTAAATATGTTTCCATTTGGAAAATCTCCCTTTAAAGGAATGATGGAAAATATCCCAAAAGGAATGGCATCTAAAGACATGAATAAGTATATTCAGCAAATGATTTCTTCTACGATGTCCCATTCTTTTCCGGATTTTATGCAAGGAAATGAATTCTTTAAGCAAGCCCAAGACATGATGAAAGAACAGCAGGATATGGGAACTGAAGGTCATGGACAAAAACCAAGAAGATTTGATTCAAACGTCATCAATACATTAGATGAATGCATTGTACAGCTAAAAATCCCTAACCGCGATATTGTATCAAGCATTAAAGTCTATCATACGCCATATGTGTGTACGATTGAAGGAATAGATGGAGAAGAATCCTTCAAAGAAGAAATTCAGCTTCCTTGTTCGGTTCGTAAAAAAGGCACACGCGCCATCTATCGTTCCGGAGTGTTGGAAATCCGGATGCCTAAACATGT
The DNA here is from genome assembly GCF_056099005.1 of Priestia sp. 53B2. Lineage (NCBI taxonomy): Bacteria > Bacillati > Bacillota > Bacilli > Caryophanales > Bacillaceae > Priestia > Priestia sp. 53B2. Next base: position 425,613 of record NZ_JBLZXA010000030.1, read on the forward strand.
TAATATTCCTATGTCTCAAATAGACGTCCACGATTTAGATTAAAGTGGACGTTTTTTTCTGTTTTCATGCATACATATAAAATAGAAAGCTGCAAAAGGCCTTGTTTTATTTTTCTTAAGAAGGTGACAAATATGAATCATGGAAAATTTAAAAAGTGGGCAGAAACGTTACAAGAAGAAAACCATACGAAATTTCGGGAAAAAATTTTTGATGATGATCATGAAGAAAAGAATGATCCGGAAGCAGATGCTTCTCCTCAAATTGTAAATGAGTATCGAGATTATCCTTTAATTGATGTATATGAATGGGCAAATCAGCTGTTAGTTGTAATTGAAATACCCGGTGCTAAACGAACAGATGTCGAATTGACCATGCACGAAAATACTTTACACATATCCGGTTCATCTCTTTTAACCGTGAAGGATGCAAATGTTCTTCACAAAGAAAGACGTGAAGGAACGTTTCAACGATCAATCATCCTTCCGCCTGCTGTAGGGGAAGCGCCGTGTCATGCATCATTTAAAGATGGTCTTTTGCATGTGAAATTTGATTTGTAATTTATTGTGCAGAACTATACGTAGCATGAAAGGCAGGGAATTTCATGTTTTCTAAGTGGTTTAAACAATCGTCTAAAATTGAAACAGTCCGTAAAATAAATCCGTCTTCCCTTCCAACTCAAAAAAAAGCAAGTCCCATAGACCAACGTTCTAATCAAAAGCGGAAAGAATTACCCGAAAAGATGAAAGCTAAAAAACAGTCTAATCTAAAAAAACCCCCTCAACAGCCAAAGAAGTTGCCTAGCCAAATGGAGCCTAAGACCTCTGCTGAAGCTGAATTCACACAACCTGCTCTTTCGTCAGATTCAGCGCTGAACCTGCAGGGAATTATTGATCAAGTGACGCGGTTAACCGACGCGATCCCTAAAATAGAAGAGCTTCATCAGCAATTAAATGAATCGGCTCACCTTATTCAATCACTGTCTCAACTGCACGAGCAAACAGCTCATTTACTCTCGGCTATGCAGTCAGCTCCTAATTTCGAAGCTATTCAAAATCAGCTCTCTGCGTTAAAGGAAGAATCGTCCAATACAGCCTTATATGAGATGGTGAAAACTCTTGACAAAAAGATTGATGAAGTAACTCACCCAAAGCAGTCCATTGTTGTTGAAAAAATCATGGTCGAAAAAGTATTGTTAGACAAAATTGATCTTAGTAATAATTTCGGCCAGCTAGGCATTAAAGATTTGACCGGTCACTTAAACATTGGCACCACTTACAGCGCTGATTCTGATCAAGTAGATGAAGAAGTCAAAGACTTGTTTTCTGTTAAGCTAAAAGAAAAAAAGATTGATGAACATACAACTGAGACAACGGTGAGTTCAGGAGGTGAAACAGAAAAGTCTGATGATCACTCAGAAGAATAAAAAATGACCGCTACTGCTTATTTAAAGCAATTGTCGGTCATTTTTGTTTCCGTAAATAGTTGTAATTCTTTTTGGAGGCGTTCCATCAAGAACTCTGAAATTTCTTCTTGATTTTCTTCTTTATGATGAGATGATGCTACAACAATACGTCCTGTTTTTCCTAAGAAAGCCCGGTACTCAATTACCTTCATCGCAGCATGAAGTAAGTTCCCGTCCGAAAGCGGCGCATTTGTTAGTAGAACAATATTTATTTCGTTTTCTTTTTGTCCATGTGTCAGCACAGCCAGCCACGAGTAACCTTTATCATCTTTTAAGCGAACTTCATGACTAGATAAAGACGCAGATTTCCACGCCGCGTTAGCACTGCTTTGCTGTTGAACAATTTCTTGACACCAGTCTAGACCTGTTTCATTTGAACCCAGTGAAAGAGTTCTCAAAGGACGAACAAAGGATAAACATAGGTTGCCCGGTTCCTTTTGTAACTGATACAACTCATGGAAGTCCGTCTCTGGATATTGATACGGCGGCACAAAAGCAATTTGTCGCTTGTTCACAGCGGGATGGTGAAATACATGCAAATCAACCCCATATACTCTTTTTAACGTAGCTGCATCCTGAAAAATGGCATCCATCCCCGTTTCTTCTACTCTTCCATCTTTCAGTAACACGGCATTATCTGCAAACAGCGAGGCGATGTTGAGATCATGCAAAATGGCCAGGACCGTTAAGCTCATTTCCTGCTGTAAAGTTTTTAACAGCTGAAGCAGTTCCATTGTATGTTTTACATCTAAGTGATTCGTTGGTTCATCAAGAAGTAAGTAGTCAGGTTCTTGAGCTAGTGCTTTAGCCAGTAAAACCCGCTGTTTTTCTCCACCGCTTAGCGATTGAAAAGTATGATTTCTATAGTGCCAGACGTTTGTTAATTTCATCACGCTTTCCACCACTTCTTCATCCTGTGCTGATACAGTGCTAAACAATCCTTTTGCCTGATAAGGGTAACGTCCAAGTGAAACAATTTCTTGAACCGTAAATTCTAGCCCAATTTGATTTTCTTGCGTCATGACTGCCACTTTTTGCGCCAGTTGTTTTGGTGAATAAGCCTTCACTGACTTTCCTTCCACCTTCACTTCTCCTGATTGAATGGTTAATACATTCATAATTAAGCGAATAAGCGTTGTTTTCCCGCTTCCATTTGGTCCTAGTAAAGCGACAAAAGAACCTTTGTCTACGGTGAACGTGATGTCACGAACGGTCGGCTGCTGCTTATCGTATCCTCCTGTCACATTATATAGTTCAATCATGATATTCCTCTCTTCCGCATACGTTCTTTTACAAGGAGCAGGGTAAAAATCGGCGAACCAATTAAGGCGGTTACGACTCCAATCGGCAGTTCACGAGGTTCTAATATCGTTCGTGCCAATAAATCTGCTAAAACCAAATAACTTCCTCCAATTAAAATAGAAAGCGGCAGTACATGCTTATGATTAGCTCCCGCTACGAGACGCACTACGTGGGGGATAACTAAGCCAACAAATCCAATTGCCCCAGATACTGATACCGCAGCCCCTGTTAATACGGATGCACCTATTAAAATCATTCTTTTTTTCTTCTTTACGTCTATTCCCATAAACTGAGCGGATTGATCTCCAAATGCTAAGCCGTTCAGCTCTTTCACATGTAACAACAGCATAATTGTACCGATCAAAAAGAACGGCCCTAAAATTTGAATATGAGACCATCCTCTCATTGATACGCTTCCCATTAGCCAATATAAAACCTGCCTTACATCTTCTTCAGGAGAAAGAGCCACAATTAATGAAATAAGCGCGCTCATAAAGGATGATAAAATAATCCCCGCTAAGATGATGGTTTCATTGGCTAAATTGCCGCTTGCGAGTTTCGTAATACCAAAAACTAAAAGAAGAGTGATAAAACCAAATACAATGCCGACTACAGGCAGCGTGAAGATAGACAAACCAAAAATACTCCAATGAAAATAAATTGCCATGACAGAGCCAAGGGTTGCACCTGAGGAAACTCCGATCGTATAAGGATCGGCAAGAGAGTTTCTTAATAGCCCTTGAAAGGCAGCCCCTGCTATTGAAAGCGAAGCTCCTACTAAAAATGCCACCAGTACTCTTGGAAAACGAATTTGCCAAATGATTAAATCCATGTTTTCCGGACCGTGATATAGGGATAGCCCGGTAAGGTGGCCAATAATAATTTTGATTGTATCTCCTACGGTTAACGAAACTGTACCAATAAATACGCCCATAATCACCGAAGTACATACAATAAATAAACTGACTATGTATAAAAGAGATGCTTTGTTTAAAAAAATACGTTTAAAAATCAATACTTTCAGCTCCTCTAGGAAACGAGGCGTGATGTTTTACATTACATTAACCATTCATTTTCCTGTCCATAAACCATGCTTCCACCATGCATTAAGTTGGAAACAATCATCTTTTATTTGTTACGAGTGCTAGACTGTTGAACTAGGCAACGTAGAATAGCGTACTAAAGTTCTCGGTAAAAAAACAAGCGAAAGCCTCTATAAGCTATACTTTTTGTGCTTGCTCCGGGCTTTTATAGTTGTCTATTAAATGATACAGCTTTTCCATATCTACAGCTTCTCTCACATATGCTGCTGCTTTTGAAAAAGACTCCTCTTTTTGCAGGCGACTGTTGAATGTGTCCGTAATAGGCGGCAATTTTTTATGTTTACGAATTTGATTAAGCAAAGCTCTGCGCAAAGCATCGTTATGAAACACATCATGAACATACGTGCCAATGACGTTGTCTTTAACCGTTCCTTCTTTTTCATGCTCTACCACTGCAAAAGCTTCCGTGGTGCTCTTAGAAATCGTCTTTCCCATATGAATTTCGTAGCCTTCAATCGAAACTCTTTCACTTTCTAGCTGGACATACCCAGAAACTCTTTCTGTTTTTTTGCTGGTTGTCATAACGGTTTCCACTGGAAGCAAGCCCAGCCCTTTAATGGATTCAATCCGAGATTCTACTGCATCAGGGTCTGTAATTGTCTCCCCTAGCATTTGATATCCTCCGCAGATGCCAATGACGTGAACGTTCGTTGTATTCAAAACTTGATTAATGGCTAGAGCCAGGCCGCTTTCTTGTAAAAACTGAGCATCTTCAATCGTATTTTTGCTTCCTGGTAAAACAATTAAATCAGGCGTACCTAATTGCGACGGCTTGGTTACAAGCCTCACGTGACAGTCTTCTTCTAAGCTTAAAGGATCGATGTCTGTAAAATTTGAGATGCGCGGGTATGAGATAACCGCAATATCAATTTCTTTTAACGGATTCACAAGCGTTGAGTAATTTCTGAGTGATAACGAATCTTCCGCGTCAATTTCCACATTGTTCATATAAGGAATAACTCCTAGAACCGGAACACCCGTGTATTCTTCAAACCACTTCAACCCTGGTTTTAAAAGTTCTAAATCTCCTCGGAATTTATTAATTAACACCCCAATAACTCTAGACTTGTGTTCATCTGGAAGCAATTGAAGAGTACCCACTAGGCTCGCGAAAACTCCTCCTTTATCAATATCTCCTACTAACACAACAGGCGCTTCTGCTATTTTTGCAACGCGCATATTTACGAGTTCCCGATCGTTCAAATTGACTTCAGCAGGACTTCCAGCGCCTTCAATCACAATTCGATCATAATGATTGGCAAGCTCTTTATAAGCTTCCGTGATAACGTTCAAACCTTCATTAAAAAATTCTTGCCGATACTGAAAAGCAAACATATTACGTAGCGGTTTTCCGTGAACGACAATTTGAGATTCATGATCACGAGTTGGTTTAATTAAAATAGGATTCATATTGGTTGTTGCTTCTACTCCAGCCGCTTCTGCTTGAATTCCTTGCGCTCTGCCAATTTCTTTTCCATCCATTGTAATGTATGAATTAAGCGCCATATTTTGCGATTTAAACGGTGCAGTTTGATAGCCGTCTTCTTTAAAAATACGGCAAAATGCTGTAGCAATCATGCTTTTTCCAGCGTCTGAGTGCGTTCCTTGAATCATAAGCGGTTTTCCTTTTTTCACTTTTTCCACTCCCTACCACATAAAAAAACCTTAACTGTAAAAGTCAAGGTTTGGTCATGCGCTCATTAACACATTGTCTTGACTTATTTCTCCCACCGAAAAATAAGGGGTTTTTAAAAGCAGGTCTCCTGGCTTATGCTTCGTTTTACTTCTGCACCCTTCCTAGTTTGACTAGTGGGTCTTTGCAGGTTCATCCACATTTACAGTAGCGGGGGCTGCATCGGATTTACACCGATTTCCCTATTATCCTCCTTAGAGGCACTTTTAAAATCATTTATTCTTTATTGTAACGAATTTTATAACCATTCACAATAACGATTTTCTTCTATTATTATATATTACTGTGTTTATACTTATTTGGGTCTCGTATGCTATAATAACAATTATTTTCCAAACATCTTATGAAATAGCTAGGAAGGTGCTCACAGTTGAAGAAAAAAATGATTTATACCTTTATTGGTTCTCTTGTTCTTTATATAGCAATTATATCTTTTTGTATGTATCAAACTGCTCACAAGCCTGTTCCACAAAACGCAGATTATGTGCTCGTTTTAGGTTCTAAAGTAGATGGTAATCAAATGTCTCCTAGTTTAAAAGAACGAGTAAAGACGGCTTTATCTTATTTACAAGCACATCAACAAACAAAAGTTATTGTAACGGGCGGAAAAGGATCCGATGAAGAAATTTCTGAAGCAGAGGCAGCCTATCATTTTCTGCGGAAAGAAGGAATTAAAAAGAATCGAATTATAAAAGAAGATCAGTCAACTTCTACTTTTGAGAATTTTACTTTTACTAAACAGAAAGTTGATATTCAACACAAAAAAGTCGTGCTTGTTAGCAGTGATTTTCATTTATTTCGCGCCTCTATTATTGCCAAACGTCAGGGCTTTGACGTTTATCCTTTAGGTGCAAAAACACCAAATTCAATTAAACTTCAAGCCTACTTTCGTGAGTATGCTGCTATATTAAAAACATGGCTGTTTGATAAATAAATAGAGTATACGCCTATACAAGCGAAAAACACGGCATGAATTCATGCCGTGTTTTTTATTAATCATCTGTATCGATAACTGCTTTTGGTAAACCTGTGTATTTCGCCCAGTAGAAAATACCAAGTGAAACAAGAGCAATTAAAATTAAGTCAAGCGGGTTGCTTAGCACACCTTGTCCTCCACCAAATGAACCTAGATAAGAGATAACAAGCATAATAATATAATAAGCAACTAGCCACCAAGCAGATTTAAGCTGCTGTGCAAATTTTACGACGTCAGTTGGTACGTATTTCTTAAACGCTACGTAGATAACAACCATTAGAAGCTGTGATCCTAGCAGCCAAGAAATTGTCGTCCACCCTGACCAATATACGATGTATGAACAGAAAATAAATGAAACAGGAGCAATAACGCTCATACCTTTTAATTTAAAAGGTTTTTTAAGGTCTTTTGCATTTACTCTGAATGCAGCAGCTGAAATTGGCGCAATCGCATAAGACAGAATAAGTGCCACTGAACATACGTTTACTAGCGCTTCCCAAGAAGGAAATGGCAGTGTCCAGAATACGGACATTCCAAATGATAGCCATAGTGACGCACGTGGAATTCCTGTTTTCTTATCTACTTTTGAGAAACGTTTAAATAATGTTCCATTACGAGACCAAGCATAAACTAAACGAGAAGTTGTATTCATGAAGATGTTCCCGTTACCGCCTGGTGATAAAATAGCATCAAAAATAACAAGCGTTACTAACCAGCCAAGGCCTAAAATAAGTGCAATATCTTTAAATGGTAAAGAGAATTGCTCTTGAATTGTTCCCCATCCTCCTGATAGCATATCAGCCGGGATGTTACCAATGAACAATACTTGCAGTGCTGTGTAAATAATCGCTGAAAGTACAATACAGATAATGAGCGCGATTGGAATATTACGCTGCGGGTTTTTAACTTCACTGGCTACAGAAACAATAGGGTGAAGTCCTAGGTAAGCAAACATAACGCCACCTGTTGAAATGGCTGCTTGAATACCATTAAAACCAAACGGAGTAAAATCGCCAGTTGTAAAGTTAGCAGATTTAAAGTGATAAGCCAACACGACGATAATTGTAAGAGGAACCGCATATTTGAACACAGATATAATAACATTTGACTTAGCAAATGCTTTTACACTTACGTAGTTAATGATAAAAAATAGCGTTAATAACGCGAATTGAAATAACCAGCCGATTGTAGTAGGCGATTCAGAACCATGTTTAGTTAGACCAGGAAGCCAAAACGCAACATACTGACGTACAGCCGTTACCTCGATGGCAATCAAACTTGTGTAAGCAATAATGGTAATGAATGAAATTAAGTAACCCACTAAATGACCATGTGAGTAAACCGGATAACGGATAATTCCACCGGTACGCGGCAGCGCTGCTCCAAGTTCAGCATACACTAAACCGATAAGTAAAATAATGACTCCGCCAATCAGCCACGAAAAACTTCCGGCTGGACCAGCCTTTGACGCTACGTTACTAACCGCAAATAACCAGGCGGAACCAAAAATAGCTCCCATCCCAATTAACGTTAGGTCAAGTAACGATATTGATTTTTTAAATTTTCCTTGATTTCCTTGATCAGACATAGAATCCTCCTTTAAAATTCCCACTCCACATATCTACGCCCTTGCGTCCGATATGGGATTCTTTACATCATCCTCCTCTTACTAAGACCTCACAAGTGGATATGTTAACAAATATTCTCTAAAAAACCAAGTTAAAAACTTTATTTTTTTGTAAAACATCGTTGTATTGCTTATGTATAGCGCATAAATTCCACAGAAGATTTGAGGACTACTCCTCCTATTTAACCGCATTTTTCTTAGGTTAAACATAAAAGAATATTCAAACTATTAACTAAAAAAGGGTCTGAGACATAACGAAATCAACCGCTAGAAGCAGCTACATACGCAACACCTACGCTTGCCATACCTATGAAAAAATCCGAACGATTCATCGTTCGGATTTTGCTTCAACTAAAATAATTTTGTCCGTACCTCTTTTTTTGCTTATTTAAATACTTTTACACGTTCAGTTAGCGGTTGAAATTCTTTTTCTCCCGCAGGTGACACAGGATTACCAAATGGCATTTGGGCAATTAATTTCCATGAGCTTGGAATATTCCAAGCTGCTTTTACTTCATCGTCAATCAATGGATTGTAATGCTGTAATGTTGCTCCTAGGCCTTCGAGCTCAAGCGCTGTCCAAATCACATGCTGCAGCATGCCTGATGATTGGTTAGACCAAACCGGGAAATTTTCGCTATAAGATGCGAACTGCTTTTGCAGCCCTTCAACTACTTCTTGATCTTCAAAGAAAAGAACTGTTCCATAGCCGCTTCCGAATAAGTTCATTTTTTGATCCGTATCTGAAAAATTTTCAGCTGGAACAATTTTACGAAGCGTTTCTCTCGTAATATCCCATACTTTATCATGCTGTTCGCCAAATAAAACGACTACGCGTGCGCTTTGGGAATTAAATGCTGAAGGAGTATGTTTCACCGCAAAGTTAATAATTTCTTCAATTTTTTCTTCTGATATTTTTACATTTTTATCAATTGCATAAATAGAACGTCGGTTTTTAATTGCTTCATAAAAACCTTTTCCAACCTGTTGTCGATCACTTGATTTATCAAATAATTTATCTAAAAAACCCATTTTCCACACTCCTAATTGTTTGTTTTTTTAAGCTTAAATTGCATGTTTATACCCTTCCCCCTGATAAAAGGAGATAAACAAGATATAATGAATTCTTATATCTCTAATTCGAGATATTAAACCAAAAAATATTAATTGAAATTTAATTACTTTATGTAACTTACTTTACAATGATTATTTTGTTCTGTCAAGAAAAAATTATTATCTTTTTCTTTTCTTGATTATATGAAAAAAGACTGCTAAATACGGCAGTCTTTTTTCGTAGATGCTTAATGTTCATAAATCATCTTTCGCGTCATTCCCCCGTCTACTACGAGGTTAGCTCCTGTTACAAAATCATTTTCAACGTTTGTTAAGTACATACACGCTCTTGAGATATCGGCTGGCGTTCCTACCCGATTAGACGGATGCTGCGTATGATCGATTTCACGAAGGCCATCGTAGTCAGATGTCTCAATCCATCCTGGAGAAATAGCATTTACTGTGATGTTGTCATCACCAAGTGAAATGGCAAGTGCATGAGTTAAAGCAACGATTCCTCCTTTTGTAGCCGCATAGGCTTCTGTGTGAGGTTCAGACATTGTAGCTCTCGTAGAAGCTAAGTTTACAATGGAGCCTCCGCTTTCGTTTTTTCTCATCACCTTAGCTGCTTCGCGAGAGCATAGAAACACGCTGCGCAGGTTCGTATTGATAATGTCATCCCATTCATCAATGGTTAGCTCATACGGTGATTTCCAGCAGGAAACGCCTGCATTATTAATCAAAATATGTATCGTTCCATACGTACTGACCGTTTTTTCAACGAGATTTAAAATGTCGCCTTCTTTTCGGACGTCTGTTTTCACAAAAATGGCTTCTCCGCCTTGTCTTTGAATAGCTTCTGCGTGACGCTCTCCTTCGGTTTCGTCCACATCTGCCAATACCACTTTTGCTCCTTGTTTCGCGTATGCGCGGGATACATCTTTACCTATTCCGTTCGCAGCTCCGGTAACAACAACAACTAAATCTTTAAACGACATATCATCTCCTCCTTATACGCTTTATTCACTTTCTTCTTCGTCTTTAAACAAGTGATCCGTGACGAAAAGAGCAAACGTTTCCCCCGTTAACTTGCATCCAGAAGCTTTTGGATGACCTCCTCCTCCAAGGTGCCCAACAATTTCTGCTAAGTTGATTTCGTCTTTTACTGCACGGAAGCCAATCTTTTGGCGTCCCATGTCCACCATAACGGAAAAGTCGATATCTTCGTTTTCTAGACACAGTGCATTTCCTAGCTCAGACTGATATGTATCTGCGAATACAATCCCTGCGTTGTACGCTGTGTTATCAATTTCAACACTTTCTTTTATGATTTGTTTTTGTTTGTCATAAATGTATTTTTCAATCTTTTTTTCTTCTGCTTCTAGTAAAATTTCGTGTTTGTCCGTAAACGTAAATTCTTGATTTTCAGTATGATACGATTCACGAAGCGTTTCTAGAATGGTTTCTTTAAATTCTTCATGCGGGATTAGATAATATAGGTGATTAAGGCGCTTTGCTTTCAAGTTATTTTCATGGAACCAGTCCCACGTATCAAATAAGCGCACAAGTTCTACGTACTCATCAAGCAACGCCGTTTTTTGGAGCATGTTGTTGCGCACTAAGTAGTCATAGAAAAGAGATGTAGCTGCCGTCTTTTTACCATTTTCATCTTCCGCAATAACATGAACCCAATCGTATTTCTCAGCTAGTGGAAGAGCAGAGATATGATGGTCAATAAGAGTGATTTTCTGGCCTTTTTTTACCAGTTCATTTAATTTTTCCGCTACTTCCTCATTTACGCTAATATCCGTTATGTATAAAGCTGTGTCTCCATCGTTTTCTTCTTCAATAAAATGCCTCACTGTGTCATTTATGCGGCCAATGCTTACCGTGCTGTAATCAAAGTTGTCATCGCCAAACGCTAACCGACCCAACAGTGCTGGACTTACCCCATCTAAATCGTTATGTGAAATTAATTTTATTTTTGTCATTAATCAAAACTCCTTTATTTTCAGTCGCCTTAGTATATGTACCGGCTTGTATATTATAGCAATTTCAGCATAAAAATGCTGTCATTTACTTTGAAGAGAAGGAATATATCCGCAATAAACAAAAGCGAAGTAAACGTTTAGACTTAGACTTGCCTGTATCAAAAGAGATGAGACATAACTACATCGATTCAATCAACAGCTAGAAGCAACTACACACATGAAACCTACGCTCACCAATAACAATGAAAAAATCCGAACGAATGTGATTCTCCATCAAGAATCTCGATTCATCGTTCGGATTTTCTTTTAAATAACCTACTTTTGTTCTAGCCTCTGTCCACTTACTCTAAATTGCTATGCTGCTTAAACGCCTGTTCATGATCCGTGTGATTCAAATTCCCGTATTCTAAACAAATGGTATCAAATACAACGTGAGCACATTGATCAAATAACGAGCCAAGTGGCTGAATGGAAGCTGCTTCATTTTCGCTTCGATATTTGGTTGCAGCAGGAATGTGCAGCAGCTCATCAGTATGAGCAGTTAATGGTGATTCTGTACTAGCTGAAATGCCGATAACTGAACATCCTACTTCTTTGGCTTTTTTAGCTACACTCACCACTTGCTGTGTTTTTCCTGAACCAGATACGGCCACCAACACGTCACCTGCTGCAATCGAAGGAGTAATGGTCTCCCCTACAACATATACTGTCGCACCTAAATGCATCAGTCTCATCGCAAATGATTTGCCCATTAACCCAGAGCGGCCTTCGCCTATAACAAAAATTCGTTTCGCTTGGTAAAGTGAAAACGCTACTTCTTCTATTTGCGGCTCTTTTATGTGATTCATTACGGCCGTAATTTCGTCTAAAATCGTTTGTGTTTTTGTCATTATACGTTCCCCCTGCTCATAAATAAGTTTTGAAATTCAGCAGATGCCTTTGCCACATCCGCACTTTTTGTAATCGCTGATCCAATGATCGCGACGTCCGCTTTCATTTGAAGTAATGATGCTGCTGAGGCTGGATTAATTCCTCCTGCTACTGCTATTTGGGCATCTGAATGAAAATATTGCCGCAAATTTATTTGACTCAGCGATTTTCCTTCTTTTTCTTGCTCGTCTTTGCTGATATGATGGCAAAAAATAGCGTTTCTATAAATACCTACTTGCTTTTGCGAGCTGCTTGACGTGTTTAATAAATCAACCATCATTTTTTTATTCCATTTTTCGCTGACATTTGCGCAAGTATCTATCGTAGGTAAAGGTGATACACCCATGACTGTTGCTATATCTGCACCTGCTTGATAGCACATTGTAAACTCATACTCTGCGTTATCAATTGTTTTGATATCTGCTACAATCGTCTTGTGTGGAAATGCCTGTTTGATTTTATAAATGCTTTCAATTCCATACTCTTTTATAAGAGATGTACCTACTTCAATCCAATCAACAGAGGGTTCTGCCAGCTTGGCAAGGATAATAGCTTCTTCAATTGTGACACGATCTAATGCTAATTGTATCTTCATATTTTTTCTCCTCACTTTCTACTAAATCGGTTTAGTAACAGCGTGAAAAAAACCAATATTTTGATGAGCTAAAAAGAGCACGCCATAGGCGCTCTTTTTAGCTTAATGCGACAAAGTTGTTTCTCGAATAATTAATTCACACTCATACTGGTACTCTTCATAAGCTATCTTTTCTTTCAAAATTTGTTTAATAAGTAAATCTGCTGCTTTTGTTCCCATATCAAAAGCGGGCTGCGAAATCGTCGTAACAGCAGGCGTTGCTACATCTGCGTAAGGAATATTATCATAAACAATTAAAGATAAATCATTTGGGATATTAAATCCGTGTTGTTTAATAAATTTCTGCACTTCAATGAATACTAAATCGTTTCCAGCAAGCAGCGCTGTCGGCGGATTATCGGCTGCAAATAGCTTCTCAAGCGCTTTTTGCATGTCCGCTTTTTTGCAGTTGATAATCATAGATTCATTTACAGGCATATTGGCTGATGTTAACGCTTCTTTGTACCCTTCTACACGTTCAATCCGGGGTGTAATAGTTAATGGTTCTGTAATAATCGCTATATGCTTATGTCCAAGCTCAAGGAGATGCAAAATAGCCTGTTTTGTGGCTTCTTGGTTGTTTGCCACTACGGATGGAATTTTCCCTTTTACATCATGAATTTTACGATCCATAATAACAACCGGATATTCTTCTTTGATCATCTGCTCATAAAGAGAAGTATTGGCTCCCGTTGGAAATAAAATAAGGCCATCTACTTGCTTTGCTTTTAACATATTAATATATTTCTTTTCTTTATCAGGGTCATCATCTGCGTTACAGATGATGACATGTATATCTTGTGAATGGCAATAGTCTTCAATTGCACGAATGACTTCAGTAGAAAATCTGTGCATAATATTCGCGACAATAATCCCAATCATCGACGTTCGCTTTTGTTTTAAGCTCCTTGCTAGATAGTTGGGCTGATAGCCGAGTGTATCAATCGCTTCTTTAATTTTCTTTCGTGTTTCTTCGCCCATATATTCATACCGCTTGTTAATGTATTGTGATACGGTGCTTTTGGAGACATTTGCTGCTTTTGCAACGTCCAGCATAGTAACTTTTTGCATCATAATCCGTCCTTTTCATTCAATCCCTAAAATTATGCTACTCCTAGTGTAAACGAAAAAAATGAAAAAGGAAAAGCCTTCTTGCTAGCAGAAGGCTTTATTTATTAAGCGTACGCAAGCCTAGCTTCTTGAATTTCATTAGTAAAACGCTTCGCTTCCTTTGTTACTTGAAGTAAGTATTCAGGAGTTGGAAGCTGCTTTCCATCCACTAATGTGCTTCCTGCCCCAATAGCAGCTGCTCCAGCTTTAATATAAGCGCCCGCATTTTCAGCCGTAACGCCGCCTGTTGGCATTAATGGAATATGAGGAAGCGGTCCTGCTATATTTTTAAAATAAGCGGGCCCTACTACGCTTGCCGGGAAGACTTTAATCATATCTGCACCGCATTCATAGGCTGTTAGTATTTCAGTTGGTGTAAAAGCGCCCGGAACGCTAATGACACCGTATCTTTTAGCCGTTTTAATTGTTCGTTCATTAACCGTAGGAGAAAAAATAAATGACGCTCCCGCCATAATAGCAATTCGTGCTGTTTCTTCGTCTAGAACAGTTCCTGCTCCAATAAACATCGAGTCGTCAAATTCATTTTTCAACTCTTTAATAACCTCTACAGCAGCAGGGTTTTCCATTGTAATTTCTAGGTTTGTTACTCCGCCTTCTTTTAATGCGTAGGCAAGCGGAATAATTCGCTCAGCACTTGCTCCTCGAATGACCGCTACAATACCGCTACTTGTAATTTTCTCAATATGCATCTCAATTCTCCTTTTTTATCGTTACATTAAGCCGTTGTTTCGACTGGCTTTACACTTTGAACTTCTCTTGGCTTTTTCGTTGCGACAATGGTTAAAACTGCCGCAAGGAATAATGATCCAGCCATAAAGATATATGAAGCGCCAAATCCTCCTGTTGATCCATTTAAAAATCCTACAATATAAGAACCGGCAAATGAACCAAGTGCGCCCATGCTATTAATTAAAGCCATCGCTCCTCCGGCAACATTACGCGGTAAAATTTCAGGAATAATCGCAAAGAACGGTCCGTACGGAGCGTACATCGTTCCTCCGGCGATAACGAGTAAGGTAAAAGAAAGCCAGAAGTTGCTTGTGCCAACTAAATAAGATCCGTAAAAAGCAAGCGCTCCTACTAATAAGAACGGCCATACAAATGCGCTTCGTTTTAAAAACTTATCTGACAGATATGAAACCGTTAACATTAATACAACTGCTAATACGTAAGGAACGGACGCTAACCAACCTGTTTTCACTATACTCATGTTAGGCGCTGCTTTAATAATAGACGGAAGCCACATAACAAATCCGTAGACGCCGATACTCCATAAAGCATATTGAATGCTTAATAAAATGACAGTACGATTTTTGAAAGCTTCTTTATAGCCTTTAACAGGTTTGATTCCTTCTTGTTCTTTTTGCAGCGCATCGTGTAAATCTGCTTTTTCTTTTTTCGACAGCCAGCCTGCATCTTTTGGCTCGTCGTTTACTAGTTTCCACCATAAAAATGCCCAAATAACAGCTGGAAAACCTTCTAAAATAAACATCCATCTCCAGCCAAACGATTCTAGCAAATACCCAGAAACAATAGACATCCAAAGAACGGTTGCCGGGTTTCCTAAAATTAAAAACGTGTTGGCTCTAGAACGTTCTGCTTTTGTAAACCAGTGGCTTAAAAACACGAGCATAGCAGGCATAACGGCACTTTCGACCACTCCTAAAGCAAACCGAATAACAAACAAAAATCCGACGTGGCTTACCATACCCGTAGCTGTAGCAAGTGCTCCCCATAAAATCAGAGACCAAAAAATCAGCTTTTTGGCGCTTTTATTTTCAGCATAGTGAGCGCCTGGAATTTGGAAAAAGAAATAACCTAAGAAAAAGAGCGATCCTAATAAAGACGAAATACCTGGCGTAATATGCAGATCTTCTGCCAGCCCTGCCGCTGCTCCAAACCCATAGTTTGCACGGTCTAAATATGCAAGGCTATACGTAATAAATACGATAGGAATTAATCGAAGCCATCTTTTTTTTGCTAGCTGCTGTTTCATTATCACTTCACTCCTTGTTTTTGGGATTCCATATATCTTTGCAACTGCTGTTTAGTTGGATATCCGTCGTTATCTCCAGGGCTTTGTACAGCTAATGACCCAATAGCATTTGCTCTCCTTACAGATTGAGTAAGAGAATCATTTTGAAGAAGTCCGCTTAACAGTCCTACTGCAAAACCGTCTCCTGCTCCGACTGTATCCACTATTTGTTTCACTTTTATTCCTTCAACCATCCCTTGCTCTTTAGCCGTCTTAAAAAAGGCTCCTTGTTCACCTAGTTTAATAACGACAAGCTCTACGCCTGCATCTAAATAGTAAGAAGCAATGTCTTCTGGATTTTCGTAGCCGGTTAAGATTTTTCCTTCTTCAATACCCGGCAGAACGTAGTTTGCTTGTTTAGCAGCTTCATTGATTGTAACAACCATTTCTTCTTGCGATTTCCAAAGAGTGGGTCTCAGGTTTGGGTCAAAGGAAACCGTTCTTCCAGCTGCTTTCATCGATGTAAGTGCATGTAGAGCAAAATCGCGCATACTTGCTGACACAGCAAGCGGTATGCCTGTCATATGCATATGTTTTGCCGCTAAAAAATAGTTTTGATTAAAATCGCTGGAGTGCAAGTGACTGGCTGCTGAATTTTTTCGGAAGTAACAAACTTCCGGATCTCCCACTTCCACTTTTGATTTAATTTGAAAGCCTGTTGCATGTTCGCTATCTACTAGTACACAATCGGTGTTGACTGACTCCTCTTGTAGCCGTTTCATAATAAACGTACCGAAAGGATCGTTGCCGACTTTGCTCACCCAGCCTGCGCGCAGACCGAGACGAGCGAGACCAATTGCTACATTTGTTTCTGCTCCGGCTAGTTCTTTCGTATAACGCTTAATCTCATGCAGCGGTCCCGGCTGTTCTGCCATGAACATCGCCATTGCTTCTCCGAAGGTAATAACGTCTAATGAATTCATTGAACTTCCTCCTGTTCTGCTGCTTGCACCACTGAAATGAAGCCGGGGATTTGTTCCGGTTCATCGATTGGAAACTCTAAAGCTTTAAAAACCGAATGAGAAAACCCTTTCAAAATATCTTTCCACATTTCATTTGAATCGTTTGATATAGCGGTTGTCACTAGCTTTCCGCTGTTTTTTATTACGTGTTTAATATGAATATAGCCTACAAATGACCTTAGCTTTTTGATTGCTTCCTGGGGTTGTTCATGTACATAAAGCCAATTACCAATATCAAACGTCATGGAAACAGGAATTTCGTAAGCGTTATCAAAAAATGCGTGCAGAGATGCTATGTTGCCTCCGTGACTGGTTTGATCGTTTTCTACAAATAGACGTAAAGCTGGAAATGCCTCTAATAGCTGCTGTAAATCTGCCATAGGCGATTGAGGCTGATAAAAACCAAGAGAAACTTTTACCCACTGAGCGCCAAGTGATACGGCTTCTTCAAGAATCGCTTTTAATTCTTGTGTGTTTAACTCTCCATTTTCTTTCCACAGTTCAATTGGAGCCGAATATACTGTAAAAAGCGGATATTTTTTTAATTCTTCAGCAATAAGCTCAATCTCTTGATCTACTTTTTTCATTAACTCTCTTCGAATTTCCACTCCATGTACTTGCTGCTCATGTATTTTCCCAATCATGGTGTGCTGAAAGCCTGTTGTTTCGAATGCATTTAACGGGATAATGATACTATTCATAAATCGACCTACCTTTCTTATTATGCTAACTAACCACTTACTAAACCGGTTTAGTAAATCGATTTATCTAAATTATAAGACTATTGAAAGCGCTTTTCAAGCTTTTTTTATAAATTATAAAAAAAAGAAACAACACAGCTTTATGCTGTGTTGTTTCTTAGTGATCATCTGTGCTTTTTACTAGATTGCGATCTTGCTGGTAAATATCATAAATCAAAAAGCTAAAGCCATAGTACAAGACCATGATGACAACTGACTTCGTCATGATAAATAAAGCGCCTAGCCCGATACCAACTAACAGCGTCTGAACACTTAAACGGTCACGCTGGAAAGCTAGCTGTGATAGGAAATAACCAATACCAATTAAGACGGCCAATACCCATGTGTTTTCAATGGCTAATATATAGTGACTATATAAATAAAAGCTAGGAAAATAGACGGTGCTTTCTACGAAGCTGGAAATACCACTGTATGCTAGCCACCACTTTTGCTCTCTTTCCGTTTTAGGAACGGTTGCCTCAATTGACGTGGGCATTTCCTGTTCCACAAAAACGGTTTCTCCATGATCTTTCATCCATTGAAGCATAATGGAAAGAATGATAAAGCCTGCAAAGATTAAAAGCAGCAAATATTCAATCCACGCTGGATACGGAGCCGTGCGATGAATCGTATCGAGATATACTCCCTGTAATCCTAACATAGAAATTGGAACCCTATGGTATACCATCACCGCAATATAAAATAGTAAAATTAGCACATAAAAAAAGAACTGTTCTTTGTAGTAGCGAATTTTTTTGCCTTCTGAAGCAATTCGCTTAACAGTCACGCTTTCCAAGTACGGACGGATAATGCTTATGATAATAATAAGACACGTAAATACAATCATATAGTTATGTAATCACCTTTTCAACTTCGTTATGTAACATGTTTTTTCATTTTTTCCATCCGTAAGAACAGTAGGTTAACAGCCTCTGCACTTTCTTATAGTACCAAAAAACTAAACTTTTTGACAATCCTGATTTATCAATTAGGAAGATGAAATAAGCATAGCTACGTTGATGCCGCTAATCGTGACCATAGGAGACCCTCCTCCAGGGTGAGTCGTTCCTCCTACAAAATATAAGTTTTTAACATCTTTTGAGACGTTGCTTGGGCGAAGAAAACTATCCATTTTCCGGTTTGAACTCACGCCGTACAAAGCACCTTTAAATGCACCAAACATTTGTTCAATTTCATATGGAGTAACAATTCGTTCATGTACAAGCGAAGGCTCGATATCTAAACCAAACTGAGAAAGCTTGCGATAGACAACTTCTCTGTAAGCTTTCATTTCTTCTTGATTCTCTTCTTTCACAGCAGGAGCATTCACTAAAATAAATAAATTATCACCCGGAGCTACCGTGTTATCGGTATATGAAGAATTACAAATGTAGATGGTGGGATCGGTTGGAAGCGTTTTTTGCTGAAATAGCTCATAGAATTCCTGTTTATAATCCTGAGAAAAATACACTTGATGATGAATCAGCTGAGAAAAGCGCTTCTTAACAGCTGCCATGATCACATAAGCTGATATGGAAGGCTCGAATTCAGCTGCTTTTTTGTTTTTAAAATGAGGTCTATCCTGTTCTTTTACAAGTGCCGGATAGGCTTTTAGCAAGTCCCCGTTCACAATAACGATATCCGCGTCTATCTTTTCTTCTCCATTTACTTCCACTCCGACAGCCCGTTTATTTTTTACGATTATTTCAGTAACGCTGCAGTTTGTATACAGCTTTCCTCCAGCTTTTTGGAACACATGTCCCAGCCCTTTTGCAATTCTAGGATTTCCTCCTTTTACATAGTACACCCCATTATTCATTTCTAAATGTCCAATCAGTGAAAACGTAGCGGGTGATGTATAAGGTGAAGATCCGATATAGGTTGCATATCGATTAAATGCATTTCGAATGTTTTCGTTTCGAAAAAAACGCTGATGAAACGTATCTACTGTTTCAAACGGCCTTACTTGCAGCAATGCTTTTAATAAAGAAGGGTTTGTGTAATCTTTCCACGATGAAAATGTCCGGTAGAAAAATTGGCTTTTTGCAATATCGTATATTCTTTTTACTTCTTTTAAATAGGCAGGGTATTGCTCTGCAGCAAAGGGATCGAGACGTTCAAGCTGCTGAATCATTTTCCTTTCATCTATAGACATGGAAAATTGTGAGCCGTCGGTGAAGAAATTATTCGTATGATGCGTTAGTTTGACAAGAGGCATATAGTCTTCTGGACGTTCACCCGCTTGCTCAAATAACCACTGAAAAACTTCGGGCATTGTAATGGTATTAGGCCCAAAATCAAAAGAATATTCTCCTAGCTGCACAGGCATCATTTTTCCGCCTACATGCTCATTTTTTTCCACAATTGTGACATCGAACCCCTTTGTTTGAAGAAGAACTCCTGCAGCTAATCCGCCTAATCCTGCCCCAACTATTAGTACTTTTTTCATTGATAATGCCTTCCTTTCCATTCATATCCCTGCTTTTTTCGTTCACGCTTCATGGAATGATTCATCAGCAGCATCAGCACAATTGCCGACGCGGGCATCGTACAAAATAAAAGCCCTTTTTGCTGAGCCGACCGGTCAATTAAAAACCGCTGAAAAAGCATAATACAAAAAGGCAGAATCCAAAGCATGTTGCCTGTGAATATTCCTGCTATAAAAAAAGGAAGCGGCAGCACGTAGTAACAGGCAAAAAAAACGCTTAGTACCCAAACTGCTTTAGCGGAGCGGCCCAGACCTACAAAGATGTTTTTAGCAAAACCGTTCCATACTTCTTCTGTTGTTTCATACATATAACAGCTAACATGAGAGGTAATATTAGCTAAAATGACGCGGTGTTTCTTTTGCTTAAAAAGCTGGGCTAGGTGGACATCTTCTACTAGTGAAGATTTGACGGCTTCATGTCCTCCTACGGCTTCGTAAGCTTCTTTTTTTATAAACATAAAAGCACCGTGAGCCGCTGAAGCTTTGCTCATCTTGTTACGATTAGCTACGACAACCGGTAAATAACTAAAAACAACCACATGCTGAAGCGGAACAACCAATGCTTCTAACCACGTTTTTACGGGAAAACGAGGGAAACCTGTTAAAAGAGCGGCTTTTGTCGCTTGTGCTGTGGCTAAAGTATGTTCTAGTGTACGTTCTTTTAGTTCTACATCTGCGTCTACAAACAATAAATAGTCTCCATTTGCAGCTTGCGACAGCTGGTGACAGGCATGAACTTTTCCGACCCAACCCTCTCTCCGCTCTTTTCCTTCTATGATGGTAAACCTCGGATCCCCGTGAATTTCTTTCAACAGCTGTGTTCGTGTTTGATCTGTGGACTGATCGTCTAGTATGACACATTCTAGATTGCTGTACGTTAATCCTTTAATAGAGGAAATGATTCGCTTTACATTTCGTTCTTCATTTCGCATTGGAATCAAAATAGAAATGAGAGGCTGAGGTGTTTTGGAATCCGGCTCGTATCTTTTTAATTTAGGCATTGCTTGAATATTTACAATGGTTAGAAGCAGCATAAAAATAAATAAAAGCATATAGTAAATCATTCTTTCACCTTCGCTTTCCACCACGTTAACCATTCACTAAGCGTCTTTTTTCCTTTTAATAAAACCGTAAATTCCTCATCGTTTTCTTGAATTATTTTCTGTTTTTGATGATCGAGCTGAGCAGTGACTGCACCGCCTAGCGTGTTGGTTATCTCTTCTCTTGCCTTAGCTGATTCGTAAAAAACAGCTTGCCCTACCCAGATAAAAAGCTCCGGTCGCTGATCATGGCGAAACGTATAATAATACGTAATGGGAATAACTTCAACGTCAGAATGCTTCTTTAAAAGAAAAGCAGGTCCTTCAGAAAAAGTTAACGGTCTTTTTTCAAGATGCTCTTCTTTTCCTTGGGGAAAAATAAGCACCGCTTTTTTCTCTTCTAACAGCTTACCGGCAAACCTTAACGATTCCACCGTATGCTTCGGAGACGCTGCATTTACTGAAAAAGCTCCGATTCGTTGAAAAAAAGGAAAATCCTTCATTCCTTGTTCAGACATCATAGCGTATAGATCTGTTTTTAATACCGCGTTATTTAAATAAAATGTCACTAAACCGTCCCACCAGCTGGAATGATTAGCAATTAATAAAATTTTTTTATCTTTTGGGAGCCCTTCTATATGTAAATGAATACGATAAAATTGCTTTTTAAGCTGATATGTGACAAACAGTTGAAAAAACCGCTCAAATATTGAGTTTTTCTTCGGGTAAATCATAAGCGAGTCTCCTTTTTATACACAATATAAAGAATAAGAAAAGGAATCATCGTCAGCCATACGACAAGCCATAGGCCATTCGCTAACGCTACAATCACAAACATCATGACAACTGCACTATACAAAAATACCATTCTTTTTTCCCACACCGGATTTTCCTCTTTAGGAGACTTAGCTAAAAAGAAATATACGACCAGCTGAATGAAGAAAGACAATAAAAACCAGCCGGAGAAATTTGATAAAGGAATATTATAATAAAAGCTGTCCCCTTCCCACACCCAATATTGTTTAACAACATAGGCAACAGGATCAATAGCCAAATCCATAATAACAGCAAAAAGCGAACTAATGACTGCATATGCAATTCCATGGACAATAAACGGCAGTTCCATACGTTTCATAATTCCGAGAGCTAATATTCTGCTTGTAATCACAACCATAAACCAAGCCGAACCAATGGTCAGAGGAACCCCTAAAATTTTGGCGCCAAAATCTTTTTCATAATCGTAGGATCCAAATAAAAATCCATACTTAACACCTAGACTTTCGATATAAATAGATGCGCCTGTCACAAATATCGCAACGAGCAGTGCCCGCCTTACTCCATAAGCTTTAGCCAGATAAATAAGAGCAAGAAGACTGCTCAAGTGTAAAAAGACCTCGTTTGCCCATTCTAACCATGAAGGCAGCAAATCGAAGGAAAGCAAGACGACTCCGCATACGTACCAGATAAGAAAAAAACGATAAATACCATTTGTGATCATCCTCTATCCACCTTCTCTCCAGCTTCTTTTTGTCAAAATGCTATTATATAAGCTTGTACACATTCTCTCCATTTTCAATGTGCTCTTTTTTATGAGTAGTCAGCGCTCTCTTAAAATTATGTAAAAACAGCCACTGTTAGTACGTTCCCTAAATAAGAGAGTTTATTACTTATTTATAAACAAAAATAAAATAAACGTCCATTAAAATCTACGGATGTATAGATTGTAATGACGTTTATTTTTTCTTATGTATAGACACTTCTAATAGCTTTTTGACAATGAGTCCGACAACAAGTCCGGGTATAACAGACAGCATAGGAAGCCAAATTGGTCCTATAAAAACACCGTTGACGGTTGTTACTGAGGAATACATAATGCCTACTGTAACAAAATAAGCACAGGAGACAAAAGGAATAAATGTAAATCTCGATGCGCCGTTTTCTGCTTCTTTAACAGCATCCCAAATTGCAAAAAAATACAAACATGGATAAAACATTAACCACTGCATGTTCATTACCTCTAGGGACTGCCTTGTTTCTCCTAAAAAGCTTAAGCGAATGCCTTCATTAAAATTTGCGCCCATATTAATGAGAAATTCAAGTACAATAAACAAAATTCCTTTTATATGTTTTTTGTTTAGTAATTGTCCAAAGCCCGGCAACGCAATGCTCCATAAAAGAGCTTCTAGTCTAGTCACGTTCTGTCCTAACATTTTGACGTATAAAAGAACTCCACAGCATGATATCAGTAGAAATTTTGTCCATAGTTATCAACCTCACAATAATTTACTCATAGTTTTTGTAAATGTAAAATTTTTATACTACATCTCCTTTAATATTTGTAACTTATTGTAAATTGATAAATAGTTTAGCTATTCGACCAGACATTTTCGTTTAGAATTTTCTGTTTATTAAAACAAAAGCGTACGATATACTAGTTTTATACGTACGAAGGGATGAGAAAGCTGACATGGAAACAAGTTTTTTTTCAATTTTAATACTAGGGTTTTTTTAGGAATCAAGCATGCTCTAGAACCAGATCATATTATCGCTGTATCAACCATTGCTTCAAAAAGTAAAAAGCTTTGGCGCTCTTCGCTTGCAGGAGTATACTGGGGGATTGGCCATACGCTTACGCTGTTTATTTTTGGCATGATTTTAATGGTGTTAAAAAGCAGTATTTCTGAACGTATGAGCATGTCACTTGAATTTTTAGTGGGCATTATGCTCGTTTACCTCGGTTTCACATCGTTTCTGTCTTACAAAAAACAAGTACATACGCATCACGAAAAAACGTCTTACTTAAAGTCATTGGGCATTGGCTTTGTTCATGGACTGGCCGGAAGCGCAGCGATGGTTGTATTAACGATGAGCACCGTTACTCACGTATGGCAAGGTGCTCTGTACATTATCATTTTTGGAATCGGCACTTGTCTTGGCATGCTGTTATTTACAACGGTCATTGGAATTCCATTCGTTACAACTAAAAAGCAAGTGACGTTAAACCGTTGCTTAATGCAGGTAACAGGCGCTGTCAGCATTATATTTGGCCTTTATTATATGTATAATTTAGCTGTAAGCGACGGATTGTTTAGCCTGTGGTTCTAAAAGCGAATGAGACATAACGAAAACAATTCAATCTAAAGATGAACAAGTAGGATAAATGATCTGGACTGCTTGTTCCACAGCTGTTGATTTCTGTGCAAGACGTCGCTTTGCCCTTTAATCAACGGCTAGAAGGAACTACATACAGGGAACCTACGTTCACCCTACCAATAAAAAAATCCGAACGAATTTGATTCTCCATTAAGAATCCAGCTCGTTCGGATCTTCCTTCAACTACAATACTTTTGTCCCAGCCTCTTTAATACTTACGCAAAAGTGATACTTCAGCTTTTAGTAAATGCTGTCGGAACAATCCGTATACTTTAGCGATTATGTCTTCAACTTCTTGTGTACTAGCAGCTAATATTCGAATAGCACATCCGGGGATCGGAAGTGCGGAAGCTCCTACTTTACAGCCTGCCTCTTCGCACAGCTGATGTACTTTCGCTATAAATGCGTCGTCGGCGTTTGGATGAACAATGATAATCGATCCAAAATGAGTATACCCTTCCATTTTCATCATGCCGCGCAAATGGCTTTCTGGCTTCAAGTATAAGTGATCGTATACCTTCAGCTGCTCGTTTACATACAATTTAAGCTTGGAACGCATAGAGGTATATTGAAACAGCTGCCCATCCGGCGACCACCCCGGAGTTATGCTGTCACACATAAACAAAGCAGCGTTTTGTGCCATACGAACCGTTATTTCTTGGACAAATGCAGCATTTTCATACAAAATAAGCGGGTCTGGTATATATTCCATGATGGCTTGTTCTTTAAGGGTTATACACGTTTCTTGTAAAACAGCTTCGTTCGGTGTTTTGTACACCTTTGTCGCAGATTGAGTAGTAGCCGTCAGCTGGGCATTTTTCTCTACCGTTATCATCGTTTTATACTTGTCTCCGCTTACGTATCCTCCGCCTACGTGAAGCATATAAACAAAAGGGGATTCAGGAGTCATGTAAATAGGTCTGGCAACTTTGAAAGCACCGTAATGGTACGTATCTTTAATAACGGTTCGCTCACTGTTTCTTTCTGCTCGAAGCTCTAAATAACCCGTGTAGCTCATGATTCAAGGCCGATTAAAAAGGCCTCTTTTTTAATCCATTCTATCACTTGGTCGAGCCCTTTATCTTCTTTTAAATTGGTGAAAACAAAAGGCTTGTGCCCTCTCGCTTGGATTGTATCTTTTTCCATTACTTCTAAACTGGCTCCTACATACGGGGCTAAATCTGTTTTGTTGATAATGAATAAATCAGATTTAATCATTCCTTGACCGCCTTTACGCGGGATTTTTTCCCCTTGTGCTACGTCGATGATATAAATCGAAAAATCAACGAGCTCTGGGCTAAACGTTGCGGCTAAATTATCTCCTCCGCTTTCTACAAAAATAAGTTCAACATCGGGGTGACGTTCCACTAACTCATCGATCGCAGCAAAGTTCATAGATGCATCTTCTCGAATGGCCGTATGAGGACATCCTCCTGTTTCTACTCCTACGATACGATTTTCTGGCAAAATACTGTTTTTTACTAGAAATTGCGCGTCTTCTTTTGTATAAATATCGTTTGTAACGACTGCCATGCTTAGCTGTCCTTCTAGTGCACGCGTTAATCGTTCTACTAACATTGTTTTCCCTGCACCAACAGGTCCACCAATTCCAATTTTAATTGCATTCATTTTTTACGCCTTCATCTTTAGAAGGCCTTCCCTCCTTTTTTATGACATGAACAATCGGACATGCAATTGTTCATGCTGCATTTGAGCGATTTCTAACCCTGGTGTCACGGCACCAAATTCCTCTTGATCCGCTTGTAAAATATGCTGAAGTGCTTGCTGCAGCAGCGGCTGAAAAAGAACGAGCGTTTTTTGTCCATCCGTTTGACCGATCGGTATGCCGCGAACAGCATTTTGAATTAACGAAGAAATGCTAGCGTACAAGTGACTTAAAATTGCCTCTTCTTTTGTGATATTTAACTGCAGGCTGGCTAACGCAAATACAACAGCAGGATGTCCATACGCCTTCTTTGCTTTTACCTCACTAATATACTTTTCTAAATAAGAGCCTTGAAATAACTCTAAGCAAAGTTTTAACATGCGCTGGCCCACGCGTCTTGTCCCTTCTCTTGTTTCTTTTGACAAAGCAAGAGCGTATAATTCATGATCCACTCTCATAATTTCGTTAAACTGGTCATGAGCCCCATACTCATAAGCCAGTCTGCATGCTAAGCCGTCCGTATACGTCAGCTGAACATCAAGGTATGTACGAAGCGCTTCTTGAAAGGTTTCTGTGTTGTAAATTTGATCTCGCTGAATATACGTTTCAAAGCCAAACGAATGTGAAAATGCACCGGATGGAAAATTTGAATCACATAGTTGAATCAGCGAAAACAATGAATTAGTCATGACTGTGTCCGATATGCTTAAAAGCTTGTTTTACTTTTCTTTCTTCGCGCTTATAGGGAATATCAAGCTGCTGGAGCAATTCTTCGACTAAATAATCGTACTGTACGAGCATGTCTCCACCTTCAAACTGTGCCGGCAAATGTCGGTTGCCAAGCTGATGAGCAATTTCTCCCATTTGCTGAATATCAATCGGCTGAATCGTCAAAATATCGTCTGCCAGCACCTGCACAACAATCATATTGCTTTCATCCATAAACAGCACGTCGCCATCGGTGAGCTCGCGATTTTCTTTTAGACGAATTCCTAGTTCCTTACCGTGATCTGTTACAACGCGCTGAACGCGTTTTACTAAGTGATCACTTTCGATATATACCTTTTCTATATGCGGAGCCCGTTTTTCTAATGTTGCCATATTTCCGATAATTTTTTCTATTACCATTTCTTTCACCTCAAAATAAAAAGTATCGCTGCGCCATAGGCACAACTTCTGCTGCTTCACATGTAATCATTTGTCCATCTACTTTTACTTCGTACGTTTGGGGATCAACTTCAATTTTAGGGATTTCCCCGTTTAACTTCATATCTGTTTTTTTTAATTGACGAATATTTTTGACCGGTTTAAGCAGCTTTTGCAACCCCAGTTTCTCGCCCACTTTGTTCTCGTACGCTGCTTTTGACACAAACGTAAGAGACGTTTTAGCTCTTGCTTTTCCATAAGAAGCAAACATCGGACGGTATAAAACCGGCTGTGGAGTTGGAATTGAAGCGTTAGGATCTCCCATTAAGCTGTGTGCAATCAAACCGCCTTTTACAATCAAGTCAGGCTTTATTCCAAAAAAAGCTGGCTCCCATAGGACTAAGTCAGCCATTTTCCCTGTTTCTACTGATCCTACGTATTCGGAAATTCCATGAGCAATCGCTGGATTAATCGTATATTTGGCTACATAGCGTTTGACACGTGCGTTATCGCCAGCTTCGCTGTCACCATCAAGTTTCCCTCTCTGCTTTTTCATTTTGTCAGCTGTTTGCCACGTTCTTGTAATCACTTCTCCTACACGCCCCATTGCTTGGGAATCTGAAGAAATCATACTGAATACACCTAAATCGTGTAAAATATCTTCAGCTGCAATCGTTTCTTTGCGAATGCGAGAATCAGCAAAAGCGATGTCTTCTGGTACAGAGGGATCAAGATGATGACATACCATGAGCATATCTAAATGTTCTTCAAGCGTGTTGACAGTATAGGGTCTTGTTGGATTAGTTGATGATGGAAGCACGTTTGGAAAGCTTGCCATTTCCATAATATCAGGTGCATGTCCGCCTCCAGCTCCTTCAGTATGATAGGTATGAATGACTCGATCGCCAATCGTTGCAATCGTATCTTCGACAAAGCCGCCTTCATTTAAAGTATCTGTATGAATCGCAATTTGAACATCGTACTCGTCTGCTACCTGTAAGCTTGTGTCAATGGCAGATGCCGTGGTTCCCCAGTCTTCATGAAGCTTTAGTCCAATTGCTCCAGCTTCAATTTGCTCAATTAAAGGCTCTTTGGCACTTGCATTCCCTTTTCCTAAAAAGCCAATATTCATTGGGAATGCTTCAGCAGCTTCAAGCATTCGTTCAATATGCCAAGCTCCGGGTGTACAAGTTGTAGCTTTTGTTCCTGTAGCCGGTCCCGTTCCTCCTCCAATCATTGTTGTCACGCCAGAGGCAAGAGCAGTTTCAATTTGCTGCGGACAAATGAAATGAATATGTGCATCAATACCGCCGGCGGTTACAATTTTCCCTTCTGCTGCAATCACTTCTGTACTCGCACCAATGATGATGTCTACTTCATCCATCAGCAGGGGATTGCCCGCTTTTCCGATGGTTTGAATGAGTCCATCTTTTATTCCAATATCTGCTTTATATATGCCTGTATAATCAACAATAATTGCATTTGTCAACACTAAGTCCACTGCTTCGCTTCGTGTTGCAAGAGGATGCTGCCCCATTCCGTCACGAATGACTTTTCCTCCGCCGAACTTTACTTCATCTCCGTACGTGGTGAAATCTTTTTCAATTTCAATAAATAGCTCTGTGTCTGCTAAACGAACAGTATCTCCAACGGTTGGTCCAAACATATCTGCATACTGACGTCGCGACATTTGAAAACTCATCTTATACATCTTCCTTTCTATCAGAAAGCGATCTGTTTGTTTTATTGTTAAGACCGTAGATTTCTCTTGTTCCGGAGAAATCTACGAGATCCACTTCTTTTGCATCACCTGGTTCAAAACGAACGGCTGTACCGGCCGGAATATTTAAATGATAGCCAAGCGAAGCTTCTCGGGGGAATTCGAGCGCAGCATTCACTTCAAAAAAATGAAAGTGGGACCCTACCTGAACAGGTCGATCGCCTCTGTTGATTACAGTCACGCTAATTGATTTCTTTCCGTTATTACATGTGATTGGGTCTTTTTTAAAAAAATATTCCCCTGGAATCATATCTTTCCCTCCTCTTAACGAATTGGATCGTGCACAGTGACGAGCTTGGTTCCGTCTGGAAAGGTAGCTTCTACTTGAATATCATGAATCATTTCCGGAATACCTTCCATTACATCTTCTCGTTTTAAAATCTTGGTACCTTCTCGCATTAGCTGTGCTACCGTCTTGCCATCACGAGCTCCTTCCATAATTTCATATGTAATGATAGCTACTGCCTCGGGATAGTTAAGTTTTAATCCTCTTGTCTGACGGCGTCTTGCTAAGTCTGCAGCCACGACAATCATTAATTTCTCTTGTTCTCTCGACGTAAGTTTCAATGAAAGCTTCCTTTCTGCTAATCTATTTTCTTATTAACATCAAATGTGATATTTTCTAACACAAATACATAACTAATTATAGTAAATTTTCTGACAAAAAACAAAGAATTTATCTCTTCCGATAAAAAAAGATGAGCATGTTTGCTCACCTTTTACTCTTCTGAAATCGCTTGTGTTTTCCATTTCTGCAGGTGTTTCCAGCCCAAACCTTCAGCTAGCTGACGTTTTGCATAGTCTACTCCTTTTTCAATAGAAGCTTCATAGCCAAATAGATAATAGCGCAAGCCAGCGTTTAATACTACTTGATTATAGACATAAGTCAGTTCGGAAGAAGATTCACCCTCCAGAATGCGCGTCACATATTCCGCTTGTTTTTCAACACTTATTTTCTTTTCAAAGTGCTCTTCTTCCACAAACAGTCCGTATTCTTTTGGATTGACAATAAACGACTCCATCTCTCCTTGTGAGATAGTAAAAACAAAGCTGCTTCTATGTACAGGTACATCTTCTGATCCTTCTATCCCTTGTACCACGTATACGTGTTTGAAAGGCAGAGAAGCAAAAATAGGCACAATCTTATTAATGGCCGTACGATGAAAAGCCCCCATCATTAAAGAAGAAGCATTCGATAAGTTTAGTAGTTTTTCAACCGTATTAATAAGTGTCCTTACACCAATTTCATGACGAATTTTTTTGATGCGACTAAGAGGATAAGAAATTGTTTCGGCATTTACAAAGCCAATTTTTAACGTTTCAAACACATGACCGATGTTTTCAATCGTTTGAGCTTGAGGGATCTGTAATGAATGAAGTACGTCTTCAATCGTTGTTCCAAACTTTGGAGGAAGTGCTTCTGTACAGTGTAAAAAAGCTGGCACACCTCTTTCAGCTAATAAAATCGATACAGGAATGGTCGCAAAAAATGAATTTCTCCCTGCATAAGGGCTTGCAAAATCAATTGATTTATCTTTTAACGGCTGAGACAGCGGTATTTCTTTTGTTTTTTCACGAAAAGCATGAACGAATCCCAATAGTTCATCTGCATTTTCAGTTTTAATACGTTCCGCAATAAAAAAAGCAGCGATCTGAGCATCCGTAGCTTGTCCTGAAGCGATTAAGCGAGCTGCTTCTTTTGCTTGTTCATACGTTAAGTCAGTTGATCCTCTTTTTCCGCGCGCTATTTCTTTGATAAATTGCTGCATATCGTACACTTCCTTTTTAACTGAATATTTGTACATTGTATCACATATTTTCTTTGTTCCTTAGATTATCTTCTATTAGGTACGCAAACTGCTAAAAAATATGAAATTAAAGGAAAAGTACTAGTTCTTTTATAACCTAATATAGTATAATCTATCTGCTATACTATTATTTGGATATTTGGGGGACTTTACAAATGAAAAAAGAGAAACTACTTGTACCATTTATAGCAGCATCCGTTTTAGTAGGAGCATCGGTGACAACGCCTGTTTTTAGTCACTCTGCTTATGCTGCTTCTTCTGTCAGCATTTATCAAAAAGACGTTAATTCGCTAGCAGATTATTACGCACCATTTTATAAAACCGTAGAAA
Organism: Priestia sp. 53B2; assembly: GCF_056099005.1. Taxonomy (NCBI): domain Bacteria; kingdom Bacillati; phylum Bacillota; class Bacilli; order Caryophanales; family Bacillaceae; genus Priestia; species Priestia sp. 53B2. The sequence continues at coordinate 456,664 of NZ_JBLZXA010000030.1, forward strand.
AAAAGCTAAAAGAAATTGAAGGAATAAAAGATGACGAAAAAGCGTTAGCTGCATATGATCAGCTTGCGGATCAAATTGACCAGTTTCTAACAAAGACTGATAAAAATTATGCGATGAATCACCTTAATTCAGAAGCTGATCAGCTTCAAGGGTATTTATACGACAGCTTAATTGCTCTTTACAATTACATTGTGGATCTTGAAGACTATGCGTATGGAGATGTAAGTGACGCGGAATTTAATAAGATCTCTGCAAATTTTGAAAAAGAAATCAACGCATACAATACGCAATTTCAGCAAAAAGCGAAGAGCTATAAAACGAAGCGAAAAGTAACGTTTAACGCAAATATGAGTTATTTGCTTGATGAAGATATTCAACCTTCACCAACAGCTCCATCTACACCGGCTGATAGCAATGGCACCTACACGGTGAAAAAAGGAGACACGCTGACAGCAGTCGCTAAAAAGTACGGCATGACGGTAGCTGAATTAAAAAAATTAAACAATTTAAAAACAGATGCGCTAAAAGTTGGACAAGTGCTGAAAGTGAAAAGTACAAACGCACCTTCGCCGGCTCCAGCACCTCAAGCTTCTGTTAGTGCAAAACAGCAGCAAATTGTATCGTATGCCAAAACGCTAATTGGAAAGCCCTATAAATATGGAGGCACGACACCAAAAGGTTTTGATGTATCAGGGTACACACAGTATGTATATAAAAACGCGGGTTCAAATATTTCTATCCCCCGTACAGTAGCAGATCAGTATAAAAGCGGCACGGACGTAAAGCAAAACAGCCTGCAGGCTGGAGATTTAGTTTTCTTTAAAAACGGCAAATCCGTTTCAGTCGTAGGAATTTACCTAGACAAACAAGAATTCATTTATGTCAGCAGCAAAGGCGTTAAAACGCAATCACTTTCAACAGCGTACTGGAAAAACAGCTATGCGGGAGCAAAGCGTATTATAAAGTAAAAAGAGGTGCCATATGGCACCTCTTTTGCTTTACTAGCTATGTATTTCTATACTAGACTAGCAATTTTATAAAGAACTTCTTAGTTCATAACCGTGATTTTAACAGATTTTCTTCCGAACTGTTGAGCATCACCTTCAGAAGGAACGAATACATCAATTCGATTACCTTTAATTGCTCCACCTGTATCGGCAGCTACAGCTTCACCATAGCCTTCTACATAAACTTTCGAACCTAATGGAATAACACTAGGGTCAACAGCGATTACTTTTTGATTTGGATTTGCTTTTAAATCCACTCCTGTAGCAGTTGTACCGCTACATCCAGCACAATTAGCCGTATAGGCAGTTGCTTCAACTGTCATTGATTTGCCGCTGGCTTGTTGTGACGATTCAGCAGGTTGTTGTTGAGCTTGTTCAGCTTGAGCTTGCTGCTGCTCTTTTTGAGCTTGTTCAGCTTGAGCTTGCTGCTGCTCTTTTTGAGCCTGTTCAGCTTGAGCTTGCTGCTGCTCTTTTTGAGCCTGTTCAGCTTGAGCTTGCTGCTGCTCTTTTTGAGCCTGTTCAGCTTGAGCCTGCTGTTGCTCTTTTTGAGCTTGTTCGGCTTGAGCCTGCTGTTGCTCTTTTTGAGCTTGTTCAGCCGGCACTTGAGCTTGCTGAGCTTCTGGAGCAGCTTGGGCTACTGAAGGGCTTGATTGCTGAGCTTGGCCGTTTGGAGACTGAATTTTTAATTGTTCGCCAGGATAAATTAAATCTGACTTCAGTCCGTTCCATTCTTTAATTTGATCTACCGTCACGCCGTATTGCTGACTGATGGACCATAATGTGTTTCCTTGCTGAACTTTGTGCGTCATTTCTTTTATAGTAGCTACGTTTAATTCTTGATTTGGATAAATAATATTAGATGTTAAGTTGTTTGCATCTTTTAGCTCGTCTACGCTCACGCTGTGCTTTTGAGCGACTTTCCATAACGTATCACCTTTTTCTACGTGATACGTTCCGCTTGTAGAAGCAGAAGCTGCACCTACAAATCCTGCTGAAAGGATTGCTGTTGTTCCTAGAGTAAATATAAATTTTTTCATTACGAATACCTCCTTATTTACTCAATGATTGAATGATATCATCCTCACATTTCACAGCCGTTACAGAGCCATGCTACTTTTATTACAAAACTTAACAAAACGGAACGTTTAAACGTAATATTTCTGATAATTTGGCTATATGATGAAACGTTTCTACTTTTTACTTCTTTTTATTGTTGTTTTTACTAAAATAGTTAAATTTCTCTATCATTGCTGGCTATGCTTCTTCTTTTTTATTGACCATTTAACGGGTATATTAAGTTTTTTTCACAACAGAAAAAGAGGTTGAGACATAACGAAATGAATCCAATCTAAAGGCGAACAAATGGGATACATGAGCTAAACGCTTGTGACACCGCAGTTGATCTCCGTGCAAGACGTCGCTTTCTGCGGGCGGCTGCTGAGCCTCCTCGTCGCTTACGCTCTTGCGGGGTCTCCTCTGTTCCGCTTTTACCGCAGGAGTCTTCGCCTTGTCCTCCAATCAACTGCTAGAAGGAACTACATAAATGAAACCTATGTTCACCATAACAAAAAAAGCGAACCGCTAATCAAAAATTTTGATCAGCGGTTCGCTTTTCAATTCGGCTAAAATACTTTTTTCCCAGCTTTTTTATTTCTTGTTAAATCCTTGCTTTTCAACAAATTCCTTCATATACATACGCTTAGGATTGGAAAGCATGTCGGCCATTTGACCAGTCCATGTGTCTTGGCGTTTGCCATTTGTTCTTTCGTTGTAATAAGCAGAAATTTCTTCGTTATACGCTGTTAATTCTTTTCTCGTCTGCTCATCGTTCGGCTCATATGTTTCTTCATGATACACATGTTTAAATGGTAAGCGCGGCTTTTTATCCGTAATACCCGCTGGATGTCCAACCGTTAGACCAAATAACGGAATTACATGATGAGGCAGTTTTAACAATTTGCTTACTTCTTCTAATTCGTTACGCAAACCGCCAATGTAACAAGCTCCAAGTCCCATTGATTCAGCAGCAAGCGTTGCATTTTGCGCAGCAAGGGCAACGTCAATAATAGCTACCATAAACTGCTCTGTGCTTTCGAGCGCTGTCGATAAATCTTTTTTCTCCATTTCCGCAATGACATCATGACGATGAAAGTCAGCGCAAAATACAAAGAAGTGTCCATTTGTTTCTACGTAAGGCTGATTTCCTGCTAATTGAGCAAGCTTTCGCTTCATTTCTTTATCTTTTACTCCAATAATGGAATACGCTTGAATATAGCTTGATGTGGAAGCTGCCTGTGCGCTTTCTACAATCGTCTGAATTTGCTCTTCCGACAATGGTTTGTCTTCATATTTGCGAATAGAACGATGATTTAAAATCGTTTCAATAACTGAGTTCATATTATAATCTCCTTTTACTTCATCTAACCTTCTACAGATGTTATCTCTACAGTTAGTTTATCGAATGTAAAAAGAAATAACCAATGTTCTGCTTAAAATTGATTTTGACTTGTCTCATATCGATACAGCTTAAAGTGATCTGCAAGCACGCGATCTACTTTTACTTCTAAGCTGTCTACATATTCGTCCATCCGTTTTATCAAACGGTTTCGTTTCACATCATTTTCTAAAATGTTCTTAAGCTGCTGTTCAAAGGCTTCAGCATCATTAAGCGGTATCAGCAGCTCTTTTTCTTTTAAATATTCAATGTTAATTTGTTCTTGACCGGGAAGAGATGAATGAATAAAAATAGGTAGTCTCTTATGAAGGGCTTCGCTAATTGTCACTCCCCCCGCTTTTGTGACAATGGCATCTGCTCCCTCATATAAATCATTCATTTTCTCTCTCGATTTTACATACGAGACCGCTTTAATTCTCGGGTGGTTTAATTTTATTAGTTCTTGATATAACTTTTTGTTTTTTCCGCACAGCACATAATACATATACGTACAGTTTTGCGGAAGCTGCTGAAGCATTTTGCGTACATTTCCAAGGCCGGAATTCCCTCCGGCAATCAGTATATGTTTCTGTGGCATAAGATGGTCAATCCGTCTTTTTAAAAACGCTTTATGAACGGGAATGCCCGTTACATAAATAGAAGACTCTTTTACACCGTGAACGTTTTGTAAAAACGCTTTTGTATCCTGATCAGGCACGCAGTGAAGCTCAATTCCATTTTTACCCCATACGTCGCTTACTAAGAAGTCTGTGTATACGTTTATAATAGGAAGATCAATGATTCCTTTTTCTTTTAACCCGCTTAATACACAGGAAGGAAAGCTGTGTGTACAAACAATGACATCCGGCTGCTCTGCATCAATTAATTTCTTCATATGGTATTCGATAATCGGCCACTTTTTCACAACAAAATCATCCATCGTATGGTCGTTTTTTTTGTATACATGACCGTAATAAAATTTTTCAAACTGCTTTGGAAAAACAGAAATCCATTTCATGTATATCGATGAAATCATTTGTTCAAGCGGTTTGCTCCAATAACTTAAACAATCAATTTTTTGACAAATAACGTGCGAAAAACGCTCCATGATGGCATCCATAACGGCGTCTGCTACTTGGTGATGACCAGATGGCATCTGAAAAAGCGGTAAGAATAAAACCTTCCTCATTGACCATCCCTCCTCTCAAGACGTTTTCGGTTTCTTTTTCTTTTTATAAGTAAATAAATGACAAAAAAAGCTACAGCGCCCATGATAATATACGAAATATGAATTCGATCTCCTACGTAGTAACCTAGAATCAGAAAAGAAAGGACCCATACTAGACTTCCTACTACCGATAACAATAAATAAAGCAAAAACGGATAGCGACTTATTCCCGCCATATATGGGCTAATCTGACGCAAGCCTGGAATATATAAACCAAATAAAATAGTCCATATCCCATATTTATGGTAGCTGCCGCTTGCGGCTTCAATTTTCTCTTTGGTTAACCCTACGTATTTTCCGTATTTATCAAAAAACGGGGTTCCTGCATACCTTCCTAGCCCGTAAGCAGTAAGCATTCCAGTTATAACACCTAAAAAAGCAAAAAGAGATGATTCGTATAAGTTCAGCTGATGTTTGGCAATAAACATGCCTAATAATATTAAAAATGATTCTTCAGGCGCTGGAATTCCAACAATCCCACAAAAAAGTACAAGTAAAATAACAATATAACCATAGGAATGTATATACTGAGAAATAATTGTTAAGTCCACTGCTCGCTCCTCTATTTACGATTGATTCATCAATTGCTGCATGGTTATACTTTCATACCCTTGCTGTTTTAAGTAAGGTAAAAATTCTTCTAACGCCGCAATCGTCATTTCAGGTGCTTTTTCATCTGCTCCCGGGGTATCTCCATTGTCGTGTAACACAAAAATGGCTCCATCTTCTACTTTACGCATTAGTTTTTGAACTAATGCCGTTTTCGTTGTTTTTAACGTCCAATCCTGAAAGATTCCTGTCCAGATCACAAGGTGATATGGCTTGGCCATTGATAAACTGCTCATATTTAAATGTCCCCACGGCGGACGATAAAAAAGCGGCTTTTGATTTGTTACTTTCTCTATAACCTGTGCACATTGATGAATTTGTCTTTTTAATTGCCAAGGTGTTTGCGTCCATGCACTCACATGCCGATAATGATGTATCGCTACTTCATGTCCTTCATCGATCATCCTGTTTAAAATAGACGGGTGTTTTTCCCCTAGTTCTCCCACAATAAAAAAAGTAGCTTTCATTTCATGCAGTTTGAACAAGTCCAAAATTTTTGGCGTATAAACAGGATGAGGTCCATCGTCAAATGTTATAGCTATTTTATGCTTTTTTGCCCCTTTTATTATGACTGATGAATGATAGCGACGGTAAAGGGTTTGCGAAATGATGGTATATACACATATAACCATTAGAACGAAAAGTAAAACAATAAAAAAACGAGTCATATGCTTTTAACCATCCTTTTGAATTTAAATCCTGCATTTATTATAACGGTTTACTCAGACTTTGGTTTCATTTTTTTGTGATAGAAGCCAGGAATTTTAAAATAATTTAATACTTTACCTAAAAATAGCTGTTTTGCAAGGATATACCGGAAATAAAATGATATCATAAAATTTCCCTTCATTCAGTAAAAAAAGTACTTTTTACCATTTATATCTATCTTTTGTACGATAACTGTCATTATTTTTAAAAAATAAAAAACTTCCCGCACGAGTGCGGAAAGTTTTTAAATTAAAATTTTGACCGATACCATTTTTCAGCTGCTTCAATTTCTGTTCGTGTTAACTGATGACCAAATGATTCCCAATACACCTGTACGTCCGCTCCGGCTTTTTCTAAAAGCGCAGAAAGTTCTTCCGTTTCTGATGCTGGGCAAATAGGATCGTTTGTACCTGCGCCGATAAAGATAGAAGCGTCGGTCTTAGGCACTTCAATTCCTCTTCTTGGAACCATCGGATGAAGAAGAGCCGCCCCTTTTAAAGAATTCTTATAATGAAATAGCAAACTTCCTGCAATATTGGCACCATTTGAGTAGCCTACAGCTACGATGTTGTTTCGGTCGAATGAATATGTTTCAGCCGCTTCATCTAAAAATTGATGAAGTTCTTTTGTACGTTCAATTAAATCTTCTATATCAAATACTCCTTCTTGTAAACGTCTAAAGAAACGGGGCATTCCGTTTTCTAGTACATTTCCTCTTACAGATAATACGGAGCAAGAGGAATCAATCATATCTGCAACAGGAAGCAGATCTTGTTCTATACCTCCTGTGCCATGCAATAGCAATAAAGTCGGTTTCGTCTCGTCCATTCCTTTTTTAAAAATATGTTTCACGTATATCCACTCCTTTTAAATATCTCGAATTAAAGATAATTTTATTATAAGAACTTTCGAAGCATTTGTAAAGGAACTACTGTCAAAGAAATACCTGTATGTTTTGCTGGCAGTATCACATAATACTGAATAACTTCATATAGCCATTGCTCATATGCAGCTAGGTATTTAATTCGTTTGACTTAGAACAGGGAAAGAAATATTCCACTTTTAGCTAAGTGCTCCCGTCAAAAGGTGGATAATGATTAAAACTCCCCCGTCCTCCGTCGTATAAAAAGTGCCCTGGTCTGATAAATTAGTTAATTTTTGCTTTATTTCGTTACTTTCAACAGATATCAGCATTTATACCCGAACGTACTAAATCGTATTTCGTATACGTGTTATAACGACTTTTTTCTATGAGAAACAGAACGTAAAATACCAGCTTGTTTTTTTATAAAGGGGAACAAAGCCCCGAATGGTGCTTTATACGACTTTATTTGACAAACACAAATTTATGGGTAAACTAAGTTCAGATGATTGTATTTTACTTCGTTTCAGTTTAATAAAAAAACGAAGCATCTGCGAGTAAGCAAAAAATAACTGCGTAAAGAGCTATTTATGTCAATCATCTTATACCCTAAAAACTTACCTGCACTTGAATAATAGCCTTTATTAAACTTAGCGCGTCAGCTTGTGAACGTTAATACTTTATCATCCATCTCTCTATTAAAAGATTGAATGGGTCAACAAACTTTAGCATTCTTTACATAACGACCTTGTAAAGACGAAGAATGTAGCTATGTGTGAACATGGAATTATTACTTAGTGGAGTGAACCAACATGAGGAAATTTATTTTAGCCTTTTTAGTCGTTGTTTTAATTGTAATGCTAGGAGTTACCTATGTATTAAAGCAATTTCAGCAAACGGCTGATTTATCTTACTCGAAACTGCAGTCGGTTCAAAGTACGGTAGTCTATGACAAAAATGACCGTAAGATTGACGAATTGTATAAAACCGTTCCCCGTCAAAATGTTTCGAGCAGTGAAATTCCCGATTATGTAAAAATGGCGTTTGTTGCAACGGAAGACCGCCGCTTTTACAAGCATTTTGGGATTGATTTACAAGGTATTGGCCGCGCACTTTTTAAGAACATTGTAACAATGAGTAAAGCTGAAGGCGCAAGTACCATTACACAGCAGTTAGCAAGAAATCTTTACTTATCTAGTGATAAGACCATTAAACGTAAAGTAGATGAAATGTTTCTATCACTAGGCTTAGAAAGACAATTTACAAAAGATCAAATCTTGGAATTATATTTAAATCAAATTTATTTCGGAAGCGGTGTATATGGTATTGGTGCAGCTTCTCAGCTTTATTTTAATAAGCCTGTATCAGATTTGACCGTAGGCGAAGCTGCGCTTTTAGCAGGACTGCCAAAAGCGCCGAGTACGTATTCACCAAGCAATAGTACAGAAAAAGCGACAGCCCGACGAAACGTTGTATTAAGACTGATGCATGACCAAAACGTTATTAGTGACACGCAGTATCAACAAGCACTAAACGAACGTGTTGTAAAGCCAAGCATTCCGGTCAAAAAAGCAAACCAAAATCAGGCCTTTATTGACTACGCCATCAAAGAAGCTGCTCAGCAGTACGGCGTATCAGCTGACGATCTTTATGAAGGCGGCTATGCGATTTACACAGATTTTGATCCTAATTTACAGGAATCGATTAATAACTCTGTAGCAAATCATACGTTCCGAGATGATGACATTAACAGCAAAGTAGAAGTAGGAATCTCAGCTGTCAATCCTAAAACGGGCGCTATTTCGGCTATGTATGGAGGACGCAGCTATGAGCGGAACGGTTTAAACCGCGCTACTAGCGGCTATCAGCTTGGCTCAGCTATTAAGCCGTTAGCTGTATACGGTCCTGCATTAGAAACTGGAGACTATACGCCAACTTCACTGTTAAGTGACGAACGCCAGGACTTTGGCGGTGGATACAGTCCTAAAAATGCAAATGGACAATATCAAGAGCATGTTACAATGCGCCAAGCGCTTACTCGTTCGCTTAACGTTCCAGCCGTTTGGCTTTTAAATGAAATAGGTACTCGCACCAGTGCAAAATTCATGGAAAAAGCTGGGCTTCCTCTTGAAGATGACGATAAGTCAAAATTAGGACTTGCCCTTGGAGGAACGACAACAACGTTCTCTCCCCTTCAGTTAGCACAAGGATACACGACTTTTGCTAACAAAGGCATTATGACTAAACCATACGCGATTCGAAAACTCGAGATGCGCGGCGGTGCAGTGAAGAAGCCGGACATTCAGACAGAGCGAGTAATGAGTGAAGAAAATGCAGATACGATGACATCTATGCTGCAAGATGTCATTGAAAAAAACTATGGAACAGGTGTTAACGCTCGTTCTTCACGAGATGCTGCAGGTAAAACCGGTACAACCAACGATGACAAAGATGCTTGGTTTGTCGGGTATACCGATGATGCAGTTGTTTCTATCCACGCTGGCTTTGATAACGCCAATTCTACGCAAAAAACGAAATACTTATCAGGCGGCGGCGGACAAGATCCTGCTACACTGTTTAGCTCAATTATGAATAACTGGTAACCAAAAAACCTCCAACTTCACTGTTGGAGGTTTTTTTACGATAAATGCGTTTTATGCTTAAGTGAAAAAAAGGAAACGTTAATGACTTTGCAAATCGTTACATAATGCAGAACGGTCAAGACAACCACGCCACAGTTCATCCCGATAATAATTCCCTGCATGCCAATATTTGTTTGTGACCCTAAGAAAAACATCAGGGAAAAAGATACAATATGAGACCAAATCGTATGATAAAAAGCATCTTTTACATAGCCAAGTCCAATTAAATAAGCTTGAAGCGGGACGGCAAAGAAGTGAAAAAGAAAATACGGCCATAAAGCCTTTAGATAGTACACGGCCTCTGTAGAATGAAAAAACAAGTTAGTAAGCGGCTCAGCAAAGAAATACATCGCCACTATAGACGGAATCCCATATAAAAATGTCATTTGCATACTTTGAGTCAAAAGTCTTTGAAGCTGTTCTTCCTGATTTTTCGCATGAGCTTCAGATACAGCAGGTATTAGTGCTACTAAAAGAGAATGAGCAAAGAAAGCCGGAAAAAAGCCGATCGACATCGCTACCCCTGTTAGCATACCAAAATGCTGCGTTGCCCCAGTTAAAGTCATGCCTGATAAAACGAGCGCGTGTTTGATTAAAAACGGCTGAACAGCATTACATACCGCATTAAATAAACGCAGTCCCGTGGTCGGAAGTGAGACGCCTAACAGCTTTTTTCGAATCTCACTTGGAGAAAGCAGAGGTCTGTGCCCTCTTGATAAAACACTTAACTGAGTAACATACGTGATAAAAAAATAAAGCAAAATAACAGCTTCGGTTCCAATTAGCGTACAAATCGCAATAAACAGCGACATTTTAACATCTGTGAAAGCAAACATTTGAAAAACAACAAATAAAATCGTTAGCTGAAAGGCTTTGCGGATAAAATTAGACACAGCGATAGTCGTCATATTATTTTTACCCGTAAAATATCCACGAAGCACCGCTGAAAATGAAACAACCGGAATGAAACATAGTACAACCCATTTCAAGTAAGGATGATAGTGACTAAAAAATGGAAAGGCTGCTAATACGGCCAGTGTAATAAAAAAGATTCCCAAGCTCACAGCAGTCGCAAAAATGGTGGCATGCTTCATCATATGCTGATGTTCTTTGCGATGATGTTCAGCAAGAAATTTAGAAATAGAAATAGGCAGTTCTAAGTTGGCTACGGTGGCAATAAGAAAAATGATAGGAAGAACAGTCATGTACATGCCCATGCCTTCCCTCCCTAATTCTCTAGCAAGTACCATATTTACAAGAAATTCAATTAACTCTCCTGCAAAGGCAGCACCTGCTAGAATAAACGTTCCTTTCAAAAAAGTGTTCATCTCGTTATCTCCTCTATCTCCCGTCCTTTTTCATCACTACCTCTTCTCTCTATGTATATGACAAGCCCAATACGAATTATTTGTCTAATTGTATTTTTTCGGTGTACAAGTTCTTGTATAATGTTCAACCTATGTGAAAAAAAACCGTTATATACCTTTTTTACATAGGAAATTCATTCATTTCTTATCTTTTGGCTCGTGAAACTTACATAGAAAAACAGGAGACTGAATGAACCTGCCGATTGCTAACGGGAATAGAGCATGTTGTTTTAATGTAACAAATGCACATATTAGTTAAGCGTCTTTATTCATCATTTTCTGTGGATGCACTTCTTTTTTTGATACCGAGGCGTTTTTGCCTAGTACAACCGAAAAGACAACAATTATTGCTATAGCAAGAGTAAACAGTGTAATTGATTCGCCTAGAAATAGAGCTGCAAACAGAATCATTAAAAATGGCTGTAAATATTGAACCTGGCTAACTCTGGCTATTCCCCCCATAGCCATCCCGCTGTACCAAGCAACGTATGCTAAAAATTGACTCACTACTGAGAGATAAATCAAACTAACCCACGCTTGTAAAGGCGCATGAAGCATCTCAGCTGTAATGCTTAGTCCCACTGGAATCATAAAAAATGGCGCACCGATGATAATGGCCCAAGCAATAACTTGCCAGCTGCCTAATTCTCTTGCTAACACCCCTCCTTCTGCGTAGCTCAGTCCAAGTATCAGCACCGCTGCTAGTAAAGCTCCATCGGCAAACTGCAGTTGGCCAAAGCCTAGGTGAAGAGCATACACGATAACAGCTGCAGAACCAATCATGCTTGATATCCAGAATTTTAAAGAAGGACGTTCACCCCCTCTAAACATCGCAAAACCGGCTGTGGCTAATGGTAAAAGAGCGAGTTCAACCGCTCCGTGAGAAACAGGCAATGATTTCATTGCCCAAGAAGTGAGCAGAGGAAACCCTAAAACTGCGCCTAAAGCAACGATCAGCAGACTTTTAAATTGGCGAAGAGAAGGAAATTTTTCTTTTCGTACAATCAATATCACAGCTACTAAAACAGCAGCTACAGCTGTTCTTCCTAAACCGGCGACTGTCGTTCCGAAATACTCGACTGCAATGCTTGTAGAAGGAAGGGTTAAGCTAAAACAGATAACGCCTACTAATCCCAACAATACGCCCATTTTCTCTCTAATTTTCTTTTGCATCTTACCCTACCCCTGTCTTTTTATTTTTCAGAACTGTACCATTTTTCTAAAAAAATTTCTGATATAATTAAAAGGATAGCGCAGGACAACTACTAAAATAAATCATTCTTTTACCTATCTGTACGGGTACACATTAAAGGAGTAGGACCTATGAGTTTAAAATATCTGAAAATCATGGAAGAAATTAAGCTTGGCCTAGCAACTGGATCGCTTATTGCAGGTGGTAAACTCCCTTCTGTTCGCCGACTATCCCAACATTTTTCGTGCAGCAAGAATACCGTTATCAAAGCGTACAGCGAACTAGAAAAAGAGCATTTAATTTATTCTGTTCCTAAAAGCGGCTACTACGTTGTGGCAGAATTTCAACATAGGGCGAATGAAAATGAAGTGATTGATTTCTTGTCTGCTGGTCCAGATAAAAACGTTATGCCTTATCTTGAATTTCAGCATTGTATAAACCAAGCGATTGAACACTACAAAGAAGAGCTTTTTACATACTCTGATCAACAAGGCTCTTACTCATTGCGGGTACAGTTAGTGAAACACTTGCAGAACCTACAGGTATTCACTCAAGCTGAAAGGTTAGTTGTTGTATCCGGATCTCAGCAAGCTCTTCACTTACTAGTTTCTATGCCCTTTCCAAATGGAAAAAATAATATCCTAATTGAACAGCCCACTTATTTCGGTTTTATCGAGTCTCTTACGCTGCACCAAGCTACTACTTTTGGGATCGAGCTATCGATGAAAGGGATTGATCTTGATCGTTTGGAGTACATTTTTCGAAATAATGATATAAAATTTTTCTACATTATTCCAAGATTTCACAATCCTCTTGGACATTGTTATACAAATTTTGAGAAGAAAAAAATCGTGGAGCTAGCCGAAAAATACGATGTATATATAGTGGAAGATGACTTTTTGGGCGACCTTGATCCCGATGCAAAATCAGATCCTTTATTTTCTTTTAATCCTTCTGGACGAGTTATTTACATTAAAAGCTTTTCGAAAATCTTTCTTCCTGGGTTACGTATTGCTGCTGTCGTGCTTCCTTCGTTAATGAATAGCAACTTTTTACGGTATAAATTCAGTTCAGATTTTAATAGTTCAGCGCTTTCCCAAGGTGCTCTGGAAATTTATTTAAAAAGCGGCATGTTTACTAGTCATCTTAAAAAGATAAAAGAAGTATACCATACCAAAATGCAAACTCTTGTAGAAGCATGTGATTCACTGCTACCCGCTCATACACATTTTTCTAAACCAACTTCAGGATTCTATTTATCCATTAGTTTACCTGAGCATGTGACAGCAAAACAGATCGTTCACATGCTAAACGAGCAGCACATATATGTTGATGATGCTTCTAGATTTTTTTTACCAGAATACAAACGAGACACTCTTCTCCGATTAAGCATCTCACAAGTAAATACGAATACGATCAAACGAGGAATTGAACAGCTGGCTCAGTGCATTACTTTAATTGATGATAGAAAACATCATCCTATTCCAAATAACCTTTTCCCCTTGTAGAATGGGAATTCAATGGGCATACTAAACGAAAAGAAGCCAAGGAATTAGCATCCTTGACTTTTTTTATTTAACCGTAACGGTTATAAGAGGCATGTTATGCGTTCCCTTTGCAGAAACATGTGATTGCACGGTATATGTGCCAGGCTCAGAGAAAGATGTTTGTATTTCATATACACCTTCTCCTATTTGTTTAGGCTTTAACATTTCCCCTTTCCCTTCGCCATCTTTTTTCTCTATTTCAAATTCAATCATTTCAACATCATCATTTTTTACTTTTTCGTCTCCATATGTAACTTCGGCTTTGTAGATACCGCTTTCATTTTTCTGTAACGCCTTTGGGCCTTGAAGATTTACGTCCAACGGTTTTGGCTGCTCAGCATTTGTGCTTTGAGCAGGTTCCTGACCACAGGCTGTTAAAAGTAAACAAAGACTGATTATAGATATACTTATTCTTTTTTTCATGTATTCATCTCCTTTTTAAACCCTTTGTTTAACTATAACGCGTATTGCAAAGAAAAAAATGAATTTTTCTAAAAAAGAAAGATTTTTAAAGAATTTTTAAGAAAAAAAGTTCATACTGACACTAACTAGTTTTTTCCAAGGAGGAAGAAAATGAATTCAGCTAAAAAATCATGGCTACAGACATTAATCAAAAATAAAAGTGAGCGTAAAAAAGTGATCTTTATCTTTACTATCTCTTTTTTACTAGTTGTAGCAGGGCTTATTTACATCCCTATTTATAAACATTCCCTTCCGATCGATTCTAAAATATATGAAGGAAATTTTAAAGAGCTTGGTTCAATCGCACGAATTGGTTTCTTTGCAGCTTTAGCCATTTATCCTATTTTTTTATTATTAAAATGGAAACCGTTATCGCACATAAAAAAAGGAAATTTTGAGTTGAAACCGCTTATCCAATTTTTAGCCAAGTACGTTCGTCAGTGGCACGTTCCCATTGCGCTTATATCAACGGCCTTGATTATTTTACATGGTTATATGGCTTTAATAAAAGGATTTCAAGCAGATTTTACGTACTTTTCAGGAATTATTACGATGGCTGTTCTAGCTTGTTTACTCGTGATGGGCGTGAAGCGCTATAAGCGTACAGATAAAAAGTGGCATCTTAAATTTGCTATCTCTTTTTTGGTTTTGTTTATGATTCACGCTACCTTTTCATAACTTGCCATTGTTTAAAGTTTTTTTATATAGGGTACAGTTCACAATGAATACATGATATGTATCACTATACGTTTTACATCATTTAGGAGGTATAAACATGGCAAGAGTGTTAGCTGTATTATCAAGCGGATACGAAGAGAAAGATTATCACACAGGTTGGTGGGCAGAAGAATTATTTGCTCCGCTGCAAAAGCTTGAGGACGCAGGGCACACCGTTGATTTAGCCTCACCTTTTGGAGGTAAGCCGGAAGTAGACGTTCGAAGTATTTCAGAAAACTTTGATCCAGACGGAACGTATAAGAAATTATATGAATCAGGAAGAGCGGATCAGACAATGAAACTTGAAGAAGTAGATGCTGAGAACTATGACGTTATTTTAGTAGTAGGCGGCCACGGCGCTATGTTTGACTTAGCAAAAAATGTGGACTTGCATGCACTTATGAACAAAGTGTACGACAACGGAGGTATTTTAGCAGCTGAGTGTCACGGACCTTCTGTTTTTGCTTTCTTGAAAGGATCCGATGACGAACTGTTAATTAAAGGACTAGACGTAACCGGTTATCCTGATGAAATTGAACCAGAAGAAGTACTTCCCTTTTTACCATACAGTTTAGAACAAGAACTTCGTGAAGTGGCTAATTACATCCCTGAGATGGATAAAAAAGCATATGCTGTTTGGGCAAATGATCAAATTGTCACAAGCCGAGATCCTTTTTCTTCTGAGTTAATGGGTGATGAATTAGTTAAAAAGCTAAATAAATAAACTAAAAAAAGACTGCTTGAAAGCAGTCTTTTTTTGTTTGTTCTATAGGGATGTTTGAAACTGCTGCTCTACCAAACGCCGGTAAAAAGAATGAGAGGCTAACAGCTCTTTATGCGTTCCGCTACCTGTAACCTGCCCTTCTTCTATTACAACAATTTGGTCCGCATTAATGACCGTAGATAGACGATGGGCAATGACGAGTGATGTGCGTCCTTTCATTACCGTTTCCAATGACTCTTGCACAAGCTTTTCTGATTCGGAGTCCAAGCTAGCTGTCGCTTCGTCCAGTAGTAAAAACTGGGGATTGCGTAACAGCGCTCGGGCAATTGCAATACGCTGTCGCTGGCCTCCTGAGAGATTAATACCTCTTTCTCCAATCATTGTTTCATATTGAGCTTCAAAGGACTAAATGAAATGATGAGCATTTGCTAACTTCGCTGCTTCTTCTATTTCTTCATCCGTCACATGCCGCTCTAATCCGTAAATGAGATTTTCTCGAATTGTTCCTGCTAAAATCGGAGAATCCTGCTGAACATAGCTAAACAGGTGACGCCACGAACGTAAGTTGACGTTTTGACTGTCTGTTCCATCCAAGAATATGTGCCCCGATGAAGGCTCATAAAAGCGTTCGATAAGTGAAAAAACAGTAGATTTTCCAGCTCCGCTAGGTCCAACAAAAGCGGTAACTTCTCCTTTTTTAGCAGAAAATGAAACTTTCTGCAATACTGGTTTATCTTCATATTGAAAAGCAACTTTATCGAACCTTAAACTCCCTACTTGTCCGAGCACTTCTCCATTTTCATAGTTCTCTTCTTTCTCAGCTAATATATCAAAGATTCTCTCTGAAGCTCCTTTGGTTTGCTGAAAGCTCGTGACAAATCGGGTAAGTGAACCAATCGGAACCATAATTTGAAAAAGGTAAAGAACAAAAGCCACCAGCTCTCCTGCAGTGATAAGTCCCTCACTCACCCGGTATGCACCAAACCCGACAATCGTAATCATAACAGCTGTCATCACTGTGCTAATAATCGGGGTAATGATGGCTTCAATTTTAGCTCGCTTCACGCCGAAGAGGTAGAGTGACTGAAACGATTGTAAGCCGGAATCAATTTCTTTTTTCTCTGAACCGGATACTTTAATCAAGCGGATTTCACTCAGCATTTGAGCTAAAAAAGCCGTAAGCTTGGACATTTTATCCTGCTGCTCACGTGAAATTTTATGTATTTTTCGCGCTAGCGGCATAACCAGTACAAACATAACGGGAATAACCGCTAATAAAATGAGCGTCATGGGTACGTCGAGCGTAAATAAAATAACAACGGCAATAATAATAGATAAAATATTTTTTACAAAGTCAATCATTTCTGTTGACAATAAATTCATCACAATGGTTGTATCATTTGTAATGCGGCTTACCATTTCACCTGAACGGTTTTGATCGTAAAATGAGACCGGAAGCTTTATTAGCTTGTCCCACACTTTGAATCTAAGTTCTTTTACAACACCTTGCCCTACTTGAGCAAGAAGATAAAGAGATACTGCGCTTGTTATCATTTGAGCAGCAAATAAACCGAGAAGTCCTGCTATAATCTGCGGTGAGACGCCCGCTGCGATTTTTTCCATCACTTCTTTGATGACAAGAGGAATAGAAAGCGACGCTCCGGTATTAATTAAAGCCAGTATAAAGGAAATGAGTAACTTTCCTGTCGGAGGATTCGTTAGCAACCATAATTTTTTAAATGAAAAATGAATTCCTTTTTGCGTATTCATCTTAGTTCCTTTCTACTTCTTTTAATAGGTGGTATACACACTTTAAGCAGACACCACACACTTTGCCTTAAAAGTTCTATCTTATTTTACACCATTTCCTTTCTCAACCTGAACTTCTAAGCTTTTACCTAATTTTTAAACTCGTCTATACGAAAATGACAAGCTGGTCATATACTAGGGTACACTGAATTCTTTTGCTAGATGAGAGGTTGAATAAAAATGTCTGTTTATATTAAATCTATTTCTATTGGCACAATTTCTGGCGGGATCGTTATTTTTGGAAGCGCAGGAAATATATCGCCTCCAAGCGGCTCTACGTTCGGCTCTGGTTCTAATTCTAATTCCCAAATGCCGATGCCTCCTTCTTCGGGAAAAGGCCCGAGAGATAACACAGCTTTTAATGGCTAATAAAAAAACAGTGAGATATTTCTCACTGTTTTTAGACTTGAATACTTGTCATCATGGCAATATAAAAAGCAAAAACAAACAACCCCGCACTTAATACGCTAAGCCATACTGTCTTTTTGTAAAAACAAATAAGTAAATACACAAAAAACAGCAGTGCGACAAATAAGAATAGGATTCCTACAATCGTTACGTGAAACGTTAGAGGGAGCGTCACTTGTTTCCCATAGATAAACGGAAGAATCGATGAATCCATTGCCATATGACTTATATTAGTTGGCGGCGATTGCGTCACCATGATAGCTGTAAATAAAAAAATGATAAGCAAAATAATGCTTTCTGCTCGAATCCACATCACGGGCTTATATTCTGGATGTTTTACCGCTTTTTTCATAAGAAAGCCATTGATGACGGCAAATGCAAGCAGCGGAATAATCGTAATATGCTTTAGTAAAAGAGACTGCCCGTAATCTGTGGCCCATGAATTTACATAGTTGGACAGCCCCATGATAATGACCATCGAAATGAACCCACTTAATGAAAGAAGCACAAAACAAGCGATTGCAAAAGGAGTAAACCAGCTTAAGAAACTTTTCCAATTGGAGGTTTCTTTTGAAAAAGCGGCAACAATCAGAACCACCCCTCCCCACAGTCCCACTGCTAAAATATGAAGGGAATGAGAAAGCATGCCGCTAAGCGCAGAAGCGGATGCTGCGTGACTTGCGTAGGCGATTCCTCCCACCAAGGCTACAGTCAGTAATGTATACATATGAGGGTGGCTCTCTATTGAAACAGCAACCATACATAAAATAGCAATCAGCACAACAAAGATCCAGGCGTGTCCCGTTCTTGTTTCCAATAATACAAGACGAACTGTTTCACCTAACCCTCTTATTTTTGAAAAAGATAAAATAATCTCAAGCGAATTTCCAACCGAAAAAATAGCGACAGCCGCTGCACTTGCAAGTAGCCATCGCTTTGATAATAAAATTGTTGGCTTTTTTGTAAGCGGCACATATTGCAGTACGGCAAATCCTAATAATAAGGAAAGACCTACGTATGTGAACCACTCAAAAACAGGCAACAAAATACTCATCTTTTTAAGCCTTTTTCTTTCTGAAGATTAAGAGTAATGCTCCAACCACCACTACAATAGCAATAATCATGATAACAAAAAACGATGAAGAATCATTGTTCTCTGTTTTTTCATCATTTGCTACTGCACTTTTTTGGTGTTGTTCAGATTGCGTGGCGCCTTGCTTTTTTTCACTATCTTTTCCGGCTGCTTGAGTATTCTCTTCCTTCGCTTTATCTTTCACATCTACTTTAAAAGCAATCGAATCTTTCATTACATGACCATCTTCCCCTACAATTTCCCAGTTCACTGTGTAAGATCCGTTTTCAAGAGGCTGATCGACAGAAGCTATTAAATCATGACCCTCTACTTTTTGCGATGCAAGTGAAATTTTTTGTCCATCTTTTGTAACGGTTACAGTACTGATTTTCTCGATGTGTGTTTCAAAGGTTAATTTAATTTCTTTTAGAGGAGCTGTAACAGTTGCACCATTTTCCGGTACTGTTGTTTGCACATGTGTATGAGCAAAACTAACTGTCGGAACAGCTAAAAAGCATGCTAAAAGTAAACCTATTATTTTTTTCATATTTATGACTCCCTATCTCTTTTTTCTTTTTTCATCATATCCAAAAATGCTTTTATGTAGACGTTTCCGAACACGATCTATTTTCCTAGTAAGTGTACTCCTTTTTTACTCAGTCTCACAATAACTATTACCAATTCGTTATAAAATGTTCACAAATCCTAGGGAAGTGCCGCTGTAATTTTTTGAATATTCTTTCAGGTTATCCTTGAATATAGTAAAATAGTTAAATAAGATGGCTGACTTTTTTCTAGCTTAAAATCCCATACAGAAAGGATAGAAACAATGAAAAAGTATACATGCCCTTGCTGTGGTTATCAATCGTTAGACAGTGATGGTGACTATGATATTTGTGAGATATGTTTTTGGGAAGACGATCCGTACCAAAAGCTGAATGCCAACGAATTAGGAGCCAACTCTATTTCTTTAATAGAAGCTCAGGAAAATTTTATGGTTTATGGAGCGTGTAATAAAGAAAGCTTACAGCACGTGAGAAAGCCTTCTGTTCAAGATGTAAAAGATTTTAACTGGAAACCTATTATAAGTCACGAGTAGCAAAACTAGTTTATAAAAAAAGAATGCTTGCGAAAGCATTCTTTTTTGGATTCAGTAAGAAGTGGAAACAAATGTGGAAAGCACATTTGTAAACCTATAAAAAGTTTGAGTTTTAGACGAAGCTCTTCCTTTTGAAGTGAATGAATGAAACATAGCACTTCGCAGCGGTTGGCTAATCTCTAATTGAATACTTTTCCCGGTACGATTTTTATTTGCAATATTTCCAGGGTTAATGCCTGCAATCTCATCGTGCCCTTTTGTAATCAGTTCCGCCGGAAATCCATTTTGATTTAATAATTGCGTTAATTTTTTTGCGCGCTCCCGATCAGTTCCGCCCACAAAAATATGTTTTTCGTTCCCAGAATACCCGTGAAGAGATAAAACATTATCATACTTGCTTACCATCTTACGCGCTGTGGGCTCATCAAAATGAGTGCTTGTGAGGTGCAGGTCTCGTGACCCTTTCGACTTTAACGATTCGAATAGGTAAAGAGCATTTTGTTTGCTAAGCTCTTTGGCAATTTCGCTTGTCCCCCCTTCAATTCCTCCACCGTGTGGAGCAAAGATAAGGACAGGGCTTTTCGTTTCTTTGGTCGTCACTTTATAGCTAGCTGAAGACTCGTGCTGTGAGAGCTGCTTGAAATTTTGATATTTATCAGTTGATGCACTAGATGTGTCTTGAAAAGGTGAAATGAATAAAACGAATAGACAGATACATAAGGTGGAGAAACTTACTAAACGATAGCTTTTCAATTTGTACTCCTGCTTTCCATTGTGTAATAAGACCTAAAACATTAGAATGCTAAAAAAACCAAAAATAATACTTATAGTAGTCTTATTTACTTATCGTTATAAATTATAATTTATTTAATAGTTCTTAATACCTATTTATACTATTTAAAAAAACTTCAGCGCATATTCACTGAAGTTTTTTTACTTTTTTTGTTTTTATTTATTTAAAGCAAGCGCCAAACTAATTTTATCCAGCCAAAGAAGGCGATCCATAAAGGTATGCTCAAAGATGTTCCCCACGCTAAACCAATTAAGAAGTTTCCTCTTTCAATCATACAAACCACTCCTTATGAACATTGTAGGTGAACAAGTACAATTCTATACCTTCACTATAACAGAAAGCGCTTTCATTTAATAGTGACTTACACGTTTTTAGTGCTATATTCATACAGAAAACCGGATTTCAAGTAGATAAAGGGCGATATATAAGAAAATGAATAATTACAAGATGTAAAAGTATAATAATCTACTAAAAAAAAAAGAAACCTTCTTTGAAGGCTTCTTTTCTAGGTGTTTTTTATTGTTCGCCGCTGCGTTGCAAGCGATTCTCAATAAATAGGCGCTCAACAAATTTATTTAGCTGGGCTTGATACAAACGGCGCTCATCTAGCGTTTTTGCGTCTTGTATTTGCTGCTTAAAGCGTTTGATTTGCTGTCTTTGTTCAACCGTTACATGATGAGAAAGAAGCATAGGTCCCCCTCCATTTCACTAACGTTTGAATTAAGTAAACCAAGGTTTACCAAAACAAACAACAAACCTGTTAGCTTCTCTTACATAAATTTTTTACTCAGCCTCTTTAGCCCCAACTAATGCTAAACCTGGACCGTACGGCGTTGTATGAACATCTAACATTAATTCATTTGTATAAGGCACAATAGAAGCTTCCATTGCTACTTGTACTCCGTCGACTTCATACATTTCATCATTTTCAAAAGGCTCTTCAAAAGCTAACCCAATATTAGGGATATCACAGCTAATTCCTTTGAAATACAAGCGAATTCCTGTTATCTCCTGCTCTTCAAGTATATTGTTAATTAATTGTTTTGCTTCTGGTGTAATATGCATGACTAACCCTTCTTCCTTTCAATACTCTTGCTCTATCCTATCATATCTTTAGAGTTTTTAAAGAGAATAGCTATAATTTAAAAGCATCCTAATTATTATTTAATAATAATTATAATTAAGTATTGATTTTAATTTGATATTTGATATAATATAAATATAAGATAACAACAACTCATTAGGAGGCTATTAACTATGAATTTAGAAAACGTATTGAACCAACAAATTGCCGATTTTAACGTATTGTATACGAAGCTACATCGCTTTCACTGGTATGTAAAAGGGCCTCAATTTTTTACGCTTCATGAAAAATTTGAAGAATTCTATAATGAGACGGCGGACTATATAGATGAATATGCAGAACGATTACTAGCCATTGGAGGAAGCCCAATTGCTACAATGAAGCAATTTTTACAAGCAGCTACTCTTTCTGAAGATGGAAACGAGCAAACGAGTGAAGAAATGGTAGAAACCTTAATTAATGACTATATGCTACTTGTTAAAAACCTAAAAAGTGCAGTTGAAAACGCTGAAGCAGCACACGATCACGTAACAGCTGACTTATTCATTGGAACAATCGGCAACATTGAAAAACATATTTGGATGCTAAAAGCTGCTTTACCTGTAAAAACATCCGTAAACGCATAAAAAGAGCCTAAGCGGCTCTTTTTTACGTTTGTTGATTTACTTTTTTTTGTCTTTGCAGCCACATAAAAAAAGACATATCATCGTGAATGTCATCTTCTAGGACAGCCTTATAGACATGATCACTCGTATAATAGCGATTATATCCGCTTTGCTGCTTGAAAAATAAAATGCATTCCCGCTTCTTTTCAGTGAGAAGTGATTTTAATAACTCTTGTTTCTCAACTTTGCCTTTCACGATATTTTCTGGAAGCACGGAAATATCAAGCTTCCACTCTTCTCCCTTCTGAATCATATACACACTCCACTGATACTTATCTTTTTCATTAGCAAATATCATCTTATAAGGGCTAAAACGCTTTGTAAGCTGATACCCCATGTGAAAAATAGATTCTTCATCCATTTCATCATTTCCTACGTAAAAATGAATGATGCGATTTGTCATGACATTTAACTCAAAATTCTCCCCTGAGAGAGGACAACCATATTCTCTTAACAGATCCAATAAATGATTGGATACCACCAGTTGATTTGCTTCGTGTTTTAATTCACTTGAGTATGACAGCAGCTCATTCATGTTTTTTGATTCCCCTATCTATAGATCGTGAATTGTTATTGATATTCGCTTTTTTTTCATAAAACCCTTTCATTTTTACCCTTTAATTAAAAATAACTGAATGTAAATTTAGTTATTTAAAGCAATATTTTATGAATAAAGAAAGTTTGAGTATAAAACCAGAAAAAGTTTAAAGACTATAGTCGATACCGATTTTAAGGAGGACTTAGTATGAATAATCACGAACTTCCTACAAACATGCAAACTGGAGCTGTCCCCCCTCAATTGAATCATGGAGGGCATGAATTGTTTGATGTTCATGAAACGCTTGCGGGCTCAATTAATGTAATGGATCAGTTTATGATGTTTCGGCAATATGTAAAAGAACAAGAACTGCTTGATATTATTGATCGTCAGTATCAGTTTATTTTAGACGAATATAATTTGATTGTAGAAGCTTTTTCTACCGGTCAAAAGCCGGCGGGTTCTACACATGTATACAACATGAAGCAGTCTCATACCTTTGTTTATGGCTTAAAGCCTTCGCAGCCTAAAAAGCCGAATCAGTCCGTTGAGGAAATCAATGAAAAAGGAATTTCAGGTCATATGCTAGGTTTAGTTAAGTCTCAGGGATCTCTTTTAACCATGACCGCTTTAGAAATAACGAATCCTGTTGTTCGCCGAATATTCGGAGACAGTGTTCCTAACTGGATTGAAATGGCTTATGAAATTTCTCTTTATCAAAATAAACACCATTATTATCAAGTGCCGCAGCTTGCAAAAGAAGATATGCAGCAAATGATCACAAGTTTTGCAAAAGCCACTGTCTCTCCTCAGATGCCTAATAACCATAAACTGCATTAATTAAAAAGAGGCTGATACAAACGTATTTTGGTTGACGGAAGATCCGAACGATTCATCGTTTGGATCTTTTCATTAGTATGGTGAATATAGGTTATGTTTAGAGTTGCTTCTAGCTGTTGATTGGAGGGAAAGGCGAAGATTCCTGCGGGAAAAGCGGAATAGATGAGACTCCACAGGAGCGTAAGCGACGAGGAGGCTCATCGGCCGCCCGCGGAAAGCGTAGCCTTGCACGGAAATCACCAGCAGTGCAACCAAACGACCGATACTAGATCATTTACTCAGTTTATTCGTCTTTAGATTGTATTGATTTTGTTATATCTCAATCTCGTTTTGTGTGTATATTTCAGAAAATGACAAAAAACTATGCATTTCGAATTATTTTCTGAATATTTGTAGTATTTTGATTAATTATGTATTATAATAGAATTAACTAATAGAAAGGAGTGAGAGATGCATCATATATACTCGGATTACAGTTAAAGGAGGTGTCATAACACACTCGCAATACGTTTGCTAAAAGTCAGTTGAACTGTAGAACCGATATGTGATAGACCATGATGATAAAGTTAAGATTAATTCCCCTAAATGAACATGTAACATAATAAACTGCTTCTTATTCTTTTTAAAGATAGAAGCAGTTTTTTTATGTGCGTTTTTCTTTTCTCAATTTAATACATGTTTTCTCCACTTTGGCTAACACTTAAGGTATACATTTACGTACAAGGTGGTGACTTTGATGATCGCCGTAAAATTACTATTAGTCGCAGTTTTAATTGCATTAACTGCTTTTTTTGTAGCGACAGAATTCGCTATTGTAAAAGTAAGAAGTTCAAAAATCAATCAGCTTCTAGAAGAAGGAAATAAAAAAGCCGTCTCTGCCAAACGCGTTATTACACATCTAGATGAATATCTATCCGCTTGTCAGCTTGGTATCACCATCACAGCTCTCGGGCTTGGTTGGCTTGGTGAACCGACGCTAGATCGGTTGCTTCACCCTCTTTTTACTACCTTCCATACGAATGAACCGCTTGCTGGTATTTTATCTTTTGTCATTGCATTTGTTGTTATTACTTTTTTACATGTTGTCTTAGGAGAATTAGCTCCTAAAACGTTTGCTATTCAAATGGCTGAACAAATTACGCTGAACTTTGCAAAACCAATTATCGTGTTTTACAAACTTATGTATCCGTTCATTAAAATATTAAACGGCTCAGCTCGTATGTTGACCAAGGTTTTTGGTATAACGATGATTTCAGAAAATGAAGCTGCTCATAGTGAAGAAGAGCTTCGCATTTTGTTATCCGAGAGCTTTGAAGGCGGTGAAATCAATCAGTCCGAATATCGATATATGAGTAAAATTTTTGATTTTGATGATCGTTTAGCTAAAGAAGTAATGGTCCCTCGTACGGAGATTGTGAGTGCTTCCAAAGACGACGTCGTAGAGGTTTTTTTACAAATCGCAAATGTCGAAAAATATACGCGCTATCCAATTGTTGAAGATGGAGATAAAGATAAAGTAATCGGTCTCGTTAATATTAAAGAAATTTATAACGATATTGTATTTAACGAAAAAGACGGCACCAATACGTTAGAATCGTACGTCAAGCCTATTTTTAAAGTAATTGAAACCGTACCTATTCATGACTTGCTTGTAAAGATGCAAAAAGAACGTATTCAAATGGCTATTCTTTTTGATGAGTATGGCGGAACCGCTGGGCTTGTTACAGTAGAAGATATTATTGAAGAAATTGTGGGAGAAATTCGAGATGAGTTTGATACGGACGAAATTCCTTATGTACAAAAAATTAAAGACGATCATTATATTCTTGACGGAAAAATGCTCATTAGCCAAGTAAATGATTTACTCGGTACTGATATTAGCGACGAAGAAGTAGATACCATTGCCGGGTGGGTGTTAACCGAAAAGTTTGATGTGACCAAAAATGATATCATTCAGCATGAGCAATTTTACTTTAAAGTTCTGATTATAGAGGATTTTCACATTAAGTATATAGAAGTAAAAAAAAGAAAGAAGAAAGAAAAAAAGGATGATCATCATTAATCATCCTTTTTATTTATTCAAAATCCCTTTTACCAATCGTCTCCTCCATCAAAAAAATCTCCATCCAACAGATCCTCCCCGGCTTCTTCAATATCTTCTCCAATTTCACCAAGCGCCGAGTCTTCAAACATATCATCCATCAAATTCTCAATGAGCAGTCCGCCTAACATACCGGCCGCAAAGCCTCCCATTGCTCCTCCTAACCCGCTCATACGTGGGTGGTGTGAATGCTGATCATAGTGAGAAGGCTTATAATATTCATAGTCTCGAGGATTTTCCATCATCTCTTCCATCGCTTCTTCCAGCAAACGAGCGATAGTAGATGGCTGGCTTAGTTCATCATTTGTAAAAAAGAGTTCATTTTTTATTTCCCTCTCTCGGCCGAAAGAAGGCAAATCTATCTCCAACAGCACGCGGATACCTTTTTGTTCAATGGCTACCTCAAACTCAACCTCATTTACATATCCCTTTAAGAAGTCTGTAGGAAAAAATGAAAATTCTTGTTTGTATCCGTTAAATTTTCCTGAATGATGTTTTTCTCTAAACCCAAGTGCTTCAAAGCCCTCTACTAGCTGATATAAGCTTTTTGGAGCTTTAATGCGCACAGGGTCCCGGTCTGTTGAGTCTACTCCCCCTTCAATATCTAAGTGTGTCTTAAAGAAATAGCTAACGTTGCTCGCAGAGATGGGAAGATCCAAAGGTAAATGATATGTAAATGGAATTTCTTTTTTCTCGCCTTCATTAATTGTAAATGAAGAAGCTGCGCGCAGGCTTTCCACACGATGTGTATGCATTTGACCGCTTTTCATTTGAACTTCAAGCCAAAATTCAACATCAATTAAATTAATATGTTGCTGAACGTTTCCACCTTGGATGATAATAGCTCCTTCAATTACATGACCGAGCGTATAGGCCGTTTCATTTAGTCGTAAATCTACTTTGGCAGCTCCAACTCCAATTTTAGCAAACATTTTTTTAAACATTTTTTTTCCTCCTCCAAAATGCTCTTACTATATATACGAAGTATACCGTTTATAAGTTTCAACTTACAAAAAAAGAACTCAATTTCTTGAGTTCTTTCTGCTAAATCAACGCTTCATTTTAATTCAATTATTTATTAAATTAAAACACCCAGCCCCAACAGCAGCGACGTCTTTTACAACCGCCATGACTGCCGCCGTGACCTCCGCCATGGTTGCCGCCGTGACCTCCGCCGTGGTTACCGCCATGACAACCGCCGTGATTACCGCCATGACTGCCGCCGTGACCTCCGCCATGGTTGCCACCATGATCTCCGCCATGGTTACCGTCGTGAACTCCGCCATGGTTGCCACCATGATGGCATTTTTTATGTCCAGAACGATGATCATCATCATGTTTAGGACAATGATCGTTATGCTTATAATCGTTATGACAGCATTTTCCTTCATGGCTACTTCTTGGATCATAGCCAGAAGTTTTGTAATAATACTGATTAGAACACCAGCAACACTTCTTTTTATTGTTGTAACTCACATAAACCATCCTTATCTATAAATAAGATTTATATAGGCAATTTTATACCTATATATAAATAGATTATGTAAACTAGTACAAGGAAGTGCATTGCTGTGGGCCATGACCTAAGCCTGTTTTTAGGGGTATGTACGGGGGAGATAAGACAAGAAAAAAAGCCATCTAGAGATGGCTTTTTTTATATTTGATTTTTCACTTTACTTGCGCTTTCTGCATAAAACTCTAGAATTTCTCTTCTTCTCACAATTCCAATAAATACACCTTGATCATCCGTTACAGGAACAAAATTTTGGTCAATTGCCTTTGAAAGGATGTTTTGAACTTCATCATATATAGCAACTGGGTTATAATCTTGATAGCGGTCAATCTCTGTTAATTTAATATTTTCCGTATCTTGAAAGCGATAGTCTCCTAGGCTTTTTAACTTCCAAAGAAGATCTCCTTCAGTAAGAACGCCCACATATTTGCCATCATCGTCAACCAGCGGAACTGTAGAATAGCGATGATACTCCATTTTTTCAAGAGCCTGTCTTAATGTGGATTGAATATTTAGTGTTACAACATCACTTTTTGGTACTAAGAAAAATGCAATATTCATTTTTTAATCTCCTTTTCCTTACCCGCTCATCTTACAATTTCTATTTATTTTTTCGGCTTACTTTAATGTTTTAATCATACAAAATGCAGCTCGCAGTTATCTTACATTTACAACTATAAGCTGTCAATCCTAAGCTATGTAATTTTGGCTTCTTATTTTCTTTATTACAGTACCCGTTTTCTAAATAATCAAATCCTAATTTTTAGAAAAACACGTCTAGTTAAAATAATGGTTCCTGCAGCTGCTTCTTTATCTAATAAGGGCCGGAAGAGCTACTTTCAGCTCTTCTTCTCTGCGATAAGAACGCAACTGAACCTCATTATATGCTCTGTTTATACTTTTTGACTCATGAAAAAGTCCCACATGATTCGACTAGCGTTGGGGCCTTTAGGATCTGTATAGCTGCCCGCTGAATTCCCTCCTGACCATGCATGCCCCATTCCATTGATAATATATTTATCAATAGCCAATTCTCCCTTACTGCTTTCGTAGCGATATGTTGTATAATCCCGTCCAAAGAGAATTTTTTCTTCTCTCGTTTTAACAGGGCTATCTTGAATCCATCCATCTATTCTTCCGTTATAAGCAAGATTATTCGTTGTAATCCACTGGTGAACCACTTGATCTGCATTGGCTACATTTACCGTAGAATCAGCGTTACCATGAAATACAATGAGCGGCAGTGGCTTTGCCCGTTTTCCCATTTGCTGATAAGCAATTCTTCCTTGTTTAACAGGGGATGGACCTTTACTGGCCATGACAGAATACGCATTAAATACGTTAAGAGCCGCCTGATATTCGATACCTGCTGACACACCTATTCCAGCAAACAGTTCTGGATACGTTACCCCCATAACGATGCTCATTGCTCCTCCTGCTGACAGACCGGCAATAAACACTTTATTTTTCTGAATAAAGTGCATGTTTTGGACTTTTTTTACAATCCCTGCAATAATAGCTGGCTCGCCAAACCCTCTAATTTGATGAAGAGGTTCAAACCAGTTCCAGCATTTATTCATATTTGAGTTAGAAGACTGCTGTGGATATACGACAATAAATTCTTTTTCGTCGGCGAGCTCGTTCATTTGCGTGCCTATCGCAAAATCATCTGCATTTTGTGTACATCCATGCAGCATAACCATTAGCGGGTAAGATTTTAAAATATGATAGGATTTAGGTAAATAGACCTTGAATTTTTTTCCTTTATGAGTATATGTTTTAAATGATTCAGATGACGCTTCTTGTTGTTCACTTGAAGACACAAGCGTTGACGTATTTATAACATTAGGTAGTGAACCCAACATGGTACCCCTCCTCTTTTTGTCAACGTTTTCATTTTTCTTCCCAATTACGTCCTGTATTACAATACTACATATTATTTCGTTTTTTTGCACGTTCTACATACTCTGAGAGTACAACTTGTTTTGGTTTTAAGCCGTTTTTTATCTTCTTTAAATTTGGGATTTTTTTGCTATATATATACTTTATTACTATATATGAAAATTGTCACTATAATCATGAAAAAAGGACAAACATGCCGTTTGCCCTTTTATTTGGACCTTGATGTTTAAATACCCTTTGCCGAATTAAGCCTCTATACTTTTATTATATGATGCTCTCTATCATTTATATGAATTTATTGCTCTTCATGTTTAAATCTGTAACCTTTACTATTTCATACTTTGCTTTTTATTCACCAATTCTTTCGTAGCAAATGGCAAGGTGCAGGTGCGGGAGCCACGTTGAAAAAGAAGAATCTTGAAGAGCAAATATTTTCGTTTAATCTCTTCTTCGTTCGCAACAATCATACAAAGGCTGATTGTAATCACTCTTTTCCCCTCCTTTTGCTTAAATGGGCATAGCAAAGAGATGCTATTAGAGTAGATTCCTTTATTTTGCATACATTTTTTAGAAAACTATGGTAAAAATAAGACTTATCATATGGAGGTGAATAAATTGGCAAATATCCCAAAGGATACTGAGCCCTACTGGCGCGATCATTTAAAGTTTCCAACATACCCATCTCTTTCAGAAAATCGAAAAGTTGATGTTGTAGTAGTAGGAGGCGGTATTAGCGGTATTACAACAGCTTATTTATTACAAAAAGAAGGACTGAACGTGGCGTTAATTGAAGCTGATAATATTTTAAATGGTACAACCGGTCACACAACAGCAAAGATTACAGCTCAGCATGACGTTATCTACGATGAGCTGCTTTCACACATTGGCGAAGAAAAAACGCTGCTGTATTATAAAGCAAACGAACAAGCTCTGCAGTTTATGAAAAACTTAATTCAAACGGAAAACATTGACTGTGATTTTTCGGTACAGGATGCTTACTTATACGGAGAAACGCTGGAGTTTGATCATCGAGTTCGTAAAGAATTTCGAGCCTATCAGCGATTACATATTCCATGTGAATTTGCAACAGAGATTCCTTTTAATTTTGATATTAGGGCAGCGGCTATTATGAAAGATCAAGCTCAGTTTCACCCGTTAAAATATCTGCTTCATTTAGTAAAAAAATTCACAGAAAGCGGCGGATTGATTTTTGAAAACACCGTAGCAACGGACGTAGAAGAAAGCACGTCGCCCACCGTTGTCACAAGAGACGGCCATCGAATTTCTTGCAAATATGTAGTGGCGTGTTCACACTTTCCATTTTATGATGGAACGGGCTTTTACTATACGCGCATGTATGCCAAACGTTCGTATGTGTTAGCAGCAAAAGTTGAACAAGCTTACCCTGGAGGCATGTATTTAAGTGCTGATCAGCCTACTCATTCGCTGCGTTCAACAAAAGTTGACGGAGAAGAACTCATCTTAATTGGTGGAGAAGGCCACAAAGCTGGACAAGGAATTAATACTATGTTCCACTATGAGTCCCTTCAGAGGTTCGCCGAAGAAAATTTTACTGTTCAACATTTTCGTTATAAATGGTCTGCACAAGATTTATTTACGCTTGATAAAATTCCATATATCGGTCCCATGAAAGAAAGCAAGCCAAATATCTTTATTGCCACCGGATTTAAAAAATGGGGGATGACTCATAGCACCATTGCAGCACATATTATTCGAGATGCAATAACCGGAAAAGACAACCCATATGCAGAGTTGTATAATCCGTCTCGTTTTTATGCGGATCCTAGCCTTAAGCATTTCTTTCGTCAAAATCTTGATGTGGCTGAACACTTTATTACCGGTAAGTTTTCAATGCCTGAAAAAGGACTGGATCAGCTTCAAAATGATGAAGGGTCGGTCGTATATGTAAACAGCAAACGTACGGGGGCTTATAAAGATCCTCAAGGGAAGCTTCACTGCGTCGATACTACATGCACGCACTTAGGATGTGAAGTAAATTGGAACGCTGGTGACCGCACGTGGGACTGCCCTTGTCACGGCTCTCGTTTCTCTTACGACGGATCTGTGGTAGAAGGCCCTGCTAAAAAGCCGCTTACGCCAGTGGATGTCAATTCAAGCGATAAAAAAAGCACGCCGTAGGGCATGCTTTTTTTATCATTATCAATGGATTCACATTTGAGTTTACTCTTTACATCCTTCTTTTCTAAAATATCGATTATACACCAAAACCATTGCATAAATGACTAAAAAAGAAAACGTAAAGATAATTAACCTTCCAGATTCAGGGACATGATCAAGATAGTCTGTTTCAAAAAACATAACAAACATCAAAAATGGCAATAGAAACAAAAACCAAATAAAATCTCGATCCATAAACATTTTTATAAAAAATAAAATGGCCCCGATGTAGACAATCATCAAAAACATAATCATTCACCAAATTCTATTTAATACTAGAGGTGTTGTAATGATTATATCGGATTTCTCCGGCGAAATATAGAGTCATTGGTTTTAATTTTATAAATTCCTTACAACTTTCAAACTGCTATTTTAACATAATAAGGGAATTTACTGCTGTAAAGACTCTAAGTGAGCAAAAAATTGCGGGTAAGAGACGGATACCGCGTCACGATTTTCAATAATTGTTTCCCCTTCTGCAATACAAGAGGCAACAGCGAGCATCATACCGATACGGTGATCTCCGTGGCTGTTTACATTTGCTCCGTGAAGTTTTGTACTTCCGTGAATAATCATTCCATCTTCCGTTGCTTCAATGTTAGCTCCCATTTTGGTTAACTCATTCACTACCGTATCAATACGGTTTGTTTCTTTGACTTTTAACTCTGCAGCATCTTTAATAACTGTAATCCCTTCTGCTTGGGTGGCAGCTAGTGCAATAATTGGGATTTCGTCAATTAGGCGTGGAATTAAGTCTCCGCCTACTTCTGTACCTTTTAAGTGAGAAGCTTCTACAACTAAATCTGCATAGGGTTCCGCTATTTCTTTTGTTTCTTCGACTGTCTTGATCGAAGCGCCCATATTTGAAAGCACATCTAAAATACCCGTTCGAGTCGGATTCATCCCCACTTTTTGAATTTCAATGCGGCTGTTTGCAATAATAGCCCCCGCTACTAAAAAGAATGCAGCTGACGAAATATCACCAGGCACTTCTACATGCGTTCCTCTTAACGTTTGACCGCCTTCAATTGAAACGGTTAAGCCTTCTTCTTCGACTTTAACACCAAATGCCTCTAGCATACGTTCTGTATGATCACGCGATTTCGCCGGTTCCGTTACAGAAGTTGTTCCTTCCGCCTGCAGTCCAGCAAGTAAAATAGCTGATTTTATTTGTGCGCTTGCAACGGGAGATGTATAGTGTATACCTTTTGCTTTCCCACCTCGAATAACAAGCGGTGTAAAATTAGCATCTTTTCGACCGTCTAAATGAATATTCATATCACGAAGCGGACCGGTCACACGCTTCATGGGGCGTTTGGCAATAGATTCGTCTCCAATCAATGTTGAATGAAAGGGTGTATTTGCTAAAATCCCCATCATAAGGCGAATCGTTGTGCCCGAATTTCCAACATCTAAAATATCAGATGGCTCTTTCAGCGCTTGTATCCCTTTTCCTTTTACTACGACGCTTTGTTCATCAATCATTTGAATATCTACACCTAGTTTTTGAAAGCAGGAAATGGTGCTAAGGCAATCGTCTCCTGGCAAAAACCCGTTAATCGTTGTTGTTCCTTCTGCGATTGAACCAAACATAACGGAACGGTGAGAAATGGATTTATCTCCTGGAATTTGAATCGTTCCTCGTAAAGCTTTTACTGTCACAATATGTCTCTCCTTTTATGCGTGAAGCGAATCACGAAATTCTTTGGCATCTGAAAAGTAATCAAATAATTCGTGACCGTCACCTTTTTCTACTAATAGTTTTACTTGTTCCATTTCTTTCATCCAGTCATCAAGCAATGTTAAAAGCATAGAACGGTTTTGTTTTAGTATATCTCTCCACATATGAGGATTGCTTGAAGCAATTCTCGTAATATCTCGAAAACCGCCTGCTGCCATTTCCGTGACAAGATGATTCTGTGCTGAATATCCTTTTACCTGTCTTACAAGACTGGTCGCAATCACATGAGGTAAATGACTGACAACTCCAGTGATTTGGTCATGAGTAGCTGCATCAAGCGGTACAAATTGTGCACCTGTAGGCTCTAGCAAATGCATAAGCGCATCTATTTTTTCTTTTTTCTCATTTTCAAACGGCGTTAAAATATAGCGCGCCGAACAAAATAAATCCGCTCGTGCATTGACTGCACCGCTCGTATGAGAACCAGCCATCGGATGCCCGCCAATAAATGAAATACGTTTCTTATTCAGCGCTTCGGCTGCTTTCATAATTTCACCTTTGGTACTTCCGACATCCGTTATGATAACCGTTTCTTTAAGCTTCCAAGTAGAAAGGTCGTGTATCCATGCTGTCGTGTACTCTACTGGAGTAGCAAGCACGATATAATCTGCTTGGGCTGCTTCTGTTTTTATATCTTCAGCTACATAATCAACGATACCTAGCTGGTTGGCTACTTGTACTTCATTTGTATTGATATCAGCTCCAACGACTGTGACGTGACGATGCTTCTTCATAGCTAGCGCTAATGATCCTCCAATAAGGCCGACGCCAATAAGTAATACACGTGTTTTCACCTTTCATTCTCCTCTATTCATTAAAATTGCTTTGCGTATTCTTCATGTTTTTTTACGTTTTCTTGAATTAACTGAATTCGATCTGCCCCAAATTGATCGATAATAGCAGATGCTAGTTCCCAAGCAATCACTGATTCTGCTACAACCGCTGCCGCCGGTACTGCACAGCTGTCTGAGCGTTCAATACTTGCAGCAAATGGCTCTTTTGTATCAATATCTACACTTTGCAGCGGCTTGTATAAGGTAGGAATAGGTTTCATGACACCTCGCACAACAATCGGCATCCCTGTTGTCATGCCTCCTTCTAAACCTCCAGCATTGTTCGTTTTACGCGCATAGCCGTTTTGTTCATCCCATAGAATTTCATCATGGACTTCACTTCCCGGTCTGCGAGCTGCTTCAAAGCCTACGCCGATTTCAACGCCTTTAAACGCGTTAATGCTCATAATAGCAGCAGCTAGCTTTGAGTCTAACTTACGATCATAGTGCACGTAACTTCCCACTGCAGTAGGCATTCCTTCTACTACTACTTCCACTACGCCACCAATGCTGTCTCCATTTTCTTTTGCATCATCGATTGCTTTCATCATTTTCTGTCCCGCTTCTTCATCTAAGCAGCGAACAGGTGACGCTTCTGTTTTTTCCTGAAGTTCTGTCAGTGACTCATATGCCGTTTTTTCAGCTTTCACACCGCCGATTTCAAGCACGTGACATGCAATATTTACGCCTACAGCTTTTAGTACTTGTTTAGCAACTGCGCCTGTGGCTACTCGTACCGTCGTTTCACGAGCAGATGAACGTTCCAATACGTTTCGCATATCTCGGTGACCGTATTTAATCGCTCCATTTAAATCCGCATGACCTGGACGAGGTTTTGTAATTTGTCGCTTTACTTCTTCATCATGATCAACTGGATCAGCACCCATAATATTTCTCCAGTGAGTAAAATCTTTGTTTTCAACGACTAAAGCAATGGGTGAACCAAGCGTCTCACCGTGGCGAACCCCGCCTTTAATCTGAACTTGATCTTTTTCAATCTGCATGCGGCGTCCGCGCCCATGTCCCTTTTGTCTTCTTGCTAAATCTTCATTAATATGTTCGGCTGTTAATTCAAGCCCTGCCGGTACTCCTTCAATAATCGCTGTTAATTGAGGTCCGTGCGATTCTCCTGCTGTTAAATATCTCATATTATCGATTCCTTTCTGTTATAAAAAATAAAAAAACTCGCCCCTACGTCATAGGGACGAGTTTTTCTCGCGATACCACCCTAGTTGCAAACATTGCTTGCCACCTCGAATTGTTAACGATCCGCTGACCGCTCTGTAAAAGAGTACTCAAAGAGTGTAATTCGCTCACATTTGTGTACTGACTTCCACCAACCGTCAGCTCTCTGAGACAGGGAAATGTTTGCTACTAGTTTCTTATCACTGTATCACTATGAAATTAAGATAATTTTACTGCTGCACCTTTTAATTCTTCCATGAATTTGTGGAATTCAGGAATGTTCATTTGCTGTGCTGAATCTGATAGTGCTACTGCTGGGTCTGGATGAACTTCTGCCATTACAGCATCTGCGCCGATAGCAATCGCTGCTTTTGCACATGGTAATAGTAAGTCTTTGCGTCCTGTTGAATGCGTTACGTCTACTACAACTGGTAAATGCGTTTCTTTTTTCAAGATTGGAACAGCTGAGATATCTAATGTGTTGCGTGTTGCACGCTCGTATGTGCGGATACCGCGTTCACAAAGAATAATGTTTCCATTTCCACGAGACATAATGTATTCAGCAGCGTTAATGAATTCTTCAATTGTTGCTGCCAATCCACGTTTTAAAAGAATTGGTTTGTCTACAGAACCTGCTGCTTTTAATAGCTCAAAGTTTTGCATGTTACGTGCACCAATTTGAATCACATCTACGTAGTCTAGAGCCGTTTCAATATCTTGAGGAGAAACAATTTCACTAATAATTGATAGGCCTAGCTCATCTCCTACTTGACGTAAGATTTTTAATCCTTCCACTCCAAGACCTTGGAAATCGTAAGGTGATGTACGTGGTTTGAACGCTCCGCCGCGCATTAATGTAATGCCTTGTTCTTTCAGCGCTAAGCCCACTTCTTTTACTTGTTCGTAGCTTTCTACTGCACATGGCCCCATTACAAATTCTAAGTTTCCAGGTCCTACTTTTGTACCGTTGATGTCAACGATTGTATCTTCAGATTTCTTTTTACGAGATACAAGAAGTGCTTTACGGTGGTCGTCTTCTTGAAGCTCTAAGCTAGCTTTGAAAATTTCTTTGAAAATATGCTGAATTGTTGAAGCTTCGAATGGACCATTATGGTTAGCTAAGATTTGATCTAACGATTTACGTTCACGAACTGGATCAAAGCGATTCACACCTTGTGTACCTTTTACTTTTCCAATTTCTTGTGCGATTTCACCGCGTTTGTTTAATAATTCTAAAATTTCTAAATTTATTTCGTCGATTTGTCCTCGTAATTGTTCTAGTGATTTTGTCATTTTAAAAATCCTCCTTTGATTTTATAACCTCGAACGGACTTTCTCGTTTAGTTTGTATTGAAAAATCCGTTTTACACCTACACAGCCGCTTATGCGGATATACAAAAAGTCCCTACTGATTGTATCAGTAGGGACGAATTGATCGCGGTACCACCCTAATTGCAAGCATTGCTTGCCTCTTCATTAAGATAACGGCTATTGCCGCTTTTGACTATCGCCAAAAGAAAGCTCCAAGAATGTAATTCGCAATCTCTTTTGTACTGATTCGCACCAACCATCAGCTCTCTGAATACAGGGAAGATTTTGCTACTATGCTCTTTTCATCGCTTGTAATGGATATAAAATTATAATGGACCGAAATACAAAAAGTCCCTACTCACCCTTAAGATTTTTCTTAAGAGTCAGTAGGGACGAAAATTCGCGGTACCACCCTAGTTGCAAGCATTTTGCTTGCCTCTTCATTAAAATAACGGCCAGGCCGTCTTTTCCTGCTCGGAAAAGATGCTCAAGGAATGTACTTCGAAAAAATTTGTGTTCTGACTCGCAGCAACCGTCAGCTCTCTGTTACAGGGAAATTTTTTCTACTAGTGCTCCTATCAACGCTCAGTATTGACTATGTATGTGTACTTGGATAATCAGTTCCGATCGTTTGAAACTGTTTGTCGCTTCCAAGTTGTGTGTAATGTTGTGTGATGTTGATTTGTATTATGAATGGTTTTTTTATCTTCGTCAACACTTTTTATTAATTTTTTTTATTTTTTAAAAACCATAGCTCCTTCAAACCCATCCCTATCAAGAGTTTTGTTACTCTAATTTTTTTCAAACTTGTATTCCATTTCAGATTCACATTCAATAAATCCATGTTTTTGATACAAGCTTTTTCCAGCGGAAGAAGCATTTAACCATATTCGATTTACACCATTTTTTTGGCAGTACTGCATCAAATGCTTTAAAATAGCTGAAGAATAGCCGTGCTTTCGGTGATCAAAAGCTGTATACATGTTCATAACATATGCTTCTTTTCCTTGGAGGTTACTGGGTGAAGGCGGACGTATAAAAAAGACGATGCTTCCTGCTGATACAATTTCTCCATCCGCTTTTAAAATAGCCGTATAGCTATTTGGATTATTTATATTTGCAATAAAATATTCTTCTGTAGCTTTTTGAAACAGCTCCTCGTTCCCGTTTAATTCTCCTAGTTCTTTCATGAGCAACATTCGCAGTTTAACCAAATCCTGAACGTTTTCTAGCGCTGCTTTTTCAACCATGACTTCCCCTCTTTTCGTCTCTTTTACACAAAAAAACTCTCATTATTTGAGAGCTTCATTTAAGCAAGAAAAACAGCTCCGTATACGAGTGCTCCGACAATAACGAACGCTGGATGCACACGCAATTTTTCCAATAAAAGAAAGCTGGCTGCTACTAAAAATAAAGTTTGCCATATCCCTGAATCACCGTATGAATTCATAAAAAATTCATACGCCATCAAGCCCAGTAAAATGGCGATAACGGGACGAATGTAGTTCGTCATTTTCTTAACATTTGGCGAATCTTTATACTTAAATAATATTCGAAGTAAAATAACTAAAAGTAAAACCGATGGAGCAATCGTTGCAAAAAGAGCAATCACAGAGCCTAAAATCCCTGCCTGCTGATATCCGATAAACCCCGCCATTTTTGTTGCAATCGGACCAGGAAGCGCATTTCCGATTGCCAGCATTTCACTAAACTCTTTGACCGTAAGCCAATGATAGTGATCCACGACTTCTTTTTGAATAAGCGGAATCGACGCAGGTCCGCCTCCATAGCCTAAAATATTTGAAACAAAAAACGCCATAAATAGCTGAATATAAATCATACCGATTCCCTCTTTTGCTTGTGTTCAGCACTTTCACCTTTTTTTCCTTTTCGTTTTAGCGGAATCCAAGCTGCTGCCATAAGAACAATAATAATGACCGCTGGATGGATATGGGCAAATTCCATTAGCCCTAAACTAATAATCAGTAAGATAATAGCTGGCGTCCACCCTAGACCAGACGTTGATTTTTTAAAAAAGTCCCACGTCATAACCGCGAGCATAACTCCCACTACAGGAACAACTGCTTTGGTCATGCCCATAACCCACGGCTGATCTTTAAATTGCGTTAAAGTTGTTAACAGCAATACCATTAAAAAAACGGTTGGAATAACGGCTGCAAATAAAGCTGTCCCGAGACCCAAAATACCGCCGACTCGATAGCCGATGTATCCGGCCAGCTTTGTAGCAATAGGCCCAGGCAGCGTATTGGCGATTGCTAATAAATCGCCAAATTCATCGTCATCCATCCACTTGTACGTATCGACCACTTCTTTTTTCACAAGTGGAATAGCTGAAGGTCCGCCTCCGTAGCCGAGCATACCTGAGCGAAAAAACGCTATAAAAATATCCAATTGTCGCATTTCTCGCGCTCCTTTCTCTGTGATCTAATAAGCAACGACCGCTCCGTCTGTTCGCGCTTCTGTGCCGCCGTATAATACACCGGTTTGTTCATCTCTTAAAATAATCTGCCCTCTTCCAAACGTATGTCTGCTCGTAGCCACATGAATATCATGCCCTTTGCGTTCTAATGCTTCTACAATATGTGAAGGCATTTCTTTTTCCACAAGAACCTTTTTATGTTCAATCCACTGCCATCTTGGTGCATCTAAAGCTGCCTGAGGATTTAGATGGAAATCGATCATATTCATGACGACTTGCACATGTCCTTGAGGTTGCATAAATTTGCCCATTACACCGAATGGACCTACAGCGCTTTTATTCTTTGTTAAAAATCCAGGAATGATGGTATGGTAGGTTCGTTTTCCAGGCTCTAATCGGTTATGGTGCTGTGGGTCTAACGAAAAATTATGTCCGCGGTTTTGCAGGCATATGCCCGTATTAGGTACGACAAGTCCTGAGCCAAAATCCATGTAATTACTTTGAATGAATGATACCATGTTTCCTTCTCCATCAGCTGTCGCTAAATAGATAGTGCCGCTATGAGACGGCTGTCCGGCTTCGGGAATAAGCGCTTTTTCACCAATCAGCCCTCTGCGCTTGTTTGCATAAGAATCATTCAACAAATCTTCAACTGCTACTGTCATTTTATCAGCATCTGTAATGAATTTTTGGCCATCTGCAAATGCTAGCTTCATGGCTTCAATTTGCTTGTGATATGTATCGACAGAATCTTTGGCATCGAAAGAAAAGCCTTTTAGCGTATTTAAAGCTAAAAGTGCAATAAGGCCTTGGCCGTTAGGCGGAATTTCCCACACATCATATCCTCGGTAAGAGGTTGAAATTGGCTTCACCCACTCTGCTTTAAAAGCTGCTAAATCTTCTTTTGCTAAAAATCCGCCGTATTTTTTAGAAAAAGCTGCTATTTTATCAGCTAAATCCCCTCTGTAAAAAGATTCTCCATTCGTTTCGGCAATTTCAAGCAGCGTAGCAGCATGGTCCGGTGATCGCCACACTTCCCCTACTTTAGGAGCTGATCCATTGTGGGTAAACGTCTCAAACCAGTGCTTATATTCTTCACCTTTTAACGCGTATGTAAATCGTTCAAACGCTCGTTCCCAATTGTACCCTAAAATCGGGGAGATTGGGAACCCTTCTTGTGCATACGAAATAGCAGGCTGCAGCACTTCTTTTAACGATAGTCGCCCAAAGCGTTTTGACAGTTCCACCCACGCGTTGGGGGCACCTGGGACCGTAACAGGAACAAAACCGCGAGCCGGCATCTCTTTTATCCCCATGGCACGCAGAGCTTCAATAGAGATAGAAGCAGGAGCAGGACCGCTCGCGTTGAGTCCGTATAGCTCTTCATTTATCCACACGAGAGCAAATGCGTCTCCGCCAATTCCATTTGACGTAGGCTCTACAACCGTTAAACAAGCTGCGGAAGCAATAGCAGCATCTACCGCATTGCCTCCTTTTTTCAACATTTCAAGACCCGCCTGAGCGGCAAGAGGCTGACTAGTTGCTACCATTCCGTTTTTTCCAAACGTACACGTACGCTGCGATGCATAGGGGTGTGTAAAAAAGTATTCGCTCATAGAAAATCTCCTCTTTTCTTTATATGATGAATAAAACGAATCTTTACAGACTAGACAACGCTACTTCTTCCTCGTAAACTTCTAATGCTGCTTGTAAAGCAGAACCTGCATTCACGGTTGCGCCGTTTCGAATAAGCACTGCTTCAAGACCAGCCAATGTAAAGAGAACGTTGTCTTTTCGACAGCTGTATCCCATTGTACCGATACGCCATATTTTTCCGTGCATCGGCCCAAAAGAACTTGCAATTTCAATCCCAAATTGTTCAAGAAGCGTAGAACGAACTGCCTCTCCGTCAATACCTGGGGGAATTAAAACACAAGTAACGGTTGGAACTTTTGAATCCTCATCTCCGAATAAAGATAATCCCATTGCTTTAATACCGGCTACAAGTGCTTTTTCATGGAGGCGGTGCCTTGAAAATCTTTCCTCTAATCCTTCTTCTAAAATAACGCGCAGCCCTTCTCTTAAAGCATAGAGCATGGACGTTGCTTCCGTGTGATGATTTAATCTGCGCTCACTCCAATAGTCTTGAAGCTGACTCAAATCAAAATAGTTGCTGATAATATTCGGACGCAGACGAACAGTTTGAGCATCTGCTTTTGTCGCAATTCCTTTTTCAACTTTTTTACGTTCCATGATAATTTTTTCAATGCGATCATTGTACGTAATAGGTGCCATGCCGGACGGAACAGATAAACACTTTTGTGTGCCTGCAATCAATGCGTCAATGTTCCACTCATCTACTTTTACATCCGTACCGCCAATAGTGGCTACTGCGTCGACGATAAATAAAACATCTTGGTTGCGGCATGCAGCACCAATTTCTTTAAGAGGCTGCATTCTTCCTGTAGACGTTTCACCATGAACCATTGCAACAATTTTCGGATTTACTTTTTTTATTTCACGAATAACTGTTTCAGGGTCAAACACTTCTCCCCATTCGCATTCAATATTGTGTACATCAGCTCCGTAGCGCTCGGCAATTTCCGTTAATAAATAGCCGAAGCGGCCGAAAATCGGGACGAACACTTTATCGCCAGGCTCAACTACACTTGCAAGAACTGCTTCAATCCCAGCTCTAGACGTTCCATCAACGGGAAAAGCCCATTTGTTTTTGGTTTGAAATAGTTCACGAAGCATTTCCATCGTTTCGTTCATAATGTGCGTAAATGCGGGGTCAAACTGACCTAAAATAGGTGTTCCTAATGCTCTTAATACGCGTGGATCTGCTTCTACGGGTCCGGGTGTCATAATCGTACGCGGCGGTGTATGAAGCTGTTTTGTTATAGTCATGTCAAATTCCTCCTAGTAGGCAAGTTTATATAATAGTTCTATTAAGACCTTTACTCCTTTTTCTAACTGTTCTCCTTTGGTGAATTCCTTTGGGGAATGGCTGATTCCATCTTGGCTCGGTACGAATAACAAACATGTGGGAACTCTTCGTCCGAATACCTGCGAGTCGTGTCCTGCACCGCTTACTAATTCTCGGGAGGAGATATTCTTTTCCGAGGAAATAATTTTGGAAAGTTCAGATAATTCTCCGCTCATGGCGACAGGTTTTTCATCCATCCAGCAGTCGATATTCACTTCTAAACCCCCTGCTGTTCGCTTTATAATTTCCTTCATTTCTCGTTCTGCCTCTTGTAAAACCTCATACTCATGATGTCTTATATCGACCGTGAATTCTACATATCCTGGTATTACATTCGGTGCATTTGGAGAAAGTGTAATTTTGCCAACCGTTACGTATAAAGCGTTATGATATTTTTCGCTCAATTCAATAAATGCTTTAGCAAGTTTGCAGCTCACATAAAATGCATCTTTTCTGATGTTCATCGGGGTTGTGCCCGCATGGTTACTTTCACCTTTAACAGATACTGTAAATCGTTTCTGCCCGACGATACTAGAAACAATTCCGATATCGCAACGAGACATTTCAAGCTGTTTTCCTTGTTCAATATGTAGTTCAATAAAAGAAGCGATGTCCGTGCGGTATGGCTCGCTGTGGAGGCCTTTTCCGAAATTGAGCTGTTTCATTGCGTCATCCAGCTTAACCCCTTCTTTATTTATAACATGTTTTGCATCACTTTTGCTGTGTAATCCATTTATATTACCTGATCCCCAATACGTAAGAGGAAATCTGCTACCTTCTTCTTCACAAAGTGATACGACCTCTAAGGTTTTTGTAGGGGAGCCGTAATGCGCATATAGGTACTGCAGAGCAATGATACCTGCCACAACACCAAAGACCCCGTCATACTTTCCTCCGTTTATCACGGTGTCGATATGGGATCCTGTTAAAATAACTTGTTGTTCTGAACCCGTTCCTTGCAACCGTCCAAATAAATTTCCTACATCATCGTAATACGTTTTGAGGGGAAGTCCCTTCATTTTTTCTTCCAATGCCTTTTGAGCTGCATTCCACTGTTCCGTATATAAAAGCCTCGTGACCCCTTCATTTTCATCTAACCCAAACTGTGACAACCAGCTAATGTTTTCTTCGATTTGCTGACAAAGCTTAGATTTTCCCGTCATATCTGCAACCATTGCTATCCCTCCTGCTATCTTCATTTTAAGAAAATGACTGATTGTTTTCATTAACACTTCCTACAATGATTTAGTGTTTTTTTGGCTATTATCACTAAATGCGCAAAGTCTTATATACGTCACTTTTTCTAACATTATATGTTATTTATTTCATCTTACAGGATTGAATACACTTCTTCATTAACAATTTATACATTTTTTTCTGAAAATTTTATTTATTTTAACTAAAGTTTCTTATAAAATAAAAGATAGATAAAGATATGCGCAGGGAAATGTGAGAATTTTTAACAAAAGGAGTAATGAATAATGGAACTACAAACTCTTTTACGCATTCCAATTTATGAAAAAGCATCTGTAGTAGCCGGGCAAAAAGGAGTCACCCGCAAAGTACATAACGTCAATATGATGGACGCACCCGATATTTTATCTTTTTTAAAAGAAGGAGAGTTTTTAATTACAACGGGTTATCACTTCAAAGAACATGAAGAAAGCTTAGCAAAACTTGTAGAAGGAATGGCTAAAAAGAAGTGTGCAGGATTGGCCATCAAAACAAAGCGCTTTTTCGAACACGTGCCTGCTTCTATTTGTCAGCTAGCTGATGAACTTCACTTTCCGATCATTGATTTCCAAACGGACGAAACGTTAGGCGCGGTTATTAACGAATCTCTCAGCTTTATTTTAGATAAAAAAACAGCCGAGCTTCAGCAAGCGATGGTCACACATCAGCTATTTTCCTCATACATCTTACAAGGAAAAGGCATTGAGAAAATTATGCAATCTATTCAAACGTTATGCAATGCTCATGTTGCCCTTTTTGATACCCATGGCCATGAACTCTTTTATACAAACAAACGCGAACCTTTTTCACTCCCGATGGAAGAAGCGGTAGCGGGCGCTAAGCAGCTGTTTTTACGAACGTCAAAATATACAACCTTTTCCTTTTTACACACCAAAAAAACCGTTACGCTTTTTCCGATTGCGACGCATACAAGAAAGTACAGTTATTTACTTATTGAACACCAAGTTTCTTTATCCGATTCAGCGCTCCTAACGATTGA
The DNA here is from genome assembly GCF_056099005.1 of Priestia sp. 53B2. Classification (NCBI taxonomy): domain Bacteria; kingdom Bacillati; phylum Bacillota; class Bacilli; order Caryophanales; family Bacillaceae; genus Priestia; species Priestia sp. 53B2. The sequence goes on from NZ_JBLZXA010000030.1 coordinate 500,918, forward strand.
ACAAGCAACAAACGTTTTATCCTTCGAAATGATGAGGCAGCAGGCTTTGTATGAAGCTGAACGGCGACGAAAAAACGATTTTTTCAATCAGCTTGTTAACAATTATTATAAAACGCTTGAAGATGCTTCCTTTCAAGCACAGATGATGGGCTTATCAGCAGGAAACAGCTACATTTGCGCCGTTGGGAAGATCCACTCTACATTCACGCCTTACAGCGATGATGATATGATCTATGAGCTCCTTCACTATGAGTTATTAGCAGGTCATACAGAGGCCGTTTTGTTTTTCTATGACAATCTTTATATTCTTTTGTTTACACCTTATTCTCAACCTATGATTATAGAATGCTTGCATCGCTTGCAGGAAGCTGTTTACCGTCACTACGATAAGCGAATGTCATTTGGAATTGGAAACCAAAGCCAATCCCTACTTACAATCGCTGACTCATATAAAGAAGCTGTTGAAGCTCTTGAAACCATCCATTTTAAAGATCAGTCGAAGCTTATTCAATTTTATCAGCCAAAACAGTTTAAAGAACTGCTGAGGTTGCTTCCAGCAAACGATTTACAGGATTACTATTCTCAAACATTAGAAGGTTTGCTGCAGTACGATAAGAAAGATCGCTCCATCTTACTTGACACGCTTGAAACATATCTAAATTCCAATTGCCAAATCTCAGAGACTGCTAAGCAGTTATTCGTCCACCGGAACACGGTGATCTATCGAATTGAAAAATGCGAAGAGTTATTAAAAAGACCTATTCACACGTCGGAGGAAACCCTTCGGCTGCGCGTAGCTTTTCAAATTTTTTCTCTTGTGCATGCTAATTAAGTATAAATACAATAAAAAACGCCTGAGTGGATACTCAAGCGCTTTTTATTGTATTGCATATTATTTATTTCGCTGTTAATTTAGACTGTACTGATTGTAATTTCCCAGCCATCGTATGATTTTCTTTATCACGGCGATCATCAATTCGTAAATTTGTACATACGCGCTGAATACCATTTTCAAAAGGTACTTCATGCATCTCTTGAACAATTTTTAGCAGCGTGCTTAATTCCCCTTCAATCAATGTATTCATAGGGGTTAATTGATATGTAATTTCATCTTCATGCTTGGCCAACACTTTTTGAATATCAGCTACGTACTGACTCACGCTTGGCGTTTCCGTACCTACCGGAATAATGGTTACATCTACAATAGCCATGTTATACACTCCTTTTATTTATTCCCTAGTTATCATACCAAATCGCGCGAAAATTTCCTACTTTTACGTTTATGGTGCATAGAAAAAAGGAATAGTTCTACAACTACTCCTTTTTGTTACACTTTTATAGGTAACGCTTTGCTCCTAAGTAACGTTTTGACCAGTAAGAGTTGCTTAGCGATGTGATTGTCACGCCTGTTGAAGAACCTGCATGCATGAATTGACCATTTCCGATATAAATTCCAGCATGGCTAGCTCCTGGTTGGTACGTTTCAAAGAAAACGATATCGCCAGGCTGAGGTGAACTTACACGCGTACCAGTTTGATAGATGCTAGCAACTGTACGAGGAAGACTTACACCTACTGCATTGCGATATACATAGTTAAGGTAACCACTGCAATCAAAGCCTCCAGGCGCAGCTCCGCCCCAAACATAAGGTGTTCCCATAAAACGTTTACCGTATGAAATAACTTTTGAAGCTGAGCTTGAACTTGTGCTGCTTCCTGTTGATGTTGAAGGTTTTGAGCTGCTAGAGCTGCTTGAATTTAATTTATTCAGCGTATCTGGACCCGCTTCTCCGTCTACTAATAAACCATTTGCACGTTGAAATGATTTTACTGCACTTGTTGTAATTGAACCAAAGTAGCCTGTTACACCAGCTGAGAAGTAACCTTTATTTTTTAGTTTTTGCTGAAGACTGCTTACTGCTGAACCTTTCATACCTTGACGTAAAATAGTTGAGCTGCTAGAGCTAGAACCACCAGTTGAAGCGCTAGAACCGCCATTTTTTAATTTGCTTAACGTAGCGGGACCCGCAATTCCGTCCACAGACAGTCCGTTTGCACGTTGAAATGCCATTACTGCATTTTTGGTAATTGAACCGAAGTATTGAGTCGTAGTTCCTTTAAAATAGCCTTTATTCTTTAGCTGCTGCTGTAAAGATTGTACGTTTGGTCCAGTTGAACCAACGCGCAGCAATGAACTTGAGCTAATTGATGAACTTCCGCTTCCTAGCAGCTTATTAAATGTAGATGGACCTGCAATACCATCTGCAGATAAACCATTTGCACGCTGAAATGACTTTACTGCGCTAGTCGTGATTGAACCGTAATAGTTTGTTGTTGTACCGTATGTAAAATAACCTTTGTTTTTTAATTTTTGCTGTAATTCTTTCACATCTGAATTACTTGTTCCTGGGTGTAGCGTAGCATCTCCTAAAGCAGCTTCACTAATTGTAGGTACTACTGTTAAAGATCCACATAACGCTAACGAATATATCAACTTTTTCATAAAAAAAGGTTCCTCCAATGCCATAATCTACTAATATATAAGACGTTTACATTGTAACAACACATTATTACAAAATAACATCACTAATATTACATTTATGTTACAGGAAACGACAGTAGCGCAGCTGTATGGTGTATATTGTCGTAGTTTATTGCCGTTTAACACTTAATAAGTTCGACAAAAAAGCTAATATATTCCAATGTTATTCCTTTTCCTACACTAATAATAGGTAAAAAATCACCCGTAACATTATCTTTATATTTCAAAAAAAACAATTTATTTTTTTTTGAAATGTGAAACTTTTTTTAAATTTATTCGTTTAGCGGATTTGTTCCCCTCTTTAGTAAAACAGCATTTATTCTAAAAATTTATATTATTTCCATATTAATGAATAAAAAAGCGAGGGCTGAAAAAAATAGTCTTGTTATGTTTGAAACAAGGAGGATTATTTTATGAGCCATAAAGGCATTCATGGTACAAATGTTAGAGGATCAGGTGACTCGGAAGACAAACGCTATGCAGCCGGAGAAAACGAGCAGACGCTTACGACGCGTCAAGGTCACCCCATTCGTGATAACCAAAATTCTCGAACGGTAGGCAACAGAGGACCTGCTACTCTTGAAAATTACCAGCTGATTGAAAAACTTTCGCATTTTGGTCGTGAACGTATACCGGAACGTGTTGTTCATGCCCGAGGAACGGGAGCTCACGGGTATTTTGAAACGTACGGAAAGCTTGGTGACGAGCCCGTTGAAAAATACACCCGCGCAAAAGTTTTTTCAGGAGCAGGCAAACAGACGCCCGTTTTTGTCAGATTTTCTACCGTAACTCATGGAAAGGACTCTCCAGAAACAATGCGAGACCCAAGGGGATTTGCTGTAAAGTTCTACACAGAAGACGGAAACTGGGACTTAGTAGGAAATAACCTTAAAATATTTTTTATCCGCGATGCTATTAAATTCCCTGATTTGATTCATGCTTTTAAGCCCGATCCTGTGACAAACCGTCAAGATACCGAGCGCATTTTTGATTTTATTTCTCACACCCCTGAGGCTATGCATATGATTACTTTTTTATTTTCACCTTGGGGAATACCTGCTAACTATCGGCAAATGCAAGGTTCCGGTGTTAATACATATAAGTGGGTAAACAAAGATGGCGATGCGTTTCTTGTGAAATACCATTGGGAACCAAAACAAGGAATTAAAAATTTGACCCAAAAGCAAGCAGAAGAAATTCAAGCTAAAAATATCAGTCACGCCACTCAAGACTTGTATGAAGCGATTGAGAGCGGTAACTACCCCGAGTGGGAACTTTGTATACAAATCATAGAAGATGGAGAGCATCCTGAACTAGATTTTGATCCGCTTGATGACACGAAAATTTGGCCAGAGGACCAATTTCCATTTCTCCCAGTAGGTAAAATGGTCCTAGATAAAAACCCAAGCAACGTATTTGCTGAAACGGAGCAAGTCGCATTTGGTACAGGTGTGCTTGTAGACGGGCTAGATTTTTCTGATGACAAAATGCTGCAAGGAAGAACGTTTTCCTATTCCGACACGCAGCGTCACCGGGTGGGAACAAACTACTTGCAGCTGCCTATTAACGCGCCGAAAAAACATGTAGCAACAAATCAACGCGACGGTCAAATGGCCTATCATGTAGATGCTGCTCCAGGTCAGAACCCGCATGTGAATTACGAGCCTTCTTCTCTTGGAGGTCTTCAAGAAGCGCATGACCATCCAAAACCTCATCAGCCTTATGTTGAAGGAAATGTAAAAAAGGAAAAAATTGATCGTACAAATGACTTTAAGCAAGCTGGTGAACGCTATCGTTTACTAGAGGACTGGGAACGTGATGAGCTTATTCAAAATTTAGTAGACGGCTTAAAATGTTGTCACCATATCGTTCAAACAAAGATGATTGAGCTTTTAACTCAATGTGATTTTGACTACGGCAATCGAGTAGCAAATGGCATCGGTCTTCTGCTGCATGATGATGGTTCCTTAGAAATTGAAATGGGAGCAGAAATGACTCCTACATACGGGAAATTGCCAAAAGAAGGCGGTTCACCGTTAGGAAGCAACAAAGCTGCTGATGCGGTAGAAGAAGCTAATGAAAAAGGAAACGATGCTCATCCTTATTAACAAAAAACATCCTGCAGCGACAGCAGGATGTTTTTTTGGTTAAACGCTTATGACCAAGTAACGGCAAACACGTGGTAGTCATTTTTTAACTGTGGCGCATCAATGGGTGTCCCGTGCTGATATCCTTGTTTCACTCTTTTAGGATGTAAGGGTTGAACCCATTCTTTTACTTGCTGTTTTGTACCATTTGCTAAAATATATACACAATCAGAAGATGCCCCGTCATTGTTTGAACTATCAACTTTTAGTACTTCCACTAACACATCTTGGACACACGTTTTTCTCTGAATACACATAAGCGTATGGTAGATGATATCAGCGGACACATCGTTATTTAAACGAAAGCCCACCTTTTTTTGTTCAAAAAAAGACGAGAATGAGACGATTGGTAATGTCTTTTTTTGTTCATACGCTTGAGATAAAATCTTGACAAGAACTTCTCCACTCAAGATGATCCCTCTTTCTAAAAAACGCTTCATCACAACATATGTGAGCATTGATTATGCTCATAGGATAATATATTATCATAGTTTAATTCTGTGGTGTTAGTCTTTTTTTGGGTTTTTACACTGGGAATTATACCCGCCTATTTCTTGCGTTTCCCTGACGTTCTCGCTACTAGCAACAGAATTATTAATAAAATAAATACCCCTGCCCCTACAAACATATCATACAAGAAATCAAGCATCATACTCCTCCTCTTCCTTCAAAAAAACGCTGTTAAAACCAAGCGTTTTAACAGCGTTTTTTCGTTAGATAAAGCCTAGCATATTAATAAATACAATGATAATTAAAACAGGTGCAATGTATCGAATAGCAAGAAGCCATAAAGAGAACCAGCGCTTCACATTCGTTGAACCGTGCTTAAATTCTTCAATTAGTACATCTTTTTTCATTTTCCAAGGAACAAAGATGGCAATTAAAAGAGTACCGAGTGGCATAAGGATATTACTTACAAGAAAATCGAAAGCGTCAAAGATGCTTTTTCCAAAGATCAATACGTCACTTAATAAACCATACGATAGCGCTGAAGGTATTCCTACCACGAAGATTAGCAAGCCCGAAATCCAAGATAGCTTTATACGCTTATGCTGCTCTCCTTTGGCTAATGAAGCGACAATAATTTCTAACATCGAAAACGCAGATGTCAAAGTGGCAAATAAAAACAGCGCCAAAAAGAAAGTTTGAAACACAATTCCGAACGGAAGCTGTTCAAAAATAGAAGGCAATACAATGAATAAAAGACCTGGTCCTTCCGTCGGCTTTACGCCCATTGAAAAGACTGCAGGAAAAATTGCAAGTCCTGCTAGTAAAGAAATCAAAATGTTTAACGCTGAAATTGAAATAGCCGATTTTGGCAAGTTTTGCTGCTTAGATAGATACGAACTGTACGTAACCATAACTGAAACGCCTACGCTAAGCGAAAAGAATGCTTGTCCCATCGCAAACAAAATGGTTTGAGAGGTAAGCTTTGAAAAATCTGGATATAAAAAGAAAGATACGCCTTCCATCGCCCCGTCTAATGTTAAAGAACGAATAATAATAATAATAAATAAAATAAAGAGAGCAGGCATTAAAATTTTGTTTGCTTTTTCAATACCATTTTGAATGCCTCTTGCTACTACAACAATTGTTAAAAGAAGAAAAACAAATTGAGAGATAACAGCACTTGTTGGATTAGCAATGGTCGAGTTAAATAAATTTCCGTAGTCACTTACTCCATTCAGTTGACCCGTGACGCTTGCAAAAATATATTGTAGAATCCATCCCCCTACTACACTATAGAATGATAATAAAATAAAACATGTGATCACACCTAAATACCCGATTCCTTTCCATAGAGAACCGGGAGCAACTGCATCATAAGCACGAATTGCTTCTTTTTGTGTATGTCTACCTAGTACAAATTCAGCAAGCAAAAGCGGCAAACCAATAATTGCTGTAAACAAAATAAACAGTAAAAAGAAAGCCCCTCCTCCGCTTGTTCCGGCTACATAAGGCAGTTTCCAAATGGCTCCGATTCCAATTGCGGAACCGGCAGATGCCAAGATAAAGCCGAGTTTTGATGTCCATTGTTCGTTTTGACTCATTTTTTCTCACCATTTTTCTTTATTTATTCTGATTTGTCATACTATATCACACAACCCTTCTGTCGAAAAGGGTTTTTGTTGTTTTAACCCCCATCATGTGTTATGAATAGTATGTAGGTTTCATTATTTATTTTCGCAACTAAAAAAAGTTTGACAGTTAGAGGTACAAAAAATGACAAATCAGCAAGTAATACAGCAACAATTTTTAGATAAGTTCCTTGACTTTATCTTAGTAAAATGTCCAAACTGCGAACTATGTGCGCGAGTTGTAAAACTGGATAAAAAATTGAACGGGTCAACGCACTCATGCACGTGTCCTCACTGCGGTTATCTAGACGTAACCAATGCTGATAGCCAAGGACCGTTAGAACTTTCTGAAGCAGTAGATCCTTTTTTTCAGCTTCCGCTTTACTTAGAAACGATATGCCCTGAACGTCGACTTTGGGCTTATAACTTAGATCACCTTCAGTATATTGAGTCTTATATTGAAGTTAAAACATGCGGGGCTTGTTTCGACGAGCTGCCGGTTGAACATTCGTTGCCAGATTGGGTAATTCATAAGCAGAAAGAAGCATTAAACGAAATTCAACGTTTAAAAGACACCGTCTTTTGCACATTCAAATGAAGATAGAAAAGAAACGTTGTCGAAGAGGCAACGTTTCTTTTTTTACGAAGAACTTTCTTCGGTAAGTTTTCTTCGATAGTCTCCCGCCTTGTCGAACTCTTTTGCGGTGCCCACGAAAAAGTAGGTTACCGTATGATTTTTGTTACCTTGAGTCGTTCCATGAATCATCTTTCCCTGCTTCAATTGCTTTCGCTCTCCATTTTTATTTACATAGAAATATTTATTTCTTGCCCAGCCGCCGCCGCTTAAAAGCGTTTTGGTTTTCCCGACTCCCTGGTCATTTACTTTAAATACAGTGTAGTCTCCTTCTGTCTTGCTGGGATTTCCGTTATCTTTATCATATTCGACCATAACCCATCCTTTGTACCCTTCTGGTATAAGGAAAATGCTCGGTTGAGATGTTTCATCTGGGCGTCCACATCCAGCTGCGATTACAATCAATAAGCATAAAATGAGCCACCTTTTCACTTTTCCCAACTCCTTTCTTAATAAAAGACGTGCCTCTATACTGCTTTTAGTTTTTGTTGTAGGTAGGATTATATTCTTTTTATATCCCTCAATTTTTTCCAGTTCACCCAATTAAATATGCTATATTTACGTATTGTTTGTCACACACTATTAGCAGGCGTTTACAATTTACATGGGAGGATAACAAGAATGAGCTATGTTTTTTTATTTATTTTGCTCTTTGTCATTCCGCTTTACACACAGCAAAAAATTGTTCGTGCCGACCGTGAAAATACACGTATATTATTACTAAGTGAACACGAGCAATCCGGACATAAAAAAAGCGATTCCCCGTAAAACAGGAATCGCCTTCTTTTAATATGTTAAGCTTCCGGCCACAATAAGGCCGACGGCAACCGACGCTGTAAAAAGAGTTACTCCAACCGCTACATTTCCTTCTTCTACTTTTTTGGCTAGGCTCGTTTTAGGCGTCATAATAAATTCAATAACCCAATATGCCACTACTTGAGTAATGATACCTACTACTCCCCAAAGAGTTGCATCTACCAAATTTAAGCTGTTGCTCCATACAGTAAAAATAACAATAGCAAGCCCAACTCCTTTTCCCCATAACTTCAAAGCGACCGCCACATTGCCTTTTTTTATGAGTTCACGGTCATTAAATTTTGTTGTTAATTCAAATACCATGACTCCGATAAATAATAGCCCTAACCCTACTGCTACGTGAGATAAAAAACTCCCTATACTAGCCCAATCAATCCATTGTGTCATTTTTATTCCCCTTTTCATTTTAATCCAATTGGCAAATAATATGATTCGTTATCCGTAATTTGATTTCCAGCTCGTATTCCTACTGCGCTTGCTTTTCCATTTAATAAAAAGCACCCGTACATGATATGAGCCTCTATTGTTTGTGTTTGAGTCTTCATCGTTGCAGCTGGCAATGGAATAAACTGTTGATACACAGCCGAGTATTCTTGGTATGTCTTATGCTGATCTTCTTCTATTTTGATTCCATCTTTATTATAAATTTCAACGGTATCTCCCTCACGACCAAAAGAGGGTTTCTTCACAAATGCTTGTTTTCTTTCAATAAATGGATCTTCTTCTAAATACGTTGGTAAAAAGTACGTTTCAATGGTGTGATGCTCTTCTTTAGTGAAGAAAGGATGATGTTGTTCATACAAAGCCCAAATGAGTGCTTGCACGGCTTTGGACTGCAGTAAAAATGCAGAAGGCGGATTGATTATGGCTACTTGTTTTTGCTGTGCCAATGTTAAAAGCATGTGTCCGACTTTTTCATGCGTGCTCGGATCTTCATCTTCAATTAAATGTTCAAGCGGATAAGTTTGGCGATAGAGTACGTCTATTTTTTGTCCATATTGATCATACACGCCCGCTTCTATATGTTCACCTTCTTCAACTGTAGAGGAAGGGACAATTCGAAGCTGCGATAATGGAACGTATGTAGCATCTACATCGGCTAGCTTCATTAAATAAAGAGTCGTTAGCTTATCTTCTTCATGTGTATCATGAGAAGAAAAAACGACGTTTGGATAGTTCGGTCTATCGAGCTCGTTATAAGCTTCAAAAATGGCGTGTTTTAATGCTAAAGCAAGCTTTTTTTCCTCAAGCTTATTAGGGTTTTGCACTTGAAAATGACGACAGACTAATTCATTTACATGAAATAATTCTTTAATGAACGTAGGCGTATCCGCATTTAGTTCTAAAAGCTTAATTTGATCAGTCGTAACAGCAAAATCAAGGCGCGAAATCACACTTTCTGTTTCCATCGTTTTCAGTCGTAGGTACGGGAGGCTGTCTTTTGGAAATCCTAAAGAAAAAAGCGTCTGATCATCTAAAGAACGAAGTAAAGGTGCAGTTTTAAAAAATAATTCCCCAATTCGATTTGCAGCTTCTTTAATAGAATCAATGATATGAGAAGACTCTATATGTACGTCATAAAGAGCATACTCTGTTCCGTATAAATCGTGCCAAAAATCTTCAATTTCTTTATAAAACATTTCTCGTTTTTCTTTATGCATTACCCGCCAAAACCGCCTTTAGAGCCGCTCCCAATTCCAGATTTATACGAGCTGCTTGATTTAAATGATTTATAGGCCGATGATGAGGTCAACTGTTTTTTAGAGCCGTAGTAGCGGCCTCCGTGATAATATGAGCCGCTGTGCGAAGAAGAAGAATCTGAACAGTAGTACGTTTGGGTATCTTCATCCCATTTCCACTTGTCACACGATTTATCTTTCGGTTTAGCTGGTTTTGCCTGATCAGTTGAACCACAGGCAACGAGCGATGTCATTAAAGCTGTGGTCAAAACCCCGGCCATCATTTTTTTTGTTTTTGACATTACGCCTTTCCCCCTTCATACGTTACGCCTGTTTTTGTTACATATAAACTGTACACGCTGCGATCTTCATCAATTTCCGCAGAGTCTCTTTCCCATTCCCATCCATTGTAGTATGTATAAACTGTTCCGATATAGCTTAATACGTCTAAATGCGTATAAAATGAAGAGACGAATAAAATCGGGTGTCCTCGAAGAGAATTCAGTTTGCGGACTTCTAACGTAATTTCTCTGTGATCATCTTCTGCTTGCTCTTTCGGTCCATGTTCATGTTCTTTTACATAAATAATATGTATATCATCTTCGACTGCAGATGAAGTTTGTTTATACGTTACTCCTTCTTTAACAAAAAATTCGCATTCCCTTCTTGCTAAAATTTGTTCAAGTTCAATAGAATGATAGTGATAAATAGATATAAATGTATCATCAGGCTTTAGCAGTCGGTATTCTAACTTTCTCATTGCGCAACTCCTTTTGTGACTTTTTTGTGAACGTTCTTTAATAAATACGCACAGATTTTCAAAAAGTTTCAATTTTTCTCATATAAAAAGGCTTAGCTTTAAATAAGCTAAACCTTTATTTTTTTATCACATCTGTCACAACTTCATAACCGCCTGTGTATGGGTCGAATACATATTCAAGCATGCCGTTTCCACGATTGACTTTAAATAGATAACGGTATTTTTTAGGGCTGTCTTTTGCTGGATATACGTATTTTCCTTTTTGGAACTGACTTAGCAAGAGCTGTTCTCTTTGCGCAAGCATTTTTTTTGCTTCATTATACCCATATAGCGGGAGATTTTTGGCATAGAGAACCGGTACGAATACAAGCACAACGACTGAAATCGTAATAAGCCCTTGTTTAAACCACCGCATAAATCTCTTTGGATTTCGCGAAAGTAACATCGTGATGACAATTACTACTAACAAAGGAACAATATATACTTGAACATACGGAATGTTTGCAAATACAGGTCGATTAATCAATAAGACAATTACTTCGATAGCTGCTACTAATACTAAAATAAAATAGACCACTTACTCTTCACACCTCGACGATTCAATGAATTTTATATGTGTTAGAAAGTATTCCCACTCATGAATGAACTCGTCTATTGTATCATAAGACGCAAAGAAAATATCTACGCTTCTCTATTTTACGGAATTCAAATAATAAAAGAGATTGAGACATAGCGAAATCACCCCAATCTAAAGACGAACAAAGGGGATAATGCGCTAGTATGATCCCTTACACCACCGTTGATTTCCGTCCAAGGCTTCGCTTTCCGAGGGCGGCCGCTCCTGCCGGGTCTCATCTGTTCCGCTTTTCACTCAGGAGTCCTCGCCTTGCCCTCCAATCAACAGCTAGAAGCCACTACATACATGAAACCTACCTTCACCCTAACCATAAAAAGATCTGAACACATTTAATTCTCCATCAAGAATCAAACACGTTCAGATCTTCCTTTAACTAAGCTACTTTTATTCCATCCTCTTTATTACGAAACTTCTACGTTTCGATTTTGATTATATTTTTTTCCTTGTAACAGTGAGTAAATGATCGCTGCTGCCCACACAATAAGTATGAATGCATATACAGCTATCTGAGTTGAGCTGCTTGATACCCATGTGTTTAAGAGTGTTCGAGCATTTGTTAAAATGATAAACCCACCAACAAGTGAACCAAGCAAGTGAGCCGGGATAATACGAACAAACCATGCAGCAATCGGAGCCGCGATAATTCCGCCAATCATAAGGGCGCCTACCCAGAACCAGTTTACCTGCTCCCAGCCAAGAGAAATTAAAAAGCCAAGTGTAGCCGAGACGGCAATAGCAAATTCACTTGTATCCACAGTTCCAACGACTTTCCGTGCTGTTGTGCCTTTTTTAGCTAGCAATACAGGCGTTGCTATCGGCCCCCAGCCGCCTCCTCCTGTAGCATCAGCAAATCCAGCAATTAATCCTAACGGAATGGACTGCTTCGTCGATAAAGGTTTGGTGCTCTTTTCTTCGTTTGTTTTAAACGTAAATAAAAAACGAAATAACACATAAACTCCTAGGAGCAATAAGAATGTTGAAACGTAAGGCCTTACTGCATCTCCAGGTAAATTACTTAGAAAGCAGGCTCCTACAAAAGCTCCAATGGAGCCTGGGATAATCAGTTTTAACACCATCGATTTATCTACGTTTCCAAATTTAATATGCGAAACACCCGAAGCTGCCGTTGTTACAACTTCTGCTAAGTGAACAGATGCGGAAGCCACAGCTGGTGCAATTCCAAACGTTAAAAGCAGCGTAGTTGATGTCACCCCGTATGCCATTCCGAGTGATCCATCAATTAACTGAGCTAAAAAGCCAATAAGTGCAAACGTAATTAACTTTTTCATGTTGTCCCTCCACTTTCATCTTCTGTTAGAAAGCACAAAAAGGCCTCCAACAGTTGTTTGCTAGAAGCCTTCGGTATGTCCGATCAGCTGTCCGTTTTATGAATAAGTTGTTTATATTGTAATCCTAACTATTCCTAGAAGTCAACTGTGTTTTTGATTTTTTCTTTTAGTCTATGTATACCGCTTGGTTATAGTATCAGTAAAATAAAACTCTTCTTGTTAAATCAAAAACATAAAAACGACCGTCTTAATAATGGCGGTCGTTTCTATGCATATCTTTCCAGTGAGCCAGCACTTCAGGAGGCAAACTCACATCTTTATCCAGTGACGTAGCATCCATAAAAGCAGGCTCATCGCTATTTATCACTTTTTCTACCCAATCTGGCTCTACGACTAACGCTTGTTCAATCGTAATTAAAGCCAGTCCCTGATGAAAAGCTTCTGCTACCTCTGTTGCTGTAAGCCCTCCTGTGCTCACAAGAGGAACCCGGTGATTGACGTGCTTGATAATTGAAGAAAGCAGCGAACTAATTTCTTCCCTTTTTGAGTTAGGTTCATGTAAAGCACTAATATGTAAATAGTCAATTTCCGTTTGAATAAGACGGTCAATCCCTTCAAGTGTATCTTCCTCTTTATTTCCTAAATATCCTTTTTCTTTAGGCGCTAATGTATACCCCACAATGAATGGTCTGCCTCCATGAGCTGCTCGACGCGTCACTTCACGAATGACTTCAAGCACAAAAGTGAAGCGGTTTTCTGTGCTTCCTCCATAAGAATCACTTCGTTCATTTGCTTGCCTTGACGTAAACTGCTGCAGTAAACATTCATTTCCTCCGTCAATTTCTACTCCATCAAACCCTGCTTCCATAGCTCTTGTGGTAGCTTCTCCAAATGCTTGAACGATATAAGTCATATCGCGCTCGTTCATTTGAACAGGCTTTTTGCCTTTTCGTTTGTGAGGCTTTTCACTCGGGCTAATGGCTTGCCACTTATTTTCCATTTCTACGCACTTTCTTCCCCCGTGCGATAGTTGAAGAATCGCTTTAGCTCCTCTTTTATGAATCATTTGAGTCAGTTGATGAAGCTTTCGTATCACATGATCACGATGAATTCCGATTTGTCCATGTGCTACTTGGCCATTTTCTGTAATAAATGCAGGGCCGACAATTACCATACTGACGCCTCCCACTCGTTTTTCGTAAAAAGACATATCAATATCGGATATCTCTCCGTTTTCCCGTGAAGCGTATGTGAGTATAGGTCCCATTGCTAATCGGTTTTTCAGCTCAAGGACATCAACAAATTTAAAATGCTTAAATAATTTTTCGTAGGCTGTCTTCAAGTGGTTCACCTCTTTTTTTCTTAGCTTACCCATCTTTAGGAACAGTAGACAAAAAAAGAAATACCTTCATCGGCATTTCTTTTTCACGTTGTTTTTCTTATTTTTTTGACGGGATAAAATACAAATTCGCTTTTTCCGACAATCCGTTTTTCATCAATGAGACCTAGACCGTTGCGGCTATCCATACTGTACAGACGGTTATCACCCATTACAAATACTTCGTTTTTAGGTATTTGAACGGGCTCAAAATCTCCTGTAAGCTCCATATCCATGTTGTTGGCAATTTGACGATTCGTTTTTAAATAAGGTTCACTTACTTTTTTATCATCAATATAAAGCTGATCTTTTTTCATTTCGATTTTTTCACCTGGCAGACCGATTACTCTTTTTACATAATGCTTATTCTTAGCCTCGTCTTTAATAATCACAATATCTCCGCGGCGAATATCATGGAGCGAATACGACAGTTTATTCACAAACAAACGCTCTCCGTTATGCAGCGTTGGGTTCATTGAAGCGCCTTCTACAATATACGGAGAAAATAAAAATGCGCGAATCATAAATACTAGAGCGATAGCGAAGATAATAGTTTTGAATATGCTGCGTAATTGATCGCTTTTTGTTTTTTCCGTAGTCAATATACTTTGTCTCCTTTGTACAGCTCACTTTTCTTATGTAAAAAAGCAAGAAACCTCTTACTTTAACACTTATTCTAACTTAACCATAGAAAGAACTGAAATCAAATGTTTTATGTTATGTAAAAAAAGAACCTCTAACAAATGTTAGAGGCTTACATTACGCAAGTTTCGTCTTTACATCTCTTATTATAACATTAATTATATAAAAAGAGACTACCTTTTATGTAAAAATTATGTTTTTTACGTAAACTTAACTAAATCTTCACATTTAGAGGCGTTTCTCCATGTATAAAAAGCTGAGAGATGCAATACTCTATAATCTCTCTTCGCCGCACGAGTCCAATAAAAATATTTTGATCATCTACAACTGGTATAAAATTTTGTTCCGACGCGCGTGACAAAATACTTTCCATTTCATTATGTTCATTATGAATTAGTTTACGGCATGCTTCCTCCGCCTCTTTTAGAAGAAAGCGTTCTTATCTCCTCGATAAGAACGCTTTTTTTAGCTCATTTTCTCAATTTCATTTACAAGAATTGAAATGGCATCCGTTTTTGTTGCTTCACGCATTGTACGCTTCATTGTACTTGCCTGCTGCTGAAGCTCATTTACTTCACGCAAAAACAGTTCTTTTGTTAACTGTTCTTCTTCCACAACCATACAGTAACCTTTTTTCTTAAAGGACTGTGCATTTAAAATTTGGTCTCCGCGGCTTTGTGCTTTTGATAAAGGAATAATCATCATCGGTTTATGAAGGGCTAAAAACTCAAAGATGGCATTGGATCCGCCGCGTGTAATCACATAATCAGTGGCCGCTAGAACATCTGGAAGCTGTTCATTTACATATTCTAACTGACGGTAGCCCGACTCTTTTTCAAGGCTTGTATCAATATTGCCTTTTCCGCACAGGTGTACAATTTGAAATTTCTTTTGCAGTTCAGGCAAGGACTCTCGAACAATTTCATTGATGCGGCGTGCTCCTAAACTTCCGCCCATAATGGTTAAAATTGGGCGCTTATCATAAAAGCGAAGCCAGCTTTCCCCGTTCGCTGCGCTTCCGCTAAATAATTCTTTTCGAATAGGTGAACCAACAACCTGCACTTTTTCTTTTGGAAAGTAATTTGCCGCTTCATCAAAAGAAGTAAAAATTTTAGTAGCAAATTTCTGCGCAATTTTATTTGCTAATCCCGGTGTTAAATCACTTTCATGAATAAACACGGGAATGTTTAAAGATTTAGCAGCCATTACAACAGGAACTGTGACAAAACCGCCTTTTGAAAAAACAAGAGAAGGCTTTAACTTTTTCAGCACGCGACGTGCATCGCCGACTCCTTTTGCTACTCGAAATACATCTTTTACATTTTCCATATCCACGTAGCGGCGCAGCTTCCCGCTTGAAATTGCATGATATGGAACGTTTAATTTTGTAATTAATTCTTTCTCAATACCATTGTGAGAACCGACATAATGGATATCCCATTTTTCACTGTCTAATTCTTTCATAATGGCAATGTTTGGTGTTACGTGTCCAGCTGTTCCGCCTCCGGTAAAAACGATAACTTGCTTACTCATTTTTTCTTCCTCTCTTTACTTCACTTAATCGATCTGTTTTGACATCAATTTTTATCTGATCTTTTTAGCATGCAATCTGACATGTAAAACGATGGTTTTATTATAGCATTTTTCTTTTTACATATGTATGATAAGGCGTATAAAAGCATGCTATACTTTTCATAGGGAGTGATGATAATGAACAAATCTGCACCTGTAGTAAAAGGTGATACGGTGGATTCTGAAACGCGCTGTACGCACTATCATACGGATAAAGATATTATTGCAATAAAATTTTATTGCTGTAATACATATTATCCATGCTATCAATGTCATAACGGACATGCTGATCACGACATTAAAAGGTGGCAAGAAGCTATGTTTAATGAAAAAGCTATTCTTTGCGGAGTATGTAAACATGAGCTATCAATTAATGAATACTTAACCTGTAACTCCACTTGCCCTCACTGTCGTTCTTCTTTTAATCCCGGATGCAGCCTGCATGGACACATTTATTTTGAACAAAAAAGCTGAACAAAACATCGTTCAGCTTTTAAAATAATTGCTCATCTATATTTATAATGGAAGGAAGCAAACCTGGGAACAAGTCCTCAAGTTCTTCTAAACGCAAGGAATAATAGTGCTGCGTACCTTCTATACGTAGTTTGATAATTCCAGCTTCGCGAAGTACTTTAATATGATGTGATAGCGTTGATTTTGATACATTTAATTTTTGATAATACGAACAGGTCTGCTCCTTTCTTGTCGCTAAACACTGTACAATTCGCAGTCGGTTAGGATCACTCAACGCGTGTAAAATAGGCGTTAATTTAATTTCAGCTTTCGGTGGTTGATAAGGTTTTCTCATGCTTAAAATATAACACAGCTTCTTTTGTGTATCAATGTTCGATAACTTTCGAACTAAATTCCTTGCACTGTTATTTAATCGGTGTTATAGTTTCGTTGTTCGATGATATTCGAACTTATCTTCATTTTAATCATAAATTGAATGAAAGATTAAAAACAAAACAAATAATATAAAGCACCATCATTATTAAAGGAGGAATCATCCATGATTCATTTACAAGCTTCAATGAAAGTTAACCCAGCAAAAAGAGAAGAATTTTTAGAAAACGTACAAGAACTAATTAAGCATTCTTTACAAGAAGAAGGAAACAGCAACTATCAACTATTTGAAGATGCTTTTACACCTAACACATT
Source organism: Priestia sp. 53B2 (assembly GCF_056099005.1). Lineage (NCBI taxonomy): Bacteria > Bacillati > Bacillota > Bacilli > Caryophanales > Bacillaceae > Priestia > Priestia sp. 53B2. The sequence goes on from NZ_JBLZXA010000030.1 coordinate 518,252, forward strand.
TATGATGATTGAAGAGTGGAAAAGCGAAGAAGCAATTCAAGCACACAATAAATCAGCTCACTTCCAAAGTTTTGTAGCATTTGCTCAAACTGGCGTACTTGTAGCACCTTTAGATGTAAAAACATTACAAGGTTAATCATAACTTCTTTGAAAGGATGACGCATCATGAATGAAGCAATTCGTACAATTCAAGATCATCGTTCTATCCGTCAGTATACAGACGAAGCAGTAAGTGACGAGCATTTAGATACGATTATTCAATCTGCTCAGTCAGCCGCTTCGTCTATTAATGGACAGCAAGTGACTATTATTAGCGTCCAAGATAAAGAAAAGAAGAAAAAACTTTCAGAGCTTGCCGGCAACCAAGCGTGGATTGACCAAGCTCCTCTATTTTTAATCTTTTGTGCAGATTTTAATCGTGCTAAGATTGCAGCTGAACTTAACGATGCCCCTCTTGGCGTAACCGATGGGCTTGAATCAATTTTAGTCGGGGCAACTGATGCTGGAATTTCTTTAGAAGCCGCAACAGTTGCTGCAGAATCACTCGGTTTAGGTACAGTCCCAATCGGAGGCATTCGCAGAAAGCCGCTAGAAGTCATTGAACTGCTAGATTTACCGGAATACGTATTCCCAGTGAGTGGTCTTGTGGTTGGACATCGGGCAGATCATTCTGCGAAAAAACCTCGATTGCCACAAGCTGCTGTGCACCATCGTGAAAGCTATAATCACGACTTAAAGTCATTGATTCAAGACTATGATGCTGAAATGGCAGAGTATATGAAAAAGAGAACAAACGGTGCTGATGACCGCAACTGGTCACAAACTGTATCAGCTATTTATAAAACCATTTATTATGCAGAAGTTCGAGCGATGCTTGAAAAACAAGGATTTAAATTCGAATAACCAAAAGCTGCGATGAACATCGCAGCTTTTTTATCTACTTTAACAGCATGCTGAATAGACTAAAAGTAATACTCAATAAATGAGGTGTTGATATGGAGTTTATTTTAATTTGTAATTTTCTTTTAAGTGCAACCGCAGCGTTTTTATTGGTGCCGGCTTTTACAAAAAAGCACACACTTCACGTAACTTTACTTTCTCTCCTTTTCCTCCTTTCAATTGTCCCGACTTTTCTTCTCGCTAATCCACATATCGGCGTTTTGCCTTGGGCTATTAGAGACGGTCTTCTATTGTTCGCCTCTTTCCTTTTCTTTTATTTAACCTTCACTTTAAACAGATGTAAAACGCTTTTGTTTTTTCTTCTATTTTTACTGTCGATTGCTCCTCTTTCCTACGTCGTATATGATGACTTCACGCATACGTATATAGATGCCAATATTGGGCTTGGCCTAGGCTTTTTATTGACATGGCTCTTAACAGCTCTGTACAATATTTTGGCTATTCTTCGATTTTTTCGTCAAAAATCTCAGTAAACACGTCAAAAGTTAACAAACAAACGAATAGTTGATTTTATTTAGTATACGCTAACAACTGCACAGTCCTTCTCTTTACATAAAGCTGTGTATACTATAAAAGGAGTGATACTTGATGAAACGACTATTCGTAATGGCAGCAGTGATTGCCTTCTTAGCACTTAGCCGCATGTTAGTATTTGCCGCTGAAACACCTCCTGCTGCAGATGAGCGAACAGCTCAGAATGCAGAAGTTCGCATCGTTCATGCTTCACCGGATGCTCCGGCTGTAGACATTTTTGTGGATGACAAAGCTTTAGTAGAAGGAGCAAAGTTTAAAGATGTCTCCAACTCCCTGCGTTTGTCAGCTGGTTCTCATAAAGTCGAAGTATACGAAGCGAAGACAAAAGGAACAAAAGATTCCATCATCGAAGCTACCCTTGTTGTAGACGGTGGAAAATCGTATACAGTGGCCGCTGTAAATAAGGCGGAAAATCTTGAACTACAGGCTTTCACGAATAATAAGCAAGAAATGGATGGAAAAGCAAGTTTACGTGTTGCTCATTTATCTCCTGATGCTCCTGCGGTAAACGTAGGTCCTAAAGGTGCTGCTCCTTTATTTAAAGAACTGTCTTTTAAAAACATTTCAGGTTATCAAGTAGTAAATCCGGGTTCGTATGATCTATCTGTTTCCACGGCAGATGGAAAAGAAATACTAAGTCTTCCTGGAACAAATCTTCAAAGCGGTAAAAACTATACGGTTCTCGCAGTAAATACTGCTGACAAGCTTGAGACCATTGTTTTACAAGATAATTAATTAAAAAAACGTCATTTCAAGTGAAATGACGTTTTTTATAGACTGCGCTGAATGAATTCTTCTTTTTTGTACTCATAGGTAGATATATCGTTCCACAATCGTTTTGAAAGCTCGTATTTCATACCTTCATATTTTTTTCTAGCACGTTCGCTCGAGCGTAACTGCTCCCTGAAATTAATTCGTTCATTCCAATAAGGTGATTCACTGACCGTTACGTACACATGACTTCTTCTAGCATCATGTGGAATGAGCTTACGGGCATTTTTAACTGTCATAACTCGAGGATAGTGTGCAGCTGGAACACCTTCTTTTAATAAGACAAACATCTCTTTTTCCGCTACATATACGTGAGATTTATTTTTTAATATAGCCCGTACTTCATTTATGTCTTCTTCGCGTTTGACTCCAATTAAAATATCAACGATTGGTGAACCTGCCAATCCTGGAACGGACGTGCTTCCAATATGTTCGATGTCTACTGAAAAATCTTTTAGTGTATTAAGCAACGCTTCTTTTTCCATTTGATACAAAAGCGACCACTTTGTTTCATACTGAACAATCTTTCGCATATCAGTTTCCACCTTTTCACTTTTTTATACTGTATCATGTTTCAAAGTAAAAAGAAAGAATTTTCTAACTATTTACTTTTGGTTTATGCTACGAGCTTTACATCGCTATAGACAGGCTTTGTATTAGTTTATATATTTTTGTTATTTTTATTCTAAATGTTTCATAATTGTGGATGTTTCCTCCTCCAAAAGATAGATACGCTTTTATTTTCTATCTCTCCTCTATCATATTCACACTCAGCTGTTTTATACTATTTTACGTTTTTGCTAGTAGAAGACATATCCTCAAAATGTAGATGAACAAAGGATTAAAGGTCTTTAATATCGCTAAATTCCACCTTTAATATAATTATATTTTACATTAATGTAAAATTTTATCGTTAAGGATGGCAGATAGTTCAAATTCATTATACAATTGAATTTCGACATATAGTATGATGGATAATATCGGTATTATGAGATAATAGTAGATTTAACTCAAAATTTTGGACTATTTGCCGATATATGCTTTGTATACCAATAACCTTATGTTGAAATTTGTAATTTGCAAGGAGGAAAAAATGAATAAAAAACATGTCATGTACACAGCCGTTTCTTCTGTTCTTTTAAGCTCTTCATTGCTTTTGCATTCAATTGATGCAGATGCAGCTGAATCGGCCAAAGTAACTGCTACATCGTTAAATGTACGTGCAACGCCTAGTACAAGCGGTGCTATCGTTGGTAAAATAACGAAGGGAAACACCGTTGATATAGTAGATGAAAGCAAAGGATGGGCTAAAATTACCTATAACGGCAAAGAAGCTTGGATTTCATCTCAATACATAAATAAAACGCAAACAAACAATACGTCTACCGCAAATTCGACATCGAAGTCAGCGGTCGTTAATGCCAGCTCATTAAACGTTCGTTCTTCTGCAAGCACAAGCGCGTCCATCGTAACAAACTTATCCCGCAATTCAAAAGTAACGGTGGTAAAAGAAAGCGGGTCTTGGTCACAAATTAAAACGGCAAGCGGTCAAACGGGCTGGGTAGCAAGTCAGTACCTACAAGCAGGCTCCGGTTCTTCTACGCCAGCTAAGGATTCTGGCTCTACAACATCGAAGTCAGCGGTTGTTAATGCGAGCTCATTAAATGTTCGCTCTTCTGCGAGCACAAGCGCATCCATCGTGACGAACTTACCGCGCAATTCAAAAGTAACGGTGGTAAAAGAAAGCGGATCCTGGTCCCAGATTAAAACAGCAAGCGGCAAAACAGGTTGGGTTGCAAGTCAATACTTACAAACAGGTTCTGAACAGTCTTCACAAACAGCCCAGCCGATTCAAATTACAAAAGCTTCAAATTTACGCAGTCAGCCGAGCTTAAGTGCGGGAATTATTCGCGTAGCAAAAGCAGGTGAAAGATTCAAAAAAGTAAGCGAAGCGAATGACTGGGTGCAAATTCAGTACTCTGCGAGTCAAACAGCATGGGTATCAAAAGGGTTAACAGCTGAGGCTGGTTCTACACCTTCAGCTAGTTTGCCTTCTCCTTCTGCTGCTTTAAAAGATAAAATTATTGTAGTAGACGCTGGGCACGGCGGATATGATCCTGGCACTTCAGGCAAGTCATCGGTTGAGAAAAATTTAGCGTTAACAACAGCAAAACTTGTGGCAAGCCGCCTAGCTAATTCTGGAGCAAATGTATTTATGACGCGTTCAAACGATACTTTTATTTCACTGAGCGGACGGGTGAATGTTAGTGAAGCAAAGCATGCAGATGCATTTATCAGCATTCACTATAACGCTTCTACTTCATCTTCTGCAAACGGCATCGCATCATTTTATTACAGTGAAGCCAAAGATAAAGAATTAGCAAAATACATTCAAGAAAGCATGGCTGAAAACGCGCCTTCTATGAAAGATATGGGGGTTCGTTTTGGAGATTATTATGTTACTCGAGAAAACAACCAGCGTGCTGTACTTCTTGAATTAGGCTTTTTATCAAATGCTCACGATGAGCAAATTGTTTCTTCTAACGCGTATCAGCAGCAAATATCTACAGGTATTTACCAAGGGATCGCTCGATATTTTGCAGCTAATAAATAATAAAAGCCCTCATAATGAGGGCTTTTATACTACCAGCTTGCTTTTTTAACACCTGGAATTTGTCCTTTGTAGGCCAATTCCCTAAAAGCGATGCGTGACATTTCGAATTTTCTAAGATAGCCTCGCGGACGACCGGTAACGCGGCAGCGATTATTTAAGCGCGTTGGTGAAGAATCTCTAGGCAATTTTTTTAACGCTTCGTAATCTCCTTTTTCCTTCAGCTCTTGGCGTAATTGCGCATACTTCGCTACCATCTCTTGACGCCTTTGTTCTTTCACAACTTTTGATTTTTTAGCCAAACTCTTTGTCACCCTTTCGTTTTATCAATTTTTTATTTGAAATACGTAATCATTACGATTTAATTATTTTGAGCAAGTTACTTTTAAATTTAATCATATTTTCTTCATTTTTTCAACTTGTTTGCTTCCGCGCTTACATGTAGCCTACCCCCAGGCTGCTGCATAAACATAAAAAAAATTGTATGTCAAATGTAATTAATTCCTTCATCTCCTATATCATACAAAGAGCCCTATATATTCCATATTGTAGGAGGATTTGTATTTACAGATAATATTTCAATAATATTACAGTTCATTTACATATTAATAACTTCGACAAATTTAGCGGTTATCTAGTATATAATCATCTTAGAAATTCCAAAAATAATATTTTGCGTACTCAATAAAATATAAAAGTAAAGGTGATTAAAAAATGAAATCGACTGGTATTGTAAGAAAAGTAGATGATTTAGGTCGTATCGTAATTCCTAAAGAGTTAAGACGTGTTCTTGAAATAGATGTAAAAGATCCTGTTGAAATTTTCGTTGAAACAGATCGAATTATTTTAAAGAAATATGAGCCGAACGGTGCTTGTGCAATTACTGGCGAAGTATCTTCTGACAACGTAACAATCGCAGATGGCAAATTAACTTTAAGCCGCGAAGGTATGGAGTTATTACTAGAAGAATTAAAACAACGTAATTTCTAACAAAAAGAAAAGCAGCTGCTCACATGCAGCTGCTTTTCTTTTTGTTAAAGTTTTTTCTTCGCTTTCTGATTTCCAGATGCTATACTCAGAAGCGAAATACATAATAAAGGAGCTTTTCATCATGACAGTTGAACAAATTACTCATCACTTTTTAGCACATCGAAACGTAACCAATGAATTAATCAACAAAATTGAAGCAGGTCACTACGACTACAAGCCTGCCCCGACATCTATGTCCGCTTTTGACTTATCTACGCATATTTTAACATCCTTTTATGCATTTACATTAGTGGTAAAATCCGGCGATTTATCTCCACTTGGCCAGAAAGCTGATTTTAGTGGTAAATCATTATCGGACCTTGCAGCTGAATATACGCAAAAAACAGTAGACGTATTACGCTCACTTAGCGAAGATGATTTAAACAAAACAATTGACACCACGGCGGCGTTTGGAAGAAAGCTTCCTGGAAGTCAACTCTTACAAATGGCCATTGACCATGAAATTCATCATAAAGGAAATTTATACGTCTACGTACGTGAGATGGGCCATACAGATCTTCCTCTATTTGTTCAGTTTGGTTAATGGTTATAAAATAGTTCGTGCTTGTAAGCGCCCAAGCTAGAAGTTTGGTGCGCTTTTTCTTTGCAGTTTTCGGCATAATAAGTGAGATATATGGTATAATTCTATCAATAACTTCATATCTACTATTCAAAGCTTGTTTCTTCTTATAAAACGATAGTCATCATCTTTTACAAAGGAGGAATCACTTCATGAGTCAAACTGTTAATCAACAAAAAATTGCTCAAGTGTATCATCTTCCGTTTGTTTCTTCATTTGGAGGAAGTGCTATGAACCTTCTTTCTCCTCAAGCTGGCGAACATATTTTAGATATTGGCTGCGGCACTGGCGAATTTATTTCGCAGCTCAATAAGCTTGATGTCCGTGCAACGGGCATCGATTGCTCTGAAAATATGATTGAACAGGCTCGTCATCAGTACCCAACTCTATCCTTTGAACAGTTAAATGCCCTTAACCTTCCTTATTACGAACAATTTGACGCAGTTTTTTCAAATGCAACTTTACACGACATCCGTCCCCCTCACCTTGTCATTAAAAACATTTACAATGCTTTAAAACCAAATGGCCGATTTGTAGCAGAATTTTGGGGAAAAGGAAACATGGACGAAATTTTTACAGAAATCATTCGTCAATTTAAAACGTTTGATATCCCTTATAACGATGTAGATTTCCCATGGTACTTTCCTTCTGTAGCTGAATATTCTTCTCTTTTGGAATCACAGAATTTTCAAGTCACCACGGCTATACACTACAGCCGTCCCTTCCTGTTAAAAGGGGAAAACGGCTTGCGTAATTGGCTGGAAACAAATGCAGCCCCTCTTTTTGCTCACGTGACGACAGAAACAAAAAATGTCCTCATTACGCGCTTAGAAAATCGAATGCAAGACAAACTATTTCAAAACGGATCTTGGCTAGCAGAAGCTAAACATATACGTGTACATGCTGTAAAACGAGACTAAAAAATGGACGTGATTCTATTCACGTCCATTTTCGTTAAAGTGCAGCCAATATCCTTTTCCTCGAATCACTTCGATTTCTAAATATGTTCCTATTTTTTTGCGAACCCGGTAAATCAGCGCATTCAGCTCTTCCGCTGCTACTAGAATTTCTCCATTTGACTCTACTCGTTCAGGCCAAACGCTTTTTTTTAATGCTTCTTTTGAAACAAATTGATTGTTGTATTCTAGAAGATAAGCTAAGCACGCGTATTCTTTATCTGACAGAATATACGTTTCCTCTTTTACTTTTACTTTCTGCAAAATTGGATCTAATGTGTAAAATGGCTTATTTATTTGTTTTAGCAAAGGTCCTAAATCGAGGGTTTCATCCATATCATCATTTCTAAATACTAAAGCTGCCTCCTCATTTGCTAAGGTAATGACATCCTGCTCTTTCAATAAACGAGGGGTTCCAGGCTGTAACTCTTCTCCGTTTACTTTTGTCCCGTGTTTACTAAACAAGTCTGTAATGAAAAATGCATTGCTTTCGTACGTTACTTCAAAATGCTTGCGTGAAATGTAAGCACTTTGAAAGGCCAGATAAGGCTCCCATTCTTCACTGCTTCGTCCGATAATACAGGCTTTATTTTTTGGAATAGGCACAGAAGCTCCTTCATAAAAAGGAGCACCGTTCCGAATAATCAACATACCGTTCATTGTTTGCTCACACTCTTTTTTAAAATTTTCTGACTCTTATCATGTAATTATAACACTCACATTTATTGAGATTTCTTCCAACTTTGGATAACATCATAGTATAGTCAGTTATATGATAAAGGTTGTTGCCATGTAAGTAAACCTTTAGAGCAGTCCTTTTCTAACTGAAAAAATACGTATTCTTTGCCCTGCTGTAACGGGGATACAATTTTTTTGTAAAATAATTTGATTTTTAGTAACTTTGACATATGTTCTCTCTTTTTAAAGCAGAGTAAAATAGGAAAATACGTGAAATATTTACATAATGGAGGAAGACCAATGGGACGTTTGCCAAAAGATAGAGAAATTCAAGCGATTAAACGACGCGTTGCACTGGTATTGTTAATTATTGGATCATTTATTTTAACAGGTGCTAGCTTTAGCATTTATTGGTTTATGATGTTAAAAATATAAGATTTTTTTATAAAATAAAGAAAAAAGACATGGTTTTGTTCCCATGTCTTTTTTAGGTTTATTCTTTCTCAGACACTCCCGCAGATTGAAATGTGGCCATATTGGCAATCATCAATGAAGCTGAGTGCAGCAGCGGAAATGTAACAGCTGCTCCACTTCCCTCACCTAACCGAAGATTGAGGTTGAGGAGCGGTGTCTTGCCAAGAAGCTTCATTGCACACGCATGACCTTGTTCAACAGATTGGTGACTAGCAAACATATAGTCTCTTGCTTGTGTATTGATTTCTGTCGCTAGAAGGGCTGCAACTGTACAAATAAAACCATCTACTAAAATAGGAATACGGTGAGCAGCTGCCGCCAGCATAGCACCTGTCATCCCGGCAATTTCAAGGCCCCCTATTTTACTAATAATATCAATCGGATCCTGAGGGTTAATGTGCCTATTTTGCAGCGCTTCTTCAATCACGTTCACTTTGTGGCGCAGTTGTTCGGCAGAAATCCCTGTGCCCATTCCTGCAAGCTTAGAGACTTTTTCTCCTGTCAATACAGCTAAAATAGCCGTGCTTGACGTAGTATTTCCGATGCCCATTTCTCCTACAATCAAACATTTAATTCCTTGGGCAATAAGCTCTTCAGCTTCTTCATATCCGACTTGAACAGCCAGTTCTGCCTCACTGCGCGTCATCGCGTCTTCTTTATAAAAACTTGCTGTGCCCAGCTTCACTTTGCGTTGTACAAGGTCCTTATGGGAAAGGTCAGAAGCAATGCCGATGTCAATCAGTTTGAACTGGGCATCTATTTGCTGACTAAACACGTTAATAGCTGCTCCTCCCTGCAAAAAATTCAGCGCCATTTGTGCCGTTACGTCCTGCGGATAAGCCGAAACTCCTTCTTTTACAATTCCATGATCGCCTGCAAAAACGAGGACTCCTGGCGGCGTGACTGTCGGAAAAACTTCCCCGGTCATGGCCGCTAATTCAACGGCTATTTCTTCGAGTCTTCCAAGGCTTCCTATCGGTTTGGTTAATGTATCAATATAGCGTGCCGCTTTTTCACCAGCGCTTGTTTGAAGCGCTGGAATATAAACGTTTATCATATGTACAGCTCCTTTATTTCAGCAAATGTCTACCGTTTAATTTAACAGGATTTTGTTTATTCTGGCTAGTCTTTTTTAAAGTAGATAATTGGATAGAGTTCCCAAGACTTAGTTATACTAGTAAGAGTTGCGTATAGGCAGTATTTTGAAAGGAAAGATTTTATGACAACGAAACAGCACAAAAAGGAAAAGGCAGGTCGGCTCATTTATCGCTACATTATGATGTTAATTGGAGCTTCCTTGGCTGCCGTTTCTATCGAATTATTTTTAGTCCCAAATTCCGTAATTGATGGCGGTATTATCGGTATTTCTCTAATTTTAGTTTATTTAACGAAATTGCCGTTCAGTCTTCTTATCATCATCTTTAATCTCCCTTTTTTATATAGTGGATACAAACAAATTGGTCGTAACTTCTGCTTTTCATCTATGTTTGCAGTTGTTGCTTTATCCATTGTAGAATCTCAATTGCACCATGTTCCAGCCGTAACATCTGAACCGCTTCTTGCTACTGTATTTGGCGGGCTGCTGTTAGGAGCAGGTGTAGGAACGGTCATTCGTCACGGCGGAGCGTTAGACGGAACTGAGATTTTAGGTATTTTATTAACAAAAAAAATCCCGTTTTCTGTGGGCGAATTTGTGATGTTTTTAAATATCTTCATTTTTGCTTGGGCAGGCTTTGTGCTAGGTTGGGAACAGGCGATGTACTCGATCCTTACGTACTATATTGCTTCTAAAACAATCGATGCGATTATTCAGGGTCTTGATGAAACAAAAGCAGCCTTTATTGTTTCAAATCACTACGAAGAGCTATCAGATGCTATTACACATCGTCTAGGACGCGGCGTTACAAAGCTTTACGGTAAAGGCGGATTTGAAGGTACAGAAAAAGAAGTCATATACGTAGTTGTGACGCGTTTAGAAATTACCAAGCTTAAAACCATTATTTCCGAAATAGATCCGCATGCATTTACAACCATTATGGATACCCAAGAAGCGCATGGCGGCAAATTCAAATCAGCCATCCACTAACTTATACATAAGCGTGGATTTCTCTGAGCATGCTAATAGCTGACTACTCGTAAAGGAGCTCACCACAATGAAAGAACAAATGTCCAACTTATTTCACCAATTAAAACAGTCGGTTTCCAATGTATCTGATAAGTTATATGACAAAGTACATACGCTGCAATCATCACCAGGAGTGAGTGTGTTTGAACTGTACGAATGGATTAAAGAAAATCCAAGCACAAGCGTACAAAAGCAAACGCTGCTCGGGATTTCATACTCTTTCTATACACTCCATGCAGACGACGTTTTTTTCTATATGGAAACGAAATATGATTATTTACTTTACATGACTATTTATAGTCCAACACGTCATTATTTCACTTATCATTCTTACAGAGATTCTTTATCAACCGTGACTCCCTTGACGTTTCCTATTACTAAATAATAAAAAGCTCCTCAATCAAGGAGCTTTTTTTATATGGTTATCTTCCTTTTCGGACTTTAAAGATAAACAGCGCAAGTAAAAAACCGCTCGTCGCAGTTACTATTTTCCACGCGTTTAAGATTGGATTTTTTTTCAAGGCCCTGCTCCTTCCTTGCGGCTATACTAAAAATAGGATGGCCGCCTTTCAAACAGCTAGTCCAACTTCCTCCTACTATTGATACGATCATCTAACATATAGCCCACCGACATTTTCATCAATTTCACTTTTCATACTATAACATATTTTTGCCATTTAGTAGAAGTCTTAAAAGTAAAAGCTGCACTTCTCTTAAAAAAAACGGTATTGAACCCCTGCATTTTCTTTACCGTTCATTTTTTGATAAAGGTTTTGAGCAACTTTATTTTCACTGCTGCACTCAGCGGTCATACCTGCAAACTCATACTTTTGAGAATAGGCCAGGCAGATCTTAAACAAACGTTCACCAATTTTATTTCCTCTGTTTAAAGGAGATACGTACAAGTCTTTTAAGATGGCTGTTTCTTTAAAATAATAGGTGCTCCACGATACGTACACCGTTGCAAAACCTACTAGCTTCCCTTCCAATTCAGCAACAAACTGGATACCATAGGAAGGATTATTCAATAAGCGCTTAATATGTAAAGTTAAAGCTTTCCGGGAAGGGGCAGGCTGCTCACAGAATTTTACTATATATTCTTGCATTAACGTAGCCAGTCGCTCTCGATCAGTTTCAACCGCCTGTCGAATGACAACCATTTAATCACTCCTTTTAGCTCAACGCTCTTAACATAATTCGATAGCCATACTTTTTTTCCTTTCGTTTTCGTGAAAAGCTCCCTACTTTTACACAAGGGGTATTTGAAGCAAACAACTTTATACGGCTTATGGTTGAGGAGAGAAAATACGATGTTTTAAAAAAAGGTTGCAAATAGCAACCTTTTTTAGTTAGCAAGCGCATAATTCCGTAAGAATAAACCTACACAGCCGCTGATTACAATCAGTCCTCCTGCTGTTAGAAACGCCGCTGTCACATTTAGCGAAGCAACAGCTCCAAGAAGCAGCACAGAAAGTCCAAACGTCACATATGAAACGCTCAGCGTAGCGGAAAGTATCTTAGAAAGCTTTTCTAAAGGAACGGCCATTTGTGTAAGCGTGTAAGAACACGTAGCGCTTATTTGAAGAGCAACGCCAATAGCAAAACTAAGTAAAAGTGAAAGAAAAGGAGCAGACATCACTCCGAACAATAATGTAAAGAAACCTGATAAAAGACTGCCTAATGTTACGATATGATAAAGACTTTTCTCTTGTTCAACTGAAATCTTCAACAAAACGAAACCTCCAAGCACCGTTCCAACAAAAAAACTGCTGTTGATATATCCCCACCAAGCTTCATTTTTATTTAATATCTCTTTCACAAACACGTAGACAATTGCTGATGCCCAAACGCCGGCAGCCATCCCCTCTAAAACCTCCATGACTAATAAAACCCGCAGGCGCGGATAATGCCAAATTAGCTTCCATCCCTCTTTTAACCCTTGTTTTTGCTTCGTTTTAGAAGAATGAACGTTAATGCGAATGGCCTGCATAAATACGATTGACAAACTGAATAACGAAAATGACAGCCATAAAAGGCCAGTAGCATCCCAGCTAATGATCAGAAAGCTTCCAAGCGGATAGGCTGCAATTTGAATCGTTTGATCGGTGACATTAAACATACTGTTCCATTTCAACAGCTTCTCTTTATCTACTAAATGAGGAAGCATAGAGCTTTGAACCGGAGCTGCCCACCCATCGAAAAAAGCAATAAACGCCACGCAGCACAGCATGCTGATAAGCGACATATGCCACAAGAAAAACATAGACAAAACACTGGTTTTTAACAGCTGAGACACAACAAGAATACGCTTAGCCCTGTAGCGATCTATAAGAAAAGGCACAGTAAAACTGCTCAAAAACTTAGCAGCCGTAATGGTAAACGGAATGCATGAAAGCAGCACAGGAGAACTATTTTGAGCATAAAGAATACTGATTAACGCAACAATATATAATACATCTGCTAAATTGGCTTGGCTTTGACCAAACCATAAAAAAAGTACGGAACGATTTTCCACGACAATCCCTCTTTCTTTTTAGTATGACTGAAAAGAAAGAGAATCCTACACATAATCAACCCCTTTATATAGCGGCTCGCTTTTATCGACTTATTACAATCATATGCTTTTTGCCAAACACAACTTTTTTATATATTAAAAATACAAACAGTTAAACAGTATCGTAAAAAATCAAGAAATTGTCGTGAAAACGAAGTTAGATTAACTATAGAATATCAGAGTTATAGAATCAATACTTTTTACATAATTTTCATTTTTCTTCTTTTTACTTCTAAATAACCTAAGCCTGCCATATACATAGATGGACGAGTACTCCTATTAAAATTTAACGTATAGGGTGAGGAATATTTTTTCGAGAGTGGTTTCGATTTGCTGTGGCAGCTTATTAATTGGACTAGGGCTAAACGGATTTATTGCTCCGTATCACTTACTAGACGGTGGACTTATAGGATTTGGGCTTATCGTATATTATGTGTTTGGAACTCCTATCGGACTGTCCATTTTCTTTTTGAACGTACCTGTCTATTTATATGCTTTTTTTCGTCATCGTCAAAACTTTTTTTATGGAAGTATAGGTTTATTTGTTTCTTTTTTTATGACAGAATGGCTGTCTATTCTCGAAGGCACGCTAGAGCTTCCTTTGCTTTTTAGCTCACTGCTTGGAGGCGCACTCGTAGGAATGGGAATAGGACTGATGCTTCGCTACGGCATTAGTTCGGACGGGCTTGATTTAATTGCTATTATTGTATCGAAAAAATGGAAAATCAATATAGGAATAACCATTTTTATCTTAGACAGTACGATTATGATAGTGGGCTTACATATTATCGGATTTAATGCTTTTTGCTACTCCATGCTTGTTATTACAATGAGCAGCATAATGATTATGCTTTTTACTTCTCCGCGATGGCTGTCTTCATAAAAAAAATGCTGGAAGTTCCAGCGTTTTTTTATCCGTTTCCGACTATCATATTTATGTGATTGTGGAGAACCGTAATCGTTGAAGGTGTTGTCGTTTCTTTTTCTCCATCACAATCTACTGTTTTTTCAGGAGTAGTTTCGATATGGACTTCTTTTGCACGAAAATGCATAAGGTTGCTTTCAGGGTTAAGCTGTTCCTCATCAGGGCTTGTTTGTAACCATGCCATAACCGGCTCGATTCCCATTTCTTTAATAACAAATACATCTAATAATCCGTCTTGAAATGAGCTGTTTCCTAGCATAGCGCGAGTTCCTCCTAAAAAAGGACCGTTTCCAATTAACACCATAACAGCTTCTCCTTCATAGGAAGCTTTTTCACTCGTCATTTTTAGTTGAAAAGGCTCTGCTTGATTTAAAGTTCTACCTACGCTCATGTAGTAAGAGAGCTTACCAAATTTCTCTTTATTTTCTTCTAAAATATTTTCAGATACATCAGCTACGAGGCCGATTCCCCAAAAGTTTAAAAAATAATCTTCGCCATGTTTTCCAACATCCACTGCCTCCGTCTGCTTTTCTATAATTTGCTCCACTGCTTTTAAAGGATTTTGATTCATTCCAATTGCACGCGAAAAGTCGTTGCACGTTCCACCAGGTAAAATAGCAAATGCAGGACGTTGCTGCAGCGGAGCAAGAGCATTGATGAGTTCATAAATTGTCCCGTCTCCTCCTGCTCCAATAATGACATCCGCTTTGCCTTCCAATTTTCTTACCAGATCGGCACCCTCTCCAGGTTGCTCTGTTTTATATAAAGTAACCGTCTCAAATGCAGTGTTTAACCGATCACATATAAAGTCAATTTCATTTACTAATTTTTTGTTTCCAGCGTTTGGATTCAAAATCACTGCTGCCTTCATCTTTCTCTCTCCTCTATTCATATCTTCCGTTTCACCTTTTTTCCCTTTCTTTTTAAAAAACAAACCTTTTCAAATATGAACGTTTTATGAAACCATTCCAATAGTACTTTTTTTACTTTCAAAACCTGCTATAATAATTTTCGGACTTGTATTAACAAAAGATGGTTATTGAGAGGAGCTTTCTATACGTGTCAATAAAATGCATGACGCAGCTATTTGCAAGTTGTTTTGTTTTTTTACTTTCCTCAGTCGCTACTTGGTATAACGGCTCTTCGATGCTTGAAGGACCTTTATCAGCTAGTTTGACCGGAGGGCTAACAAAGTCCTCGGCGGTTCATCACTATTCTCACATCGATTATTTGTTATATACAATTAAATTCCACCCTCAGTTTCCAATTATGATGATGGTGAGCGGAATTTATTTGATTGTATTACTATCTATCATTGGCTTCAAAAAGCGGTATGGATTGATTAGCTCCTGCTGTTTATGTATCACAGCTCTCTTATGCTACAGCAGCTATAAACTTTCACATACCCCTACCGAAGGTGAGCACGCCATGATTACCTCTAGCTTAGCTGCAGCAAGTTTATGCTTAGCAGTCGGATTATTCTATTTATTAAAGCGATTTTATTCTCAAAAAGAATATATTTAACCATATGAAAAAAACGTCGGATCTACCGACGTTTTTTATGTGAAACCGAGTTTGTTTATTGATTTTGTTCAACTGGCGTATAACCTATATACGCAGACTGAGGTCGGTAAATACGATTATTTTCTGACTGCTCTACGACATGAGCTGTCCAGCCAACTACACGGCTTGCTGTGAAGGTTGGTGTGAATAGTTCAGACGGAAGCTCAACCGCTTTCATAACCGCTGCAGCGAAATATTCTACATTGGTATAAATGCCTCGACCCGGCTTGTATTCATTGAGTAATTCAATGGTTTTATCTTCAATTTTAACAATTAAATCAAATAGCCCGTTGTCTCCTGAGATTTGTTTCGATACTTCTTTTAATGCTTCTGCTCTTGGATCATGTGTACGATAAACGCGATGACCAAATCCCATGATTTTCTCTTTATTATCTAATTTTTTACGAACCCAAGGCTCAATATTCTCTTCACTTCCAATTTCATCAAACATGGTAATAACACCAGAAGGAGCTCCTCCGTGAAGCGGACCTTTCATCGCGCCAATTGCTCCGCAAATAGCTGAAACCATGTCAGATTCGGTAGATGAAATAACGCGTGATGAGAAGGTTGAGGCGTTCATCCCATGCTCAATTGTCAAAACAAAATATGCGTTCAGCGCAGTAACCAAACTTTGATCTGGAATTTCTCCGTTAATCATGTATAAATAGTTGGCTACATGATCCAAATGCTCGTTAGGCTCTACTACTTCTAAATCATTCATTTTACGATACCAATAGGCAATAATGGTAGGTGTGACCGCTGTAATCGCAAGCGCCTGCTCTTTTGTAGGAGGCCAGCTGTATGAAGGGTCTCCTAAAGCTGAGATACATGTGCGAAGCGCGCTCATCACTTCTGTATCTTTTGGCAAACAGTCCATTAACGCAACAATGTTAGCCGGAAGCGTACGATAAGTCACCATTTTTTGTTTAAATGCTTTTAACTCATCATGATTTGGCAGCGTGCCGTTCCAAATTAAATAGGAAACTTCTTCAAAAGAATAATTGATCGCCAAATCTTTTGCCCAATATCCGCGATAAATCAGCTGACCTTTCTCTCCATCAACATGCCCTACTTTTGTTTCAGCTGCAACGATTCCTTCTAGTCCTTTAACGTATGTCATCTCAACCACTCCCCCAATTATTTTTAACAAACCGGCCCTTTTTTCTATGTACGGCTCGTTTGCAGAATGAATAGACTCACCTTAGTGGTGCACTATACCATTTTATTCCTCTTTCTTAATTGTCAGAACAGTATACAAAATGAACATTTCAACACGTGTTATTTCTGCGCTCGCGGCTTTGTTTTACGGGAGAAAAAAATATTTTTCTAGGATTTTCTTCGAGGGTTCTTTTTTTGTTAACGCTTACAAATATGCGGGTTTCTAACGTATTTAGAGGAATTTTATGTGCTATTTTTAGATGAATCACTATTCACTTCCTTATGTAAGAGTTTACATTTATTTGAATCATAAGTAAAATAGATAAATAGAATAAATAGTATGAAAACTAAGAATACTAGTGAGGAGAATTTATGGATATTCGAGAACTGCAACATTTCATGGAAGTAGTTAATCAAAAAAGTTTCACGAAAGCAGCAGCTGCAATTCATTTGTCTCAGCCAGCATTAAGTAAAATTGTAAAAAAACTAGAAGAAGAACTCGGCGTAGATCTTTTTGATCGCTCTACTCGAAAACTGACGTTAACCGATGCAGGACAGATTGTGTATGGGCAAAGCCAAAAGCTGGTATCCACTCTTCACGAGCTGCATGCTCTGTTAGATGATTTACGGAATCTGCCTACAGGAGATATTAAAGTAGGAATTCCTCCTTTAGTAGGGACTGTTGTTTTCCCGATGATTGCAAAAAACTTTACATCAAAACATCCTCAGGTGAAATTAGAGCTTGTGGAGCTTGGCGCAAAGCGAATTGTCGAACTTGTAGAAAACGAACAAGTAGACCTTGGCATTATCGTGTTGCCTATTCAAAACCCTCTTTTTCACGTCTATCCGTTTATTGAAGAAGAGTTTAATTTATACATTCATCATGAGCATCCCCTGGCAGCTAAATCAATCGTTGCTTTGAGCGAGCTTAGAGAAGAACCGTTTGTCCTGTTCAGCAAAGATTTCTCTCTTCATGATCGCATTATTCATGAGTGCATTCAAGCGGGTTTTCATCCAAAAATAGCATACGAAAGTTCTCAATGGGATTTAATTATTGAACTAGTCGCTTCTGAATTAGGTATTGCAATTTTACCAAAGTCCGTGTTTCCAAAGATCAATAACCCTTTTATTAAAAGTATTCCAATTGCCGCACCTACTCCAATGTGGGAGCTCGGCATCATTTTGAAAAAAGATCGCTATATGTCATATGCTACACGGGAACTTTTATCCTTTCTCGTAGACCAAGATATCATTTTACCGTCTCATACGATGTCAGCGAACTCTTAACAAAAAAGCCTCTTCTTTCATTAGGAAGAGGCTTTTAGTCATCTTTGATATCTTTCTTCAATCTTTTTTGTCTTGCGATCAACTAAAAACAAGTCAGCAAATGGCGACTTGTTTTACAGCTGCTTTTTGAATAGCACACTTTTTTTAAAATGTACTCCCAAAGCTTCACGGTTGGCCATAAACACTCCTATTAAAATAAGAAGGCCTCCGCCAATAATAGAAGGCGTGATAGCTTCATTTAAGACTACATAACCGATTAACATCGCGATTAAAGGAGATACATACAACCAAGTAGATGGAAAAACCGGATTTGTTTGGGCGATTAGCCAATAATATAAGCCGTGTCCAGCAATTGAACCAACAAAAATTAAATATACAATAGACCATACTGCGTTCCGAGGCATAATAGTTGAAACATGAATCTGCTCTGTACATAAAGATAGCACCAGTAGAAATATTCCCCCGTAAAACATTTGAATACCGTTAATTAAAAACGGTGACACTTTTTTTAGTTCATTTAACAAAACTTTCGAATAATTGCTGCCTATGCCGTAAAATACCTCTCCTACTATGATAATGATACACCCTAACGTCCACGAATAAGACATATTGGCTGTCACATTTGGAAGTGAAATGCAAATAACACCGATAAAAGCCAGAAGCAAAGCGAATAACTGCTCTTTTTTTAATTCCATTTTTCTTTGCATCACTTGGATAAGCAATATCATCATTGGGCCAGTAGCAGATAAAACAGCTGCAAGACCCGATGTCACATGTTGTTCTGCCCAATAGAGCGTTGAAAATGTCATAAAGGTCAAACAAAACCCTACCATCATCACTTTTTTTGAAAATAATAACGAGTGTCGAACGTCTTTTTTATATGCAAAGTACGAGATTACTAAAATTCCTGCTAAAAGAAAGCGAGTTCCAGCTGAGAAAAGTGGAGGCATTCCTGCTTCAATCCCTAATTTAATAGTTAAAAATGTCGTGCCAAAAATAAAACAGATAAGTACGTAATTAATAATAATCATATATCTTCCTCCTTTAAACATGCCACGAGTATAAAAGAAAGGAAGTATAACAGTAAAACCTTGACTATAACAGTTGCTGTTTTTCCAGTTGCGCCCATGCTTATTTTGAGGTTAACTAAAGAAAAAGAATAGTTAGGTGACACAATGAGATTTAATGTACATAAAAAATCTTCTACCCCCATTTATCAGCAAATCTATGAGCAAATTCGTTATCGCATCCAAACGAGCATGATAAAACCTGGTGATCAGCTCCCTTCTTTACGCAAGCTATCACAAGAGTTAGAAATAAGCTTATTAACGGTACGAAAATCGTATCAGCTCTTACAAAAATCAGGATTAATCGTAATACAGTCAGGAAAAGGAGCTTTTGTTAAAGGGGTTACTAAACGTTCTTCCACGGTATTAAATAATTTTTCATGGCAAGATGAATTAAACGTAAATATCACGCGCTCTCAGTATAGCTTAAATCGTGATCGTAAATATTATGATTTCTCGCAGGCTATTCTTTTCCCTCGTCTCCTTCCTAATCAGTTTTTAGCGCAAGAAATGCAAAGTCTGTTACGTACCAATGAGCTTGTTTTAGCCACATACGGTCCAATTCAAGGAGATCGTGAGCTTCGCATAGAGTTTTGTTCTTATTTACAGAGAGAGCAAGGAATAAAAGCTGATCCTCATGAAATTATGATTACAAGTGGCGCTCAGCAAGGTATTGATTTAATTGCTCAAACGCTTTTAAAGCCAGGGGATACGGTTATAGTAGAGAGTCCATGCTACGGAGCTGCAATTGATGTCTTCACCAATAAAGGTGTTAACGTCATTTCAATTGAACTAGATGAAGAAGGAATACAATCTAATTTAGTAGAAGAAGTCTGCCAAAAAATAAAGCCTTCGCTTTTGTACGTGAACCCTTCTTTTCAAAACCCTACAGGTATACTAATGAGCAGACAGCGCCGCAAAGAACTAGTTGATTTGGCCGAATTGTATCACTTTTTTATTGTTGAAGATGATTCGTTTGGAGAGATTTATTTCGATGATATATCGGTGCCTCCGCCGATCAAAACGTTTGATAAAAATGGGCATGTTTTGTTCTTGAAGGGGTTTAGTAAAACTTTGGCTCCAGGACTTCGAATTGGATTACTTTATGCACAAGGTTCTGTATTTGATTGGCTATATGCGGTTAAAGCACTGATGGATATTGGTAGTCCCTTGCTAACTCAAAAAGCCGTGCTAGCTTTTTTACGCACTGAGCGAATGAAACATCACATGGAAAAACTGAGGACCGCTTTGCAACTGAGAAGAGATCATGCAAGCGACCTGCTTTCGTCTCTTTCCGAATCCGTTCAATTCCAAGTTCCTAAAGGAGGATTCAACTTATGGTTAAAACTGCCTCAAAAAGTAAACACATTTGGGTTATTAAAAAAAGCCCAGGAGCACAATATCTGCTTTTTACCTGGTGAGGCTTGTTTTGTTCACAAACCGCTTCATGCTTACATTCGAATAAGCTATTCCCTCCTTAGTGATACTGATTTGAACACAGGACTTCAACGTCTTAACGCCATTCTTTCAGCTGAAATATAAAAAGATTCTTTAATAGATGTTTAATTATAAGAAGAGAAGTGTATACAGAAAGAGGAGAAGAATAACTTTCTTCTCCTCCACTCTTTTAACTTACATTCTTATTCACAGCAATAATTTCACTCAGGTTATTCATATAAATAATTTGATCACCAAACGTTCTATTTTTCAAAGCAGCCGTATGGTGCGGCTTCATGCCAATAATATAGCATGTGATACCCATGAGATAGAAGGACTGCATAAAGCCTGCAAAAGCTTGAATTCCTTCGTTCGTTAATATATCGAGTCCCCCAAAGTCAAATAGAAGCGTGGTGTAATTTCCTTCATGCGCAAAGTTTTGCAAAATGCACGTATTTTCAGCTACAAGATCTGTATCTAAGTCTCCAAAAAGAGGTATAAGTCCTACTTTAGAGGATAGTTTAATAAAAGAGGCGGACAATTGCTTAATTTTTTGTAATGATTTTTCAAGACGTTCTTTTTGTTCAAGCAGTTCAAAATCTGTATCTGCTAATCGTTTCCGATGGTCTTGAACAAGATTCGTTAGCTCTTGTATACGTTCATCTTGGCGAATACAAACTAAATGACCTATATCACTATCCCATTGAATTAAGCATTCAAACAGTGAATAAGGCGAATCATTGGTTGGCATCACAAGCTCTACTTTCTGAATAGCCTGGCCTCGGCTTTGGACAAGCGTTTGCTCATCATGGGGTTCGTCTACCGATAGTTCTCGAGAATCTTTTTGGCGCAAGCTTAAAAACTTTCTCGCCTTTTCTTGACTAAATACGTCTACAAGATCTAAAAAATTAGCTGAAGGCTTAAATAAATGACCTGATTGTTGCGACCATTCCAAAATATTAAATTCAGTATCCACTAAAAAGTAAGGAATTGGAACATATTCAAGCATCGACATTAACTTCCACTCCTTTGTGATAACTGATTAACCAGTTATTTAGTTGGTAAAGATCCGGAATTAGGCTTGTATGCTCAGAACAGTAAGAACGGAAATCAATTTGAGAAACTAAGCGCCCTCCTACCATTACCGTTGGTCTTGGTTCTAATTTGTCCAAAGTTTTGGTATATTCAGCAAGCCTCTCAATATGATAAGGAATGCTGACAGATAATCCTACCATATGCGGCTTCCATTCTATAGCCATTTTCTCAGCGTATTCCAGAGGTAGATTGGCCCCTAAAAAGCGAGTATTCCAACCATGTTCCTCAAACAATAAAGCTACCATCTTTAAACCAATAAAGTGCTGTTCTTGTTCCAAGCATAGAAGCAGTGCCCTTGGAGCGGTGTCTGAAGCGTGTCCCTGAATTTTTTTATAAAAGCGATAGCGAGTTAGCACATAATCACATGTCGTAGTTGCGACGTGCTCATCAGCTACAGAAATGATATTTTCTTCCCACATATCTCCAGTTACTCGCATTGCGGTTGTAATTAAATTTTCATAAATATCTAGGCTGTTCTTTCCTTGGTGGATTTCTTCTAGCACAACTTCCCAAGCGCTGTCTTGATCACCAGCTAATAAATAGCCTACAAATTTTTGTACTTGAGATTTCATTGTTTCACCTCAGTAAACGTAAAGCTTTTAAGAAACTTGACTAAAAGCTTCTCGTCTCTCTTTTTCAAGATCGCCTAAAATGTATACCACTTTTAGACTAACACATGTTGCCAATAGCAACAACCTAAAAATAGAATAATAACTTTTTATTTTACTACACTCAGTAAAATATGACTAGTATTTCTCTAAATATTCTTCTTTCCCTTTTATTTATGAAAAACACCTCGGCATTTTATACCGAGGTGTTTTTCAAGTTGTTATCATTTCGTCGGCTAAAAGAATGTAAGTGCGTCTCTTTCTCTTTTATGCATCTTTCCTTTTTTCCACTTTTAATAGACTTTTAAACATATGTATTTATGACTCTTCTGCTCCAACCATAATACTGATAAGATAGAGCGCTGTCATAACTGAGCCGATTGTATTGCATATCAAATGAATATATTGGCTGGTCGCCATAAACAAGTATAAACTTAGCGACAGCAGCACCATTCCGAACAAAAAAGACCATTTAAATAATGACAGTGGCCGCTTGAACTTTATACGCAAACAAAAAATGAGAATAAAGCCTACTAGCGCCATCACAAAGAAACTAACATTAAATAAATTGATGGTTATCACATTTGTTCACACTCCCTTTGCCCCTGAAACTATTATAACATATTTTTCCTTATCTTCACTCTTTCTCTAGAAGCAAACGCGTCGAAAATTGTTTTTTTGACATGTTTATGTCACAATATTTTTATAAAAATTCCAAGGAATGAGGGAATGCATTGACTACACCTGAAGCTCAAGATTCAAAATGGTCCATTTTAAATAAAGCCCTTCATAGCTCACAATCTGGTATTATCGTGACGGACCCTTCTTTGCCTGATAACCCAATTATTTACCTCAACCAAGGGTTTTCCCTTATGACCGGCTATAAGGAAGAAGAAGTATTAGGGGAAAATTGCCGTTTCCTACAAGGTCCTCTTACAAACCCGCACCACGTTGACGAAATTCGCAGCGCTATCAGCCGCAATCAGTCAATCTCTGTTACAATTGTTAATTATCGAAAAGACGGCTCTTTCTTTCATAATCAGCTAACGATTGACCCGACATATATAGAAGAAGAAGATAAATACTACTTTATTGGTGTTCAAAAAGACGTAACAATAGAGATTACAGCCCAGGAACAGCTACAGCAAGCTTTGGAAGAAGTGAAAAGGCTATCCACCCCTATCGTGCCAATAGAGGAAGGAATCTCTGTTCTTCCATTAATCGGAACGTTAAACGAACGGCGTATAGAAATGCTTTTTAACAGCTTCACCTCTCGTAATACAAGCAGCAAAGATCGTTATTTAATCCTAGACGTCTCAGGGTTAGCGCAATTTAATGATTCTTTCGGCCGTGATATTCTTAATATTTACAATTGGCTGAAGCTCATGGGAACTCAGCTTGTTTTAACAGGAATTTCTCCTAGCATGGCCATACATATGAGCACTATGGAAGATGATATGTCCTTTATTTTAGTCTATCAAAGCATTAAAGATGCTTTACCCAAGCTAAAGCTATAAGCACAAGAAGTGGTTCTTTATGAAAAATAGGTAAAATGCATGAATATGGTAGTTAAAAAATGTTTATTTTTTAATAAATTGGGTTTGAGAGTATACAGTTAGGGAAAACAAGGCGTATAGGAAAATAAATGCGCTTCATAATGGATTTATTTATAAGCATCCTCACTCTAGATCAGGGGATGCTTTTATGCCTTTATTTATAAATCAATTAGACTATACATATATAAGGAGAGTCTTCATGCATAAAAATCAGGACTTATATCATTTTTTCAAAGAACATTCTCTTCAATTAACCGAAGACTGGTACAATCAGCTCGACGATGAAAATGAGTTCTCTGTCTATTCGAGTAAAAATCCAGCAATTGTGAAAGAACTGAGGCAGCAAAATCAAGATTATTTTCAGCATTTATTTGACGTGTTTATAAAGGATGAGGAGTATTTTTTTTCAGATTTTCAGCAGTGGTCGATAGAACTAGCGCGTGATCCAAAGCATTTAAGTACGCCTCTTCACTTTATTATTCGAGAATATTTTAATTCACAAAAAATTGCCGTCAATTACTTAAAGAAGTTTATCTCTTTGCATTCGAATGAGGTAAGTGTAGATAAGATATTTATGTGGTATGACATTATTGTTAAAGCTTTTGATCTATCTATTTATATCTTTATTCAAGAATATCATAAAAATACGCAAGAACAGCTGAACGCTCAGAAAGAGTTAATTAATGAATTAAGTTCTCCTGTCATTATGCTTCAAAACAAAGTTGCACTTCTGCCTCTTGTAGGTGATATTGGAACCGTCAAAAGTCAGTTTATTTTAGAAAATACGCTTCAGCAATGCTCGGAAAAAGGCGTTGAACATTTATGTATTGACCTGCTCGGTGTAGCTACGATTGATACGATGATGGCACAAGAGATTTTTAATTTGGTAAAAGCTCTTCGTTTAATTGGTGTGCAAACAATTTTATCTGGAATTCGACCGGAAATTTCTCAAACTGCCATTCGTTTAGGGCTTTCATTTGAACATGTTAAAACTACTTCTTCTCTTGCACAAGCACTTAATTCTATTAGTTAAGCATATGGCTCTCTATTACAGCATAGAGAGCCATATTTATGGTGTTTCAAATTTTACTGGGGTGTAGTAGACACGCCCGATTAACTTTTTCCCTTTGCTATCTTTCCAATCTGCTACGAGTATATACCGATCACTGCGAGAGGCAGAATCTACTGTAATAGCAGATGTTTTTTTTATGTCCTTTTTTTCTACTATGTTTTCATAAATAGACTGATTGCGAATTTGTTTGTAATAAAGCGCATTAGGTTTTTTACCATCTATTTTAATGGACACTTGACCACCTTGAGAGACGGGAATACTATCTTTCATAACAATTTGTCTAAAATTTTTTCGTTCGCCAAAATCAGCTTCACATTCGGTCCAGCAAAAGAATAAGGGCTTGACGATGGCTTCTTTGCCTTCAGCTATTATTTTTATAGCGGGTGGATAAGGATCTTCAAGCGTTTCAGCTGTAGGAACCTGACATGCGGCTAATGAAAACAAACTAAATAGGATAATCACCACTTTCTTCATACTATGTCCTCCCTTTTTGTAAACGTGGTGCACGTAAGCGAGTGGGTGCATAGTATACTCTTTCGCCTGCAACCAAAAGATTCCTTTTATAATCAACAAAAAAACAGCTGCCTATTTGTTTAGACAGCTGTTTTGTTCTATTTACTTAGCATGCTTATTTCTTTTTTCATATCTTTCTCTACATATTCCATTAAATCAGATACGTAGGTTTGAAGCGGTTTCGTTGCGTCTTTGTGATCATTCATCGTTAATTCATAGATGCTATCGATATTATCAATCATCAGTTCCATATCATCGATGACGCCCGTATGCTTATACATCGTTTTCATCGTAGGATCAAGGGAAGCTAATTCATTATATTCATAGTTTATAGTATTTGAAATATCATCGAGTTCATTGATAAATTGCTTTTTGGTTTTTTTTTCGGCCATCAGCTGATTATACTCTTTAAAAGCAGTTTGAAGGTTTTTCTGAGAGGCAGTCAATACTTTCAGCTGTTCTCGTCCTAAATAATAATCATAAATACTAGTAACAGTAAAATATCCCCCAAATGTGAGCGCGATTCCAACAACCAAACCTATCCAAAACGTGCTCGTTTTAAAAAAATGTTTCATAATGACTCCTTTTATCTGTGTTCTATGTACAACACTAGCTCATGCTGCTGCTTTTTCCTAGGATACACCAAAAACGAAGTGGAAGCTACACTTTTTTAAAAATTTGTCGAATTTTGTCTCTTTTCTCACAAACCGCAGCACATTATGTTCCAACTCTATTTCTCCATCTGTATACATCAAATTCGTTAACCGCTGTAAAACCAAGTTTTTCATAAGCTGGCTTTCCTGCACTTGTAGCATGCAAAATACACGTATCCGCCTGTTTTTTTGCTTCAGTAAGAACTTCCTTCAAATACGCGGTGGCCAGGCCTTTTCTCCTCATATGTCTAGCTGTAGTGATACAATACAAACCCGCTGTACCGTCATAAAAAAAGAGAGACCCAGCTACAGCTGGCCGGTTGTGATAAAGACCCAGATATAACTGATATTGGTCAGCGTGCTGCATAAGCTCCCTAAACCTTTCAAGAAAGTCAGCTTGATATTCTTTTGGTTTTTGATAGCCGTCTATGTATACCGCGATCCATTCTTTCAATTCTGCTTCTGTGTGCACTCGCTTACATTGAAACCCTTTTACTCCTGTATGTATTCTTTTTCTTGAATGTGCTGAATCATTCCGATCCATTTTTCATAAGGAACAAATCCATTTTTATGAAGAACTGGCCCAAGGTTATCATATGAAGATGGACCGACAATCCATAGAGGTTCCTCCCCTTCCCGAGAGCATATTCCTAACGCAGGCTCAATGTGACGGGTTCCTGCATATATACCCCGATTGTAAGGAGATGCAGAAATCCATTTAATTTCTGACGTATCCACCTTCACAGATTTCTTCGTATGCTGGAAATACATCCAGTGCTGAATCAAGTGCTGTTCTACTATCTCGCTTTGATTTTTTATTTTCACTTTATGTCTCCTTTCTCTTCTAAACTATGTTCCTTTTTCTATTATATACTAGTTAGTCTATTTTCTATGACTCTATCGCAGTTCTTAAATCCTTTTACAAGTTTTTTTTATTTTTTTGCTATTCTATGAATAGTTTTCTTTTAAGTGGGGTATTAACCTATATAAGCAATACATCATTAAAAAGGAGGATGATATTTATGTCATTTTTATGGGCACTTATTGTAGGTGGTATTATTGGGTGGCTTGCCGGATTAATTACGGGAAGAGACGTTCCGGGAGGTATTATTGGTAACATTATTGCCGGTTTTATCGGTTCTTGGTTAGGTTCAGCTATCTTTGGAAGTTTCGGACCAGTTGTAGGTGGATTTGCTATTATTCCTGCTATTATCGGATCAATTATTTTAGTGTTAATCGTAAGTTTCATTATGAGAAAAATGCGTGGTAATCATAAACATGCCTAATAAATCATTATATTAGAAAAAGAACCTCTGTTGAAAAAGAGGTTCTTTTTTTATATGAAAGATTCTTAAAATTTACTATTTTTAATTTCATAATATTGAAAAATAAACCTATTAATGTTAATTTAACCATAATCACTATAGAAAAACGAGGAATTAACATGCTGCTTTCAACCCGCTCAAAAGACAAATCCATGTACCAAATACTAATAGAAGAAATCGAACAGACACGAACGTTAATGATTCAAACGGCTGTCCGTGAAGGAATGACAAGTCCTAACACACTTCAAATTAGTCAATCATTAGATACTTTATTAAATAAGCTTCAAATTTTCTTCTACCAATAAAAGCCCATGATATGGTTACATAATCATGGGCTTTTGTGTTGTATTAGTCCGCTTGATTAACGTATTCCACTGCTTGGTGAAGGCTGCTGAAAGTCGTAATGTCAGCTAAATCTAACCCTAAGTTCACCATCGTCTGAGCAATTTCAGCACGAATCCCGCTTAAAACCACTTGAATTCCTAATAATCTTAAAGCACCGATTACTTTAAAAATTTGGTCCGCTACCATCGTATCAATAATTGGAACCGCGTATAAATCAATAATCAACCAATTTAGCTTGTAGTCGCTGCCGTGTTGAAGCGCATTTTCCATTAAAATTTGAGCGCGATTTGTATCTAAATCTCCAACAAGAGGAATCACGCCAATTTCTTTCGTAATGCGTACCACAGGAATTGAAAGTTCATCAATTGCATAGCGAGCCGATTGGATTTTGTTTGCAAAGTCGGTCATATATGATTTACTAACCCAGTGTACGGCCTTATCTACTACTACGTTGAAACGAGAAATAACTTGATAGAAGGCATCAAACGTAAACGTTTCAGCTTTTGCTTCTTCTTTAATAATTTCCCCGATAATATTTCGGTAATAGCTGATTTCTTCTAATGCTACATCCAACGGAAGCTGAAGGACAACGAGTAAATTCGCTACTTCTCTTCCCCATTCCTCAAGCACTTCAAAGTTTTTCGTATCATTTGTTGAGACAGAATCAGCATATATTTGAATTAAATGAATGCGCCACGGTTCTAACTGTTGTTGAATATCTTTTTCTTCATATTGTTTTTGTTTTGAGAACTCTTCTTTTTTTTCTAGAATTAAATTCGTAATGTGTTTAAGCTTTTTATCTAATAATAATGACTCCATATTGTTCTCCCGTTAAGAATTTGTTTACTTAAAATGATATCATAAATACCGTTAAAAAAAGTAAAACTAAGGGAAAAAGCTTTTAAAAATGAACCGGATGTCCCCTTTTGGGAATAGAATAAGCTAAATTGAATCTAAAACGTACATAAGCTGAACTTCTCTCCTTTATTTTATCGTTACTTTCACAGTGAATTCTCATACATAACTCTTCAATTTAATGTTGGGCTATCTTAGCATATATGATAAATAGATGAAAAAATGTAAAAGGGTTTGCAGCAAGGATATCGCATGACAAAATGTGTTTTAGGAAAGACTGAAAAGGAATTCCCTATAAAAAGGAGGTTAGGTATATGTCATTTATTTGGACGCTTATTGTTGGAGGACTTATCGGCTGGCTTGCTGGTGCGTTAACAGGACGAGATGTTCCAGGTGGAATTATCGGAAACATCATTGCTGGGTTCATTGGAGCATGGTTAGGCTCTCTAATTTTTGGAGATTTTGGTCCAGAGATCGGCGGATTCGCAATTGTTCCTGCTATTATTGGTGCTGTTATTTTAGTCTTAATTGTGAGTTTTGTTTTACGCAAAATGCGCGGAAATAATAATCATCGACACGCCTGAATAAAAAAGAGAAATCAGCGTCTTGATTTCTCTTTTTCCCTTACTTCTTGTAGCAAAATGTTTTAATAATGGACCTACCTGTAAGTGTAATTCTTTATTGCTACATTTAAAAATTGCTGCTTGTCACCTCTCACATTTAATACTTCTACACCCTCATATCAAGCGCGTTAGTAATGAATAGCTCTGTACCTTCAAGATCCTCAAGCATATCGGTGAAGATAGCTTCAATATGAACAGGTGCAGTTTTAGCTTTTATTGGACATTATTTTATAGTTGCTTTCTATTTCGGCTCTACTAATTCAATAAATGATCTTGCTTGTTTGCCCTTTAACTGTGCGTAGTGTGTATCTGTAGCTAATTCAACGGTTTCGTTTCCTAAGTTGACCCACATCCGATAAGATTGTACCTTTATATCCTTTTTTGTTTCTACCGGTTCAAAGTGAAGAATGTAGTTAGGTTTTCGAATCATTTCAGCTTTTTCTTCTCTCCATGATACATCTTTTAACCACTGTTGCACTTTCTGCACTTGATTTTGGTCTTTCATTTTAACCGCATGGCCATATTGATTATCGGCTATGTATTTTTCGATTACGAGCTTTTGTTCAACAGTACCGCTTGAAGCACTGCTTTGCTGACATCCTGTTATCACCCAACAAATAGCAATGAGAACAACTAATCCAGACCATACTTTTTTCATTTACATCTACCTTTCTTTTTGTAATTGAAATGAGATGTTCTTGCTGAATGATGCTACCAGCTGCTCGTTTTTAAATCTCTTTTTGCATTCTCTTTTCTTCATCTAAATCCCTGCTTCATTTGCTCAAAAAAACTGAATCCCCGAAAGGATCCAGTTTTTCGTTACGATTCGACATCTTCCATGACATGAACAGCGCGAATAGCAGCGTTTACTTTTGTATGTTGAATGCGCTCTTTTGCTTCCTGTATAGTCATTGCTTCTACTTCTTGATAAAAAATGACGTTCGTCCATTCATATTCTACTGAATAACGATTTATTTTTTCCACACGGTACCCTCCTTATTGATGAACTAAAATTTGATCAATCAAGCCATATTCTTTTGCTTCATACGCTGTAAAGAATGTATCTCGATCAGTGTCTTTTTTAATTGTTGAAAGCGATTGTCCTGTTCGTTCAGACAGAAGTTCATTTAGGTGGTCTTTTAACCGCAAAATACGCTTTGCTCGAATCTCAATTTCAGCTGCTTGCCCTTTTGCTGCTCCTAGCGGCTGATGAATCATCACTTCGCTATTAGGAAGAGCAAAACGTTTCCCTTTTTGACCGCCCGCTAGTAAAAATGAACCCATAGATGCTGCTAGCCCTATACACAATGTGCTTACATCTGCACGTATAAGCTGCATCGTATCAAAAATAGCCATGCCCGCTGTAATAGATCCTCCCGGTGAATTAATATAAATGCTGATATCTTTTTCTGGGTTTTCTGCTTCTAAAAATAAAAGCTGAGCGATAATGCTAGTAGCCACTTCATCCGTAACTTCACCTGTGAGCATAATCACTCGGTCGAGCAACAGCCTTGAATAAATATCATAGGCACGCTCTCCCTTGCTTGTTTGTTCCACTACATATGGAGTTAAGTTCATGTGACCGCCTCTTTCCCCTGAATTAGTACGAGCAAATTTTTTCACTTTTGCACTGATTTCATGATTTAAAAATGAATCCCCTATCAAATCTTCATCCGTGAATTTAATCATTAAAGAATATCTTTCTTGCTGCATATGCAAGCTTTCATCGCGGTAAGTCACAGCAACTTCAATCTCTGCTTTCTGATATAAAACGGCTTCTTCTGTGTAAAGCTCTACTAATAGAGGTTCATCCTCAATATGCTTTATTTCAATTTGCCCCTGTTCGTTTTCGCGATACCCATTTAAGTTTGTCGCTTTGAAAAGACCTTCGGGCAGCTGAATATCAATCGTGATGTTTTTTTACTTTTACTTGCGAACGTTCAAATGCAATACAAAGGTGGTTCATTCCTTCTTCTTTTTCCATCACTGATTTTGCCACAGCTAATTTAATCATGCGATGAATGATCCTTTAAAATCTGAGTAACGGACTCAATTACTTTTTGCCGTACGTCCGCTGATAAATTTCGGTTCATAGCGACAAATACATCTTCATTGACTTGATGCATTTCTTGATTTTGAATTTGTTTGCTTTGGTAAAGAGGGAGCTGCGCACCGATGTTTTTTACTTCTTCATCACTCAGTGAACGAAGCGTTTCTTGAATGGAAGCTAGTGACTCACCTGCTTTTGATAATGTTAAAACGGCTCGAAAGTAGTGAAGGTGCTGATCTGTATACACACGCTTATTCCCTACTAGCTCTAGCGGAGGAACAATTTCTATTTGCGTGTAATACCGTACCGTACGCAGGTTCAAGTCCGCACCTTCATTATTTAATAACTCCGTAATTTGCTTGCCTGTATATGTATTCAAACAATCCCCCTTGTTAGTTACAGTTAACTGTTACACTATCATTATGCTGTAAAGGTTTCGTTTTTACAATTAAAACCATGGTAAATTTTAGATAAATCAGCTACCCATATAAAAAGAACGAAACAAAGAGCCCAGGTCATATATCCGGGCTCTTTACTAAGCGAAAAAACAACTGTGTATATTTCAAACTATTCCTCCTGATACTTCTCGTGCTACACTTTAGTTATCTTAAAAAAGGAGAGAACATATGATGGGGAATCCATGTATAGATTGCTTAGGGTGTCGATTAGCAAATAACCAAGAGAAATCGCATGTGATATTTGAAGATTCGTTTGTGACGTGCCTATTAGATCACAAGCCATTTAACGAAGGGCACGTCTTAATTCTTCCTAAAACACATATAGTGGAAATCGACGAATTTGATACTGAACACATACTGGCCGTGATGAATGCAGCGAAGCTAATGACAAAAGCAGTGAAGACGCTCTTTGTCCCAGACGGAGTTACTCTCTCTCAAAACGGGGGAATGTTTAACAAGTTAACTCATTTTCACATGCACATCGTTCCACGCTACCAAGAGGAGTGTTTCGGAGATTTTTATACGCAAATTCCCCAGTTTGCTAAAAAGAATGACGCTTTGGCTGCAACAGCTCGGAAAATGCGCCGCGTCATTCAGCAAATGTCTTTATAAAAAAACGGCTTCCTTATGGAAGCCGTTCTTTTTACTGACGATCAAACAATGAACTTCCTGCAATACCAGGGTTCGTCATTTCAAATGGATTTAAAATGAGATCTAATTCCTCTTCTGTTAACACATCGTATTGAAGGCAAAGCTCACGAATTGGTTTTCCTGTTAAAATCGCTTCACGCGCAATACGCGATACGACTTCATAGCCTAAGTGAGGGTTAACAGCTGTAATAATCCCTACGCTTTTTTCTACATATTCTTTCATGCGCGTTTCGTTTGCTTCAATTCCTGCTAAACAGTGATCTGTAAAGCTTCTGAAACCGTTGTTCATGATGCTGATTGATTGAAGTAAGTTAAATACAAGCACAGGTTCCATAACGTTAAGCTCCATCTGACCTGCTTCTGAAGCAAGAGAGATTGTTTGGTCATTTCCCATTACTTGAAACGCAATTTGATTGATTAATTCAGCCATAACCGGGTTCACTTTTCCTGGCATGATTGAAGAACCAGGCTGACGAGCAGGAAGGCTGATTTCTCCTAGACCTGCACGAGGTCCAGATGCCATTAAACGCAGGTCATTTGCGATTTTAGACATATTCGTCATACAGATTTTAAGCGCTGCAGATACTTCTGTATAAGCATCTGTATTTTGAGTAGCGTCTACTAAATGCTCTGCATGCACAAGCGGCAGACCACTGATATCGGCTAAGTGCTTGACTACATTTTCAATATAGCGAGGATCTGCATTTAAGCCTGTCCCAACAGCTGTCGCTCCCATATTTACTTCATGCAAGTGGTCACGCGTTGCGCTGATACGCTTAATGTCGCGCGCTAACACGCGGCTGTATGCTTCAAACTCTTGACCAAGACGAACGGGTACAGCATCTTGAAGGTGCGTACGGCCCATTTTAATTACATGATCAAATTCTTGCGCTTTTCGTTTAAACACATCATGCATGTCATTCATTGTAACAAGAAGTTTATTTAATAAGTTCAGCGTTGAAATATGAATAGCCGTTGGAAATACATCATTTGTTGACTGAGACATATTCACATGGCTGTTAGGACTTAATTTACCATATTCCCCTTTATTATTTCCCATAATTTCAAGAGCACGGTTCGCAATAACTTCATTGGCATTCATATTCATTGACGTTCCTGCTCCGCCTTGAATAGGGTCAACAATAAAGTATTCATGCCACTGACCTGCTAAAATTTCATCAGCTGCTTGAACAATCGCATTTCCAATACCTTCATATAAGCGCTTTGTATCCATATTTGCAAGCGCTGCCGCTTTTTTTACAATAGCAAGCGCTTTAATCATTTCTTCATGTACTTTATAACCTGTAATCGGAAAATTTTCTACGGCACGTGCGGTTTGTACACCGTAGTATACGTCTGCTGGGATTTGTTTTTCTCCTAGAAAATCAGCTTCTGTACGAAATCCTGCTGTTTCTTGTTTCATAGCTGTACCTGCTTTCTTTTTTAATTAATATCTTCTGCAATCGACGTTTCCATCATCTTTTTAACTTGGTGAGGGTCTTTCGTTTGTCCGAGCACCCACATTAATTTAGGAACAATGGCTTCTGTGTTCATGTTTTTTGAGCGCACGACGCTGTCATGATCAATCATTCGGCCTACTTCATAAATGCCCATGTCTTCTCCTTCTTCAAGACATTGAGTCGTAATGACAACGGATACACCGTGGTTTGTTAACTCAACAAGCTTGGCTAAAATGTTGCGAACTTGAAATGGAATACCTCCACTTCCATAGCTTTCAACAACAACGCCTTGATATACATCCTTTAATCCATCGAAAAATTCAGGTTTAATGCCGGGAAACAGTTTAACAACTGCTACATCCGTACAAAGAGATGTATTAACCGTCAACTCTTCTTTACTAGAGCAAACGGGTTTTGTATATTCCACCGTATTATCATGGATAGACGCCACGTATGGATAATTAATGCTTTCAAATGCATCATAGCTTTTTGTACGAAGCTTGATTGCTCTTGTGCCTTGAATCACACGACCGTCAAAGACTACATAGACTCCGCCTGTTTCTTCACAAGCAAAGCGAATCGCATCTGCAATATTGCGTTTCGCGTCCGTTTTACTAAATGAAATAGGAATTTGAGATCCTGTAATCGCAATTGGTTTTTTAGAATGCTGAAGCATGTAAGAAAGAGCTGCCGATGTGTAGGCCATTGTATCAGTTCCATGGGTGATAACAAAACCATCGTATTCATTATAATGCTCTTCAATCGCTTTTGCCATCTCTATCCAACATTCTGGCTGCATATTTGTACTATCAAGATTCATAAGAGATTTGCTGTCAATTTGACAGTGTTCATTTAAATCAGGTATGTAGCTTAGTAATTGATCTGGCTCCATTCCAGGAACAAGTCCATTTTCACCTTCAAGTGAAGCGACCGTTCCACCAGTTGATAACAATAATAGTTTTTTCAAAACCGACATCCCCTTTGCTTAATTTTTGTAAAAAAACCTGACAATCTATCAAATAAATTATATTCATTTCGCGTACTTCACCTGTAATTATAGTAACCAAAAATCAATAAATCAAGAGAAAAATTATTCGTTTCGCGTACACTTTTTTCTGCAGCAATGATATAATGAATAAAAATGTAAATTAGCTCACGGTTTGATTACAAAGATCTGCGCGCGAGCTGAATGCCTCGGTTTTTTACATACTACACCTACAAAGGAGCGTCATGAATGTTAAGCAGATTAGCTCAACTCAGGAAAGAAAAAAAATGGTCTCTTCAATATACAGCTGACCAGCTTGAAATTGCTAAAAGCACTTACGCAGGATACGAATCTGGCTATCGTCGTCCTTCTCTTGAAGCACTCGTTACAATCGCAGAACTATTTGATACATCAACAGACTACTTGCTAGGTAAGGAAATGGAACCTCATTCTCTTTCAGATGCACCCATCGAATTAACATCGCCTCAAACTCATAGAATTACGGTCGACGGTGCGGAACTATCTCAAGAAGAAATTCAGCAGCTGACGGCCTTTATTCGTGCTAAAAGACACATTGAAAAAGAAACTGCACCTTCTTCAATTTAAAGAAGATTAGAAGCAGGGTGCTTCTAATCTTCTAGCTGCATTTCTAAATAACCTACTACTTCTTTTGTTATTTCCTCTTCTGTTTCTTCCAGCAGCTCTCCGATTATCTTGCTGCCTGGGAGCTTCCTCGAAGAACGGATGCCCAAAAACGTGCGTACACAGTGCCAGATAGGAATAAAAAGACCGTCTAAAAACTCACCTTTTTCCAAAATACCTACTTGAATAGTGGCGTGGTAACCGGACTGAAAAGGATTTTTCCCTTCACGGATCACATCTACAGAAAGCTGCATCCCTTTTTTTTCAAAAGCTTCTTTATATTGTGCATATATTGATTTGAGAAGTTCTTGCATAGATCTTTCAACTGTATGTATATGTTGTTCTAACTGCGGCGTAAATTGTTTTGCGGTGTATTCCATCCACCTCCCTCTTCCTTCGGTTCCCTATCTATTATTTTAGCGACTTTCATTTTATTGTATTATAAGAAAAGCGTTCGTCTGTCTAACAGAAAACCCCGCTTTTTTATAGAAAAGCGGGGTTCATACATACCTTTACTAGCAATAGCTTAGCTTACATTGCTTTATCTTGTTTAGAAGATGATTTTAATTTTTTGTTTTTAGTTGGATCTGGCTCATTAGAAGACATGATAATGTTTCCTTCGCCGTTGCACACTTTGCACTTTATAAATCCAAATTTCTTACCGGCTCCTTGGCATTGTGGACAAACATATCGAATTGGCATAAACTGTACCTTCCTTTTTTCTAATTTATACCTGCGCATTGAAAGCGCCTGTGGTTAGTTTATAGTTTCATTATAAGTTGTACAATCCACCCTATCAAGACGTGCCAAATTGCACATCTTTAATGGCAAGAAATCCTTCCTTTCTAAAATTCACCTGAAAAATGAGTCGATAGACAGGAGAATTTCTTTTCTTTCCAAAAGGCAATACGTCAGAGGAAGTTTCTTATTGGATATAATTAGCGAATATTTGCGCTGAAAATTTTGCGCTTTTTCGCCAAGTTAAAGGTTAAACAACCGTTTTATCTCGAATTTCTTTTGAAATGGTTACGTCTTTCCAAAGCTGTTCGTATTTATAACCCGTTAAACTTTCACAAACCGCTTTCGCTTCAGGAGTAACGTCTTTAGCTCGGCCTCCCTTTTTTCTTCTTTGAATTTCAGTTAATAAGATTTTGTGATTTTCCGGACTTATCTTAAACCATATGGTTGCGATAATTCCAGCGAGAATCAAAATAGCAGGTACAATCATGAACAGCTTTTGTAAGCCGGCTAGCGTAGAAGCTGACTGCTCGGCGTTTGGTACATAGCCAATATTCTTTAAGGCAACGCCTACAAGAAAAATCGCAAGCGCCTGAGAAGATTTTCGAATAAACGACATCAGCCCTGCATACACGCCTTCTCTTCTTTTTGTCGTAATCATTTCATCTACATCTGATACAAACGGCAGCACATTCCATGGAATCATGATCGCTCCAGAATGACCGCTTCCTAAGAAAAATGCCGCTAAATAAATAAGAACTAAAGAGCTATCCGTTGTTAGGAAACTGAATAAAACAATGCCCGTTCCCCAGATGATCATGCTGAAGTTATAGGTTAATTTATTTCCTAACTTAATGGCTATGTACGTAACAAGAGGAATAAATAGCACTTGTGTAATTTGCACAAAGCTTAGGGTGTCTGCATAAATAGCTTCGCGCAGCATGTAATAAGCAATAAAATAAAAGAAAAGAGCATTAAATACATCCATTGCAATGTAAGAAGCTAAGTACATGGCAAGATACACGTTAAACGACTTATTTTTAAATGCACTTCCAAAACTGATAAAAAGCTGCTTAAATTCTAACCAAAATCCGTTTTTCTTTTTTCGTTCCACTACTTCTCCGCTGTCCCAAGTTCCTTTATAGACAAAAATCCATGGAAGAGCAAAAAGAAGACCAAAGATAATGCCCATGATTAAATATCCTTGTCCACCTGGAAATGCATCAATGATTCGTTTTGGGAAGAAAGCACCTAAAAATGAAGCGCCTTGTGAAAAGACCATGCGTATTCCCGTCATTTTTGAACGAATACTGTAGTCTGTCGTCATCTCTGCTGCTAGCGTATTGTAAGGAACCATGACCATACCAAACGCCGTGTTAAATAAAAGATAGGCTAAAATAAAATAGGTGTACTTAAACATATGCGAGCCTTCAATAGGAATCCACAGCATACTGAACGTGATGGCAACTGGAATGATTCCAAAAAGAAAAAAGACTCTTCTTCGTCCTTTTTTTGTCTGAAGATGATCAGATATGTACCCAATGGTTGGATCTAACAAAGCATCCCATACTTTTCCAAGAGCTACAATCGTTCCTGCTTCTACAGGAGAAAGCCCGACTACATCCGTTAAAAAAACCATAAATAATGTGCCGATAATAAAAAAGGATCCTCCGCCAAACAAATCCCCAAATCCATACGCTACCATATTACGAAAGCGCACTTGTTTTGTTTTCCCTTGCATATGCAGCTCTCCCCCTTAAGTAAGTAAACTAGCTTCTTTTCTTATTCACTTTTTTCTATTTTACTAAACTATCCCTTGAAAAATAAGGAATATGTCATCTGTTCTGCTCAAAAAAATAAGATGCTTTCTAATTATATAAGTAGAAAAATAGCTGGATAAAACGTTCTTCTTTATATCCTATTATAAGTTGACTTTTCGTTCACAGCTGTTATAATTCAACCCATCGCTTGTTATTCAACTATAAAATGCAAACTTGAACATTTGACATCTGAGCTGTGACGAATAAAATAATAAGTATGAAACCTATTGATATCTTTAAAGCATTATCTAATGAAACTCGATTAAATATATTGGAGTGGTTAAAAGAACCTGAAAAGCATTTTAAAGACAAACAAGCACATTTGCCTAAGGAGGTCAGCAGCAGAGGCGGTGTTTGCGTGGGAGATATTCAGGAAAAAGCTCAGCTATCTCAGTCCACAGTGTCCAGTTATCTTTCCATGATGCAAAAAGCAGGTTTGTTAGAGTCAATTCGGCACGGTCAATGGACATACTATCGCCGAAATGAAGAAACGCTTCAAGAGCTTTCTTCATTCTTACGAAAAAAACTTTAACGAGTTTTTTTCACTTAATATATCTATTTTTCTAGATATACAAATATAAAGAAATATTGGAGTGATAAATGTGAAGTTGTTGGTTTATTTGGTTGCGGTTCTAGGCGGCGCTGCCTTAAGTATGGAAGGCGCTATTGCCGGAGAACTCGGAAAAACAGTGGGAAAACTTGAAAGCAGTTATTATATTTTTATCATGGGAACGCTCATTTTAGGTTTGACCACTTTATTTGCTGGAAAGGGAGATTTACCTTACGTCTTAAAAGCGCCTAAGTGGAATTTAACCGGCGGTTTATTAGGTACGATTTATTTAACAATTCTAGTGATTAGTATCCCCTTTATCGGAATTGGTGTTTCAATGGTTGCTGTTATTGTGGGCCAAATGATTACAAGCATGATCATTGAGCATTTTGGTTGGCTTGGCAGCAGCAAAATTAAAATTAACAAAGAACGCGTAATGGCTATTGTATGCATGGGAATTGCGCTTGTACTTATTTTCTAGGAGGGTTTTACGATGAGTTTATTAATGGTGATACTTACCTTAATAGGAGGTTTAACGCTAAGCGCTCAGTCTTCTATCAACGGCACACTAAGTAAAAAAACAGGTACGTTTGAAACAGCTTTTTTAACCTTTGCGACAGGTGCCATGATTTTAACGATTGTCGTTGTATTTTTTGGTCAAGGAGACATTCTTTCTGTTTTTGATGTCCCTAAATGGCAGCTTACCTGCGCTTTATTCGGAGCATCTTATTTATTTCTAACTGTTTTAGCTGTACCTAAAATTGGGGTAACAGCAGCTAATATCTCAACTGTTATCGGTCAGTTATTTGCAAGTATGATTATCGACCATTTTGGCTGGTTTGGAAGCAAGGAAGTACCCTTTGATCTAGCCCGCTGGATTGGTGTAGCATTTATGTTATTAGCTCTTTATTTTATTTTTAAAGGCAATAAGAAAACAGCAGCATAAAATGTTCATGCAAATAGCCAAGTGCCCCTATGTAAAGGCGCACTTGGCTATTTTTTTGTACGTAAACCGCATTTGAATTTTCAATCAATTATTTAGAACATATTTTATTTAAACTAAATTGATTTTTAATAAGATAAATTACACAAAAAAAATTGTGCATACCTTCCTGCCTTTGTTCAAAAGATAAAGAGGCAGATCTAGAAAATCGGCTACATAAACGAACAGGTAAGGTGGGTTTTTTCGTGGGAAAATTTTTATTTTTAGCAGCATTTGTCTTTTTTTGTTTTACGCTTTCCATTTCCGCAGAAGAAAATATACCAGAAGAAAATATAGAATCACACGTAAGTCAGCCTGTTGTAAAAGATTTTATTTATCAATCTCTTGAACCTTGGGTACATCAAGATATTACTTCTCATTATGAGAAGGTTTACGGTAAACAGCATAAAAAAGTAAAAGTTCGCCCGATTAAAAAAGATGATATCGGGATACAAATGGGTGAAATACAGCCCGGTAAAGGCGGTAAGTTTACTCATATTGTGCGGGTAAAAATCTTAAACTTAAAAGTAAAACCTGAGGGAAAAGATGAATTTTTTGCAACGGATACGCTTATTTATAAAGTGAATATTAACGAACTTTCTGCTGAAAATGATGTAGAAAACGTCGTAAAACTACTCGAGTATAAACATCAAGAAAGATAAAAGTCCAATTCTCCCCCCCCCTTTTGAAGGTATTTACTCCTCTATTCAAAAGGGGCTTTATTATGAAGCGTGTTTTCTCTTCACATATTTAGGGAATACAACTACCACTTATCCCCTAATTTTTTCATATTGCTAGTGCATAAGGTATGAACTTGATAACTTTTTGTCGGTTTTTATCTATTTCTGTAGGGTTTCTTGTAGGATGAATAAGAAAGTAAAGCGCTTTAATTACTGTGACAGAAAGGTTGAGGATAGCTGTCCTGCATAACTGGAAATCAATGAGTATTAAGAACTGCATGTAACGACAAAAGTTGACAACCAAAGATTTCAGAATAATAATAATAAAGCAACAACGTTTAAATGAAAGGCTTATTTTACATGAAAGGTGTTAGTCAGATGAACAATTTACATCGAAGAATGGGAACATTCGCATTAACCATGACGGGACTTGGATCAATTATTGGTTCCGGCTGGTTATTTGGAGCGTGGCGAGCAGCTCAAATTGCAGGGCCGGCTGCTATTTTATCATGGGTCATTGGAATGGTCGTTATTTTATTTATTGCACTTTCTTACAGTGAATTAGGATCCATGTTTCCCGAAGCCGGCGGAATGGTCAAGTATACGCAGTACTCACACGGTTCGTTTATTGGTTTTATTGCTGCTTGGGCAAACTGGATTGCGATTGTATCCGTTATTCCAGTCGAAGCAGTAGCTTCTGTACAGTATATGAGTTCGTGGCCTTGGAAGTGGGCACAGTGGACAAGCCACCTCGTAGAAAAAGGAACGTTAACTGGCGAAGGATTAGCTATCGCTACTGTGCTATTGATTATTTACTTTTTACTGAATTATTGGACAGTTGGACTATTTTCCAAGGCCAACTCGTTAATCACTATTTTTAAAATTGTTATACCGGGACTTACAATTGGAGCACTTTTATTTGTCGGCTTTCACGGCGAGAACTTCACTTCTGGCAGCAGCATCGCACCAAACGGCTGGGCTAGTGTGCTAACAGCTGTTGCTACGTCTGGAATTGTATTTGCTTTTAACGGTTTTCAAAGCCCCATTAATATGGCTGGAGAAGCAAAGAACCCTGGAAGAGCTATTCCGATTGCGGTTGTAGGCTCAATTTTAGTGGCTACAGTCATTTATTTGCTTCTTCAAATTGCTTTTATCGGTGCGGTAAATCCTTCTGATATTGCGAAGGGATGGAGTCATTTAAATTTCAACTCTCCATTTGCAGATTTAGCCATTGCGCTTAACATCAACTGGCTTGTCATTGTTCTGTATGCAGATGCGTTTGTTTCACCATCTGGAACAGGTATTACGTATACAGCTACTACTGCTCGAATGATTTATGGTATGGAACAAAATAAATATTTGCCAAGTGTTCTAGGACGTCTTCATCCTATTTATGGTGTTCCGCGTCAAGCCATGTTTTTTAACTTAGCTGTTTCTCTTGTCTTTTTGTTTTTATTTCGGGGCTGGGGCGTGCTTGCTGAAATTATTTCAGTCGCTACGCTTATTTCTTACATTACAGGTCCTGTTACGGTTATGACGCTAAGACGAACTGGCAGCGATTTATATCGACCTCTTCGTTTAAAAGGATTAAGCATTATTGCGCCGCTCGGTTTTATTTTTGCTTCTTTAACGCTATATTGGGCGCGCTGGCCGCTAACTGGACAAGTTTTGTTTATTATTTTAATCGGCCTTCCTATTTATTTTTATTATCAAGCAAAGGCTAAATGGAAAGGCTTTCGACAGAACTTCAAAGGCGGCGCATGGATGGTTGTATACTTACTTTGTATGATGACTATTTCATGGCTTGGAAGCGAAAAGTTTGGGGGCCTTAATGTCATTAAATATGGATGGGATATGGGAATTATTGTTGTTGTTTCTCTTCTCTTCTATACATGGGCTTTAAAAAGCGGCTTCAAAACAGAGTATTTAGAGAATGGAAGAAAAGTAAATGACGGCTTAAAAGAAGCAGCGGCTGAAACAGCCGCTTCCAAAGAGTCATAACAAAAGCACCTTGCATGAGCAAGGTGCTTTTTAGTGAGCAGTTTTAACTTTTTTCAGCACGTCTTCGATCGTAATTTGATCTAAATGCCTAATTACGCTTTGCTCACTCTCTGTAAAAATGTCGTCCATCACTGTTTGAATGTTTGATTTGACAATACAGTCAGCATCAGGGTCGCCGCTGCACCAGTGAGGCTTCAGCGTTCCTGTCGATATAGCTCGGTAAATCAGCCCAAGACTTATGTCAGCAGGGCTGCAGCCTAAAGTATAACCGCCGCCTAGCCCTTCTTTTGTCCGAACCAAGTTGTTTTTTCTGAGTGTACTCATTATTTTCCGAACCCGTGCAGGATTGGTACAGATGTTATAAGCAATCGATTCACTGCTTGCTCGGTGATCTGGTAAATTTGCTAGGAACACTAAGCTATGCACGGCAATGGTAAATTCACTGTTCATCTTCCATAAACCACCTTTTTTCTTTCTCTACTGTAACGTTAAGTTACACAGTTCGAAAAGTCAAGAGAGCAAGGAGGGAAAGAAGAGCTGTAGCTTTATTTATTCACGGTCTTCTTTTTCTATACTTTCTACTTCGTTAGCTGAGTTGATTTCAAGGTATACCGTCTTTTCTTTTAAACTGCCTTTTTCTTCTTTTTCAAAGTCTGAGCTTTTTTGATACGTTTTTTTGCCATTTGGAACTTTTACCGTTATATGTTTGTTACTTTCTTCTATAAAAACACCCACAATTTTACGTTCGTTTCCATCTTGTTCATACACGCCATTTTTATCTGCTTTTGCGTTTGGAGTTAATTCAATACTAGTTGCTTCTTGTTTAGCCGCGTCAATTTCAGCTTCTACTTCTTTATTAATCATATCTTTTAGCTGTGAGCCTTCCACTTCCATCTCAGAGCTTTTTGGCACTTTAACGAGTTGATCATCAATATTCAGCGTCATTTCTTTTTCAGCGTCTTTTTTTAACGTACCGATCAAATCAAAATCTTCATCCTTCCCCTTTTTAATGTCCGGGTCGCTCGAATACTGCTGTAGCTTTGTCAATTCTTGACGGTCTTCAATCGGTTTTTCCTCTGCTTTATGATTATCAGATTTTGTTTTGTTTGCTGGTTCACCTGAACAAGCTGCCGCACTTCCAATCATACACATAGTGATTAAGGACAAGATTCCTTTTGTTAGCTGTTTTTGCATATGTATTCTCCTTTTTCTTTTTTCTTTTTTATTTCCACCTTTATACATATGTAAAACAAAAAAGTGAGACATAACTACATACAGGAAACCTACGTTCACCCTATCAATAAAAAAATCCGAACGGGTTGAATTCTTTATCAAGAATCAAACCCGTTCGGATTTTCTTTTAACTAAAACACTTTTGTGCTAACCTCTTTTTTAAAGCTGCTGTTGCTCCAGTATATGATTCGCTTCTTCTAAGTAAGTCACATACGCCTGTACTTGTTTATCACCGTAATTATCTAATTCAAACAGCGCTTCTTGTATAAAATTAAAATTATCAATAATATGCTGTGTTTTCATTCCTCGGCTTGTGAGTAAATTGTTTAACCATAAGGCATAGTCCGTAAAAATTTGCAGGTT
Source organism: Priestia sp. 53B2 (assembly GCF_056099005.1). Lineage (NCBI taxonomy): Bacteria > Bacillati > Bacillota > Bacilli > Caryophanales > Bacillaceae > Priestia > Priestia sp. 53B2. Next base: position 562,219 of record NZ_JBLZXA010000030.1, read on the forward strand.
GTCTAACTTATATGTTGTCTCAAGATACTTCATATGATAATGATTATCTTCATGGCATCTTTCTTTACCGCGCTCTCCGAATTTTTCGAGCAAAGAAGGTTCTAACTCGTAGATTTTCTCCGTTACTCTTTCGACGATCTTATTAACGGGAAGTGAACTCATCGTGCCACCACTTTGTACTGAGAAACTTTTGGGATGACGGCTGCCAGTTCTTGATCAGGGTACTTTTTCTCTAAATCATGAATGCGCTTGAAATCTTCGCTTCGTACCCAGCTTAAATAATTCTCTTTCGTATCAAATGTAAGCTGAACGGTGAGCTCCCCTGCTCGCTTATCGTTTTGAAGAAGTAGAAAGTCTACAAATCCTGGAGCCTCGTCGACTGATTTTGAACGATTTTTATAAATTCCAATCACTTCTTCAGCTTTTTCATCCGGTACATTAAATGTTGAAAATACGGTGTACATCTTTGTTCCTCCCTTTATGATACAAAACCTGGGTTCTTCTCTCTTTATTGTACATCATACGGGAGATGAAATGGTGTTACGTTTAGATTTCACTGCGGTTACAGCAAGTCTTTAACATAAAAAGCCCTTTGAAACAGCGTTTCAAAGGACTTTTTTACCCGTTATTAGTTTTCGATTTTTGTTAATTGTTCTGTATGTGTTTTTACACGTGCTGGATCAATTGTAATACGGGCAACGCCTGAATCCATTGCCGCTTTTGCTACAGACTCTGCTACAGCTGGCGCTACACGAGGATCAAATGGTCCAGGGATAACGTAATCTGCGTTTAGCTCTTCTTCTGTAATAAGGGCTGCAATTGCTTCAACAGCAGCTTTTTTCATTTCTTCGTTGATATGAGTAGCGCGAACGTCTAACGCACCGCGGAAAATTCCAGGGAATGCAAGAACGTTATTTACTTGGTTAGGGAAGTCTGAACGACCTGTTCCAATAACAGCCGCTCCTGCTTCTTTTGCAGCGTCCGGCTTGATTTCTGGATTAGGATTTGCCATTGCAAAAATAATTGCATCTTCATTCATTGATTTAACCATCTCTTGAGATAATGCATCTGCTGCAGATACACCGATAAATACATCTGCGCCTTTAATTACATCGCTTAGCGTACCGCTTTCTTTGTTTACATTTGTATAAGAAGCCACTTCAGCTTTCACTTTGTTCATACCTTGAGAGCGGCCTTCATAAATAGCACCTCTTGTATCACACATAATCATGTCACGTACACCGTAAGAATAAAGAAGCTTTGTAATGGCAATGCCGGCAGCTCCTGCTCCGTTTAAGACGATTTTTAAGTCTTTCATTGATTTATTGACAATTTTCAGTGCATTTACAAGTCCTGCTACTGTTACGATCGCTGTGCCGTGCTGATCATCATGGAACACAGGAATATCTACTTCTTTTTTTAGGCGCTCTTCAATTTCAAAGCACTGTGGAGCTGCGATATCTTCCAAGTTAATGCCTCCGAATGTATGAGCCATTAATTTCACAGTTTCAACAATTTTATCTGTATCTGTTGTATCAAGTGTAATTGGGAATGCATCTACGCCTGCAAAGCTTTTAAATAAAATTGCTTTTCCTTCCATAACGGGAAGTGAAGCCGCAGGTCCAATGTTTCCAAGTCCAAGAACAGCGGTACCATTTGTCACAACGCCGACCATGTTTCCTTTCATTGTGTAATCATACACCGTTTCTGGATGTTCATGAATTTCTTTACAAGGTTCTGCTACTCCCGGAGAGTAAGCTAAGCTTAAATCTTGAGCGTTTTGAACTTCAACTTTTGATTTAACTTCTAACTTACCTTGTTTTTCTTGATGCATATGTAGTGCTTGATCACGTAGTGACATAATTGTATTCTCTCCTTTTTTTCTATACATTTAAATTTTTTAATGAATTTATTTAACACTTGCTTTTTATCTCCATAATTGTAAGACAACCTGACCGAATAAATTCACTGACAAGTGCCATTATGAAACAAGGAATATAAAAAGTAAACTATCTTGCTTAAACCACTTCTGCGCTTTGTTAATATAAAGTCTAGACGCGGCGGCGACTCACGTTTGTCTCACTTTAAGTTGTCTGATATACAGACAACTTAGAAAGCATACAACCGCTCACTATAGCGCTTTCAAATACGTTTCAGCAAAATCGACGGCTTTAGGCATTGAAAAGAAGTATGCACGTGCTGAACCGATTTTTTCCGCTTTTATTCCTTTTGCTTCAATAAACGCTTCACCTATCTCTTCAAACAGCTCTTCTCGAAACTCTAATTCTTTATACGTCTTCCATACTCGCTTTCCTGCATCCATAACCGGAGAGCCTTTTTGAATCACGTTTCGATATGGAATACGATATTCTGCTAGATGAAAAGAAGTATTGTTCCCAAACCCGACACCTAATAATAAAACAAAGGCATGTTTTTTGTAAAGCCTTTCAAGAGGAGAATTTTCGCCTAAACTGAATTCGAGGGGATGATCTCTTAAGATGTCTTCGCTGTCCTTTCCCCAAGCGGCGAATGAATACATTGGATGGCTGCTTCTTCTTACGCCAGGGTATGTTCGAAAAGTTTCTACGATTTGTCCCATACCGCTTGTTGGTGTATGAGCTGGATTATATGCGGGCATTGTTTCCCGAATAGTCTCCCACCACTCTTTTGGCACAGCCGGATTGCCCCATTCCGATGGATCTGAAAGATCGACCGACAGTGACGGCATAACGATCGTTCCTTCCTCCGTCACTGTCTCCATTAAAGCTTGAATAACGGCTACTGAACCTCCGTTTACCCACCCTAATGCAGATAGCGAAGAATGAACTATAATGGTCATTCCTTGTGTTATGCCTAGCCTGCGTAAATCCTCTTTTAATGCGGCTTTCGTTCTAGGATGATCTGTTGCTTGGACAATGTGCTTCATCGTAAGCTCCTTACTTATAGTGCTGCTAGAACGTGTTGCCGAACTCTAGCAATATATGTAAAACTTATGTTTCCATAATAGTAAGAATAACAGCAATTGTCAAATTATTTAAAGTAATAGAAAAACTTAGTTTTATTCATATCAGTTATCATACAACTGACTTGTTGGTAAGCCTTATTTTCTTCAACTATCTTACTATAATAACGGCTGCTAAAGCTTTTCAATAAATTTTAAAAAAGAATATTCCTATAAATAAAAGAGATACTAACGAAGATATACATATTATCACTATTTTCAGGAGGAATGTGTACAATGAGCACATCAAAACGTCCGCCGCTCACGTCCTCGGAGCTTGCTAACTTATGGATGACTTATCAGGAAAAAACGATGATTTTGAGGTTTCTAGAATATTTTCTGGAAGATAAACAAGATTACAAAGAACTTTTTGAGCTATATTATAGCCGATCTTTAAAAAGTGTAGCGCGAATTAAAGAAATATTTGAGAACGAAGGCGCTGTTATCCCAATTGGTTTTACGAAAGATGACGTAAATGTAGGAGTTCCTAAACTATATGACCCCATGTTCGAAGCCATGTATATACGCTTAATGTCTCAAATTGAGACAGGACTGTTTGCTTTGCATTCGACCATGTCTTACCGAGAAGATGTCCGAAATTTCTTCGTAGAGGCAACAGCAGAAGCACAGGACATATACAATCAATCCACACAAGTATTGTTAGAAACGGGTGTCATCGCAAAACCCCCATACGTTTCTATGCCTAAGGAAGTCCATTTTGTCCATGCACAAAATTATATAGGCGGATTGAGCTGGTTTAGCGAAAAAAGATCGCTGAATACCATTGAAGTGTCACTTATTCAACATGCTGTTGATACAAATCTTGTAGGAATGCAGCTGATGATTGGTTTTGCTCAAGTGGCCAACAACAAAGAGGCCCAGCAGCATTTTGTCAGGGGTATGAAGCTTTCGAAGAAAATTGAAACAGAACTAGGTGATATTTTACGCCATAGCTACATAGAACCCCCGGCTACTCATGCCGGAAAAGCGACGAATTCAACCGTTCCTCCTTTTTCAGATAAGCTGATGATGTACAATACGAGTCTTTTGAGTACGTTCGGTCTGGGGAGTAATGCTTTAGGAGGAGCCTTTAGTTTAAGAAGTGATTTGCCATTAAAGATGCTCCAGCTTGCAAAAGACATTTACAGTTTGGCGAAAGAAGGCGGCAAAATTATGATTCAAAACGGGTGGCTTGAAGAGCCTCCTCAAATTGAAGATCGCAATCAGTTAACTAAAAAATAGGTTCTCTCCTACAGGAAAGCTAGCTGCTCTACGTGCAGCTAGCTATATTTGTTTTTTTAGTATACTATTTTTAGTGCTAGTACGTAACAACTGTTTGCGTTATTTAGAAGTTTTTCCTGTCTTTTTCTCAGTCTTCAGCTCATATTTCTACTTAATTTATAACAGAAAAATAAAATAAAAGGAATTTTCTCCGAGCTGCCGAAATCTTTCTATATAAAATAGAAAGGAGAAAAGTATGTTTCCTATTCTTCTTACACCTCGCACTACACTGCGTGAAATAACAGAAGTCGATGCAGATACTATCTTTGACTGCTTCTCTCAGAAAGAAGTTATCAAATATTACGGGCAAGAAAAATTCAAAACTATCCAAGAAGCATTAGTGCTGATTGATATTTTTGCTGAAAATTACAGAAATCAAAAAGGCATGCGCTGGGGAATCGAACGGCTCGATACGGGTGAATTAATTGGGACAGTTGGATTTAATCAGTGGAACCAAAAGCATAAGCGCGCGGAAATTGGCTATGAGCTACACCCTCAGCACTGGGGTCACGGCTATGCTTCGGAAGCTGCTTCGGCTGTTATGGCTTATGGCTTTGATACCCTTCAGCTAGTGCGGATTGGAGCTGTTGTGTTTCTTGAAAACAAAGCATCACAGCATGTGCTTGAAAAGCTCGGGTTTCAAAAAGAAGGCGTGTTAAAAAACTATATGTATCAAAACGGAAAAGCTCACGATACGTTTGTTTATAGTTCACTGCCTACTACATAATAAAAAAGGATTCTTTTCTTAAAAAGAATCCTTTTCGTTTTATTTAAATGCCGCATACCCATCATCAGCCATGATGACGCTGCCGTTTACAGCTCCCGCTTCTTCTAAGGAAAGCAAATAAACCATATCTGCAATTTGTTTTGGTGTAGTGAGCTCTCTGCTCATCGTTTTAGCTTTCATTCCTTCAATCATACCGTTGTCTTTATAGCCTTGAATAATGGGCGTATCAACAAATCCTGGCGCAATGGCGACGACGCGAATACCGTATTTAGCGAGATCTAGCGCAGCTGATTTCGTCATCATCACAACAGCTCCTTTCGTTGCGTGATAGGCATAAGTACCGGGTGAGGCTAAGAAGCTAAAAATAGATGCCGTATTGATAATGACGCCTTTAATACCTAACTCTCTCATTTTCCTGCCCGCTGCCATAATCCCATATGTAACGCCGTGCTGATTCACATTAATAATACGGTGATATTCTTCTAAGTCTTGATCTAAAATAGATGTAGGGCGTCCAATACCTGCATTGTTAAACATCACATCAATTCGCCCAAAGCGGTTCACAGTTTCTTCAATCAGTGCTTCCACTTCTTCAAACTTTGTGACGTCCGTTTGCACAAATAAAGCGCTCCCTCCAGCTTCTTCAATTTTTTGAAGAGTCTCTTTTCCTTTCCCTTTATCATAATCAGCAATGACCACCGCGTCTCCTTTTTGCGCAAACTTTAAGGCAGTTTCTTTGCCAATTCCGCTTGCTCCCCCTGTAATAACCGCTACTCGTTTTTGCTGCATGTTTCTCCCTCCTTGCTAAAAATTCCTTTCTTTTACATTATAGCATTCTTTTTTTCTCTCAGCTGTTTCCATTGATTACTTCATTGCCATGAAATTGGTTAACTAGGACATAGTTGAACGCCTTTTTTAATAAAAATCAGCGTGTGTACAAGCAGTCTGTCATTTTTTGCATTTACTATAGTGTAAGGAGGTGATAGCTATGCATGAACACACAGGAAATGTATCTATCCCACGTCCTCCGGATGTGGTAACAATTCTGTGGGAGCGAAATCCTTTGGATAGACAAGCTCCTCGTACTGTCGTAGAAGCAACAGTAATCGGCAGCGCAAATCCTTGCGGACGTTTGTTAGCTCAAGGTCAGCGCTACCGAAGTGCAGCACATTGTTTACTTGATAACGGCTTTGAACAAATTACTGCTGAAAGATTAGGAGTATTTGGAGTAGCTGTATTTGTTAGAGAATATTAAAATAGAAAAAAGGGACCTTTCTGTAAGTTTAGAAAGGTCCCTTCATCCGTATTATGCGTGGAAATTCGTGCCGTCTGTTACAGCTTCAATTACACCAGCGCGGATGACATAGTCACCAAAGTGCTCGCCTTCTTCTCTTTCTTTTGCATAGCGAGGGAGTAAGACGCGCAGTTCGTTTAAAATTTCTTCTTCACTGATATTTTCACGGTACATTTTGCTTAAGCGGCTGCCATCAAATGCTGCTCCAAGATACATATTGTATTTACCCGGTGCTTTACCGATAAAAGCAATTTCACCTAAAGCAGGACGTGCACAGCCGTTAGGACAGCCCGTCATACGAATGGTAATTTCTTTATCGCGAAGGCCGTTTTCATCTACAATTGCTTCAATTTTCTCAAGAAGAACTGGGAGATAACGCTCAGCTTCTGCCATAGCAAGCCCGCAAGTCGGAAGCGATACACAAGCTAATGAGCTGCGGCGAAGAGCCGAATAATGCTTGCCATCAGTTAATCCATATTGTTCGATGAGGTCACTAATTTGTTTTTTCTTTTCAGTTGATACGTTCGCGATAATTAAATTTTGATTGGCCGTTAAACGGAAATCACCGCTATGAACTTTTGCAATTTCACGAAGACCCGTCATAAGCTTATAGTCTTCAAAGTCAGCAATACGTCCACCTTGAACAAAAAGAGTAAAGTGCCATTTTCCTTTTACACCTTTTTCCCAGCCGTAGCGGTCGCCGTTATGATCAAAGTGATAAGATTTTGCTTCGTCTAAGCTCCAGCCTAGACGATTTTCAAGCTCTTCTTTTACCGTTTCTAATCCAAGACGATCAACTGTGTATTTAAAACGCGCGTTTTTACGTACAGAGCGGTTTCCATAATCACGTTGAATCGTAATGATTTTTTCAGCTACTTCTAGAATTTGATCAGGTCGACAGAACCCAATCACTTTTGCAAGCTGAGGGTAAGTTGCTTTATCTCCGTGCGTCATACCCATACCGCCGCCGATTGCTACGTTAAACCCAACAAGTTTCTCGTCTTCTAAAATGGCAATAAAGCCAAGGTCTTGTGAATACACGTCAATATCGTTAGACGGTGGAACAGCTACGCCAATTTTGAACTTTCTTGGCAAATAGAGCGGACCATACATTGGTTCCACTTCTTCTTCCACTTCCGGTGTGCTGATCACTTTCTCTTCATCTAGCCAAAGTTCGTGGTACGCTCTTGTACGAGGCAATAAGTAATCACTTAATTTTTTTGACCATTCGAATACTTCAGCGTGTACTTCTGACTGATAAGGATTCGGATTGCACATTACGTTACGGTTTACATCTCCGCAAGCTGCAATTGTATCTAATAACGAAGCATGGATTTCTTGAATCGTTTTCTTCATGTTCCACTTTAAAATTCCGTGCATTTGGAATGCCTGACGAGTTGTCAGCTTTAACGTTCCATTTCCGTATTTTTGTGCTAAATCATCCATCACTAGCCACTGTTCTGGTGTTGAAACACCGCCTGGAGTCCGGACGCGAAGCATGAATTGGTAAGCTGGCTCTAGCTTTTGTTTTTGACGTTCATTACGAAGATCTCGATCATCTTGCAAGTAGCTTCCGTGGAACTTCATCAAACGATTATCGTCTTCAGAAATACCTGAGCTGATGCGGTCGAGCATTGTTTCTCCTAATGTACCGCGCAAATAATTACTTTCATCTTTTATGCGCTCAACGTCACTTGGAGGACCTTCGGGCGCTTTTAAAATTTTGTTTACCATGTTGAAAATCTCCTTTCAATCCTCAGTATACATCACGCTGATAACGTTTTTGTTTCTTCATTTCAGCAAGGTAACCTTCCGCCTGTTCACGGCTCATCTTGCCTTCTGTTTCGATAATTTCAACTAGCGTGTTGTGCACGTCGCGTGCCATATTTGTTTTATCTCCGCACACATAAAAAGATGCGCCTTCTTCTAACCATTGGAATAATTCTTTACTATGTTCGAGCATACGGTTTTGTACGTATACTTTTTCTTCTGTATCGCGTGAAAACGCCACGTCCATTTTTGTCAGTACGCCATCTTTTAACCACTTTTGCCATTCTGTTTGGTAAAGGAAGTCTGTTACGAAGTGCTGATCTCCAAAGAACATCCATGACTTGCCTTTCGCCCCTGTTTCTTCACGCTCTTGCATAAATGAGCGGAACGGAGCCACACCTGTACCAGGTCCTACCATAATAATTGGCGTTTCTTGATCTTGAGGAAGCTTAAAGTTTTTATTGCTTTGAAGGTATACAGGAATCGTATCGCCTGGCTGCAAACGTTCTGAACACAGGACTGAACAAACACCTTTACGCTCGCGTCCATGCGCTTCGTAGCGTACCGCTCCGATTGTTAGATGAACTTCATCAGGGTTTGCTGATAAGCTGCTTGCAATCGAGTAAAGGCGCGCTGGCATTTTACGTAAAATGGCTACAAACTCTTGTGCCGATACGTTCCATGGGCCGAAGTCACGAACTAAGTCAATTACATCACGGCCTTGTGTGTATGCTTTTAATTCCTCGCGATTTTCTACAAGCGCTTTTAACTTATCGTTTCCAGTAAGCTCAGCTGCTTGCTTTAAAAGCGGCTTTGTTAAAACGGTAATTTCAAAATTAGAGATTAGCGCTTCTCTAAGAGGACGCGTTTCTCCTTCTTTATTAAACGTTACACTTTCACTTGCATCCCACTTGAATTCGTTAAGAAGAAGATCAACAAGCTCCGGGTCATTTTCAGGATAAATACCTAAACTGTCTCCTGGTTCATACGTCAAACCTGAACCTTCTAGAGATAGTTCTAAGTGTCGCGTTTCTTTATTTGATCCGCGGCCGTTTAAGTTTAAGTTCTCAAGCACTTCTGCTTTAAAAGGATTTGTTCTTGAATATGGTGAAGTTCCTGCAGGAGCTTCCGCTGGAACAGCAGCCGAAGCGCTGTGTCCTTTCACTTCGCTTAATCCGTCAATAACACCTTTAAGCCATTTATTTGCGGGCTCTTCAAAATCTAAATCACAGTCAACGCGCGGATACAGTCTTTCACCGCCAAGTTCTGCTAAGCGCACATCAAATTCTTTTCCTGTTTGACAGAAAAATTCATATGAGCTGTCTCCAAGCGATAAGACAGAGAAACGGAAGTTCTCAAGTTTTGGCGCTCGACGGCCGTGAAGAAATTCATGGAAAGATAGCGCATTATCAGGCGGCTCTCCTTCTCCATGTGTACTTACGACAATTAATAAATTTTCAAGTTTCTTTAAATTATTTGGCTTGAAATCATTCATAGAAGATACAGTTACATTAAAGCCTTTTGCTTCAAGCGTTTTGCCTGTATTTTCAGCAAGTCCTTGAGCATTTCCAGTTTGTGATCCGTAAAGAATCGTTACGTCTTTTGAAACTGTCTGCTTCGTTTGAGCAGGCGCTGCTGTAGAAACGTCTGGCGTTCCTTCGGCAGACGTAGATTGAGATGCTGTTAAATAACCGCTCAACCACATTTTTTGTGCTTCTGTTAATGTCGGCAGAAGGCGATTAAGCAAATCTGCTTGTTCTTGATTAAAAGGGCTGTTTACTACCTTAAGTTGCAACACTGTCCACCTCACAAAAATATATAATTTAAATATGTATGCTTTTACGAATCATCTTCAACAACATTTAATACCTGTGTCTAATTAATCAATGATGTTTCCCTTCATACATTATTATTCCTATAGATTATATCAAATTTAATTATATAAATCATTAGAAAATTCTTATCAAATTCGTCTACCTGCATTTTATCGGAGAAGAATAAATTAGTAAAATACATATAATTGATAACTAGTATTAAGGTCATTAATAATTGAAGCTGTATTTACGTTTTTTATAAACGCAGTTACTTCCATATTTGCTCATTCTACATCCTTCACATGTATATGAATATTTTGTAACTTTTAGAGAAGTTTTGTAGAAACGGTTTTCTTTCTCATCAGAATGTTACATAATAAATGTAACATTAATCCTTTTAAAAAACACTATACAAAAAAGACAGTATATTCTGAAATTTAGGACAGTTTATAGGTGAGCTAGCAACCTTTTATTCGATCTATTCATACAAGTGGGAGAATATAAAGGGAAGCTTGCAGTACATAACATACAATTCCCTTTTGCTCATCCCAAATGAAAGGACTGGCTTTTAAATCAGGTAATCTTTTTTAAGGAGGCTTCTTGAATGTTTTTACGAGAATTAACGAAAAGTGGGACGATAACTGTTTCTTACTATAAAGATGGAACGTTGCAAACGTGCAAAGGCCGCGTGCACAACTTAAATCTCCATCAGCAAATTCTATCCGTAAAAGACGAAAATGAAGCTGTTGTTTCCCTTTTGCTTTCTGATATTAAATCCATTCATTAGTATGTAAAATTAAGGAGGAATTCTCATGTGGAAAGATAATAAGCAAGCGCTTACAGATTTTGTGTCGGAAGATAGGTTTGAACTGAACTTATATTTAACGTATTTGCTTGATCAAATTTCGTATGACACGTCTAAACAATCCCCTTTTCTTCGTAAGCCTAATGAAACAACTAGTTGATATAGAAAAAAGCGCACAAATTTGTGCGCTTTTTTTAATGTGATGGTTCTACTTCAGCAATGCCTTCTTCTGGTTTTTCTTCAGCTTTTTTATTTGAAAGCTTGATCTGCCTTAAGAACAATGTGCATACCGCTCCTAAAATAATAAAACCTAAGCCCATAAAAAAGACGCTGTGCAATGCGCTCATTAGCGAGGTCTTCAAAATTGGCACAATGCTGTCTGAAAGCGCAGATGGAATACTCTTTAGCGCTTGAGGGCTAAACAGCATCTGCAGCACACTTTCAGGATTCGTATCAATCGCTTTTTTAAATCCGTCCGCAAAAGCACTTGCTTGAGCAGGCAATGTGTTTAAATATGGAACGAGTTTGTCAGTAAGAAGCGTACCTGATTTTGCATTCATTACCGCTCCTAAGATAGTAATACCGAACGTTCCTCCAATTGAACGGAAAAATTGACTTGATGATGTAACCACACCGAGCTCTTCTTTTGAAAAGCTTTCTTGAAGAGCAAGTGTTAAAATTGGCATCACAAGACCCATTCCTAAACCGATTATGGCCATATAAGAAGTAGCAACAAGCTTGCTAGTATGAAGGTCTAATGTTGTTAACAAAAAGAACCCTCCTGCCATAATAAGCATACCCGTTACAATTTGAGGTTTGATTCCAACTTTATAAACAAGCTGGCCTCCAATAATACTCGTTACGATCATTGAAATCATCATCGGCGTCATAATCGTACCTGATTCCGAGGCGCTGACTCCAACGATTCCTTGCATAAAGAACGGAACAAACGTAATGGCTCCGAACATGCCAATGCTCATAAAAAAGCCAATGATATTTAAAAGCGTAAACGTTCGGTTCTTAAATAAATACATCGGAAGAATCGGCTCTTTCGCTTTCGCTTCCACAATAATAAAGCTTATGATCCCAACAACAGCAAGTGTAAATAGACTAACAATTTGCCAAGAGTTCCAGTCGTAGTCTTTTCCTCCAAAGCTCAGGGCCAGAAGCAAGCTCACTACTCCGATAACCATTGTGAACATACCGGCTACATCGAATTTAACAGGTCCCGTATGTTTCTTTCCTTGAAGTCCCAGCGCAATAAACACGGTAGCGAGTATCCCTACCGGCAAGTTGATGTAAAACACCCATTTCCAGTTCAGTGAATCAACAATCCATCCGCCAATTTGTGGACCGATGACAGAAGCAAGACCGTAAATTCCTCCGAATACTCCTTGAAACTTTGCTCGTGCTTTTCCTGTAAATAAATCACCGATTACAATCATTGCCATCGGCATCATAACGCCGCCGCCAATTCCTTGTAGTGCACGGAATAAAATAAGCTCTGTCATGTTATTTGCCATTCCACATAAAGCAGAAGCAACCATAAAAATAATAAGTCCTGTAACATAAATTACTCTGCGTCCTACTAAATCAGCGAGCTTCCCTGCAATCGGAACAACCGTTGTCGACGTTAACAAATAGGCTGTTGTCAGCCATGTCATCATGCTCAATCCACCAAGATCTCCTACGATTCTTGGCATAGCTGTTCCGACAATGGTTCCATCAAGGGCAGAAAAGAACATCGCAATAATTAACCCAATTAATAAAAGCGTGCGCTTTGAATTTTTTTGATTTTCCATCGTGCGTCTCTCCTCTTTTTTGTTACTGCTGCTTATCTTTATAAGAAGCAGCTGATGTTGCAAGCTTTTTCGTAATAGAAGCCATCATGGAAAGCTCTTCTTCTGTTAGATGCAAAAGGTAGCGGTCCATAATGGCTTTTCGACCATTCAGCACATCTTCAAGCTTGCGATGCCCAAATTCTGTTAAGGTAATATCAACGACTCGTCTGTCCTCTTTATTATGTTCTCTTACGACAAAATTGTGTTGTTCAAGACGATCTACTAAAAGAGTCACGGCGCTCGGTTTGACATCCATCATTTCTGCAATTTGAGAAACCTTGCTGCTCCCTACTTTCTTTAAATAAGAAAGAACAAATAATTGCGTAGGAGTCATCTCATGCTCATTTAGGCTCTCCATCATTTCGGGCTGCATTTTTTCAAATAGCACTTGAAGCGATGAACGAATCTCTCCAAGATACTGATTGCTTTTTGTCACATCTATTCCTCCAGGCTTGCTTATTTATTTCATGTTATAAATAGTTAATGCTAATTAAATATAAATGCATGTAAACTAAAAGTCAATTATTTCTTTTTTAGTGTTGACCCTTACGCTGCGTTATATTTTATAGTAGATTTCAGAAGGGAGATGAAAGAATGAACAGAAAAGTAAAAGAAGTTGCTGACTTAGTAGGAATCAGCGTCCGCACGCTGCATCACTATGATGAAATCGGGCTATTAAAACCTGATGCCGTTAGTGAATCCGGCTACCGGCTTTATTCACCGGCTAATCTCGATATGCTTCAGCAAATATTATTTTTTAAAGAACTTGGCTTCCCTTTAAAACAAATTCACGAGATTATAACAGATCCGACGTTTAATCGCACAGAAGCGTTGATACTGCAAAAAAACATGCTGATTGAAAAACGCAGTCGGCTCGATCAAATGATTGTAACCATTAATAAAACGATTCAATATGAAAAAGGAGCGATTGAAATGAACGAAAAAGAGCGGTTTAACGGACTGAATTTTCCGCATAACCCCTACGAAGAAGAAGCACGGAAGCGCTGGGGAAATCAGCGGGTAGATGAAGCGAATGAAAAAGTACAAAGCTTCTCACAAGAAGAACAGCAGCGCATATCAAACGAATGGGAAAGTATCTACACTCACTTAGCTTCGCTTCGTGATCTGTCACCATCCTCTACAGAAGCTCAAAAAGCTATTGCGACATGGTATCAATTTTTAAATGAGAACTTTGGAACGTATTCATTAGAAGCCTTTAAAGGTCTTGGAGAAATGTATGTGCAAGATGAGCGATTTACAACTAACATTGACCGCTATGGAAAAGGATTGGCCAAATTTATGAACGAGACGATGAGTGTATTTGCGGGCGCTAAAAAACAATAAATAAAAAAAGAGTGAGATATAACTACATCAATTCAATCTAAAGACGAACCATTGGCATACATGATCTGACCTGCTTGTTCCACCGCTGTTGATTTCCGTCCAAGGCTTCGCGTTCCGCGGGCATCGCTGAGCCTCCAACCAATCGCTAGAAGCACCTACCTGTATGAAGCCTATGTTCATCACCACAATGAAAAAATCCGAACGATTCATCGTTCGGATTTTCATTCACTTAATATACTTTTGTCCCAGCCTCTTTTTATAAGTGAAGACCCATAAGCATTGTATTATAGTACACGCCATTTATATAGGTATCTTTTTCTTTTAATCCTTCTGTTTGAAACCCTAGCTCCCTGTATAGAGAAATAGCTCTTTGGTTATCTTCTCGCGTCACAAGTTCGATTTTTTTTGTTTGTTTATTCGTACGTGCCCATTCAATCAGATCAATCATTAGCTGTCTGCCTAACCCTAGCCCGCTATAAGATTTCTCTACTACAATACCGAGGGTTCCCACATGCTTATTACACGGGTTTTGAGACGAGGTGATGGATGCAATACTAATGATTTTCTCTTCTTTTTCAGCCACAACTATAAGAGAATTTTGCTCTTGTTTTACAGAAGCTAAAAACAGTTCGTACTCTGAAAGAGGTATAAGAAACTCACCTTTTCCAAATGAAAGAAAGTCGCTTTCTCCTCCTACCCGGTTGTAAAAAGCAATCATTTTCTCTGCATCTTTTGGTGCAGCTTCTCGAATGCTGATGCCTATACCGTTCTTTAATGTACATAAACTCATATATCTATCTTCCTTTTGGTTATTCTTGTTTGCTTAGCCGAGTTTTAGCGCTGTTTTTCTCTCCACTGATCTAACCACATGCGATTTCCTAAAGCCGTAAAATCATTTTCGTCGGCGTAGCGTTCAATGACAGAAAGCGCGTTGTCCTCAAGCATTGGTGAATAGCTCATGATTTCTAAAATATGATGTGCAGCCCATAGGTCAATTCGATAAGTAGGATTCGTCAGCAGTGTTGCAAATTCAAACAGCATGCCTGGATAATATAAATGAATGAGCTGCGCAATTTTTTTCATATCTTCTGCAGCTCGATTGCCTTTTTTTACAGATTTTTTATTTCGATAATCGATTTCATAATGAATTTTGGCGCTTTTTTGATAAAGATCAACTAGCGTTTCGTACGTACGGTGTTTCCGCATTTCTCATCTTCCTTTGCTTCTAGATTTCCTCGTTTGAAGATGCTATAGTTCATTTTTAGGTTTCATATATTCAAATAAATGCAGCAAAAATATAATACTTCCGCCAATACACATCACAAAACTTAACGTAGCAGGATACTGAATAAAGAAACCGACAACACCAAAAATCAGCATAGCAAGCGCTCCTATCATCATAAACAGATGATAAGCCGGTGTATTTTCTTCATTATTCATACATAACTCCTTTTCACTATTTTTTAAGTTATTAAAAAGATATGACACTTCTTTTGGACTATGATCTTTTATTTTGCTGCCGCTTTATTTCTTTAGCTTAGCACGAAGTAACGTGAGAAGGCCTCCTCCAAACATGACGCCACCCACAATTTGATACAGATGTATGTAGCTTTTTATCGTTTCAAGATACAGATCCGTGTCTGCGTTCCCTTGACTTTCTAGCCATTTTTGACCCATGGCCTGACCTGTTGCAACGCTTTTTAACAAAACGACCAGGCCTCCAAGCATAACAACAGCGGCGATAATAAGCTGCACCTTTTCTTTGTCATCTAGCATTTTTTTGAGCTCATCTGCCATATATACCTCTCCCATCCTTACCTTGTTATGTATCTAATTGTTTGTACTCATGCTGTTTTTTCTATTATAACGCTCAACTTGGTCATTATAACACGGTTTTGCCCTGCCTTTAGTCTTACTTTTCATAAATAAAGCCTTTTTGGGTCATACTATCTTTGAAACACAGGCGTCTTTAACATCCCTTCATCATTTTTAAAGGGTTACTAATTGAGGTTGATACATGCTTATATTTTTAGGGATTTTTTTACTTTGTGCAGCTGTTTGTTTAGTAGAAATACCTTATTTGAAAAAAGTGAACAGTAAAAAAGAAAAGCAAATTTTTTGGAGTTTGTTCATAGTAAGTATTTTAATTGTTAGTTTAATATACGGCGGTGTGGAGATCCCTAACCCCGGAGACGGCATTGCTTTTTTATTAAAACCTTTTAGTGATTTTTTGTTCAGTCTGTTGAAGTAAAAGGAAGTGAACAACGTGCATCTTCAGATGAAATTATCCGCAGCACAGTTTCGGTTACATATTCACTTATCATGTATCCAAGCATTCCATATGAACAAACGTGGGACAGAGATACGTAGATTCCGTACAGCCTGTTATTTGGGCTGTTTTACCCTCTTGGATTATTAATAGTCGGGAAAATTCGCGTAAAGCATTCTGCGTCTTTATCCAAATGAAAAAGCCGCTTAAGCGGCTTTTAAAAGAACACGGTTATGCTCACTAATCCATTCCACAGCATATGTAAAATCATAGATGGGAAAATAGATTTTGTTCGATAATAAATAATGGCAAAGACAAGTCCCATGGCGGTAGCTGTAATCGGAAAGCCAATATGTAAAAGACCGAATACAAGAGCGGAAACGAAAATGCCTACAAGCACGTGGTGGCGTTTAATTAAGAAACCGCATAAAACACCTCTATAAAGCAGCTCTTCTTTAATAGGCGTGATAACTGCTACACTTATAAAAAATATCCAGCTCGAAAGCAGCGTTTGATTAAAACTGCCTTGATTTAAATCTTTTTGCTGCTGATCTGCGCTTTCTACGTTTAAAAATGAAAGCATCACGTACTGCACCGCGGCTACAATTAAAAAGCCTACCACAATATATACATACGTTTTTCTTTCTTTTAATACTGAGAAGTTCCACATAGGCTTTAAAAATCTGCGCACAGGCCTGTACAGCACCGCAACGCCTAGAAAAAACGCCGCGTCTACCAGCAGAGCATATGGTCCTTCTAATAAAATTCCCGTCATATTTGAACCCATAACTTCATCGTAAATAGCTACTCCAATTCCGGCTGTAATCTGCAGACCAAAGCCCAACACGATAAATAGAAGCAGCGTGAAGTAAGTAAACTCTTTTTTCTTTTTAGGCTTTAAAACCGGTTCTGAATTTGTTGATAACGTACTCAAAATAGCAACCTCCAAAAATGATTCTTTCTCTCTAGTGCTCTCAAAATTCTACCATAATCTCCGCTTAATGATGTTATTTTTTAGGAAAAAAGTTATATTTTTTCACATTTGACACACAAAGATAGAGTTTGAAAAGATAAATGAGCTAGCCAAATTAGTTGTCAACTTCCTTATATTTGATTACGCTTGAAGAAATCTTACCGAAAGCGAAGTGAAGTGAAAAAATGACAAACATTTTAATGATCAATTTTCCCGCTGAAGGTCACGTAAACCCAACGCTTGGAATGGTAAAAGCTTTTTCAGACCGAGGCGATACCGTTCATTATATTACGGCCGAGCGTTTTAAAGAGCGTCTTGAAAACGCCGGGGCTATCGTACACACTCACCGGGACTTATTAAGCGGTGTATCCATCAAGCCTGAAACTCCTCAAGGAATCAACGCTTTTTTAAATATCCACATCCAAACGTCTTTAGATACGCTGAAGCTTGTTCATACGTTATCAAAAAAAATTGACTTTGACTTTGTGTTTTACGACAAGTTTGGAGCAGGCGAATTAGTGCGTGATTATTTGCGGATTCCCGGGATTGTATCCTCTGCTTCTTTTTTAATGCCAAAAGAACGCTTAGCAGTGATGCCTCTGCATCCGGATTCAGGCGTTCCATTTAAACCTGACGAAAAAGCTCAGTACGGGCTCAGCTTGCTAAAAAAGCAGTTTGGCGTAGAACCTAAAAATCTGCTTCAATTTATGAACAATGAAGGCGAATTAACGGTCGTATATACAAGCCGCTTTTTTCAGCCGCTTCATGAACATTTTGATGACTCGTGTTTATTTATTGGGCCAAGCTTTCCAAAGCGTCACGGCTCTCATGATTTTCCGCTAGAAAAGCTAAAAGACGAAAAAGTTCTTTATATTTCAATGGGAACGGTACTTCATGATGTAGAAGGCTTTTTCAACCTTTGCATCGACGCATTTAGCGACTTTGATGGAAAAGTTGTGATTGCAGCAGGAGACCGGGCTGATTTTAAAAAAATAAAAAAAGCACCGGAGCATTTTATTATTTCGCCCTATGTTCCACAGCTTGACGTGCTAAAAGAAGCTGATGTTTTTATCACGCACGGAGGCATGAACAGCGTAAATGAAGGGATTCATTTTAACGTACCGTTAGTCGTTTTACCTCATGGGAAAGACCAGCCTCTCGTTGCTCAAAGGCTCGTGGAACTAAACGCCGGGTGTCGCTTAGCAAAAGAAACGGTAAATGCCTCGCTTTTAAGGAGTGCCGTTGACGAAGTCATACATGACGACCGCTACAAGAAAGGGATAAAAGAAATCAACGTAAGTTTCGAACAGGCAGCTGGCCCCGCCGCTGCAGCTGAAATAATAGTAAATCACGTAGTGAAGCAATATTCATAAAAAAAAGGTGCACATTTGTGCACCTTTTTTTCATTACACCAGCTATGTACAAACTGTATATACGCCAATGATTAGCAAAATGACGGCTAAAAACTTATGAATACAAATCCATATGACTGAAATAATCGAAAATATGATTTAAATCTGTAATCTTTATGCTATGAGTGCTGTAAGCAACGATTATTTCAGCCAGCATAAGAACGAATAAAATGGCCAATAGCACCTTAACAAGCGGAAATTGTCGGAACTGAGGAGAAAAAAGCAGCTTACTGACTGTATACAAAAACAGCAGGATAAAGTAGATCATCATGGCATTTGTCGCCTGAAGGGGCACATTCCAGACAAATATGTACACGCTGAATGTCAAAATCAAAATAAACGACATTTCTTTCCCGCTAAAAAAATCACTCATTGCGTAACACCTTTTCTTGTTCATGAATGAATAAGAAATTATAAACTCACGAAACATTAACGTTATTTTTACAACAGTATACACGATTTTCCTGTTAATTTCTATATACCGGTGTGTATATGGAGCGGCTTTTAGCGGATTGGCGTCATGTTTTTGAGTGCAATGGGTTATAGTAACAGGGAAAGGCTCATAAAGGAGGTTTAGATAATATGGAAAACACAAATGAATTTGTTCAAAAACTGAACGATAATCAAGAAAAGCAGCGTAAAAACAAGCAGGGTCAAGCTACTGGACATCCTGAGAAAAAACTTCCTAATAAACAGCATTAATGTTGTAAAAGTTGGCTGTAAGAGCAGCCGGCTTTTTTTTTGGCTTTTTTCGGAAGTCGAAATGTTTGAAGATAAAACAAATCCCCTGTTACAATAAACTGAACCCGCTGCAAAACGTTCGCAGCTATACTTTCCTCTTAAGGAGCTGAATATAAAATGAGTAAATTTGAAAAACTATTTCAACCAACAAACATTGAAGCATTTGATTTACACACTCGTACAGCAATGGCACCGATGACAAGATGCTTTGCTGATCCAGAGACAGGCGTAGTCGGTCAAGACGTTGTAGACTATTACCGCCGCCGCGCAAAGGATGGTATTGGCTTAATTATTAGTGAAGGAATTGTTATCAGCGAACGCGCAAAAGGAAATCCTGGCGTTCCGGGTATCTATACACAGGAACAAATTGATTCATGGAAGCCTGTAACGGAAGCTGTTCATGAAGAAGGCGGCACGATTATTGCTCAAATTTGGCACGTTGGCCGCTTGAGTCATTCCGGGTTAATAAATGGGCATAAGCCTCAGGCCCCTTCCGCTATTGCAGCACAAGGCCAAGTGCCTCGTTTCCGCAAGCCCTACGAAGAGCCTGAAGAAATGTCAAAAGAAGATATTAAAGAAGTTGTAGGACAGTATGCTCAAGCCGCTAAAAATGCCATTGAAGCAGGATTTGACGGCGTTGAAATTCATGGTGCCCACGGCTATTTAATCGATCAGTTTAATTCAGACTGGTCTAATAAACGCACTGATGAATACGGAGGCGACCTTGCACAGCGATTAACGTTTATGAAAGAAGTGATTTCTGCTGTTATCGAGGCCATTGGAAAAGAGCGCGTCGTGATTCGCTTCTCTCCTCATAAGCTTGATAAACCCGACTATCGCTGGGACGACACTGAGAAAGCTATTCAAACGTATACAGAAGCATTTAAAGAAACAGGAATTGAGATCATTCATCCGTCTATGCTGGATTTTTATGAAGATGTTCAAAACGGTCAAAATCTTTATGAAATTACGCGTAAGTACTGGGATGGACCGATTATCGGTGTAGGTGACTTAACGCCTGAATCAGCTGAAAAAGCGCTGCAAGCCGGCTGGATCGACGTAGCTGCTATTGGCCGCCCGCTTATTTCAAATCCTGATTATTTACAGCGCATCAAAAACGGAGATGCTCTTGTCGAATACGATGCTAAAAAACATTTACCAAAGCTTATCTAAAAAAAAGCGCTCCTTTCGGAGCGCTTTTTTTTACTGGTTTACGTATGACTGAACTTCTTGTTTCCAAATAGCATAGCCTTGGCCTTTTAAATGAAGACCATCAACCGTGAAATTACTTTTTAACTGATTATGTGTAGATACTTTCGAATACAGGTCAATGTAAGAATCATTGTGTTTCTTAGCTAGACGCTCTAAATAGTTATTTAACGCGATAACATCTTTATTATCCACTGCGTCGCCGCATTTTTTATTGTTCACGGGCAGTATACTTTGAATATAGACTTTTGTATTCGGTGATTCTTTATGAATACGTTCAAGAATTTCAGCATAATTGGCTTTGGTTTTTTTTACAGATTTTTGCTCATTTAAATCGTTAATGCCAATCATTAAGAAAATCTTTTTTGGCTTAGCATCTGTAATACTTTTTAGACGGTGCAATACCCCTTCTGTTGTATCATCGGCTACACCTCGATTGACAATCTGCTTAT
This sequence comes from Priestia sp. 53B2, assembly GCF_056099005.1. NCBI lineage: Bacteria > Bacillati > Bacillota > Bacilli > Caryophanales > Bacillaceae > Priestia > Priestia sp. 53B2. Next base: position 583,152 of record NZ_JBLZXA010000030.1, read on the forward strand.
TATGAAAAAGTTCGCTCCATTCAGAGCGCTGGGTAATGCTATCACCGAGAAATACGATTGACTCTTTAGGAATACTTAATTGCTTGAACAAAGTGGTCCGTTCAATGTAATAAGGATTATCTCTATAGCTTTGCTTAGACGAATCCTTAGATGACAGCGGATTTTTCATCGCACTGCTGCTTGTTGCATAAAAAGCAAAAACACCTATGAAAAGGACATTTAAGATAATGGAACTGATAAATACAATTTTCTTTGTTGAACTCACGAAAACGACACTCCTGTACTTTGTATGTTTTTTAGATAACTTTACGATGATATAGTAAAGCCTCCTGTTAACACTCTTTCCCTCCATACAAGACATTTAATCATTTTTTGTAAATAATGATTTTACATAAAAAAGAAGCGGCGCTTGAAAGCGCCGCTTCTTTTTCTATAATATAAGGGGTTAAAACGTACTTTTATTATAACATATAGTCTATGGTCATATTTTCCTCTATTAGAAAATAGTTCTTATGTCGTTTCTTTTTCCAGCTGTTTTTCTCTTTTCACTTGCTTTGCGAAGAAGAGTTCGTATACCACTGGAATAATAATTAAGGTAAGAAGGGTAGATGACGCAAGCCCTCCAATCACCGTGATAGCTAAGCCTTTTGAAATCAGCGTTCCGCTTGATGTAGTAAGCGCGAGCGGAATTAATGCAGCAATGGTAGCAAATGCCGTCATTAAAATTGGACGCAAGCGCGTTTTCCCAGCTTCAATAAGGGCTTCGCGGATTGCCATGCGTTTTTGTTCACGATTTTGGGTAATTCGATCTACAAGTACAATCGCGTTTGTTGTAACAATTCCAATCAGCATTAAGAATCCAATCATGACGCTGACAGACAGCGGTTCTTTTGCAAGTACTAGACCAACTAACGAACCGATTGGCACAAAAATGAGTGACGATAAAATGATAAATGGAATACGCGCTTTTCCAAACGTAACGAGCATCGTTAAATACACAAGGCCGATTGCTGTCAAAATCGCTAGACCGAGAGATTGAAAGACTTCTACCGTCTCGTCGCTTCCGCCTCCTCCATCTAAGCTCACATCTTTAGGTAAATCTAATTTCTTTACTCCATCGACAACATCTTTAGTCACAGCTTGAATATTATCGCCTTTAATGTCTGCTTCTACTCGCGCAAATACTTTGCCGTCAAGCTTTTGAATAGAGGTGAACGTATCAATTGTACGAACGTCAGCAATATCTTTTACTAACACAGGTCCTCGTTCTGTAAATACTTGAAGATCTTTAATTTCTTTTACTGAACTAAGGTCTTTATCGTACGAAAGCTGAACCGCTCGTTTTGTATTATCTAATTTTAAGTCTCCAACGGATACTGGTTTGGTTTGATCAGAGATTGTACCAAGCAGCTGAAATCCAGATACTCCGTACTCTGCGGCTTTATCAGGATCTACTTCTACTACAAGCTGCTTTTGCTTATCCGAGAAGTTATTTGTTACATATTTAAGGCGTTTGTCTTTGTTTAAGTGGTTTTCCACTTGCTTAGCTGCCTTTTGCAAGTCATCTAAATTAGAAGAATATAAATCAACCGTTACGTTATTATTTGTAGGCGGTCCTCCTGTTGATGCTTCTTGCACATTAACTGTTGCTTTCGGTGATTCTTCTTTCGTGATGCTTTCCATTTTCTTTTGAACTTTATCAATAAACGTATCAACATTCACGCCTTCTTTTACGTTCAAGAAATAGCCAACTTGGTTCGGGCGTTTTACACCTGTTGAAAAGTCGCGTGATCCAACTTCCGTAGTCACATCGGAAATTTCATTTTGATCCGCAAACATCTTTTCAATTTTTAAAGATACATCGTTTGTTTTTTCAAGTGATGTAGATGCCGGTAATTGAACGTTGGCCTGAAGCATTTTTTGTTCTTCATTTGGAATAAACGTAAAGCCAAGTGAAGGAACAAGCGCAAATGAGCCAAACAGTAAAATAAAGGATAAAATTAAAATTTTGATTTTATGATTAAGCGACCATGCAATCGCTTTTGCATATCCGCGCTGGAGCTTTCCTTCTTTTTCTTCAGGCAGAACTTTTTTAAATGCAAACTTTGCTAGAATCGGCACGATTGTAATCGCTACAAGAAGAGATGCTAACAGTGAAAAAACAACTGTTAAGGCAAACGGCAAGAAGAACTCTCCTGTAATTCCTCCTACAAAGCCGATTGGCAAGAATACGACAACCGTTGTAATGGTAGACGAGGTAATGGCTTTTAAAATCTCTTTTGTGGACGATTCGACAAGTTCGTTGCTCATTCCTTCTTCTGAACGGCGAACGCGTCTAAAAATATTTTCAATCACAACAATACTGTCATCCACTACGCGCCCAACGGCTACAGCCATTCCGCCTAGTGTCATAATGTTAAGTGAAATATCAAGCTGGTTTAAGAAAATAGCTGATACTAACAGCGATAATGGAATCGATATAATCGCAATGATCGTAGCGCGGAAGTTACGCAAGAAAATCAGCACGGCGAGTGACGCAAATAATGCTCCGAGCAATCCTTCGCGTATTAATGTTTCAACAGACTTTTCAATGCCGTCAGCTGAGTCAACGCCGATTGCGTAGTCTAACTGATCGTCATATTTTTTCAAAATTTTCATCGTTTCGCTGGCCACTTCAACCGTATTAGCATCTTGTTTTTTTGTGATGGCCATCGACAGCGCATCTTTGCCGTCATAGCGCGTATATTCGCCTTGTTCTGTTACGGCTTCGACTTTGGCAATATCGCCAAGCTTCACGGGCTTTGCTTCAGGATTCATCGTAGATTTCACCTGGATTTTCTTTAATGCATCGATCGTCGCAACTTTTTCTTCTACTCGCACTGGAATTTGAAGCTCTTTTCCATTTAATGTTCCTGCTGGGAATGAAACAGCTTTTTGATTAATTTGTTCTTTCATCCCATCAAGCGCTAAGCCAGCTTGAGCTGCTTTTTCTTTATCGACCGTAATTTGTAAAAGGTCCTCTTTCACGCCGCCAACTGAGACGGAGTTAATACCTTGAATTTTATTTAATTCAGGAATCACTTCATCGTTTAATATTTTTTCAAGATTTGCATCATTTTTTGCAAACAGTGAAATATTAAAAATCGGGAATGAACCAAATGAAAAACGGTTCACCTCTACATTTGATGACTCTGGTAAATCTAACTCTTTTATCGACGAGTTAATTTGCTGTTCAACTTTATCTAAATCCGTATTAAACGGGAATTCTAAATTAATGATACCAACGTTTTCATACGATACGCTTTGTACGCTTTTAACGCCTTCTATTCCTTTCACTTGGTCTTCGATTTTCGACGTGACGCTTTCATTTACGTCATCAGGGGAAGCTCCAGGATAAGTGGCTTCAATGGACAGCTGCGGAAATTCGATATTCGGCAGTAAATCAATTTTTAGTTTTGAGAATGAGTATAGGCCCGCTAAAATAAGTAAAAACGAAACAATAAACACAACTACCGCATTTTTTAAACTAAATCGCGTCAAAAGATTCATCTCTTTCCTCCGTTACGTAACTAAGTTATTTGAGAAGCCTTCATCCTTTACTAACTGCTGCAGACCCGTTTTATTTTTTATAACAACATTAGAGTACCCGTGGGTCAGTTTTCTGCAAAAAAAAATCACCTCCTTTCATGTACAGATGGACTGTCTATACAAACTGAAATTTGATGATCGCACGCTCCGCCTGGAAGCGAGATAAAAGAAAAGCCGTCTTGACCATATAAATCCCAACCTTCAAAAAACGAGCTGTCGTGAAACATATCTAGCGCATACCCATTAGAAAACGTAATTCGAAGTATACCGATATCTTCATACCACTGTATAGAAATAATGTGCTGGCCAAGCAGCAGCGCTTCGACTTGCTGACGCTGCTCGGCAGAATGTAGCGATTTCCAGTCCGCTTGACCAAGCAAGATGCTGCGTTTGTTTTTTAGTCTCCATGGACATTCTGCCACAAGTCCGCCTTTACTAAATCCAAGAGAAAACGGCAAGGTATTGTCTGTGTTCACCTTGGTAACGGTTTGTTCTTGAAAATATGAAAAATTAATTACTGTGCTGCTGGTATTCATCATATCCCTCCATTATCAACCAGTACCGACGAGTCATTTTTGGGTCTCAAAATAGCAGCCTTCAATGTATAAGTTCACAATGAACTCCGCATAGTTCATGATATCTTCTTCTGTTATATCATCATCGGAAACGATATCCATCCTATACCCATTTAACATGCTGCAAAACGCTTTTGAATGTAAAAAAGCATTTTTTATTTTCTGCTCTTCAATCAATTTAGCAACAAGCCCGTGATAATCCTCAAAAAATTGATGAAGACGACCCATCATTTCTGGCATTTGGTGCGGGGCTTGCCAAAAAGAGTCGGGATATTTTTTAGTTTCGTAAAAAAAGAACAGGTGATGCTTCGCAATTGAATACAGCTTTTCATGAAACGTTTGGCATTCATCCGTTCTTCGTTTTGCATGATACAAAAACTCATCAAACGAACGATTGTTCACAGCGATATAAAGCGACTCTTTAGACGAAAAGTACAAGTAAAGCGTTCCTTTAGATACACCCGCTAGTTTAGCAATATCAATCATTTTTGCTTCATAGTAGCCTTTGGATCCGAATACTTCAAAAGCAGCATCTAAAATTTTCTCTCTCTGCTGTTTTCGGTTTGTCATGGTAAAAAATCCTCTCATACGTTTTCGATACTATACATATAAAATAATTAAAATAACTTGTCAATACGTAGTGTGCTCTTTTATCCCTTGCATCACAAGAGTATGTCAGTTTTTCAAACAAAACACTTCTATAGAGCAAATTAAAGCGTTTTCGACTTTTTTGTGACAGATACAAATGATGCTTGTATATGAAGAGCTCGCTATGGTACATTTTTATCATTGATACAGAAATTTATTCCGTCGTTACGGGAGGAGAAAACATGGTTCTTACATCACCAATCGGCCGCCTGCGTTTAGTAGGGATTTTAGAAGGAATTTCATTTTTACTGCTGCTTGGCATTGCTATGCCGCTAAAATATGCAGCAGGCATACCCGAAGCTGTATCAGTTGTAGGCGCAGCACACGGTGCACTTTTTGTGCTGTACGCTCTTGCAGTCGTTCATGTAAAATTTGCGCATAAATGGTCAATCGGCCGCTCTTTATTTGCATTTCTTATGTCGGTTATTCCGTTTGGCCCTTTTATTTTAGAGAGACAGCTGAAAAAAGAACAGTAAAAGAAAAGAACGTCACGGATATCATGTTTCCATGACGTTCTTTTTCCTTACTGTTCACCACTGTTTTCGCTAAAATGGTCAATCGTTTTCCACCACTTCAGTGAGTGAGGTTTTAATAGCATTCCAATTTCTTCTGGACTAATTTGCTGATCTATAATCATTTCATGCATTGCTTGAAAGAGTCCCGTTGTAACAGCTTCTTTCACATCAGCTTCACCTTCTATATACAGCTGTTCAATCGCTTCAAATACGTCCGGTTCACGCTGGAGCTGGCCGTTATATTCAAGAGAGATTAAATGACCCGCAACACGGCTTAATTCATGCTGCAGCTCGTCTTTATCGTTGAGGTCCACTTCTTCGCTTGGCTCAAAAGATGGGCAAGCTTCTTTTAGTAATGGAATAACATTTTGTTTTGTAATCATATCTAAATTCCCTGCCTTTGCATGTGTGACAAATTCTCTATTCTTTACCCTTTTCTCTTTTTCTGTAAACTTGTTTTACAAAACTTTTCCGTTTTCTACAACTACTTCTCCTTTTTTTACTACGCAGTCAATATGATTTAAGCCATACTGATATTGAAGGGTTCGATAACTAGAGACATTAAAAATCGCTAAGTCAGCCTGTTTTCCGGCTTCAATACTCCCAAGCTTATCTCCTTGATTAATAGCATGCGCTGCGTTAATAGTTGTGGCTACAAGCACTTCTTCAGGACTCATGTTCATATTCATACATGCCAGATTCATCACAAATTGCTGTGAAGTCGTTGGAGATGAACCTGGATTGCAGTCTGTAGAAAGAGTAACCGGAACGCCTAAATCGATCATTTTTCTAGCATCTGGCCACTTCATTCCAACAAATAAGGAATTCCCCGGTAAAAGTGTGGCTACGATCCGTTTTTCAGCCAGTTTCTTTAATCCTTCATCAGAAGCATACAAAAGATAATCTGCTGATATCGCTCCTACCTCTGCTGCGAGCTCCGCTCCTCTGCAGTATTCAAAGGGGTCGGCATGTATTTTAGGAAGCATGCCATGGCTTTTCCCGGCTTCTAGTATTTCTTGACATTGTTTGAATGAAAAAGCATTTGGAAGACATACAGCATCATTAAATGCTGCAAGCTTATAAGAAGAAATTTGAGGAATCATTTCGTGAATAAGTAAATTGACGTATTTCTGCGTATCTTTTTTATATACAAGAGGTACGACGTGTGCGCCTAAAAAGGTACTTACTACATCAACTGCGTGTGTATCATTCAGCATTTTAGCGATTTGCAGCTGCTTTAGTTCTGTTTCTAGTTCTAAGCCATACCCGCTTTTTACTTCTATAGTTGTGACTCCGTGAGCTAGAAAAGACGTAAGACGCTCATAGCTCTGCTGATAAATCCGGTACGCATACTCTTCCTGTGTTTGAACGACAGTGGAGTGAATACCTCCACCTTCTTCTAATAAATCCAAGTAAGAAGTTGGCCTTTCAAACCGCCTATAAAATTCTTCTTCACGCGAGCCAGCGTACACAGCGTGTGTATGGGGATCAATCAGACCCGGAGTCACAATTTTATGAGAAGCATCAATAATCATTGCGTCATTTCTTTCCCTTTCATATTTTTGTTCCAGCTCTTTTGTTGTACCTACGGTCACAATTTGATCTCCTTCTATCCAGACTGAGCCATTTTCAATCACCGTTAAGTTTCTCATTTCTTTTCCAGCTAAAGGACCTTTATTTTCTTTGGCCGTTACAACTTGCGAAGCATTTTTAATCCATAGCGCTTTTTTTGACATCGTTGAATTTCCCCCTTTTCTAGCGTGTACCACGTTTTGGGGCCTCATGTTTACCGTAAACTCATTTAGATTCACCTACACATTTCGCACTTCTGCCTTCTTTCTTGTAGGTAGAAGTTTGAAAAAGCATGTCCATGGTCTGAAAAGCGTGTTTTTAAGTCTTTAAAGCTAGATAACTTATATTTTTTTCAATTATATACGCTTTTAGACCCTTCTTTTCTCCGTTTTCTTACTTATTGATTCTCATTTTATACAAATATATCCTTATATACTAAATCTTTTATCACATGTATTTTATAAACATTACGGCAAGTTCCCCTCAACGGGATAAATAATAGATTTCTAGGAATAGAACGTTTATAATATTCTTTGAAGTTTTACTTTTAGAAAGATTCACTAATGGAGGAAGAAATATGATTGTCAACTATAAAAACCAAGCAACCGGTCATCGCATGAATAACGGCTGGAATCTTTTCTATGCGTCAAACTTAACGATGTGGCGCAAAGATGAAAAGTATTTGCTTTTAGATGAAAACCAAGATGTAGTGATGATCTTTGGCTTTAAAAAAGACGAAATCATTCTAGATAAATTGCAAACGTGGGGCTATACATTTGGTGTCCATCCAGAGAAAAAACAAATTTCCTGCTTGCAGCGTCAAGAAGAAATTGGTGAATAAAAAGAGGGCTGAGTTTCTTCAGCCCTCTTTTTTATTAATGGGTTTGTTGAAACATAACGCTCAGCTGTTTTTTTTCAGATGGTTTGACAACATAATACCATGTACCATCTACCATTTGTCCTTCTCCTTTTACCGTTACCGTTTCGAAATCAGGCCGACCATTCTTAATGATGTTATACATCGTAAATGCATCGCTGACATCAATATTCGTTCGAATATGCTTCTTTACAAGCGTGAGGAGACTTGGAATGTTTTTTACCGTTGACATGTTTATTCCTTTATCTAATAAGGCTTCCACTACTTGACGCTGGCGATTATTTCTTCCTAAATCTCCTTTTGGATCTTCGTGTCTCATCCGCACATAGGCAAGAGCTTTTTCGCCGTTCAACGCATTTTCTCCTTCAGGAAAGATAAATGAATCAAACACAAAAGGAAACGGGTTCTTAACGTATACTCCGCCAAGTTCATCTACTACATCTTTAAAGCCTTCCATGTTTACTTTCACATAATAATCGACATCGATATCTAAGAAGTTCTCAACCGTGCGCACGGTTAAAGGAATGCCTCCGTATCGATAAGCATGATTAATTTTCTCATCCGTTCCTTTTCCATCAATGTGCACGCGCGTATCTCTAGGGATCGGCATAACTTTTGCTTTATTGTGGCTCGTATCTAAGTTGACCACCATTAATACATCTGAGCGGCCTGTATCTCCTGGCCTTTCATCTACGCCCATAACTAGTACATTAAACGAGTGAGGCTGCTCTTTAGCAGATGTTTGCTGTTGATAGACAATTCCAAATCCAGCGGTTCCTAAAAGCAAAATACATGCCGCTATGATCCCTATTTTGTATTTTTTCATTCATACGGTCTCCTTTACACATCACTTACTCTCTATATGCCTTAATGAATGAAAATTTATACCTTTTTGGAGAAATTTAAGCACACGTCAAAAAAGCCTGCTTGTTGAGAAGCTGGCTTTTCACTAGTAGATTTTAGCCTGATTTTTGATGCACATCACGCTGTGCCCATTCACTTTCTAGCATACTCATTTCAATTAAGCTCCAGTACTGTCCATCTACAAGCCGAACATCTCGAAGAAGGCCTTCGCGTGTAAAGCCAATTCGTTCATAGGACTGAATCGCCCGCTCGTTAAAATCAAAGACGCCGAGCGAAATTCGGTGAAGACCCAGTTCTTCAAAACCGAAAGCTAACACTTTTTCAAACATGTGCGAACAAAGCCCTTTTCCTCTATACTTTTCACCAAGCAGCACTCGGCCAATTCTTCCTGTTTTATGATAATAATCAATATGAGCCAGAGAAATATGCCCAATAAGCTGTTCATTGTCATCTATGACGGAAAAAGCATAGGTAGAAGCACCATCTTCATTTGCATATCGAATGTAATGTTTTAACTGTCTAGGAGTAAGCGGAAAAGAAAAGCTAGAGCCGCTCCATTGCACCATAAATGACTCGGAGGGAATCCAATCCATTAGCTGTTTAAAGTCTTTTTTGGAGAACGGTCGTAGAGCTATCACATAATTCTCCCCCTTATTATTTCTGACTTTTCTAAATATATTACATTTATCATAATAAACTGTCAACTGTCTATGTAAAAAAAAGCCATCTTTTCGATGACTTATAGCTGTAATGCTTTTCTGAGAAGAGTTAAATCATGAGTAAATTCAAAAAAATAGGTTCTATTTTCATTGTCAAATACCATTATGATTGGTTTTTGATTCGGCTCAAGAACAAAAATAACTTCACTTGCCAGCGTGTTGACCGCACTATTTTCAATTTTTACGGCTGGATCAAGAGGCACTTTAACAAGATAGCCTTTTTTAGGAAGCGGACTTGCCTTTTTATATAAACCAGTAATGGACGCAATACTTTTTTCGGCTTCTTTTTGAACACTTGGAGGTTTGGGCGTTGAACGAACGACTCTGCCCGTTTCAATTTGAAATACCTCTACTTTTGGCTGTTCAGCACTTACTGCTTGCGGAAAAATAAAAGCAGCGAATACGACGCATACAGCAACCCATTTTCGTATCATTTTCAGCACCTCTTTCCATTGTAGATGAGATGGAGATAAGAATGGTCGTCTCTTCTTATACTATGACCTATTTTTATATATTTATTTCACTAAATGAATGCCTATACTTCCATGTTTTTGTCATGTTCACAGAACTTCCTCTATACACTACTAATAAGGACACGCTGTATGAGGTGATAAGATGTCGTGGTTTGAAGCATTTATTTTGGGAATCATTCAAGGGCTTACAGAGTTTTTACCGATAAGCAGCACAGGGCATTTGTATTTAGGGCGTCACTTATTTGGCTTAGACGATGCAGGATTGTATTTAGATACGATGCTGCATATGGGCACTCTGCTTGCTGTGTTTGTCTTTTATAAGCATGAGCTATGGCATATTATTCGTCATCCGTTTAGCAAGCTCACAGGGCTTTTAGTGATAGGAACGATCCCTGCAGTTGCGATTGGTCTTTTGTTCAAAGACTATTTTGACAGTATTTCTAAATCTGGCTTAACGATCGGCTGGGAATTTCTTGCGACGGGACTGCTGTTATGGTTTGGTGATTCCGTAAAAAATGGCTATAAAAAAATGGATCATATTTCATACGGAGATGCCTTTTTTATCGGCTCGTTTCAAGCAGCTGCAATATTCCCTGCTGTATCCCGATCGGGCTTAACGATGGTAGCTGGGTTAATGCGGAAATTAGACCGTGAAACAGCCGCTTACTTTTCATTTTTATTGTCGACTCCGGCCATTTGCGGAGCGGTGTTACTTCAGTTAAAAGATGTAGTCACAGGTGAAGTCGAGCAGCTTTCCGTTTTCTTTTTATTCGTCGCCACCCTTTCATCTGCTTTATTTGGTTATGTAGCGGTAAAATGGATGATCAATTATTTAAAGCATCATTCATTAAAAACATTTGCGATTTACGTTTGGATATTAGGTGCAGTCGTGCTGGTTTGTCAGTTTACGGGGGTGTTTTAAGATGAAGATGAAAGTCAGGACGCTTTTTTTAGTATTGTTTTTTGCCGGCATTTTAGTCGTGACAAGCTATGTTGATAACAATTCCCAGCAGTCATTTGACAGCTTATCTCACCTTTCACTTGATGGAGGCGCTGTTGAAACCTCTGCTGATGAAGACGAGGCGGAACAATTAAATATGTCGGTCAAAGAAGTTCATGTCAAAACAGAAAAAAGAGGCGGATACCGCATTGAAGTGTACGAACAAGTAAATGTTTATAGAGATGATAAAGGAAAAGTAGTAAAAAAAGTTCCCACAGGAGAATATCAAACGTTGAAATATAAACTGAATGAAAAAAAATAAACCACTTACCGAAGTAAGTGGTTTTATTTTTAATGGTTAAAGTGAGCTGCAAGAATCCACAGTGTACCAACAACGATACAAAGTGCAATAAAGAAACTGTAAAGAATATTTGCAACCTGTACTTTACCATTTTCACTTTCAGTCATGTGCATGAACATTACTAGCTGCATTGCTGCTTGTAATAACGCTAGGATCATGATAAGAGTCATCGTAATGCTTCTTGATAGATCAGCTAGCACTACTAAACCAAGCGCTGCGAATGTTAAGGCTAGTGAAAGGATAAGCCCAAATACATGACTAAGCGGAAAACCTGCTTTTTGGCCTTGTTTATTTTCCATGTCTTATCCCACCAATCCGTTCAAGTATACAAGCGTGAAGATGAAGATCCATACAACATCAAGGAAATGCCAGTATAAACCGATAATAAATACTTTACGAGCAGTAACTGGTGTTAATCCTCGTCTTACTAATTGAATAATAATACTGATTGCCCAGAATACACCGACTGTTACGTGAAGACCGTGCGTTCCAAGTAGTGTAAAGAACCCTGATAAGAAGGCACTTGTTTGCATTGTTGCACCTTCGTGAACTGCGTACATGTAAAACTCACGAATTTCGTAGAAAAGGAATCCTCCACCAAGGACAAGCGTAATCACGAACCAAACTAAAAGTCCTTTTAAGTCATTATTACGCATTTTAAAGATGGCAATTCCCATCGTGAAACTACTGAATAGTAGTAACAGCGTTTCGATCATAAAATCTTTAACAACGAACAGTTCTTCTGCAGTAGGGCCACCCGCTGTGCGCGTATGGTACGTTAAGTACGTTACGAACAGCGTAGAGAACAACGCGATCTCGGCACCTAAGAAAATCCAGAATCCAAGGATATTCAGGCGACTTTGTTCTTCTTGGTATTCTAACGGCAATGATTTATCTAAATGCCCTGCCATTATTTGTCACCCCCTGTAATTCCTTCAACCTTCTTGATTTCATCTACTTTTACATAGAAGCCCGGATCATAATCAAATGAACGAGCAAGCATACAAGCAAAAATACCTGCTAATCCAACGATTGCCATTGGAATCCATTCAAATACTAAGCCAAATCCACCGATAAACCAGAAGATACCTGAAATAAACGGCACACCAGAGTTGCTTGGTAAGTGAATTGGTTTTAAGTCTTCTGCTTTAATTTCTGTTTCATTACGTTTTTTCATGTGCCAGAATGCATCCATTTCTTTCACATGAGGAATTACTGCAAAGTTGTAAGCTTGAACTGGTGATTTAGTCCACCACTCAAGTGTACGACCATCCCAAGGATCGTTTGCAGTGTCGCGTTTGTTTTTCCATGCACTGTATAATAAGTTAACTACTAATACGAAGAAGCCAAGACCCATTAAGAATGCACCGATTGTTGAAACTAAGTTTAATCCGTTCCAGCCAAGGTTGTCTGCATAAGTTTGCATACGACGAGTCATGCCGTCTAAACCTAGGAAGAATTGTGGGAAGAAACATACGTTAAATCCAACAACAAAAATCCAGAATGAAATTTTTCCTAATTTTTCGTTCAACGTGTGACCGAAAATCTTTGGATACCAGAAGTATAAACCTGCGAAACAGCCAAACACTGTACCAGAGATTAATACATAGTGGAAGTGAGCGATTAGGAAGTAACTGTTATGATATTGATAATCGGCTGATGCCATCGCAAGCATAACCCCTGTTACCCCACCGATTACGAAGTTTGGAATAAACGCTAATGACCAAAGCATCGCAGTCGTAAATTTGATACGGCCTTTATACATTGTAAAGAGCCAGTTAAAGATTTTAACTCCGGTTGGTACGGCGATTAACATCGTTGTAATTGAGAAGAACGAGTTAACTGACGGTGAGTTACCCATTGTAAAGAAGTGATGCACCCATACAAGGTAACTTAAGAATGCGATACCGACCATTGATACAACCATTGCTTTATAACCGAATAAGTTCTTACGAGAATGTGTACTGATAACTTCTGAGAAGACACCGAATACCGGTAAAATAACGATATATACTTCAGGGTGACCCCAAATCCAGAATAAGTTAGCCCACATCATTGGAAGACCGCCGTTAGCCATTGTAAAGAAGGCTGTTCCGAATACACGGTCAAGTGTCATAAGTGCAAGCGCTACTGTTAATACAGGGAACGCGAAAATGATAATAATTGATGTGATGAAGATTGACCAAGTAAACATTGGCATTTTCATCATTGTCATGCCAGGAGCACGCATTTTTAAAATTGTTACAAAGAAGTTGATACCAGTCATTAATGTACCAGCACCAGCAATCTGTAGTGAAACGGCATAGAAGTTATTCCCGATGCCCTCACTGAATTCTTTACCTGCAAGCGGGAAGTAACTTGTCCAACCTGCATCAGGAGCTCCTCCGATTACGAAAGAAAGGTTAAATAGCATTGCTCCCATAAAGAATGTCCAGAAACTAATTGCGTTTAAGAACGGATATGCTACGTCACGCGCACCAATTTGTAATGGAACGATTACGTTCATTAGTCCGATGATAAATGGCATTGCCATGAATAAGATCATGATAACACCGTGAGCCGTGAAGACTCCGTTGTAGTGATGTTCATCTAAAATGTTCATACCCGGGAATGCAAGCTGCATACGCATCATGATTCCATCGATTCCGCCGCGGAAAAGCATTAATACAGCTGAAAGGATGTACATGACACCGAGTCTTTTATGGTCAACTGTTGTTAACCATTCTGTCCATAACCATTTCCATTTCTTGAAATATGTTAAGACAAAAACGATACCGATGACCGTCATAGCGATTGCTGCATCAGCAGCGTAAATCATAGGTTCGCCAGTGACGAAAAATTCATCTAGCTTCATTATGTCTTCCCCCAATCATTACGTTATTTAGTGTAATAAATGAATGTTATTCATGATTTGAGTGATCCATGTTTTCCATTTCTTCATTACTCGTTTTTTCGTCTTCTTTCATCTTGCTGTGATCATGTCCTGTACCACGTTCTAGCTCTTTGCCAGGAATGTATACATCTTTTGCATGGTCAATCCATTTTAAATGTGTACCGTTATAAGTTTGACGACCAACAACGCCTGGGCTTAGGATTTGATCATATTTCTTTTCAGTCAATTTACCAGCTGTGCCTTTTACGTCACTAACCCACTCTTTGAAGTCTTTGTCCGTTTGAGCTTGAACTTCGAACTGCATTTGAGTGAAATGTTCACCAGAGAAGTTAGCACTACGTCCCATATAAGAACCAGGCTTATCTGCTTCTAAGTATAATGGCATTGACATGTTGTTCATCGAATATTTTTGTCCGCCAAGTTCTGGTACCCAGAATGAGTTCATAGGTCCTTGAGCTGTTAACTCAAATTTCACTGGCGTATCTGCTGGAATGTTTACGTAGTTAACCGTCTCGATATTTTGTTCCGGATAACTGAAAATCCATTTCCAGTTTGCAGATGTAACGTGAATCACGATTGGATCTTTATCCTTTGATTCTGCCGGTACTTCTTCTGCAGAATAGATCGCTTTAACAGTTGGCACTGCTAATAGAATTAAGATGATGATTGGGAATGCTGTCCAAATAACCTCCATCTTTAAGTTACCTTCTTGCTCAGGTGGCTCATAGTCCATGTTTTCAGGTTTTTCACGATATTTGACAAGAACAAATATAAAAATAGCAAATACGACAACAACCACGATCAACATCATCCACATAGACCAAATGATTAAATCAGATTGCGTTTTTGCAACAGGACCTTGCGGGTTCAATACAGCAAGCTTTGAACAACCGCTCAAAAATACTAGTGAAAGCGCAGATAGTAAACCTACTAGCTTCCAAAATCCTTTTTTTGGTTTCACTTAAAACTCTCCTTTCTAACAACACATGATGCGAAGCCTATATTGATGAACATTCAAAATGCGCTATCTTTCGCTAGATAACGACATTTTTATACAGACTCTCTTCCCCCTTATTTGTAGGCCACTACTATTGTAATACAAAATGACATTTTTTTCGTCCCTTTTGCTTTATTTTTTTATATTAAAAATATTCTAATATAGTGACTGTACCAATGGGGTTAGAGTGCTTCAACCTTGCGATATTCTATCACATAATTTGGTATGAATAAATGTAAATAA
Organism: Priestia sp. 53B2; assembly: GCF_056099005.1. NCBI lineage: Bacteria > Bacillati > Bacillota > Bacilli > Caryophanales > Bacillaceae > Priestia > Priestia sp. 53B2. Next base: position 598,417 of record NZ_JBLZXA010000030.1, read on the forward strand.
AAGGATCCAGCTCCCATTTCTTAACTATTTCTTTAGGAATAACTTCAAAATTAGCTTTGTATGTTTGCTTCAACATTGATATATCAATACACATCGACATAATTGAATATTTTGTGACAAATTTTCAAAGAAAATGTGACGTCCTGTATAAAACTTATTTTGCCCGTTAATTCCCCTTTACTTTGTAGCAAATATTTGATTTTTTTGCTTAAAGTTCTTTCTTTCAAAAATATGAACAAAACGTGAATTTTTTTTAAAAGCTTTTTATTATAGCAAAAAGCTGCGTGTTATTCACGCAGCTCTTGATCCATAAATTCTTTAACCGTGATATCATCCCCTGCTTTATCTAGCAGCGTTGTCGTTGCTGGAAACGGATGTTTAATATGACTCGGTATTTTTTCATACAGCACAAAATAATCACTTTTTGGAACCGCGGCATCAATTGTATATGTATCGTGCACCAAAGCCGCCTTTACTCGATCAATTTGTTTACTTCTATTTGTTCCTGTAAACAGCGCATATGTCCCTTTATTTGTATGGATATCATCATAATCCACTAAATTGCTCATTTTGGTACTGACTTCAATACGCAGGCGTTTGTTCCATCCTTGCTTCAATACGGCCATTCCTTCTTTATCACCAGGTATGGAGAATAAGGCTATGTATGTATTAGAGTGATCAACCCGTTTAAAATCTTGCAGCGTAATCCTTGCAGAACCATCAATGCTTTCTTTATGCTCCCAATTTCGCAAATGCTGCTGCACACTTGCAGCATTGTTTTCAATCGGATATCGAATCATCTCATACGCAACAATTACAACCGCTATACAAATGAACAGAAATAGCAACCGCTTTATCTTTCGCACATCTATTCACCTTCCTTAGCTTACTCCCCTTTTATGTAATTGCCTAAATTATAACTTCCTATTAAACCTCTGTCTATGCACTAGGAGAACTACGTTTTTTTTTACCACAAAAGGGATTTTTCAAACCTTTTGTCATAAAAATACGCTAAAAGACTCAGCAGCTGTTGAACCAAAAGAAACCGATCCCTGCCTCTCTTCTTATCTTCATGACAAAAAAAGATACCCATTTTGACACAGGTATCTTTTAGCTTATATATCACAGCTTTCCAAAAGGAAACCCTATAAAGGGTCATTTGCTGTTCTTTTTATTACACACATCTTTCCGCACACATGTATCCTTTGACCTGATACCCATGTTTTTTGAGCTGCCGAATGCTTAAATTTCGGGAAATACTGTCAGGAACAATTACGACCACTTCTTTATATGGAATTTCTGCATGCTGTCTCTCTAAATAAGGAAGCGGAATATGGATTGCTTTTTGACAGGGGTTTTGTTTCATTTCATGAAAATGACGAACATCTACATACGAAATCGTTGTAGAAGCACAGTCGACGGTCGTCACTTTCTTTATTCCCTGCACCGGCACATAGCGTTTATAAAAACTGTAACAAATTAATAAAAGTAAAATACCTATGCTCATATATAGTATCGCCATGTTTTCCTCCCAATTAATTTATATACCCCTGTATGTATACTATATTCAAAAGAAAGAATCAACACAGAAGTACTCTATCTCATTTCTCTCTGAAAGAAAAATGGTCTTTTTACACTTTATTATGAAACCACAATAAAGTGACGAAATCAATCATTATTTATTTTGATTTTTCGAAAGATTTAAATACTAGTAAACAGATCGTTTTTTCTTATTATAATGAAGAAACGCAGAATTTTTATTTTCACTTCCCCTTTTCTTTCCTTTCCTGTTAAAACTGAGGTTTGTTTATGAGTAATACATTAGAACCAATGTTGCACAAACATGAGAAAAATGATTCTAAAAGTGAAGGATGCGAGATAGGATAGTATGAACACGTGAAGGGAGAGATATGATGTTTGATTTGTACTATGTTGTATTATTTACAGATCAAGGTGAGGTAGCAGGCACCTGCCCCATCTATATAAGTCCCGAAGAAGACGTTGAAAAAGAACTGTTAAAAAATATCACTTTGCATAAACAAAGGCTGCAGTCAAAAAAAGAAAAAGTGTTTTATTTTGACCAGGATAAAGAGGATATGACAGATTTATCAGATCACTATGCACACATCCTTACATTTGCTAACAACGACAGCCAAATTGCAAAATGGCTGGAAGAAGCACATGAAAAGCTGTGCAAAGCCGGGGAACTTTTTGTGGAGAATGGTTATTTTCAGCGTGCTTTTATGCATTACATTAATCAAAAAAGCAATGTTTTAGAGAATTACTCGTACGAAGTTTGTGAAAAATCAGTAAAGTTCATATATCAAGCAAGAGACTATATTGTAATTGGATCAGAAAAATACGAGTTAACTTAATGCAAAAAAAGGAAAGCTTCAGTTTCAGAAGCTTTCCTTTTTTAATCAATCGCCATCAAGGTTTGCCCGACAATTATTATGAGATAAAGATGCACTTTGTGCCTGATGCTGCTTTTGCTCCCTCTGCATTGTCATATCTGTTTGTTTCGCTCTTCCTTTAGCGGTATGTTTAGTTTCATTTCCTTGCTTTGATGTCATATCCATTCCCCTTTCTAGTGGGTATAGTATGTGAACATACTCCACGCGCCATGAGAGGAAATGACATGAAAAAGTCGTATTTACAGTGAGGAAGCTTTCTGTCTAAAGCTTTTTTTTCTTTTATCACTGAACCCACATGAAAGGATATTCTCTATTTTAAACGTTCGTTTCTCGTTTCTTAATAAGCACCAAGCCTTTATGCTCTGAGGATAAATTTTATACACAATAATAAATCGCTGTGTCAAACATCCTTTATCGTCCATATAAATAATTTCAACAGGTCGTTTTGAAGAGTAGCTTTCTTGAAGTAGCTGTTGCATAGAATTCGCTCCTTTAATTTTTAGTTTATCGAACATATGTTCTTTTTTCAAGTGTTTTAAACTGAATAATTCTTTAGCCTTTACAGCTTAAAACGGGGAAAAGCACGGGGAAAATAATAAAAATCATACAAATATTAGGTAATTGTGATATGGTAAAAGAGATTACTTAAGTTGGGAGAGGTGCATGATGGAAAGTAACATACTTAAATGGATCCCCGTTCCTTACTTTCAATTAAATCAAGAAGGTGAAATCCTTCATTTTTCTAGTCAAGCACATTCTTATTTTTCTTCAGTCTCTAGTCTGTGGAGCATTATTCATAAAGACGACCGGAAACAAGCAATGTGGATGCTGTCACAGCACTCCTCATCTAACCCCATCATCAGGCATTTGCGTTTGAGAACGAGCGATGATACATTTGTAAATTTTAAATGCACGATTCATTGGAAAAATGGTGTAGGGCATTTAGTATGTACCGAAAAAAGAATGTCAAGGATCCGTTAGATGTTGTATTATCTGCTCAATCCTATTTAGAAAACTCAGACAAACGATTAAAAGAATCGGACAAGGTGTTAAATAATGCAGCAGGTTTATTATTTAATCGATTAAAACGCTAATTAAGTGAACAAAGTCTAAGCTATATTCCATTATTTCTATCATTTTTAAAGTCATTGAAAGGCTACCTACAGTGAACTGCACCCCAATTGTTAGACAAAGAAACTCTAATGATTGGGGTGCTTGTATGTCTAGACATACATTTGAAGATAAGTTGAAGGCTATTGATTTGTACCTAAATAAGCGCAACTCATATAGGG
>NZ_JBLZXA010000031.1:0-1006 GCF_056099005.1 Priestia sp. 53B2
TTAGGCACGCCGCCAGCGTTCATCCTGAGCCAGGATCAAACTCTCCGAAGAAATGTTTGACTTGCTCAATTTAAAAAATAAAAATTAACGTTGACGTTTGTCGCTTTGTTCAGTTTTCAAAGTTCAATATTCCGTAAAATAAGTTGTCGTCTCAACGACGCTTAATAATAATAAAACATATCAGATGAAACGTCAATAGTTTTTCTAAAAAAACATTATTTTTTATTCCCATTGTATTTTACACATCACGATAACAATTATTCACCAAACATTGATTGTTAATACCTTTATCTTCAGACTCAAACCTTTTATTCTTATTTTATAAATTTCAAATGAGAGACCGACGCTAGTAAAAGACGAAGGGAATAAAAGTATTAAGTATTCATTCTCTCTTTATAAGATATACTTATAATAAGAGGAGTAGTGATTAGCATGTATTATAGTAAAAGAAATCAAGAACCTTCGGTTCAAGAACAAACAGAAGTTTGGGAATGCACAATAGAAGAATGTAAAGGCTGGATGAGAAAAGATTTCTCCTATGACAATCATCAAAAATGTCCTTTGTGTGGAAATCACATGAGCGCTGGAGAACGGCTTATTGATAAAATCCCCCTTAACCCCCATCGAAAATAATGTATATCGACGCTTTTAAAAAGATCAAAAAAATACTGCTATTTATTTAGTTACAAATACTTGTTAATATAGTTACATTTGCTTTATATCTCTATTTTATGTTATAACTAGTTAACCTTGTATCGATCGTCTTGTCTAAAACCCAGGCTTTTTTTAAAGCCTGGGTTTTCTATTGAACTAATAGTAGATACATCATGTTTTTTCTAATTATAAGACCATAAAAAAAAGACTCCTTCATAAGGAGTCTTTTTTTATCACTTTTGATTATGCTTTGTGAACGTTAGCAGCTTGTGCTCCACGTTGACCTTGCTCGATATCAAAAGTAACTTTTTGACCTTCTTCTAATGATTTGAAACCTTCACCTTGAATAGCA
>NZ_JBLZXA010000032.1:0-68015 GCF_056099005.1 Priestia sp. 53B2
CAAAGGAACCAGTCGTAACAGAAGAAGTAGTTGTAGGTAAACGACGAAAAGAGAAAAATGAAAAAGTATCGGAGACTTTAAAGAAAGAAGAAGTAAATATTAAAAATCAAGAGAGGCCTCTGACATCACATCATAACGAAAAGTTTAATAAATAGAATAAGAAGAATAAAACTCAAGTTTTTGAGCATACTAAGATAATAGGAACCCCAATTCCTTATATTCCCTTAAGTATGTATTTTTAGAAAAGCTACTCATTTGAGTAGCTCTTTTTTTTACAAAGCAAAAATGAAGATCAAGTAGCTTACTTAAACCCATTTTATTCTTTAACTCAAATACTTCACCATACATTAAAGAGAACATCAGTGTGTTGACTAGTAGTTAGGTTTTTTGTGCTCATTAAAAGGGAAAGTTAAAGTTATCTATCATTAAAGGGGAACACACTATGGATAAAATGACTCAAGAATTACATGATTTTTTATTACAACATGTGAATGAAATGGCTCAAGAGTGGCTAGATTCTCGAGAGATAGAAGAGAATTCTGTTTACACAGCTGATGCTTCTTCAGAGGTAACTGAATACCTTCGAGAACAAAATCACTATTTTACTCGTACGATAGTTCATGTCCTAAAGGATGGATCATTTAAAAATCTTAGTGGTTGGGCTCAAGAAATTGCGACCAAACGAGCTCGCTTAGGGAATCCTCTGTATCAGAGTATCCGCCATTTTAAAACGTTTCGTTTTATTTTTCTTAAAAGGGTGGAAGCATTTATAGATCTCCATCAGTCTACTATTACACAAAGGGATATTCTTTTATGGACCAAAACTTTAAACGAAGCGTTTGATAGGATGATTGAACTCTTTACCATGTATTATGGGCAAGTGGCAGAGGCGCAATTATATGCTCAAAAGATGCTAATTTCAGAACTTAGTACCCCAGTTATCAGTATTTCAGATACAGTTGGCGTCCTTCCTTTAATTGGTCAGATTGATGATTATAAGAGCAACGACTTTGTAGAGAGAATTATGGTGCAGGCAAAAGACCTCGAATTGTCTTGCCTAGTCATTGATTTATCAGGCGTACCTTCCATTGATACAATGATGACCAATGAATTGTTTCAAGTGGTAAACATGTTAGACTTGCTAGGAATCGATACAACAATCACAGGTATCCGCCCAGAGATCGCTTTAACAGCCGTTCAATTGGGTATAGATTTCAGTAAAATAAAAACATATGGAAAACTAAAAGACGCAGTAAGTGACCTTTTGTATGAAAGGTAAAAAAATGATAAAAGCAGGAAGACTACCAATGGAAGGTAGTCTTCTTGTCGTAGGTAAGCTTGCGATTGAATGCGATGGAAAACAGTATCATTCCTTAAAAGAAAAAAAAGCAACTAATTGAAAGAAAAGTGTTTTTTTGAGGAAACAATAATACCAATTAATACGAATCAGTGGCAGCAGCATTGTAAATCTTACACCTTAAGTTCTAAAAAGAGTTAGAAAAACATTAAATAAAAAAAGAGAAGGTGAGAATATGTGTGGAAGATTTTCTTTAGCAACAGATATATATATATGTTTCAAGAGCAGTTTAACTTTGAATTTAACGATGAAGTAACAATTAATCCAAGGTTTAATGTGGCTCCTTCCCAACAAATTCTAACAATAGGATCTAACGGTGGAAAAAGAATTGGAATAACGATGAAATGGGGACTAGTACCTTTTTGGTCTAAGGATAGTAAAATTGGATATAAAATGATAAATGCACGCGCTGAAGGTATTGATCAAAAGCCAAGTTTTAAGACACCTTTTAAACGCAAGAGATGTTTAATTGTATGCGATGGATTTTATGAATGGAAAAAAGAAGGAACAAACAAGCAGCCTTTTCGATTTGTTATGGAAGATGGTCGGCCATTCGCATTTGCTGGACTCTGGGATGAATGGGATAAAAATGGTGAGCCTCTTTATTCGTGTACAATTATAACCACAACCCCAAATGAAATTACAAAAGAAGTTCATAATAGAATGCCTGTAATTCTTGAAGAAGACGCATATGATTTATGGATGGACTCTAAAATGAATGATACAGAGTATCTTAAATCACTGCTCATTCCTTTTCCATCGAAAAAGATGAAATCATATCCTGTATCTACAATTGTTAATTCACCGAAAAATGATGTTGCGGATTGTCTATCTCCGGTTAATAGTCTATAAAGTAACATATTCCAATTCTCAATGTTGGTGATGTATAATTTCTGTACTTCTAAGGGTTGAATTATTATATAAAGCCATGCGAATCATTGAGTATAAATTGTATACCTTAAGTTTTAAGAATACACCTTTGCAATAAATATAATCTCTCAGCCTGTGCTAGTTGCAAACCTGGTGCCAATTCATTTATAGATTCACTAACATAAAACATGAATTTTTAAGGAGAGAGAAAATGGAAATATTATTTAATCAAACAACCCGAAAAGATTATTTTGATAATGATGCTGTTAAATTTCTTGATACAGTAAAAACTCTTGCAAGAGATCATGGCCTTACAGTTGAGGAAACCTGTCGTATTTTAGAACTATCTATGAAAATTGATGATTATGCTCGCAAAGATGAACAATTAGCAGGATTGGGACGATTAATAAAGGATCTAATTAATGAAATTTCTATGTTAAGAGAAAAGTTATAACATGATAAAATAGAAAAAACACCTAGAGAGTAAGGTGTTTTTTTGTAATTAAGATGCTTAAAACACAGTTAAACTAAAAAAGATAAGGTTTTGAATTAAAGACCTTCTCTTCTATATAGTAAGAAAGCAGTCCTTGAATAGTTAAAGGACTGCTTTTTTACTTTATTCTATAACGAAGCTAACTCTTTCTTCTTCGTTCTCATACGAAAAATAATTTCAAATCTCTATAGCAGAAAGGAATTTATAGAAAAGCTGTTAGGATTTATTTCCTTTAAATATGATTTTTCTTTTCTCCTGTTTAATCCGTTTTAACCGTAGTTCTATCTTTTTATCTAACGCTCTATACAGTATTTCGCTAGTTGCGCATATTAAAAATAAGATTAGAGTAATAATTGCGGCTTTTGGTACATGAAAATAGAAACAAAGTACGACTACAAGTAGGGACATAGCGTAAATGGAGTTGGTTACCCATCTTCTACTTCTATGAGCTTCTAGGTTTCTCTCAAGTAATTCTTTTTGCCCTTCTTCTTTTTTTGTATCTTTTAAATGATGGTATGTAGGATTCATCGCTTTTTCTCCCCCATGAAAGCTAATTGTAAATTATCTCTGTATTAAATATCCTATATGTTTCAATTAAGGAAAAATATGCGGTTTTTCCTTCCTCATATTATATACGAACAAATGTTCTTTTTCAATAAAAATTCTAAAGTTTTCCCGATTATTGCTATTGCCTATACTTTATCTTGCTACATTTTATAATTTAGTTGCTATTTACATAGTCCTACGTTTCACGTTTTAAATACAAATACACTGGGTACATGATATACACAATGAGGATGGAATTAAATGTGAAAATAAGATTTCGTTTAATTAAAATTTAAGGAGATGGGAAAATGGGAACGAGAAAACGAGTTGCAGGAACTTTTTATTCGGAACAAGAAGCGATACATGCAATTAAGGGGTTAAAACGTCAAGGATATCGTGAAACAGATATATTGGTAGTAGCAAAGGATAGAAGTAACACTTTACAGTTAGGGGCCGAAACGAATGTAATGATAGAAGCTGGAACGCCAGCTGTAAGTTCATTGGCAGGTGTGATGATGGATAGCTTTCTTACCATGATGACAGGTGGAATGGCTACTACTACACAAGCTAGTGGTCTAACTTCAAAACTTGTTAGAATGGGCATTCAAAGTTTTACTGCAAAACAGTGTGAAATGGATGTAAAGGAAGGGAAAATTCTTGTCTTAATTGATGTGGATGAAACTCAAACAATTCCTTCGTATACTACGGTTGGGGGAGTTTCAAACGAGACAGAGGAGCATAGGTCAGTGCAACTTCGCGAAGAGAAACTCGATGTAAGGAAAGAACGTGTTCAGACTGGGGAAGTACAACTTCGTAAGGAAATTGTAGAAGAATTACGAACTATCCAGGTTCCGGTTATGCGTGAGGAAGTCTACGTAGAACGTCGCTCGGTTATAGACGGCCAGTATGATGGTAGCCCATTGACAGAGAACGAGATCATTCGTATTCCTATTATGGAGGAGCGAATTGAGGTAACCAAAAGACCTGTGGTTGTGGAAGAAGTAATCATTGGTAAGCGTAAACTTCAAGAGATTAAAGAGATGACGGATACTGTCCGAAAAGAAGAAGCACAAATTGAACAGTCAGAGCTTCCCGCAGTTCCTGAACTTGCTGACTCTGAAATCTATCAAAACATGGATAATCACGTAGATCAAAGTTATCAAGAAGTTGCTGCCGCAATTGCCTCTGATGCTCCAAAAGAGGTAAAAGTTAAACTTTCACCCAACAAGAAACAAGAAGCTCAACTTAAAGTGATAACTTCTCCTGTTATTAAAGAGATTGAAGAGGTTACAGCCTCAGTAAACAATCAGAAACCAGAAAGTCAAATTAAAGACACGGATATTACGACTTCTGAAAAAGGGAAAAACAATGAGAAATCAACAAACAAGCAAAAGAAATAAGTATCTCTCCTCTATAGTTTATAATAGAGGGAATAATTGAGAAGATTTAAGGAAGGGCTGCCTAGCTGTATTGGCAGCTTTTTTTATTTCCCTTTAAATGTTCCTAAAATCAAAAAAGAACCAAAATAACTCATTAAAATGAGCGTAAACAGGCAATAAAATAAATGACTTTCATTACTAGGGGTCATTTCTTTTATTCCTAAAAGTCCTGGAGATTATATCAAATTCCAACAGGTATTCTCACTAAATTCTAGAAATATTACTTATCAAAATAACGTATAAATATTTCCAATTATGATAAAAGAAGGTGATTAAATGGAACGAAAGAAGTTTATTGAACACATTGATAAGTTAATAGAACAATCTGATGCGTGGGGAAAGGATGCGGAGAAAAGAGAAGACTGGAACAGTGCATGTTTTTACCAAGGCGAGGTCAAAGCTTATGAGAGAGTAAAGAGATTGGTTAATCAGCAGTTACATGCATAAATAAAAATTACAACCCTAACTCAGAAATGAGTAGGGTTGTAATTTTTATTTTTCTAGTTTCCATAAGTTTGATTTCAGGAACCAATTAAAATCTTTTCTATAAAAAATAAATGTATTTATTCTAAGATTAATTCTCTTTAAAAAACTATGGTCTTTAAGGTATAGTTATCATTCCTTATTTTTCATAACAATCATTTTATTAGAATAATATTGAGGGTGACTGAATCTTTCTATAACTCTTATTCCAAATTACTTGATTAGAAAAGGACTTTATAGGCGCGGGCATTTTTAGGGGAATTTAGAAACTGTAAATCACTGTATACTTAAATAATTGGATAAAAATCACCAAATTAAAGGCATATCTATAATAATGATGCTAGTGACTATAGTGTCATCATTATTATGGTTTTAGCAACTGACCTTACAAAGACCCTAAATCTCTGTAGTTTTTAATCTTGTGGAATATTTCGTATCCTCTAGTAGAGTTTCATCTGCATTTCAAGAGCATTTTCTGCTGTAGTCTAATTTATTAAGAGCTATGGGAACAAGGATATTACATAATTTTATTCATAGTTTCTTATTTGTAATCATATTTGAAAATAGTTTTGTAACAGTTTCAAATGAATGTAAGGGTGAACTTTATCAAAATAAAGTTTTAATTTAATTAGACAGCGTTTTTTTAAGTGATAGCTAATTAGGAAAACTATTAGCTCATTTTGGAGTACCTGAATATTAAATATAAAAAATATGTCAGATTATCTAACCATATATTTGCATAAAACCTTAAAAGTAATATAATCATTCTATCATATGAACAAAAGTGTTCAAAAATAAAAAATTGAACACTTTCGTAAAAAAAGTATGTACAAAACCCATTAAAGGTGTTTATAATACATTCTTATAAAGAGTAAATGTTCTAAAAATTATAAATTTATTTATGATTTTAAATTTTTAGAACCTATTATCTAATAAGTATTGATAATTTGAAGATGGTATTGGCCAGTACTACGAAACACATCGATTTTAAAATCAGAAATCTATTAAAACTTTTAAGGGAGAGAATAGTACGATGACAACAACTCTTACAGAAATCAAAGCATATAAACACGAGCCTTTTACAGACTTCACGCTTGAAGAAAATAAAAAAGAATTCAAAAAAGCTTTAGAAACTGTACAATCTCAACTAGGAAAAGATTATCCCCTAGTTATTGGTGAGGAGTTAATTACAACAGATGAAAAAATTATATCGATTAACCCAGCAAATAAAGTAGAGATTATTGGGCGAGTGTCTAAAACGAATCAAGAATTAGCTGAAAAAGCTATGCAAACAGCTCTTTCTACATTCAATACATGGAAAAAAGAAAATCCAGAAGTACGGGCAAACATTTTATTCCGTGCAGCTGACATTATCCGTTATCGTAAACATGAATTCTCAAGCTACTTAGTTAAGGAAGCTGGTAAGCCTTGGAATGAGGCTGATGCAGATACAGCAGAAGCTATTGATTTTCTAGAGTTTTATGCACGCCAAATGTTGAAATTAAAAGACGGAGTACCTGTACAAAGTCGTGAAGGAGAAGAAAATAAATTTAATTATATCCCACTTGGTGTAGGAATCATTATTTCTCCATTTAATTTTCCGTTAGCTATTATGGCAGGAACTGCAGCTGCAGCAATCGTTACAGGAAACACAATCTTATTAAAACCTGCGGATGCAACTCCTGTCGTAGCAGCGAAATTTGTAGAAGTAATGGAGGAAGCAGGGCTTCCTAAAGGAGTACTAAACTTTATTCCGGGCGTTACACCTGAGATTGGCGACTATTTAGTTCAACACCCTAAAACACGTTTTGTTTCATTCACAGGTTCTCGTGAAGTTGGTTGCCGTATTTATGAAAAAGCATCAAAAGTACAACCAGGGCAAAAATGGTTAAAACGTGTTATTGCTGAAATGGGTGGAAAAGATACAGTAGTTGTTGATAAAGATGCAGATTTAGATTTAGCAGCATCTTCTATCGTGTACTCTGCATTCGGCTTCTCAGGACAAAAATGTTCAGCTGGTTCTCGTGCTGTGGTTCATCAAGATGTGTATGATATTGTACTTGAAAAAGCAGTTGCATTAACAAAAACATTAAAAGTAGGAAATCCAGAAGATGTATCTACTTATATGGGACCTGTTAGTCACGAGGCTTCTTATAACAAAGTATTATCTTATATTGAAATTGGTAAGGAAGAGGGGCGCTTGATGACAGGCGGAGAAGCAGATGACTCTAAGGGTTTCTTCATCCAGCCAACAATCTTCGCAGATGTCGATGAAAAAGCACGCCTAATGCAAGAAGAGATTTTTGGTCCAGTAGTAGCTTTCTGTAAAGCACGCGATTTCGATCATATGATGGAGATTGCAAATAATACTGACTATGCTTTGACAGGTGCATTGCTTTCTAGTACACCTGCTCATATTGAAAGAGCAAAAGAGGAATTTCATGTAGGTAATCTTTATTTCAACCGTGGTTGTACAGGTGCAATTGTAGGGTATCATCCGTTTGGTGGATTTAACATGTCTGGAACTGATTCAAAAGCAGGAGGACCGGATTACTTAATCCTGCACATGCAAGCAAAAACAACAAGTACAGCACTTTAAAAACAATGGGACAGCTTTTCGAGGCTGTCCCGGTTTTTAAAAAAAGGTGTACATATATTTAGGGGGGATTTTCATGTTAGCAGAGGTTTCAAAAAATGTTTTTCTTCATGTTTCTCAAAATAGAGTACTAAATAAGGCTGCAAAAAAATGGGGTCTTAAATTTGGAGCTTCTCAAGTTGTGGCGGGGGACACAATTGAGAGTGCCATCAGAAAAGTAAATCAATTAAATCAAAAGGGATTAGTTTGCACTCTCGATCATTTAGGAGAATTTGTATCCAGTAGAGAAGAAGCTGTAGAAGCAACACAATATAACGTGCGGACATTAGAAGCTATGGGGGAATCAGGTGTAAAGTGTAATCTATCCGTTAAGATGACCCAGCTTGGTTTAGATATTGATTCAAATTTCTGTCTGGAAAACATGCGTCGAATCCTTGAAACGGCAAAAAAGTATAATAATTTTGTACGAATTGATATGGAAGACTATGCACATTGCCAAATTACATTAGATATCTTAAAAGAATTACGTCAAATATATGGTTATGATAACGTAGGTACAGTTATTCAAGCATATTTGTTTCGAGCTGAGCAAGATGTAAAAGACTTAAAAGGCATTTCTCTTAGGTTAGTTAAAGGGGCTTATCAAGAATCTCCTACCGTAGCTTATCAAGAAAAGAAGGAAATAGATAATAATTACATGAGAATTATTGAAGAACATCTATTAAGTGGAAGCTATACAGCCATTGCCTCTCATGATCATACTATTATCGAAAAAGTAAAAGAATTTGCTAAAAAACATCAAATTAATCGTAATCAATTTGAGTTTCAAATGCTATACGGATTTAGAACCGATATGCAGTTGAGTTTAGCCAAAGAAGGTTATAAAATGCGTGTGTATGTCCCTTTTGGAAATGACTGGTTTGGATATTTTATGCGTCGTATGGCAGAAAGACCACAAAATGTTGCATTTGCACTAAAAGGCTTTTTTTCTAAATAAAAATCTAAATTTTCATAATATTTAGATTTTATTAAAGTTCTGTCAAAAAACTAAAGAGCCTTTGTTATGTGAGCAAAGGCTTTTTCTGATGACTTTCTTCTCTTCTCAACTCAACTATTAAACTTTCTTACTTTATGTATAGGAATATTAATTTATACAAAGGAGGTTATAAGATATGCATGATCAACAGCCTGAGCTCAAAAAAGAATTAAAAACGCGTCATATCACCATGATTTCTCTTGGTGGTGTCATTGGTGCTGGACTATTTATTGGAAGTGGAACATTAATTAATACTGCAGGACCTGGTTCGATTATCTCGTACGCATTTGCTGGTTTATTAGTCATTTTAGTAATGCGGATGCTAGGGGAAATGTCCACAGTCAATCCATCCAGTGGGTCGTTTGCTACTTACGCTAGAGAAGCAATTGGACCATGGGCTGGATATACTATTGGTTGGTTGTACTGGTTCTTTTGGGTTATTGTTATTGCGGTGGAAGCAATAGCAGGTTCAACAATTATTCAATATTGGTTTCCTTCTTTGCCATCCTGGTCAGTGAGCCTAATTCTTACCTTTCTGTTAACCTTAACTAACATATTTTCTGTTAAATCTTTTGGTGAATTTGAATATTGGTTTTCTTTAATTAAAGTGGTAAGTTTAGGTCTATTTTTAATCCTTGGAGGAGCTATTATATGTGGTTTTATACCAGGAGTAGAATCACCTGGTACATCAAACCTTCTCGACAGAGGTGGATTCCTTCCTAATGGAATAAGTTCGATCTTCTTAGGAGTAACTGTTGTAATGTTCTCATTTATGGGAACAGAGATTGTAGCCACAGCCGCAGGAGAATCGCCTCATCCAGAAAAAGCAATTATATCCGCAACAAATACCGTCATCTACAGAATTTTACTTTTCTATCTTGGCTCTATCCTGATTCTTGTAACAGTTCTTCCTTGGGATTCTTCTAGTTTGATGAAAAGCCCTTTTGTATCGCTCTTAGAAATTGTCAATATTCCAGCAGCAGCTCAAGTAATGAATTTTATCTTGTTAACAGCTGTACTTTCTTGCTTAAATTCAGGTCTTTATACAAGTTCTCGTATGTTATTTTCTATGGCTCAGAAAGGAGATGCTCCTAAACTGTTTTTAAAGGTAAATAGAAAAGGAATTCCCTTTAATGCAATTATAGGCTGTACCATTATTTCTTATATCAGCGTAGGTTTTAATTATCTTTCTCCTGATAAGATTTTTTTGTTTCTAGTCAACGCTTCTGGGGGAGTCGCTCTTCTTGTATATTTGGTAATCGCTTTCTCTCAATTACGTATGCGTAAAAATTATGAAAAGGAGCAGCCTGAGAAACTCAAAATAAGAATGTGGCTGTTTCCTTACTTAACATACGGCACGATTGTTGGTATTACTAGTATTTTTATCGCAATGCCTTTTATTGATTCTTTACGTACACAGTTCTTTTTAACTTTACTAATAGCTTTATTCATTGTAGGATCTTTCTTTCTTACAAAAAACAGAAGGAATATAACAAAAGTAGAAGTAGAGAAAAATATTTCTTAAATTTAAAGTCAATACAAATAAAGGAGCTATTTTTATGTGGATAATCACTACTTATTCAAATCTAAACAATACTACGATGTTTGAATATGAAAACGAAATAGAAGCAAGAAAAGCCTTTAGAGAGATCCAAGGTTGTAAAATCCTTTCGGAGGTTATTTATTTTAGTGATTCTAAATTAGATTTGGATGTATACTAATCTCTTTTATTGTATGATTCATTATAAAAAGCTCGTCTAAAATAAGCTTATCTCTAAGAGTAAGCAATTTTCAGACGAGCTTCTCCTATTATATAGTAGTCACATCAAGGGTATTTTCAGGTTGCTTCACTAACTTATAAAACGTTGTCTTTTTTAAATTTGCTTCCTCCATTGCCTGTACGGCTGTAATTTCTGTTTGCTTCCATCGATTATAAACTTCAATAAACTCCTTACTGACTTGAGCTTTAGGTCGCCCAAAAGATACTCCCTTATTCAGCGCAGCATCAATTCCCTCACGTTGACGCTTGCGAATACGATCTCGTTCTTCTTGAGCCATCCAAGACAGAATTTGCAGGACTAAATCCGCAATAAATGTTCCCAGACTTTCCTTATACTGAGTTGTATCTAGCAACGGCATATCCAAGACCACAATGTCAGCCTCAATCTCTTTTGTGAGCGCATTCCACTCCTGTAAGATTTCTTCTTTATTAGGACCGAAACGATCTAACGGATGAATATAAAGAATATCCCTTTTACGAATCATTCGTTTTAATAATTGATACTATTCTCGATTGAAGTTTTTTCCACTTTGTTTATCAATGAAAATATCACGAGGAGAAATACCCACTTCTTGCATGAATTGAAGTTGAAGACCTTCATTTTGATCTCGACTGCTCACACGTATGTATCCAAATTTTTCATTTTTATCCTCAATTTCTAGCTAGCTTCCTCTTATTCTACTCCAAACGTTCGTAGAAGTGTATGAGTTTTAGAGAACGTTCGTAATTTATTTTTAGACTTAAACGAACGTTAAAAAGGATAGATTTTCTATCCGAAAGAAAAGTTTGTAAAAGTATACTTTTACGGACTTTTATTGATTCTTGTAATACTTATTATGGTAACTACGATTACATATGATGTTCACGCTGATAAAATCTTAACTTGTGGTAATATTTCTCATAAGGGGGGAGTAAATTGAAAACAATAGGTTTATTAGGTGGAATGAGTTGGGAATCATCAAGCGAGTATTACAGAATTATCAATCAAACAGTAAATAGAAAGTTAGGAGGACATCACTCTGCTAAAAGTGTGATGTATTCTGTAGACTTTGAAGAAATAAAGAAATTACAACATAGTGATAGATGGGATGAAGCAACAGAGTTAATGATTAAAGGAGCTCAATATATCGAAAAAGGTGGAATAGAAGGAGCTATATTAGGTTGTACTGAAATCTCCTTACTAGTTAATCAGAATGATATCTTGATACCTATATTCGATACCACCGAAATACATGCACAAACAGCAGTTGATTGGGCATTGGGGATCTCCTAAGAAAATAAGTAGATGAAAAAGAGACTAAGTACCATATTCTTCAGAACAAAGGCTTCCTAGAAAATCATATTATGGTAAGGTACATTAAAAATAAACAAAAAAGAACAGGATTAGATAGTAGCTAATCCTGTTCTTTTGTTAGCTTTGAGCTTTTGTGATATATGTTTTAACTGAAGGAGGTTCATATGTATTAAATTGATCTAATAAACCTTGTGGTTCTGTATCTACAAGAGCCATAGAACGATATTTTTCCTGTAGAAATTGCTCTTCTGTCATGTGATTAAATAAAGAAATAAGTGGTGTATAATAATCATTAATATTCAATAATCCGCAAGGCTTCTGATGTAAACCTAACTGAGCCCATGTGAAAATCTCAAAGAATTCCTCTAATGTACCTGGACCGCCTGGTAATGTAATGAATCCATCTACAAGTTCAGCCATCTTGGCTTTTCTCTCATGCATAGATTCAACAACAATAAGCTCTGACAGATTTTTATGAGAAATTTCTCTTTCCTCAAGGAAAGTAGGCATGACGCCAATGACATATCCGCCAGCTTCTAACACAGCATCAGCCACAGCACCCATTACTCCAACACTTGCTCCACCATATACAAGCGCAATATTACGTTTAGCAAGCTCTTTTCCCAGAGCTTTTGCCCCTTGAATATAAAGTTCAGATGCTCCATTACTTGATCCACAAAATACAGCTATTCTTTTCATATATATCCCCTCCTATGTAATCACCGTTATTGATTATACATAATAATAGATGATTTGGTAAACTTAGTTGAAGTTAAAAAAGGAAGGTGGAACCATTCAATGAACGTAACAGAATTTCAACAGTGGGTAAAGGACTACTACAAAATGAGAGGTTGGTCAGATTTAGATATCTTTATTCGAATTGGTTTTCTTGCTGAAGAAACAGGTGAAGTAGCACGAGCTATTAGGGCTTTAGAAATTGGAAGGGATCGACCTGATGAAGTAACTGGAACTTTGGAAGAAAATAAGAAAGAATTAACGGAAGAACTAGGAGATGTGTTAGGTAACTTGATTGTTATTGCTAACAAATATGACATTTCTTTAGAAGAAATATTTAGCTCACATAAAGAGAAGCTTGCAGAGCGTTATTCTACTAGATGAATATGGATGTAATAAAAGAAGGGAATGTGAAGTCATTTTATGAAAATTCATGATTTCATTTATGGATCTTTTCACTTAGAACCAGTCCTAGCAGAATTAATACATACTGAGCCCCTTCAGAGGCTGAAAAAAATCCACCAAGGTGGCGCAAGTTATTTAGTGAACCCAAAGTGGAATGTAACACGATTTGAACATTCTATAGGTGTCATGCTATTGATTAAAAAACTAGGTGGTTCTATAGAAGAACAAATAGCTGGCTTACTACATGACGTTTCTCATACGGCTTTTTCTCAGGTGATAGATTTCGTTTTAGATAATCCAGAACAGGATTTTCACGATCAAATATTTGAAAAAACAATTCAATCGTCAGAAATACCTTCTGTTTTACAAAAGTATGGAGTTAATCTCTCATCTATATTACCTATTGAGAAATGGTCTTTATTAGAACAACCTCTTCCTTTTCTGTGTGCAGACCGCATTGATTACACGCTTCGTGATTTATCTACCTATAATATGATTTCTTTAGACGATGCTTGTAGATTTGTAGATGAATTAAAAGTGATTGATAGTAAGGTTTGTTTAAAAACAGTAGAGGCAGCAGAATGGTTTGTTAAAGCCTATTATACAGAGGTAATTGACTTCTTTCTTCATCCATCAAATGTATATGGGTATGTCATACTAACGGGTATATTAAAGATAGCAATGGCCAAGCAGATTATTCATTTTGATGACTTATTATCAGATGATGAAACAGTTTGGAAGAAGTTAATTGACAGTAAAGACTATGAAGTACTACAAAAAATGAAAGATATAAGTAAAAAGGTAATAAATGATGAGGAAGATTACGACATACACCAAAAGAAAAAGGTTCGGATTATCGATCCCTTTGTGTTGGTAGGGAACGTCCGAATGAAGAAAGCAACAGAGCTCTCCACCAAAATAAGAGAATTAAATCAGTATGCTCTAGAAAAGTCCTTAAAAGGAACATTCGTTAGAGTTCTTAATACTTAGTAAAAAGAAAAGAGGCTGGGACATAACTAGCCTCTTTCTTTCATTTTTGATATTAAAACAAGCGAAGTTAAACTTGGAGGCTTACTTCTTTGATCCTGATGTTCCATAATCTTTAATCGTTAATTCTACATCATAGTTAATGGGAACTTCACTAAATGTTTGATCCCAATTCTCTTTGACCCTCCTCCATACTCTAGGATGCTTAATTCTCAATCGATTTCCGAAGCCCGCAACATCGGCTTTATATTCTTTTTGCATTTTTTCTACTACATTCTTCACTAAGTACTCTACTTCTTTTTCTGAAGCTTTTTGTGCCTTCTTTAAAAATTGATTTTCAAAAGGATTTCCTGAGACCATCCCATTTTCAGATAGCCTTCCCTCTGATTCAATCTGTACATCAAAAGAGATGTTATTTCCTTTAACATGGGGTTGTATATGGCTTTTCATAGACTCTATTTCATATACAATCAGCTGACCGGTCTTTTTATCAAAGCTTTTCACTAGGCCACCTTTCCCTTTCCCTGTGATCCAGGTCACACCTTCTAGTTCTTCTTCATTCAAAAAACCAATCATTTTGCCTGTCTTCCCTTTAATCACGGCAGCTCCAGCAAATTTGATTTCTCCATTTGCTGATAATACATTTTGCAACAGAAAACTAGACCCTGATCGAATCTTGCTCGCTAATTTAATAAGAGACATAGGAGGTAAAATTCTTGTTGTTCGATAGGTATTGTCTACCATTCCATACAGATGAAAAGCTGGGACTTCTCCTGCTGTTTTGGATTCGAGTGTGTCGCTCGCTCTCCCTTTACTAATAAGCACAAGACAACTTGGCCGTAAATCATTGTCACGAAGGTTTTGATCCAATAATTGTTCCAAACTATACGATCGTGCAAGAGCCCCACTAATCACTATCACTTTCATATGGGAACTGTTTAAAGGCGTATCACTTCTTAAAGATAGTTCCCGAACCATTTGAAAAGCAGAATCTCCTGTTTCAGACACATTTACATAAGGCTTCTGTTGGGGCCCTCCTTGTTTAGTGGTTGAACTTGCCACTTGCGGGGTGATAAGTTGATAAGTTGAAGTAATCGAGTTCTTTCTCTCATATCCCTCTCCTTGTGCATCAAATTCTTTTTCAATCATGGACTCATTCCCTTTATCAAATGCCACACCTACCCCTAAACTTTGCTCTTCAATTTCATGACTACTCCAACAGCCCGCCAGAGGCAAGAGCAGAAGAACAGAAAGCAAAACCAGTAAGAACTGTACATGATCATAGGTTTGTTTCATACTTTCTCCCCCTTTACTTTTGAAATGACGAGAAGAAGCAGCGGCAAAAAGCCAAATAAAATCAAAGCGATGTTACCAACCGTATCTCCTAACTTAAATACATCATTGATATTTTTAGGGATCATGGAAATAAGATACATAACCGGAAGTAAGCCATATATAAATGGATGGATGCTTTTTTTGAAAAGTTGAGCCATCCCTAGAGCAGCAGCGTAATGAGCTATAGTAAAGGTAGTAAACATTTGCATAATCCATACCACCAGCAACAAGGAATCAAATCGTTCAAAGACCAAACCAGTCAGCTCATAACTTCGTATCAAATCAAGCGTAGGCCATGTTCTTGTAACTACCCCATCAACCGATAACCCTCCGATAACCATCACGACGGTAATGATATAAAGGAACAAAGGAATGGTAATTCCAACTAGCACAGCTTTTCCTGCTTTATTTGGCTCTTTCATAAAAGCCAAAATTAACAGCATGATTTCAGGACCTGTGAAGGCAAGAGCAGTTGTCTTTATCCCTTTTAGCACCGGTGTGATACCTGAACCTAGTACTGGGCGCAGATTATCTAATTCAAACATTTTGTTACTCATAAAAGCAACTATCAAAAAAAGAATAACGGTAATAGGTAATATAATTTCAAACAGACGGGCGATTGGATTTATGCCCCCTCTGATTAGGTAGGGACTTGCCCACATAAATGGCATGATAATGGCCCAGGTAGGAGTGCCTTCTAGTAATAAATACTTTGTTACTTCTGTTAGTGAACGAATTTGAAACCCAGAATTTGTTAGAAAATAGCCGACAATAAGTAAACTAAGTAAACTCCCAATCCACTTTCCTACAATTTCTGGGCTGTATTGATAAAAGGTTTTCTCAGGAAACTGTAGACTTAGCTTTACCATGATTATCCCAGCCATCATCGCGATTAGCCCACCTAAAATAACAGTTAACCATACATCTGATGTGTGTCCCTTCTCAACAGATGTTCTGGGTAGGGTGAGAATTCCTGTACCAAGGATAAAGTTGATGACAATAACAGCTGTTTGAGGAGTTGTTATTTTGTCTTTTGGACTAAGAATCATTTTTCCTCTTCCTTTCATGATAGGTTATCCTTTACGTAGAGGATCTTTGGTATGCATCATCTTTGGACGTCGTTTCATCATCATCAGAGGCATACGGACCATCAAGTCTTTCCATTCACTTAAACGATAAGGAACGGCTGGACTCATATAAGATACGCCAAAACTTTTTAGTTTCACTAAATGGCTTGTCATGAAAAGGAAAAATAAAACGACCCCATATAATCCAAGGATGGCAGCACAAAGCATGGCTGCGAAGCGAAGAATCCGCAATGTAATCCCTACACTATATTGCGGAATGGCAAACGATGAAATCGCAGTTAGCGCTACTACAATCACCAAAATGGGGCTAACAATCCCTGCCTGCACAGCAGCTTCCCCAATAATTAACCCCCCGACAATTCCCATTGCTGGACCAATTGGCTTCGGTAACCGGAGTCCGGCTTCCCTCAAAATTTCGATAGCTATTTCCATAAATAAGGCTTCGATAAGGGCTGGAAACGGAACACCAGATCTCGTTCCTATAATAGAAATAGCTAACTTAGTTGGAATTAACCCTGGATGAAACGAAATAAAAGCAATATACAAAGCCGGTGTAAAAAGAGAAAGAACCACTGCGATATAACGAAGGAAACGAATAAATGTACCAGGGATCCACCTTTCATAATAATCTTCTGGTGACTGTAACATCATGCTGAATGTAACCGGAGCAATCAAAGCAAAAGGCGTCCCGTCTAATAAAATGGCTACCCGACCTTCCATTAAGGCAGCAATTACGCGGTCAGGTCGCTCGGTATTCTGTACCTGTGGAAAGGGGCTAAGGTAATTATCTTCAATGAGTTGTTCGACATAACCTGACTCTGGCACATTATCAAGATCAATTTTCTTAATTCTCTTTTCTACCTCTTTTACTAATTCTGGATCAACGATCTCGTTTATATAAGCAACAACTAGGTCCTTTTTCGAGCGCTTTCCTACTTGAAATTTTACTAGCGATAAATTCTCAATGTCCCCGTTCCCTCTTAAAAGAGATGTATTATCACTTAAAGATTCAGTAAAGCCTACCCGTGGGCCTCTCACTAATGCTTCTGATACTGGCTCTTCAATCGTCCTTGTTTTTAATTTGGTTGTACCAAGAATGAATGCATGTGATAATCCGTCAATTAAAAGCGCAGTAGAACCTGTTAAGACTTTTGATGTTAATTCTTTAATAGATTGAACCTCTTCCACATCACTGATTGATAACACTTGTTTTTTTATAAATTGATTTGAAAAGCTCTCTTTTACATCAGGCTGTTCCTGTTGATATTGTGCTGAAAAATCAGCCATCAATGATGTCATAATATGTTTATCAATGAGATCTTTATCGGATAGTCCCTCCACAAAAATAATACATGCCTGAATACCGGTACGTCCTATAATAAAATCCCGAAAATGAACGTCCCAGTTATGACCAAGTTCTTTTCTAACTACTTCTAGATTTAAAGCCAACTCATCTGTAAACTGATTAGTTGAATCTTGAGACACAGATTCCTGTTTCTTTTCATTTTCGTTAGCATGGTTTCCTATTTTTCTAATTTTTAATTTAGATTTTTTCATTTTCATCCCTCTTCCTCTGAGTTACGAATCCCACTAAATAATTTGTAGATTATATACGGGATGACAAACACCATAAACGCTTGTATAAAAGCTGGCCATTCTGGAAGATAGGAAACAATTGATTTCCACATACTAATCACCCTATTTATGTCTATATCAAAGCAGTTCTAGAAATAAACAGCCGTAAAATAGCCGTATTTACTCCATAGAAAACCCCTTTATTTACCAAGTAGTATTATTCGCTTTTTTATTTCTTATACAACGGAAATTTAATCTGATCTGCATATTGATTTACAAATAACATGGAGCTACATGGATACTGGAAAGGAGAAGAGGGAAGCAATAGAGCAATTCAAGCAGTTCAATATGTCATTGAAGTTGATGCTGGAATCATCCTTGATAAAATCCCTTCTACTATTAATCATCACTTCTTTAAGAACTATCGTTTAGGAGGTATTTTTGATATTTTTGCTCAATCCCCATTCAATGTTATCGATTTAGAAAAAGTTAAACAGTAGCTCTCAATAGGGGGGATAAAGAGGAAATCACTAGACGTCAATTAAAACAACATACGATCAATCTAACTAGAGATGGTACTTTAAAAAGTCAAATACACTATAAGTGGCTTCTAATGTAAAAAGATTGAAGTAGTCAAATAACCCATTTATCATTATAAAGAAAAAATTCTAAAACACAGGTAGTCAAAAGGTCGTCTGTTCTTCAAAAATGACATGTGCGCTAAAACTAAAAAGTAAACTTATTATGATATTCTATAAAATCACTATAAATTAATTTTTCACATACCAACAAAAAAGACACCCTCTATGGAGTGTCTTCTAAATATAAATTTATTAGTTTAGATGCGAAATCCCATATAAATAAAAAGATTATATGTTTAATCTTAGATAAATCTTTATAAAATTCTTTGAACAGCTTACGTATTAATTCCACCTACAACTCAAAAAAATTTTGCTAGAATATTGGCGCTAGCTCATGAAGCTAGCGTTTTAAATGGAACAAAATGTCTAGGTTTCTAAGAAATTTTTTTAGCATCAGAACCGTTACTTTTAATATACCAAATAAATTTTCCTGTATAGCCATAAATAATAGCAAGTGCTATGGAAACAAAGCTTAACCACATGAACGGAACATAGGAGAAGGTAGAGATACCTAAAATCCCAGCCATAAAAATTCCATTATCAGACCAAGGAATCATCCCAGATGTTAACGTCCCCCCAACTTCAGAGTTTCTAGCCAACACTCTTCGATCAATGTGCAATTTATCATAGCTCTCTGCCATAATTTTAGGGGTTAAAATTAATGAAACGTACATAGCACAACCAAATACATTTGCTAAAAAAGCAACGATTAAAGTAGATAAGGTCACGTTCCCTGCTGATGTTAGGCGATGCTGGAACTTAGAAACAATTACTTTTAATACTCCTAAATGCTCCAACAACCCTCCAAATCCTAATCCAAAAATAATTACGACTACTGACCCCAACATTCCTTCGATTCCTCCCCGATTTAGAAGAGTATCTATGAAGTCGATTCCAGTATTAATTGAGAAACCTTCATAAGCAGTACCAAGAGCATCGGAAATATTCATACCTTGGAATACAAAAGCCCAAATCACTCCAAGGAAGGCACCCATAACAATCGTAGGCATAGAAGGTTTTTTTAATGCAAGCATAAGAATTACAAATACGGCGGGTATCAGCATCCAAACATGAATATCAAAGGTCTTAAGTAATGAATTTTTTAGAAACTCTACTTTTTCTAAGTCTGTATTTTTACCTCCATACATAAACCCTGTGACAGTAAAAAGAATAGCAGTAATAACGTATGCAGGGATATCTAAATATAACATGGCACGTACGTGTGCAATTACATCCACTTTCGACATTGATGCTGCAAGCACAGTACTGTCAGACAGTGGAGATAACTTATCTCCAAAGTATGCACCAGAAAGAACAGCACCAGCTACGATTGGAAGAGGGATACCAAGGCCCTCTCCAATTGCTATCATAGCAATTCCAGCAGTTCCAACAGTTCCCCATGATGTGCCTGTAGCTAAAGATGTAAGTGAGCAAATAACGAGTGTGGCTAATAAAAAAATACTTGGATGGATAAACTCTAATCCATAATAAATAAGTGTTGGTACAACTCCTCCTGCAATCCAAGTACCAATAAGGGCGCCAACCGAAACGAGAATCAATATAGCTTCAAGGCCATTCGAGATGCCACTTGTAATAGCTCCTTGTAATTCTTGGTATCGGTGTCCTAAACGTAATCCAAGTAAAATGACAAGAAACCATGAAATAAACAACGCTAACTGTATAGGTAAGTCAAAAATTGTAGTAAAAGAAAAGACGATACCTAAAAATAATCCCAATGTGCAAATAATCTCTAACATAGACGGTAATCGTACATTTTTCATAGTAGTTCCCCCTCAAATAAAGCGTTTTCATAAATTTGTTGTAAAAGATATACTCATTTGAATAAACATGAGATAGTAATGACAATAGATAACTCTATATTTTTGAAAATAATTAATTATTTCACCATGTTCTTCCTTTGAAATAAAATGATATCGCTTTCAAAAAAGTTTTAATTAAAAACTTTCTACATATATTCCCTAGACATTTAAAAAATTCAGGCTCTATTTCAAGATGTAACTTCATTATAGTGAATCTCCTTTTTTTGTATAGAGGAAATATATTGAATATAATCAAAGAAAAATAGAAAATTATATTTCTAGGTTTTAGTGTGCTCCTTTCGCGTACTTAAGCTATATTATATTTATAATTAAAAGATAAATCAAGTAGTTTATTATTCAATTCGCGTACAATCTATATGACTTTGACATAGAGCTAATTTATACAAATGGGAAATCTGCTGAGAAAGTTGTTCAACAAATAATTGATTTCCGATAAGGAACATTATGTTAATTAACCTTATATATCATATCTATCAATATTTTACAAATTCTACAAAACGAATAATACTTATATTGGAAGTTGTATAAGACATAGAAGGGGATTTTGTTTATGAATAAAGTAATGGATTATTACTCAACATTTGATGAGTGGGGTCGTCTAGATAGAGAACCATTAGAGTTTCAAATTAACTGGCATTATATAAAAAAGTACTTACCAGAAAACGGAAGTGTGTTAGACAATGGAGCTGGTCCTGGTAAATATGCAATGAAACTAGCAGAGAAAGGATTTCAGGTAACGCTAACTGACCTTACGCCTAGATTAGTAAATATAGCTGAAGATAAAGCAAAAGAGCTTCAGCTTTTTAATCAATTTAATGGATTTCATATTATGGATGCAAAGGATTTAAAATTATTAAAAGACAACGAATTCGATGCTACCTTAATGATGGGGCCAATGTATCATCTACAGAATGAACATGATCGTAATGCAGCTGTTAAAGAACTGTACCGTGTAACAAAAAATGAGGGAGTTGTATTTGTTGCCTTTATGTCTAGAATTAGACATACTCTTTCTTCATTGTTACATCCAGAAGTGTAGAAGCCTAATAATACAATTGATAATATCGAAGAATTTATTGCTACTGGCGACTTTAATCATCAAGATGAAGGAAGATTTACAGGAGCTTATTACTTTGATATACAAGAAATAAATCCCTTCATGGAATCTAATGGATTTGAAACCCTAAGTTTAGTGGGATCATCTAGTATTGGTTCCCTGTTATCTAAAGAACAATGGGATTACTGGACAAGCAAGGGCCAAGCCGAAGTTGATCGATTAATTGAATTATTAAAGAAAACAGCAACGGATCCTTATACTTTAGGCGTTTCATCACATTTACTTTATATCGGTAGAAAAAAGGATGTGGTCTAATGACTAATTGGAGAGGCGCTGCTGCAATTTGTATAAACGATAAAAACGAACTATTAATGGTAGCTCAGGAGAAGCCAAATGAGCCAGAACTATGGTCAGTACCTTCAGGTGGCATAGAAAGATCTGAGACATATGAAGAATGCTGTATAAGAGAAGTTTGGGAAGAAACAGGATACAAGATTTCGGTCATTGATAAAATTTGTGAACGTGATACAGTAACATATGATGTAAATGTCCATATTAAGTATTTCGAAGTGAAGTTGTTAGGTGGAGAAAGGAAAATTCAAGATCCTGATGAGTTAATATTAGATATTTGCTGGAAGCCTTTATCGGAGATTAGTAACTTAAAAATGTTATTTGAGGACGAACGTCAAATACTGATAGATTACATACAGGAAAGAAAAAGGCAACAGATATAACTCTTTAAATATATACAATGAAAAGACCTTAAACTTTAAGACCTCTCTCTGACATCGATAAAATCAGTTACGTTTAGTAAATAATAAAGTATCTCGTTAAAATTATTGGTTTTATTATTTACTCTTATTGACGACACATATAAGAAAAGCCCTCAAAATTAATTGAGGGCTTTTCTTACATGTGTGGTTGGTCATAGCTGCTTTTTATAGTTGATAAAAGTGAAATATATACATGTACATATCTAAAATATAGTATTAGGTTATAACTTGTCCAGTCAAAAGGTAAGCAAAATAAAAAGTCACCTAGTGTAGTAGGACAGGTGGCTTTTCATTGAATAAAACTATAAGATTCATGTGCAGATACAGAATAACATACGTTTGTAAAGATAGTATTTCAGAGAGGTTACAGCATATGTATAAAACATGCGCTTTTTATACATTTTTTTCTCGTTCGTCTCCTACTAAAGCGTTGGTATGTCAAAGGTGTATAAAAAGCTGCATATCCGAGAAGAATCATCCTACTCCGAACCCTTGTCCTGTATGGGTTCATTTTTTTGCTTGGTTCCTTGAAGAGACATTATGGTGCGACAAGAAGTCGCTTTTATATAGTGTGGCTTATGCCACTGGTTTAGACGCAAAAACTATTCCCGTCCAAAACTGCGGGCCTGGTAACAGGCTCGTGGGTTGCATGCGGAAATGCGGAAACAGAGAGTCAGTGCACGACTCGGAACACTGCTAGGGGAAGATGAGTATGGTGAACATTAGTGAAGGTTTGTAAGCTTCGTAAGTGTTAGCTCAGGATAGTGCAACAGCTTTGCCTGGGTATTGGCAAGAGGAAAAGCAGATTCATAAAGCTGCTGTGACGCGTCCCGTATCTTGCCCGGAGTAAAGAACCCACCTAACCTCGTCGTATCTATACGATGCGGAACTTGGTAAGCCCTTTGTCATCTGTGTAAACAGTAGGATGACTGCAAAGTCAAACGATGTGACAGAGGGTAAAGGATACGAGAGAAAGCAAATGCCATTATCTCGAAAGAGAACAGGAAAGCAGGAAACTGTATAACTGGATGGATACTATCGTCCTTACGGACAAGCCCATGATAGGCCCGAAAGGGAGCTGACTTCTCGTTGGTCTCTCGTAGGAACATAAGGTTGTGGCTATCTTCTGACGAAAGAAACGTACCGTTATGTATACCTCCATTTGGAGCGTCGGCGTACGTTTTACTTACCGTTATGGTGTGTGATGAGGATACGACAGCAAATGGACCTGCAATGGGAGGCTTGAGCCGATGTGTCTTGAAAGGGACTCGCACGGTTCTTAGGGGAGGAAGGGGCAGTGATGCCCCTAACTTACCCGACTTAACTAAACATGTATACGATATACAGGTTGAAAATAGAAAAACTCCCTATTTCCGTAGGAAGTTTTTTAGTGTGTACATTATTCCGTTTTATTTGATACTTTGAAGCATCTTCGATAGTTTGCTCAAACTATCAGTAACTTATGTATTAAAAAGAAAAAAACGCTGAACAGGGATCAGTGGTTTTTCTTGATACATGTTGTCAACTCAAAAGACGAGGATTTCCAAGGTGATGCTTCCCAGCATCTTGTGTAGTTTGTCCCAATATTACAAGACCTATGCAACCTTTACACAGTAAATTTGCAATATTCTATTGCATGAGTAGATTTGTTCCTGAAAAATGTTTTATGTTAACTAAACATAATATATAATGCTTTTAAATCCAATTTTTTGTAAAATAGTAATAAATGGTATTTTGCAGAGAGGAGTTATGATTTTGGAGTTAAATGTATGGGTTCCTATAGGTATAGCAGTATTTGCAGCAATTGCTTTGATTTTATTTAAGAAACCTAATAAGGAAGATTTAAATACATAAAAGCCCTTGGTTCAAATCAAAGTTGTTCGAAATATAGAGATCGTTGCTATTTATATGGGGGGAGTGAAGTTGAGTCTCTTTAACCTAACAATTAATGATTTATATCTACTAATTTTCGGGTTATTTTTATTGTGGAATAATCTAGAGGCATTATTTGAATTCAAAAAGGTTAGAAAAAACCTTCAAGCTATTGAAGTAAGGGATGTTATTCAGTTAAGTAAATGGCGTTTATTTATGTTAAGGATAGTTGGAGTCTTTATATTTAAATGGCTCATTTACCTCATTGCAATAGCTATTACTGAAAATCTTTTTATCATTATTATTGCTGTTACGCTAGGAGGTTTACGCCTTTATATTTCATATTTTAGTTTAGAAAAAATTCAAAAGTCTCAAAAGTTGGATTTCATTGTACTTGTTGGAGAATTATTATTTGTAATTGTCTTTTTGGGATACTATTTTGGAATTAATCTAAGTTAAAAAAGGTATAAGTACATAAAGGCTCTTGGAATTTTATCCAAGAGCCTTTTTATTTCCGATAAACATACATTATGTTACCTAACTTTTTATTTCATATACTTGCAATTTTATTTAGTATTTACCTTTAAATCTCTTTCTTTGAAAACTTGTTTAGCAACAAAAACTGCATTTAAAACCCTAGGGAAACCGGTGTATGGAATACAGTGTATAATGGCCTCCACTATTGCATTTGGAGTAAGTCCCACGTTAAGAGCTGCATTAATATGGACATTTAATTGCGGATCACATCCCCCCTGTGTCGTTAGTGAGGCTATGGTTACCAATTGTTTTTGCTGTAGACTAATTCCTTGTCTTTTATAGATATCCCCAAAGGCAAACTCGATGACATATCTTCCAAGATCAGGAGCGATGTCTTTTAATGATTCAATTACTCGTTTTCCCCCTTCTCCATCTACTTCCATTAGCTTTTTCCATCCATTTTCGTAGCGTTCGTTTATCAATTGAATCTCTCCTTAACATATAATGATTTTATCTATAAATTAGATAGTAATCTTTAGAGCGCGCTCTAAAGCAAGACTTATATTTATCGTGTTATAATTGCTTATATGGAAAATTTATTCAGTATTCAAGAAGTAGCAAAAATGACCGGTCTTTCTGCACATACATTGCGTTATTATGAAAAAATTGGATTAATCATGAATGTACAAAGAGATACAACTGGATATCGACAGTACACAGATTCTGATATTGCATGGATTCATTTTTTAATTCGATTACGCGTTACAGGTATGCCAATGCTTAAAATGAAGCAGTTTTCTGATTTACGACAAGAAGGAGATTCTACTATTGTTTCGAGAAGGGAGTTATTAGAGGAACATCATCAAGATGTCTCAAGCAAGATAGAAGAATTAACGCTGAATCTCCATAAAATCCAGGAAAAGGTAGAATACTATAAATCCCTAGAGACAACGAAGAAACTGTACTCTTAATGATTTTCTTTAAGAAGGCTCGGAAAAGATTCCGAGTCTTTTTTTATTATTTACAAATTAATTATTGACTTAGATCTAAGTCTAAGTTGTAGCATGTAAAGAAAGGAGGAAATGGAAATGTATAGTATATCTGAAGTTGCTACGAAAACGGGGTTCACAGCTCATACATTACGTTATTACGAAAAGATTGGGTTATTATCTTCACCGTTAAGAAAAGGTGGAAAGAGAAGATATACGGAAGGTGAAATTCGCCTACTCAAATTTATGAAAATGTTAAAACAAACAGGAATGTCTCTCGAAGATATTCAAGAATTTTTAAAGGATGGATGTCTTCTAGAAAATATCGATTCTGCTGCCATTCAATTAAAAAAGATTCAAACGAGGGCTGATATCTTAAACAAACACTTACTTCTTCTAGAAAAGCAAAAACAAGAGATTGAAACTGTTATGAATGTGACAAAAGAGAAATTAGAGACGTACGAAACAATGATTGGAGACTTGAAAGATGAAAAGTAGAATATCCCTTATGTTAATAGGTTTCGCTATATTTACAGGTGCTACGTTCAACTTAGCTAAGTATGCTGTTCACTATTTCTCTCCTGCAAGTGCTGCAGCATGGCGATTTGGTATTGCTGCACTCGTTATGGTTCTTATATTAGGATTACAGAAACAAGTGAAGTTAAAAACCATTAAAGTTCATTGGAAAATGTATATCTTACTTGGTATCGTAGGAATTTTTGGATTCAATGCTTTTTTCTTTTTAGGAATGCAATACACGTCCCCTTTAAATGGGGCCCTCATTATGGGAACTAATCCTTTGGTAACTGCACTTTTTGCTTATTTTATTTTAAAGAACCCCATTAAAAAACAGCAGATGCTGGGTATATCTTTTGCCTTAGTTGGTGTTATCCTTGTCCTTACGCAAGGTTCGTTAGAAATTATTCAAACACTATCCATTTCTAAAGGTGATTTACTGGTCTTAGCAGGGAACCTATGTTGGGCTTTATATGGTGTATTAGGAAGAAAATATTTGAATGGTAGTTCTTCCATGGAGACAACTACTTATACAATGATTATTGGTTCTCTTTGTCTTGTAATTTTAACAGCTTTTTCACCAAGCTCTCAGCCCTTGTCTCACGTTACATGGTCAGCTTGGGGAGCTATTCTCTTTATGGCTCTCTTTACAAGTGTATTAGGCTATCTGTGGTGGAATAAGGGAATGGCTACGATTGGCGCAAGTAATACATCTTTATTTTTTAATTTAGTTCCAGTCGTCACCATGATTCTTTCTATTTTAACTGGATCCCTTATTACATTACCTTAAGTAATAGGTACATGTTTAGTTATTTTAGGTGTATTAACAGCTTCTGGCTTCTTAAACTTGAGAAGAAAACAAAAAGTTTCAGCTTCAATATAACAATGAAGTACTAAAGCCTATATAAAGGATATATAGGCTTTAGTACTTCATTGTTATATCATTTTGTCAAATTCAATTTTTCACACCCACATGTTCAATTATTCGCTTCATTGCCTGAATCTGGCCCATATGAGTTGCTTCATGCATCAGTGTAACACCCGCCAGCTCTCCAAAGGTTTTACATCCCAAAAATGGCTTTTCCAAGGTATTGTTTAGCTGTTCAGCAGGAATTTGCTGAATACGAGCCAATTGATCTTTTAGCTGTATCTTAAGCTCATCCATAGTAGGTACATCCCCCGTCCAATCGGTTGGTTTCGTACCATTTCCGAACAATTCCATATAGTTTGCTGGAAGATGGGTTGTTGCATGAGGAAAACCAAACATAGTTTGTTCAGTAACTGTCAAAACGTGACCTGTATGCCAATGAATTGTGTTGTTAAAACCATCTGGCTGCACATCAGTTTGGTCCTCAGACACAGCCCCTATAATTTTGAGGAAGTACTCTCTTCCGATTTCAAATTGCTTGAATACAAGTTTGTTCATCTCTTTCTCCCCTTTCACTGATACAATCATCCATATTATACCACCTTTGAAGGGGGGAGCAATATAATTAAGGTTCCTCTAGTGCTTCATAATATTTGTAACCAGTTAACATAACTTATCTATTCTTGTCGCTTATACTTTATTAATGGATTACCTTTTTCCACTTAAGTTGGGTAAGTTTGTATATCGTATTCTTTTTTTAAAAGGATAAAATCTAAGAATAATAGTTGACTTAGGCAAGTGTTAAGGTTAGAATTGGTAAATAATTACGTTTATATTATTTGAAAGAGGTGTAAAAATGATTGATGTACAGAGTAAGTGTGGCCTTGAATTTAGGAAATTTAACCGATTTTACACAGATGTTTTGGGCTTTTTAAATGAACATATCTATGACAGTCCGTTTTCTTTAACAGAAACCCGTATTTTATTTGAAATTTATAACACTAGTAATTGTACGGCTAAAAACGTTCAAGAGAGATTAGACTTAGATGGCGGTTATGTAAGTAGAATTATCAAAAAATTCGAAAAAGAAAAGATGATTTATAAGCAAAAGTGTAAAGACGATGGACGTAACCATCTTTTATATGTAACCAGTCATGGGGAATTGATTTACAAAGAGCTGGAGAAAAAAGCTAATCAGCAAGTAGAATATATTCTTGGAAGCTTGGACCATGATCAACAACAAAAACTTGTATCCTCAATGAATACCATACAAGAAATTCTTTCTACCTCATTTAAAGAAAAAGACAAAGAAGCTGTTTCTGTTAGAAGCTATTATACTTTTGATGATATTAACAACATGATTGAACAACAATGGTTATTTTATAATCAAGTACATAAATGGGATAACAGCTTTTTAGCATATCTTCAGGAGACCTTTAATGCCCCTATAGAAAGAATCTGGATAGCAGAAATAAATCGCGAGTTTGCAGGCTGTATTGGCTTAGTGAATGATGGCAATAAGGTAGGACAGTTAAGGTGGTTCTTGGTAAATCCGTCATTTCACAAAAAAGGAATAGGGACTCAACTTATTAACTCTCTTGTCCAATACTGTAAAGAACTTGATTATGAACGCATCTTTCTTTGGACCGTTAGTGATATGGTGACAGCTAGACCACTATATAAAAAATTCGGGTTTGAAATAGTAGAAGTGCAAGAGAAAAAAACTTTGTGGGGAGCTACTTTGATAGAAGAACGTTGGGATTTAGAGCTAAGAAAAAAATAATCACTTTTGGTTGAGGGGAATATATGAAAAGAACATTTCATTACGCTTGGATTATTGTTTTTGTTACATTTTTGACCTTTTTAGCCGTTCAAGGTGTTCGGCTTTCATTTGGAGCTTTTGTTGAGCCTTGGGAAACAGACTTCTCAATGGATAGAGGAACAATTTCTCTTATCTCAACATTGAGTTTTATTATCTATGGGCTGTCCCAACCACTCATTGGAAGACTGGTAGATAAATTGGGTGCTCGTCTCATTTTATCCTTTAGCACTTTTCTAGTAGGTATAAGTATTTTTCTCACATCTTTTGTAACTCATCCCTGGCAATTATTCTTTCTTTACGGAATTATGGTTTCTCTTGGCGTGGGAGGAGCCTCCAATGTAGCCGCAACAGTGGTTGTAACCAATTGGTTTAACGAAAAACGTGGACTTGCGTTTGGGATTATGGAGGCTGGATTTGGTGCTGGACAAATGCTTCTTGTTCCGGGCTCTCTCATGTTAATTCATTGGCTTAATTGGAAAATGACAGTTGTGATATTAGGCGCCTTTTTAGTACTTATTGTCTTTCCTATCGTCTTTTTATTTTTACGGAATCATCCTAAAGAGAAGGGTTTAGTTCCTATTGGGGGTGAAACCGTAGAAGAGAGTACAGTCGAAAAAAAAGCTTTAAACACAAACTCTTCAATATGGAATGTCTTTCTAAAAAGAGAGTTTTGGTTTTTAATCTTTCCTTTTGCTATTTGTGGTTTCACTACTACAGGATTAATGGATACGCACCTTATTCCTTTCTCACATGATCACGGATTTTCAACAAGTGTTACTAGTGCTGCAGTAAGTATACTTGCTGGGTTTAATATTATAGGTATCTTACTATCTGGTGTTGTGGCTGATCGCTGGAGTAGTCGCAAAATGTTATTCCTTTTATATGGAATGAGGGCGATATCTATTTGTATTCTCTTGTACAGTCATAATTCTGCATTATTGCTTATTTTTGCAGTATTATTTGGGTTAGTTGACTTTGCAACTGTAGCTCCAACTCAATTACTAGCTACTCAATATTTTAAACAATACTCCATTGGTTTTATTTTAGGGTGGTTATTCCTTAGCCATCAAATAGGCTCGGCATTGGGCGCTTATTTACCAGGTTTATTTTATAACGAAACAGGTAGTTATAATATTTCTTTTTATCTTTCAATTATGATCTTAGCAGGAGCAGCCATTTTAAATTTGTTACTTCCTGAACCTCATAAGGTTACACAAAAGGAGAAAATAGATACTCACGAACAACTACAAGGTTAATAAAAAGGTAAGGCCTTAATTAACGCCTTACCTTTTCTATTTATTATGACTACCTAGAATTTTGATTATGTTAACTAAAGAGGTATAACATATACAGTCTAAAAACAGAAAAAACTCCTGCAGGTTGGTCAGGAGTTTTTTCTGTTACACATCTTTTATCAAAGGAAGAATGCCTTACGGCATCTTGAGTAGTTTGCTCAAAAATAGAATTTATAATTCTCTCAAATAAGAGGTGTATTCTTTAATTAAGATTAACAACATGAAATACTCGAAGGTGATTTTTCATTTGGTCCCACGTTATCCTCAATCTTATGAACTTCGCTATCTGATTTTGTATAGAAGAATTCCCATTCGTTTCCGTCAGGATCTGTTACCCAGAATTTATCTTGCACAGCGTAGCAGCAAGTCGTATCCATTTCTTCACGCGCAAAGAATCCTTCTTTTTCTAATCGTGCTTTATGAGAAGCTATTTCTTCCTGTGTACCTACTTGGAATCCAAAATGGTTAACTTGGTTTCCCTTTACCTCGTCACGTACATTTAATGTGAAGTTTAAGCCTGGTTCGTCTAATAAGAATTTTGCATAATCCTCTTTAAACTTTACAGGGCTAGCACAAAATACTTTTTGATAAAATTCAATGGATTGCTCTAAATTCGTTACATTAATTCCTACGTGAACATATTTCATTTAAATTTCCTCCTTGGTCTTATAGACCATATTATTTTGAATTCATTAAATTAAGAGCATGAACAGCTTTTACTCGTATCTTTTCTAAATAAACAGCAAAGTTCTTCAGACAGAATATGATTAACTTCTTTATCATTTAGATCGTAATAGCTCCATGTTCCTTTTGTTTCTTTAACAACGAGATTTGCATCTAATAAAATTTTCAAGTGGTATGAGAGCTTAGATTGAGACATTCCAAAGAACTCAGTTAAATCACATACGCATGTCTGCCCTCGTTGACAAAGCTCATACATAATTTCTAATCTTTTTTGATCGGCAAGAGCTTTAAATTTTTGTTCGTACTGTTTAAATGGGTGATTTCCTTCGTTGATTTTTTCCATTGTCATCCTCCTTCATCAATTTTTTTTGATTTAAAGTTCAAAGCTTTCGGCAGCTTTTTTAAAGTTACTATATGTGGCTTCCCCTCTTAACATAGGATCTTGATGAAAAAAGCGCTGAAAAATAAGGTTTCTTGCTTCCTTATGGTTCATACCTTGAGTATTCATAACTAAATGAAAATACGATTGAAAGTACGTAACAGATAAGTTTCCAGAGTTGTTAACTCTCACTGTTATAACCCTCATTTCTTATTAATCAATTTTTTTTGATGTATTCATCATATCTGGAAAAATTATATAAATCAAGAGATTAATCAATTTTTTTTGATTAATACTAAAAGCGTATATTTGTGTTGAATATATAACGAAATACTTATATAATTATGTCTGAAAACAAGGAGGCGAGTCAGAATGGATGTAAAAGCGCAAGTGGAAGTAGAGAAAGCAGCACAGATACTGAAGTTACTTGGAGATAAGAAAAGATTGTCTATAATGAAGTTATTACAGAACAACGAGTGCTGCGTTTGTGAGCTAGTTGAAATTTATAAGACTAGTCAACCATCTATTAGCCAACACTTACGTAAATTAAAAGACATCGAACTTGTAATGGAAAAACGAAAAGGACAATGGATTTTCTATTCATTAAATAAAGAAAACAAATATTATCAGTTTGTCCTTGATATCCTTGAATCTTTACCAAGTGAAGATGAACGTTTAAAGGAACTCGAAAAGCAAGGATTACGTGTTAGTTGTTGCTAATAATAGGAGGTTTATAAAGTGGTATCAGTTATAGTAGCCTCCTTCATCTTCTTAGTGACGTTGATTTTTGTCATTTGGCAACCTAAGAACTTGTCTATTGGTTGGTCAGCATGTGGAGGTGCAGTTCTAGCTCTTTTAGCAGGTGTTGTTGATTTTCATGATGTTCTTGATGTAACAGGAATCGTTTGGAATGCAACATTAACGTTTATTGCAGTTATTATTATTTCCTTAATTTTAGATGAAATCGGATTTTTTGAGTGGGCAGCTTTACATATGGCGCGAGCTGCAGGAGGAAATGGCATTCGAATGTTTGTCTATGTTTCCCTTTTAGGTGCAGTTGTAGCAGCATTGTTTGCCAACGATGGAGCAGCCTTGATTTTAACACCTATCGTACTTGCAATGGTACGAGCACTGAAATTTGACGATAAAATGGTCTTTCCATTTATTATCGCAAGTGGATTTATTGCCGATACAACGTCTCTTCCACTTGTGGTAAGTAACTTAGTGAATATTGTATCAGCTGATTTCTTTGGTATTCGTTTTTCTGAGTTTGCTTCACGTATGATCATTCCAGATTTATTTTCACTGTTAGCAAGTATTATCGTCTTATATCTATACTTCCGTAAAAATATCCCTAAGAAATACAATCTGGACGATTTACAGAAACCAATTGATGCCATTAAAGATGAGAAAACGTTCCGTTTATCAGGAATTGTCTTAATCGTTTTAGTTCTTGGTTACTTTATTGGTGAATTCTTTGACATTCCAGTGTCTATTATCGCAGGAATTATAGCTATTTTCTTCTTAGGAATAGCAAGACAAAGCTCTGTAGTTCAAACGAAAAAAGTCTTGCAAGGAGCTCCATGGGCTATTGTTTTCTTTTCCATTGGTATGTATGTCGTTGTCTACGGATTACGTAATGTTGGGCTAACCGAAGTATTAGCAAGCCTTATTCAAGCGACTGCTGACCACGGATTGTTTGCTGCAACCATTGGTATGGGATTCATTGCAGCCATTCTTTCATCGATTATGAACAACATGCCAACCGTTATGATTGATGCGCTAGCTATTGACGCAACTCATGCAACAGGAACAATAAAAGAAGCTTTGATTTATGCAAATGTCATTGGTTCAGATTTAGGGCCAAAGATTACACCTATTGGCTCTCTAGCGACGCTCTTATGGCTTCATGTTCTCTCGACAAAAGGAGTTAAGATTTCTTGGGGAACTTATTTTAAAACAGGTATTATCTTAACCATCCCAACATTGTTTATTACGCTTGTTGGTTTATATATTTGGTTACTCATTATTTCATAACACATCATGAAGGAGATTTTACACATGTCTAAAAAAACACTTTATTTCTTATGTACAGGTAACTCTTGCCGTAGTCAAATGGCAGAAGGATGGGCAAAAAAATATCTAAACAATGATGAGTGGGATGTACGTAGTGCAGGACTAGAAGCTCACGGATTAAATCCTAACGCTGTAAAAGCAATGAAAGAAGCCGGCGTTGATATTTCAAATCAAACATCTGATGTCATTGATCCTGAGATTCTAAATAATGCGGATTTGGTTGTTACATTATGTGGCCATGCAGCAGATCACTGTCCTGTAACGCCTCCTCATGTGAAACGTGAACACTGGGGATTTGATGATCCAGCAAAGGCTGAAGGAACAGATGAAGAAAAATGGGCGTTTTTCCAGCGTGTACGTGATGAAATCGCTGAACGTATTCAACGTTTTGCTGAAATAGGTAAATAAGTAATCAAGAAGCAGTCTATTAATATTTAGACTGCTTTATTTCTGCCTACAATGTGTTTTATGTTAACTACGGATGTATGGAATAAACATAATATATATCTTGGATTATTAATTAGACTGCACATGATATATTGTAAAGTTTAAGTAAATTTTCTCTAATGAATTGAAAGATTAAATGATACTATGGTATTTTAATTACGAATTTCGATATCGAAGTCCGATTTTTATATGGAGATGATATTTTTGGAAGATAAAGTACTACGAAAGTTGTTTTTAGGGTTTATTCAAATTCATATCTTACACCATGCTAAAGAACATCCTGTTTTTGGATCATGGATGTTGGAAGAATTAAAAGAACATGGTTATACCATAAGTCCTGGCACCTTATATCCTATTCTCCATTCAATGGAAGATGATGGTCTGTTGAACAAAGAAGAACGTAATGTATCGGGAAAAATTAGAAAATATTATTGCACGACTGAAAAAGGAGCTGAAGTACTTGTCGAAGCAAGGAAAAAAGCATATAAACTTTTTAAAGAAATCAAAGACTAGTAGAAAGGAAGTTCAGGATGAACAAAGGTACAAATAAAATAAATTTTAAATCTTTGTTGGAAATACTATTTGTTTCGACCCGTCTTGGGCTTACATCATTTGGGGGGCCCATTGCACATCTGGGTTATTTTCACGAAGAGTATGTTCGTAAAAGAAAATGGATGGATGAAAAAAGTTACGCTGATTTAGTAGCTTTGTGTCAATTCCTTCCCGGACCTGCTAGTAGTCAAGTTGGGATAGGTATTGGAGTGATGCGTGCTGGATTGTTAGGTGGAATCTTAGCCTTTATAGGATTTACTCTTCCCTCTGTCATTGCCTTGATTTTATTTGCCCTACTCATACAAGGCTCGAATGTTACGGATGCTAGCTGGATTCATGGTTTGAAAATAGTAGCTGTAGTTATAGTCGCACATGCGATTTTAGGAATGGCTGGAAAATTGACTCCGGACTTGCCAAGAAAATCAATTGCTCTCTTTGCATTAGTGGGAACTCTCTTATGGCAAACAGCTTTTATACAAATAGGTGTGATTATCTTAGCAGGAGTTGTTGGGTATATCATCTATAAAAATCAAGCAGATAATAATCAATCTCAGCTCATTTTTCCTGTATCTAAAAAAATAGGGGCAATCTGTTTATTATTGTTCTTTGGTCTCCTTATCTTTTTACCAATCCTAAGAGAAATAACTTCACTAAGTTGGGTAGCACTGTTCGATAGCTTTTACCGATCAGGTTCGTTAGTTTTTGGAGGAGGACATGTTGTTTTACCATTACTTCAAAAAGAATTTGTTCCTACAGGATGGTTAAGTCAGGATTCCTTTTTAGCTGGTTATGGTGCTACACAAGCTGTGCCGGGTCCATTGTTTACATTTGCAGCTTATATTGGAGCAGTAATTAACGGTTGGAAAGGCGGGCTAATAGCAACGATAGCCATTTTCCTACCTGCTTTCCTACTTATTCTAGGGACATTACCTTTCTGGGATCAATTAAGACGTAATCCCAAAGTTAAAGGTGCTTTGATTGGAGTAAACGCAGCTGTAGTAGGTATTTTAATTTCAGCTTTTTATGATCCCATTTGGACAAGTGCTATTTTAAAACCAGTTGATTTTGCTTTTTCTGCTGTACTATTCAGCATGTTAGTCTACTGGAAGTTACCGCCTTGGATTGTTGTTGTAACCGGAGCATTTGGAGGTATACTTTTATCTTTTATCTAAATAAATGATTTGGATTTTAAAAACCACTTTAAATTGAGGTGGTTTTATTTTATATATAAATTCTAATATTTTGTTCTGGTTCACTCTTGATGTATATGATACACAGTCTAAAAACAGCAAAACCACTGGTCCTCATCAGTGGTTTTGCTGTTGCATAATTAAATTTTGCTAATCGGTGCTCGGTTACATCTTGAGTAGTTTGCTCAAGTTGCTATTTATTATTCTTTTTATACTCTTAAATAAAAAAAGAAACAGATCTAAAAAGACTGTTTCTTGTAAAATTCCAATCCATCATGGTACTTTACCCCTTTTATCATTAAAATAAGAAAGCGTTATGCGAGATATTTTCTATTGTGCCTGTTGCAAACTCCAAGTAAATGAATCTTTAAGCTTACTCCAATCTTCTCCAAACTCTTCATCTGTTAGAAGACATTGATCTAATTCCCTTTCTATTTTATCTTGCTCTAAATCCACGCCAATAAATACTAATTTGGTGTAACGATCTCCAAATTGATCATCCCATTCGTCTAATAAATATGGATTTTGTTTAATGATTTGCTCTTGTTGATTTGCTGGTAAGGAGGCCACCCAATAAGAAATAGGCTCAATACTTACTGATGGCCCAGCTTGAGACATTAAAAGTGCTAAATTATTTCTGCTTGCACACCACGCGATACCTTTAGCTCTCACTATTTGTTTTGGCATTGAATAAACCCATTTAGTAAAACGTTCTGAATGAAAAGGCTTCTTTATATCATATACAAAAGAACTGATTCCATATTCCTCTGTTTCCGGTGTATGCTCATGGTGTCCTTCATTGAGTTCCTTTATCCAACCAGCTGAAGCACTAGCTTTATCAAAATCAAACAAGTCTGTGTTTAAAATTTCTTGAGGTTCAACTTTTGCATTAATAGTACGAATAATTTTAGCACTAGGTTGTAATGTTCTTAATACATTTTCTAATTTCATCAGTTCATCATTTGATACTAAATCACATTTGTTTAAGATTAAAACATCACAAAATTCAATTTGGTCAATTAATAAATCTGCTATTTCTCTTGTGTCTTCTTCTCCTAAAGCTTCTTTACGATCAAGCAAAGAATCTCCTGACTGGAAATCTTTCCAGAAACGATTTGCATCTACGACTGTCACCATCGTATCAAGTTTACAGAATTGAGTTAAATCAATTCCTAATTCCTCGTCGATATATGAAAAAGTTTGTGCCACAGGAACCGGTTCACTTATTCCTGTAGATTCAATTACGATATAATCAATGTTTCCTCTTTTAGCTAATTTCTCTACTTCAACGAGAAGATCTTCTCTTAATGTACAACAAATACATCCATTTGACATTTCAACAAGCTTTTCTTCAGTTCGAGATAAATCTGCACCTTGCTTTACTAATTCAGCATCGATGTTGACTTCGCTCATATCATTTACAATCACTGCTACTCTTAATCCTTGTCGATTCTTTAGAATATGATTTAATAACGTGGTTTTTCCAGATCCTAAATAACCACTTAAAACTGTAACTGGTATTTTCTCCATAAAAATACCCCCTTATTTTTATTATTGATTTCTTAATTAAAAAGATATCACAAAATAAATCGTAATCATTACGTTTTTTATTTTATAAATGAATTATATCATGGTGTTTCTTTATGTAAATGTTTGGATTTATTATTGTTTTATTCCTTCGTTTGATAGATTTTTAAAATTTTAAATTTACAATCTTTAATAAAATATTTAAAAAAACTTAACGACTACTTTACTCTAGTTTTCTATGCTAATAAATGAACGAACGATATCTCTTTCATAGATTAGTAGATGTGAATAGATGAGCTCTATTTATACTTTGAAAGACATTCACATAATTACATAAAAAATGAGGAATTCCTGAAAACAATTAAATACATGTTGAAGGAATATAGGAGGATAATTTGATGGAGAGTAAACCATTAAATCGACGTATTTTTTTATCACGCATTGGAGCAGGAGCTA
The DNA here is from genome assembly GCF_056099005.1 of Priestia sp. 53B2. Taxonomy (NCBI): domain Bacteria; kingdom Bacillati; phylum Bacillota; class Bacilli; order Caryophanales; family Bacillaceae; genus Priestia; species Priestia sp. 53B2. The sequence goes on from NZ_JBLZXA010000032.1 coordinate 37,482, forward strand.
CGGCTCTAGCAGTTGCTACTTCTGGTTTAGGTGTCCTAAGTGAGGCAGCTAATGCACAAACTGATAGCCTACTGCGGATAAAGCCAAAAAAGACAGGCTTTAGATTTACACCAATTAAAGCTACGACCAAAGATGATGTAATTCTTCCAAAAGGATTTAAATATGATGTTGTAGCTGCTTATGGAGACATCATTAACCCTAAGAAAGATACATTTGGTTATAACAATGACTTTACTCTTTACTTTCCAATTAAAGGTAGTAACCGTGGATTGCTTTGGGTAAATCACGAATATACAAACCCCCTTTACGTGGAAGGGGCAAAAGTAAATGATAAGTATACTCCTGCCCAAATTGAAAAACTTCTTTATAACCAAGGTGGTTCAATTATTGAAGTATACTATGACAAAAAAGAAGATAAATGGAAAATGGATGCTACTTCAAAATATGCACGCCGTATATCAGGATTAACACGCTTTAAGCTTACAGGTCCTGCAAAAGGAGAAAAAGCTGTAGGTGGTGCAATTAATGTTCAAGGAACCTTTGCTAACTGTTCTGGTGGAAAAACATTATGGAATACCGTACTATCTTGTGAAGAAAACTTTGAAGATACGTCAAAAAATGCCGGATTAGACCTAACCCACTATGGCTGGGTCATTGAAGTTGATCCATTTGATCCAAATTTCCAGGTCCGTAAACATACGGCTTTAGGGCGTTTCAACCATGAAAATGCTTCAATGGGACTTGCTAAAGACCAACGCGTAGTCGTCTACATGGGGGACGATAAAAAAGATGCATGTGTATATAAATTTGTAAGTAAAGACAAATATAAGCCGGAAATGGGAAAGGCAAATTCCCGCCTTCTTGATAAAGGAACTTTATACGTAGCAGATTTTAAAAAAGGAAAATGGATCCCTCTAACTATTGAGGCAGTAAAAGCTGCTGCTGACGGGAAACCAGATTTACTGGAAAAATTCCAAACTCAAGGTGATGTTGTAACCAACTGTCAAGAAGCAGCAATTCTTCTTGGCGGAACACCAACAGATCGTCCGGAAGATGTTGAAATTTCACCATTCGACAGCACGATTTATATTGCTCATACCAATAATGACAAGCACGGAAATCTACATGGACATATTACTCGTTTCATAGAAAAAAATAATGATCATGGGGAAACTGAATTCGAATATGAGATTTTTGCAGCCGGCGGGCGTCAAAGTGGATTTAGTGCACCAGACAACTTAACGTTTGATAGTAATGCGAACCTGTGGACTGTAACAGACATTTCATCGAGTAGTCTAAACAAAGATGCATGGACAAGTTTTGGTAACAATGGTGTATTTGTTATCCCAACTGTGGGTGACGATAAAGGAGTTGCTTTGCAGTTTGCCTCTGCCCCAATGGAAGCTGAATTTACAGGTCCTTGCTTCACACCAGATGAAAAGACCTTATTTTTATCTGTTCAACATCCTGGTGAAGAAACAGAAGATCTCAGTAACCCTACAAGTACATGGCCGCACCGTAAGGGTGAAAAAGTGCCACGACCAGGAGTTATTGCTATTACAGGATTTAATTTCTAAGGAGGAAATCAAGTGTTACAAAATATTGGTATACCAGGATTAATCCTAATTTTAGTCATTGCTCTTATCATATTCGGTCCATCTAAGTTGCCAGAAATCGGACGTGCTTTTGGCAGTACTTTAAGGGAATTTAAAAACTCTACTAAAGACTTAATGTCTTCAGAAGAAAAAGAGGAAAAGAAAGAAATAAAATAATGTGAAGGGGGATGTAAGCAGAATGCTTACATCTTCGCCTGTTTTTCAGAAAGGAGGAACAGTAGGTTGGATAATAAAGAAATGCTTTTTGTTGATCATCTTGAAGAATTAAGAAAACGAATTATCCTTACATTAGCCGCCTTTTTACTTTCTTTATGTGGCTCATTTGTTTATGTGCAGAACATATACGCATGGCTTATCCGTGACCTTGATCACGAATTAGCTGTGCTGGGGCCAAGTGAAATTCTCTGGGTATACTTTATGATCTCAGGCGTAGTGGCCATTGCTCTTACCATTCCAATTGCTGCACACCAAATATGGTTATTCGTAAAACCGGCACTTTCTAAAAAAGAACGAAAAATAACGTTATCGTATATCCCCGGCCTATTTATCCTTTTTATTACAGGTTTATCTTTTGGTTACTTTGTTGTATACCCAACGGTACTTAGCTTTTTATTATCTCTATCTGAAGGACAGTTTCAAACCATGTTTACGTCTGAAAAGTATTTTAAATTCATAATTAATTTGACGTTACCATTTGGCTTTCTATTTGAAATTCCACTTGGTGTTATGTTTTTAACATCCCTTGGTGTTATTAACCCTATGTTTCTTTCAAAAGCTCGAAAGTTATCTTATTTTCTGCTTGTTGTTGTATCGATTTTAATTACTCCACCTGATTTTATGTCAGATATACTAGTTACTGTACCACTTTTAATTTTGTATGAATGCAGCGTAACCTTATCAAAAATTGTTTATCGGAAAAAGCTTAAACAGTCATCGGATAATGTCATTAAAATGAAGAAAACTTCTTAAAAAAACAAACTTCTTTTCTTAAGAAGTTTGTTTTTTGTTCAAATATGGGGTTATTCTAACTAGAATTTTAATTACCTATAAAATATGAATTATAATGTAAAAAGAAAAAAAAGCCTTTGCTCTTACATACTAAGGTTGCTTTTTGATGAGTTTCTTCTATAAAATAGGTTCTTATATCAAGAAACAAACTTAAGTTCCTCTGTTAAACGTAAAAAAGTTTCTTTGTCTTTATTTTTTAGTGATTGATTAATTTCCTTAAGTATCTTACTTTTTTTAAAATCCTTCATAACTTGATCCAAAAACAATTCAGTCAACACTTCATCAGATATGCTTGGTTCAACTCGGTTCATTTCATTGGACACATTATTTTCCATAAAAGGTCAACTCCTTTATCTTTTCTCTTTTACAAACAGTATTTCCCTTTTTCGCTATTTTAATACGAGATTGATAGATAAATTGGGACATTTAATAATATTCGACATGTGTGTTTATAATGCCATTACCTTGTTGACCTTTGCTTTATATCTATAATTAGATAAGAAAACTCAAAACTATTTTATTGGTTAGTATTCCATTAAAAATAGGTTACATATAATTTATATTGCAAATGTATTTTATTCATTTGAGAAAAATCAAAAACTAACTTATAAAAATCATAGTTTTATCATTTACTTTACTTGACGACAAATTGTGGGTTTTTCTACAAGGTGTGTAACAGTTAATACTACTTTTAATAAAATACGTTAATCGTTACCTTTTTTAATAACAATAAAACACCTTTATATAGAAATTATTATATCTTTTAGATTTACATCATTTTTTTGAAAACTATATAATCTGTATATTACAATCAGAAAAAGGTTCTATTTGTCGTCAGGTAGAGTAAATGATAAAACTTATATTATTTAATAAATATTTTCATATTTACTCATAAGACTGAGTTGATTTTATAAAGGTTAAGCTTTAATATGTAACCAGTACATAAAATTAAAACAAAAAAACTATGATATAATTACCCAGGATTAAACATAAGATCTTGGAACCGCAGGAAGTAATAATGAGGAGTTAATGAAAATGAGTATGGCAACCTACATTGGTTTAAATTTTGCAGTAAAACTTAATGAATATTATACGGAAGATGAGGTTGAAATTGACTATGTTTTCTCAGATGAAGAAAATCGTAAGGTAGTTCAGCAGAAGTATTTTACTACACCGTATCTTTATGAGATTGCTGAAAAAGGGCATCCAATTTGGGAAATGAACAAATATCATAAGATTCATTCTCCACATAACTACGAAAAATCAAAAAAAACTTTCCTCTATTTATGTGACCTTCTAAAAAAGTTACTTCCAAAAGGTGATTATTGCGAAGTCTATATATGCTGGCTGGGAGAAGAAGAGGAAGAGCTTGAGAATAATTTGAAAATTGATTTAAACAATCTACAAATAGATACTATAGAAATTTATGAGAAATGTTTCATCAGAATAGAAAACTAGGGGGCTATTATCATTTATTCGCCCTTTGAAATATCATAAAAAAATAGAGCCCTAAAAGTGTTCAACACTCTCAGGGTTCTATTTCTTATACCTGTTATGTATGTAACTAATGTTTCTGTTGACTTTGACTAGACAGATATTCAGATACATCATTTGGAACTTTAAGCTTTAAATTAAGATTTTTAATTTCAACGTCAATATAAGGAATACCTTTGTAAGTAATAATTGTAGCAACTTGTTTAAGTTCTTTTTTACCCTTATTTGATGTCTCTCCCAATTTAGCAGTTTCTTCTTGATACATTTTATAGACATTCTCTTTCTTAGCATCGGCAGGGAGATCTGCAACATTCCATTTATCCACTTTTATTTTATTGATAAATGTATTTATATCTTGCTGCTTATCAATAGTATTTAATACTACGTCTGGATGATTTACAGATGATACTTCTACTTTTTTAGCTTGGTCAAACCCTAAGTTTACGTCTTCCTTCATATCTTTTTCCTTTGAGCTACAACCAAACAAGAGTATAGATATACTCAAAGCTGCTATGACCCCAATATAAACTTTTTTCATAAATATCCTCCATGTAATATCCATTAATTTACATAGAAAATTTTAACACTAATTCTTTGCTATTACTATACATCTAGAGACGTAGATTGCTATAAATCTCCTGTACAGATTTAGTTACCATAAAACGCGTTCTAGGCACCAAAAAAAGCACCTAATCATTAGATGCTTTTCTCCTCTTATACAAGAGTTTTACTAGAATTCAATCTATACTAGTCATAACAACTTGAGCTCCAATATAGAGTAATATTAAGACCATAATAATTCCAATCAGTATCTTTTTAAAACTGCTCATTTAATATCCATATCTCCTTCTTAGTACTTACAAATGTATAATCTAAATAATAACATTTATGGATAAATAAAGTGTTTTAATTTACATAATCACTCTTTCCGGAACACATCACAAAAACGAGCCCTTGTCTTCCAAGGGCTTTTTACTTTTTTGTTTTTCTTATCTATACAGGATTATATACATCGTTAATTTAGTGGCTTTTATGCCTTTCTAAAAAGACACACAAATGCATAAAAAGGAAGCTACTTATACATCAATTCCTTTTACTAACTGTGGTGAAAAACAATCCATTGACGTTTATATTAACATTGTTTATATTAATATTATACATATAAACAATGTTAATATAAAGGTGGAATAAAAATGAATATTCAAAATGTTATTTTAGGTTTTCTAGTTGAAAAACCAATGAGTGGCTATGATATTAAACAAATGATGGAAAATTCGGTTTCATACTTTTTTGACGCTTCTTATGGAGCAATTTATCCAGCACTTCGAAGAATGGAAAAAGATGAGCTTATAGAAAAGGAAGTTATTCAACAAGATGGAAAACCTAATAAGAATCTATATGTCATTACTTTAAAAGGAGAGAAAGAATTTCAGGACTATATGAATAGTCCCTTAAATCCTACGTTAATTCGATCAGATTTGCTAATACGTATATTTTTCGGACAATATACAAACTTCGATAAAATTAAAGAATGGTTGAACACAGAGAAACAAAAAGCTCAAGCACAATTAGACAATTTGACATCTCTTAATGAGAAGTACCCTAATATGGAACGTCATAAGAAAATTACACTTCTTTATGGAATTGATGAGGCAAAGTTTACCTTAGGTTGGATAGAAAGAGAATTACAGCAGTTAATGAATGAAGGTAATTAAATGATGAGGAAGAAAAGCCATACAAAAATTTTATTATTAATGTGTTTAGGAATCTTTATATGTATGATTGATTCTACAATAATGAATATTACCTTGCCTGCTATCCAAGAAGACTTACATACTACGTTAGAAACGAGCTCTTGGATGCTTAATGTCTATACAATGACTATTGCAGTCCTTGCCATACCCATGGCTAGGTTTGCAGATATGTTTGGAAGAAATAGGTTTTATTTACTAGGATTAATAGTATTTGGTTTAGGATCTTTATTATGTGGCTTATCCATGTCTGCAAATTTTCTACTCATAGCTAGATTTACTCAAAGTGTGGGGGCAGCTATCCTTATTCCACTTAGTATGGTTATAGGGGTAGGAATAATGCCTACAGAGAAAAGAATGATTTCGCTAACTTTATTAGGCGCAACACAAGGTTTATCTACGGCATTAGGTCCAACAATTGGGGGAATTATTACAGAAAAATTAGACTGGCATTGGGTCTTTTATGTGAATATCCCCATTTGTATTATTGGAATTATCGCTTGTGTATTCTTACTTCCTTTAAAACAGGAAAAGACAGTTGAAGCTAGGATTGATTGGGGAGGATTAATTCTTTCAACGATTGCCTTATTCACCGCAACCTTAATATTAATTAAAGGAAACTCTTGGGGCTGGACTAGTAAAGGGGCTCTAATTTGCTATCTAACTAGTATGATCTCGCTCGTTTTATTTATTGTAATAGAAAAAAGAGTACAAGATCCTATGATTAATTTGTCCCTTTTCAAAGACCGCCAGTTTCTAGGATCTGTATTAACTGTATCGGCAGGGTATGTCTTTTTAATCGGAGTGATGGTATTACTACCACAATTTTTGACAAGGTTTCAAGGAAAAACGGAATTAGAGGCAGCTCTTCTTGTTACACCTGTATCAGCAGCAATCTTCTTTTTTTCACAGTTAGCAGGGTTATTGGTTAATAAAGTTGGCTTTATTGTTCCTGTTATTCTAGGTTTTCTTATTATGGGAAGTGCTTACTACCTTCTAGAGAATTTAAGCATTAATAGTACAACAACGGAAATTATTACATTATGTACACTATTAGGGGTTGGATTTAGCTTTATAATTGCTACTGCTACAATAGCAAGCACCTCTTCATTTGAAGGTGAATTATTAACAGCTTCACAAGGGGTATTTTCCATGCTTCGACAAGTTGGTGTTGTTTTAGCAGTCGCCATTTTTGTTGGAGGATTAACCAATAAAATCGATCAAAATCAAGACAAAGTAATGAGATATGCTCAAACACAAATGAATCAACTCAATATAGAGAAAGCTGAACAAACTAGGATATTACGACATACAAAGAACGTTCTTTATTCCGATAAAGAACATGTTGAAGAAGATAGTCAACTTTCTAAAAAGCAAATAGATAGAATGATTAACCAGAATGCAGAAGATATATTAAAGGACATGCCTTTAAACAAGAGGGAGGTAGCTAAGCCGTTAATATATAAACAAGTATCTGAAAAGATAGAAAAAAAACAAACAGAAATAGATAAATATTCGAAAAAAGTCAATGAGTATGGAACAGATAAAATTGCGAGTAGCTTTAGTAACCTTTATAAATCTACCGTTCCCTTTGTGTTTGTTTGTGCCTTTTTAGGATTTACGTTCAGAAAGAACAATCAGAAAAAAATAGTTACAGATCAACTGAAAATAAATTAACGTGATAATTGTCTATTAATAGCTAATAATAACTTATATGCAAAAGCCCTAAATAAAGGGCTTTTTTGTGATGTTTTTAGTAGTGTAACTACTTTAAATAGCAAAGAATTAAATGCTTATGAAACGTTGAAGCTTACATCGAATAATTTATTATACATAAAACAAAAGTTAATTTCCTCAGAGATTATATCTCTGTGTATTAATTACAGCTACTTGGGGTTTTTCTCCCTTAATTCAATATCTTTAATGAACATATAGCCACTTATGTAGATACCTTTTAATAAATTGATTAAAGTTCGTAAAAGTATACTTTTACGGACGAGATATTTAAATCTATGACAAGATGTTGAAGTAGTTATTATCGTTAACAAAATAAAAATCTGCCTCGGAGCGTCAGAAGAGGCAGATTTTTTATAAATTCCTACTACTTTGTTAAATCCCATTTAATAATGTGTCCTGCGTGAGTAAGACCTCCTCCGAATCCGTAAAGCAAGAGAATATCTCCATTCATTAACTTTCCATCATTTATCCCTATTTGTAATGCTAATGGAATCGAAACAGATGAGGTATTTCCCATATACTCGACACTAGTCAACGTTTTATCTAACGAAAAGTCTGATCTTTCACATATGGATTCAATCATTCGTAAGTTGGCACTGTGTGGAACAAACCAATTTACGTCATCCCTTTGAAGATTCGCTTGTTCTAGCAACTCCGATATTCCTAAAGGGATTGTTCGAGAAGCCCACTTATAAACTTCCCTTCCGTTTTGAACCATCTTGCCACTAGAACTTAAAGGTTGTCCATGCATAGTGGTAGATAAATTTGTACGGTATACATGTTTACCTCCTTTTCCGTTCGTCCCAATATGAGTGGCTATAAAACTTGGGTTCTCTGCGTCTTTTTCCACTAAAACAGCAGCTGCTCCATCACCAAATAAAACACAAGTAGTACGATCTGTATAATCTGTAACCTTGGACAAAGTTTCTGCTGTAATAACTAAAACTTTCTGATGAAGTCCAGATGTAATAAATCCATTTGCCATATGTAATCCATATGTAAAGCCAGCACAAGTAGCATTGAAATCTAAAGCGCCTGTCTGAGGGATATCGAAGTAATCTTGTACTTGACTGGCTACACTTGGGAATGCATAGTCAGGTGTTGTTGTTGAAACAACAATACAATCTACATCATTTAATTCTTTCTGATATTGCGCCACTAAGTTTTCAACTGCTTTAATAGCTAAGTTAGAAGAATATTCGTTTTCATCAGCAATCCTTCTTTCTCTCATACCAGTTCGCTGTACAATCCATTCATCATTTGTATCAACGATTCTTTCTAAATCATCATTTGTAAGTTTTTTTTCTGGTACGTATGTACCTATTGCTGTAATACGTGCAGTTGATTTCATCGAATTCACCTTTCTTTAACACCAAGATATATAAAATGATATTAGTACTAGGTACCAATAAAGTCAATAACTTCATATGAAAAAATTGTAAATAAACTTTAAAGTTTCTTAGAAGATACATATGTATTGCTATTTAGACTGCGGTTTATTTAAGATTTATTTATGTAATAAAATAGAATTATAAAAAGGGGCAAAAGTAATGTTAGGAAAAAATATACTTATTACCAGTGGTGGATGTATAGAAAAGTGGGATGAGGTTAGGGGACACACTAATTTAGCTAAAGGGAAAATAGGGAAAATGATTGCAGAGGAAGCATTAGCAGAAGGAGCAACAGTTACATATTTACACGGCTATTTTGCAGAAAAGCCCTGTGATAAGGATTCAGAGAATTTAAACTTAGAAAGTTTTGAAGGAATAGTAGATCTTCAAGAGAAAATGAAAGCCATTATCTTAAGTGAAAAGATAGATGCTGTTATCATGACAGCTGCAGGGTCGGATTGGATAGTAGAGAAGATGTTGGACAAAGACGGGAACCTTATTCCTCAGAATGGAAAAATATCTAGCGACAATCCTCCGGTTATTCACTTTAAGAAAGCACCTAAAGTTTTAAAGCAAATTAAAGAATGGAACCCTAATCTCATGCTTGTAGGTTTTAAGTTAGAAAGTAACGTAGATAAAGAAACCCTAATAGAGAGAGCTAAAATAAGAATGGGTACTTCTAAGGCTAATTTAATGGTGGCAAATACTTCTGATTCCTTACATGTTAATTCAGCTACACATTATATAATTAATCAAGATAATGACATATACCAGTGTGCCAATAAAAAAGAAACAGCAAGTATGATTATACAAGCCCTTAATCAGTTATTTTTACAAGAAACAACAGCTGTTTCAAGATAGGTTTCTTAAAAAGCTAGCACTTGCTAGCCTTTTTACTCCCTAGAAAATCCATTATGTTAACTAAGAGTGTAATATACTAAAGTTGTTTGAGATTCATTTTTAATCTTTCTTACGCACTTCTATTAGAAATAATCTTTTATCAAAGGCTCCTCTTTTATTTTTTTTATATTGTCTAACTTTTTCTAACTCTTCGATAGAAAGCCCATGACAATGCGTTAGGCCGTATATTACTTCTAATAAATCTGCAAGCTCTTCTATAACCTCCTCGGGGTTAGAAGCAGCTAAATACTCATTTAATTCTTCCTGACCTTTCCTTTGAAGTTCTTTTAAATAATCCTGTTCTGTTAAAACTTCAACCACACACTCGCCTCCGGATTCTTGGATAATTTCGGGTATGCGGTCTCTAATTAGTTTATTGTAAATGGTCATTTATCTTATCTCCTTTATAATTACAATGTTTACTATACAGACGCAGCAGAACTATCTCAACAAAAAAACAAGCCTTTGAAAACAAATGCTTGTTTTTGTTTAGAGCTTAGTAATATAAACTGTTAGAGGGTATTTTTCATCTGTATCTACATTGATTAGTTTTTTACATTTTCATATTCGACAACACGTTTCATTGCTTGAATGTGGCCCAAATGATTGGATTCATGTAATACGGCCAAACCTGCTAATTCTTCATAAGTTTCAAATCCCATAAATGGTTTTTGAAGTGTTTCCTTTAATTGTTCATTTGGAATTTGCTGAAGACGAATAAACTGATCCTTGAGCTGAATAACCAATTCGTCTAAGCTAGGCACCTCATCCTTCCAATCAGCTGGTTTTGTACCATTACCAAACAATTCGATATAATTTGCTGGAAGGTAAGTCGTTTTTTCTGGAAAGCCAAACATTAATTGCTCAGTGAATGTTAATACATGACCAACATGCCAATGAATTGTATTGTTAAAACCATCTGGCTGAACACTCGCTACTTCTTTAGAAATAGATTCTACATTTCTTATAAAGTAATCCTTTGCCAATTTAAACTGCTTAAATACTAATTCATTCATATAGTCTCACTACCTTACAATCATTATTTTCCACTCTAATATTCCTATACAGGTATTTGATACTTAGGTGAGAAAGAACGTAATCTCATAACGGCATGCTTTAAATGTCTAACTAGCTGATATATTTCATCTTCAGTGGTTAGTGCTCCTATACTTATACGAATTGAGCTTCTAATCTCGTCATCTGTCTTTCCAATTGCTTTTAATACATGTGAAAGTTTTGATGACGTAGAGCTACATGCGGAAGCAATAGATACACAAATTCCTAATTCATTTAACATACTGGCTAAGGATTCTCCTCTAATCCCAGAAAATTGAATGTTTATCGTGGAGGGAACATTAGCATGTATGTCTCCGTTTATTAAACAATCCTCAATTTCTGCGTGGAGATTAGTTAAGAATAAGTCACGTAGGTACTCTGTCTTTGTAAAATTTAAGTATAGATCTTCTTGAACTATTTTTGCAGCAATCCCAAAACCGACAATACCTGCTACATTTTCTGTTCCAGAACGCATACCAAATTCTTGAGATCCTCCAAGGATAAGAGGAGGAATATTCACACCTTCACGTAAATATAAACACCCTACTCCCTTAGGTCCATAAATTTTATGTGCTGACATGGATAAACTATCAATTGGAAGTTCCTTTAAATTAACTTGTATTTTCCCAACTGCCTGCACTGCATCGCAATGGAAATGAATATTGTGCTTTTTACACAAGTTACCTATTTCTTTTATAGGCTGTATAGACCCAATTTCATTATTTACCATCATGACTGTAACAAGAACGGTTTGGCTAGTTATAGCTCTTTCGATATCATTAACATCCACAATACCAGCCGAATTGACAGGTATTGTGGTAATTTGAAATCCATGATGCTTTCTTAAGTAATCACACGTTTTTAAGATAGCTGGATGTTCAATTGAACTTGTAATAATATGCTTCTTCTTTGAATTTTTAGCTGCTATGCCTTTTAATATAGTGGAATTTGCCTCAGATCCACCACTTGTAAAAAATATATTACCATCCTCAACACCAATAAGATTAGCTATATCTTTACGTGCTATTTCAATGGCCTCTTTAGCACGATACCCTATAGAATAAGTACTCGACGGATTTCCAAAATGATTTTGAAGATACGGTAACATACCTTCTAACACTCTTGGATCAATAGGAGTAGTGGCATTATAGTCAAAATAAATAGGTGTATGCATTGTTAAAATGCACCTTCCCCTTCAACCAGAAATTCTTTCTGTTCAAATTTCTTTTTTGTTGGATTTGCGCACTGATTTAGAATATTTAAAGCGATATCCACACAGTGAAGCTGTGAAGGTTCTAACTCACCTAACCATTCAACAACATCATCGCGTGTAATAGACGAAATTTCAGCTTTAGACATACTAACTATTTTTTCTGAAACAATACTTGCTGTAGCAATAGACGTAGAGCATCCATAAGCTCTATAGGCCACATCGGAGATAACCTCTTGGTTTAACTTTAAATACATGTGTACTGTATCACCACAAATAGGATTACTGATCTCAATCACATAGTCCGCATCTGTAAGTTCACCAATATTCCTAGGATTCATAAAATGATCACAGATTATATCATTGAACATTTTAAATTCCCCCTTTGATAGCCATGCCTTTTTCTTTTTCTTCGATAAACTTTTCAAGGTTAATTGCACAACAACCTACTTCTACTCCTGGCATCCTTGAAATATATACTAACGTCTGTCCATTACGACCACATTCGCAAGATGTATCTTTTCTTAAATAGCCAACATCTTCTGTCAGAATGAAGCCTGGATAAGAAATAGAAGTTGGATCATAAATAGCAATAACGCCTCTTTCTCCATATTCAACTTCTTCTAAGACATTGTGTGGGTTACGCATAGAAACGTGTACCCATGGTGGAATATGTTTTTCTTGTTTATGGCATTCTACTGCAAGCATATTAGCTTCTACTAATCCATACATATCCCTTACATTGTATGACTGAACACCTAAGTATTCATGACAAAGCTCATTAAATTCTGCTCGTGGAATTTCTTCACCAGTGAACCTTTTCCATCCTCCAAGCGTAATAATAAAGCTATTCTTTTCTAAATTAAGTTTAATATTGCGATCCATACAATATTTAATTAATCTATATACTAAAAATGGAGGACCTACTATATGTCTAGTATGCTTTCCATCCCAACTTTGTAAGACTTCTACAGCTTTTTCGGGGTTGAATGTTATTTTCTTTACTAAATTAACGCTACCATCTAATAAACCAGCAAAAACGTTCAGTGCTTTTACCATTCCCATTTCAGGCATTTCTTCAGTTGGTGGGAAAAGGAATAATCCCATCCCTCTGGAGAACTTAAAGAACTCTCTATAGGTGGTTACAACACTATCAAATGCACTATCCATCGTTAAGCGATCACGACGAGATACACTAGGAATACCACTTGTTCCTGTACTTCTCATTTCAAATTCAACTTCGTTTAATTTCGATGTCATAAGAAGATGAGAATCGCATTGTTTAAATGTTTGAACTGGAATTAAAGGGATTTTTGCTAAATCATTAAAACCCTTTATATCCTGAGGACTAATGTTTTTCTTCTTACATAAATCACGATAAAATTCGTTGTTTTCATAATGATAGTTAAAGTTATCTGCGATAACGCTACCTTTATATTCATTTACTGTATCAAAAGGCATTTTATAAAGGTTATGAGCACTGCCGACTAATGTATTTAACGGGGATAATCCTAGTTCTTTTAACTGAGTAGATAAGTTCATTTAATAGCCTCCTTAGTGTTCTGAGCTTGTATTTGTTTTACTAACAACACAACGTCCTCAATCGTTTTGCACCAGCCATAGTCCTCAGTTGGAATGCTAATATCTAACTTTTGCTCTAAATCTAGAACAAGTTCTAGACGATCAGTTGAATCCAGTGATAAATCTCCGGACAAATTGCTATCTATTTTAATATCTGTTTCTTTTAAAGGTGAAAAAACTAAAATAGACTCTCTTATCATCATAAAAATCTTATCGTTTTCCATAGTTAGGACCCCCACTAAAACTTTTCATATGAATTAAGTTATATGATTTGCTAAGAACTTAGCGTCTTCTCCAACCCCTAATAATAAGGCGGAACCTCGTCGGTATTGCCATGATAACCCTAGAAAGTAAAGACCCTTTTCTTTTGTTATGCCTCGATCATGAATTACATTATTGTTTTGATCAATTATGTTAGGGACCTCAATCCATTCGTAATCATTGTGGTAACCAGTGGCCCAGATGATATTCTCTGGTTGGACCTTCTCGCCATTTTGACAAATTAAACTCTTACCATCTGCCTTTGAAACTTTTGAAACCTTTTTAACAGCTCCTCTACTGAGCAGTGGTTTTAACTCTTTCCCTATAATTGGATCATTTTTTTTCATAAACTGTCCCAATTTTGAATGGATAGTTGCTTTTGATACTCCAAGCACTTGGAACCACCAAAAAATACTCCTATTCAGTAATGTATAGGGTAGGAATTTCATTCGTTTACCTACAGATAGGTAAACTTCTCTGCTTTCAGCTAACTCCGTTGCAATCTGTACCCCTGAATTACCAGCACCCACTACTAAAGTCGTTCCTTCCTTTAATTGAGTCGGGTTTTTATAATGAGCTGCATGAATCTGAAAAATGTCTTTTGAGATATCTTTCTCAATATCTGGTACAAAGGGTTTTTGAAAGGGACCAGTCGCAACTACTATATTTTTCGCTACGTAATTTCCCTTATTAGTAACGAGGTGGAACTGTTCATTCTCTTTAAATAAATTAATAACGGCTGTATTCAGTTGAACTGGAAGATTATAATGATGACTATAATTCTCTAAATAATCGGCAATCTCATCTTTGTTAGGGTAACCATGTGGCGATCCTTCTACGTTCATGCCCGGTAGTGCACTATGAGATCTAGGTGTAAACAAGGTTAAAGAATCGTAACGATGACGCCAAGAGTCTCCGACCCTACTATTAGAATCTATAATTAAAAATGAAAGAGATTTTTGTTTTAAATAATAGCCAATAGCTAGTCCTGCTTGCCCAGCACCGATTACAATTGTGTTATATGAATTTCCCATTTAACATCCCTCCTTTAACAATAGTAAGTACATTATGCGTAGTAGGATGAATTTATTAGGAAAAGAGGGAAAAGAATGAATTTAATTATGCCAAACCTCTAAACCATTATTTAAATACGCGTTTTTACAAGCACGTCTTTGGATTTTTCCACTAGATGTTTTTGGTATACTGCTAGTCTTTAAAAGGTAAATAGCGTATGGCTGAACTTCATGTTCCTCCATTACTTGCTGACGGATGTTTCTTAAAACATTGTCTAAATAACCTTTTAACTCTTTTTCTGTATGTGATCTAGGCCTATATTTACGTTCAATTTCAGCAACTATAATCAACTTCTCTTCCCCATTGATATCAACAGAGAAAGCAGCGCTGGCTCCTGAAATAATGGCTTGATCTGCTTTTTCCACAGTTAATTCAATATCTTGTGGGTAATGGTTTTTCCCTCTCATTACAATGACATCTTTCAGTCTACCTGTTATAAAAAGCTGGCCTTCATGAAAGAACCCTAAATCTCCCGTTCTTAAAAAGCCATTTTCGTTTGTGTCTTTCACTGTATTATTAAATGCATAATTTGTTTCTTGTTCTCGTCCAAAATATCCTTTTGTGATACTGTCCCCTTTAACCCAAATTTCACCTATTTCATTTGATGCACACGTAGATAAGGAGTCAGTGTTAACAATTTCTACTTTCTGATCAAGCCAAGGAATACCGCAAGCAACTAATTTAACTGAATCTTCAGAATTTATAGGTCGCTCTATAGCTTTATTTTCTAGAAGACTTTCTTTGCAAAAGCCTTTGGAGACAGGCTTTGTTAATTTTTCATTACCTGTTATAAATAAAGTTGCCTCAGCCATACCGTAGCACGGAAAAAATTGATTTAGTTTAAAACCACAATCTTTAAAAGCCTGGGCGAACTTTTGAATAGTTTCATAACGCACGGGTTCAGCCCCATTAAAAGCAACTTCCCAACTACTTAAATCAAGCTGCTTCTTTTGTTCATCTGTAATCTTTTTTAGACATAAGTCATAAGCAAAATTAGGTCCACCACTAATAGTTGCTTTGTACTTTGAAATAGCACTTAGCCATCGAAAAGGCTTTTGTAAAAAATCCATTGGCGACATAAATACACATTTAGCCCCAAGATATAGTGGTTGTAGAATGTTACCTATTAACCCCATATCATGATACATTGGTAGCCATCCGAGCATGACTGTATCCTCATTATGCTGACAAGCTGCTTTGATCATGGCTTCATTATGCAAAATATTACCGTGAGTGACCATCACTCCTTTAGGGGAAGATGTAGATCCTGAAGTATATTGTAAAAAAGCTAAAGAATCTTTATCTATCTTTGGTTGCGACCACTGATCTTGATAATCATGAGATATATCGTCAATCGGAATCCACTTTAGATTCATGTTTGTAAGTTCATCTGAGAAATGAAAGCTTATTTTTGAATGCAGTTGCGTAGTTGTCAAAATAATATTAGTAGCTGCATCGTCCATGATCGCTTTTAAACGTAACATATTTCTACTCAACCCAGGAGGATACACAGGGACCGGTATTACATTCGCATAGATACAACCTAGAAAAGCTTTAATGTAGTCTATTCCAGATGGATACATTAAAAGAGCTCGTTGCCCTTCTAAACCTAAATGTTGTAGGTAAGCAGCGATTTGCTTAGCACACGTATGAAGTTCTTGATAAGTAATATTAATTTCATCCTTGTTGTCATTATATAAAAATGTGTAGACCACCTTTTCAGGATGAATCCTCGCTTTATGAGATAACAAGTCAATCATTGAAGAATAACTACTATTTGGAATAGTAGGATTGTCTATCAATTTTTCCACGCCGCCTACACCTCATCTTATATGTTCTAAAATCAACAAACTAAAAAATTCACTCTCTTTCGAAGGCATTGATGGCATTTACACTATGACTAATTGCAGCTCCAGCTTTAAGTGCAGCTGCTACAGTTACTGCTTCTAAAATTTCATCCATAGTTCCACCTAGTTTTTTATACTTAGCTACATGAGCTTCAATGCAATATGGACATCCTGTTGTATGTGCTACAGCAATAGCGATCAACTCTTTTGTTTTAGGAGGAATCGTACCTGTATTAAAGACTTCATGTTCAAACTGCATAAATTTTGCTGCAACCTTTGGTGATCTTTCCTTTAATTCACCTAATCTATTTAAATATGATTTTTTATATAAAGTATCGTCTGACATTTTTTATTTCTCCCCTCATTGTTTAAATATAAGTAACTATCATAAAGAGTAAAACAAACTACTTTAAAATAATAAAAACTTATTTAATTATCGGACGATTTTTCCACCTCTTTTTCATAATGGTAATATTTTACTACACGGAAATAGAAGAAAATTAACCTATAATTACCTCTATTTGTAAAAAAGGTAGCTACAAATGGATTCTACAAACAATATTTTGGGTTGTCAATCACTTTATTTCAAATTTAAGAATAATTTAATAACTATTTTACAAGACTTTTAGGAGGTGAAATAAAGACTATTTATCCACTAGGATAAGTACAGTATTATGCTTAAAATTATATTGATAAAATCAAAGTGAAACTCATTTCAACGAGTATTTTTGGGGAGTTTCATAAAAATAAAAGGACTATAAGATATAAGAAAGTTTAGATGTTTTTTTAGAGCAGATGAATCTTTATTTAAAAGTGAGATATTCACTACGTATAATATGTTTCTATAACACTCAAACATTTTTTTGAATGTTAAAACATATGACAACGTTACCATTTTTGCCAAATAAGAATGATACAAAAAATTTTTAAAAAAAGAATGAAATTTACATTTGGAAATGAAGGTAAAAGATGATGAGGATAGAGTGAGGGATTATATCTATCTACATTCAAGATCTCTTCTGGAAGTTATCCTAGATATAATCCCATTTTTATAAAAACCTAGGTGATGCTGATCTTTTCGAAATTGATTATTGAAGTAAGTTTAGAACTCTTTACAAGCTTAATTTTATCTTATGCTTCAATTTCAAAACCTGAAGACTGTAATGGACCAATTGTTATTAACTTAACTAACTGTACAGCCATATGTTTAGGAGAGTAGACTAAGTCATTATTAACCCACCATTCTACTGTACCAATCAATGCTGAAGAAATGAAGTGTATTAATAATTCTGGAGGAGTTGAAAACTTTTGTTCTTGTAAATTTATTGTGGCGAATTCTTTTCTAAATTTCTCTTGAAGAACTCCTTGCATCTTGCGATTAAATCCATGCACCCCTTTTTCACTTAACATGATTTGATAAAACGTAGCATGATGAAAAATATTTGTAAATATAGCCTCAATCATTGATTGAAATTGAGATATTTTCACTTCTCTCTTTTGGATATATACACACGGGTTAATAATATCCGTTAGTTCACTAAAGACTTCATCAATTAGTTTGTCTACTAAATCCTGTTTATCTACATAGTGAAGGTAAAAAGTTGCTCTGTTGATTAGCGCATGATCTGCAATATCCCTAATAGTAATAGATTGATAACCTTTCTCTTGAATTAAATCAATAAACGATTCTTTAATCATTTTTCGTGTTCGAATAACACGCAAATCTGTTTTTTTTAACATTTTCTCATCACCTGTCTATGATTTCAGATTTAATTAACACTCAGGGTTCATTTGTTGTATATATAACAAAAAGCACAATATTGATTATTGAGTATGTGAGAATAAGGAATATAATTACATTGTATATAATAAGGCGTTCCTTATGCAACGCCTTGTCAATGAAAACAAGATGTTCAGGAGGGAGATTACGTGTGCGTATTTAAGAGTTTTTTTTCACAAAAGAGATTTTGGGGGAGCTTACTAGGAATTATTATAGTGGTGATGATTTTTAGTATTGCTTTCATAGGATCAATTGTTAATCCCACTCCGAAGGACTTGCCAGTTGCATTAGTAGTAAATGATAAAGGTGCTGAGCTGCCTAACAAGACAAAACTGAATGCTGGTGAACAATACAAAGAAGCGTTACTAGATAATAAAGATATTCCCTTTAAATGGTCAGTGATTGACGCGAGAGAAGACGCTATCAGTGCAATGAACGAAAAGAAATACTATGCAACGATTGTGATTCCAGAGAATATGTCTCAACAAATTTTGTCACTTCAATCTCCTTCACCACAAAAGCCAGAAGTAGAGGTAATTATTAATCAAGGAATGCATTACACGGCTGCTAATACAACAAAGCAGGTTATCGATCAATTGCTTTCTAAAATAAATGGTCAAATTCAGGATACTGTTTTTACCCAGTTAGAGACTAATAAAGCTACTATTACTCCTTCGCAAGCGAAACTTTTGAGCAGTCCTTTACTTGTGAAGAATGAAACAGTTAACGAAGTTGGAGATCATACAGCCAATGGAAATGCCCCTGTATTATTTACACAAATAATATGGATCGCAGTCATTATTAGTTCTGTTATTCATTTTGTTATTATGAAGAAGGTTACAAATGGCCGTATAAGTATCCGGTCTGTTTTAGCTCAATTAGTTGCAGGACTACTATTTGCAACCGCCATTGCTTCTACAGTCCTTTTATTTACCGATAATGTATTAAACGTTAACATATCTGACTTCCAGGCAACATTCTTATTTTTACTCTTTACTGCATTTATGTTTTATTTACTTCAAAACGCTATTTTAAATTGGTTAGGATTAGTAGGAGTTCCATTATTCATCTTACTTTTTCTCTTCTCAATTCCGGTATTAAATTTACCTCCAGAGTTTCTACCTACAGTAACTCAAGATTGGTTTTATTCATGGGTTCCTTTTAAATATAGTGTAGAAGGTCTACGTAATATCTTCTACTTTGGAGGGCATGATATTGAAAGCTATTTATTTGTTCTAGGAATGATAGGTGTGGCTTCATTTATAATCATGTCGCTTTCTATACTCAAAACAGCAAGTAAAGAAAAAACAATGGTAGCTGTAGAAAAGTAATTTTTATTTATTAATAAAAAAGACCTTGAGAAGAGCAAGATATATTACTTACTCTTCTTAAGGTCCTATTTGTTTTAATCAATCTTTTGATATCTTCAATTACATGTAAGCTATAAGCCTATACTTGACCTTAAACTTCAGGAGTTGGTGTTGGTTTTGCATAACCACTTTTATATTTTTCATCAATTGATTGACGAATTTGTTTAATTGATTTGCCGGATTTTAAATCAGAAACGGATTGAGCTGCTATTTCGAGGCAAACACCACATTTTGTTCCATGGTCATCCCATACTACCTTTCCATCTTTTTTATTCTCATGGATAAAGCAATCATAGTTATTTTTGTGCCCTGCCGATTCACCACAGCCACAGTAGCATGGAATATTCTCGAGTAGCTCTTTGTTTTGGGCAGCATTCGCGTAAATTGTTTGCATCTCTTCTGGTTTATCCTTCAAAAATTCAGGTAAAACCTCATTACTTGCTGTTTTTTCCCTAATGTCACCACTAACATGTTCTGAATGTTGTTGATGCTCTTTCTCTGTAGCATTTGTTTTTTCCTTACTAGCTGTTTCTTCACTTGTATTTGAACTTGAACAAGCTGTAGAAACTATGCTCACTAATAACATGATTAATACGATTAAAGACTTTTTATGCAACTAAGACACCCTTTCCTACTATTATATTAGTAACTAATTCTATAATAGTAAGGAAAAGTTCAACCTACAAGGTATATCCATCATTCTTATCGTTTTTTAAACAACTAATAATAAAATCCCTTTAATGACCATGAAACAGTGAAAGTGAATACTGATAAACGTAAATAATTAATACTCCTAAGCCTATAAGCATCCATACATGTAGACGTCTAAAATGCGTTATAGCCTTGCCTATTACTTCATGAAAGATAACGAAGGACAATGTACCGATTGCTCCCCCAGTCGATAAAGCTTGAAATTTAAGTGAGGAGGCTTGTACGCTTTCTCCAATTAATAAACTCCCACCTAAGGATAAAGATAAGAAGGCTACAATTAGTAAAAAGAATAAGTGGGGTACTTTTGCTACAGAAAGAACAGTCATGATTGCCATGCCCTCTGGAATCTGGTGTAAAATGGTGGCTACAAACACAGAAGTTGATTGGTGTATATCGGTTATACCAAATGTAATACCAGTAATGACATTATGAAAAAATATAGCTACTGTTAATAAAATGAGGGCCTGTAAAGGTGAAATTTCACTATTTTGCTTATGCAAAAAGAGGTCAATACATAGCATGATGATATATCCTGCAACAATTCCTAATAACACTCCTTGTAGGTCGTATATATGCCAAGTAGAAGGAAGGATATCGAAGAGCAATAATCCTAATAAGATTCCTCCACAAATGGCATACATAAACTGGATCCTTCCCTGAACTACATAGCTTACTATTTTAAGGAGGCCACCACCTACTAACAAGCCAAGTAATGAACCCAAAGTGAATAACAAATTCATTTCTATATGCATAGCTGTTTCTTCCTTTCGGCTAGATTGTTATTTACAATTAATCTATTCAAAGAAAAAGCAATCATACCTATGTTTTAAAGATGCTCATTAGAAAGAAGAGTATCCACTCATAAAAAAAAGAATGGATTAACCATTCTTTTACTATTTTTTAATTACAATGATCATGATCCTTGCATTGAGAATGTTCTTTATCCACCTGAATAGTTGTGTGTTCAATATGAAACTCATCATGTAAAATCTTTTTTGCTTTTGATAACACACTTTCGTACGCAGCTTGCTCATCAACTACTAAATGACAACTTAAAGCAGGAAAATCGGATGTAATGGACCATATATGTAGGTCGTGTACACTCTTTACCTCATCTAATGATAATAAAGATTTTTTTAATGCGGATAAGTCAATATTACTTGGTGTGCCTTCCATAAGAATATGAAATGACTCTTTTGTAACTCGCCATCCACTAATAATGATTAAGATAGATACAATAACACTTGCTATTGGATCTGCAATTCCCCAATTAAAAAACATGATGAGAAGAGCTGCGATGATAGCACCTACTGATCCTAGCAAATCTCCCATAACATGTAAGAAAGCACTTCGAACATTTAAATTTTCTGAAGTATCCCCCTTCATTAAAATAAATGCTGCAGCAATATTTACGAGAAGCCCTATTATAGAGATAGTTAGCATCCCTGAACTCATTACTTCCGGAGAGTTTAGAAAACGCTTATATGATTCCCACAGGATATAAATCGAAATAACTATTAATGCAATGCCATTTAAGAAGGCAGCTAAAATTTCAAAACGCTTAAATCCAAATGTTTTCTCCTTAGTTGGTTGTTTACCACCTAATTTTAGAGCTAAAAAGCTTATGCCTAAGGCAACTGAATCACTAAGCATATGTCCTGCATCAGAGATTAAGGCTAAACTATTCGTTACAAATCCACCTATGACTTCTACAATCATATAAATAGTAATAAGAAAAAAGGCTAAACCTAATGCTTTTTTATTGTTAGTACCGTGATGATGTCCAGGACCATGTGAATGCCCTTCATGTGAATGAGCCATTTTATTACTCCTCCTTATACAAACACTCTCACTATATGAACATATACTCATATACTATACTATTATATATTTATAAATTGTACAACAATTTATAAATATTTTATTTTTTGTTACTTATAGAGTAGGTATTCATAAAAAAGAGCAAATTCAAAAGGATTGCTTTTTTTATTGCTTAAATCTTATGCTGTTTGTGCTCATTTGTTTTTCATTGCTTTTCTTTTCGTTATATAACCAGCAGCTAAATAGGAACCTAGTACATAGATAACAAATAGAACTTGGAAAGACAACTTTACTAGAAACGAGGATAGTTAGGTTGTTCTTAGATGTTAGAGCCTAAAACGTTTAATAACTTTTAACTATATAGACATTTCTTCATTAACATAAATAGTTACCATGCCTCAGTGAATCCGCCTATAGCTATGGCAATCACTATTAGACCTATGGCCATGTAAAGAAAGGGTCCCTTTCCTTTCCACTCTAAATGGGTAGCGTAACTATTAAAAACGAGTGATGCTCCTAATAAAACAAGACCAAATGACTTCAAGTAAAGTGAATGCTGAAAGTAAGAAACGATAGCTAGAACGGCTCCCACTACAGCTAAAAGTACATAAAATACTTTCAATACTTTAAGACATTTCATGTCTTTCCCCCTTTTGCATCAACCTTAAACTATCCTCTGTTACCCAGCATATGTTTGTCCAATATGAATTTAGTTCTAATTTCTAAAAATAATCAAATAAACATTTGAATATTTTTAGAAATTGGCATATATTATAAACAAATAGTTATTTGAATGTTTTATTATAAGGAGGCAATTATGGCAAAAGATCGCTGTGATATTTATTGTTATAACGAAGAAAAAGTTAATCATGTTAAGGCTTCTATAGATGTAGGAGACGTTCAAGATGTAACGAAAACGTTAAAAGCTTTAGCCGATGAAACAAGATTAAAGATTGTTCTTGCCTTATATAAGGGAGAAGAACTATGTGTCTGTGACGTAGCTAATATTGTTGGTTCTACAGTAGCTACAGCTTCTCACCATTTAAGACTTCTTCGTAATGTGGGAATTGCCAGCTATCGAAAAGAAGGAAAGCTAGCCTTTTACTCTTTGACTGATGAACATATTAAACAATTAATTCAAGTCATGTTTGTTAAGAAAGAGGAAGTCACACTTTAAGCTTTTCGTACACTATGAGGGGTTGGGGAAAATGGCAGAGAAGAATGAACAAAACGAACTTAATAAAAGCAACGGAGGTTGTTGCAGTAGTAGCAATACTACAAATAAAGTGACAGGAAAAGAACAGAAATCTAGTTGCTGTAGCTCAGATAAAATCACTTTAAGCGAAGAAAAAAGTCAGCAAAAGTCGAGTTGCTGCAGTTCAAGTAGCTCTTCCCTAGTTGAAATAAAACCTAAAGAACAATCGAGTTGTTGCAGTAATAACGCTTCTAACAATTCAGCAAGTGAGGATAAAGGAGATAGTTGCTGCAATTCAAGTAACTCTTCTCTAGTTGAAGTGAAACCTAAAGAACAAAAATCGAATTGTTGTAGTTCAGATAGTATTGCTTTAACTAAAGAGGAAAGTCAACAGCAACCATCTTCATGTTGCAGTAGCAAAAGCTCTGATGTTGAAGAAAAAGAACTTGTAGTAAATGGAACAGAAGAGAAGCTCGATTATCGCGTTTTTGGCATGGATTGTCCAGCTTGTGCAGTTACCATTGAAAAAAGCTTAAAAACATTAAAAGATATTCAGGATGTAAAAGTGAATTACAGTACAGGTAAATTACAAGTAGTGGGAAGTAATCCAGCTGCCTTCTCTCCTATCGAGAACCAAGTTGAGAAACTAGGTTTTAGTATTGAGCCAATCAATCAAAATAAGCGAATGAAAACTTATTTGATTGAAGGAATGGATTGTGCTGCTTGTGCGAACACAATTGTTAATCATTTAAAGACTGTACCTGCCGTTAACGACGTCAGTGTAAACTTTTCAACAGGAAAAGCACAAATTAATCATGAAAATGATGTAGAAGAGATTATTAAAGAAGTTTCTAAAGCTGGATATACCGCCACTTTACTAACCAATAATAGAAGAGCTGTAGAAACAAACCATAATAAAGGAAAAAATGGCCCTGTTATTTTTTCTGGTATCCTTATCGCATTAGGGTTTATTGGCTCCTACACAGGAATTTCTCCTTTTATTAATAATATCCTGTATGCAGTAGCTATGGTCATTAGTGGATATAAACCTGCTAAAAGTGCTTTTTATGCTGTTAAAAGTCGTTCATTAGATATGAATGTACTAATGACAGTGGCAGCGCTTGGGGCTGCTATTATTGGAGAATGGCTAGAAGGTGCAACGGTTGTGTGGCTATTTGCTCTGGGTGTAGCTTTACAAACTAGATCAATTGAACAAACGAGAAACTCGATACGAAACTTAATGGATTTAGCTCCTCCAGAAGCATGGGTCAAACAGGGTGACCAATTGGTAAAGAAAGCTGTAGAAGAAATCTCTATAGGAAATGTTATTGTCGTGAAACCAGGGGATCGTATTCCTTTAGATGGAGAAGTCGTGAAAGGTGAATCTAGTATTAACCAAGCCCCTATTACTGGTGAGTCTATTCCCGTAGACAAAGAGATTGGTGATGCGGTTTATGCAGGAACAATCAATGAAAGTGGCTCATTAGAAATTAAAGTTACCAAACTGGTAGAGGATACGACAATTTCTAAAATCATTCACTTGGTTGAGGAGGCTCAAGAGAAAAAGGCACCAACACAAGCCTTTGTTGATAAATTTGCAACGATTTATACACCTATTGTCTTTATCCTAGCTTTATTAGTGATGGTGGTCCCTCCTTTATTCGGTGGATCATGGGGTGACTGGTTCTATAAAGGACTTGAATTATTAGTAGTAGCATGTCCTTGTGCGTTGGTTATTTCTACACCAGTGGCTATTGTATCGGCTATTGGTAATGCAGCTAAAAATGGTGTCCTTATAAAAGGAGGAACATTTTTAGAAAAAGCAGGAGCTATAAGCGCAATTGCTTTTGATAAGACTGGTACGCTTACGGAAGGTAAACCAGCCGTTTCAAACGTAATTCCTTATAATTCTACAGAAGAACAGCTTCTATCCATCACTAAAACTTTAGAAGAGTATTCAAATCATCCAATTGCACGAGCAATTGTTGCTCATGCTGATAATCAAGATATTACTTCTTTAGAAGGTTCAAATTTTAAAAGTATAACAGGTAAAGGTGTGCAAGCAACAATTGATGGAACTATCTATTATGCTGGGAATGCAAAGTTATTCTCAGATATAGGAACACCATTATCCAATTCTTTAACACATATTGAAAAGCTGCAAACTGAAGGAAAAACTATTATTATTGTGGGAACAAAAGAAGAAGTGTTAGGAATTGTAGGAGTAGCTGATATCATCAGAAAAACAACGATATCAGCTTTAGATAGCCTTAAACAAAATGGAATTAAACAAATTGTTATGTTAACAGGCGATAATGAAGGTACAGCAAAAATGATTGCCTCCCAATCAGGGGTAAATCGCTATTTTGCAGACCTTCTACCTGAAGATAAAGTAACAGCAATCAAGCAGTTGCAAAGCGAAGGCTATAAAACAGCTATGGTTGGAGACGGCATTAATGATGCCCCTGCATTGGCTACAGCAGACCTTGGAATTGCAATGGGTGGTGCAGGTACAGACACAGCTATGGAGACAGCAGATATTGTATTAATGGCGGATAACTTAGAAAAGCTACCTCATACCATGAAATTAAGTCGAAAAGCATTGACGGTTATCAAACAAAACATTTGGTTTTCGATTATTATCAAAGTAATTGCTTTAGTATTTATTTTCCCTGGTTGGTTAACGCTTTGGATTGCTGTACTCAGTGATACAGGAGCTGCCTTAATTGTTATCTTAAATAGCCTTCGATTATTAAAAATGAAAGAGTAAACATCATGTAGTGGCTTTCCATCAATAGTTGGAAAGCCCTTTTTATAAGGAGGAATTATAATGAATAACCGGTGGAATCAGTTTATTTATAGATGTTGGGCACCCTTCTATGATGTCTTTTTTAACCATGGAACATTTTATAAAGCTAGAAAACAAGTGTTTCAAGACATTTTATTTAAACCAAAACAACGTGTTTTATTTGTAGGAATTGGAACAGGCGCAGACTTAACATTTATACCCTGCGATGACTTACAAGTGAAAGCTATTGACTATTCAGAAGAAATGCTTCAAAAAGCACAAGATAAATACAAAAATAGTTCGATTGAGTTTTTACAAATGGACGCACAGGAACTAGCCTTTGAATCAAATTCATTTGATATTGTTGTGGCCAGCTTACTACTTAGTGTTGTTCCTAACCCCAATAAATCATTAAAGGAAATGATTCGAGTAACCAAGGATAAAGGAACAATCCTAATTTTTGATAAATTTGAACCTACTAACAAGCAACTTTCTTTCGGTAAAAAGATGCTTCGACCTCTCATTAAGTTGCTCGGAACAGATATTGGGCTATCCTTTGAAAATGTTTATAAAAATGTTGAAAATCATTGTGAAATTCAAGAAGACGTAGATGTTATGATGAAAGGGTTATACAGGAAGATTATATTGCAGAAGAAAGGTGATTAATATTGAACGTACTAGTACCTCTTACTGAACTGATAACGTATATACTTTTTTCAACCTTAATAGGACATGTTGCTCTTCAATTTGTTTCACCTGAAAAGAAACCTAGTATATATATATCCAGAAGGTTTTTATTATCCTGTGTTTTAGGAATTATTCTCTTCACTTTTGGTCCTCTTTTGCAAGTGGTCGCCTATTTTGGCGGAAGTGTTGGAGTGGCTGAAACTTTATTTTCTGTTTTATTTACCTTTGAGATAGGTAAAGCCTGGATTGTAATTGTTTGGTGCTCAATCCTTTTATGGTTGGCTATCTATCTAGAAAGCTCTAAATACGTTCAAGCTCTTTTGTTATTTCTAATGATATTAAGTATAGGATATGCTAGTCATGTAGCCTCGCTATCCTTTTGGACAGGATTTATTTCACACACTATACATTTCTTAGCCGTTACCTTATGGGCAGGCATTTTAATCCAAGTTTCATGGTTTAGTAAGAATTCTACAAATTGGGATCGGTTTTTACGTTGGTTTACGCCTTTTGCAGTTAGTTGTATGATCATAATTTTAATAAGTGGCATCACAGTCATGTTGTTTGTTGTAGATTTCAAGGATTACGTAAATGCTTGGGTACTCCCTTATGGACAAATGATACTTCTCAAACATTTAAGTATCATTCCCCTTCTTGCCTTTGCTTGTATTAATGGAATTTTGGTAAGAAAAATGAGGAAAACACCAACATTTAATCCTCAGCCCTGGGTTAAAGCTGAAAGTGTAAGTATACTGATAGTG
Organism: Priestia sp. 53B2; assembly: GCF_056099005.1. Lineage (NCBI taxonomy): Bacteria > Bacillati > Bacillota > Bacilli > Caryophanales > Bacillaceae > Priestia > Priestia sp. 53B2. Next base: position 65,521 of record NZ_JBLZXA010000032.1, read on the forward strand.
TTCTTTTTTACAGGAATATTAGGTACATTGTCTCCACCACATGATATTGATCAGACCGTCAAATCTGAAGGAGTAGCAAATTGGATAATGGAATTAATTAGTAGACCTGTCAAACTGCCAGTAAACTTAGAAATAACAGCTTCAGTGCAAGGAGGAGTTGCTATTCTGTTCGGGGTATCGTTTCTTATTATGATATTCCTTAGTTTTTATAAAAGAAAATCGCCTTTTCTAGCCGTATTTTTGACAATTTGTTTTATTATAAGTACTTATTTAGGACTAATGACAAGCATTGAAATAAGATAAATAGCTTAAAATAAATTAATGTTACTCTTATTAGATATAAAAAATTATCTTTGTATCTACCATTATTATAGTTTTTGTATTTATAGAACACTATAACCGTCTATAAGATAAGGGCTGGTTAATGAATAACCAGCCCTTATTATTTGATGTATTACTCTAATCTTAGCTAACGTTTGTTTTACTTACAATTTGCATCATTTATTTTTGCATATTTTTCATCATTTCCATACATTCCTCTGCGCTCATACCCATGGTCATGCAGTCTTTCATCATTTTCATGCAATCTTTTGCACTCATACCCATATCCATACAAGCTTGCATCATCTTCATACAGTCTTCTGCACTCATACCCATGGCCATGCAGTCTTTCATCATTTTCATGCAATCTTTCTCACTTATACCCATAGCTTGCATCATCTTCATGCAATCTTCCATGCTCATCGTTTCCGACGCAGAAGTTGCTGTATTCACAGATTTCACTTCAGTTGAAGTAGCTGCAAAAGCATTTCCGCCAAATGCCATTAATGTAATAAGTGATGTACCTACAATTATCTTTTTCATTATTTTTTCTCCTCCATCATCTTCTCATATAAAAGATGGTAAACGAACCACCTACTACACAATTGTAGTAGGTGGTTCGTTTTTAGTCAATTTCCTACTACATAATTGTAGTAGGAAAAACATATAGGAAAGGCCATTTTCACAAAAATGACACACATCCTATTAGGAAAATAATAAAAAGAATAGAAATAAAGGATTTCATCCACTCCAGTAATGAAATGGACGGACGTTTATATTCTCCTTTTAGAAGAACTTCAATTCTTGTATTCGTATCGTGGAAGGAATGGTTTTGAAAGTGTGCCGTTGTACATGAAGAAGACGGTATATTTGTCATCATCAATTTGTATAATGCTGATGCAACAGCTTTCATTCCTACTTTATGAATCGCAAAATTATCTGCTTTTATTTCTTTTTCTATCATATAGCGTTTATACAACTTTCGAGAGATGGGTAAGAAGAAAAATACACGTGTTAAGCTAAAACATATTGATAATTTAAATGGATCTCTGTTTTGACAATGATAATACTCATGCTCTAATACAGCTTTTAGTTCTTGTGGTTGTAATAAATCAATTAAGCTAGTACTAATTAGAATTTGAGGATGAATAAATCCGTGTGTGAAAGCTAAAGGTTGAGTAAAATCCACAACCTGAATTTGTACAGAATATTTTTGTTGAAAGCTCTCAACCACAGTTGATTCATAACAGTCTGTTCTATATAAATTTAGTTTAGTAATAAATTTTTTCGTCTTTTTAGACAAAAATAAGAAGTACATAGTGGAACATACAAGGAGAATCCCTAAAGTAATCAAGGTAAAGGTGAATACTTGATAATGCTGAAAGTTACAACATTCCATCATCCAATACATACAATTCATCATTGTATGATAATGTAAAACAAAGCAAAATCCGATTATCAGGGTAATTACACCTATCAACCATAAAACATAACTATTTGAAGTTTGAAATAATCGAGACATTATTTTTCATCCTTCTCTAAGTTTTGGATTAGTTCTTTCAGCTTATTAAGTTGATCAGGGTTATGCCCAACAGCATCTACAAACTGTGTAATAGCAAAATCTCCGTAATGATGAAGGAGATTTTCCACTTGTTCAGAGGAATTTTGTTGAATGAGTTCATTTGGACTGTAACGTGGCTTATATACGTATCCTTTTCCTAACTTACTACGTGTGAGAACTCCTTTTTTATCTAATCGATTCATGATTGTCATAATAGTGGTATAAGCATAGTTATTTTGCTCTTTTAATTCTGTTAACACATCTTGAACCGTTCCTTTTTTTCTAGACCAGATCACTTTCATTACTTCAAGCTCCAGAGGTCCCAGAATTTTTAATAACACTTTATTTTCAAAATCACTCATTTTTTACTCATCCTACTTTCGGAATACCTGAAATAATTCTATTTAAGTATAAAACAAATAAGGAACTATGTGAACGTATGTATTCGCTATACATGTCGGGTTTACATAATAAAAAGCCACCCAATGTGAACTGCACCCCAATTGTTAGACAAAGAAACTCTAATGATTGGGGTGCTTGTATGTCTAGACATACATTTGAAGATAAGTTGAAGGCTATTGATTTGTACCTAAATAAGCGCAACTCATATAGG
>NZ_JBLZXA010000033.1:0-105051 GCF_056099005.1 Priestia sp. 53B2
CCTAAACTTAACAGTTACTTACTACAGATTCATAGTCAGATTCCATCTCTTTAGTCTCCTTAAACCTAAACTTAACAGTTACTTACTACAGATTCATAGTCAGATTCCATCTCTTTAGTCTCCTTAAGAACTTTGTTATAATAAACTTTGAATTGCCTATTCTATTAAAAATAACAAAAGAAGCTGTAAATCTAACACAAAATCCATCATTAAATCTCTCAAAATTTAATGTCAGTTCTGTTATAATAACAACAAATTTATTGTTATTATAATTGAGAAGAGGAGGGGGTTAATTTGAAACAAACTGAGGAAGAATTCAAATTAAGTGAAGTAATAAAACTTACTGGGCTTTCTGATCAAACAATTCGAAGATATCAAGAGGACTTTAATATTCAAGGAATTCGGACTCAAGGTGGTCATCGTCGTTTCAAAAGAGAAGAGATTGATATGTTACTTGAAGCTAAGAGATTAAAAGAAGAACATAGTTACTCTATTAAGCAAATCCGTTCACATTTTAATGGAGAAACAACATCGGAGATGTTAGAAAAAAATGAACCTATGAAAACAGTTTTTGAGAAGAAAATAGTGAATTTAGAAGAACAATTAGCAGAGGCAACTGAAAAAATTGATTCTATGGTTCAAGTTTTAACAACATTTATGAAACAAAGTGGACAAACAAATCAAACAATTTTATCTCAATTTCAAGATGTACTAAAGGCGCTCCCTGAAACATCTACCACTACAAACAACCAAAGAATCTTGGAAAAAGAGCAACGTCTAAACGAATTGAAAATTAGAAACAAATTAAAAAAAGAAGCAATTGAAGAATGGGGTATGTTACCCGAAGAGGAACGGACTACAACTGTGAAAACTGGTCTGTTTAGTTTTAAAAGGGAAGAAAATCATAATAAAAAACGTGCTTTCATCGAAGATTATATAAGTGAACACTTAGTAGACCGACTTGAAAGAGAGTATGATATAAAACAAAATCAATGATTAACCTAATTTTAGTGAAATATAAAAAATGAAAGAGGCATTGCCCTTAGTTAATTCAGCTTAACTAAGGGCAATGCCTCTTTTAAGTAATGTCAGTTAGGAAATCCCTTTTATTGAAACTAAAAATTACACTTTTGCATACTGATTGAGAGTAGAGGGAAAGATTTTTTTCATTTAAATAATAAATAATTTTTAAATTATTTATTATTTAAATGAAAAAGCTTAGCCTAAAATACTCGTTTTTATATATTTTGCTAATTTTTATTGAATTATGAGACTAGTTAACGCTATAATAAAACTAACAAAAAGGACCGGAATAGAAAAAAGACTTCAACTGTTTAAGAAGTGCTGTCAACACTCTTAAACCGTTCACCCTATTTACGGTAGGGAAAACACTTGTCGAAGTCTCTTGTTAATAGATTTAGTTTTTCTATAAAATAAAACTTATGTTTTTATTTTATATGAAATTGACATCTATTTCAAGGGCTTAGTTCATCAAAATCAAGGCATTGTTTTCCTTTTTCCAGGGAAACAGTGTCTTTTTTGTGTTCCTTAAAGGAGACGATGAACAAATGACAAAGATATTAACCTGCTATTTAAAAGATGTAGACACCTTCAATGGACGGTTCAAATGGTTATGGACCCACAAGTCCACCCTTCGGAAAAAGAAAGAAGAGTTTTTAGAAAGTCTTCGTACCCACTTTAAACAACAACAATCTGCTATACATAAAGAATTTCCTAAAAAGAGAATGGAAATGCTCGATCATGTCATCTATAACCTAGTGGCTACGGGCATTCAAGCGATCCGTTCTGAAACGCTTATGAAAAAATTTAATGTTTCCAAAAGTACGGTTTCTCGTTTTGTACGCTCGTTAAAAGCGACTCCGTTTGTACTTGTGGCACGTTACATTAAAGAAGATGCAACAGGTACTCATCCTGATAGTTATGTATTTATCCTTAAAAGCCATAAGAACTTTCATCACATTTGCGACGAAATCTTTTTTGCTCATGATACAACAGGTATACAAACGCTTCAGCAAGAAGAAATGACCACTCCTGTGACACGTCCTGTGACGCATCCAGAAAGTGATGAAAACGTTGATACACCAAGCTTAGAGGCCGATAAATCACCTGATGCCTTTATTAACCTTGATTTACCTGTAAATCATATAAATAATCATTTAATATCTGTTTCACAGTCATTCACTTATATCAAAGGTGTGCCTAAGAAAGTCAATCAAGTCTATGCAGGTAAATATGGTCATCAACTACAAGACTTTTATGCTCGTATTCAAAATGCTGCAAAAGCCGTAAAACGAGATACAGAGATTAAGATTGAGAAAGAGCAAGTACATGAGATTGCGTATTCAACCATTGTTGGATTAGATAAATATGTGCATGAAGCCAATCAACAAGGCAACCCTTTATCCCTACGGGATATGTGTCGATTAATCTATCAAATTGCGAAAAATCAATTCTACGAATTGGTAAACCCTAAAGGGCAGGATTATTCATCAGTATACGCACATCAACAAGAAGTTATACATAACGAAAGCAAAGAAACAACATTAGCTGCACCAAAACATATTATCCGTAAAGAAATGGTTCCTGATTGGTTAAAAGCTGAACAGGACCAAGAAAAGGGTACCCAAAAGGAAGAAGTGTCTTTGGATAAACAGCTTGAAATGATTCAGTTAAAGCAAGATTTAGGACAAGAGCTAACACCAGAAGAAGAGGACTTGCTAGAGGAGCACAGCTCCACGTATAGCTTGTTGGAGATAACTCAGGTAAAACATGACTTAGGACAAGCTTTAACGCCAGAGGAACAAGAATGTTTGCGTCAACATAACCAGTTAAAAGACACAGCTTCCTAATCAAAAAACTAGAAATCTCTTAGAAGCTGATGTTTTAATAGATTATGTTTATTTAGAACTGTGTTCTAAATAAACAACAACTAAAAATCTACGCAGGAGGAGACTATTATGCCACATAAAATTACCTTAACCGGATCAGCCACAGGACCACTACGAGAATATGATCGCTACGTTGCCTTTGATATGCGTGAAAAAGGGTCACCATCTGCGCCTAAAGGATTAAAGAAGAGTACCTTTATTTCGTATACGGTGTTTGTTGCGAAGAAAGCATTTAATAAAACGGGACTAACAAAAAAGAGTATTATGCATGAAAAAATCTTAATTCAAGGGGAACCAACTTTAGATATTCCGATTGATGAATGCCCTGGTGAGGTAGGGGTGATCTGTTTCCAAATTACCGTTCTACCGAATAAAAACGACAAAGAGAAGAATGAGTCGGATGCGAAAAAAGAACCTAAACAAGAAGCTTCTGCGCCTTCTCAAGCACAAAAGAACTCGGAATCTACTAAACAGGAAGAAGAACAAGCAGCTGTTTCTCAACCTGTAGCAAAAGAACAGAAGAAGGAAACTGAAATGATACAGCCAGAAGCAAAAAAGACACCTGTTCAAGAGAAAAAGGCTGCGTCATCAAAGAAGGAACTACCGAATCAACCTAAAGGAACACAGGATCTCATGAACTTCGATGATATCATCGTACCTGAAGAGTTCTTAAAGACACGCCCAAACGCTGAAAAAACGCAAAAGGTTATCGATTTTGTGAAGCGTACAGGGCGCTTAGATGAGCCGTTGACGATTGAAAAAGGGTCAAAGATCTTAAAAGATGGATACCGTCGTTATGTTGTGGCCAAAACGGTGAAAATGGATCAAGTTCCTGTTGTCTATGAATATCAAAAGTAAATAAAGTGAAAGTGGAGTGATGTAGAGGGAGAATATCCTGACTCAAGATAAAAAAGAGAAACCTAATATCGAGGACTTGGATTATTCCATGGCTATGAGAATACTAGTCTGTGAATTATTAACAATAAAACATGAATTGAAAAAATGCGAACGAAGATGAAAAGTGGTTACAGAAGGAAGCTAAAGCAGAAGAGACCATTGCAAGGAGGAAGTATGGCACCTATTTAATTCATGAAATAAATAGGTGAACGTACTATCCTACCTTCAACTCAAACTGTTCCTTGATACATTAACGAAAAAATGACAAAACACCAAATATGTTCCTCTTATTATTTGAAGGTTTTTATGTATATACCTAGAATAGTTCTCTTGATAGGAGGAGGTGATCATATGTTGAGAGTCATAACCGCAGAAGCAGCATATACCACCGAAGAATTAGCCGATATACTTGGTTTGCCTATAGCAACTATACGAAAATACAACTTCCATTTTGCCAAAATCGGTGTGCAGTTTACTAAAAACCAAGGTAGATTAGCTTATACAAATGACGACGTTACCATCTTTCATGAACTAAAAAAAATGTATGCCCATCCCGAAATGACCTTAGAAAAAGCCGTTATAACCGTTGCAAAAAAATTCAACTTAGTTCCAGATACTCCGAGTCCCATTTCTAACAAAAAACAAACCCTTACCTTAGAACCACTCGAAGCACAGATGAAAGAGATACAAAGCTATATCGATGCAAAATTTGAAGAACGCGAACGTCAATTAATTTCAATGGCTCGCGAAATTCGGGCGTTAAAAAAAGCTCAACAACAAAAGAGGAGTTTTTATAAGTGGTTAAAAACCTTTTTTGAAAAATGATTTGCTAGAATGGTGTTATCTATTTATCTAATATTTACACAAAAAAATCTTTTCCTCTACCTACAGGAAAAGGTTTTTTTGTGTAAAGTTCAATTTCAAAGAATATCTATAACAAAGACCGCCCATTATGTATCAGTGTATAAGGCGGTCTTAACTGTATTCATGCTATATGATTATGACAAAAATATCGACATTATTCTAACTCTGCATAAGCAATATTTATATACTTTTTGTTTTGTAGTTTATTATATGTTGTAGATTAAGATTTTTGCCTGTTTTTTTATACAAAAATGTATAGTTTTCTTTAAATGCGTCCATCCTTTATAAAAAGGAGTGTGTTAGTATGCCTAAAATAACCAAAAAAAGTAAATTAGGAAAATACCTAATAGGCAAGGGCTATACTCAAACCAAATTAGTGAAAGCAACTAATTTAAATAGACATACAGTCAGTAAAATTTATAATGATTCAAATTATATCCCATCAGGATCGACCATAAAAAAAGTAATGAATATCTTAAAAAAACTTGATTCAAAGGTTAAAGTAGAGGACTTTTTTAATTTATAAGCCCTATCATAGGCAAATAGGGCTTATTTATTGTACTAAGGACAAAAGCTTTTTAAAAAGGAGCTTTTACAAAAGTTTACTAGCAATCTATATACAGAAGAAAATGAACATACTACTCTAAGTTTTGATAAAAACGGTAGATTGGGAATTCCATGATTTCTTCTTTTTCCTCACCAGGAAGAGTAGCAAATATTCTCTTCGCTTTTACTTTATTTTTCAACAAAACTTCACATGCAAAACATATTGTTTGCTCTTTATTCATTTCTGCTCTTGCTTTTATGTCGTAAAGATCATTTTGTTCATCTTCGGATAATTCATGGCCTTGTGTGAGTTTAATGAGATAAATATTAACCTTTGCAATATCATCTTCTGGAAACTCAGCTAAGTATCGTTGGTTTAGATTAAGAGCGAGTTCTAAATAATTATCATCCAGGGTTTTATCATAAAAATCTATATAGCCTAAAGAACTAGTAATTGTCAAGTCAGCTTGTATATCATGATGTTCATCGGCAAAAGACAATTTTACTATTTCGAAATCAAAGTTTGTATCTTTCACCATTTCTTCAATTTTCCGAGAAGCGAAAATGCTTACTTTTTGGTCATAATTTTCCTTATTATCAGGTAACATAACAGGCTCAACATTATCCTGCCCATGGTTACTAGCTACATCTGTTATAGACGAATCTCTCCCCGTTATTTTTAATGCTTCTTCACTATAAAGGTTAAGGAAACATCCGTCTGTATACACTAATGCTAGTTTCACATATTTGGAAAGTTCAATATTGATTATCTCCGGTTTTTCTAGTTTTTCTTGATGAATATTTAATAAGCTATATTGTTTATTTTTAAAGATATTGATTATAGCATTGAATAGGGAAGGTAAATCTTCTTTATCATGAAATATATAATCTTCATTTATTCCAATTTGAGTGCAAATATCTATCAGTTCTTTGTAAGATTCAATCTCTTCCTCAATTTGTTGAAGGTGTCCCCTTACATTTAATGTTCCACCAGATAACTGTAAGGATTGAAAAGGAAACTTATTGCGCTGTATGTAATAGTTTAATAATCGTAAACATTTCATATAGGAACCAAGACTTTTTACTCTTTCTAGATGGAATAGACCAGATTTCTTTCTCCTATCAAAATCCAATGTTAAAGTATCTTCTATAACGACCTTGAATCCTTTCTCTGTTTTAATGATTTGGTAAGTAACAAGGGTGGATTCACTGTTCATATAAACCACTTCTTTTTTTCTAATTTTTAACTCATCTGACTTAGCTTTCTCCACTGGTAACCTAATACCGTCGTCTGGGATACCATATACGTGGATCATCCCTTCAAATAAATTAAAATCTTCCTTTTGCATGTCAACAAAATCTACTTTGTAAGGAGTAGATCCTTTTTTTTCGGATACTTCAATAAAACGCTTTTGCTGTTTGTCTACATCTTCTACAAATGTGTGACATAAAGGCTCTAAATCTTCCTTTTTCAATTTTTTAAAATCGAGGGAAATAGACTTCTTTACACTTGAATTAAGATGAGATAAGAGGGATTTCACTTCTAGTGGGGCTAATATTCGATAATACGCTAGTTGTTCAACAATTGTTGTATCAGTTTCTAAATCTTTTGCAGCAAACTTTTTTTGGATTTCTGTTGTAACCATTCAATTCTCTCCTTCTTCATGATGAACATTTAAGTCTGTTAAAAACTCACCGAATCTTAGTATAGCAATAATAGAACAGAATTCGTAAGGTAAATTAAAACCACTAGTTTTGTTTCTATGTCGCTTCTTGTTCAATAAAATAGTCTTATTATCGAACAAAAAAATCCTGTTATCTACAGGATTTTTAATCAAATTTTATTATAAATAATGCAAGTCCAAACTAAATAATAAAAGGGCACTTTCCCTGCCGGGAAAGCACCCCATGTAGAACTCGTAAGGACTTTTATTATAACATGGGTTGCCCTTAAAAAATAGGAGGGTCTTATCATGGATCAAAATGAAAAACTACTAATGGGTATTGAAAATATCTTACGCGTAGCTTCTGATTTAGATGATGAAGTTGCTCGGCCGGAGAGTGTAGAAGAAGGATGAAAAGTCTTGAAAGAGAAAGTATTTATGAAACAACTAACTAAGGCAAAACAAGAAGCCTTTGCTCTGGCTATTGATGGTCATTCTATTTTAGAAATACAAGACATTCTCCATAAAGGAGAGTGCACGATTAAGAATCAAAGAAGAAATATCTTAAAGATGTTGAATACACCATCTATGACGGAAGCTGTTCAACAGTTTCATAATTTGCATCAAGAGCCCTCACAAAACTAATACGTACTTCTTAACTATAGGATAGCTTTAAAGGCTATAAGTGCAGGATTAAGCCTGCTTTTGATACGAGATATATCATTTTCTATACATAAATGTTTCGTAACTGGTGAAACATTTATGTGAATGATTTATATCCTAATTGAACACACTATTGAAAAGATGGAGAGATGTTCATTCTCAATTCTTCATTGTGTACTATGAATAGTCTAAAAGAAAAATCTACTGTTCAGGAGCAGTAGGTTTTTCTATTTTAAGTTGTATATGCTATACAACCTTAGTTAACATAATGGATTTTATCGGTAAGAAGAGTTCCCTACGTAAAGGTTTTTGTTGTTTTTATATTCATCAACTGAAAAAAGGTATTTACCTACTTATATCTAATCTTATAAAAGACCAAATTCATAAAAGCTAGGTTATTCCCCTAATATAAATGTAATTGCTTAAACAAATGAAATGAAGTGTTTGACTATGAATGAAATGAAACTAATCACAGCCATTGCAATAGAAGCAGATTTAACACAGAGGAACTCTACAAAAGCTGTGAATGTAGTATTCAGAATAATTACTGCAGAACGTGCCAAAGAAGAAAAAATCCAATTAATTAGCTTCCGTATATTTGAAGTTCGAAAGCGTACAAAACGAACAGGTCACATTTTCAAACGGGTGATACAACGCTGATTCCTGTTTCAAGAATAGCCTCCTCTAAGGCAGGAAAGGAATTAAAATAAGATGTTAAATAACCTCGCGTAACTACAATGGATAGAAAAGTTCTAGGATTATTCCAAATAGCTTTTTCTTATCACATACATAGAAAAGAAAGGTTCCTTGTTTTGATTTTCAGAAAGTGATATAAGTTTATAAATTAAATATTTATTTGCCTTTGCTGCTGGATATATGCTCTGCCCCTTCAATCTAATCCTTTCATAACGATACGATTATACCATTTCAAAGACTTTTTTCAGTTTACGTAATATCTTTTATAAATACATTCAAGGGGGAGCAAATCGAATGTCACAAGAAATTGAATTATTGAATAAGGGAATTCATTTATGTAAAGAAATTATAGATTTATTAGAAAAAAGAGAGGATAGGAATGTAGGTTTTAAACAAATAGTTACAAAAAATGATTTCTCCCCATTACCTTTGGAATATGAGAAAAAATGATTTCTATTAAATAACCTACATCATAGATGTACTGAACGACAGTCTTACTTTGTTTTCTTTATTTACAAAAAAATTCAGATTATGCATATAGTCATTTCCTAATAATCTTTTAGGGGAGTTAGTAATGATAAAGAACCTTAGAAAGATCCATTTAATTTAAGTTTAAGGTGCCTTTATTGGGATAATATAATAAATAAGCTAGGTTTAATCATAATCTGGTTTATTTTCTATATTGTAGGAGGCAACAAAATGGAACATGGTAAAGTGAAATGGTTTAATGCTGACAAAGGTTTTGGATTTATCGAGCGTGAAGATGGGGAAGATGTGTTTGTTCACTTCTCAGCTATTCAAGGGGAAGGTTTTAAATCCTTAGATGAAGGTCAAGATGTGACTTTTGATATCGAACAAGGGCAACGTGGCCCACAAGCGACAAACGTACGTAAAGCATAAAAACCATAGTAAAAACAGACTCTTTCCTCAGAGTCTGTTTTTATTTTAAAAGTTCTTTTTACCAAAACTTATTCAATAGTAATTGTTATCCACGTTTCATTAATTCTTCTTCAAAGTAAAAAGTACTTGGGTATTTATCGACTGGATAAGAGTATCTTTTCATGTTTTTTACATAATGACTTTTTAAGGTTGTAATTAATTCATTAGATACTCTTATAATTACTATTTCTCCATTATTAAATATATTTTTGCTCATATCCTCCTTGTCCTCCCTAATACCAGAAATAATAAAACTTTTATTTTCAATTGCCTTCGGACATAATTTAAATCTCCTAAGTTGAGATTAAAAAATAAGGTAAATAAGCGAGTGAGGGAGGGAAGAGAATCTTTTGATAATAATTAGGAGAGGGAAATTTCAAGAAAAGAAACTGTTAAGAGACAAAAAGTTTCAACGAACCTTTCGTTATAAGTTGGTAATTGTAATGTATATTAAACCCACTACAATATATAAAAGTATAAAACTTACAAAACATCCATATGATCGTTCATTCTTAGTTCGTTTATTCATTATGTTACTCCTTGCGCTATGTACTAAAGATTACATTATATACTTATATATGGAATGTTTGCAAAAAAATTAAAAGGTTATCTTATTATACCACTAATGTAAAATAATCGAATTGTATGTTGTGAAAAAATATTATTGCGATAGCTCATTTAGAAAAGAATTAATTAGATGGCTAAAACCAAGAAAAAGTCTTTTGAGGGAGAGATAAAAATGGAAATCATGGTCGGTCAAATCACAGAATTACATCGAATATACTTAACATCATCCTAAATAAAAAATATCTCAAAAGGGCTAAGCAAGCCAATGTAACAACAGGAGTGGGTTTCAAACGAATCGGTTATTAAAACAACACTCTTGTAGGAGCTTCTAAAGCTCTCATAAAGAAATCAAGAGGAGTAATGAGTTAGTCTATAGGAGTTGAAAAAGCATTAAAAAAAGTAAAAGAAGAGACCTATGAGAGTATGAAATCGGTGAAGGTTGAAAGTTCGGTGAATTTATAAAAATCGCCCTTATTGGTTACAGCTTAATGGGAGATTCCAATGAATCAATTCCAACACCATAGTCGGGCTTGTGACTTATAACGACCTAGCTTTCGGTTGCTTCCATATAGGGGTAAATAAAAAAGACGCTCTGCCAGGAGCATCTGTGTGATAAAAAAGAATTTGTTACAAGGTAGTCTCATTATACACTACAAATTGTGAAATTAAACTAGGAATCTCTTCCCAGTAAATCTAACGCAAAGGATTTAACCGCATCCTTTAACACATTTGTTTCTTTTTTCTTCTCCGTAGTATCCTCTCATATAATCTATACGAATTAACTGTATGAAAGTTTCACACACAATGTCTAGTGAACAAGGGCAACTTTATTAAAAATACGATATAGAAGGTTTTATAATCCAGGGAAGAATCATAGAATGAAATTACTTTTTAAATACAATGAGGTAAATAAATCGTTCAATATTTTTATTATCTTCTAGCTAACTTTTGAAGTTCACTATATATTATATTATTTATTGCACAAACTACTCAAGAGGCTGAAAAGCTTCAACCCTTCGTTAAACGATTGTATCAAAAAGAAACTACCTCAGTATTGAGGTGGTTTCTTCTCTTTTTACGCTGTATATACTATACATCTTTAGTTAATATAATCACTCTTAAAGGAACCAAGCTAGCGAAAGAACCCTTATAGATAAGGGTTCTCAGAAGGGTTTTTTATTGGATATACAGTTTCTTATACATCTTGGATAGGACTGATTTTTCTCGTTCACCAGTCGAGAGGATAATGTATAAAAAAACTACCTTTTATACATATGCCAGTGCACCTAACCATTAGTCCTTATGGCAAAAATGTGCTATTGTTTACTTGCGGTTATATTTTGGTACTTTATAATTAGCATTCCATATAAAAAGCTATCTGGCTTATTGCTGAGGTATTTTTTTATATGGAAGTAAAGGTACAAAAATACCTTTACTTTATTATCCAAATTATTTATAATTTACAAGTCGATTAGTAAGTTAATCACCACTTACTAAAAAGCGATCGCTTTCTCATGCTAGGCCAATGCGGTGAGAAAGCGATTGTTTTTTATTTATAAAGAAACACCCTTATCCTCGTGCAATATCTCTCCCACCCGTTTACTAAAAGTGTCAATTCGTCAACCTATTTAACAATAAATGTATTATCCTTCTATTTCAACACCCAATATAAAATAAAGGTGGGGTATCGTTAATAATGCGTACTTAAAGGGTTGAAACCCAGGGAAAAGGGTTTGAATAGTCATTTTCTTTTTGTAATCTCCATAAAAAATATAGAAAATTTTACATAAATTTGGTATTATTTAATTGCTGTAACATTCACATTTCAACGAGTGTGAAATTAGAAAAACTGCCTCATTCCCTGTGTTGAGGCAGCTTTTTATGTTATTTGTGATTACGTGAGATTAATTTTAATTTCACCAGACGACGCTGGGGTTCTTGGTCTTCCTTCTTTTTGGTGTTTCCCAGAACTTTTATACTTCTCCATTAATTCATGAATGCTTCCCACTTGTATAAGGCGGATGTGGTCAGAAGATACGGCGTACCGAACAGGTGTAATCAAAATGACGGAAGGGAAGAGTGCTGGTCGATCTTCTGGCTGCCAATGTAATGCTTTCCACTCATCTGAAAAGAACAACTCCTCGTATAAATTAATCTTATCCTGCATTTTCTGCTCCGAATATTGATTTCTTTGAATTTCAATCCAAAAAGGGGACCCTTTAAAGATACAAAACAAATCTGGTTCGATGCCTCCTTTTCGTCCAGTAGGTTTATCCTCCACAATGACCTGTTTAGGCGCGCTATACGTCCACATTTGTTTATAGACATCTAGAATCGAAAGGAAATGTAGTATTTTCTGCGAGTTCTTTTTAATTTTGGCATCTACAGGTAAGTAGACCGTAGGAGAATACTGCTGTGTGCGTTCAATTAGTCCTAACCGATATAAACGTACCATCACGCTATTACATGCATTTACGGGCGATTTAAGCTGTTTAAAGAATAGGTCAACTAATGAGTCTCGATCCACAGCTCTAAACTGGTTAATAAACGCTATGATGTCTTTATCACGTTGAGATAAACGGAAACTCATCGCTGCTCCTCCTTCTCTAATAACCCAAAGATGGACTGTGATACTACTTCTAGTTCTGGTTCAGGATCTTTCACGAGCGTTTTATAAGGCGAAAGTATTTCCTTACAAGCTCCTTCATCTAAGAAATAAGCTTGAAACTCTTTGACCTCATCAATTTTAATTTTCATGCGCCCCCTAGCTGCAGCATCAATTTCTTCTGCGCCAATTACTCCGGCTACTTTCGCATTTATTGCATCGGCCTGCCTTCCAGAGATCCGAACCCGTAAGTTTGCTTTTAGTGCTGAATTCAACAAATCAGCGTCAGGACGCTGCATCGCGATAATAGTGTGAACACCCAGGGCACGGCCTTGACTCGCAAACTGTTGAATCATCTCTACGAGATCCGTTTCTCTCTTCACGATGGAATTTCATCAATTACCACAACGATACGAGGTAGCTTAAAAGGAAGCCTGCTGATATGTGTGACGCCATGCTCTAACAATAAATCGCCTCTTCGATACATTTCAGCTCGTAATAAAGCAAAAGGTTTTCTCATCTCCTTGGCCTCAAAGCAAAGCGCATCCACATGCTCAATCCCATGAAACAGCCCTAAATCAGCTCGTTTGAGATCGACTAACACTAAGCGTAAGTCTTTAGGGGAGGTGTACTTTATCCAGGTTGTGAGGATCACACGCATGAGACTGCTTTTTCCAGCTCCAATTTCGCCAGAAATCAGTAACGTTTCTAAATCCGCAAAATCCCATGAAACAGGGTTTCCATAGATATCTTGACCAATGCATACCGGAAGCTCCATTTTCTCAATATGAGGATGAATGACTTTATAATTATAATGGAGCATCTTAGGTAGGCTTTTGTGATGAACGGTAATACTAAAGTTCTTTAAGCTGCCGTTTATTTCAATATTGCTGCCTAATACTTGTCGTAAGGCCCATCTTTTTTTATTTAGAAGTTCAGGATCAATGCCATTCAGTAAGGAAAAAGCATACCGAGTGTAGGTGATCTGATGATCGATCCGATGGATCTTCGGAAATTGATAGGAGGTACGATCCCCACGCTTTATGACCCGATAAATCTCTGCTGTACGAAACGCCTTAATCAACTGGCCACGCAATTTGAGTTTCTCAAACATCAACATTCCTCCTTAAAACATAAAGGTCGCAAAAAAGTAAAATAAGGCCCCATAAAAGGTGACAGGCAGGATAAACCGCATCACTTTCGCAAACTGGTCAGAGAGATCGATGACACCCCATCGTTCTAATATTCGTTCGATAATAGCGATTCCTAAGACAATGCCTCCTATGGTCAGAATAGTGGGGTCAAGCATGGCTAATGGACTAAATGGGACAAAGGAATAAGCCTTGAAGGGACGAGATCTCGTGAGAGGTGGTTTGTGAGGTGGAGGAAAGATTTTTGGAAAGGTAACTCCTTTTGTTCTTCTCATGCTGGTACCTTCTTTCAATCATTTTATTTTTGGGCCTTTTACGTTCCTGTTATTTCAGCTCAACGCATCCTGTCGCCCCCTTCGCCTCTTCGGCTCAGCTCCCTTACAGGTTCCATGAAGGGCGTCATTACGCACATAGAGCTTGTATTAACGCGGTAGCGATATTGAACTAGATACTAAGTAGATAATGAAGTTAAGATTCTTTAGATACTATGTAGCTACTGCAGTAAGCTTGCCTGTCCAATCGAAAAATAAAAAAGAACCCTTACCGCAGTAGGTAAGGGGTAGCTGATTATGTAAGAAGTAATGGGTTTTTATATGTTAGGGGTTGGCCTAATGGCTTATCTTTTTCATGAAATGGACAAGAGATAAAAATATGCTCGATTAACAAAGTAGAAGTTAATAAGGATCAGGAGCAATATCATAATGAATCGTATGTTGCAAATTGTATAAAGAGTAAAATGAAATCGAAATATATACAAAAAAGCTCTACCACTTAAAAATGGTAGAGCCTTTTCTTAGTTAACATGAATGACTGGGCTAGCTGGATTCGAACCAACGAATGACGGAGTCAAAGTCCGTTGCCTTACCACTTGGCTATAGCCCAATAAAAATGGTTGCGGGGACAGGATTTGAACCTGCGACCTTCGGGTTATGAGCCCGACGAGCTACCAGACTGCTCCACCCCGCGATAATAATAAAGATATAATGGAAGAGGAAGAGGGATTCGAACCCCCGCGGGCTTTGACACCCCTGTCGGTTTTCAAGACCGATCCCTTCAGCCAGACTTGGGTATTCCTCCGTATTTCAGGTTCAATGGTGGACCTTGTAGGACTCGAACCTACGACCGGACGGTTATGAGCCGTCTGCTCTAACCAGCTGAGCTAAAGGTCCTTTCTAAGTTCTCGATTAGAATGTGGAGGCGGCAACCGGATTTGAACCGGTGATAAAGGTTTTGCAGACCTTGGCCTTACCACTTGGCTATGCCGCCAATAATTATGGAGCGGAAGACGAGGTTCGAACTCGCGACCCCCACCTTGGCAAGGTGGTGTTCTACCACTGAACTACTTCCGCACATATATGAAATGAAAAATGCGGGTGAAGGGACTTGAACCCCCACGTCATAAGACACTAGATCCTAAGTCTAGCGCGTCTGCCAATTCCGCCACACCCGCGTGTGAAAATGGTGCTAGCAATTAAGTGATTCATTTTGGTTTTACTAGCTACAAAAACTATCTTACTTCATAATTTCGTGGAAGTCAACATCTATGAAATTAACTATTTTTGGTATTTAAATATTGTTTTCTAATGCAAATAATATTTAAATTAAAAACTAACGGAATTCCTAAAGAATTGCTACTTTATGCTGTTAATCTAAATGCCTATTTGAAAAAACAGGGATATAAAGTATTAAGAGTAAGTGGTAACAGTATTGTAAGTTGCATCTCTCAAGTATTAGAGCAAGATTAAACTAAGAAAGAGAAGGCTAATGCCTTCTCTTGATTGGAATTTTATTTTATAGACCGCCTCTACACTGTCCACTATTTTTAGAAGCTCTTTCTTTCTTGGCTTTATCCTTATGGATTTTATTTGCTGCAGCACTTCCGAATTCATGGCTGAACTCAGAATTAATTACTGCTGAATCAAAACCTTTTTTATTTTTTTGATCAGCATCGTTCTTTTTTGTACGTTTTGCCATTTACCTAACACCCCTTTTAAAAGTTCGTGCCTATTTAGTATAGGATAAAAAAAACACTTTATGAGAGGCAGTACTCACTAAAACCTCCTTATTTATACAGCTTGTAAAAAATATCTGTTCTTCTTGTTAGAGTAAGTAATAACAAAAAATGATATAGGTAAGTTTAATCCGTATTTATCTGTTCAACCTTAATTAAAATCATGTCTCTCATCGGTAGAAATCCAAAAAAGTTACCTTCTTAATAAAGGGACCTTTTAAGAAGGATTAATATTTAAAAATATGAGCAAAAAATTCAAAAGATAATCAGAAGTTTATCTTGGAGTTATGCAGATGTGCAGAAACGAATAAATAATTAGTCGTTACGTATACAATGGAACAACATGACTTGCTTGACGAGAAATACTATCTGGAACATGTAAGAGTCTTACTATGACTTTTAATGGTGGTGCTAGGGCTAAAAATTGTTAAGATGGTTCTGAACTAATGGGTTGCGATAATAGACAAAGCTTTATATCAACTTTACAGAATGTTAGTGATTCACACATACTACCTGTTATTTTATATGCATAAAGTCACACAATATAATTGGGAGGTGTATTAGCATGGAAATAAATAATTCAAATGAACAAATTGAACAATCAACTGTAGTTGAACCTAGAGTATTAACTTCATTTGTAGCATATTGTACTTCTTGTGCACCACATTGGAGGTCTAGATGTTATGCAACTAGAACAGAAGCTCAATCCTTAGCAGATGCACATAATTATGCAAACCATGGTGGAAGTATTGGGGCATCGGTAACTCAACATGTAGGGAATTGTTAAACCTAACAATTAGGAACATTAATAAGCGATGGTCCCTTTTAGTAAATAGAACTAACTGAACATTTATTTTAGCACTGATTTTTACTTCTTTATCTTTCCTCATACTTCTTATATTTCAATTCAAATAATATATGTAGGAAGTGACTGTTATGTCAGATCAAGCTCCTGAAAAAGAGAAAATACCAAGTAAGAATGGTAATTCTCGAATTGCAGAAAGAGGTAACGAAATATCCGAAACTACACCTAATGAATTAGATAAAAAAACCATTCTAAACAATATAGATAATAGCGCAATGTTTAATCTTAATGATGATGAATGATTCACATAGAAAAATCCTCTAC
Source organism: Priestia sp. 53B2 (assembly GCF_056099005.1). Taxonomy (NCBI): domain Bacteria; kingdom Bacillati; phylum Bacillota; class Bacilli; order Caryophanales; family Bacillaceae; genus Priestia; species Priestia sp. 53B2. Next base: position 16,642 of record NZ_JBLZXA010000033.1, read on the forward strand.
CCTTTATAAATAGCAGGTAAAAGCTATACTAAGTATTAGTAGATCCACTACTCGAACAAATGAGGTAAAACAAGAACATATGCATCTTACAAAAATAGTGTTCTACAGGTTAGAATGCCTAAACTAGCAAAAGATAACACGAAAAAAATTGATGTGGATTTTCATTAAAAAAGTAAAAGGAGCCAAAAGTGGCTCCTCTTTTTATTAAATTAAAGCGTTTTTTTAATACTTTTAATCATGATTTTACTATGAGGAATAGAGGGCATATCGACCATGCTAAAACTTAAATCTTGGTCAGGAATCTCATACTCTATTCGATGTACTAGATAATCAAGACTCACTTTCATGACTTCAAGAGTGACCCACTCACCTGCACAACGATGTCCCATAAAGTAATCACCACCACCCTGTGGAATGAAACTGAATGGGCTTCCTTCCCATCCTGTAAACCGATCAGGATTGAATACATCAGGATTGTCCCAAATCTTAGGATCGTGATTTGTACCGTAAAGATCTAGCAAAGTTAATGTACCTTTCTCAAATTTGTAGTTATTCCAAGTGAAATCCTTTTTTACCAATGCCGTGACAAACGGGAAAAATGGATAAAAGCGACGAACTTCCTGTATAAATATATGTGCATACTCTTTATCTCTAGATTTAAGTTTTTCCTTCTCCTCAGGAAAATGGTGTAATGACAGGGTAATAAAATTAATAAAGATAGAAATCGCTACAATTGGTCTCAAGATGTTTATTACTTCTACGGCAGCAGTATTAGTGTCCAGAAGATTCCCTTCTAAATCACGATACTGCGCAAATCTGTATAATATGGTATTAGGGGAGACATTCGTATTTTCACTACGAACCTCATCAATTAGTTCTCCCATCCACTTTTCCACTCGATTTCGCGCATTTCTCCCGAGCCAATGGTTTGGACCGATTGTAGCTGGCGATTCAAACATCGCTCCCAAATCTTTTGTCAGTTCCCTAATTTCTTTTTCTTGTACCGGTACACCAGCCCATTCACAGGCTATCCTGCACATAATTTCCTTTGCTTCTTTATAGAGAATAACCTCATCCATCTGTATCCATTTATCTATAGCTATCTCCCACTGCTTTTTTGTAATGTTGATTAGGCTTTTAATTCCATCAGGCGACATAATCGACATAAACATTTCCTTACGATGTTTATGAGCCTCTCCGTCTAAAGCCTGAACACCATTCTTGCCAAACAATGTTTGGACGAGTCGATTTGGTGCTGCGTCTTTTCTTTGGAACTTTTCAGTGTCATAAAAAACTTCTGCTGCTTCCTTTCCTCCCATACAGATTGCTTTCTTTCCAAGCAATCGGGTCTCAAAAATATCAGAATTAAAACTCTGACGTCTGTTTAATATATACCTATATCCTTCTCTTATAAGGCTCAAACTGTGATCTATTCCTTCTTCTCGAGGTATTTTATTTGTATTCCACATACCCTTCATCTCCATTCTGCACGAGTAATGGTCTTAGATTATGTTAAGTATTTCCTATCTATCCTCGAAAGACCTTAATCCTCCATACCCCAATTAAGATAAAGTATACCTTTAAAGAGGAACAGTAGTTTTTCTGTTTTTAAGATGGATATCATATGAATTTTTAAATTAGATAATAATGATTAGATTATCTAATTTTCCAGGTTGTATACTATGTTACTAACGCTTAAATTAACAGATAATTTTAAATTATGAGTATAATAAAGGTGAAATGATGGTATAGTGGGAGATAAAACTACCTTATGAGTTATAAGTGAGGAGGTTTTATCTTCCTTTTTTATTATATGTTTTTAAAATAAATAAGAGTAGGAGGATTCATATGAATAATATTATTGATCTTTATCAATTCCGCAGACATAAAAAAATCAAGAAGGTTCTCCGTTTCATTGCATTAATTGCGATAAGTATTATATTGATTATGTTTATTTATATATTACTTGTAATAGACACACATCATCCTTCTGAGTTTCCTTCTTACATTGAGCCTAAACCATAATATCTGAATGCTCTTAACCTCCTCACTTCAACTCAAACACCTATTAGTAAAACTTAATAAAAACAGATATAGGCCCCTTTGAGTTCTTAAGGGACCAGATACTATATATTGAAACTACACATTTTTATTTTATATACTCTTCTTCATTCCGCATTCTCTACATTCACGTAAGAAAACGCCACCTTTTACAGAACTTTTGAAGTAAGCTGAGTTGCAGTTATCGCACCGGCCACTAACCTTATCCGGAAATTCAGTATAGTCATACACTTTATCAAGATCGATTTCTTGCTCCTTTATTTCTTCCAGGTTGATCACTCTTTTCTATTATCTATAAGATAAAAGTTACTGTTACTTAATGTATAAAAATAATTTTATAATATTTTTTTACAAATAAATATTTCTTATTTATCATTTAATATTTTTGTTTGAACGTTTGTTTGTATAGAAAGGTGTGTCTTAAGATATATAACTGAAAATCATCTTTTACTCTTTAACTTATAACTAAAAAAATTTCTGAATTTTATATCAAATTACTTTTAAAAGGTTAAATTATCCATTCATCTTTTATATACTGAAAATAGGAAGCTACTCGACGTATATAGGGGAGCGATCCATACAATATTTTGTATACGGTGTATACATGGAGTGTGAGGTCTTGTTCGAAACATTTATAAAACTCAGGAAAATTAATCCTTTGTCGATTCATTCTAAAATTAAAATTAAACGTAGATTATTGTTGCTTGCTATCGTAATCGTGTTGGCATTATCCACTTGCTTAGGAGTTGTGCTTTATCAACCGTTGATGGTTGCTTCGGGTTTTGCCAGCAAGGAAATCTGTTCTGGAGCGTTTGTATCGGGTCTTAATCCCAATCGAGTTTACACGGATATGGTCAAGCCCCAAGGTGCTATTAAGTATATTAGTCGTTTAATTCGCTTCAACGTTAACCGTGAGAAACACGAAGTAACAACGACAATTGCGGGACTTTACAAAACTCAGGCGGTGTACGGTGAGGGAATAGGTTGCATGTTGGTTCATAAACCTGAGGATGTAAATCTGGCTGCAACCCCTGATTTTAATTCCCCTTTTGGCCCTTTGAATTCACAGGCTCCCGAGATAGCTGGGTCCGAAGTTGTTGAGCCTAGGAACGAGCAACTGCGCGCCGCACTCGACCGAGCTTTTGCAGATCATGAGCAACCACCCTATATCCGCACCCAAGCAATCGTCGTGGTCAAAGACGGTAAGGTCGTTGCCGAGCGTTATGCTCCTGGCATAGGAATGAATACTCAATTGTTGGGATTTTCGGCGACCAAATCGGTAACCAACGCACTTATTGGCATTTTGGTCAAAGAAGGAAAACTGAATGTCGATCAATCTGCACCAATTTCAGCATGGCAAAATAAACAGGATCCGCGCCACAAGATCACGATAGATCAATTGTTACGCCAAACAAGTGGTCTCGCTCTTAAACAGACTAGTTCAGGCTTTGATCCTGCATCTAGAATGATCTTTATGGAACGAGACATGGCGGGTTTCGCTGAGAATACAAAACTAGTTGCTACGCCTGGAAGCCAATGGGCTTACACCGACGGCAATTATATCCTTCTCTCACGCATCATCCGCGACACCGTTGGTGGTCGGGCCTCGGATGTACGACAGTTTGCGCAGCGTCAACTTTTTGGACCGATTGGTATGAAAAAGTTGACGCTGGAGTTTGATGCGACCGGCACTCCAAACGGTGCAATGTCTATGTTAGCAACAGCACGTGATTGGGCTCGTTTTGGGCTCTTGTACCTTAATGATGGTATAGCAGGCACTGATCGCATCCTGCCGAATGGATGGGTTAAATACTCGTCCTCACAGACACTTAATACCGGATATGGAGCTGGATTTTGGATTAACCGTGCAACTAGTGGCAACGCGCCGTATGGTCTTCCATGGGGGATGCCGGATGTGCCGCGTGATGCATTTTTCGCCATGGGTAATATGGGACAGCATGTTGTAATCGTTCCATCACAGCACTTAGTCGTGGTACGATTGGGCCTGTCACATCATCCAGACGGTCTTATCGCTGGTGCCGACCATCTGGTTGCCGATGTGATTTCAGCGCTTGAAAATGACTAACAGCCGTAAAATATTAGTTGGATTATAGGACTATCCCGCAAAGGATGTCCTATAAATTTGCTGTTTTAGAATTTAAACATCTTTGTTAGCAAAAAGAGTAAGAGCTGTTTGAATAAAGGCATCTGTTGCTTTGGATATATCTTTAATATCTAGCACTGCTATATTGATATCTCTGAACGTATCTGGTTTTAATTCACGAAAAACGACTTGGTCTGGCAACGACCAAATATTTTTTTTAGTTGTAATGGTAATTCCTAACCCTTCTTGTATCATACTTAATCCTGTCTCTATATAATCCATTTCAAACCGTACTTTAGGAGTCAAGTTATACTCTTTGAATAAAGCATGAACCTGTACCTCATAACCCCCTTTTCCAATTAGTAGATCTTCACCTTGTAAGTCGGGAATACCTATTGTTTCTTTCTGATATAAAGGATGGCTTGAGTGCATAAGTACAATCAGTTGATCTTTCATTAAAGGTACGGTATCGAAATCTTTATCAGGAGGAATAATAATTCCTACATCAATGCATTTAGAACGTAACCACTCTTTAACTTGATCTACACTCCCTTCCGAAAGTTTGATTTCTAGACCAGGATATTGATTCTCCATTGCACGTATGATTTTAGGAATAAATCTAGTACAAGCAGTTCGGTAAGCTCCAATGTGTACCTTCCCAATTTCTAACCCTTGTTCAGCTGCAACTAATTCATCTACTTTTTGTAATTCACTCAGAACCTTTCTGAAAATAACTAATACACGCTCTCCTACATCTGTAAAAAATAACCCATTTTTCTTATCTCTTTCAATTAACTTTGTTCCTAGTTGCGATTCAATTGTTGCTACGGTACGACTTACCGCAGGTTGTGTCATATGTAGCTCTTCCCCAGCTTTTGTAAAACTTCCTGTTTCTGATATTCGAACAATAAGTTCAATTTGCGATTTGTTCATAACTATTTTGTTATCTCCCATATAATTAATATGCATTTCATTTATGTTAGAACCTAATGTACCATGAGAAAGAATTAAACTTCAAGAAATTAATCGGAGGTAATTAGAGTGATCAACCGCAATAAATTATTTCTATTTGCACTCATACTAGCAGCATTTAATCTTAGGCCTGGTATAACTTCAGTTAGTCCAGTTTTGCACGGAGTAACAAAGGAATTAGGTATGAGTTCTGCTTCGGCTAGTCTACTTACATCTATTCCTTTATTATGTTTTGGTTTTTGTTCGTTATTCGCTGGTCGTCTAGCAAATCGCTATCAATCAGAGAAAACAATCACATTCTTTATCGCTTTTATAGGTATTGTAACGTTTTTGCGTGTCTTTACAAATTCGTCAATCTATCTATTGATAACGGCTTTATTGATTGGCGCGGGAATTGGGATTGTAAGTCCTTTACTCTCTGGTTTCATTAAAAGTCACTTTCCGGAGAAGGCAGCATCCATGATAGGTATATATTCTACTTCAATGGTAGTGGGAGCATCCATTTCTATTGGGCTAACGACACCACTTCAACACTGGCTCAATAATTCATGGAAAAACGGATTAGCATTCTGGAGTATTCTTGCTCTATTCGCTGTTCCACTTTGGTTTATGGTAATTAAACATTCTCATACACATACAGCAGCACAAAAAAGAAATGCCTCCTTACCATTAAAAAATAAAAAGGCGTGGTTATTGACCTCTTTTGTAGGGCTTGTAACTCTTATGTTTTATTGTTTTGCAGCTTGGCTACCAGCCATCGTAGAGGAAAAAGGATGGACGTCAGCATTTGGTGGTCTTGTAGGTACAATAGCTATGATTGCACAGTTGCCAGCTACTCTTTTATTGCCTAGTCTCTTGAGGGTGCTACCAAGTAGAAGACTTTGGATTACAATCTTTACCCTCAGTGTAATGACTGGCTTATCCCTTTTATGTTTTACAAACGTGACACCTATTGTTTCAAGTATATGTTTAGGGGTTGGTAGTGGTGGTCTTGTCTCGCTAACTTTATTATTACCAATAGATAAGGCATCGTCCCCTATGGAAGCAAGTACTTGGTCAGCAATGACTCAAGCAATTGGATATATGATTGGTGCAGTGGGCCCATTTATAATCGGCTTTCTTCATGATTGTCTAGGAAGCTTCGTTCCGACATTATATCTTCTTATACTTTTAGGTTTCATTGTTATGTTATTGGGATGGAAAATCACTAAGCCAGCTCATGCTAAAGAAGAGGGGTTATCTGTGAAATAAACCTATTCTTGCAACTATAAGGTTAGCTTGTACTCATATGATGTGTCTAATTGATTCAGGAAAGGAGGTGATAACAATGGAGGATAACTCGAAGTTACAGCAGGCGACAAAAATATATAAAGCACTCGGTGAACCAACCCGATTAAAAATTGCTCGTTTGCTTGCTAATGAAGCAAATTTATGTTGTTCGGATATTGGGATAAAACTTGAATCAATTGCTGGATCAACTTTATCCCATCACTTAAAACAATTAACTGATTGCGGACTTCTGAGTACTTATAAAGAAGGCACATATATATACTACAGCCTAGACCGTGAGTTGATTGGAAAGTATGCTCCATATGTGATGGAGTAATTTCTCTTATTTCTATATTTCTGTACTTATAGAAATATAGAAATAAGAGGTATGATCTTTCTTGTCTGGATTATGGCTAAGTTGCTTGATAGGTATCCTCATCTAAATTCTGAGTATATCCATTACTAGTACTTTAGACAAAAAGGCTAAAGCAAATCACCTATCGTTATCATAAGCGCGTTAAATTCATGGTATGTCACCTTTATAAAATATTTTTTAAGAAACTGTAAAGGTCACTTTGTCTATGTACAAAAATCAGCTCTTTACAGTTAATTTTTCAAACGCTCGGTTAATTTATGAACTTAAATCTATATTTCCGGAAATACAGAAATACAAAAACGAAAGGTGTGATTTATTTTGTCAAATATGTGGAAAATTTATTTGTTAGCTATCATTAGTTTTCTTAATGGTACATCAGAATATGTTATTGCCGGAATCTTAGACAGAATTGCTGAGGCCAATAACATTTCAGCTTCATCTGCAGGACAGCTAATTACTGTGTTCTCAATAGCTTTTGGTGCAGGGACACCTTTTCTAATTGCTATGACTGCTCGACTGGAACGAAAAAAACTTCTTGTCTATGCTTTAACCGTTTTTTCTGTCATTAATATTCTTATTGCGATTATAACAGGTTATGAAATGCTAATGGCAGCTAGAATCATCTCTGCCCTTAGTGCCGGCATTATTCAAGTTACGCTTCTAACCCTTGCTGCAGTTTTAGCAGCTCCAGGAAAGCAGGGAGGTGCGATTGCTACAGTTGTTATGGGGAATAGTACTGCTTTGGTTGTAGGGGTACCTATAGGAAGAGTTGTGGCTTCGCATTATGATTGGAATGTAATATTCATTGGGCTTGGTGTAGTAGGATTACTTTTATCCGCCTTAACGTTATTTACTATACCAAAAACAGTTGCTGAAGAACCTGTACCTTTGCGTGAGCAGTTTAAATTTCTTATGAAACCACGTATCTCAGCATACTTGCTCATCACGTTTCTATGGTTAGGTTCATATTCCGTTGTATTTACGTACATTTCACCGTATTTCTTAAATACATTCGGAATGAGCAATCAAGGGGTAACTACAGCTCTCTTTATATTTGGTATTGCTAGCGCTATTGGATCCAAATTAGGAGGTTTTAGTACAGATAAGTGGGGATCATTCCGCACATTAACTGGAGGAATTTTACTCCATGCTATTGCACTATTGCTATTCCCGTTTATCGGTCAATTTGCTTTTCTTTTCTATGTATTGCTTATTTTCTGGGCGCTTTCAGCTTGGTCTTCCGGCACGCCAATACAATTTCAGCTTATAAACCTTGCTCCTGCTGCAGCAAGTATTGTGCTTAGCTTACACAGTGCTTCTGGACAACTTGGAATGGCAGCTGGAGCTGGTATTGGTGGTATTGCTGTCAAAAATGGTTTGTTGAATTATATTCCTTGGATTGGGGCTTTTGCCCTTGCCATTTCTGTCGTAGTAATTGTTGGTGACAACGTTCTATCTAAACGAAAACAGAATAAAGAGACTCAGAGCAATCTTTGTATAGAAAAATAAAAATCTACTATCAATGCGGTAACATTATATAAATAGATACTGATTAATAAGTGAAGTAGTGATTCCTTAGATACTATGAAGCTACTGCATTAAGCTTGCCTGTCCAATCGAAAAATACAAAAGACCCCTTACCTCAGTAGGTAAGGGGTAGCTGATTATGTAAGAAGTAAGGGGTTGTTATATGCTGTAGGTTGTCCCAGTTGGTTACCTTTTTCATGAAATGGACTAGAGGCTCTAAGTTGTCTATGTCTATACGTCTAAAGAGAACATAAGAGGAGAATTCCTTCATATAACCTTAATCGAAGCGAAGAACGATTTCATATATTCAATAAAAACTCTAAAGTTTTCCCGATTATTGCTATGTTATTGATGAAAAATAAATTCTCTAATTTCCCTTTCTTCAATAACAACTTTTGATTAATCAGTATAGAAGTTTTGTGATACAAAATTGCATTAAAATTAATTGACATTTACTATTAGAGAAGTGTAACTGTATATATCAAAAGGAAATCCTAATTTAAACAAATGAAAAGGGGGTTAAGTAATGGGAAAGATGGATCCTCTACATACTCCGCCCATATCTAAGATTCCTTATGATTCACAACAGTCTCTTGCAGGTAGACTACCCATTTTTACATGGTTGCTATTAACGTATTCGGCTACGATGATCCTTCAAACATTAGCTCATCCCATGTTGTTAAACAGCTTGTTATTTACGTTTCTTTTTTCTTTATATTTTGTATTAAATTCTTTTATTAAAGTTTTTAAAATGTTTAGACCCTGGGTTTATATCGTTGTTCAAGGAAGCTTAGCCTTTCTTTGTGGTCTTACAATGCCTGATGGTTTTCAACCAGCACTTATTGGACTATATTCACTTTTGATAGGACAAAGCGTAGGAATTTATTATCAAATAAGCAAAGTAATAATGGTTTCTTTGTTTTGTATTCTTTTAATGTGTCTTACTACTATTCTAATGGGACATTTGCATTTGTTAGTTATTTATCTAATGATTATGATTCCTCTCATAATAAGTATAGTAGGATATGCTGTTATGTTTTTTAGGCAAGTACAGGCTAGAGTTCGTATTCAAACATCTCTTCATGAGCTAGAGCTTGCCCATCAAAAAGTAGAGCAGTTGACTCTTACAAATGAACGTCAACGAATGGCGCGTGATTTACATGATACATTAGCTCAAGGTTTGGCAGGTCTCATTATGCAACTAGAAGCGATTAATGCGCATTTGAGTAATGACAATGTTAAAAGAGGCCAGGAGATTGTACAGCAAGCAATGGAAAGAGCACGTGTGGCATTAGCCGATGCTCGCAGTGCAATAGATGACTTGCGTACACAGTCAGTTGAGGAAATAGGGTTTATAGAAAGTGTGGAGGAAGAAGTTCAGCGTTTTAGGTCAACAACTGGAATAAACTCTGTACTAAAGGCAGGTGCTATAATGCCTTTGCCTTCAATGTTTGTGGAACATGCCAAACATATTATAAGTGAGGGGTTAACAAATATTGCACGTCATTCTCAAGCTCAACATGCATGGATAACGATAGAAGAAAAAATACAAGGTATTTTATATCTAGAGATAAAAGATGACGGCATAGGTTTTGATTCAGAGAAAATCGGTAAACAAGTAGGTCACTATGGATTAATTGGTATGCAAGAACGTGTTCGTATACTTAAAGGAACCATAGATATTCAAAGTAAAACTCAAGAAGGAACTATAATTCAGATAGAAGTACTGATACCAAAAGGAGAATAAATGTGAAATATAAAGTTTTAATTGTAGATGATCATTTTGTTGTGAGGGAAGGCTTAAAGTTAATTTTAGAAACCAGTGATACCTATGAAGTAGTCGCGGAGGCAGAAGACGGAGCTATAGCACTGAATCTTATTGAGAATTTGCAACCAGATGTGATTCTCATGGACTTAAACATGCCAAAAATGAGTGGTCTTGAAGCTATTGAAAGGCTAAAAGAACAAAATTCAACTATCCCTATTATTATTCTCACAACGTACAATGAGGATGAATTAATGATTCGAGGATTAAGCCTAGGTGCAAAGGGATATTTATTAAAAGATACAAGTCGAGAAAATTTATTCAGAACAATTGAATCTGCCATCAGAGGAGAAACGCTTTTACAACCAGAAATTACATCAAGAATCTTTGCTTATAAAGAAAAGCGACCTAATTTATCACCTTCACCAACTGTTAGAGAGTCCATTCTTACAGAAAGAGAACTAAGTATACTGCAAACGGTAGCAAGTGGAGCGACGAGTAAAAAGATTGCACTGGATTTAGGAATTGCAGAGCGCACCGTTAAAGCCCACCTGACAAGCATTTATACAAAGTTGGGGGTAGCTTCAAGGTCAGAGGCTGTAGCAGTTGCAATTGACCAAGGAATCCTTCATCGTTAACTTAAAATTAGAAAAGTACATAGAGAGTTGCCCAAACGTACATAGGGAGGTTGCCCTTATGTACGATTTTTTTTGTTTACTTTTTTATTAGAATAAAAAAGTATTCACAACAACCTCCTTTTATTTTAAGGAATAAGGTTGTTTACATCATGTTTTACTATATTGAATTGAAGAATGAAAGGAGATTGTATGGCAAAGTATCTTTATAAATTAGGTGAATGGGCTTCTCGAAAACGCCGCCAAGTCTTTTTTGGATGGATAGCCATCCTAATAGTTGCAGCAATTGGAGTAGGAACTATGGGCATAACATTTAATGATGATATGTCGATTCCTGGAACAAAAGCAGAAAAAGCAATGGACGTATTAAATAAGGAATTTCCACATAGTGATGATAATGGTGGACAAATCAAACTTATCTTTAAAGCACCCAAGGGGAAAAACTTAGAATCACCTTCTACGCATAAAAAAATACAAGATACATTAGATCTTGCTCTTAACGACAAAGCCGTTGAATCTATCGCAAATCCTTACCAAGCAGGAACAATCAGTAAAAATAAAAAGATCGGTTATGCAACGATTATGTATAAGGTAAGTGCAGATAAAGTAACGGATGCTTCAAAAGATAAGATAAAAGGTATTGCAAAATTAGCTGAGAAAAATGGTGTTCAAACGGAGATAGGTGGTACAGTTGCTTTCTCACACGTCAAAATTGGCGGTACATCTGAACTAGTAGGTATCGTTATCGCTTTTGGTATTTTAGTTTTTACTTTCGCATCTTTCCTTGCAGCAGGATTACCAATTATTACGGCTATTATAGGCCTAGGTATCGGTGCTATGGGAATTCTAATCAGTTCAAATTTCTTCTCTGTCCAAGCCACAAGTTTGTCACTTGCGAGTATGATTGGTTTAGCAGTTGGAATTGACTATGCACTATTTATTATCTCAAGACATCGCCAACAGCTCGCCCAGGGGCTTAATGTAAGAGAATCCATTGCTCGTGCTACTGCGACTGCTGGTAGTGCAGTATTATTTGCAGGATTAACTGTTATTGTCGCCCTGTGTGGATTATCTGTAGTAGGTATTCCATTCTTAACATCAATGGGATTATCGGCAGCTTTTACGGTGTTAATTGTCATGTTAGTCTCCATTACATTGGTTCCTGCCCTATTAGGAATGTTTGGTCATCGCCTCAGTCCTAAACGAAAAAAACAAGTGGATTCTAAAAAGTCTCTTGTAGTTAAAAAAAATAAGGATTCAAATAAATGGGGACGGTTTGTTACTCGTTATCCTGTACAAATCGTCCTAGTATGTTTAATTGTCACGGGTATTATTAGTTCTCCAGTTCTTCATATGGAACTAGGTTTACCTGATAATGGAATGAAATCAAAAGAAACTATTGAAAGACGTGCGTACGATTTAATGGCAGAAGGCTTTGGAGACGGAATAAATGGACCTCTTGTCGTTGTACTAGATGGATCTAAAAGTCAAGATACACAAGTATCCTTTACAAAGGTGGCAAAAGAGCTAAGTGACTTGCCAAATGTATCTAGTGTATCTCTCCCTACTCCAAATCAATCTGGCAAATTTGCAATGGTAACTGTTTTACCTAAAACGGGACCTAATGACTCTAAAACGAAAGATCTAGTTAATGATATTCGAGAAAAGGAAAAAAATACAAAAAAAGATGAAAAAGTAAAATTAATGGTTACAGGATCAACTGCTGTTAACATTGATATCTCTGATAAACTTTCAGAAGCTTTACCTCAATTTGCAGCTTTAATTGTTATCTTTGCTCTACTATTACTTTTAGTTGTCTTTCGTTCCATTCTTGTACCTATCAAAGCTGTATTAGGATTTTTAATGACTTTAATCGCTACTTTAGGATTTTCTGTTTTTGTATTACAAGATGGTCATTTTATTGATTTCTTTGGTATTCCTGAAGCTGGTCCGTTATTAAATTTCATGCCAGTTTTAACGACAGGTATTTTATTTGGTTTAGCAATGGACTATGAAGTATTTCTTGTGAGTCGCATGCGTGAAGATTATACACATCTGAGAGACGCAAAGAAATCCATTCTTTCGAGTCTGAAACATAGTGGTCCAGTAGTAACGGCGGCTGGTCTAATTATGATTTCAGTTTTTGCTAGCTTTATTTTTGCAGAGGATTCAACAATAAAATCAACAGGTTTATCAATGGCTTTTGGAGTGTTATTCGATGCATTCGTGGTGAGAATGACACTTGTGCCTGCAGTTATGACGCTTTTAGGAAAGTCTGCATGGTATTTACCTAAATGGCTTGATAAATCCCTACCGACTATTGATGTTGAAGGCGAATCTATTATGAATAATACAGAAGATAGTATCAATAAAAAAGTTCGAAAATACTAATTCGTATCCGTACCTGCTGCTCTTTAACGCAAACGAACCGTTTTATTATGAAGGGAAAATCCACATAAAATTTGTTGGATTAACGTTTTAACTTTAAAACATGTGGTAGACATATAGTACAACGTCATTAAGATTATTGGCTGTTGTAAAAAGGTAAATACTTATTTTAAGAAGGGACTGATTAGTTTTGAAAGAATTAACAGCGACTTCGACAAACGTATTGCCTCAAATTGAAAGTAGATATTCGTATCTTACACAAGGCACTTTGGTTATGAACCGATATACGTAACGAAAGGGCCTCGTAAGGACAAATGAACAAATTCCTAAACAGTATGGGAAGAAGCCTGTATCTCCTTAGATACAGGCTTCTTCTTTTCGAGTTTACATAAGTTTGAATTATCGGAACCCTAAAAAAACGCAAGTTCTTGATACATAAGAGCTCGTTCGCTTTCCACATTATTATTAAACAGTTAATTTTGTTATTCTATCATTTCCCCCAGTAACATATATTTTAAATCTTTGTAAAACGCAATTTTATCACTTTCGATTGCTACTATATCTTTATTCACGAGTGAGGCCTCCTCTTACTGTTCAATGAAACATGTCTTAAGTCATATAATTAATTCTATAGCAAGTGGATTAATTTAATTAAAATAGAAAAAAATGATATTATTGGATATTAGGAGGTATTTATGTACAAATTTTTGATTTTTATTATAGTAGCGTTTTATATGTCTCATTATGTTGAAAAATACTTAAGGAAAAAGATGCGCTTAGAAACCAATCCAGAGATTTACAGAAAAAAAGTAAACAAGTGGCACTGAAGAATAGAAGTTGTACTATATATAATATTTTTATTTTTCCTAAGCTATTATAATCAAGTCCCTATGTGGATTATTTTAGTTGCTTTTTGTATTGTTTATCAGGGATTTAATATATTTATGGAATGGAAATTTGCAAGAGAAACGAAGGAACACCTTTTAGCCGTTATTTTCTTCTTCTTTTATTTAGCTTCTATAGGAGTTGGCACTCTATTAAATGTATTTTAAACAGGAGTTGAATATTATTGCTAAAAACATTTTTATACCTATTAATACTATTGTTAGTAGCGTCCCTTCTTACAAAGTACCTTGCTATAAAATTAAATGTTAAAGATGACCGCGACACCGAAAAAAATTACGTAAACAAGTGGCATAAATGGGTAGAAAACAGTTTTTATGTTGTTTTTATTATACTCTTTATTGCTTTTGATCAAGTTCCTATGTGGGTCATGTTAATTATTTTCTGTTTATGTTATCTAGGTTTCCGAATCTTTATGGAGTGGAGATATAACAAAGAAACTAGAGAATATTTACTATCATTTAGTCTCCTAATATATTTTTTAATAGCAATTATTATTGGAGCAATATTAGATGTTTTCTAAAGGTTTGTTTGTACATACACAAAGGGCTATTTACGTTATAAAAAGCATAGAAAATAAATACACTATAATACATAAAAGAAGGTGGAAATAATTTTTATACCTATATTAGTTTTACTAGTTGGTTTGTATCTATTAATCTCAGGAATTTTAATAATTGTAAAAGATAAAAACACAAAGGGAAAGACTAAAAAAACTTTAGTTTTTTTAGCAGTAGCATCTGATATAGTAACTGATCCAGTATCTTCTTCAGGATTCCGTATTATGCTTGGCGCTGTCTTATTAATAGCTGGATTAATTCTATTATAAAAAATCCCCATTGGTAACTAATTATATGTTTAAAAGGTTCATACCTCTAACAGGTATGAATTTTTTTATTATTTACATGGCAGCCTCATTTGGGTACTAATAATTTTCATTTTTACATTCATTCTGTATGGCTCTTTCTTATTCTACAAAAATCGTTCGTAAAAATGATTGTATTTAAGCGTACGTTCGTAATTTATTTTAAAACTTAAACGAACGATAAAAATGATAGATTTCTTATATAAAATAAAAGTTCGTAAAGGTATACTTTTGCGAACTTTTTTATCATGGCTATCCTTATTAAATTTAATTAGAGGATACTTATTTATAAAGCGATATAATTACTTTAGTTGGATAAATTAATTAGAAAGCGAGGGAAGCACATGGGACTTGATATTGAGATGTACGGTAAAGAAGATCGGTATCTTGATTTTAAAGAAATTGAAGAGTCATTACATGATGCTCTATTTCACACAAATAATAACTGGGGAAGTTATTTGTATCTGAGAAAAATTAGAGATTACTATTTGACTAACGTAGAATTTGATCGAGACGAAATTGATAAATTTATAAAGGATTTAGAGAACATAAAAATATTTATCCCTGGAGATTATCATCCAGCATTGAGCGAATTAATAAGAATATTGAGTAATTATGAAATCCAAAAAATATCTATAGTAGGAGACTAAAAGAAAATTGGAGGTAATCTATGAAAAACTGGGAACTGAAAGATACTGATCAGTTGGAAAAAGAATCTGATTGGAATGCAGCAAGGGATAAGTTATATCATAATTGGAAAGAAAACCCTCAGGACTTAAAGGTTTTTCTCAAACTTAGCTTTTTGTGTTGGTATTTAGTTGTAGAATGGGGTGTAGAAAACACGAGTAAAGTACAAGAAAGTGATTATGATGACTATGAAGAATTGCTGCAGGAACTTTATCATTATGGAATCATCCATTTTAAAGAAGATGCATTTTTTAATGCTGTTTTTGGTTTTATGATTGAGTTGTTTCCAGAATACTTTGGAGAAGATTACGATAAAACGAAAGAGTTCGGTGAATCACTGATTAATAAATCCTTCAATTTGAACAAAGAAGATCCATTTATAGAACTTATTTACCTTTCCGGACGAACTCCATCCAGAAATTCGGCTTATAGTAACGCAGTAGAAAAGCATTCTACCACTGTTAAGAATAGCCTCAAAGGAACGGGTGTTTTTCAAGAATATTTTAGCTACATGCTGCTACCCAATGGAAATCAACTTTAGCATCTAATCGAGGAGAAATTATGAAACCAAAAGACTTACTTAATTTTTATATTAAAACTGATCTCCTTCCTCTCTTAGAGCCTTTAGGCTTTAAATATGCCAAAAGCACACCTAAATTCTCTAGAAAGACAGGGCATTTCAATTTAAGTTTATCTTTTTGTATTAGTCAGTATAGTTCCCAAGATGAATGCTTTTTTGGACTATGTGGGATGTATCGTCAAATGAATATAGGAAATGGTATGAGCAAACTTGGGATACTCAGTTAGCTAATAATGTAATTGTTGCCAGCACAGATTGGAATATTCCTAACTGGTTAGAAGGTAATGAAGAACACTTTACACTTCACAATAAAAAGTCAGATAAAAAAGAGTTTAGTAAATTTGTTCAAAATGTAATAAATATAGGTATTCCTCATTATGAACAGATTATAGATTGGAATACAGCAGCTGAGATGGCTTTGAATGAGGAAGATGTATTTTATGAAAGAGTATGTGATTTTTACCTAATGGCTAATGAGAAAAAGAAAGCGAAAGATGTTCTTACATATGGTCTCGAACGAGCCACCGATGAAAATTATGAAGATTTAAAGCAAAGAATGGACAAGTATTTTAAATAAAATTGAGATTAGAGAAAAGGAACGCCCATCATAGAGTGTTCCTTTTTTTATATCAATAACGCACATTATGTTAACTACGAATGTATATTATATTCATGATTTTTTAAGTCAATTCTGATATATAATCAGATAGAAACGAAATTATAATTTAGTTCATCTGAATAGAGGTTAGAAATTGAAAAAGCGTTATATAGTATGTTTGGCTACATTAAGCCCTCTTCTAGTTATAGGATTTGTTTGGTGGTTTCTTTTTGCTCCTAGTTATCTACAATTTGCTCCAAAGGGAGAATATATTTCTCAAAGTACATCTCCTAACGGTGATTACATAGTAAAGATTTATCGTTCAAGTGGTGGAGCGACTACACCTTTTGCTATTAGAGGAGAAGTGACTTATACAAAGAAGGTTTTTAATAAAAGGAAAAATATCTATTGGAATTATCCTCAAGAAACCGCCAAAGTTAAATGGGTAAATAACAAAACAGTTAATATTAGTGGCCATATATTAAATGTTAAAAAAGATACATTTAATGCTAATAATGTAGATAATTAAATTCTATTCTTAAACAATATTATGGTAGCTAAAAATGTATAAGTTTACGAACATATAATTTTTCATTTTTTAGAATGTGATTATGTATATTAAAAAGAAGCCACTACAGTAGTTTGGCTTCTTTTCACCTGTACAATGAAGTTAGTTACTATTTTCGTCAGACCATTTGTCTTCACTATCGATCCATTTGTTCTTATTTAAATCAAAAGACTCTATATCATCATGAAAGTCTAGATAAACAGGCAGCTTTATTCTATTATCGTCAGCTTTATTCCAACAAGAAATAAACCAGTTTGAAATCAATTCTTTCTCAGCAGCAGATATTTCTTCTTCATTTTGTTCATAAAAATCCCAAAACTCATCTGAATGCTCGTCGGCTAGCTCATAGTATTCAAACTCTTCAAGTAGCTCATAACTACCTGAAAAAATGGCACGATTGTTTCCTTCATAGAAAACTTCGTTCGCTTCATTGTCCATAGAAAACATCATAATAGACAAATCAAATGGCTGAATGAAGATTTCAAAGTCCAGTAAATCAATGCCCTTATAATAATGAAAAGTATGTACTTTTTCGATATTGTTAATTAACTTATCTTCATTTTGTTCAAGTGTTTTCTTTAATGAACCTATATATGAATCAACCGTAAATAACTTATCACCTTTATTTTCTTCGTTTGTATGCTGCCAAGTATCAAAACGCTCATTAATCTTTGTATTAATAGCCTCATAATTATTCCACGTATCTTCTACCTCATAAAGGGATTTTATATGAGGAAATATAGCTTCATAATCATATAAATAAGTTCCTTTATCAAAATCAAAATAATCTTTTGTAAAGGCCCTTCCTTCCGCATTCAGCATATCGCTGGCAAAGACGCCATCCCATTCCATATATATTTCAGTTCCGGTCATGTTCTTTTGTTTAAACTTTATAATCTCCTGCGCAGCTTCTTCTTCAAATTCTTTGCTATATAAGTTTTCTTCAATAATCCAACCGAGATACATTCCAGTATGAATGAATGCCTGCTTTTCACTCAAGTTACTCGGGAAATCTCCTTCATAATGCTATTTAGCTTTATCATAGACGGTTGTCATGGCCTCTTCCTCTTCCTCTATATCTTCTATTAAGGTAGTTTCTTCTTGTTCACGACTACTTTTTTTATTTAATGAGTCTTCGCAGCCTTGCAGGAACAAAATAATAAACACAAAAAATGGAATGCACTTTAATTTAACTCTATACTCAGACATGAAGTATCTCCTTTATTTTTAGCTATTTTTCATTTAACTTATTACTTCACTATCAGCTTTGAGCTCCTAAAATAACTAACTGACTACAACTTGCTTTGGCCCACTTAACAAACAAAGTGTCGAATATAGATATAAATTATTTTAATAAGGTGATTCGAATTTTTCTACATATAATCCAAATGATTCAACGCTTTCACGAGCTTCATAGCAATTGCTATTTGCCCCTATATACATGTAATAGTCGTATCCGAAATGAATAAAAAATAGATTTTTAATCCCTAATTTACACCAAACTGCCTCCCTTAGGGTTAGTTTAGCTAATTCTTTAACTTCTTCAATTGAAATCCCTTTTCCAATCCATAGGTTTGACGTAAAGTCAGATACATGTTGGTTTTGTATTTCATCTGAGGAAAGCTCTAAAGCATGTATATAAACTGTATTAATGTTCATATCGTTCATAAAAGCTACAATCGCGTGAATATAAGCTTCTTCTATTGTTAAATAATTGGATAAGCTAACCTTGTTTCCTACTTCATGAAAAGAAGTCCAATCATCATAAAGGTAACTTCCCTCGTCGTTTCTATGTAAAGGGTTATACTTTGTTACTCTCCAAGAATTCAATACCGTACACTCTCCTAAATCTATAAAAATATTACATAATTATACTCTATAGGTAACTTAACTTCTATTAAAAAAGCAAAATAAAAAGCCACCCGGTATTTGCAGGACAAGTGGCTTTTTACTATAAAATGTATGTGCAGATACATAATAATATATTTTTTCTATATAGACTATATTTTTCCATACAAGCATATGTATAAAAGACAGTCTTTTTATACATTCTTTCTTTATCTATTCCTCTGAGAAAGCCTTTCATATCAAGGATGTATAAAAAGCTGCATATCCGATTAAAGGCACCCACGAGAGAACCCTTTTCCTGTAAGGGTTCTTTTGCTTTCTTGGTTCCTTGAAGAGTGATTATGTTAACTATAAATGCATATAATATTCATTTTCTTCCATACGATACTTTACCTTTTGATGGAATAAAAGGTAAAAATTATGATTTAATAGATATTGGAAGTATTTATCAAAATGTAAAAAATAAACGATATAACATAATTGAGGTGAAGGGAATGAAAAAATCTGATAAAGATGACTTACTTTGGAACATGTTAAAGCTATGGATTTTTATACCTAGAAGTATTCGTATAGCATTTCTTTGGGCTTTTATTTTAGGAATCTCTTACTTAGGTTGGGTAAAGCTAATCCACAGATTTATTTAAGTATTAACAAGCCCTTGAGAATAAAAAGGACTTTGCTATTTAGATGGGGGAATGGATTTGAGTCTTTTTAATTTAAGCATTAACGATTTATATCTGCTAATTTTCGGGTTGTTTTTATTGTGGAATAATCTAGAGGCATTATTTGAATTTAAAAAGATACGAAAAGGCCTTCAAACTATTGAAGTAAGGGATATTATTCAGTTAAGCAAATGGCGTTTATTTATGTTAAGGATAGTAGGAGTCTTTATATTTAAATGGCTCATTTATCTCATTGCAATAGCTATTACTGAAAATCTTTTTGTTATTATTGTTTCCATTATACTTGGAGGTTTGCGCCTTTATATTTCATATTTTAGTTTAGAAAAAATTCAAGAGTCTCGAAGATTGGATTTTATTGTACTCATGGGAGAATTATTATTTGTAATTGTCTTTATGGGAGACTATTTCGGATTTAATGTGAGTTAAGAAAGAGTTAATTTCTTTTCTTAGTTAAACAATATTTCTATCGATAACTGTGATTATGTTAGCTAAAAATGAATAACACATACCTAGTGATTTAAATCAACATCATTGATAAAATGGAATTAACAGGAAATTAATATATTTGAAGAACTAAAAAATGAGGTGAATTGTTTGTTACTTAAGAAAAATTCAGTGTCTGTATTATCCCTTTTCTTGTTACTGTTAGTATTAAGCTCAAATTATTTGTTATATCATTCTCCTTTTGAAATTCATTCCTCGTCTTCTAATTTCAATGGAGTAGTATTAGGTTCTATTTTGGATTTAAGTCTTGTTGTTCCCTTACTATTTCTAGCTTGGCAGCGTAAGTTCAGCTGGAAGTATTTTATTGTGTTAATGGCAACCGGCCTTATGGCTACACGGTTTATAATTCCAATCGAATATTTATCTTCTTTTAAGGGAGTTATGTGGTTAGGTATTGGAGTAGAAGCTTTATTAATTCTACTTGAAATTTCATTATTGTTCATGCTAGCTAAAAATTTACCTGACATGATTGAAAAGGTAAAGACAAGCTCCTTACCACTTTTATTTTCTTTCTCTTATGTTATAAACGAAAGATTCCCTAAAAAACCTATTATACAAATCATTTGTTCAGAAATGATGATGTTTTATTATGCCTTTGGCACATGGAAGAAACAACCGAATTCTAAAACTAATACTTTTACTATTTACAAACGCTCAAGTCTTATTACGTTTCAAATCATGATTATTCATGCTGTTGTAATTGAAACATTAGGTATCCATTGGTTATTACATAGTAAATCAATTATCTTATCGTTAATTTTATTGGTACTTAATATCTATTCAATTGTTTTCTTTTTAGGCGATATTCAAGCATTAAGGTTTAATCCTTTACGTATACAACATAATCGTATCTATCTTTCTCTTGGTTTAGCAAAACGTATGGAGATAGGATTTAAGGATATCGAAGAATTAATAGTAGATACTGAGACGTTAGAGCAAAAAATTTCTAAAACAACAATTGAGTTTATAGCACGTGACTTCGAAAAAGTTTATCCTGATATCATTTTAAAATTAAAGTCTCCAATGGAAGCAACCCTATTTATGGGTATCAAAAAGAAATATGAACAAGTGGCAATCCGTGTAGATAATCCTCAGGAGTTCAAAAAAATATTAAAACAGCAATTGGAAGAAAGGAATTAAAGGATCTTATAGATATCTATAAGATCTTTTTAGTGCTAATCACTGCTAATATGCTAACTTTCTTAAGCTCATACTTTCAGTTTACTTAATACTAAATACAGATTTTTCAAATGCCTATAAATTAAAGAACGCAAAAATAATCAAAAAATAGCAAGTAATATATAGTAAATTAATGGTAATAGGTCACAGAGAGGAGAGAACAGTGTATAAAAACTATGTAGAACTTGTACAAAAAGCGATTGATTATATTGAAGAGAATTTAAGCGAACCGTTAGAAGTAATAGACATTTCTAAGTATATAGGCTATTCTCCTTTTCATTTCGATCGAATTTTCCGATCAATTACGGGTATGAGCATTGCTAATTATATAAAAGTAAGAAGGATGGCACATGCAGCAAGTGACTTGGTTAACACAAATCAACGAATATTAGATATTGCATTTCACTATCACTTTTCGTCTCAAGAGGCATTTACAAGATCTTTTCAAAAACTTTATCAAATGCCCCCTGCCAAATATCGAAAATATGCAAAAAAAGTATTCTTATTTGAGGAGGAAGTAGTTATGGAAAATTCATTATTACCAAAAGGTTGGATGCCATCTGGTACTGATCCACAAGATTATGAGATGGGTGTTGATTATAAAACTGCTCATCAAGGTAAAGCATCTGGTTATATTATGTCTAAAAAGGACGATGCAAGAGGTTTTGCAACGATGATGCAAGTGTTTAAAGCAACAATGTATAAAGGAGAGAGACTACGCTTATCAGGGTTTATTAAAACAGAAGACGTAGTAAATTGGGCTGGGTTGTGGATGCGAATTGATGGGGAATATGAAGAAGTCTTATCTTTTGATAACATGCAAGATCGTCCACTTAAAGGTACAACAAACTGGAACCAATACTCGATTGTATTAGATGTACCAGAGGAAAGTACAGTCATATCATTTGGAATATTACTATATGGAAAAGGAAAAGTCTGGGTTGATGGTATCGTATTTGATACCGTTGGAGATTCAATTCCAACCACAAATGAAGAATATAGTGCAAAACTTCCGGATGAACCATTTAATTTACATTTTGAGTTATAAGGAATAAAAGCGATAATAAATAAAGACACTTATATTAAGTGCCTTTATTTTGCTACCTAGAACGCACACTATGTAAATTAAACGAAGAGGCTCAGAAAAAATCTGGGCTTTTTTTATTGTTTACAAATTAATCGTTGACTTAGAGCTAACTCTAAGTTGTAACATGTAAAGAAAGGAGGAAATGGAAATGTATAGTATATCCGAAGTTGCTATGAAAACAGGGTTTACAGCTCATACGTTACGTTATTATGAAAAGATTGGGTTATTGTCTTCACCATTAAGAAAAGGTGGAAAAAGAAGATATACAGAAGGTGAAATTCGCCTTCTCAAATTTATGAAAATGTTAAAACAAACAGGGATGTCTTTAGAGGATATCCAGGAATTTTTAAAGGATGGATGTCTCCTAGAAAATATTGATTCTGCCGCCATTCAATTAAAAAAGATTCAAACGAGGGCGGATATTTTAAACAAACACTTACTTCTTCTAGAAAAGCAAAAACAAGAGATTGAAACAGTTATGAATGTGACAAAAGAGAAATTAGAGACGTATGAAACAATGATTGGAGATTTGAAAGATGAAAAGTAGAATATACCTTATGTTAATAGGTTTTGCTATCTTCACAGGTGCTACGTTCAATTTGGCTAAGTATGCTGTTCACTATTTCTCGCCTGCAAGTGCTGCCGCATGGCGATTTGGGATTGCTGCACTTGTTATGGTTCTTATATTAGGATTGCAAAAACAAATAAAATCAAAAACCATTAAGACCCATTGGAAAATGTATATCTTACTTGGCATCATAGGAATTTTTGGGTTCAATGCCTTTTTCTTTTTAGGAATGCAATACACTTCACCTTTAAACGGAGCTCTCATCATGGGAACTAACCCTCTAGTAACTGCACTTTTTTCTTATTTTATTTTAAAAAATCCTATTACAAAACAACAGATGCTGGGTATATCTTTTGCCTTAGTAGGCGTTATTCTTGTCCTTACGCAAGGTTCGTTAGAAATTATTCAAACACTATCTATTTCTAAAGGTGATTTACTAATATTAGCAGGGAACTTATGTTGGGCCTTATATGGTGTATTAGGGAGAAAATATTTGAATGGTAGTTCTTCAATGGAGACAACTACTTATACAATGATTGTTGGTTCTCTTTGTCTTGTCATCTTAACAGTTTTTTCACCAAGCCCTCAGCCTTTGTCTCACGTTACATGGTCAGCTTGGGGAGCTATTCTCTTTATGGCTCTATTTACAAGTGTATTAGGCTATCTATGGTGGAATAAAGGAATGGCTACAATCGGTGCAAGTAATACATCTTTATTTTTTAATTTAGTTCCAGTCGTTACCATGATCCTTTCTATTTTAACTGGTGCACTTATTACATTACCTCAAGTAATAGGTACGTGTTTAGTTATTTTGGGCGTTTTAACAGCTTCTGGCTTTTTACGCATGCGAAAAAAACAAAAGGTTCCAGCTTCATTATAAGAATGAATTGATAAGGTCTATATATAAAATATATAGACTTTATTACTACCGATAATCGTGATTATGTTAACTACCTTTGTATATCGTATACAGCTCCTATGCTAAAATTAGATTACCTTTTTTTTGATTAGTATATGGGGGAGCAAATATGAGGGGACGGCCAGAATTAAAAATAGAAACAGAAAAAGTTTATAAAACTAAAAAAAATCCGAATGGAACATTTATAGCTCGGATTATTCAAGTACCTAGAGAAGAAAACATGTTAGATTTTATTTTAGAAATTAAGAATCTAAAGAAGAAGCATTTTTCTTATAAAAAGGTATTAGTAACTACAGAAAATGAGTATAATTCTTTTCGTCTTGCTAGGGGAGATTTAACATGGGTATCTTTAAATACACTTGCGGTATGGGACAGATTAGGGCATAAATTAGTTGAAGTAGCAGCTTCAACAGGTAAAGAGAATTATCGTATTTCTGATGAACACTGTTCAGCTTACCGAGAAAAGAAATAATTATTATAACTTTCTATAAGTCACTAAATAAAAGGACTTTAAAAGTTAAAGTCCTTTTATTTCCGATAACTGTGATTACGTAAATAAGAAATGTACATCACATTTATAAAAAAAGCCTTAAACCTTAAGAGATATATTTAAGGCTCAAAGCACAATAAATAATAAATGACATGATTAAGTAACAACTAATAATACTTATTCTTACAGGTTTAGAATACCCTTTTAGCCAGCCCCATCTCTTATTGTCGTAGTCAAAAATAAAATAATCTGCAATGACAGATAAAATGATAATAGCAGCTACTATTAATAAACTCATTTTTCATCCCTACCTTAATTCTATTTAATGTTTCTTTTTCAATTTATAAATAATATATAAAAATATCCAATAAAATACAAAAAAATGTAAATTACACTGTTTATGATAGCTTAAATTGTACTATAGGTTTAACCATTTCTATTTACTTAAATTAAGAGCTATGAATATAGGAGAGGGGTTAAGAATATTGGATAAAATACCTGAAACAATAAGGCCTTGTTTAAATAATTATATAAAGCATATGGAACGCAAATTTTCAAATGATATTATAGTAGGGATCTATTTATACGGTTCTATCTCACTAAATGGATTTGATAAAAAGAAAAGTGATATAGATTTTGTAACTGTATTAAAAAGGAATTTAACTCAAGAAGAAAGCAACAACTTAAAAGCTATACATAAAGAGTTAAATATAAATTCTTTAGGAAAAAGAATGGATGGGGTCTATATCCCAATGAAAGGGATAGGTAAAACTAATGAAGAGTTACCTCCTTATCTTTACTGTTCAAATGGAAAAATTAAAAGAGGGTATTGGGATATAAATGCCGTTACGTGGTGGATGGTTGAGCAATACGGAATAAAAGTATATGGAAAAGAAATATCCGAACTAAATTTTCAATCAAACTGGATTAAAGTAGTTAAGAATATGGAGTACAACATGAATACCTATTGGATAAATAAAGCTAAGAACAGATTTATCTTTATATTTGATGACATGGTTGAATTTTGTATCTTAACCATTAGTAGAATTTTGAGCACACTAGAAGCTAAGAAAATCTTCACTAAGATGGAGGGAGCAAGAAAAGCTGAAGAAATTCTTCCACAAAGATGGCATTTGTTATTAAAAGAAGGATTACGTCTACGTAATAATCCTCAATCAACTTCTTTCTATCCGTCTAGATTGAAAAGAGCCATGGAGTGTAGAAAGTTCATTTCGTTTTCTCACGATTTGTGTAATAAAAAGTACTTTATTGAAGTTGATAAGGCGTAAATTCAGTCTTATCTTTATTTTTCACTACCTATAATTTCTGTTATATAAATTAGATTCATATACTACTCTTTGACTCTCACGCTACGTCATAGCTTACATTATAAGTAAGAGCATATATAGATAGATATTTGAGAGAGAGGTAATGAGCTTATGAAAATGTATTTTGAGGTAGTGGATACACTAAAGCAATACGAGAAATTACAAATGATTTCTGATGTCGACAGGAAAGAGGATTATTTTCGTTACACAATGATGAGGCCTTTCGAACCCATGTGGAGTTTGATAAATGTCCCTTTAAAAGCAAGAGAAGAAAATGGATATGATGTCATTATGGCTACTAAAATGCTCGGATACGCGGATTTATCTAATGATAGTCAAATTGATGCAGCGTTAACTGGTTTAAAAAAGCATGAAGTTTCCAGTATTGTACATGATACGATGAAGAATTGTATAGACAAGATTGAAGAAAATAATTTAAAAATAAAGGCAGAAAAAATAAGAGTAGGTCTATATGTTGCAGATCCAATAAAGCTACACCTTCATAAAGGATATTCTGGATTCGGTGGCATACCAGGATATATTACGATAACTGTCTATCCAAATAGCTATAATATACCTAAACTTCCGGCTGTTATTGCGCATGAGTTTCATCATAATATTCGTTTTTCTTATTTTGATTGGGATCATGGAAATGTAACAGTAGGTGATTATTTAGTAATAGAAGGTTTAGCTGATTCCTTTGCAAAAGAGTTATATGGTGTAGAGCAGTTAGGTCCTTGGGTTACGAGCATGGACAAGGAAGACCTAGAATACTCTATTTACGTGATTGGAGAAGCCTTAAACACAAAAGGTTTTGCAGAAGTTAGTAGCTATATGTTTGGTGATGAAATTGCTAAACAGGAAGGATATCAACCAGTAGGCTTATCCTTTTGTGCTGGATATGCTGTAGGTTATGAAGTTGTTCAAGCGTTTTTAAAAAATACTGGCAGTAATATTTATGAAGCATCGCTTCTTTCTACAAAAGAGATTATAAAAGGTTCTGGCCTATTCTAAAAAAGAAATATTTGATTATAATATTTCTTTCTTTTTTTATTCCGATAAGCTACACCATATAAACTGGTCCTATATATAGGACCAGTTTGCATAGGAATTTATTAGCACTTATGCTAGTTGTTCGTTCAATATTTTTAAAATATGTGGCCTTGGGTCCCCTTTAAAAACTCCTCCATGGTAGCAAATTACTGTATCGATGTCATAGTCTAAGAACTTTTTTAAAGATTCTGTAGCTGTTTTGATATCAAGAGTAGTCTGTTTAACTGGTCCATGAAGTCGATTATCGATTATCACCATAGCATCTCCAGCAACTAGTGTTTTTGAATGTTTCAAATATAAACTAATATGGCCTGGGGAATGTCCAGGAGTATAGATAACTTCAATTCCCCCACAGTAAGGAAGGTTTTGTTTATTTTCTAATAATTCATCTACCTTAACTTTTGGGGAATTGTCATATAAATGTTTAACTTCTTTCGGAAGGGATGCTAATTCTTCTTTACTCATCCGGCTAGTATCGGTTTTTATGAGTGGCAAATCTCCTTCAATATAGGGTTTATCATCCACATGTGCATATACTATAATCTGATTATTTGATTCCTTTAAAAGTTCAGGAACGCCCCCTATGTGGTCAATATCCTGGTGTGTTAAAATAATTGCCTTGAGTGTATCAAAACGAACATCAGCTTTAGCTATGGCTTCTTTTATTTGATTTAACTGTCCAGGTACTCCAGTATCAATCAAAATGGACATCTTGTTATCCCAAACTAACGTAGGGTTTAATACAATCTGGTTACCAAGAGCTTCAATTTTTAATTCTATAACTTCTACTCCACTAGCTACCTTCAAATTCTTCCCCCATTTCTTTTATATAAATACCAATCCTATTCTGTATTTTATTGAAAAAAGATTTAAATACTAGACTGGAAAAAAATACAAAAATGTGGTATTATAGAGGTAGGAAATGAATGATTTTTTTAAAATAATGAGTTTTAAATAGATATTTTGAAGAGTAATATGAAAAAACCTGTATTTTTAAATACAGGTTTTTTGCTTCTTATAATGTTGATTATGGTAACTAGAAAGTGACAGTATAAATTATATTAAATCTGACCCTACCCTAGGTATCAGCAATACTTTAAGCTATATATATGTACTTAAAAAATTATAGTTTAGGTAATGAGGGGGATAACCTATGATAGCTTCAACAGAAAAAATTATAGAGTTAATTGACCATGATCAATATTTAGAAGCATTCCCGATATTAAAGCAATTACGTACAGATTTAACAGAAGAAGGTTATTTAGAACTTCTAAAACAGATGAAACAAAATGGATACAAGCTTTTTGCTCTATATAATGAAAACAGAATTGTGGCATTAACGGGAGTGGGCTTACAAGTAAACTTTTATAATAAAAAATATGTCTTTGTATATGATCTAGTAACAGGTGAAGAACACCGTTCCAAAGGTTATGGTTATAAACTATTAAGCCATATAGAAAAATGGGCTAAGGCAAACGGAGCTGAATTTGTTGCCCTAGAGTCAGGAATTCAACGAACCAATGCACACAGATTTTATGAGGAAAAACTTGATTATAATAAATGGTGCTATTCTTTCCGTAAACCGATATGAGACACATTCTTATAAATAGCTACCTGGATAAATAAACAATTGGTTAGAGATAGGCCATATTTCTATATGGCTTATTTGTTTTTCAATATTATTGAGTACCGATAATTGGTTTTATGGAAACTAAAAAAGACAAATTAGTGGGGCATATCATACGAATTTTTAGTGTAGTTAAGGCAGGAAGGCATTCTTAAGAATGCCTTCCTGCCTTAACTAGTGAAACTTATTATATATACTAGAATATGCCGAAAATTGAAATCTCATACTTTCTTAGTTACAAGCATGAGTTTTATCAATAAAGTTCATTAATTTAAATTTTGGGCAATGTATGACTAAGTTCTTTACCAATAAGATTGGCTGAAACTGGTTTCTTCCCTATCTCCCTAGCCCATACCGACAATTGTCCAATATGATGTATTTCATGAGCAATCACGTGACGCATAACTTCTCCCCAAGTGTCAGTTGCTATACTTCCGTCTGGTTGTGGATCATAAAGAATATTCGTTTCTTTTTCTGCATTCCAAGACCTAACAAACTCTCTTACCTCAAACTGAAAGTTTGTATCTAGCTGGCGAACTTTTTCTAAGCTTTGATATTCCTCAAAATTCTCCTGGAAATCATCTTTTCCCTGAAGAACACGAATCCAACTCCACTCTACATCAACAATGTGAAAGAGAGTATGCAATATTCCTCCTACTCCTCCTGTTCGTTTCCGAAGCAATTCCTCTAGGGGAATATTCTCACACCATTGATACCATTCTTCTCTAACCAACCAGTTATAATGAAACATAGTTTGCAAACTAATTCCTCCGTTTACTATATTTTTTTCACTTTGGCTCTTTTTTAAGGGGAGTATTAATTAGTTCGACAACTATTTATAGATACCTATCTCATTGGAATTAGACAAGGTAATATATAGAGTCGTATAGGCTATTTTGTTTCTAGAAGGGACTTTATGTAAACTACATACTATTACTTTTAATATGGTTCACTGTTGCCATTATAAATAATTAATGCTTGTTTTCTAAAATATAGTCAGTTATACTGATTATATATTTTACTGATAATATAAAGAGGTGAAGAAATAATTGAACAAATGGAATCAATCTTATGGTTTTTTACTTGGGAAGGCTCTTCAACAAATGGAAAATAAATTTTCTGAAGGATTGCTCCCCTTCAACATCAATTCCAGACAATATGGGGTTCTTTTATTCATTGAGGAAAATCCCTATTCATCACAAAAAGATATTTCTGAAAACCTACAAATTGATCGAACAACTATGGTCAGTCATATTGATCATTTGGAAACGTTGGGATTGGTGGAGAGAACCAAGAATCCTAATGATAGAAGGTCCTACAGTCTGTTGATTACGGAAAAAGGTAAAGAAGTATTGAATTCACGTTGGGAGTTTCTAACCCATATCGAATCAGAGGTATTAGCCCCTCTAGACCAGCAAGAAAGACAATTATTAAAAGATTTTTTGATTAGAATTTGGAAGTCACTGTAGAAAACAGGAGGTTATACAAGTTGAATGCACTTGATTATTTTAATGCACGTCTTCAAGCAACAATAAGCCCTATGGATTATATGAAATTGAAGAAAATGAATCCAGATACATACTTTTTACTCGATGTTAGAAATGGTCCTATGCAGATAAGAAGTGTAACCATTAAGGATGCCTATATCATACCTGAACAAGAAATAGTCAATCGTTTAGGTGAGATTCCAAAAGACAAGGAGATTATCGTTTATTGTTGGGATGTTTGGTGCAATACGGCTGCTAAAGTAGCCAAGTTTTTATTGGAACAAGGATATCAAGTAAAAGAGTTAACGGGAGGGATTGCGGCATGGCAGGAGATGAACTTTCCTGTTTCAACATTAAATCTAGATAAGCATTCATCCAATCATTGTGGGTGTTGATGTACATGCAAAACAACATAAGGTATTGGATTGGAGTGGCTTCTCGAGATCATGTGATGAAGAGTGTTGATGGTGATTTTGCTCAACTGTGCCATGGCAAGGAAGCCCCTTTAAAAAAGATGAAGAAAGGCGATTGGATCATTTATTATTCTCCAAAGATATGGTTTAAGCAAAGTGCTCCTCATCAAAAATTTACAGCCTTAGGACGAGTGGTTGATGATTATATTTTTCAATTTGATATGGAAGATGGTTTTATCCCCTTTCGAAGAAACATAGAGTTTATGAATTGTACAGAAACATCCATTCATCCTTTAATTCCGCAGCTCTCTTTCATTAAAAATAAAAGGTATTGGGGTTATTCTTTTCGATTGGGTCATTTAGAGATAAGTGAAAACGATTTTAAGATCATCCGAAATGAAATGATAAGTTAGAATACGTACCAAATGAGTAAAAAGGCTATAGAAAAATCTATAGCCTTTTTTCATTGCCGATAACCCACATTATGGTAACTAATTTTGTATTAGATATACAGTAAAATAAAGTTCTTATGATTGTATTGCTTCAGTCAAAGTTAACTTTCTGATCAATTCTTCAGTTGTTAAAACTTTGGCAAACTCACCATCTAAAGTTGCTAATGACACATTATGTATTTGTTCAGCTGAATAATATGTATTATCTGCTCCTTTTATTGCAAATGCAGCTGTTGCATCTGATACTAGATACGTTTCAAACCCTAAATTACCACTCATTCGAGTAGTAGTTGATACACAATGTGGAGTTGTTAATCCTACTATTACTACTTTTACTATTTTGTTTTCTTTTAAATGATCCTCAAGTCCAGTTCCTATAAAAGCACTATTTACTTTCTTTCTAAATATTGTTTCGTTTTTAACTGGAACTGCAATACCTTTGAAATCTGAACTTTGTTTACTGGGATGGAAAATGGATTGATCGTTATCAGATAAGTGCTGGACATGTATAATTGGGTATTCTTTTTCTCGCCATATCTCTAAAAGAATTTGGATATTCTCCTCAGCGTTAAGGTTATTTCTTGTGCCCCATTTCTCATCTTCAAAAGCTCTTTGAACATCAATGACAATTAACGCTGTATTGCTAAAATCTTTTCTCATATGTAATTCTCCTTAAGTGTTTTCTACATATTTTAACATTTTTTATAAATATATGTATTTAAAATGGTATAATATAGAGAACGTCAGTTCTGGAGGCTTAATATGCAAATAAAAAAAGTTTATATTTATGTATTTAACACAATGTCAGATTGGGAATATGGATATTTAATTGCCGAACTAAATTCAGGAAGATATTTCAGACAAGGTTTAGCCCCTTTAAAAATAATGACGGTAGGAGTTAATAAAGAAATTATTAAAACAATGGGAGGGCTGAGTATACAGCCGGATATGTCTCTTGATGAGTGCACTCTTTTGGATAAAGATCTTTTAATTCTACCGGGAGGAAATACATGGAGTGAGGAGATTCATCAACCTATATTGAAAAAAGTTGGGGAAGTTTTAGAGCTTGGTACTATTGTAGCTGCAATTTGTGGTGCTACTGATGCCCTTGCAAATAGTGGATACTTAGATTCTAGAAAGCATACGCTTAATAACTTAGAATATACAAAAATGGTCTGTCCCAACTATAAAGGGGAGAAATTGTATGAGGTTGGACCTGTAGTATCCTATGATAACATGATTACTGCTTCAGGAGTAGCACCTCTAGAATTCGCGAGGGACGTATTAAAAAAATTAGATGTATTTGCACCAAATACATTAGATTCATGGTATAGCTTAAATAAAACTCAGAAGTCCGAATACTTTTTTCATTTAATGAGCTCAATATAGATCCCTAATTACATACAAGGTCGATTACAATAAATTTCTTTTTTATTTTTGTAGATACCTATAAAATG
The DNA here is from genome assembly GCF_056099005.1 of Priestia sp. 53B2. Classification (NCBI taxonomy): domain Bacteria; kingdom Bacillati; phylum Bacillota; class Bacilli; order Caryophanales; family Bacillaceae; genus Priestia; species Priestia sp. 53B2. The sequence continues at coordinate 49,035 of NZ_JBLZXA010000033.1, forward strand.
TTTTATGGTGCGACAAGAAGTCGCTTTTATATAGTGTGGCTTACGCCACTGGTTTAGACGCAAAAACTATCCCCGTCCAAAACTGCGGGTCTGGTAACGGGCTCGTGGGTTGCATGCGGAAATGCGGAAACAGAGAGTCAGTGCACGACTCGGAACACTGCTAGGGGAAGATGAGTATGGTGAACATTAGTGAAGGTTTGTAAGCTTCGTAAATTTCAGCTCGGGATAGTGCACAGATTTGCCTGGGTATTGGTAAGAGGAAAAGCAGATTCATAATGTTGCTGTGACGCGTCCCGTATCTTGCCCGGAGTAAAGAACCCACCTAACCTCGTCGTATCTATAAGATGCGGAACTTGGTAAGCCCTTTGTCATCTGTATATACAGTAGGGAGATCGTAAGATCAAACGATGTGACAGAGGGTAAAGGATACGAGAGAAAGCGAATGCCGTTGTCTCGAAAGGGAACAGGAAAGCAGGAAACTGTATAACTGGACGGATACTATCGTCCTTACGGATAATCCTATGATAGGCCCGAAAGGGAGCCTACTTCTCGTTGGTCTCTCGTAGGAACATAAGGTTGTGGCTATCTTCTGACGAAAGAAACGTACTGTTATGTATACCTCCACTCGGAGCGTCGGCGTATGTTTTACTTACCATTATGGTGTGTGATGAGGATACGATAGCAAATGGACCTGCAATGGGAGGCTTGAGCCGTATGAGTTGAAAGGCTCACGTACGGTTCTTAAGGGAGTCAGGGGCAGTGATGCCCCTCGCTTACCCGACTTAACTATCTACTAAAGCAATGATTTCTGAAAAATCATGTTGAATACTACTGTTTAGTTCTATATCCGTATAAGAAAGTAAAAAGAAAGTATTGAGCTAGATTTACGTCCTGGCTCATACTTTCTTTTCATTAAAACTGATATATCGTAAGTTTTATATTTAATTTTATGAATTTTTATCTGCAATTCTACTAAACACAATCGGTTTTGTACTCAACATGGATGGTAAATGCATTTTAAACTGTGATAACTTTCCTTCTATGTCCATCTCATAGGCAATTAATACATTCATTTCTGTATGAGAAAGATTCCACTTCGTTGTGTACGTGTTGTAATGATGATGTTTCATCTCTAGATCAACCGATTCCCATTTTAAATATAATGTATCATTTTGTTTATACACTTCAATTTTCCCATATGCAGGATGCTCAAATATCCCTGTATATTCTTCTACTGTATGTGTAAAGGTTGTCTCTTTTACTTGTGGAAGAGGCTTATCTAATTCTTTCATCATTTCTTTAAATTTAGCTGTATCCTCTACAGCTCTTTTATGCCAGTCAATTGCATCTAGCTCCAGAAGCTCATCATAAATTTGATTTGCAAGGTAAGATGGTAATAATGTTGTACCAGTGTTTGTTAATATAACAAGTCCGACATTTTCCTCTGGTATAAAAGATACGAGTGCTGAAAATCCATCAATATTCCCACCATGATGGATTACTCTATAACCCCGATATGCACTAATAAACCAGCCAAGTCCATAGCAATTTAGTGTTGTTTCTGATGTAGATAAAAGTGGTTCATCTGGAATTGGAATATGCGGTTGATACATCTGCTGTAACATATCAGATGTAATAAGTTCATGTTCGCCCACTCTCCCTTGATTTAAGTGGAATAGCACCCATTTGGCCATATCTTCTATATTTGAGTTTATGCAGCCCGCAGCACCAACTGTATCGATGTTACGAAATGGGACTTTGACTATATCTTCGTTTTTTTCAATGTATGGAAGTGCGTAATCATCTTTTTCTTGTGAAGTAGTAACCGAGAAATTTGTATCTTCCATATGAAGAGGTTGCAGAATATGTTCCGTTACATACTGTTCCCATGTCTGATTTGTAATTTCTTCTACCATATAGCTAATCGTTGCATACATTAAATTATTATATAAAAAGCTTGTACGAAATGGTGCATCTAGCTCCAAATATTGAATTTTTCCCGCGATGTCTTTTCGTGTTAATGATGATCCATACCATAGCAGTTCATGACGACTAACACCAGAACGATGAGAGGCCAAATCACGAGATGTAGTTTGTGAGCTTACTAGAGGATCATGAAGTGAAAAAGTAGGAATATAAGTTTGAACAGGTTTATCCCAATTAAATTTTTGTTGCTGGGCAAGTAAACTTAGGGAAAGCGTCCCAAAAGCTTTTGTAGATGAACCAATTGCAAATAGCGTATTTGTTGTAACAGGTTTTTTATTTTCAATGTCACGGTATCCAAATCCTTCAGAAAGAATAATTTCTCCATCTTTTATGATTGCGACTGCTGCCCCTGGCACATTTAGATCTTTCATCATTTCCTTTGTATAACCACGTAGGTGATCTATAAGAGAGGATTTTATTTTTTGCATAAGACTTTGTCTCCTTTACCATTTTTTTCTACAATTAGGTTATTTCGAGATAAAGAAAAGAAAGACCTTGTTGTTAACAAAGATGTCATAATTTTTTAGGCTCTCACCAGAAGCTAGAGTTGACGCACGCATATATATTTTTTTATGACTCATACAACAAGAATATAAAGTATGGAGGATTATAGATACCTTAACTACCGATAAAATCCAATATAGTAACTATAAATGTATGTAGTAGTTACTTCAATTTTTTTATGTGTGTTAAAGTTTAATCATAAAGAAATTGAATAAAGAAGGGAGCAATTAATTTGTTAATGGACCTACAGTTAGATGATGAAATGGAACCTTCAGTAGCTCTTTTATATGCAACCGTGGCTGATACTTATAAGCGATTAAAGCTGTTAGTAATGGATGTGGATCAAGAAGAATTATTCTTTAAAGGAGCAAACAATGAGATGAATAGTATTGCACAATTACTAAGACATTTAGCCGTTGTTGACTTACATTGGGTTTATCGATTTAGGAATCAGTCTGTACCATTAGGTGTTCAAAAAGAATATGGTCCTTTGATTGATCGGACAGGCCAACTTCCTCATGTACAAGACACAACAATTGTCGATTTAATAAATAGTTATGAAAAAGTTCAAATGATGTTTCGTTTAGAGTGTATCAAGTTATCGGAAAAAGATTTAACCAAGATCATTTCATACGAAAATGGACAAACAGCAACCATTCGTTGGGGTATATGGCATATAGCAGATCATAGTCGGTATCACCAAGCCCATATAAGCTTATTAAAAAAGTTATATAGACATAAATAAGTTACTGCTAACACAAATTAGACTCCTTCGCTTGTTTGTTCTACTAAACGAAGGAGTCTATACGAACAACTATCACCTTAAAAACTTAAATGATTTTAGCTGGCGTGATATGTTCAATCCAAATAATTCCGTCGTACTGTTCTTTCAATATCATTTCCTCCTTTAAATACCCCCAATAAAGGGCAATGCGAGGCGTGTATATCCAGGATGTTCTTTTATTATATGGGGCATGAAGAAAGTCAACGAATAGGGAAGAGTGATTCCCATACTTAAGCAGCGCTTCTAAGCCAGTGGGGTCTTTCTCTTCGTTTACAGGTTTAACCGTTTTATTATCGAAACTATCTAAACTTGCTCCAGAATAAGCATAAATACCAATGGTATAGGTTTGTCTTTTAAAGCTGTCAGGTAAGTAATCACCCATATTATTGAGGAAGTTTTGCCCATATTCCGCATATTTCACTTTAGAGTTATTTTTTCGTACATGATAATTATGTCCCCATACAATTATTTTTTCTGTTGGGTACATTTTTTCTGCAAGGTATTCAAGGTTTTCAGCCATCATTTGATCCCGTACCACCATTGGATGTTTCTCCGCATCATAAATAGGTATGCTATGGGCAACGTTCCAATTAGGTAATGCATATCTCATAAGTGTCTCTTTTCTTAATTTTAAAGATTGTTGCAAGATATCTACATCCTGTTCTCGTTGGGGGCTTAAAGATGCTAATTCCCTTCTATGGTCTTTAACAAAACGCTCTAATTTGCTGTACTGTTCATTAATTATAGCTTGTTTCTCAACAAAATCGTCTTCTGTTTTTTGATCTTGTAATTTCATCATTCCTTCTTCAGCTTGTTTAAACAAATCAGCCTTTGAAGAGTCCACTTGTTTGATCCAGTCATAGGTCGACTTCGTAAAAAGGTTGCCCATTACCTGAATATCAAACCCTGTTAATGTAAGGGGGTCTCCTTTTTTTTCTTGTTCTTGGAGATATTTAAATAGATCTGCTACCTCTTGTGTATACCACACACCAAAAATAGAGCGTTTCATAAGCTCTGTAGAAGATAAATCATGTAATTGACGGTATGCACTGTTAGTCTCTGCAAAGCCAGATTCAAAGGCTAGAACATCATACCCTAATTCTTCGTGGAGGTATTTAATGAGTTCCACTTTTGTGGCGCTCATTTCATTTGATCCATGTGTAGTTTCACCTAATTGGACAATACGTTTCCCTTTTAGCACTTTCTTTAAGAACTTTAAATGGTCTTTCCTCGAATTTTTAGTAGTCTCTAAGGGATAAGAATTGGTTTTAATCCATTGTTTCCACTTTTCCACATCTTTTTCGTTTGTGTCTGCAAATGTCGGGGGCGTTAAAGTACAAAATAGAAAACACATTACTATAAAACTTAGAAAACACCATTTCACTTTTTGATTCTTCATAGTTTCCTCCCTGTATAATGACTTCATTCATAGTTTAATTGGAAATTATATGCAAATCTAGTAATTTGTATATTCTTGTAAGTTATATCTATTTATTCTATCTCTAATAAAAGTGAATCCTTGTTAGACATAGTTTCCTTTTGGTAAATTCTTAAAAATTGAATTGGGTAAACTAGTAATAAGTAACATATACATAGTAATTTAACTTCCTATTATCTATAATATGGTATAAAAAGGAATTGTTTTGCTATGTGGAGTCGTACTTTCTTTATATTTTGAGGAGGAACTATAATGAATAGTCATTTAACAGAGAAAATTTCAGATATTCATAAGACAAATAATTTTTCAGGTTCCATATACGTTCAACAAGAAAAAGAAGTTTTAGCTAATGTAAGTTACGGATTTGCCAATCGTTCGGAAAAAATAAAAAACCAGTCAGATACTCGATACAGTATTGCTTCAGGGAGTAAAATTTTCACTGCTATTGCCATCTGTCAGCTTGTTCAGGCAGGAAAACTTTCCTTACATTCTCGTGTAAAGGATTGTCTTAATATAGATATTCCTCATCTTGATCTTACAATTACTGTTCATCATTTACTAACTCATACTTCTGGAATATCAGATTACTTTGATGAAGAAATCATGGACAATTATGAGGAACTGTGGATTAAAAGTCCAATGTACAAAGTAAGAGAGTTAGAGGACTTCTTGCCACTTTTTAAAGAGAAACCTATGAAGCATTCTGTTGGGAGTAAATTTCATTATAATAATGCTGGATATATTTTGTTAGGCTTAATTATTGAACAAGCAAGTAAACAAACCTTTAGCAGCTACGTCGAAAAGCATATATTTAAACGAGCCTCCATGGATGCGGGTTATTTTGAGATGGACTTGCTACCAGGAAGAGTAGCTCTTGGATATATTGAAGACTTAAATAATACATGGAAAACAAATATATATTCTATTCCAGCAAAAGGTGGATCAGATGGCGGAGCATACGTAACTGCGAAAGATATGGTTCAGTTATGGGAATCTTTAACGAGATATGAATTACTCAATGAAGAGATGACAAAGTATTTGCTCACTCCTCAAATTCAAATCGATGATACGACTTGTTATGGATATGGCGTATGGATAAAAGTGGACAAAGAAAAGGTGCTAAAGTATGTCTTAATGGGATATGATCCAGGCGTTAACTTTCGAGCTGTATTTTATCCCAACAATGACCTCAAAATCGTGGTTTGCTCTAATAAGTCTGACGGAGCATTTGAGATGATTAGTGGAATTGAAAATGAACTTACTAAATAGATGAAATAGAGATACAACAGATCGTATATTTTGGCACTACCTATAAAAAACATTATGGTGCGACAAGAAGTCGCTTTTATATAGTGTGGCTTACACCACTGGTTTAGACGCAAAAACTATCCCCGTCCAAAACTGCGGGCCTGGTAACGGGCTCGTGGGTTGCATGCGGAAATGCGGAAACAGAGAGTCAGTGCACGACTCGGAACACTGCTAGGGGAAGATGAGTATGGTGAACATTAGTGAAGGTTTGTAAGCTTCGTAAATTTTAGCTCAGGATAGTGCACAGATTTGCCTGGGTATTGGTAAGAGGAAAAGCAGATTCATAATGCTGCTGTGACGCGTCCCGTATCTTGCCCGGAGTGAAGAACCCACCTAACCTCGTCGTATCTATAAGATGCGGAACTTGGTAAGCCCTTTGTCATCTGTGATATACAGTAGGAAGATCGTAAGATCAAACGATGTGACAGAGGGTAAAGGATACGAGAGAAAGCGAATGCCATTGTCTCGAAAGAGACCAGGAAAGCAGGACACTGTATAACTGGATGGATACTATCGTCCTTACGGACAAACCCATGCTAGGACCGAAAGGGAGCTGACTTCTCGTTGGTCTCTCGTAGGCACATAAGGTCGTGGCTATCTTTTGACGAAAGAAACGTACTATTATGTATACCTCCACTTGGAGCGTCGGCGTACGTTTTACTTACCGTTATGGTGTGTGATAAGGGTACGACAGTAAATGGACCTGCAATGAGGGGATTGAGCCATATGAGTTAAAGGCTCACGTACGGTTCTTAGGGGAGTCAGGGGCAGTGATGCCCCTCGCTTACCCTACTTAACTAAAGATGTATATCATACATAGCCTGATTTAGAATGGAATTTTTGTTAAAATGGAAATATAATGAAAATAAAAAGAGCTAATAAAGAAGAGTGGATATGCACAATAGAATCTTTCTGCTTTTAATATTAGCTAGTAGGGAGTCTCAAGATGGAAGTTTTAAAAGATAGTGTTCTTATCGTAGGAGGGGGACCTGTAGGATTATCTCTTTCACTTGTTCTAGCAAAATATAAAATTTCTTCAGTAATAGTAGAAGAAAGGGTAGAACCTACTGTTTTAAATGAATCCAGGGCAATTACATGGATGCCTAGGGGGCTGGAATTTCTAAGTTGGTTAGGTATCGAACAAGATTTTTTAAGAGAAGGTGTTATTCGGTATTATCATCAATTCGAAAGTACCAAACAGATGCTTTTAACCTGGTCCTTCAAAAATATAAAAAGTCCATATTCATATTCTCTTCAAATTCCCCAGCATAAAACCGAGGTTATTTTAGAAGAGAAAGCTCGAGCAACAGGACTTGTGGATATTCGTCGAGGACATAAAGTTACTAAAGTAAATCAAAATTCTAACCAAGTTTTTGTATCGATAACTCATAATAATCAAGTATATGACCTTTGTGCGCCTTGGGGAGTAGGGTGTGACGGCTCTAAAAGTAAAATTCGTGAAGAATTAAATATTAAAAAACATTGGCGAGATTATGGAACATACTCTGCTGTAGCAGATTTTGAGATGGATTGTGATCTCGATAAAGAATTATCTAATATAGTGCTTGATCCAAAGAGACCATATGGATTTTTCTACTTTGCCCCGGGATGTTGGCGTCTTATTTATAGAATCAACGAAGGGGAAGATCGAGAAGAAGTGACTTCTAAAGAATTTGCCTCTAAGCTTTTGAAGGAAAAACTCCCCAATGCTGCTATTTATCGTTTTCTATGGGCAAGCTCTTTTCGATTAGGGCAGGGTCAATCAGAAACTTACTGGGAAGGCCGTTGGCTTTTAGCAGGTGATGCTGCTCATGCAATGGGGCCATCAGCTGGAGCTGGAATGATGGTTGGCATATTAGGTGCTTGGCGTTTAGGCTGGCGTTTAGCCCTTGCCATGAAAAATCACCCACAATCCTTTCTTTTTCTTCAAGACTATTCTAACGAGCAATATGCGGCAGCAAACGAGATTCAAGATAATAATGCGATAATTTTCAAAAATATGTCTATGAGAAATCCCATAATAGCTACAGGACGTTCTTTTTTGCTAAAAAATGTCCTGTCTAAAGTAGCTGAAATTGGAAAGGCTGCTTTGGAAAAAGAGGCTCTTTTACGTCAATCTTTGCCTGTTATCTCCGCAACGGATCGTCATATTCCAAATGGATGGATTGAACAAAAAAGGGCAAAAGGTTGGATACTTGGCCAAAGAATTCCCTACATAATTAATCAATCGAATTTTAACCCATTAGCACTTACAGGATTAGAATATACGATCTTTTCTATAGGAAAGAGCTATAAGGAGAAAGAAGAAGAACTGTTTCAACAACTTCTGTATTCCCTAAACGTTCCTCTGAATGCTAAGTTAGTGCTTCTTGATGAAAAATCATTATATAGGATAAATGATATGAAATTTCTGTTTGTAGTTGTAAGACCTGATCAACACATTATTTCTATTCTGAGGGAAAAGTGAGAGTTTTATGTTTCTTAGGATTTTATATCCTAAGCTCTTTTTTGTTCCTATAACTCACATTACGATAACTAATTATGTATGAAGTATACATACGTTTTTATAGGGATTTTGATATATAATTAAGGTTAAAAAAGAATTATTTCAGGAAGAGGAAAATGTGTGAAACTTAGTCGATTGTTGCTTTTATCGTTATTTAGTAGTTTGTTAGTTATTCTAGTGTCTTTTTTCCAGTGGGATCTGGTTGATATTATAACCGAATTTTTAATGTTACCTATTTGGTTATTTGTATATGCATTCTTTATCATAATGACTGTATGGGCATTAATTCATCTTTTTAAAAATAGAAATTGGCAGCCATTTGTTATTCAGCTCATTACTATCGCATTATGGGTTTTCTTTCCCTTTACTCAAGTCAACCTAGATATGAACTTTAAAATACATCAAGATAAGAGAGAAGAGGTTGCAACTAAAATAGAAAATGGTGTCATTAAACCAAATGTATCTGATAGCCCATCACTTATTCAATTACCTAAAGAGTATACTCAATTGTCTAAAGGTGGGGGCGACATCGTATTAGAAACTAAGGGAAAGACTAACTCAATTCTTTTCTTTACATACCGTGGGATGCTAGACAACTTCTCAGGATTTGTATATGACCCAAATGATAATAAACCTTCAAAAAGCGATTTTGATGGGGATTTTAAACAAATAGAAAAAGTACATAAGAACTGGTATTATGTATCTTCTTATTAAACATAGGGTCTTTGAATTATAATTCAAAGACCCTATGTTTTAAGGTTTCCGATAATCCGTTTTATGGTGCGACAAGAAGTCGCTTTTATATAGTGTGGCTTACGCCACTGGTTTAGACGCAAAAACTATCCCCGTCCAAAACTGCGGGCCTGGTAACGGGCTCGTGGGTTGCATGCGGAAATGCGGAAACAGAGAGTCAGTGCACGACTCGGAACACTGCTAGGGGAAGATGAGTATGGTGAACATTAGTGAAGGTTTGTAAGCTTCGTCAGGATTAGCTCAGGATCGTGCACAGATTTGCCTGGGTATTGGCAAGAGGAAAAGCAGATTCATAAAGCTGCTGTGACGCGTCCCGTATCTTGCCCGGAGTAAAGAACCCACCTAACCTCGTCGTATCTATAAGATGCGAAACTTGGTAAGCCCTTTGCCATCTGTGTAAACAGTAGGATGACTGTAAAGTCAAACAATGTGGCAGAGGGTAAAGGATATGAGAGAAAGCAAATGCCATTATCTCGAAAGAGAACAGGAAAGCAGGAAACTGTATAACTGGATGGATACTATCGTCCTTACGGACAAGCCCATGATAGGCCCGAAAGGGAGCTGACTTCTCATTGGTCTCTCGTAGGAACATAAGGTTGTGGCTATCTTCTGACGAAAGAAACGTACTGTTATGTATACCTCCACTTGGAGCGTCGGCGTACGTTTTACTTACCGATATGGTGTGTGATGAGGATACGACAACAAATGGACCTGCAATGGGAGGCTTGAGCCGTATGAGTTGAAAGGCTCACGTACGGTTCTTAGGGGAGTCAGGGGCAGTGATGCCCCTCGCTTACCCGACTTAACTAAGATTATATTATATGGTATGCAGTACACAGAAACCTCCTGAGAAAGTAACAGGAGGTTTCTGAATCATTACAAGGATTTATATATAGTTTTGAATAGTTTTGTAATCTAAGGAAGTTGCTTGTAGTGTATTTTTAAAAGTTGCAACCATATTATCTTCAGAATGATATTCCTTTAAAGCATCTGTATCTTTTAAAATATTTCCTGTTAGAATGCATAATGCGGTCTCATCCTTATCAATCTTCTGCTGATCTACTAATTTTTTCAATCCGGCAACTGTAGCTGCAGAGGCTGGCTCACATCCAATCCCACTGCTATCTATAATAGCTTTTGCATTAAGAATTTCGGTGTCCGATACGGAAGCTGTAATTCCATTTGTTTCTTTTAGAGCATGTTTTGCCTTCTTCCAGCTTGGTGGATTTCCAATATTCAATGCAGAAGCTCTGGTGTATGGAGATACATCAGGCATAAGTTCTTTCATTTTCTGATCTATCATTTGGTGAAATGGGCTCGCCCCTTCTGCCTGTATAATTGCAATCCTCGGAAGTTTATCTATCAATCCAAGTGTAAATAAATCATGTAGTCCTTTACCTAATGCCGTTGCGTTACTTAAAGCTCCACCAGGTACAACAATCCAATCTGGTAGGTTCCAATTTAGGTAGTGAGCAATCTCATAAATAATGCTTTTTTGACCTTCTATTCTAAACGGATTAATTGAATTACAAACATATAAACCTAAATCTTCACTATATTTCTCTAAAAATTCAATCCCATCATCATACGTTCCAGGAATACTAAATACATGAGCACCATATGCGATCGTTTGTAGTACTTTGTTCATCGATATATCCTTATTAGGGACAAAAATGTAAGAATCTGAATTTCCTATGGAAGCATACATAGCTAAGGATGAAGAGGTATTTCCAGTTGAAGTACAAGTGAATTTTTTATACCCTAGGGATTTTCCATGAGAAACAGCTACGGTCATTCCATTATCTTTAAATGAGCCACTAGGGTTTTCGCTCTGTGCTTTTAAGTAGATTTTTCTCATACCGATATAATCTTGAATTAGTGGATGCGTATATAACCCTGTGTTTCCTTCATATTTTGTCACAATACATTCTTCAGGTAACTCAGGAAAGATTAATTCTTTATATCTCCATACGCCACTAGCATAAGGAGTCATACATTCTGAGAGACGCTCATTAAATAAGCGTTTTAATCGCTCTGCATCGTAGTTGTGAAAGTCCTGAACGATATCAAACAATCCACCACATTCACAGTGATAACTAAAATGATCATAAGAAATTGATTTACTGCATTCAATGCATACTAATTTCATTTTTATAAGGGAAGTCTCTATCCCCTTCTCACCTCTTTATTAAGAAATATTCTTGAGTACTACATTTTATAGTTTTAGAATAAAGGAAGAAGTTTTATAAATCTAATATATATTTATTTAGTATTAATAACTTTTATTTATGATTAAAGGAGCGAAATATGAATCTTCATGCTTTAAGATTATTTTACACGGTAGCCGAAAAAAGAAGTGTAACCCGTGCTGCTGAAGAATTGAATATAAGCCAACCGGCAGTGACAGCTCAGATAAAAAAATTAGAGCAAGAAATTGATTTAACTTTAGTATCTCCTAAAGGGAGAGGAATTTTTTTAACTCCTGCTGGTGAACAACTTGCTAAGCACGCTAAAAGATTATTCTCTCTTGAATGTGAGATTGAATCTTCTATTAAACAATACAGAGATGGTACAGCTGGAAAGCTACGTATTGTCGCAACATATCTTCCTGCGAACTTTTTACTGCCTAAATGGATTGGACTCTACAAACAGCAATACCCCAAAGTAGAGGTAGAATTAACAACTACTAATTCTAGTAAAGCAATTGATTATTTGATTAATTACCAAGCTGAAATTGCTTTGATAGGCGGTAGAAGGGAATTTAATTCATTAATCACCAGTAATGAACTGTTTGAAGATCAAATGTTGTTTATCGTACATAAAAATCATAAATTTGCTGGGAAGAAAGTTACATTATCTGAAATTGTAAGGGAACCTTTTGTATTTCGTGAAGAAGGCAGTTCTTCAAGAGAAAAATTATTTTCTCTCTGCAAGGTCTACAACGTCAATAAGCCAATTATCGGATTACAAATTAATGGATTGAATGAAACAATCAGAACAGTGATTGCAGGATATGGAGTTACTTTTGTGTCCTCGCTTGAAGCGAATGAGCATTTAGCTCAAGAGCAAGTAGCAATTGTACATGTAGAAGAAGTTAATTTAAAAAATCCTATTTCGTTATGTACAAGAGAAAAAGATGAACTTTCCAATATTGCATTTAACTTTATCGATTCTATAAAGAATGACATGAATTAGAAAACTGAATGTTTAGTGGCCGATAAATTACATTATGTTAATTAAACGAAGAGGCTCAGAAAAAATCTGGGCTTTTTTTATTGTTTACAAATTAATCGTTGACTTAGAGCTAACTCTAAGTTGTAACATGTAAAGAAAGGAGGAAATGGAAATGTATAGTATATCTGAAGTTGCTACGAAAACAGGGTTCACAGCTCATACGTTACGTTATTATGAAAAGATTGGGTTATTAACTTCACCATTAAGAAAAGGTGGAAAAAGAAGATATACGGAAGGTGAAATTCGCCTTCTCAAATTTATGAAAATGTTAAAACAAACAGGGATGTCTTTGGAAGATATCCAGGAATTTTTAAAAGACGGATGTCTCCTGGAAAATATTGATTCTGCAGCCATTCAATTAAAAAAGATTCAAACGAGGGCGGATATTTTAAACAAACACTTACTTCTTTTAGAGAAGCAAAAACAAGAGATTGAAACTGTTATGAAGGTGACAAGAGAGAAATTAGAGGCGTACGAAACAATGATTGGAGACTTGAAAGATGAAAAGTAGAATATACCTTATGTTGATAGGCTTCGCTATATTTACAGGTGCTACGTTCAACCTAGCTAAGTATGCCGTTCAGTATTTCTCCCCTGCAAGTGCTGCAGCATGGCGGTTTGGGATTGCTGCACTCGTTATGGTTCTTATATTAGGATTACAAAAACAAATGAAGTTAAAAGTCATTAGGGTTCATTGGAAAATGTATATCTTACTCGGCATCGTAGGAATTTTTGGGTTCAATGCTTTTTTCTTTTTAGGAATGCAATACACGTCCCCTTTAAACGGGGCCCTAATTATGGGAACTAATCCTCTGGTAACTGCACTTTTTGCTTATTTTATTTTAAAGAACCCAATCACAAAACAACAGCTGCTGGGTATCTCTTTTGCTTTAGTAGGCGTTATCCTTGTACTTACGCAAGGTTCGTTGGAAATTATTCAAACACTATCCATCTCTAAAGGTGATTTACTTATCTTAGCAGGGAACCTATGTTGGGCTTTATATGGTGTATTAGGAAGAAAATATTTGAAGGGTAGTTCTTCAATGGAGACCACTACTTATACAATGATCATTGGTTCTCTTTGTCTTGTAATCTTAACAGTTTTTTTACCAAGCCCTCAGCCTTTGTCTCACGTTATATGGTCAGCTTGGGGAGCTATTCTCTTTATGGCTCTATTTACAAGTGTATTAGGCTATCTGTGGTGGAATAAGGGAATGGCTACGATTGGCGCGAGTAATACGTCTTTATTTTTTAATTTAGTTCCAGTAGTCACCATGATCCTTTCTATTTTAACCGGTGCTCTTATTACATTACCTCAAGTGATAGGTACATGTTTAGTTATTTTAGGTGTTTTAACAGCTTCTGGCTTTTTACGCTTACGAAAAAAACAAAAGGTTTCAGCTTCAGTATAAGAATGAATTGGTAAAGTCTATATAGAAAATATATAGACTTTATTGATACCGATAGAATTAACCACATTAAGTTAAGTAAATGATAAAGTATTTCGTTAAAATCATTAGTTGTACTATTTACACTTAGTGACGACAAATATAGGCTTTTTCTACAACATATGTAACGACTAACACTATTTTTAAGAAAATACGTTAACTATTACTTTTATTGATAAAATATAATTATTTTTATATAAAAGAAATTATATCTTTTAAATTTACCTCATTTTTTATATAACTATATGATCTATATCTCATGATTAGAAAAATACGTAATTTGTCGTCAGTTAGAGTAAAAGATAAAACATTATTTTATATAAGTTAGTTGTAATATTTACATATAAGATATAAATAATATCTATTTGTAATTTTGTATTAGTATAAGATAATATGTCATTACGCAATAGAAAGATCTAGATATTTCTACTATATGCTATACAAAATCATGAAATAAATTAGAAAGTGCTTAATTCCAAAAACACTAAACAATAATTAATATTTCTCTTCTGTAATTGGTCTTTTTTCTGTAGTTTTAAAATAATAAAATTTGTATCGAAAGAGTTAGTTATACGAGAAATAAAAATTAATTTCGTCAGAGAATAGTTCTCTGCATTTTAAAATCACGAGGTAAGCCGTTATTAGTCTAAAAAGACGGTTATTATGAGGGAAATCTTTCTATGTGAAAGATGCTTCTAAATCGCTAATATTGATTTTCTTTTTTTGTGAATTGATGCTATTTATCTTTAAATAATCTCCACTTAGCTTAGCTAGCGTTGTAAAGTACTTTGAATTAAGATCTTCACGCTTGAATTCTTTCTTTATTATTAATTAAGTTAAGTACTTAACGCATATTACTATTAAACATTTAAAAACCGAGCACATATATTAGGTGCTCGGTTTCTAGTTTCGGTTTACTATTCCTTACGCTTATTCAAGCTTTTCAATCACTTTAAGGAAAGCTGTAGGGAATTTCTGTCTTACGCCATATGAGAAGCCTATTTATTCAGCATTCGTATCGAAAAGCAATTCATGAAGATGACGGGTATCCAGATATTCTTCAATTAGTAATATGCCTGTTTCTCCCGTATGAATCGAGAAAAGCACTCGATTATCATAGGACTTTCCTGAAAAACTTGTCCCTTTTACATGAATTTCGACAAAGGCTCTATCGCCATCTGCGAACACACCCAGTACGTCAACGTTACCGCCTCGTGCTGCGGCTGGGCTAACCGCCTTGATCAAGTCACCGATTTCATTAGGACCGTACTTACGAGCAACAGGAAACCCTTGGTTATCACCTAATACTTTCCATCCGGCATCACTTCCTTCAAACATGTTTCCAATTCCTACAACGTCACCCTTAAATAAAGTTTCCAGAAACTTTTTGGCTATCTCTCTGCTCTTCTCAGTTTTTTCATTTAACATACTTCAGTTCCTCCTATTAGGCTAATATTTCTTTATAATAAGCCTCTATATTTACATATAGAACCAATCAGTTCCGTAAATAGTATAACAGGATTTATTATAGAACTCAATATTACCGAATTGATTTTATAAAAATGGTATGACTTCTTATAATAAATACGGTTGCTTAGAATGAACAATTATATATTCGTGAGGCTTTCAACTGAGTAAATGTATACACTATTTATTCGCGTTTTATTATGTGGGACACCTGTAAGTATTACCCTTCAAGTGTTGAATGATGAAGAATAGTCAAATCACAGAAACAGGAGTAATAGATTTACTAAAAAACTAATTGTTTAAAAAAAAGACTCCACTAGTTGTGAAGTCTTTTTTTTAGCTATTGTACAGAATCAATTGTGTATAGTTAATTAGCTTCCTCTTTGAGCTTAACTCTTTTAATGAAAAATGAAATCACTAATCCAACAATGGCGACAACAACTGCAAAGATGAAAGAATTTTGAACACCGTTGTTAAAAGCAAGAACTTGATTTAACGGATCCATTTTATCTGATACATTTTCAAGGAATCTTCTTGAACCCGATGAAAGAATAGAAATACCAACAGCTGTTCCAACTGCACCAGCAACCTGCTGCAAGGTGTTCATGATAGCAGTTCCATGAGGATACAGTTCAGATGGAAGTTGGTTTAAACCATTCGTTTGAGCTGGCATCATAATCATCGAAATAGATATCATAAGCGCAATGTGTAAAGCAACAATAAACCCTGTTGAAGTTTCCGGCGTTATCGTTGAAAAACCATACATTGTGCCGGCTACAATCACAAGTCCAGGGATAACTAACCATTTAGGGCCGAAACGGTCAAACAGTCCACCCATAACTGGTGAAAGGATGCCATTAATAATTCCTCCAGGAAGAAGCATAAGACCAGCTGTAAAGGTTGATAAAGCTAATGATGTTTGTAAATACAACGGTAAAATCATCATTGCAGAAAGCATAATCAGCATACAGACTAAGATTAATAGAAGACCAATTGTAAACATTGGATATTTAAAGGCTTTAAGGTCTAGCATTGGCTCTTTCATCTTCGTTTGACGGACAGAAAACGCAATTAATGCGATAGTTCCAATGACAATAGATAGAATAACTTGTAAGCTTCCCCAGCCTCCACCTTCACCAGCGCTGCTAAATCCAAATACAATTCCGCCAAAACCTATCGTTGAAAGAACAACCGAAACTATATCGATTTTTGGCTTTGTCGGTGTAGTAACGTTCTGCACAAAAAAAGCTCCAAACACTAAAGCAACCACTAATAATGGAAGCGAAATCCAGAAGATCCAGTGCCATGTTAATGTTTTTAAAATTAAACCTGTTACGGTTGGCCCAACAGCCGGGGCAAACATAATGACTAACCCAATAATCCCCATTGATTTTCCACGTTTATGAGGTGGAATGATAACAAGGATAGTATTAAACATAAGTGGTAAAAGTATAGCTGTTCCAATTGCCTGTACTACACGAGCAACCATTAGTACACCAAACGTTGGTGCGATAGCTGCAATAAACGTTCCTATGATGGAAGAAATAAGAGACGTTATGAAAAGCTGTCTAGTCGTAAATCGTTGAAGAATAAAACCTGAAATAGGTACCAGAATTCCTAATGTTAATAGGTATCCTGTTGTCAGCCACTGGGCAGTAGTTTCATGAATACCAAAGCCAGAAATTAAATCTTTTAATGCCATATTTAAAGCTGTTTCACTAAACAAACCAATAAATCCGGCAATCAGAAATGATGTAATAATGGGTATAGTCTTTATACGAGAACTTTCCATACCTTTTTGTTGTTTGTTCATATTAATCCTATCTCCTTTTTTATACGGTATATATCTCATCAACCAACCTATACTTTATAAGATATAGGTTGGTTGATATTCATGGTTGATACGCTGAATCAAAATATGCGGTCTTCTTAAAGATAGGGCAATTGTCTCATCGTCACGTTTTAAAAGCGTTATTTAAAGGTTCTGACGTCCCCATTCTGCCATGGTAATCCCACGACGACCTAGAACTGTTAAGACGTCATCGTGAACAACAGTCTGAAGGGTCATTTGACCAGCTGCAGCTAATTTCATGGTTATAGCAGCGCTCTCCATATAGGCGCGCTCAGGAACAGTTGTAATCTGAGCAGCATACGCTTCCGAGTCCGCAGAATCAAGTGTAATACAATTTAATCTCTTTTCCTGATGCCTCAGTTAGAATATCAGCGACCTCAGGACCTGTCAGCACCTCCGTGCTCAACCAGTAATTAGCATTTCCGTGCTTCTTGGGACCCTCTCGTAACACGGCAGCAGCAATAGCAGCAATATCTTGTGCGAATACCCAGCCTTGCGGCATGTCACTCCAGTAGACTGGAAAAGAATGTGTTTCGGTTATTGAAGCAAAAGCAAAGATTGTATCAGCAATCACGTTGGGGTGAAGATGTGTCCAAGCGATTCCACTTGCTTCAATATAGGTTTCTACAAGGTCATGCCAATTAAAATGCGGTATAAAATCCTGACGCGAAGTGAATACACCCAGATGGACGATATGAGTCACTCTCGCATTGACCGATGGATCAACAAATTTTTTACTTTGATACAACATGTCAGAAGTATAACCAGTTAGCAAAAATACCCGGTCCACGTCCTCTAGAGCTGCAGCGAAGGTATCAGGTCAATTAAGGTCAAGTACGGCGGCATCACGGCCCTCTGCCCGCCACTTTTTAGCAACTTCTGGACGACTTGTCACAAGTCGAATGACGACACCCTCATCATTTTTGTCAAACTCTTTGACTACTTGTGACCCCACATTTCCAGTTGCGCCGATAACCAATACTCTCGCTACCATATTTCGTTTTGTAAAATTATTACTGGACGATGTTGACATATGTGATTCCCCCGCATCTTTTATATATGGAACTTTAAAGTTCCGTAAAATCATAGCATAGATAATTACGGAACGCAACATTATCGTAATGTATGATAAAAATGCTATAATTATGTATGTAAATGAGAACGTTAACCTAGAGGAAAGGTGTCGAGAATTTTATGATATATGAACAACAGCAACAAACAGAAATAAAAAGAGGGCGCCCTCTAGATTTATCACGCAATAGGGTAATTCTTGAAACAACTATAGATTTGCTAGCAGAAAACGGGTATGACTCCTTAACATTAGACGCGGTTGCTTCAAAGGCAAAAGTGGGAAAGGGAACAATCTATAGGCGGTGGTCTTCTAAAATGGACCTTGTCCTTGACGCTGCTATTTCGATGAGTCGTTTCGAAATAGCAAAAGAGAAATTGAATAAAAATCAAGATCTGAGAGGACAATTGATTGAGCTGCTTTCTCTGTTACTCCTGGAAGATAATAAAAATTATCAGAAAGCGATGAATGCAATTTGTAATTGTGTTTCTTGTAATGAAGAATTAGAAAAAGGGCTGCGTGATGCTTTTTACTCGCGCTACAGGAACGTTATTGAATCAATGCTTGATCCTTATGTAAAAGAAAATCATATTACCGATGACGATATAGAGCTCATTACAGATATTGGCCCTGCTTTAGTTATGTATAATATTTACTCTAGAAATCAGTCTACTAATTCTCATTACATCGAACGAGTTGTTGATAAATTAATGATGCCAATCCTATTAAAACAAGTGTAATTACTGAAATAGTGAACCGAATTTTGAAGCCGATTACATATCTTATTATGTAATCGGCTTTATAAATTATGGCATTCTTATTCATAGCTTACTTAACTAAACATCAATACTAGAAGGAAACTCCTCAAAAATTCTAATCATATACAGACTATAGATAGTTATAAATAACCTTTTAAATACTTCACCTTTTTAAAAAACACCAGCTTAGCAAAATTGAAGGAATCGTGAGACTTAAAGGAAGAAGGCAGTAGATTTAACCAGAGATAGATAAGTCTTATGAAGGAAGCTTATATTTTGCCTTTAAACGTAGAAGCAAAAAAAGTATATATTTAAGCCAAAAAGAGCCTGTTTCTAAGGAATTCAGGCTCTTTTCACGTCTTATAGGTCATTTGTTAACTCTAAATAATGGCATATTACAAAGTAATGAAATCAATTATTGAAACCTAGATAAGAAAATCTATGATTTGATTAATAAACAAAAAATTTAAATACGATAATGTTGCGTACCGTAATTTTCTTTGCTAAGATTTATTTATAGAACTTCTTAGTTCTATAAATCAAGAATTTGGAGAGTGAAAAACAACATGAAAAATAGAGTATCGGAAATATTAAATACAAAATATCCATTAATACAAGCCCCTATGTCATGGAATACAGATGCACAATTAGTAGCCGCAGTAGCAAATGCAGGAGGATTAGGAATATTAGGGCCAAATGCTGGACAAAAAACATTAACGAGTGATCCAAAAGAAACCGCAGAAAGAATGAGAAATGAAATAAGAAAAACAAGAGAATTAACAAGTAGTTCATTTGGATTAAATATTATTTCAAGTGGAGAAGAAAGAGATAAAGATAATCCTTTCTATAATGAATTATTGAGAGTAGCATTCGAGGAAAACATAAAATATTTTGCAATTGTAGGAGAAGCAAATAAAGTACTGTTCGATAAAATAAAAGAACATAATGGAGTAATCATATACAGACCAATAACCCCAACACCCGAAATAATGAAAGTAGCAGAGAAAATGGGCGCAGATTTATTAGTTGCTACGGGATATGATGAAGGAGGAGGTTTACCAGTAAAATCTGTCGGTACCTTTACAGTGGTACCTACGATGGTTGATTCAGTAAATATTCCAGTGTTAGCAGCAGGTGGAATCAACGATTCGCGTGGAGTAAAAGCAGCCTTTGCGTTGGGAGCAGAAGGCGTTTATATTGGGACAAGATTTATTGCGACACAAGAAGCGCCATCAGCAATAGAAACGAAACAAGCAATCCTAGATTCAGGCCATGAGGATATGGCATTTATCGTAAAAACATTGCGCTCAATACTAACCAAAAAGGCAGAAATAATTCTCAAAAAACATGAGAATAATGAAGATACATCTTCGGACATCACAGGTGGTTTTAGGACTGGAATGTTAGAAGGGAAATTCGATGAAGGGATAATCTCTGTAAATAATGGTATCGACATCATAAAAGACATACCAACAGTAGAAGAATTAATAGAAAGATTTTTCGAAAAATAAGATTATTAATAAAAACAACGACTCTGTTTAGTTAAACAGATAGGTTCCCCCAAAAGAATCACGGCAAAATGAATTATGGGACTAAATGGTAGTAAATCTTAATTTTATAAGTATGTACGATATGATTTTTAACTCTATACAGTTTTTTCATAAACTTGGACGTTTTGAAAGAAGTCATTTAGAGATATTTGATGGAATCGAGTACTAATAATTATAAAACCGAGCACATATCATATATGTGCTCGGTTTTATAATTTTCTTCTATATGGAATTGTTTAAACTTTTTTCAATGATACAAGAGGCATCATTAATTTATCAACAACTCGTTCGATGTAATGAGAATCATTAGATTGGTTTTTAAATTGAATTTTATACATAAGTAGTGCAGGGCCAATATCTGCCATGAGTTCTAAATCATCATCAGTAATTGAATTTTCCTTTATATAAGGCTCGAGAATCGATTCAATCGCACTTCTGTAACGCCAGTAAAAAGCCTCGCGTATACCTTGTTCTAATTGTTCGTTAACAGCATTACAAATCGCACTAGTGGCTTTCTGATATTTTTCATTATCTTGCTGAAAGAATAGCGTGAGTAAATCAATTAGCTGTCCTCTCAAGTCTTGATTTGTATTCAGTTCTTTTACTGATATCTCGAAAGGGCTCATTAAAGTGGCAGCGTCAATGACAAGGTCCATTTTAGAAGACCAACGTCTATAAATGGTCCCTTTTCCCACTTTTGCTTTGATAGCAACTGCATCTATTGTTAAGGAGTCATATCCATTTTCCGCTAATAGGTCTAAAGTTGTTTCAAGTATTACTTTATTACGCGACAAATCAAGAGGACGTCCTCTTTTTCCTTCTCTTGGATGATTTTTTTCATCTAACATAAAAAACCTTGCCACCCTTCCTATAGGTAGACTTTTTTATTTTCTTATCTAATAATACCACTTTCTTATATAAGAAAACAATTTGCAGTTTTATAATTCGATACTGTTGAGTTCTTTAATTGCTTCTGCTGAGATTTTTATGGAACTATATATTTCCTTATACATAGAAGATTTAGAGACATGATAAATAGTATTATAGAGAGCACTATTTATCGGCATATCAGGTTGACTCACATGCAGTCAAAGAGGTGAACAAAAGGATGAAAAGCTCTTACTATTAGAAGCTTTTTTGTTAAATAACTCCCAACAAATTACTAACAGCGTATTGTAAGCAAAGAGTAAAATTTTGTACCCTTGAGTGGTTAATACTATACGATACTAATTTTTATCCTAATAGTTCTACTTCTCAAGTTTTAGGGCAAATAATCCAGTTATCACCTATTTCTTAACAGTTAAGAGACTCAAAATAAGAAGTGGATAATCTTTATACAACATGTAGAATTAGTTAACATAAAACAAATTTTAGGAAGTGTTTATGTTTATTCTTCATCATCTTTAGAACGTTTTTTTATTAAAAAATAACCAAATGAAAAAGTTCCTAAAAAACATAAAAATATAACTGAACCAATTATTATACTATCAGCCAAGCTATTATCAGATGTTATCTTTGTTAGTAAGCCAAAAATAACTCCGACAACTAAACAACATAATACTAATAAGTAATAAGGCATTTTTCTAGTTTGTTTCTCATTTTCATATGAGTCAACAGAAATACTTAAGTTCAAATAACCTAATATAACACTAGTAAGTATCAAGACTAGCCATATAGGATTGTTGGTAATATTATTGAATCCTTTCGTAATCCCGTCGTATATCATAATTCCCACAAGTGCCAAAGTTTGAAAAGCAAACGCAAAACGAATATTTTTTAAGTTTTTGATAACAAGTCTTTCATCTGTTATTACTTTCATTTAAATCTCCTCCTGATCAACCCAAAAAATCTCATCTAAGGTTTTATTGACTGCATAGCATATTTCTAAGCAAAGTTTTAATGTAGGATTATATTTTCCTTTTTCAATTAAACTAATGGTTTGACGAGTAACACCAACTTTTTCAGCTAATTGATGCTGAGTTAAATCAGCCTGTACACGAAATATTTTTACGTTGTTTTTCAATATAAACCAATTCCTTCCCGATTTAAGTGTAACATATATGTTACATAATTCAATATATATGTTACATTATTCTCGAATTAAATTTACATAATCCTAATTATTGAAAAAAACAAAAACACCTAACTAAATCATTAGGTGTTTTTATATATTTTTATCAAATTAATTATACCATCCTATGCTATTGAGTATTATTACTCCTATAAGAACTACTAGTACACCTGTTGTTAAGCTTATAAAGAGTGTGCTCCAACTTTTAGTCTGAAACCAAATAATAAAAGCTAAAAGGGCTATAAAAATCAGCCCTAACAATAGTGCAGCATAAGGGTTTGTTGGAGTAATCCAGTCATACCAACTTAAAAAGTGCATAGGCTCGCTCCTCCTTAGGTATAAACTAATTTCTTCCTATTCGTCCATGTGAAAAATCATCTGTATCTCTTCTCCAACCATTTGATAAGCAGAAGCTTCACCTTGCAAATATCCACTTCTATAATCAGTCTTATCAAGCTCAAATTTTTCTTTAAGCATGTCCGCCATTCTTTGATAATTTACGGATAACCTCTCTGTATGGCTCAACTTATCAACGTCTTCTGATTTAATAATCAATCCTAGATCAATTTTTATTTTTTCATATGCAATAGACATACCTTCAAAAAGACCTTTTTGTAATTCTAGAGGTATTTTTTTTATTTCTTCTTTTGCCTCATCAGGAATTTCATCATAAAATCCACCCTTTAAAATATTGATTTCGTTAAAATTACTTTTTTCTTTTGCATCTAAGGCTCTTTTTTCTAATGACTCTATTAACTCTGTTAATTTTATATCCATAGCGACTCCCCCCTTAGAATAATCGAATTCTCTTACTAAACGATTTACAATCATACGGTAAGCTTTACTCATGCCAGATAATAATAATCTCTCATCGCCTGCAGTTACCTTTATAGACCTGGTGAGCTCTTTTTCCATATCAATAAAATCTAAAATACAATCTTCGATTTTTGCTCCTCGGAACATCCTTTTTCTATAATTAGACATATAATACATCTCCTTACAAAAAAATAATACTTTACATTTGTTTACGCATTTTGTTTTTAGAGATGAATGCTCTATACATCTTTAGTTAACATAATGTGACTTTCCGGAATACAAACCAAAAAGAACCCTCATGGGAGTAAGGGTTTCAAAAAGATTCCTATTACGAATTATGCAGCTTTTTATACACCCTTGATATGAAAGGCTTTCTCAGAGGTATAGATAAAGAAAGAATGTATAAAAAAGCTGTCTTTTATACATATGTTAACTCCTATAAAAAATTGCCTATATGCGAAAAATATGATGAAAATAGCTTATTTCATACATCAAATATGTATGAGCTCTACTAAAAGCAGCCGAAATAATCACAGTTGCTCTTTTTTTGCCTAAAATCGTGTTGCTAGCGAACTCATACGCAAAATTAAAAGTCTTTTCGTGAGTAGTTGTATTAGTAATTTCCTCATACTACCTCTTATTTTCTTCAACACAAATCAAATAATACGTTTAGGAGGTCAATTAAATGTCATTAAGAGATAGACTTAGACCTCCTCGATCAGTTCGTAGAGCAGCTAGGTCTCTTGATCCAAGCAAGGTTTTAACCGGAGAAGTTTCTACAGGAGAATATTTTGGAGTAGACTTAAATCCAGATGATTTTAAATCAGTAACAGATAATGCTGATGGGAAAGCTAAAGAATACAGTAATAGTGAAAGAGAAAATAAAAATTACTGTGATTGTGTAGTTGCGTTAGCTGCTGGATTTGCGGTAGCTGGTGCTGCTCTTAGGGGACCTGCAGGAGCAGGGCTAGGTGCCTTAGGCGGCTTTCCTGCAGCAAGGATAGCTTGTGGACGAATTTATGCTTCTGGACCTTGTGAATAATAAAATGGAAGAAGTGATTTTTATGCTCCCCTTTGCTGGGATGTTTGAGGATGGTCTTATTGGAGGATTTAACCCTAGAAAGCACGCACGCGAACAGGTTAACGCTATTGCAAATCAGAGAGCTAAAAATTATAGTGAAAGTGAAAGAGAAAATAAAAACTATTCTAATTGTGTTGCTGTAGTTTCTGTTGAATGTGCTAACGATAGTAGTATTTTTGATGGTGCTGGAATTGAAGGAATAATGGCTGACGGTGGCATCGCTGTAGCAAAGATAGCTTGTGGTCGCATATATAAATCAGAACCATCAGAATAATAAAAAGCGCAATCAAGTAATACAACTAGGAGGTGTTTTTATGCCAGAACACCGTTTCAATCAAACACATGATAATAACAATCATAGCAATAGTTATGATACAAACGGTGGAAGTATCCAACCAGTAGATGTACCCCAATCTGTCGGAAATAAAATTCCTGCTGAAAACGATGGACTAACTGGAAAAGTAAATGCAAACCTCGGATACCATCCAAAAAAATAGCACGAAAAAACCGCCCTACAAAAGTAAGGCGGTTCTCCGATAAGTTTTATCTTACAAAACTAAAACCATGTAGAATTTTTATATTTTGGAAATTATAACATTTAACAAAAAAAAGAGCAACCCTAAAGTTACTCTTTCTCTCAGCAAAAACTAACACAAAATGTGTGCATTGGTGCTCAAGGAGTGTTCAATAAAGTATACTTTTACGGACTTTGTACTTAATGATATTTCAAAACTTTATAAGATAATACTTAAATAAGTCTAAACTTTACTTGTCTCTAGACTTAATGTATTTGCTTTAGAAGGAGTTTTTATATTTTCCTATAAATTAATGGATAAATTGTCTGGATCCTTGTCTTATAAAAGGCTCATACCATCTTTCAATAAAGAAAGTAATTTTCCAGCTTGTTCATCAAAATAACCCTTTAGGCTTTCCTCCTTACTTTCATTAAATTCGTTTACAAATAAATTTATTGATAAATGATAGATACACTTAGAGACAAACTTCGCATCAAGATCTTTTCTTAACTCTCCTGAATTGATTCCACTGTTAATCATTTCTTCATAAACGCTAACAACACTTTGTTGATTTTCTTCTAATAAATTATGCATAAGCTGTTTATCTTCATATAATTTATATAATAGTTTTTCATACTCAGGATGCCGGGCTGCAAATATTGCTCCTGCTTTCAATAGATTATAAAAATTATCGAAAAAAGAGGAAGAGGTATTCTGTAAGTATGGAGCCATATAAGTTTGCTTTGTTTCTTTAATAATAGATAAAAGATGCATGAATAAATCTTCTTTATTGATAAAGTAATCGTAAAAACTACTTCTTGGAATGTTTGCTTCCTTTATAATTGTTGATATTTTGACCTCATTAAACGAATAATTAGAGAATGCATAGATGGCCGCATCTATAAGATTTTTCTGCTTTTCCTCTGTAAGTTTAAAAAATGTTAATTTAGGCATATTTTACTCCTTTTTTATGTTGTCTACTACGCTTTCTATATATTTAACTGATCGATGTATACCATTTTCCAATTGAATGATGCTCTTTATTTTTTGAGCATTTTCAATATACTTTTTATTTTCTACTTGTTCTAACGCTTGGACCAATTCAAACACTTCGAGATTTTTTTCTTGTAGAGGTTTTATGGAATACCCTTTTTTATAGAGGAGATTTGCCCAAAACGGTTGATCCACTGTAAACGGAATGATAATTTGTGGGACACCACTCAATAAGGCTTCAGACATTGTTCCCACACCTCCATGATGAATAATACCTTTAGCACGTTTAAATAAAAGCCTATGAGGTGCTTTTTCAACGGCGAGTATATTCTCTTCTTGATTAAACCTCATACCACTTGTTCCTGTTAACACTATTGCACGATTGTTCGTCTCTTTTAATGCTTGAAACAACTTTTGTTTAAAAATTGATGGATTCTTTAAAGGCATAGAACTAAATGATACTACAATAGGTTTCTTGCCTTTTTCCAGAAAGTTTTCTATCTCATTCGGTAGCGTCTCTTCTTTTGAATCTAAAAAGAAGAAGCCTGAGAGAAAGACAGAATCTTTCCAGCTATCTACTTCTTTAAAAAGAAAAGGACTAATTGGATAGAGTATAGGAATAGGTGATCCGTTTATGTCATAAGTGTAAAGTCCGGCTTTTCTTTTTGGTAATTTTAACGTTTTTTCTCTAAAATCGTTGATTTCTTTCATAAAAGGTAACTCACTAAACTTCACTACCTTGTAAGACAATCTATTTAATGTAGGACCAAAGCTTTTTTTTGACGATAAAGAGAAATTTGGAAACTCCGTAATTGGGTACATAATTGGAACTGGCGGTAAGCAAATACAAGGAATATTACAGTGTAGAGCAATATCAACACCACCAAGAGCTTTAGGGTGATAAATGATTAGATCTGCTCCTTGTGAAGCCTGATAAAAATCATCCATACTTTTTCTGTAGGATGGAGCAATTTTTTCTTTTGAAAATTTTATTATTTTAAAAGGTGAAAGCCTTTTACCATTAAGTATATCTCTTCCTTCCTCGCTCTCTATTATTGCCATCAAATCAGCTGAAGCTGGATGAAAAGAAACCTTATTTTCTTCAATAAAATGTTGAAACGTCGCACCTGTACAAATGACTACTTCATGTCCATTCTTAATCATTTCTCGAGCAAGTGCAATATAAGGCTGTACATCTCCTCTACTACCTAACGTCAAAATTGTCACTTTCATAATTAGCACCACCCAATAAATAATAAAAGCAATCCGACGACATAGTCGTCGGATTGCTTTTATTATTTATTAAACTGAACTTTATGTCAAGAAAATTTAATTAATAAAATGACGTTTTCGTCATGATCCTTTCACCATTTATCCTTAAAGAACAATTACCTCTCAAAAAAGTTATGTGTATCGGTATAGCGATAATAGGTATGTTAATGATTGTTGGAAACGGTGTAAGTGCCTCTGGAACGGAAGATTTACTTGGGATTTTTTTAGGATTACTCGCAGCTGCATTGATGTTACTAAATAAATTTATTCGCTTCATGGGTAGGTTAGAGATTACAATCATCCAACTTGGAATAACAGCTTTACTGCTCTTGCTATATGTATTTTTGACGGAAGGATTCGGTATCTTTGGAGTATCCAGATCGTCCGTCCCTTTTATAATCATTTTAGGAATTGTAAACACTGGTAGTGGATTTTGGTTGTTTTTTTCAGGTATGGAGAAGTTAAAGGTCCAAAGTATAGCTATAAGCTACGTAGATCCATTTGTAGCCATATTGATTTCTGCAGTTATCCTAAGAGAACATATGACAATTGTTTAAATACTAGGTGGCGCACTTCTTTTAGGATCGACATTTATTAGTGAGAATAAGGTGATTAATTTTCCCAAAAGAGGTAAGAGTGTATCAACCCTCTAATATGCGAAGCAGTAAGAAGTATTAGTTTCCAACTGCTTTATATATATTTAAAAACTTTTCATTTTGATGCTGAGGGATTTTCCGATAATTAAGTCCGTAAAAGTATACCTTTTTAGAAACACGAAAGTTGCAGCAAAAGAAATAACTGTTAAGTAATAATCGAAAGTAAATAAGCGTTCACCCGTAGATTAAAACAGGAGTTGACGATATTGGTACAAGTAACACTGATTATTTTGATGTTAGCATTAAGTATGGCATGTGTTGTTTGTAATGAACATATTTAAAGTCGGGTTCGTAGAAGCAATGAGTTCAAGTAACACTTTATCGAAAGTGTCCATTTCTCTGATGGGGGCTTATGTAATGATTTTTACAGTGTTCTTTTGTAATGATCATTATTACTCCGATGATAATGAATTTTCTGGCCTTCTAAATCAATGAGCATATACTACTATGCTTTAAACACAATGATAGTATGACTTTTGAAGACAAATTGTATTAATTTTTTACAAGGAATTAATTGGTGCAAAAGCATGAATGATTTGCTAGTGTGAAAAAAGGTAAAAGCAGAGAACCTATAGATGCGCATACGTGTAATTTAATGAAAGTAGGTGATTGGATTATGAAAAATAACATACAAGTATTGCCTATTGTCGCTTCTATCGGGATCGGTGCTGCTGCTTATAGTATGATGACAGGGCGTGGTGGACAACTTCAAAATATGATTCCTCTCTCTGGTATGGGTAATCAAGATATGAAGAGCCAAAGCTCTCAATCGACAACAAATGGGCAATAACTAAATTTCAGTATTTGTTTCTATCCTTTTACGTAAAATAAAGGATTATACAATATAAAAGGATTTTCTCTCTTATAAAATGAAGGAGAGGAAATCCTTTTAAGTTGCAACCAGGTAAAATTAAATACAATGTAAAAGATGAACATATTGTCAGAGGTGGTAATTTCATTATTAGAGGTAATGTCGCTACATCTCTAAGGAAAATAGCTCTAAGTACTCTGTATATAGAATTATTTTTTTCAAATACTGTAAGTAAAAACTCTCTCTGTAGGAGTGAAAAAATTGAGAAGAGACAAAAATAGAACACTTCATCTATTTTTACTATTGATTGTTACTGCAGTTTTTATTTGGTCAGTTATCAAGCCTGCAGGGTACTTGATATGGATATTGGAGGTTAGCCCTGCCGTTATCGGACTAATGATTGTCCTTGCAACATACAATAAATTTCGCCTCACTACTCTCTCTTATATCATTATTACAATTCTAGCCCTTATCATGTTCGTTGGCGGTCATTATACATATTCAAAAGTACCTCTTTTTAATTGGGCAAAAGATATTTTTCATTTTAATCGAAATCACTACGATCGTTTTGGACATTTTCTAAAAGGCTTGTTTGTAATTGTAATAAGAGAAATATTATTACGGAAAACACCAATGACCAAAGGTTATTGGTTATTGGTCATCTCTACAAGTATTTCACTTGCGATCGCCTCCTTGTACGAAATCATCGAATGGTTATCTTCTAAAATAACAAGGAAAGGAAAAATAACTAAAAGCTTTTTAGGTATGCAAGGAGACATGTGGGATGCACAATGGGATATGTTCCTTACCTTAGTTGGTACAATTCTTGCTTTACTTATCCTTTCAAAGCTACATAACCGTCTCCTAAAAAAATTCAATTAAAAAACAGAAAAAACCACTGAGCCTAGTCAGTGGTTTTTTCTATTACGTGTCAAACTTTCAAGAGTGAAACTTTACTATCACGAGTAGTTTGCTCAATATACAAAAGTTTATTCCTCCTTGAATTTTCAAGGTATTTCCTGTAATTATTTTAAAAAACAATGTAAATCTTAATACACATACGTATATAAGAAGGAGTGAAGAAAGAATGAAGACAAAAAAATATGTATTGGGACTCTTATCAGCTATTTTATCAGTAGGATTTCTTTTTGGTTGTAATGATAAAAAGGATGAAGCTGAGCCTGATCCAACTGAGGAACCGTCTGAACAAAAAGCACAAAACACTCGTGACAACAATGATTTACGAGACGTGGGATTTCAACCTGACGGTGTTCAGAATAATAATGTAGATAATAATAATCAGACACGATTAGAGGTAGCTGATAAAGCTGCGGATCGTATTGCTAAATTAAATGAAGTAGAGACTGCGAATGTGATTGTTACAAACCGAAATGCATACGTGGCTGTTGTTTTAAAGAATGGAGCAAACGGAGAAGTAAACGACCCTTTAAAAAAGAAGGTTTCAGATCAAGTAAAAGCTACAGATCGAGATATTCGAAATGTGTATGTGTCATCTGATCCTGATTTCGTAAATCGTATGGAAGGATACGGAAACCGAATTAATGAAGATGCGACAAGAAATGGTCTATTTGAAGACTTTACTGAAACCGTTCGAAGAGTATTCCCTAACAATCGTTAAAGAAAAATGATGAGAAATAACAAAGCAATTTTTTATGTTTTAAAAAGAGAGGCCTCCTTATAGATTAAGGAGGTTTCATATATGTTTATCTCTCCATTATACGAAATGACTTAATAGTTATTTTTGATTCCTTTCTTACTATCATAAGAGCATTGATCATGTAATGGGTTCTTCGTTAGGAGAGAAGAGTATGTCTATCTAAAAATGAAGGAGAAAATCCAGGTAGATTATAAAATATTCAGGATAATCAATCAGCTAGCTAGTCGTTATTCTGTATTAGGTATGATGATGATATTAATTTCACAAAAGGTTCGTTATGTGTTCATCTTTATGTTGATTGTGATGTGGTTTCGAGGAGATTTGCAAAGAAAAGTGACCACTTAAATCTGAAAGGATAATTCTCATATGTTTGGATAAATCGTATTGATAATTGTAAACATTTAGCATAAAAGATTTAGGTTTAGAAAGGGGGAAGGTGGATGGAATCTATTTGGCTCGAATACGCGTGGGCATTGTTAATTCTAATCGGCTTAGAAGGATTATTATCGGCTGACAATGCTCTTGTACTAGCAATTATAGCCAAACATTTACCCGACGATCAGAAAAAAAGAGCGATTAATTACGGAATTCTTATGGCCTTTATCTTTCGATTTGCAGCTCTTTTTGCCATTTCATTTATCGCAAACGTCTGGTGGATACAGGCAGTAGGAGCAGCTTATCTTCTGTATTTAGGTTTAAAGCATGTGATTAAGGCCCGGTTTGGGAAAGATAATGAGAATATTCATAACGATGATGTAAAAAAGTCTGCTGTAAAAGGTTTCTGGCCTACAGTAGGAAAAATTGCGTTAGCTGACCTCGCTTTTGCAGTGGACTCCATTTTAGCTGCGGTTGCTCTAGCCCTTGGTCTTCCGGATTCCGAACTTGGTGACATCGGCGGTATGGATGGTGGACAGTTTGCAGTTGTGGTTCTTGGAGGGATTGCGGGACTTATCTTAATTAAGTTTGCAGCGACCTGGTTTGTGCAACTCCTTGAGAAGCGACCTGCGTTAGAAACCACAGCCTATGCTATCGTTGCCTGGGTAGGTGTCAAACTTGCTGTTATTACTCTTGCTCATAAAGATATAGGTGTTCTAGACCCTCATTTTCCACATAGTACTATCTGGACACTAATCTTCTATGGAGTATTAGTTGGCATAGCTCTATTCGGTTGGTTTGCCCCAAGCAATAAGTCATTAAAGAAAACGTCAGCTTAGAACATAATTAAGAACAATGTACAGACATAGACCAGATTTCTATTAGGCATTATTATGTTTCATCATCTTATGAAAAGCATATATCATCAATTATCTTTTTTTCACACCAAAAAGTTTAATGTTAATAAGTAATAAAATCTTTCTCTGTTAAAAAAACATAATAAAAAAGCCAGCCATATATTATATTGGCTGCTTTTGATTTTTCTTTCCCGCCCTTTACTTTCCAGCTATTTTTCGGTTTTCTAATATAAATTATTTGTCCAATGTGATATGCATTATGAGTAGAGATATTTACCGTTATTCCCCTTAAATTTACATTTTCAAAAAAACCATTTACGCTACTTAGAGCTTTTTCTTTAGTTAATAGACTTGACCATTGTAACAAGCCCCCTAATAATCGATTTTTAAGTCATTAAATGTTTGATTCTCTAGTACAATAAAGGTCTGATTATTTTCTATAGAAGGTACAGTATTGACATGAGATTTTTGATACCTAATTTCCAACGTTTCATTCCAATAAAGTAGATGCTGCACACAATTTCAGCAATACTATTACTGTCTTCGCTAGGCTTCTATACAGCTTCTATACGATAAATAGAGCCTTTATTTCTTTCTTAGCAATAAAACTATAAAATAAGCCAGCATGAAAGACAAAATAGCTGCAATGATTATTTTCAGATACGAAAATTCCAGAGCAAATGGTTCAGGTACTTCTGGATTTAACCGAAGAATAGACCACCATTGTCCATTTGTACCTTCTAACAACGTTACAAGTGCCCATAGAGTAAACAGAAAAATAAACCACAAAAGGAATATGACATATTCAGAGGTTTTTTTGCTCATTTATAAATAAATCCTTTCTCAAATATAATCCCCATTCTAGAGATTTATTGTGTTCTTTTTTTAAAAAGATATACACTGTAAATTAGTAGTAAAACTAATAAATATAAAGCTATCCAAATTAACTTTATGGTTTTATAAATGAACTAAAAAGTAGACTTTCTTTTTTAATATGTATAGTTACTGACTATATTAAGTAAACTACTAATAATGTCACAAAACATCGTCCTAACAACAACTATATTGTACCTAGAGAAAACTATCTTCCAACCAAGATAGTTTTTTCTCCTTTTTGAATTGTATATCGTATACGAGTGTAGTTAACATAATCACTCTTTCCGTAACACATCACAAAAAATAACCCTTGAAACACAAGGGCTCGCTCGCCTTATCATTTTTCCCTTACATAGAATTTTAGACATCATTGATCTAACAGTGTTTTATTCAAGCCCGCATAGAGCTACAAATGATGTCTAAAACAAACTAGTGGATAACGTCTATAAGAAAAGGAAGTTCATATTTAAACAAAATTACCGACGGTCCCCCACCCTCTTTCTTCCATATATATCTTAAAAAGATAATAAACCTTCTTTAATTAACATCAGGGATTTTTTCAGTACCTAAAAATACTCATATTTTCACTTTTGACATAAAGAATTCTTTTTTGTTCTCTACACATTCCAGTACAAATTTCGAAATTTTGTCAATAAGAGTATATCCCTTTATTATTTATCAAAAAATATAGAGAAAACTTGATTCCTTGGAGCTTAAGAACTAGCTATATAGTTTTTATTAGAAGAACTTTTTTGACAAATGGGGCGAAAATTTGAAATCAAAAATAATCCTAATTCTTAGTATATCTTTTATTATATTTATGCTTGTTTTACTCTTTTTTTATCTAAGCAAAGGAGATTCTTCTCGTTGGCAGGTAGCATTGGGAGGCGTGATGGCAAGTGCATTACCAATTTTGTTGTTGTTTAAGAAGGTTAATCTCTTCCCTATTCCTATTATAGTGGGGTATTATCTTTTTCTTTTTTGCTCACTATTTCTAGGGTCAATTGAAGATTTTTATAATCGCTTTAAATGGTGGGATGCTGTTCTACACTTTTATAAAGGAATCTTCATGGGATTTGTTGGGGTTTCTCTTTATAAGCTGTTTATAGCTACACGCATACAAAATAGAATTTCCAAATGGGTTATTTTCTTATTTGTGCTTTCAATCTCAGTAAACGCTACAGTTTTATGGGAAGTTTACGAATTTTTGGGTGATTTAACTTTTACTCACACTATGCAATCAGGAGGAAATACAGATACTATGTATGACATGATTATAGGTATGATATCAGGTCTTTTAACTGCTATTTATTCTATGAAACGACGAGAAAAACTATAAATAATATAAGGGGTGTTGAAATGAAACGTAAGCTGGTTATATTATTTAGTTTGATTTACGTCATTTTCATGGGATGTTTAGCAGTATTTTACTATGTAAGCGATGAATCCTTTAAGACCCTGGTTGCACTAGGTGGTTTTGCATGCGGATTAATTCCACTTTTATTAGCTTTTTTTACTAAGCTTAAATTTAACTTGCCTATCATCATTTCCTACTTAATTTTTTTATTTTGTTCACAGTACCTAGGTTCAATTTTAGGTTGGTATGGTTTAGGATGGTGGGATACATTTTTACACTTAATAAGTGGAGCTATCCTTGCTTTTGCAGGAATCGCTTTATATGAACGATTAATACACAGAAGTGCAGGAGAGTATATATCAGCATGGTTTGTTTTTTTATTTACCTTTTCCTTTGCTGCACTTGGAGGCGTGATATGGGAAATTTACGAATTTAGCTCAGATCAACTTTTCGGAATGACTTTACAGGGCGGTGGAAATAAAGATACAATGATTGATTTAATTGCAGATACTTTAGGGGGCCTTCTTGTAGGAGCATGGGCAGGATGGCGCACAAAGATAAAAAGGTCTAATTAAAGTTAACTAGCAGTCAAATATTCTGTGCATATGGTCAAACTCCTTAATGATTAAGGAGTTTTATTCGTATGGTCTCATGTTGATTTCAAAATCTTTCTCTCAAATACATTTTCGTTATAAGGATGGGAATATTAACAAACAAATATTTTGGATGAGTAGAATCGCCAAAAAGAATCAATATGCTTTAAAAATAATTCAATGGATGTGTAATAGATGTCAGTGACTACAACAGGAAAGAGAAAAGAGAAAATTTATATCATCAGTGCACTTGTATTGCTTTTTCTTTATTTTCTTCCTATGTATGTATTAGGAGAAAATGCTCACATACGTGTTCATGATAATTTAGATTCTAATATTGCTTGGTATAAGGTGCTAGCTGAAAGTGGTGAGATATTTGGTGGCCTTCACTCTACAATCCCTCAGATTATCAATGGATTACCACGTGATGCGTTCGGGACGGCATTCAGTGGGATCGTTTGGCTTCATGCTCTCTTTCCTTCTATGACTGCTTACGCTTTAAGCCAAACGATTACTCGGTTAGCTGCTTTTGGTGGAATGTATTTACTATTGAAGAAGCACTTTATTAAGCATGAAGATGCCCACTTTGTTCGTATTGGTGTTTCACTTGCATTTGCACTTACCCCCTTTTGGCCTTCAGGCATGTTAAGTACATTAGGATACCCTCTTGCTTTATGGGCATTTTTGAATATCCGTTCTGGAGATTTTTCATGGAAAGAATGGGTCGCTCTTTTCCTTTTACCCTTTTATTCAAGCTTTGTACTTGGCTTTTTCTTCTTTTTAGTAGCGATTTCTTTTTTATGGATTTACGACTTGATTAGAAAAAAAAGGTGGAATTGGCCATTTCTATTCAGCCTTATGTTTATGACCTCCCTCTACCTTTTAATTGAGTATCGCCTTGTCTATTCAATGATTATCTCAGAACAGCCAAATCATAGAATAGAATTTATATCCTCACGACATGATTTTTGGCATTCTATGCGCCTTTCACTTAAAAACTTTGTCATAGGGCATACACATGTTATGACTGTCCATACCCATGTTATTCTTCCAATATTATTTTTGACGCTTATTTTATTAGCTTTTAAGAGGAAGATAAAACATAACAAAATATTTATTTTTTTATTTCTTTTAAATGTTGCTTTATCGATATGGTACGCTTTTTGGTTTAATAATTTATGGATTCCTCTCAAAGAAAAGATCAGCTTTCTAAATACATTTAACTTTGCGAGGTTTCACTTCTTACGAATTATTGTTATTTACCTTAGTTTCAGCTTAGCCTGTTATATTCTATGGTCACTAGGAAAGTTTTGGAGGCAATTGGCTACTATAGCAATTATAAGCCAAATCATAACACTTCTCCTTTTTAACGAAGAACTTCTTTATGGCCATTATTTTCATTCTCCTTCTTTTAAGGAGTTTTATGCTACAAAACAGTTCAAAGATATAAAAGAATATATAGGGGATCCTCAAGATTCGTACCGAGTAGCAAGTATTGGGCTCCATCCAGCTATTTCGCAATACAATGGATTTTACACACTAGATACCTATAACAATGTATATCCCCTTGAATACAAGTATAAATTTCGAAAGATAATAGCAAAAGAGTTAGAAAAAAATAAGCAACTAAGAAAATATTATGATGAATGGGGAAGTCGCTGTTACATCTTTGTTAATGAACTCGGTAAAACATACGAGTTCACAAAAGATCAAAATATAGAAGTGCGTCATTTGCAGCTAAACACAAATCAATTTAAAGAAATGGGTGGTCGTTATATCTTTTCATCGGTTCCTATTTTGAACGCGAAAGATAATAACCTTGCGCTCTTGAAAGAATTTAATCATAAAGAATCTGCGTGGAAGATTTACTTGTATCAAGTAATATAGGAGGTATAAAAATTGAAGCCAACGCTGCCCTTAGTAACAATAGTGGTGCCATGTTACAACGAACAAGAAGTATTAAAAGACACCATTACGCAACTATCCTCTGTTTTAGATGATTTAAGAAAAGAAAAGTTAATTTCAGCTAATAGCAAGATATTATTTGTAGATGACGGTAGTAAAGATCGTACATGGTCATTAATTGCGATGGAGAGCACAATTAATAACTATGTAACAGGACTAAAGCTATCATGCAATGTAGGGCATCAGAAAGCACTTCTTGCCGGACTCGAAAAAGCTAAAGCTAAATCGGACTGTGTAATTTCGATTGATGCGGATCTGCAAGATGATATTTCTGTGATTCGAAGTTTCCTCTTAAAGTATCATGAGGGGGATGAAATTGTATATGGTGTACGCGATAGCAGAGAAACAGATACTTTTTTCAAACGAAATACTGCTTTATGTTTTTATCGTCTTATGCAAAAGTTGAATATCAACCTTATTTATAACCATGCAGATTATCGTTTAATGAGCAAGCGAGCTATTGAAGAACTTTCGCGTTATAAAGAAGCAGGTTTGTTTCTAAGAGGAATTGTCCCCTTAATTGGATTTAAGTCCTCAAAAGTGACATATAGTCGAAAAAAACGTTTAGCCGGTGAAACCAAATATCCTTTGAAAAAGATGGTTTCATTCGCATTTAATGGTCTTACCTCATTTAGTGTGGTTCCTATTCGAGCCTTTACTCTTTTAGGTTGCTTATTATTTTTTATAAGTGTGATGACAGGTTGTTATGCGTTTACTCAAAAGTTATTAGGTCATACGAGTATAGGATGGACCTCTCTAATTATCTCTATTTGGCTGTTAGGTTCCATACAGTTAATAAGTATTGGGGTGGTGGGAGAATATATTGGAAAGATATTTATAGAAGTAAAAAAGAGACCTCCTTATGCGGTTGATATTGACTTATATACAGAAAGATTAGGGGTGTCAACGTTCGCAGAAGAAAGTTTATTAACTAAAGAAGAGTTCAACTAAATCAGCATTTCTTATAATAAAGTGTATAAATTATATATACCCAACTTACTTCTTTCTTTTTTA
Organism: Priestia sp. 53B2; assembly: GCF_056099005.1. Classification (NCBI taxonomy): domain Bacteria; kingdom Bacillati; phylum Bacillota; class Bacilli; order Caryophanales; family Bacillaceae; genus Priestia; species Priestia sp. 53B2. The sequence goes on from NZ_JBLZXA010000033.1 coordinate 86,622, forward strand.
TAACTATTTTTGTGTTAATTTCTCTATGGTACGATATTGTAGTTTTTACTACATAAAGCTTTTAATAATCAAAAAGAATAAACATCAATGACTTAATTACATAGAAGTGGAATGAATATCTTTTATTTAAGACATACGAGAACAAACATTCTTATCCGACACATTGTTATTACTAACATAGATCCGAAGGTGCTGACATGAGAACTTTAGTTAGATTCAAGTTATCTATAATTATGGCGCTAATATTACTTAGCAGCTTCGTTATGATTTCCATATTAGTTAGACTAGAAAAAATGGATAAATTTGATCAGTGGTTATTATCCACCGTTCATAAAAATCACTCTTCTTTCTTAACAAAAGTAATGAAGTTTCTTGATTTTATTGGATCAACCTACTTTATTATTGGTGTATCGCTGTTAGTGTTATTTTACCTTTATTTTGTGATGAAAGATCGTCTTATGTCTGTTTTATTTATTGTTACTATGCTAGGGGAGCGATTACTTGGAGAAGGAATAAAACCCCTACTAAGTCGTTCACGACCAAACGGGCGGCATTTAGTAGAGGTCGATGGACACAGCTTTCCAAGCCAGCATGCTATGAATACTTTGGTTCTCTACGGTTTAATTTTATTCATTTTGTGGATGCATGTAAAAAATAAAAAAATGAAAGTTCTATTGACTTCAATGGTAATCACTGTAATTTTAGTGATGGGGTTAAGTCGTATTTATCTAGGTGTACACCATCCAAGTGATGTTATTGGCGGATACCTTATTAGTGGATTTTGGCTTACAATAGTCATTCTATATGCAAGGTATTATAAAGAAAAGCACAAGCTCAGGGATAGTTAGGCTCTCATCCTTTTTTAACATACTTATTGGATATTGATGTCGTATAGGTAGTGTTTGAAAACTTTAAAAAAGAGTCTTACGTTTTTAAGAATAAAAACTACTCAAGAGTAGGTTTCTCCTTCAATAAACACCTTTTCTGTTTTTTAGTTGTATACCATATACTAAGTTAGTTAGCGTAATACTGCCTCTAGGAACCAACCGTAAAAAAGAACCCTTGCTGTAGGGTTCAGCTAAGGGTTCTTTTTTACGAGTATGCAGCTTTCTATACATCCTTGATATGAAAGGCTTTCTCAGAAGGATAAGTGAAAAAAGAATATATAAAAAGTCCGCCTTTTATATATATGCTCGTTCTGGAAAAGATAGTCGTTATGGCAAAAATATGTTATTATTTATCTACGGTTATAGAGTTACCTTAAAAAGCAACCTCACTCGAATTGCCATTAGAGCTGAGGTTGCTTTTACTTTTTTATATTAAGAACAAAACTAATCAGCTGAAGTAATCTTCTCTAATTCATTCAATAATTTATCAACTAATTGACTGATTACAATTGTATTATGGCTAGTAAATCCTTCTTCTAACCCTACTCTAATCATACGTTCTCTCGCTGCCTCTATATCCACAAGTAAAGCCTTTCTTAAAGTACTGTTATATCTATATCTTTGCAATTATGTAGTGACCTATCCCTCTAAGTTGCTAAGTCTTCATTTAACATTAACTGGATTTTCACCATATAACAATAATTGTTCCTGTAATATCCAATTAAGAGCATAGAATGAGGGTTCTAGGGTTTAGATAGTTAAGTTTTTATACTTAAAACATATTTTAATTCATGAACTAATGGAAAATAGTAGGGTTCGTAAAGGTATACTTTTACGGAAGGTGAGTTTTCTATTTTATGGAATATGAAGAATGTGGTAAATTAAATTAGGAGATTGATAATGTAATTGGTTATATCTCTAATTAAGAATTAGGGAGGATATATAAATGAAAAAAGTATTGGTCTTCATTACAGATGGGTTTGCGGATTGGGAAGCCAGTTATGTGACCGCCGAGTTAAATAAACCGGGAACAGGATTTCAACTTCAGACAATTGCGATTGACAACAATCCTAAAGTTTCAATGGGAGGATTAACTGTTCTTCCGGATTACAGCTTACAAGACTTTTCTTTTAACTTGGAATTCGTAATGCTAATCATTCCTGGTGGCACTGGATGGAGAGAAGAGAAAAATCATCAGGTAAAGAAGCTTGTAAGTTTTTGTCTTGAAAATAATATTCCGGTTGCAGCGATTTGCGATGCAACTACCTTTTTAGGGAAGTATGGATTTCTTGAACAACATAAACATACAGGAAATTCATTACCATATTTAAAAGAAGGGGCACCTAATTATCGAGGGGATAAAAACTATATAGAAGAGCAATCTGTTAGCGATGGCTGTCTAATTACGGCTAATGGAAGTGGTGCACTAGAATTTTCAAGAGACATATTAAATAAATTAGGTGTTCTAAAAGGTAAAGAATTAGAAGAATGGTACGATTTATTTAAAAATGGTTTTATTAAAAGGTAGTTGCATAGATAATTATTAATAAATTTGCCTCTTTAAAGTTATTAAATAAAGGTAGAAAAACATCAAACACCTGCATTTAATACGCAGGGAAATGCTCTCTGTGGAAATTAACTTTCGTTTTCCATATAACTGATCATTCGATGCAAAATTAGTTGCCATAATGGATTCTATAAATACAAAAATAAGTCACATCTTATAACAAGGCGTGACTCATTTTCACTCAGAATTTAAATTCTCTTATTAATTTTTGAATCTATTTCTGGTAGGCAATCAACCTATATTAGCTAACAGCTTGTTTATTTTTAAATGCTATCTCTAATTCAATTTCTTCTAGCGTTCGACCTTTTGTTTCAGGAACATATTTCATAACAAAGAGGAAAGCGAAAACGCCAATAACTGCATATGTTAAGAATAGAACTCCTACCCCAACAGCCTCTACAAGTACTGGGAATGACATCGAGATGACGATGTTTGAAAGCCATAAAGCTGTACTTGCTACCCCCATTGCCACGCCACGCACATTCATAGGGAAGATTTCACCAAGAATGACCCATACGACCATACCCCAACTCGCTGAATACGCAACAATAAATAAAGAAAGGCAAGTAAGTAACAGCCACACCGGCACTTCCACCCATACCATACCAACTCCAAGTGTACCAAGAGCAATTGTCATACCGATGTTTCCAATTAACAATAGCTTTTTGCGCCCAATTTTATCAATAAGGAGCATTCCAAGAATCGTAAACAAAATATTAAAAACTCCAATACCTATTGTTCCAGCAATCGCTGCTGTGGAACCGAATCCAGCTGTACTTAGAATCGTTGGTGTATAGTAGATAATTGTATTGGTTCCAATGATCTGTTGAAATATAGCAATGCCGATCCCAATAAATAAAACAGAACGTAAGCCAGGTGCAAAAAGTAGTTTTAAATTGACCTTTTTCTCAGTCTTTATCTGCATTATACTTCTTATTTCTTCTTCTACTTGGTGTGAATATCTTGTCAGAGATAATACTCTGCGTGCTTCATTTTCACTTACATTCTGCCAAAGCCATCTTGGACTTTCAGGCATAAAAAACATCCCTAACATCAATAAAACAGAAGGAACAACGGCTAACCCCAGCATCCAATGCCAATTTTCTGAAGCTGCAAACATGTAATTTACGAGATAGGCCATAAAAATACCCAGAGCATTCATAATCGTGTTTAATGAAGAAACCTTACCACGAATATTTGCTGGAGCCATTTCAGCTAAATAGAGAGGGACAATACCTGAAGCTCCTCCAACTGCTATTCCCAGTTCGATACGAAACGCAATTAAAGTATGTACATTAGGAGAAATAGCTGTTCCAATTGCGCCAATTGTAAATAGTACACCTAACATAATAATTGTTTTCTTTCTTCCATATTTATCGGCTACAGGTCCACTAAAAGCCGCACCGATAAGGGCACCAATTAAAACTCCACTTACAACTAACCCTTCAAGGAAAGGTGTTAGCCCCATGTCTTTTTTTATAAAAAGAAGAGCACCTGAAATAACTCCTGTATCATAACCAAATAAAAGCCCACCTAAAGCACCAAAACAATAAATTACCCACCTATACATTTTTTGTTTATTCATGGTCCACCCATCCGCCCCTTTAGTTGAATCTTTTTTAGTAAAGAAATACTATTTAGAGTTGTTTCACAGGCTTGAAGTTATTTTGTAAGAACGATAAACTTTCTTCAGCGAATGTATAAATCATATTCATGTTAGCTCCTTTATTCGCTTGAAAAGGATTTGGACCAGGAGCTGTTGCTTCTACTACAACATATCCATCAAAGTTTATCTTTTGTATTCCAGAAATAAATGGTCTAAAGTCAAGGAGTCCACGCCCCATGCCTCTTCGATTGCTATCAGCTACATGAAGAATATGCAGGTTGTCCTGTGCATCTAAAAAAGGAAATTCAAGGTCTCGTTCTTCAATGTTCATATGATAGGAATCTAGTAACATTTTCACTTTAGGGTGGTTAACTTCTTTCACAAATTTTGTAGCATCGGCTCCTGTATTAACAATACAACTCTCATATCTGTTTAAAGGCTCTATTACAAGAGTAATATTTAATTCCTCTGCTTTTTTCGTTAATCTTTGTACAGAGTCAATGGCCCATTTCCAATCCTCTCCATTGTTGCCCATTGGAGCTGTTTTTCCAACCGCAGAAGGACAAACAACTAAATATTCTGCTCCTACCTCTTTAACAGCTTCAATTTGCCTTTCAAAGTATGCGACTGCTTTTTTTCGGTTATCTTCGCTTCGATTAGCTAAATCTTGTTCTTCGTTTGGCCAACCAGTGTCGCCTGTCAAACCACTTATTTCTAGATTTAAATTTTTCGCTAATTTTTTAATATCGCACCAGTTATAGTCATCTACTGCAGCTCTAATTTCTATTGCGTCATACCCAGTTTTTGCAACAAACTCCATTGTCTTTTCTAAAGGAATATCTCCAAAAGTCCAACTACAAATTGAAAATTTCATTTCTATTCTCCTTTTTACACATTTAATTTATTTTGGAAGTGATGTATTTCAGAAATCTAAACCTAAAAAGAAGAATCAAACCCCTAATGATATCGCTTTCTTTTTAGGTCAGATAAAATAGTAATTTTGTAATTAAGATAGTTTAATTAAATCAACTGTACACTTTCCTTAATTTTCACTGGTGCATTTGTCTTAACAGATTCAATACAAGCAAGTGCAATTGAAAGAGCTCTGCGAGCATCTTTACCTGTTACATAAGGAGTACTCTCATTACGCACACATTCTACAAAAGAAGTGAGTTCTGATACGTAAGCATCATGTAATAATTCAGTGTCTCTTCGGTATGTATCGCTACTTATTCCTTCTGCAGTGTAGCGAATCATATTTGTTTGTTGAACACATCCAGCTGTCACCATTCCAGCTGAACCAAATACTTCACCGCGAACATCATATCCATAAACTGCTTGGAAATTTGCTTCAGCTGTTGCAATTGCCCCATTATCAAAACGGATGTTAACAACAGCAGTGTCAAGGAGACCTTTATCTTTAAAATCTGGACGTACAAGTGCATCAGCTACTGCATAAACTTCAATTGGTTCTGCACCTGGATTTAAATAGAGCAGAGCATCAAAATCATGAATTAACGTTTCTAAGAATATCGTCCATTCTGGAATTGGAGTAGGATCCCCTAAACCTGGATCACGTGTCAATGATCTCAATAATTGTGGAGTTCCTATTTTCCCTTCCACAATATCGTTATAAGCAGCTCTAAAATCTGAAGCAAAACGACGATTAAAGCCTACTTGTAAGGGAACGTTTGCTTCCTCGGCTGCCAATATGGCCTTATCTGCTTCTTTTAAGGTAATTGCCATTGGTTTTTCACAGAAAACTGCTTTCCCTGCATTAGCAGCAGCAACAACAAGATCAGCATGTGAACGAGCAGGAGCTGCAATAACTACTGCGTCAATATGTGGATCTTGGAACATTTCCATTGGATCTGTATATGCCTTTGGTACTCCGAGTTCTTTCGCAAGTCTTTCAGCAGCTCCCGAAACTGGATCAGCAATCGCGTTAAGCTTTGCCCCATAGATTTTACGAGCAACCGTTCTTCCATGAAAACTTCCCATACGTCCTGCACCAACCAGACCAATTCTAACTTCTTTCATCTTTCTTCCCCCTTAAGATTAAATAAAGTTACCTTCCTCTTGCTATTCTTTTTTGTAGCGCTTTCATATTTTGGTTTAACCAACCCTTTTATGATTAGTAGGCTAACAAGTAAGGAAAGTACTTTCCTTGATAATGAGTTTATCCTCTAGTTTTTTTATTGTCAATATTTTTTTAAAAATTTAGATAATAACACGAACTTATACCTTATAACTGGATTTCCAGATTAAACGTCCTTTCTAAGCACCTTAACAATAGTAAAACAATTGTATGTTTTTTATAAGTATTAGTAAACTAAATTCAGACACTCTTAAAAATAAGGAAAGCTCTTTCCTTTTGAAGTTTCCTTAAAGTCAATAAGTAGTTATCACGACAAATTAATAAAATTAAGAGGAAAGCTTTAAATGGATTGTCCATAAATAACTATATCTTTTGAGTAAAATAAATTTTATTACATAGAATAATTAGCAATATTTTACCTATATCAAACGAAGATTTTAGAGAAGTGTAAAGACATATAGCGAATAGATTAATACGTCGTTAGTTGGGGTAATGAAGCACAAGACCATCTCAAATAAGCTAAATTCGCTATAGATATTTTGGAAGATATATATGAATGTTCTTATGATTTAATATTATTGATTTTTTTCTTTTTAAAAAAGATAGCAAAAAAGGCTACACAGCTTCAAAGCAAGCTGTGTAGCCTTTTTTACTCCTAAAAATTGATTATTCAATACATAAATATCTAACTTTAAACTTTGATAACAGTATTAATTACTGCAAGGTTTAATTATTTTATTTACATTCATGTAGTCGTTTTATTATAAGAAGTAGATGCACGAACCACTAATTTTGGAGATAAAACGATTCGTTGCTTCGTCTCCTTTGAATCTTCAATCTCCTCTATTAATAGTTCAACAACCTTCTTACTCATTTCATGAATAGGTTGAGCTATTGTAGTTAAAGGAGGATCACAAATTGTCGATAGGACAGTGTCGTCAAACCCAATAATTGATAGATCTTGCGGAACTTTTATCTTAAGTTCACGCGCACCTTGTATTGCTCCAATCGCAAGAAATTCGGTTGAGGCAAAAATAGCTGTCGGGGGAACAGACAAATGTAGAAGTTCACGTGTAGACTGTTTTCCTTCATCAAGTGAAGTATTATTGAGAGACACTAAACTTTCATCATATGGCAATCCTGCTTTCTCAAGCGCTTGCTTATATCCCTCAAATCTTGCTCCTATCGTCGGAAACTTAATGTCTTCAGTAATCATTGCAATTCTTTTATGTCCTAAGCTTATCAAGTATTCTGTAGCCTCATACCCTCCTAGAAAATCATCTACTAACACTGCATCCACAGCAAGCGAAGATACATCTCTCGAAAGTAATGCAACCGGAATCTCAGCCTTAAGGAGCTCCTTAATAGCTTTATCCTCTTTTAATCCTGTAGCAATTATAATACCATCTATGTACTTTTGCTTTAATATAGAAATGTATTCGATTTCATTTTTTAAATTATTGTCCGTACTACAAATCATCAAACTAAAACCGAATTTTTTAACATGATTTTCAATACCTCTTGCTATCTCTGACATGAAAGGATTTGCAATATTAGGTATCAAAAGCCCAATAGTTTGAATACGCTTTTTGACGGATGCTACCACACTAGGTTGATAGTCTAACTTATGCATGGTATCCCTAACCTTTTTTCGAGTTTTCTCTGCAATACTCCCTGTATTATTTAATACTTTAGAAACGGTTGAAATTGATACTCCAGCTTCCTTTGCTACATCATATATTGTTGGTTTCATTCCCTTTCCCTCTTTTCTCTTAACACATCATACATTTATTTTAACTTATTTTAATTATAGGCGAAATGATTACCAAATTAAGTTTATTACTTATAACAATCTTTTTTATCTTTAGGTATTAATACTTATTGGTATGTGATACAAACCTAATAAACATAATATTAATTTTAAGCTGAAGAATATCTTTGTATATGTAAGTAGAAATGCTAATTTATATAAAAAATATTAGAAAAAAGAGCGTAAACCCTGCATTATTTATTGGGTTTACGCTCTTTTTTCACCTTTCAATTTCATACTTATGTGCTGTGCACTCACTCTTTTCTTGATAAAGAAAAGTCTGTTTATGAATATAGAAGTAAATTAATTAATAAAGAACTAATTATCTAAATAAGTTTTTTTGACTTGAAGAACTCTAAAAAATGCCTAGCTGGTGTAGAGAGGTAATGATTTTTTTTCCATATTATAATTATCTTTGTTGCAAGAGCCTCTTCTTTAATTTCAATAAAACGAAGGTTACTATCTGGTATCAAGTCCATCATATCTCGAGGGATTAAGGCTATTCCCATCCCATTACTTGCCCACTTGAGCATTGTCCTTGTATCGTCTATCCTACACTTCACTTTGGGTTCAAATCCTGATTTTTTGCATGCTTCTTCTATATTATTTGCATACCTATTATGAAAAAGTAATGGTTTTCCTTTTAATTCATCTAAATTCATAGATGTTTTATTCATGTCTAACAATGAATCCATTGTAGCTGCCATCATCGGTTCCTCTGGAAGACTAATATAATCAAATGTTTCTAAATTAAATGGTGTTCTAATAACCCCAACTTCCACTACTCCCCGTTTAACTAATTCAAGAATTTCAAATGTACTACTTTCCTTAATACGAAAATCAACACCAGGATAGGCTTTATGAAAGTCTTGCACTACTATAGGAACTAAGGTTTCACCTGCTGAAGAAATTGTGCCTATAGAAAGTACTCCTTGGGATCCCTCTTTTAAATCATTCAATTCCTTTGATGTTTTTTCCATAAGTTCAATAATTTGCTGAGCCCTACTCTGTAGGAGTTGTCCTGCATCTGTAATTTTCATTCTGCGAGTATTTCTTTCGAATAGTATAACCCCAAGCTCTTCTTCTAATAATTTTAGTTGTTGGCTTAAAGGTGGCTGAGCCATGTGAAGTCTCTCTGCTGCTTTACTAATATTACCTTCCTCAGCTATCGTCAAAAAGTAAATCAATTGTTTTATATCCATACAAGACACTTCCGTTCATTTATATATAAATCGTATATATATTACATGAAATAAGTATTTTTCATATATATTATACCCTGATAAACTTATTTTCAAAGGGGGAAATTACTTTTAAGAGCTTGTATATCCTCTTTTTATAGCAACTTTATAAATAAAATACTTACGTTTTAAAAGTTTGAATTTAGAAGTAAAGGAGCATCTCTATGCAACAAGAATTTAGTCATTCTCAATTTTCATTTAATCTAGATGGCACTGATTTACGTATTTCAGCTATTCATCGTAGTGGTGAACTTTGTCCGATTGTTTTCCTACATGGTTTCGGGTCAACTAAAGAAGACTATGCTGACATTGTTCGGTATTCGTCTTTTTCTAATCATCCATTTCTTGCATATGATGCACCAGGGTGTGGAGAAAGCTATTGTTCAGATTTGTCTCAGATATCTATTCCTTTTCTAGAAAACGTTGCGTTGAAAGTAATCAAACGCGTTAATTTCAAACGTTTTCACCTTGTAGGCCATTCGATGGGTGGACTTACAGCTTTAATGATTGCCCATAAATACCCAGATAGAGTAGTAAGCTTTACTAATATTGAAGGTAATATTGCACCAGAAGACTGTTTTCTTAGCAGACAGATTATTCAATACCCTTATGATGATGCAGAAGAATTCTTTGAACATTTTATTGAACGCACACGCCATACACCAGCATATTCAAGTGCTTTATATGCTTCAAGCCTCAGACATAAGGTTCGAGCAGGAGCTGTAAGAGGGATTTTTGAATCCATGGTTCATCTATCTGATCATGCTGATTTAATGAGCAAGTTCCTTGGTCTCCCTTTTCCTAAAATGTTTATGTACGGTGAACAAAATAATCATTTAACATATCTTAATCATATTCAATCAGAAGGTGTTCGTTTAGAAGAAATCCCTAACTGCGGTCATTTCCCTATGTATTCCAATCCTTCGTTAATGTGGAATGCAATTGCTAACTTTCAAGAGAACGCAGAGAAATAGAATTCAACATTATCAGAAAAACATGTTCACTTAGATGATGAAAATAAATTAACCTAATATGCTGAATTCGGCAGTAACTTTATAAAAGAACTATTTATATAAGCAAAATTATTTTCTTATTTGTAGAGTGCTTTTGCTTATTAAATAAATTATAAAAATTAGTTGGAAGGTGAAAACATGAATGCAGAGTACCGCGCAAGGTTTAGAAAATTATCAACTACTAATGTATCCGATGCACTAGATGCTCTAGGTTTACAGGGATCTACTTATGGAATTAGCCCGACGTGGGAAGGGTGCAAGAAAATCGTTGGAGAGGCAGTTACGGTAAAACTAGTTTCTGCAGGCCTTACTAAAAGTCCTAACCACTTAGGCGTACATGCTATTGAAGCTGCAAAAGAAGGAGATATTATTCTCGTTGACAACAGTGGACGATTGGATGTTTCATGTTGGGGAGGCATTTTGGCAAACGGAGCTAAAGCAAAAGGAGTTTCTGGCGTTGTCATCGATGGAGCCTGCCGTGACTTAGATGATTATGTTAAAGCTGACTTCAGTGTGTATGCAAGAGGTCCTGTTGTCGCAACAGCTCGAGGAAGAGTGATAGAAGAAGCAACAAATATAATGGTCCAATTTGGAGGAGTTCAAGTTCGCCCTAAAGATATTGTAATGGCTGATAGAAGTGGCGTTGTAGTGGTCCCTCAAGAGAAAACAGAAGAGGTTCTACAAAGAGCAGAAGTACTTTTTCAAAAAGAAGAAGACATGATAAAAGAAATTAGAAATGGTGCGTCTATGCTAGAAGTAGATACAAAATATAACTATGAAAAAATGCTTAAATAACAATTTTTGAGATGAATTCCCCTTATATTCTAATATAAAACGAGAAAAATGAAATTTCACCCCACATAAAAAATGTGTTAGCTACCAGTAAAAGAGGAGAATTAATTTTATGGAACCTATTATTGAATCTTTCACCAAAATAGATACTTCAACGATTTCTGATGCATTAGATAAGTTAGGGATTGACGGCCAATGCTTTGGTATTCAGTCTAATTCTGTTTCATGGAAAATTGCTGGACGAGCTTTCACTGTAAAATATGGTCCAGTATCTATTGAAAAAGGAACTGTAGGAGATTTTATTGATGATGTAAAACCAGGCCAGATAGTTGTTATTGATAATCAAGGTCGCCTCGACTGTACAGTTTGGGGAGATATTATGACAGGAGTAGCAAAACATAAAGGAATCACAGGTACCGTCATAGATGGCGTTTGCAGAGACACTAATCGCATTCTTGAATTAGATTATCCAGTGTTTAGTTCTAGCCGTTATATGCGAACGGGTAAAGACCGAGTACAAGTAGATTCTATAGGGGAAGCAGTATCTATTGCTAATATTCGTGTTCGTCCTGGCGACATTATAGTTGGTGATGCTGATGGTGTTGTAGTTATACCTCAAGAGATAGAAGAAAAAGTGCTTGCAGTTGCAATTGAAATTGAGGGAGCAGAACATCAAATTCGTTTAGCAACAGAAAAAGGGATGAGCTTAAAAGAAGCACGATCTTATTTCAATTATCACAGCCTACAAACAAAAGGAGAGTAAAAGGATACCATGAGCAATGTCGGATTTAGAATTTATCAACATATCTCTCGTCCGTCTAAACATTTAATTGATTCTTTTACCAACATTCCCGTATCTAATATTGCGGATACGATGAATCGTACATTTTGTATGGGAGATAAGATTAGAGCTTATAACTCAGCATCACTTGTTGGAACGGCCTTTACAGTAAAAACTCGAACTGGAGATAATTTAATGCTGAATAAAGCAATTGATATGGCTTCTCCAGGAGACGTAATCGTAGTTGAAGCAAAAGGTGATACAAGTAATGCTTTAATTGGAGAATTGATGATTACCTGGGCTCAAAAACGAGGAATTTCAGGATTTGTAATCGATGGAGCTATTCGAGATGTGAATCATATTAGAAACATGACTATTCCTGTGTATGCAGCAGGTGTAACGCCAGCTGGGCCATATAAAGATGGACCAGGTGAAATTAATACACCCATATCTTGTGGAGGTGTAACTGTTCATCCCGGAGATATTCTAGTTGGTGACCAAGATGGAATTGTAGTTATTAATCCTAAGGATGCGCCGAAGGTTCTAGAGAGAGGACTTGAAACAGTAGCGAAAGAAGAACAGGTCATGGCTGATATTAAAAATGGAACTTGGGATAGAACGTGGATAGATGAAATGCTCCATAAAAAAGGATGCGAAATCTTGGATTAACTAGTTATAGATCTTTTAGTATCCAACAATCAAAAAAATAGAAGGAGATTGTGTGATGGAAACTAGAGTTGCCCCTCATGCTCAAGGAAAAGTGTATGTTGATAAACTGTTTGGTACAGGTATGGCTGCTAAACAAGCAAGCATTGAATACGGTAAGGAAAATGTAGTAGATGCTTCAATGGGTGCTATTACAGATGATACTGGAACATTAATTTGCCTACCAACTGTAGAAGAGCAATTTCGTACAATGCCGATTCAAGAGATGATTAGCTATAGTCCGGTTGCTGGTATTCCAACTTTTTTAGACGCTGCCATTAAACATACATTTGGCGAGTATACACCAGATGCATATATACGTGCAGTTGCTAGTGCCGGAGGCGCTGGAGCCATCTCTAACGCTATTTGGAATTATTCAAACGTTGGTGATACGATATTAACTCATGATTGGTATTGGACTCCATATACAACTATATGTAAGGAAACTGGAAGGTTTCTACAAACATTCGAATTATTAAATGACCAAATGAAGTTTAATTTAGTATCATTCTCTACGTCAATTAAAAATTTACTCTTAGAACAGGATTATCTAGTCGTTATTTTAAATTCACCTAACCATAACCCTACGGGGTACAGTATTTCTAACACAGAATGGGAGGAGATTCTTGAAGTTATTGTACAGGAATCTCACAATACTACGAAAACTATTACATTAGTTGTTGATATTGCGTACATTGATTATACATCGAATCCTATTCAAGCACGTTCGTTTATGAAAAAGTTTGGTAACCTCCCTTCCAACATACTTGTAACGTTTGCTTTTAGCATGTCTAAAGGATTTACTGCATATGGTCAACGAACTGGTGCATTAATTGGCGTATCATCAGATAAAGCTGCAATTGAAGAGTTTGAAAACGTGACTTTAGTAACAAGTCGTGCCAGATGGTCAAATGTAAACCGTGGCTGTATGTCCTTGCTTGCTACTATTTATAACGATGATTTTCTTTTAACTAAAGTTAACTCTGAACGAGAAAAATATAATATGTTAATTAAAGAACGGGCTGATATTTTTCTTCACGAAGCTAAGGAAGTGGCCCTTGAAGTATTACCTTATTATTCTGGCTTTTTTATTACAATCCCCTGCAAAAAGCCAGAAGACGTGAGCGATCGGTTAATTGATCAAAAGATATTTGTAGCACCACTTTCGATGGGAATTCGTATCGCTGCATGTTCTGTTCCATCTGAACAAATGTACGGTCTTGCAACTAAAATTAAAGATGCCATAGTAGCATCAAACAACGTAACTTTATAAAACCTGGTATTAAAAAATTCTCTAAATAAAAATCCTGTTAACCTAACAGGATTTGATTAACGATACGATACAATAAATTAACTGTTATTTAAGTAAATGAGGGAGTCATCGGGCTGTAAAGCGATTTTGAAAAAAAGCTTTACAGCCTTCTCTATTTTGAAAATCCCACTACTAATTTATCCTACTTGCTGTTATTAGATAAGATATGATAGAAATTTATATATAAAATGAGAGGTTTGTATAAAAATGAGTTATATTGAACGTGGAACCACTGCTTTTAAGAAAGTCAATTTAGCTTTATTCGCAGGTGGTTTCAGTACCTTTGCTATACTATGGGGAACACAACCCTTACTACCTGAAATATCAAGAGAGTTTCAGGTTTCACCAGCTACTTCAAGTTTAGTGCTTTCCTCGACAACAATTGCTTTAGCAGTCAGTATGTTGATCTCTGGTTCTTTATCGGAGGTGTTTGGACGCAAGCCCATTATGACATTATCTTTAGCATTGTCTTCTATTCTTTCTATATTAACGGCACTATCACCTGATTTTCATTTGTTGATTTTAACAAGGATATTACAAGGTATTGTGTTAGCAGGACTTCCAGCTGTTGCAATGGCTTATTTAGGTGAAGAGATTGAGCCTAAAAGTCTCGGAATGGCAATGGGTTTATATATAAGTGGAAATTCAATTGGGGGGATGTCAGGGCGTATTATTGCTGGGACATTAACAGATTATATCAATTGGCATGCAGGTCTAATTGGTATTGGGGCTATTACATTAATATCTAGTCTTATCTTTTGGTTATTGCTTCCCCGTTCCACCAATTTTACACCTAAAGAATTCGTGTTCACACAACTTATAAAATCACTACTTAACCACCTTAAAAAACCAGCCCTTATTTGCATCTTTATCATTGGTTTTTTAGTAAGTAGTATTTTTGCATCTTTGTACAACTATATTGGTTTTGAACTTATTAAACCACCTTATAATTTGAGTCAGACACTAGTTGGATTTATATTTATTGTTTATATCGTCGGTACCTTTAGTTCTACATGGATGGGATCTCTTTCAGATAAACATGGAAAAGGGAAAATATTATATATTTCTCTTATTATTTTGTTAATGGGTAGTTGTATCACATTAAACACAACTATGTGGATCAAAATTTTAGGGATTGCTGTTTTTACCTTTGGTTTTTTTGCATCACACTCTATTGCAAGTGGGTGGGTTGGTAAAGTATCTACACATGACAAGGCACAAGCTTCATCGCTATATCTATTTTTTTATTACAGTGGATCAAGTATTAATGGAACGACCAGTGGGTTCGTCTATAGTAACTTCGGTTGGAATGGATTAGTCACTTTAATTGCAAGTTTTTCTTTACTCACAATAGTGGCTGCTGTTTGTTTAGTTAGCATTACAACAAAAAAATCCAAGTATGCTACTAGAATGGGTTTATCAAGAAATTCAAAGTGTAAGTAATAAAAAGCTTCTAAGAAGGTCCTTCTTAGAAGCTTTTTGTTTCCGATAACTGTGATTACGTTAACTAAACATGTATAGCATATAAGGTTAAAAACAGAAAAAACTCCACAGGCGGAAGGGAGTTTTTTCTGCTATATTAATTTCATTAAAGGATGGAAATTTTACAGCTTCTTGAGTAGTTCGCTCAAAATATTAGATTTTATTATTTTTCTTTTGCTATTTCTTTTCTGTTAGGAGCAAGTGGTGGCTGTTCTAACCATTTATTTTTCACCATAATATCAAACCATTTTTTTGTTACCATTAAATTCTTTAGAATAACACTTTCGTAAGCAGCTACAAGATCTATTCGCATGGCTGATGCTAAACCTGTTCCGTGATACGCTTGTGCAGCTTGGAATAAGAAACCAATATGATACATCATTAATTTATCAGAAAAAGGAGAGTCTGTTGAAGTTGTTACTTCTGTCTCCCACGATTTAGGAACTGGTAAATTATCTGCGTGCATTATTTTTGAAAAGACTTGTATTTGATCATCAGCTGTTTTCTCCGAATCCTCTAAAAATTTTCTTACTTCTTTTGATTGAGAGACCTGGCTAAATCCAATAGAAAGAGTTTTAGCCATAATGCTTTTTTTAAGGTTGAAAGAAATACTTATAATTTCTAATGCCGTTAACCGTCTGCCTTTCCCGAAAAACCCATCCGTAAAATCCTGGCTAGAAATATATTCAGGGTTCGTAGCAGGATAAAAATAAGGGTCCCTCTGAAACTCCCCTTTTTCAAGTAATAATTCAATCGTTTGATGATACATCCTTTTAGCATCATTATCACATGAATCGTAGAAGTGGCGTAAGTCTTCTCTGACAGAAACACCTAATGAGGTTGTATGTCCTAGCAAGCCATGTAACGTCATGATATGTAAATAATTTAAGCAGAATATGTCCGTGAACAATCTCTTGGTACCTTTATTAAGATCAGACTCAGTAAATCCAATTGGAACTGGAAACCCTTCGTTTTCTATAAAAGCTACAATTTGTTTTTTTTGGTTTACGAAGGTCTTGATAGCATCTTCAAAAATGGTCTTTATTGACTCATCCTCAATAATAGAGAACATATATCGATTTACTACATCCGTCATTGTTCCGTTTACATACTCTCCCCATAGTGTCCCTATTTCAGAAGATGTGAGTTTTAACTTATTCTTATCCACATTATCACCTCTTGGATAATATTTACTAACTTATTAATAGATATGAATTTTTTCTTAACAAAAAAAGGTTTTCAGCATGTAATTTCCGATAATTAGTATTATGGTAACTAAAAATGTATAGGGTATTCATCATCAAAATAGAAAAAACCCTTGGCGTATGGGGCTTTTTTTAGTTACATAAAGCATTTTATTTTTGTGTTCATATATAATTAATTGCTAAATAAAATTTTTAGGAGATTATTTATATTGGAAAGTAAAACAGGCACAGTAAAATATTTTGATGATGAAAAAGGTTTTGGATTTATTTCACCTGATAATGGTGGTGAAGACCTATTTGTTTATTTTAGTTCTATTCATAACACCAACTCTTTAAAAGTAGGACAAAAAGTTTCTTATGTAGAATATATGGGTCAAAAAGAGTCACAAGCAGAATATGTAGTAGTGCTCTAATCGTATATTTTTTATAATAAAAAAGACATTCCTCTACTATTCTGATATGCTTTTTTTCTGTTTTTAGATAAATAACTTATACATAATACGTTTTATGTAAACTAGGAATGAACGTCTTATACATAATGTTTTATAATACAACTATTGTTAAAATGGAATTAAAAGGATAAACAAAAGGGGGATTTTTATGTTTCAAAGTTTAGATAGTTTTTTGAAATCTTGGGAATATGAAGCAAATGCTACCCAGAGACTACTAAAAAATTTAACTGATGGGTCTCTTAAACAGGAAATCACTTCACAGAATTGGACTCTAGGACGTATTGCTTGGCATACAGTAGCTGCCATTCACATAATTGCTTCAAATACTAACTTAACGTTTGAGGCACCGTCTGAAGATTGGCCTGTTCCTACTACGGCTCAGTTTATAGCAGACAGCTATCAGCAAGCAAGTGATGCATTTGTACAAGCATTAAAAACTCAATGGATCGACAAAACGTTAGAAGAACGAATAGACTTTTTGGGTCAAAAAATACCAAATGGGTTACTTTTAATGTTTTTAATACAACATCAAGCCCACCACCGGGGACAAATGACCGTTCTTATGAGACAGGCAGGATTACCCGTTCCAGGTATTTATGGACCATCAAAAGAAGAATGGGCGAATTTTGGTATGGAAGCTCCCAAAATGTAACATTAAATATATAAGAGTAAACAAGTGAAAGCCCTTAATAAAAGGGCTTTTTTACATGTGATTTCCGGTAAATCACATTACGTTAACTAACTTTGTATGTGGTATACATATATTTTTAGGTCTATATTAGGTAGACTTGAATTAAAAAGGTGAAGATATGATAAGAAATTTTAAGGAAAATGATAAGGATTATATAATCGATTCTCACTACAAAATCTACAATAAAGAGTATAGTTACGATTTATCATTTAAAAAGTTTGTCTCTAATAGTGTGAATCAATATATTAAAAAGGCAAATAACTCATTAGAGAATATTTGGATTTTAGATATTGATGGATGCCCAAAAGGATCAATAAGTATAAAAAGTGTCAGTGAAGATGTAGCTCAATTAGGCCTGTTTCTTGTCGATCCTAGTTTAAGAGGAACTGGGTTAGGTAAACAATTAGTTCAAACGGCTATAGATTTTTGTAAGGAGAGAAACTATAAAAAAGTTGTTCTCTGGACCAATAGCGAGCTTGTTGCTGCAAGGCGAATTTATGAGAATAAAGGGTTTCGATTAATTGAAACCAGGAATCTAATTTTATCAAATAAAGAACTTATTGAAGAACAATGGGAATTATCTTTGTAGTTATTACTAATTTAATGTACAAATAATTAAGAGTGTAGAGTTTTTAATTCTACACCCTTTGCTTCTGATAAAATTCATTATGGTGCGACAAGAAGTCGCTTTTATATAGTGTGGCTTACGCCACTGGTTTAGACGCAAAAACTATCCCCGTCCAAAACTGCGGGTCTGGTAACGGGCTCGTGGGTTGCATGCGGAAATG
>NZ_JBLZXA010000034.1:0-14118 GCF_056099005.1 Priestia sp. 53B2
GTGTGATGAGGATACGACAGCAAATGGACCTGCAATGGGAGGCTTGAGCCGTATGAGTTGAAAGGCTCACGTACGGTTCTTAGGGGAGTCAGGGGCAGTGATGCCCCTCGCTTACCCGACTTAACTGAACATTCATAGGTTATAGAGTCAAAAGATAGAAGGAACTACTGTTCCTCAACAGTAGTTCCTTGCTGTAATATAAATGTATTTTGGATGATCTAATTTATCTGAAGTAGTTTATACAGAAAGAATGATTGACGAATAACTCACAGAGATAGATTCTTTTTTAGTTATTTACTAACTTCCACTACGAATGGAACTATAAAGACTTTGTTACTGCGCTGAAACTCCCCCCAAACTTTATAGACGCCAGGTGAAGTGAATGTTGTATGGAACATAGCATTAGATCCTTTTACCCTTTCATCCATCGGGTGTACGTGCAGATATTTTGTTGCGTCTTGATTTAGAATGACAACGTGTCCTACAGCTCCAAGGTATGGTTGTAAATCCTGAATAGGCTGTTGGGTTTGAGCGTCTTCAAAATGAAAATTTAGCATAGTTTCCTGATTCGCTTTTAGCTGGCTATCTATTTTAAGAGACACTTGATTACCATTAACAGTTTTTACTAATTTCTTATCAGGTGTAAGGCTAACAGGGGCTGGTGTATTTCCTTTAACAGAAACCGTATGCATTTGAACTGTATCCGATTGTCCTTTCGGTATAAAATCAGCAATTAACTGAAATGATCCTCCCTGAGTAAACGTAACAGGTACTGTGAACACACCTTTTCCCTTATAAGTAGGATGGATGTGTTGATATTTTGACAAATCTTTGCTTGCAACAATCAGATGCATTTTCTTTTCGTGATTTACCTCAAATTCGGAAATAGGCTTCCCTTTATTATCTTTGATTGTGATTGTTAACTGATTGGTTGTATTAGCCTGAGGATAATGTTCAAACTTCCAATCGGTTTGTACTGCAACTTGTTGTTTTTCTTTTGAAGAATCGTTATGGTCCATGTTTGCCATGTCGTGTTTCATCTGCTTATGTTCAGAATCCTTATTACATGCTACCAAAGCAACCATAGTTAAGAGAGATACCAAGACAAATAGTAACTTTTTCATATATACACCCTTTCCTTGTAATAAGTACTGCTGTCCACTATTTATATCAAATAGATGTGGAGAAACTGTGCAGACCTATCCATACTCAAACACAGGATTAAGTAATTACCGATGAGTAACATTATGGTAACTACAGATGTATACCATATACAGGCTGAAAACAGAAAAAACCTATCTCTTCCCAGACAAAAGAGGTAGGTTTTTTCGTGACGTAATTCGAAGTTAGTCATGATGATTTTATACATCTTGAGTAGTTTGTTCAAACTTCAAATAAAAATTCTTCATTTAATTCCTATATTTTATATATATTAATTTCAAGGAAAGGAGAGATTTGTAATTTTTTATTATGAAGTAATTTGTATATGTTGTAGAAGGAAATTTAGAGTATATGAAGGTACATTGAAATATAAACAAGTTAAAGAGAATATGAAAGGGAAATATACTTGTGAGGAATGTGGTCATAACATACGTTTAGAAGCTATAAAAAATTTTTTTAATAGGTAAATACATTTTTTAAGCTTAACTAAATAATTTTTCAAAAGCCTTTGTAAATTATAAAGTCTTTTTTATTTCCTATAATGTGTTTCGTGACCTGTTGAGTAAATATTAAAGTACTTCGTTTATTATTAAAGTTTTACTATTTACTCTTAGTGACGACAAATAAGGTATTTATCTATTTGTACATATAAGAGATAAAGTTTTATAATATATGATAAAAAATGAAAGGTACAATATTGTTTTATATAAATGTAATTTAATCTTATTAAGAAGAGTAATGGTTAACATATTTTACAAAAAATAGTGTTAACTATTACATACGTTGTAGAATAATGCTTTATTTGTCGTCATCTAGAGTAAATAGTAAAACTATATTTTTTATAAGTATGTTTATTCATTTACTTCTTTATATAAAATAAGTGAATATTATATCTCTAAATAAAATAACCTTACCGAAAACATATAAACACTAAATACTTTATAAATTTTATACTTTGTTGTTATAAATATAAAAATCTCTTAAAAGAAAAGTGGATAATAGATTAATGCATGATAAGGAAGTTAATTTGGCACTTATTATCGTTTGGAGTAAATGAAGTTATTATTTTACTTAAATACAAAGATCATTTGAATAATTACTAAAAGAGAATAAACAAGAGTTACTAAGAGTTAAAAAAGCATATAAAGAAATGTCATGAAATTATAAAGCTACCTTAACACAGTTAGCTTTATTTTCTTTTTATTGAACTGGTTAATTCGAGTAAGAGAAGTCTCTTCCTCAAACCGTAATGATTACAATTCAATGGTGCTATTTTCCTTCTCATAATGTAACTATAAGCTTTCCTTCTATTTGGGTACGAAGATGGATGCAAACTTATCATATCCTTAAAAAATAACAAGTTAAAGATATAATCTATAAAATTATTAATGTTGTCAAATCGTAATGATTACGATAGAATATAAAACGTAATTATTTCGTATTAGGAGGAATATACTTAAAATGGTTGAAAATAGAGACTTTTATAGGATTTATAATACTTTTCATAAGTACATAAGAAATAATTTTCTTAAAATGGGCTTTTTAGTAATATTTGCAGGTTTATTAAGTGCCTGTGAGGCCTCAACAACAGAAACTAAAACCCAGGGAGAAGGGAAACACGTTCATTTTCTCTATAATTTCTCTACTAATTCTCTTGATCCACATGTAGATTCAAGTTATGTTCCATTAAGAGCAGGACTAACAGAAACGCTAGTTCGATTAGATGAAGAAAACTTAACCATCAAACCATGGTTGGCTGAAAGCTGGGAGGGCGAAGATGGTCAACACTGGACGATTAAACTTAGGGAGGACGTTACATTTCACAATGGAACGAAAATGGATGCTGAAGCAGTTAAAGCCTCTTTGGAACGTGCACTTAAAGAGAGTGTTGCTGTAAAAAATGCACTGAAAATTGACAATATTCAAGCAGATGGGTACTCCTTAAACATTACAAATACTGAACCCTTTCCAGAGTTTATATCCGAACTTGTAAACCCTAATGTTTCAATTATTGATGTAACAGAGGGCAATATTATTAATAAACCTGTAGGTACAGGACCTTTCGCACTAAAAAGTTTCACTCCTGGAAGCAAACTAGAATTAAAACGTTATGACGATTATTGGGATGGAGCTTCAAAGCTTGATTCTGTAACTTTCTCATTTAATGAGGACGCAAACGCTCGTTCACTTGCCTTAAAGTCTGGCCAGGTAGATATTGTTTATCGTCCAGAGGTAGAAAGTCTGGAAACATTAAAGGCAATGAATAATATCAAAGTTGAGTCCACAGCAACTTTTCGTGTACATCAAATGACTATGAATATGCAACGTAAAAGTTTACAAGATGCTAATGTACGAAGAGCTGTAGATGCGTTAATTGACCGTGAGAAAATTGTGGATACTATCCTGCTTGGGCATGCTGAAGCTGCTCAAGGTCCGTTTCTTCCTTCTCTTCCATTTGCTCCAAAGTATGAAAATAGTCAAGTGGAAAAAGGTGCAGACGTAGCTATAAAACATTTAGAGAAAGCTGGGTATAAGCTTAAAAATGGAAAAATGAAAAAAAATGGGGAACCACTTAAATTTACCTTACTAACATATTCATCAAGAGCTGATTTACCATTAATTGCTCAAGTTTTTCAGTCAGATGCTAAAAAAATTGGAATTGATGTTGAGATAAGACAAATCGACATCCCAGAGGAATATATGGCATCAAACCGTGATTGGGACTTGGCTACTTATAGTAATTTGACAGCTCCTCGTGGGGATGCAGGGTATTATTTAAATGCCACTTACCATCCAACTGGTGCTCTGAATTTTAGTGGTGCAAGTGATCCAAAATTGACAGCTATCATTGATAAACTGAATAAAACAGTCAATCAAGAGGAACGAGCTATACTATCAGAGCAGGCAGCTGATTACATAAATGAAAATGTAATCAATTCATTTGTTTTACATCCTTCAACGATCGTTGCCTACAATGAACATAAGGTTAAGAACTGGGTAACTACCCGTAGTGAATATTACATGATTACAAATCAATTGGATGTGAAGTAGGTAGATGGTTCAAATTATTGTCCGGAAATTTCTTGAAGTATTTATTTTTATGTTGTTTATTACCTTTGTAAGCTTTTTATTTATTAGGCTGGCGCCTGGGGATCCTGTGTTGACTATTCTGAATGTGGATGAACTGTCTGTTAGTCAAGAACAGGTAGAAATGCTGAGAGAAGAAATGGGATTTAACAAGCCTTTACTCGTTCAATACGGGTACTGGCTTCTTAATTTTATTCAACTTGATTTCGGTCAGTCGTATGTTACTGGTCAACCTGTAATAGAAATGATTTTAACTGGTCTTCCTGCCACGGTTGAATTAACAATTGGGTCACTGATAGTTATGTTGGCAGTATCAGTTCCATTAGGTTCCTTATCGGCACTGTATCGGGATAGCTGGATTGATCAGATTAGTAGAATACTATCAATTATTGGAGCAGCTATCCCTAGTTTTTGGTTAGGCCTCATTTTTATCGATTTACTTAGCGTACGTTTTAGTTGGTTTCCAACGATGGGGAGAGATGGACTACCCTCGTTAATTTTACCATCGCTTACACTTGGTTTAGCTATTTCTAGTGTATATGTTCGTTTGCTTCGTTCAAGCTTACTCGATTCTCTAGGGCAGGAATTTATTCGTTCAGCAAAAGCTCGTGGTCTGTCAGATCAACGAATCTTTTTAGTCCATGCATTTCGACATAGTCTCCCTCCAGTTATTACTGTGTTTGGGGTAAGTTTGGGAAGCTTAATTGGCGGTGTAGTGGTGATTGAAGTTCTATTTGCATATCCTGGCATAGGAAAGCTTGTAGTCGATGCGATACGCCAACGAGATTATCCACTCATACAAGGATATATTTTAATTATGTCTGTTGTAGTTTTTATTGTTAATACATGTGTTGATTTATCTTATCGATATTTAAATCCGGAAATGAAATTAAAAGAAACGGAGAGCAATAGATGAAGGTTCTTTCTATGCATTTGTTTAATGAAAAAAAGCAGGTCTGGCAAGGGATAATTGGATTGCTATCCATTACCTTTGTAATTTTAGTCTCTATTTATACTTTTTACTATTTAAAGTATGATCCTACATTAACAAATCTTGATGGACGTCTTCTAGAAGGGAGCATTCAGCACCCACTTGGTACGGATCACCTTGGTAGAGACGTTTTGACTAGGCTATTGTTGGGGGGGATTCAGACAATTGGGTACAGTTCTCTAGCGCTAATTGTTGCCCTCATTGTTGGAATTCCCTTTGGTCTTATTTCAGGGTATAAACGTGGGCTGGTTGATCGGATATTTATGAGAATTGCCGATGGATTTTTAGCTTTCCCTGATACAATTGTTGCAATTGTTTTAAGTGGTTTACTTGGACCTGGAATAGGCAATCTTGTCCTTGCCATTGTGTTGGTAAAGTGGGTCAGTTATGCTCGTCTAGTTCGGAGCACAGTATTATCAGAATCCCAAAAGGATTATGTGTTGGTTGCAAAAACCAACGGACTATCTTCGTCTAAAATTATGCGAAAACATTTATTTCCACATATTGTAGGGAACGTTCTTGTCTTGGCAAGTCTTGATTTAGGTAAAATTATTCTTCTCATTTCCTCTCTATCGTATATAGGGCTAGGAGCACAACCGCCAACTCCTGAATGGGGAGCAATGTTAAACGAATCACGTCCCTATTTTGAGTCAAAACCTGAATTAATGGTATACCCTGGTTTAGCAATTGTAGTCGTAGTACTACTGACTAACATGTTGGGAGACTATTTACGTGATCATTTTGATGTAAAAAAGGAGATACGAAAATGATTTTATCGATTGAGCAAATATCTGTTAGCAGTAGAGAAAAGAAAATTGTAGATAACGTGTCCCTTTCGATTCGTAAAGGTGAATGGTATGCTCTTGTGGGGCAAAGTGGAAGTGGAAAAAGTCTATTATCCCAGTCAATTGGACAACTTCTTCACCCTAATTTACAGATAGAAGGAAAGATTTTTTTCAATGGGGAGAATTTGCTTGAATTATCACCAAAGCAAATGCGAACAATACGTGGTCAAAAAATTTCTTATATTTTTCAAGATTATCAAGGTTCTTTTACACCGTTTCGTACCATTTCTCAACATTTTGAGGAATACCAGAAAAATCATGGGATTCATGATCCAAAAACTCGCCAGTTAAATGTAAAGAAAGAACTTGAAGCTGTTGGGCTAGACGAAACACTATACCATCGATATCCCTTTCAATTAAGTGGTGGACAACTTCAACGTGTTTCCATTGCATTGGCACTTTTACTATCTCCAGACTTATTAATTGCAGATGAAATAACAACTGCGCTTGATAGCGTCTCTGGACATAGAATTTTGGAATTACTGGCCAAACGTCAAAAAGAAAAGGGCTGTACTATATTATTTATTACTCATGATTGGCGACATGTTAAGCGATATGCGACTCGCTTAGCAGTGATGAAGGAAGGTAAAATTATTGAATCAGGCAATAAACATCGTATACTTGATCATCCAAGGCACGAGTATACCAAGCAATTAATTCAAGCAGCTCCTACACTTGGACGTGGTCTTCCTTCAGGTTTACTGGAGGTTGAAAACAAATGAATTTACTTACTGTACATGAGTTGAAAAAATCATATCAGGCTAAGAAAACCATTCTCGATAACATCTCATTTGAACTGAACAAGGGAGAATGCCTAGGTCTTGTCGGCGAAAGTGGTTGTGGTAAGAGTACATTAGCTCGCTGTCTGCTACGAATTGAATCTATTGATAGTGGATCAATTTATTTTAAAGAACAGGCAATTGAACAGCTTAATGATCGACAGTTACATCCTTATCGTAGAAAGATTCAAATTGTGCTGCAAAACCCTTTAGCGTCTTTAAATCCGAAACTTAAAATAAAAGATTCACTTATCGATCCTTACACTCAATTTAAGAAGGAACTTAATCTTATGCATTTTTCATATACTTCAAAGGATGCATTTATAAAGCAGCTGCTGGAAGTTGTTGAGTTACCATCTAACTTAGCAAATCGATATCCTCACGAGCTAAGTGGAGGGCAGCGACAACGTGTAACAATTGCTCGTGCTATTAGTATTGAACCTGAATTTATTGTTTTAGATGAACCCACATCAAGTCTTGATGTTATTTCTCAAGGAGCAGTACTTACTTTATTAACAGAGCTTCGTAAAACATTAAATCTTTCATATTTATTTATTTCACATGACCTTGCTGCTGTCAAAGAAATGAGTCAACGGATTATGGTTATGAAAGATGGAAAACTTGTCGATCAATTCTACACCGAACAATTATTTAATGAAGAAAGACATGTATATACAAAAGAGCTCATTTCAATTTTTTGATCAATTATATCTATCAGTAGTTATAGTACTGTTATATTATGACTACTAATTGTTAATAACAAGTTTATATTATCTAGTTCATAGTAACTTACAATGAACAGAATAGAAATGGGAGAGCGTAAAATATCTTGTGTAAATGAATAAATACAAAAAGGAAGACCTTTTCTTGTAGAATTAAGTCACCACAACCAATTCAAAGAAAGAAGGTCTTCCTATGAATCAGTTTACAACAGATCTTGTTCAAGCTCTAGTCCAAAAAGAAGATGTGACGGAAATTTTCCGTTCTCACTTAGAACGTGCGGTTAATACGCTCTTAGCGAGCGAATTGACAGCTTTTTTGGACTACGAAAAATATGATCGTATTGGATTTAATACGGGGAATTCACGAAATGGTTCTTACGAACGAACGCTGCTTACAGAGTTTGGAGAACTTCATCTCGTTATTCCTCGTGATCGGAATGGCGACTTTAAGCAACAGACGGTGGCTCCTTATAAACGAGCCAATGATACGCTTGAAGCGTTTGTCATTCATATGTTCCAAAAGGGTGTAACGACAGCTGAAATTGCGCATTTAATTGAGCGCATGTATGGTCATCACTACACGCCTCAAACCATTTCAAATATGACAAAAGTGATGTCTGAACAGGTAGAAGCCTTCCGAAATCGAAACTTGTGCGCACGTTATGCGTGCGTTTATTTGGACGCTACATACATTGCCTTGAAACGAGATACGGTGTCAAAAGAGGCTGTCTATATTGCCGTTGGCATTCGCGAAGACGGTTCAAAAGAAGTACTTGGTTATACAATCGCCCCTAACGAATCCGCCTTTGTCTGGAAAGAACTTTTAGAAGACATCAAATCTCGTGGCGTAGAAGAGATTCTGTTGTTTATTTCCGACGGGTTAAAAGGTATCTCAGACAGTGTTTTCGCTGTCTATCCAGCTTCTTCTTATCAAACATGCTGCGTCCACCTTTCACGTACGATTGCTCATAAAGTTCGTGTATCCGACCGAGCTGAAATCTGTGAAGACTTCAAATCTGTGTACCGTGCAGAAAGCCTAGAAATGGGCCAACAGGCCCTGCATTCGTTTGTTGAAAAGTGGAAGTCTAAGTATCCGAAAGTGACAAAGCCATTGCTCAATAACCCTTATTTGTTCACATTTTATAGCTTTCCTAAGTCTATTTGGCGTAGTATTTATTCTACCAATCTCATTGAGTCGTTTAATAAACAAATCAAGAAATATAGTAAACGTAAGGAACAATTCCCTAACGAAGAGTCACTTGAACGCTTCCTCGTTTCACAGTTTGATCAGTATAATCAGCGCTTTGCCACAAGATGTCATATTGGTTTTGATCAAGCTCGAGCAGAGCTACAAATGATGTTTAAAACAAACTAGTGGATAACATCTATAAGAAGAGGAAATTCGTATTTACACAAAATTATTGACGGTCCCAGAAATTGGCTTTAAGATAGACAATTAATGAGATATAAGAACTCTCTACAGTTATGAATAATATGATAATATCTAAAAAAATAGTAGATGACTTGCGATTAGAGGATGCAATTAGTTCAAGAGATATTCATAAATTTTCTGCAAGATATAATTGTGCTTTTATGCCCTGGCAAGCTTTCGAGAAATTATTTAAAACCAGGGGGGAATAATAAACTACTTAAAAAAAGGCTGTCAATGATTTGACAGCCTTTTTTTAAGTAATTTAAATAATTATTTACATCAGGAACAACTTGGACACAAACCATAGACCTCGAATTTATGGCTTTTAATCGAACAATCATTTAAAGAGGATTGAACTATCCCCATGGGACAAAAATTAAGAGGTTTTGTCGTTCTACATTCTGTGCAAATGAACATATGTTGATGGTCAAGATTATTTTTTAAACTAAATAATCTTTTACCATTAAGAGTCGTAGATTTTAATAAACCAATAGCTACAAATAATGAAAGGTTCCGGTAAATAGTATCGAGACTTATATGCCTGTTATCTTTCTTTAGATAATTCATCATTGTATTAACTGAAATTAATTTATTCTTATGCTGACAGAAATATGATAATAACAAAGTTCTTTGAGGGGTACATTTATACCCATTTTCTTGTAAGTAAGTTATATATTTTTCCTTAATCATAGATATCGCCCTTCAAAAACTAATTACTAAATATGGATAGTAACAATTACGTTTTACTACAGGTAATATAGATAAATTGTAGATGAAAATGAAAAAAATAATTGTCTAAAAAAAGTTTATCATGAAGAGGCGTTAATTATTTTCAACTATTAGCGCCTCATTTACCCACTTATAATTGTTAGACATTTTATTAATTTTACCTAGGCCTGGAAAGGGGGGAAGTGAGTTGCATGTATTAGTGCATCTATTTACAAGCCACGTGGCAGTCTATTTTTCAAAAAAAGTTATAATCATGGTTCCGCCAGTAAGTTTCATACTCGATAAAGCTAAGAAAGTACATCCTTAACGAGTATGAAATTGTATAATACCTCTAGTCCATATATTCTTTAATTAGCTATACAATTTTTAAATTGTATAGCTAATTCCTCTTTATTTAAATCTTTACCGATAAAGACCAACTCAGTTATTTTTCTCTCACTTTCTTTCCACCTACGATCAGATCTGCCGGAAAAGAGCATATGAAGTCCCTGAAATACAATTCGTTCTTTCATACCTTTAATATAAAGAACTCCTTTATATCTTAGGAGATCTTCTCCTTTCTCTTGGACAAGATAACTCATCCAATGATTAACCTTATCTAAATCAAGTGGTTTTTCTTCTTTAAAAGCAATAGATGATACTTTATCGTCATGGTGATGGTGATGATGTTCTTCTAAGAAATGAGGATCAATTTCAATCTTTCGGTCTACATCAAATGTGTGAATTCCTAAAATTTCATTCAAATCTATACTGCAATTTTGAGCGTACAAGCGTTTAGCTGTAGGGTTCATTTGATTAATTCTTTGTTCTAATGAATTTAAATCGTCACTCGATATCAAGTCAGTCTTATTTAAAATGATGACATCGCCAAATGCAATTTGTTCCTGTGCCTCATCATGGCCATCTAGATGCTTAGTCACATGCTTGCTATCTACTACGGTTACAATACTATCCACTTCAAATTTTTCAGATAGTAATTCATCCATAAAAAATGTCTGGGCAACTGGTGCTGGATCTGCTAAACCTGTTGTTTCGATTAAAATACGGTTAAATTTCACTTTACCTTGTTCCATTGATAAGTTAAGTGTTTTTAAAATTCGGATTAAATCCCCACGCACTGTACAACAGATGCAGCCATTGTTCATTTCTAAAATTTCTTCATCTGCATCTATTACTAACTGATTATCTATTCCAATCTCTCCATACTCATTTACGATAACAGCAATCTTCTGATTATGTTTTTCTGTCAATATTCGATTTAATAGAGTGGTTTTTCCAGCTCCTAGATAGCCTGTTAGAATAGTGACAGGAATCTTATTTGGTTTCATTAATACCATTGTTACATTCCTCTATTTAATATTTTTTTGATACTTTCATTACTTTTTCTTTCTCTTTGGAGTTCCCAGTTACAATTCCCTCAGTCCTCCGAAAGCCTTCATTACTAAATAAATGACTTACTTTTCCCGTTTCATCTTTTCCATTCATAAGGGAATCAATAAATATTTTGGTGTCCTCCGGTTTTAAATCTTTGTACCACATTCCGTTAGGATACGCGACAACTACACACTTATCATGACACCGCCCATTACATCGCGTACGAGTTGTATGTATGAATTCATCTAGATCCTGATCCGAAATCTCCTTCCGGATAGCTTGAGTTAATTCCTCTGCTCCAAATTGATTGCAACTACTTCCGTTACAAATGAGCACGTGATGTTTAGTTTGGCTCAAATCCCATGTTGCCATATTCATTCCTCCTATAAAACAATAGTAATGATTACGATTTAAATTTGATTATTACTCTCTTGTTTCTTTATATTTCTTGAACCTCATTTACCAGCTAGATTTTTTGATTCCTGGAATTTGACCCTTATGTGCTAATTCTCTAAAAGCAATTCTAGACATCTTAAATTTTCTTAAATATCCTCTAGGTCTTCCTGTTAGTTCACACCGATTGTGTAGACGAGTTGGTGCTGAGTCCCTTGGTAGCTTTCGAAGAGCTTCATAGTCACCTTTTTCTTTTAATTCTCTTCGTAATTCAGCATATTTTTTGACTAGTTCTTGACGCTTCTTTTCTTTTACTACTTTAGATTTTTTTGCCAATAGAATACATCCTCTCTTTAAGTTGCTTGTTTTGGTTAATTAAAAGATATATATTATTTTTTAAATCGTAATAATTACTATTTATACTTTGTTATAATATCCTACTTGTGATTCAAATGCAAATAACAAAGAGACCTAGTTAATACATTCTAAAGAAACAAGGGGAAAAATATAGTTGACTTTTAGAAGATATTTTTTTAGCATTACATTAAACGTAATGATTACGATTTATTTTCAAGAAATGTACTCTTGTTCATATGAAAAACGATTCTGTTATTTATATGAACAAGAGTATCCAGAAAATAGGATTAGTTTAATTAACTAAGCTAAAGAAAATTTTTATTTAGGAGGAAAAGACATTGTGATTTTAACTGGCAAGACGATTTTAGAGAAATTGGAAGTTCAACAATTGGATATTAAACCCATTGTTAACTCACAAATACAACCAGCTTCTATTGATTTACGATTAGGAACGCATTTTCTTACGATTAATGAGCACATTACTTCCATGATTTCATTCGATAAACCGGCAGAATATAGAGAGATTAATCAGGACGTTATTATGATTCCGCCTCACTCCTTTATTTTAGGTACCACTATGGAGTATATAAAATTACCAAATAATCTAACTGCTTTTGTAGAAGGAAGAAGTTCTATAGGGAGGTTAGGGCTATTTATTCAAAACGCTGGATGGGTAGATCCTGGGTTTGAAGGTCATATCACGTTAGAGCTTTACAATGCTAACCATGTACCTATTCAGTTGAAAGCTGGAAGGCGCATATGTCAGCTAGTATTAGCTTCCTTAGATAATGAAGCTACCCCTTATCTAGGAAAATACTGTGGTCAACACGGAGCAACTGAGAGTAGGATCTACCTTGACGAAGAAACGAAATTTTCAAAGTTAAACAATGAAAAGGAGTTTAAACAGTTTGATTAGATTTACTCTCTAAATCTTGGACGTATCGATATTGTTAATATAAAAAAGGAATGGGATCTTTATAATAATTATTTTATCTTTAATAAAGTTATTTAAGATTATAAATTTTATTAATAGCAATAACATGTTGATAGGATGAGAAGATGATTATTAAACTGCCTTCTAAAGAAAAACGACATAAATTATTTGGCTCTGTGCCACCAGGTGCAAAAATTAAACCCACTACAAAAGATGGGATGAAAGATTTACAAAATCAAAAAAACAAATTTTTATTTGACATAAATCAAGTAGGAATTAGCAACATAAAACAACCTGTTAATATACATAGTTCATTATCTCCAAATCAACAAACGACTATAGCGACATTTACCTTAACTTCTAGCCTTCCTTATGATAGAAAAGGAGCAAATATGAGTCGTTTTGTAGAGCAGTTAGAACGGTATAGACGTCAAGGGTTCATATTAGATTTTTCTACTCTTCACGATTTTGTAAAAACGTTATCAGAAAGACTAGAACAAAAGGAAACTCAACTTCAAGTAGAGTTTCCATGGTTTTATGAACGTAAAGGTCCCTCTTCAGATTTAACCGGACTGAACCATACGCAAGCAAAAATGAGACTTAATTATACTCAAGAACATGGATTTCAAGACGAAGTTAGTCTAACTTGTGGAATTACAACATTATGTCCTTGTTCAAAAGAAATCAGTGAATATAGTGCTCATAATCAGCGTGGGTACGTAACAATGAATGCTCAACTTGCTCCAGATTACAGTGATGATATAGATTGGAAGCAAGTTTTATTACATGCCGCAGAATCAAATGCCAGTGCGTATATTCATTCTATATTAAAAAGACCAGATGAAAAAATTGTAACAGAACAAGCATATGAAAATCCTCGATTTGTAGAAGATATAGTACGTCTTGTAGCTGCAGATTTATATGAAATAGAGTGGATTAAAGGATTTGATGTAGAATGTAGGAATGTGGAATCTATACATTTACATGATGCAATAGCTTTACTTAGCATCAAGAAATAATAATAAAATCTTTATAAAAATAAAGAAAGAAGAAGGTTAGAACGTACATTTTTCTAGCCTTCTTCTTTTTCTGCATGAATTAATAATTTAGGTTGTTTCTCAAATATAATTTAATTAATTGCTTTCCTATTAAGCTGTAATAATTTAATTCAAAAAAGTATACGTTTGTAGTTAAGTCGGGTAAGTTAGGGGCATCACTGCCCCTTTCTCCCCTAAGAACCGTGCAAGTCCCTTTCAAGACACATCGGCTCAAGCCTCCCATTGTAGGTCCATTTGCTGTCGTATCCTCATCACA
>NZ_JBLZXA010000035.1:0-2091 GCF_056099005.1 Priestia sp. 53B2
CAATTGCAGACATGAACCATAATGGGTATCGATAGTGCCGCCAATGTTCAACTTGAAACGGTATACGAAAAAGTTTTATAAATCCTCCTATTAAAATAAAGATTGCTAAAATCACTTGCACAAAAGTTATCATCTAAGCCTTCTCCTTTTAATGATCTTGTTTAAAGATATTTTCAAGTAGGAATGAATGGATATATATTCCTTGTTGTATTTTATCATTAATGATGAATTATTAAATTAAAATTATGACATCTTTGTTAACAACAAGGTCTTTCTTTTCTTTATCTCGAAATAACCTACTTGTAGAAAAAAATGGTAAAGGAGACAAAGTCTTATGCAAAAAATAAAATCCTCTCTTACAGGTCGCCTACGTGGTTATACAAAGGAAATGATGAAGAATCTAAATGTACCAGGGGCAGCAGTCGCAATCATAAAAGATGGAGAAATTATTCTTTCTGAGGGATTTGGATATCGTGACATTGAAAATAAAAAACCTGTTACACCAAATACACTGTTTGCAATTGGTTCATCTACAAAAGCATTTGGTACACTTTCTCTAAGTTTGCTAGCCCAGCAACAAAAGTTTAATTGGGATAAATCTATCCAGACTTATATTCCTACTTTTTCACTCCACGATCCTCTAGTAAGCTCACAAACTACAGCTCGTGATTTAGCCTCTCATCGTTCTGGTGTTAGTCGTCATGAACTGCTATGGTATGGATCTTCATTAACACGAAAAGACATCGCGGAAAAAATTCAATATTTGGAGCTAGATGCACCATTTCGTACAAGCTTTCTATATAATAATTTAATGTATGCAACCATTAGCTATATGGTAGAAGAAATTACAAATCAGACATGGGAACAATATGTAACCGAACATATTCTGCAACCTCTTCATATGGAAGATACAAATTTCTCGGTTACTACTTCACAAGAAAAAGATGATCACGCACTTCCATACATTGAAAAAAACGAAGATATAGTCAAAGTCCCATTTCGTAACATCGATACAGTTGGCGCTGCAGGATGCATAAATTCAAATATAGAAGATATGGCCAAATGGGTGCTATTCCATTTAAATCAAGGGAAAGTGGGCGAACATGAGCTTATTACACCGAATATGTTACAGCAGATGTATCAACCGCATATCCCAATTCCGGATGAACCACTTTTATCCACATCAGAAACAACACTAAATTGTTATGGACTTGGCTGGTTTATTAGTGCATATCGCGGTTATAAAGTAATCCATCACGGTGGGAATATTGACGGATTTTCAGCACTCGTATCTTTTATACCAGAGGAAAATATGGGACTTGTTATATTAACAAACACTGGAACAACGTTATTACCATCTTACCTTGCGAATCGAATTTATGATGAGCTTCTGGGGCTAGATGCAATTGACTGGTATAAAAGAGCTGTAGAAGATACAGCTAAATTTAAAGAAATGATGAAAGAATTAGATAAGCCTCTTCCACAAGTAAAAGAGACAACCCTTACACATGCAATAGAAGAGTATACAGGGATATTTGAGCATCCTGCATATGGAAAAATTGAAGTGTATAAACAAAATGATACATTATATTTAAAGTGGGAATCAGTTGATATAGAGATGAAACATCATCATTACAACATGTACACAACGAAGTGGAATCTTTCTCATACAGAAATGAATGTATTAATTGCCTATGAGATGGACGTAGAAGGGGAATTATCACAGTTTAAATTGCATTTACCACCAATGTTAAGTACAAAGCCAATTGTATTTAGTAAACTAACAGATAGGATTTCATAAAATTAAACATAAAACTTACCACTTAAAATAATGAAAAAAGTATTAGACGAGACGCACCTTCTCGCTTAATACTTTTTACTTTTTTATTCATATATCTCACTAAATGGCGATGTTCAACATACCTTTTCAGAATTTTTTTCTTGGAAGATCAGTAACATATTCCGTTTAGTCGGGTAAGCGAGGGGCATCACTGCCCCTAACTCCCCTGAGAACCGTACGTGAGCCTTTCAACTCATACGGCTCAAGCCTCCCATTGCAGGTCCATTTGCTGTCGTATCCTCATCACACAC
>NZ_JBLZXA010000036.1:0-39231 GCF_056099005.1 Priestia sp. 53B2
TTGAAATTAAAAGATATATTGGTGTAACGGGTGGATCTTTAGATATCAAAGGGGATAAAAAAACATTCGTCAATAAACTAGGAGCAATTGCTTTTCGTATTCTTTATTCTGAGATGATTTTAGATAAAAAAAAAGAGCTACAAATCCTTGAAGAAAGCAAATTAGACTGGACACTTGTACGGTTGCCTTTTGTTAAAGAACATAAAGAATCAAAAAAAATAAAGGTTAATTTACTTGATATGCCCGGGTTTAAGATATCTGCCGAGGGTATCGCACAATTTTTGATCGAGCAGGTATCTTGTTCAAGTTACATACATAAAGCACCCTTTATATCAAATTAGGAAATGTCTACCGATAATGTGTTTTATCTTAACTTAAGCTTTGGTACCCTAACTATTTCTTTAATGTTATTTTAAGTAAGAGGAGGAATAGGGTATGAATATAAAAAAGAGTCAGTCTTATATGGAATTAACGGTGAAAAATTGGGAGAACACAGAGTTTGGCAATACATTGATAGAAATGTGCGAAGCAGCTAGGGAGTATACGAATGATACTGTTGAAGTTCATCAAGTAGTGAACCTAGGTAAGCGTAAAGGAGAGTGGCATTATTTAATTATTTTAAATATAAGCCAAGATCTAGATGATTTAGGAGAACCAGTAGAAAATAATTATAGATAATGAAAAGCTCTTCATGGCCTATTTATATAGGATAGAAGAGCTTTTTTTATTCCAATAACTTACACACTACATGATCTAGCTTTTTATATCATATACATGCAATTTTATTTAGTAATTACTTTTAGATCTCTTTCTTCGAAAACTTTTTTAGCAACAAAAACTGCATTTAAAACTTTTGGAAAACCGGTATATGGAATACAGTGTATAATGGCCTCCACTATATCATCTCGGGTAAGCCCCACGTTAAGAGCTGCATTAATATGAACATTTAATTGTGGCTCACATCCCCCTTGTGTCGCTAGTGAAGCTATGGTTACCAACTGTTTTTGCTGTAGACTAATTCCTTGTCTTTTATAAATATCTCCAAAGGCAAACTCGATGACATATCTTCCAAGGTCAGGGGCAATGTCCTCTAATGATTCAATTACTCGTTTCCCACCTTCCCCATCTACCTCCATTAGCTTTTTCCATCCATTTTCATAGCGTTCGTTTATCAACTGAATCTCTCCTTAACATATAGTGATTTTATCTATAAATTAGATAGTAATCTTTAGAGCGCGCTCTAAAGCAAGACTTTTATTTATCATGTTATAATTGCTTATATGGAAAATTTATTCAGTATTCAAGAAGTAGCAAAAATGACCGGTCTTTCTGCACATACATTGCGTTATTATGAAAAAATTGGATTGATCATGAACATACAAAGAGATACAACTGGATATCGACAGTACACAGACTCTGATATTGCATGGATTCATTTTTTAATTCGATTACGTGTTACAGGTATGCCAATGCTTAAAATGAAGCAGTTTTCTGATTTACGACAAGAAGGAGATTCTACTATTGTTTCAAGAAGGGAGTTATTAGAGGAACATCATCAAGATGTCTCAAGCAAGATAGAAGAATTAAAGATGAATCTTCATAAAATCGAGGAAAAGATAGAATACTATAAAGCATTAGATCCAACGAAGAAACAGTACTTTTAATGCTTTATGTAAATTAAATAGGACGGCTCGGAAAAGTTCCGAGTCTTTTTTTATTATTCGTAAATTAATTATTGACTTAGAGTTAAGTCTAAGTTATAGCATGTAAAGAAAGGAGGAAATGGAAATGTATAGTATATCTGAAGTTGCTATGAAGACAGGGTTTACAGCTCATACGCTACGTTATTATGAAAAGATTGGGTTATGATATTGACAGGGTTTAAATAAGAATGCCTCTAATTAAAAGATATAGGTAGGTGTTCATTGAATTTTATATTGTAGCAATCTGACACGACCCAGTTGATAAATGCCTTCAACTGGGTTGATCCTAACATATCTCCTTAAAAGAGCTTAACAGGTAACTGTTTCAAACCACGAATTATAAGGCTTTGCCGCCATTCTAATTCAGACAGTTCAGCTGCAAGAGTAAGGTTTGGATATTCCTCGAGCAAAATCCGAATGGCAATTTCCCCTTCAAGTCGTGCCAGTGGAGCACCTAGGCAATAGTGAAGACCTTTACCAAACGCAAGATGTGGACTTTTCTCTCTTGTAATATCGAGAGTACCAGGTTTCGCAAACACCTCCGGATCATGATCAGCTGATGCAAGTGAAACAATGACGTGGTCCCCCTGCTCAACCTGCTGGCCCATAAACGTAAAGGATTCTTTCGCCCAACGGTCTGTACTGAACTCAACCGGTCCGTTAAAACGTAGCAATTCCTCAATAGCCTGAGCCACGAGGGAAGGGTCTGCTTTTAGCAACGCAAGTTGCTCTGGATGTGTAAGCAGAGCCAGTAAACCGTTGGAAATGAGATTTACAGTCGTTTCATGTCCTGCCACAATAAGAAGCATAACGACTCCATACAATTCACTTACGGTTAACCGGTCTCCTCCTTCCTCAGCTTGAATTAAATAAGACATTAAATCTTCTTCAGGAGAAACACGCTTTTGTTCGATCAATTTCTCCAAATAAGCCACAAATTCCATATTAGCTTCGTCATACTGAGAATCATCATTTATGTCCACCAGTGCGTTGGACCAGCGTTGGAAATCAAGTTGATCTTCAGATGGGATGCCAAGCAATTCACAGATGACTCTAATTGGAATCGGAAACGCATAAGCTTTAATAAAGTCAACCGTTCCTTTGCTTCTCATGAGCTTAGCTTGTTCGCTTGCAATCTCCTCAATACGCCCTCTTAACTTCTCAATTCTTTTGGGTGTAAATCCACTTTGTACTAGGCTGCGTAGGCGATGATGATCCGGTGGGTCGACAAAAAGCATGCTTCGAGCGATTGGCGGTAAATTTTCATCCGTCATTTCGTCAGGAAAGGCAGTCCGCATATCTTTTATAAACCTCTTATCTTTTAATACGGCTTCCGCCGCCTTATACGTAAGAGCCATCCATGTATTGTTTCCATCGTTAAGCATCTTCACTTTTGCAAAAGGTTGGTGTGGACGAATTTTCTTGTAATAATCATAAGGGTTTTGGTGAAACTGTTGTGAAAATAAATCAAGCGATTTAATATCCATAAGTATTGCCCCCTTTTCTAAACTCCATCGTACTAATAGCTGCTTTATTCGGATAAACACTTTTTCCAACCTTACGAAATAATACAATCCATATCCAAACACCCCTTCTATTAATTTATAACTTAAGTTTAATGTCTACCCTAAGAGGAGAGTCAATCTTGTTTTTTGTAGAAGGGTCTGTTAGATTAAATTTTTATTTTTCGACAAGTCATGTAAAAATTACGGTATTTTAACTAAAGTAAGATAATCATTACATATATACAAGAAGTGATTTAGCTCATAAAACATTTTAGCCGGGTAAGCAAGATTTGCATAGTTTTTAATTTTTTATTTTCACTTAAAAATTAAAGTGGGTTTTCAAAAACAATAAAAACAATATGATAAATAATAATATTTTATTGTAAAACGATAAATTATATGTTAAATTCATAGTTGAAATTAATAAGTGAGGTGCTTTATTATGAAACAAAGTTCAACAATATTTTTGAAAATAGCTCTTTTTCTTATGGGAGCTCCAGTTCTTGCTTTAGGCATATTTGGTTTATTTTATTTAGCTAATAATATAGCAAATCCAGATTATTCCTACATACTATATCCTGCTGTAAGCATTATGTATCTTTCAGCTATCCCGTACTTTTTAACGTTGTATCAGGCGTTCCGACTTCTAATCTATATTGACAAGAACAAAGCGTTTTCTAACATCTCTGTAATAGCTTTAAGGAAAATAAAATACTGTGCAATGACAATTAGTGGCCTGTATGTGGTAATGATACCATTTGTTTTTCTTGCGGCAGAGAAAGATGATGCTCCAGGTCTAGTAATAGTTGGAATGGTCCCTATCTTTGCTTCATTGGTAATCGCAGTCTTTGCTGCGGTTCTTAAAAGGCTTTTACAACAAGCAATTGATATAAAGTCGGAGAACGATTACACAATCTGAGGTGAATAAAGTGGCAATTATAATCAATATTGATGTCATGTTGGCTAAAAGAAAAATGAGTGTTACAGAACTTTCGGAGAAGGTAGGAATAACAATGGCCAATCTTTCTATCTTAAAAAATGGCAAGGCAAAAGCAGTTAGGTTTTCAACTTTAGAGGCCATTTGCAAAGCATTAGATTGTCAGCCTGGTGATATTTTAGAATACAAGGATGAAGAAGAAGCTTAAAACAGTTACAAATAAAGAAGTAGAGGAAAATTTAACGGGTTCGCTTATGGCGATTAGTTAGTCGAAGACAAATATAAATTAAATAGAGGAGAACTTTAATGAGTTTTACCAGTTTGGTTATGCTCTTTGTTTTATTTCTTGTTTTGGTTTTTATAGTAGTTGGGGTACTTTTTCATCGTAGAAATACTCAAAATACACCATCATTATTGGGAGTTGGGGTACTTTTACTACAATTGCTACTCATTGTATTATTTTTCACTGAAATTACAGCAAGGTTTAATGAATTATTCTTTGATATCCTTTGGTGGGTTACAGTTGTATCCGGTCTTATCGTCGGAATAAGAAAAGTTAAAAATAATGTAATCATATCTATGTTAAATATCTTCTTAAGTGTTTTGTTAGCAATTTTTATGCTTTTACTGCTGTTCATTACATCTATGTAATCATTAATATTAAAAGGCTCTTTTCGTAAATATTTGCGGTAAGTGGTTTGGTGGAATGATATAATCATCTTTAATTGTATAATTCGTATATTTATTTGTTAAATACATTTTTTATTTAACAAAATATAATAGAGAAAGGGTTAAGCAACTATGAAAGAAGAGAAAGAAGAGTATAAATTCGAGTTTTTATTTTATATCGTACCAGTTGCCATTCTATACTTCTTAGATAAATATTATTTCCACTTCTTCGGTTAATTCAAGGATTAAATACTACATGTTTATATTTAGATAACTCATATTATGTATAGTAGGTCTCCATATCATATATATTATATACCTGCTTTGGTTATCGTTATCACTGGTGTTATTGGGGGTTCACTTATTATACTCTTTTACTTACATGTACTATAATATAAGGAAATCGAGGTACTTGTTTTTATGAACTTAAGAGTTCAGTTTACGGTGGTTTTCATTTTAAGTGCTATATCCATTATTGGTTTTGGATTCTTGGCTATCTCGGTGAGTCAGGATCGAATTGTTCATTTTGACAGTACAGTTATCTCTTTCGTGCAGGGTTTTGAATCTCCAATATTAACATCTATAATGAAGTTTTTTACTTTTATTGGATCCTTGCCTGCGATCACTATACTTTCTGTTCTAATCATGTTTTTTCTCTATACAGTACTAAAACATCGCTCAGAACTTATCTTATTTGTGGCTGCTATTCTAGGTTCTAGCATTCTGTTTCGCATATTAAAGCAAATTTTTCAAAGAGAACGTCCTAATTTGCACCGACTTATTGAAATAAGTAGTTACAGTTTCCCTAGTGGTCATGCAACAACTGCCTTTGCTTTTTATGGGGTTTTAGCCTTCTTACTTTGGCGACATCTTCCTACTCAATGGGGACGTACAATTTTAATTCTTCTTAGCGTCATCATGATTCTTGCTATTGGAACTAGCCGTATTTATTTAGGGGTACATTACCCTAGTGATGTGCTAGCTGGTTATTTGGTGAGTATTTTCTGGCTTACAATTATTATTTGGCTTTATCAGCGATACAGGGAAAAAATTTATAACCGAAAACATCTCAATGACAACCAATAATAAAATAGGTGTTTTTTTCAACAAGTACGCCATGAAGTCAGTAAACGTATTCAATGTTTTGCAGAAGCAAATAAATAACTAATTATAAAGCAGCCTGGATGTTACTAGGCTGCTTTATGTCTTCCTAGAATGGACCTTATGTAAATTAGAAATGTATACGATATACAGCTTGAAAACAAAGGAAATTACTTGATCAATTTCATCAAGCTATAAGCAATTCTATTAAAACTATAAATTATTTCTTAATCTTATTGACAGTTTATATATGATTGTAGCATTATAAATAAGAATGAAAATCATTATCATATTTACTGGGGGATAAAATATGCGTACATATTCAAAAGCTGTACTTGCTTTGGTAACTGCTCTCTTTTTAGTTTTCATGGCTGCTTGTGGCAGTAACGGAGCTTCAAAAGAAGAGTCATCAAGTTCAAAAGATGAAAAAGCTTACACAGTTAAG
The DNA here is from genome assembly GCF_056099005.1 of Priestia sp. 53B2. Lineage (NCBI taxonomy): Bacteria > Bacillati > Bacillota > Bacilli > Caryophanales > Bacillaceae > Priestia > Priestia sp. 53B2. The sequence continues at coordinate 6,361 of NZ_JBLZXA010000036.1, forward strand.
CATGCAATGGGGAAAACAGAGATTCCTAAAACACCTAAGCGTGTTGTGGTTCTAACAAATGAAGGCACGGAAGCTTTGCTAGCAATGGGGATTAAACCTGTTGGGGCAGTTCAATCTTGGTTAGGTGATCCTTGGTATGACCATATTAAAGGTGATATGAAGGGTGTTCAAGTTGTCGGTACAGAAAGTGAAGTTAGTATTGAAAAGATTGCAGCATTGAAACCAGATTTAATTATTGGGAATAAAATGCGTCAAGAAGCTGTTTACGATCAATTAAGTCAAATTGCACCAACTGTATTCTCAGAGACATTAAGAGGAGATTGGAAAGAAAACTTTGAATTATATGCGAAGGCTACAAACAAAGAAGCAAAAGGAAAAGAAGTCTTAGCTGACTTTGATCAACATGTTAATGACGTTAAAGAAAAGCTTGGAGATAAAGTGAATCAAGAAGTATCTGTTGTTCGCTTTATGCCAGGAACAGCTCGTATCTACTATACCGATTCTTTCTCAGGCGTAATTTTTAAACAATTAGGATTTAAACGTACTCCAGAGCAAGAAAAAATGTTTAAAGATAATAGCAAACTAGGCAACCTTGCTGTAGATGTTGGAAAAGAAGTTATACCTAAAATGGATGGAGATGTTATGTTCTACTTTACATATGCTCCAAAAGGTGAAGATGAAGGTGTAACTATGGAAAAAGAATGGACCAATGATCCACTTTGGAAAAATTTAAACGTTTCTAAAGCTGGAAATGTGCATAAAGTTAGTGATGCAGTTTGGAACACTGCTGGTGGGGTAATTGCAGCTAATCAAATGTTAGATGAACTTGAGAAAATAATGGTAGATAAATAGGGTATAAATAAGTTTTTTATGTTATAATATTAGTGCCCTTATAGAGGGTTTTCATTAACCGAAGAAACCAGCTATTTTATATAGCTGGTTTTTTTGTTCCCTCAATATAGTTTAATTAAGATAACTTCTTCCCGTAACTTACATTATGGTAACTAGATAAGCAAAAAAGGGATCTTTGGTAGGTCAAAGGAAAAAAATTGATTTTAAAAAGTGGAAAAATTATTGTTGTAATGAATTATTATCCTTTATATTCATTACAAAATTTAAAGAAGGGGAAAGATTGAGATTAGAAATCAACAATTCTGATGGACTATTGATTATTTGTTTTCCTCAATTTAAAGTATGCATATGCACTTAATGAAATGGCTACCATCACTATACAAGTAAGAGGAAATAGGATCGTGTTAACAAAATGATCATAAAACCAAGTATACATAAAAAATCACCTCATATATTTTAAATCCACATTGATACTATCCTCTAGGAATTCAACGGATTGTAGAACTACTTCTTCCTCGAAAAAATGATGCGAACAAACCTGTTATCCTCTCTGCTTCTTTCTGTTTTTCAAGAACGCAACAAGAAGAAGTAGAGAAGGGATAATTGCGAGGAGAGGAATATGCAGAACAAACATTACTACCTTTAGTCCTTCATGGAGATGTTCTTGAAAATTACTCGCAATCGTAATAGACATAAATAGAACGACTAGGCCCAAAGGATACGATATTCGTGAAGGCGCTTCAACCTTAAATAAGTTAGCTGTGCCTATGACAGTTGCATAAAACAGCACGCTTATCTTAAAAAAGATACCGATCACTAAGGCAAGCATAAAAAAAACATCCAGGCGTTCTAAAAAATTAGCTACTTGGATGGTCTGAACGGTACTAAGAAGTGGAAATTGTGAACGTGCAGTCAGATCGACGCCAAGTACACTAATATTAATGAGCATTGTAATAATCAAATTGATTCCACTTAATCCCGTTGCACATAACATGGTCACCTTTGCCTTCTTAGGATTATTTAAATACGGCAAAATCATCGTAAATACAAGGACCTCTGTAAACGGGAAATATAAGGTTTGGGTAAATACCACTTTTAGGACGGGTAACAAGCCTTCTTCCAGTACAGGTTGCAAGTTTGTAACATCTATTAAACCAGAACTCACAATCAAGATAAATCCAGCGATCGCAAGGATATACATAAAAATAAAAAGCAGTTCCCCTGATCGGGCTATGACCTCAATTCCTTTTCGAACCGTATAAATAATGACAAGGATTAACAGAGTATTCGCGATAAATAAAGGCGTGTCAGGATAGCCGAAGGTTAACAACATTACACCAAAATCACGTAGAACCCTTGAAGCATCATACATAAAGTAAAGAATATAGATAAAGGCCAGTACGGTTCCCATCACTTTACCTAGAATCTTTTGCATATATTCTGTTGGCAAAAGATCTGGATAATATGAATAAAGCTTATGATAGACTAATAAAAGAACGAAACTGAATACCATTCCAAGTAGAATCGCCAACCAGGCTTCCTGTTTTGCGTCTATTGCAAGAGGTACCAGTAAAGCACTACCCAGTTCAAACAGAACCATTAGAATAAATAATTGACTGGCACTAATTTTGGCTTTCTCCATTCAACTGGCACCTCCTTTTCAATCTTATTTAAATCGCTCTTTTACTTTCTTGAATCGTTTTTGAACCTTGTCATTACTTTTAATTTTTTAGAATTTTTTAGAGATATCAGATTTTCTGTAAGGTTAGTTCTAGGCTAGAAGCATTCTCTTCATAGGTAAGGATTTCATTGGAAATTTCAACAATAACACTAATACCCCATATAAAAATTAGCTAATCTAATATGTTACCCTCTCTGCTTCTTCCTGTTTTTTAAGAAAGCTACAAGAAGAAGCAGAGAAGGAATAATTATGAAGAGAGGAATATGCAGTACAAATTTTGCTACATATAGTCCTTCATGAAGATGTTCTTGAAAATTACTCGCAATGGTGATAGACAAAAAGAGAATGACGAGACCTAAAGGATACGACAGGCGTGAAGGTGATTTAATCTTGAATAAGTTAGCTGTACCTATGACAGCTGCATAAAACAACACGCAGACTTTAAAGAAGATACCGATCACCATGGCAAGCATAAAAAATACATCAAGACGTTCTAAAAAATCAGCTACTTGGATGGTCTGAACTGTGCTAAGAAGAGGAAACTGTGAACGTGCAGTCAAATCAACGCCCAGCACACTAATATTAATGAGCATTGTGATAATCAAATTCATCCCACTTAATCCCGTTGCACATAACATCGTCACCTTTGCCTTTTTAGGATTATTCAAATACGGCAAGATCATCGTAAACACGATGGCTTCGGTAAACGGGAAATATAAGGTTTCAGACAAGGCAACTTTTAAGGGTGGTAACATACCTTTTTCAAGTACAGGTTTTAAGTTTGTAACGTCGATTAAACCTGAAGAAACAATCAGAATAAATCCGATGACCGCAAGAACGTACATAAAAATAAACAGGAGCTCTCCTGATCGGGCTATGACCTCAATTCCTTTTCGAGTGGCATAAATAATGACCAGTATTAATAAGGCATTCGCGATAAATAAAGGGGTATCGGGATAGGCAAAGGTTAACAACATCTCGCCAAAATCACGTAGAACTCTTGAGGCATCGTACATAAAATAAAGAATGTAAACAAAGGCCAGTACGGTTCCCATCACTTTCCCTAGAATCTTTTGCATGTATTCTGTAGGTAAGAGATCGGGATAATAGGTATAAAGCTTATGATAAACTAAAAATAGGACAAAACTGCCTAGCATGCCCAGCAGAATCGCAAGCCACGCCTCTTGTTTGGCTCTTATTGCAAGAGGTACCAGTAAAGCACTACCTAGTTCAAAAAAGACCATTAAAATAAAAAGCTGACTGGCACTAATTTTTGCCTTCTCCATTGAACTGGTACCTCCTTTTTATCACTTTTAATTCTCTTTCACACCCGAAAGAAACGACTTGTTTCGTAAGCCTGCACGACGAATATAGGCTTCCACGGTAATATCTACGTTTAATTTTGGGAAGTATACATCGCTCCACTCCGATTTTAATTTCTTCCATTCATTTGGTCTAGCACGGTGGATGGCTTCGCCGAATCCAAAGACATCCGTTTTGTTTATTTGAGCCTGTTCAATGGCTTTCTTTAGGTCTTTTTTTATTTCTTTCTCCAATTCTTTTTCCATCTTTGTAATGACGTTTGGATTGGTTATATCTACAGGTACCTCCATTTCACCGATGTCTCCTTCTACACGCGTATGAACAGAAATTTTGGGTTGACCATTCTTTACTTGTGCAGACACGTTTGTTTTTTGACGAACCGTTTGATAGGCAATCGCTTGCTTTTTCCCTCCCCAATCAATGTTGATATCAGTTCCTTGGATTTTATCCAAAATCCACACCGTTCCTCTAGCTGGTTTTCCATACAGCCAATCTACTAACTTTCCTTCTTTTAAAACGGCAATTCCTGAGGCTCGAAGCGTTGATTCAGGCGCGCTTTCTTGAAGATTCTCCAACATCTGTGCTTGCTTATGATCTCCAATCATACGAAATCCCGATACGATGGTTTCGCCTCCAGGAGATTCAAGGCCCTCCATTACGTCTTGGAACGACACCTTTATGTTCTCTCCCCATTTTCTTTGGGTGAATTCTAAGGTTTTCATCACCTTATTCGCTGGAATCTTATCTACGGGTGTTAATGTTTTCACGAAATCTGCAGCAGTTGAATGATTGGCAATTACCAGTGTTGTAGTGATCCGAAATTCCGGATCACGGTCAATAGCATCAATTAACGGGTTAAGCCCCTGTTCTCTTGCCAGCTTCTCACCAATAACGACCAAGTTCGTATGCGCATAATACAGTCTACGGGAAATTCTACCCGAAGCCCGTCTACTTGCCTCGACTAAATTGTCGCCAGAAGCCGAATAGATGGTAACAGGGGGGCTTTGCGTACCACCTCCACCTCCTTGCATGCCTCCCGCTACGTTTCCTGGATTAATAATCTGAAGTGTTATATGATATCTTCCATCTTCTGTTCTATCGATACCCATAGCTGCGACGATCGCAAGGTCAGTTAACTCTTTTTTACTCCAACAACTTGTGAGCAATACTGTCATCGTCATCATCAATAAAAGAAAAAGGCCTTTACGCTTCATTGTTGTCACCTTCTTCAAGATCTCGATTCACCATACCACGAGATGCAGGAGGTTGCGGGTGTCGATTTGCCCCTTCTCGAACCGTGTTAGCAGTAATTAATCGCGGTCTTTGTCTCAGTGTCCACCATGGTAATCTCACAACGGTATCCCCATTGTTTACGGGGATGAAAGGAGCAAATGGAGCCATATAGGGTACCCCAAATGAACGTAAGCTGCATAGATGGACAACCATCATCAAAAGGCACAGAATGATGCCGTAGAAACCAAATGTCGCTGCGCCAATCATAAACAAAAAACGAATTAAGCGAGCTGAAATCGCCATATCAAAGGAAGGTGTCGCAAAACTAGCAATGGCGGTGATCGATACAATGATAACCATTGCTGGTGACACGATACTTGCTTGAACGGCTGCTTGACCAATTACAAGGGCCCCAACAATGGAGACGGCTGAACCAATAGCTTTAGGCAGGCGTATCCCTGCTTCTCGTAGGATTTCAAAGGTTAGCTCCATGAGAAGAGCTTCCACAAATGCTGGAAAGGGAACAGCTTCCCTCTGCGCCGCAATAGCTACGATGAGCGTGGTTGGCACCATTTCTTGGTGGAAGGTCGTAACTGCAACATAAGTAGCAGGCGCAATAAGAGAAATCATAAACATAAAAATACGTAAAAGACGAATGGAGGTTGCAATGTCGAACCGGGCATAATAATCTTCAGCCGATTGGAAAAATTGCATAAATACAGCTGGCGCAATCAGTACAAAAGGGGTCCCATCCACAAATATAGCAATCCGTCCTTCTAACAGGTTTCCAGCTACAACATCAGGTCTTTCCGTGTTATAGATAGTTGGAAAAGGAGTCGCTGTCTGATCCTCTATTAGTTGTTCAATATAACCTGATTCCAAAATGCTATCGATATCAATTTGATTTAATCGCTGACGAATCTCTTTAACGACTTTATCATTGGCAATGCCATGTATGTACATAAGCGTCACATCTGTCTTTGTTACACGTCCCACTTTTAAAGACTCCATCCATAAATCGGGGGTCTTAATGATGCGGCGTACCATAGCTGTATTGGTCCCAAGAGACTCGGTAAATGCTCCTTTTGGCCCTCGCACCACCATTTGGGTAGTAGATTCCGCAATGGAACGCTTTTCTCCACCTTTGGTGCTAGCACTCAGCGCCTGCTCTACTCCATCCACTAAAATAAGAGTATCTCCTGCCATTAAAGATGCAAACAGATCATTGAAGTTAGTGATGGAAGATACGTTTCCAATTGTCATTATATCTTTAGACAGCAGGTCTATCGCATTGTGCTGATTTATTTCTTCTTTATGATCATCCTTCATCATAGATTGCAGTAAGTACTCTTGAATCGACTGATTGTCTACAATTCCTTCTACATAGACAATCGCCGTTTTAATGTGGGAGTCTCCCCCCATTTTTATCTCACGAATAACGACATCTGAACTATTTCCGGTTTTCTGCTTAATCATATTAAGGTTGCTCGATAATGAAACTTGTATCAGTTCTATTGAATGATAAGTAGTTTGATTCTCGTTATCCTGTGGTCGTTTCTTTTTTTGTTTGCGATCTTTAAAAAACGAAGGCATAAATTTAATCACCCTTCTTTAAGTTTTTATTACTTTAACCATATAAGAGTTTTTTATGTAAAAATTAACAACAAATATTTATGTATCATCATAGAAAAAAGGGAAAAACCTATTAAATGGAGCGTGATAGATATGAAAATTATAGGTATTAGCCTTTTAATGATGGGATGCTTAATGGGCTTTTCTTTAGGTATCGATATTTTTTAAGGATTTGACATTTCTCAGGCGTTGTCCAACGCCGTAAGTCCCTTTAGAGTAATGGAAGTAGCCGAATTATTTGTGCTCTTTTTTCTTCTTTTTCTTTTTTTAGCTGAATCCGCCTACCTTTTTATAAAGAAGAGAAAGGGAAACGAAGGCAAGTAAGTATCTATGTATAAAACGTCATTCATAAAGGTAAGAGGAAAACATAACATGAATGTAGCTCACAGATTTGTTTCATTTCGTCTCTTCCAATAGTCAAGATCCGTATAAAATGATCATTTACCTATATTTATTAATTGGTTTTCTATCCATTTCTTCACGTTGTTCATTCTGGAATCAAAAGCCATTTGAAAGAGACCCGTTAATTGATAATCGGTGAAATGGATTCTTTTTAATTTGAGAAAGGCCTCTTTATAGGAAGAGAAATGGAGCTGTTTGAATAAAAAATCGTCCATTGCCTCTCGAATATAGTGTTCATTTTTCCAACAATTCATGGGAACATGAGCAAATTGCCAGGGTTTAAAGACTCCAGGATAAACAGCTTCTACTACTTGAAAGGGGGACTGGCCGAAAAGGGAAAAGATACCTCCTAGGTTATGTTGATTAAAAAATCGATTATTAACCTGAATAGGAATCTCTTTAAGAGGGATTTTTAGTTTTTCCTCTATTACATATTTTACTGCTTCAATAGCTCGTTTTTTTCCCTCCTCTCCATCCCAATATTTATCAGGAACTTGTTGAAATTGCCAAGGTTTAAACACTCCTGGATACGCATTATCAATGACTTCATAATAATTCCATCCATATAGCATAGCAGGTGGTCTAAGACGATGAGACCACAACGTACCTGCCCCTACTCGAAGAGGGATTTCATAAATAGGAATTGATAATCGTTGTTCAAGCAAATAGCATGTCATATAGCCCATATATTTTTGGCCTTCCTTACCTACGAAGAAATAATTAGGAAACCGTTTTCTTTTTCTTTCTAGAACTTGTTGATAAATTTCAATAACTTGTTCTTTATTCATTATCTCAAGCTCCTTTTGAGAAAAATACATTTACCACTATTATGTGTAATTATGATTTTTATATACAAAAAGAGAGCTGTTAAATGAAGAAAGTCAAAATCTATACATTGGTAGATGGGAAGGAAAGAATCATTATCATTGCAAAAGGAATGATGTTAAGAGAAGAATTGTATAGGTTAGGAGTTAGAGAATCAGATATTCTACATATACAATTAGTTATATAAGAAGAGAAATAATTCAAGAGGGATAATGCATTAAACAGTTAAACAACGATAAGTAAATATTAACGTGTTATATAAAAACAATTAGTTTCATCATTTACACTTATTGACGACAAATGGATCATTTTTCTACAAGGTAAGTAAATTATAAAACTATTTTTAATAAAGTATGTTTTATTTTACTTAATGATATAGTATAAAGTGAAACTATACATAATCATGGTTATGTAAACAGACCCTAGGCTAAAGTATGAATTCATTTCATTATTAGGTATGATTTAAAAATTCCTTTTTCTGTTATCATTTAATTAATATTTACCAAATGGGGGGATGGATATGAAGCTTAAGATTGAAGGAGTTTCTGAATTGGTTTTACAGGTGAAATCAATGGATAGAGCAGTAGATTTTTGGTCAAATGAATTAGGTTTTCCAATCGTCGAACAGTGGGGATATGAAAATGGCCAGTTTAACGAAAATAATAAAGACATTTGGGCAACTTGGTTATATGTAGGCGGACATACTAGGCTAGGTCTCTGGCTTCCCAGAAATTTTTCACCGTTAGAAGAAATAGAGAAAGAAAAACTGATTTCCAATTGGAAGGGACTTTATGATCAAGGTGGAGTTCATGTGCATTTTGCTTTACATATAAAAGAAGAGAATTTTGATTCTGCTATTAGGGTACTGCAAAATGCCGGCATTGATAATAAAATTGTGGAAGAGATTAACACCAATCTGTTAAAAGAAAGAAGGGTGTATTTTAAGGATACTGAAGATAATGTTATAGAATTTTATACATTAGATATGGAAAAGGATTATAAGGAGCGAATCAAACTTTGATTTGCTCCTTTTTATAAATGGTTGCCGACAATGAAAATTATGTGAACTAAAGACGTATAATATATACAATACTAGTTGAACTTTGAATTGTTTAGTCTTGATGTAAATCTCCACCAATACTAAACCTGTTTTCATTATTTACCTCATCCAGATATCCTTTTAACTGGATGACTGGTTTTTTTGTCTCTATATTAGATTGATTTTGTATCCCTTGAAGAGGCATGAAGACATTTAAAGTAACTTTCTCTCCTGGTTTAATATCTAATTTATTTCCTTCAGCTTCAATCTTATAAGGGTTGTTCCCATATACATTTTCTCTTTTTTCAATAGGGTAATAAAGATATACATTATTCTGTTTAAGGACTGCATTACTGTTGTTGATTAGCTTTATTTCATAAGATATCCCTTTATCTAACTTCTGTTCTTTAATTAATTCCAATTTTATGTCGCTATAGGGTTCTTTTGTTGCTTTTTGATTGCTACAACTTATTAAAAAAGTAAAGGTCAACAACATTAAAAAGAATAATTTAATTTTCATTAGGAATCTCCTTGGCTTTTATTATAGGTTTTAGTCTTTCTAGATTAACCATCCGTTCTTTCTAATATTTTATGTTCATCTTTTTCAGGAAAAGGTCTTACTCCAAAATAGTAGCTGAAAACAAAAAAGATAATCACAATAACAGCAAAAATAAGTGCTTTTTTAGACTAATGCTTGGATTCTTTCTTATTTTCAAGCTCTTCTTTATATTTCTATTGGATTTGTTTTTTCTTATAATCTGTTTTTCATATATATCCCTATATATGGTTTTATTTTAATTTATTTTTTTATCATCTTTACTATAGATTATGACTTTATATGATTTGCCTTCTAACTTTGATGATACATTCTTTAATTCCATTAATTGATTTACTTCCTTTTCAATGTTTTGCGATAGAGTTTTAGCTGATGGATCAGAACTATTTACAGAAGTTTTTATATTAAATGTTAGTGGTTCTTCAGTATAGCCTACCTCCGTGACCTTGTATTTTTTCTTTGAAAGAAGACCTTCTCCAATTACAGAAGTAATTTTGCTGCCTATATCGTCTACTTTCTTTATTACTATAGGTGTAGAATGGGTTGCTTGAATGCTATATCCATCATAGTTAGTTTTGTTTAAAGCTTCTTCAGCAGCTTTTTTCACTTCATCTTTATTGCCGTTGTAATACATAATAGATCCTTTTAGATTAATGAAGATTTCCTTACTCATTGGATCAACATCTAATGTATTAAATTTATAATTTGATTGCTTTAATTTATGTGAGATTTCTTCTGTAATTACAGACTTTTCTTTTTGTTGTTTCGCTGTTAATATTGGTTCTACTGACTCTTTAAATTTAGTAATGCTTATTGAGTAGCTGTCATAGCCTTTAACTTTTAGTATTTGTTGTACATCTTCTTTAATATCGTTTTTAACTGAATTATAATAATCATTTGATCCTATTACATTAACTTCAATTTCTTTTTTAGGTGTATAACTGTCAGATACGCTATTAAGTGAATATCCTTTTTCCTCAAGTTTATCCATAATAACTGCCGAGATAGCATTTGTTTCAAATATAGAACCTAGATACGGAATTTTTGATGCTACTGTTCCTATAGGAGAAAAAATAAAGGCAGATCCAAATAATAGAGAAAAGAATAATAAAGCAGCTGCCGTTAAATATAAAGCTTTTTTATTTTTTGAAGGTCTTTTTTTCTGGTTCTTTCCCTTTTCCATTCCATTTTTAATTACTGAATTTAATTTATGTTCAGGAACTTCTATTTTATCTATTTCATTTTTAAAAACGTTAGGCAAATCTTGCTTCATTTTACATACTCCTTCCCTAAGTCTAATTTCAATTTATAAATTCCCCTATGTATGTAAGTTTTTACTGTACCTTCTGGACAATCTAAAATGTTAGCAATTTGTTTTATTGTGAAGTCTTTGTAGAATCGGAGTATAATTGCTGTTTTGTAGGGCTCTTTTAATCGTTTTACGGCATTTACTAAATCAATTTTATCTTCTGCTTTTTCATTATTAAGGTTGTTTATTTTATCTATTTCATCAGACAATAATATTTTCTTTTGTTTCTTTAGAAAATCTAGAGCATTATTTATTAATATCCTTGTTATCCACGTCGAGAAATATTTCAACTCTCTTAAAGTTTCTATAGACGTAAAAGCCTTGTATATTGTTTCTTGAACAATGTCTAGAGCATCATTTTCATTTTTCACATATAAGAAAGCGATTCTATATAATTTCTCTTTTTCTTTTTCAACTAAATCTTCAAATGCTCTCTCATCCATAATCCTTTTATGTCTTTTATAAAAAGACATACTCTCCCCCCGTTCATCTAAATATTAGACAGTCGAGTTAATAAAAATGTTTCAAAAATTTCAGGGTTTATATAAACTAATTGGATATTTCACCATATTATTAAAATTAAGATACTATGAATTTGGATATTAATTGAAAAATAAAAAGAAAAGGACCAAAAAATGGTCCTCTTCTTTTTGTGAAATGTCAACATTTATGTTTAACAAAAATCGTGTGAAAATGTTCTAAAATCAGGTTTATTTACGAGGTTCAATATAATAATAAATACCAAACTTTTTATTAATTTGAGGTGTAACTTCGCCAGTTTCTGTTTCAATTGGGATATTTTCAGCCTCTGCTGTTCCTGTATAAGCAGTGAATTTCTTTCCTGATCTTGTTTCTGTATCCCAGCTTACCGGAGTAGAAGGGTTATTTCCACTCTTAATTCCAATATTTGCGTTATTCCTATACCAAGCATATTTACCATCCTGTTTAGCTAAGTTAGCCATGCCGACTACTATATCCTTTTTCTCTTCTTCTAACTTATAAAAAACAAATGTTTCTCCATTTTCTTTGATTTTCCCAATAATATTTTCTTTTTTATTTAAATCCCCTTCTCTAATGCCTTGATTAATAGCTTCGTTCTGCGTTTTAAACCATTTTAATTTGTTGTCATTTACATTGGAACAACCGGTAATAATAAGTACTAATAGTGACATAGCTAAGATTCCCTTCAAACTATGACTCCCCTCTCTATAAGTTACAATATATACCATATTTATTTTACTACATTTCTTTTAACTTTAATATTTTACTTTTTAATGAAATAAAAGGTAAAATTGTTATTTAATATATATTGGAAATATTTATTAAAATGTTAAAAATATAAACAATATAACCCATTTGAGGTGAATGGAATGAAAAAATCCGATAAAGATGGCTTACTTTGGGACATGTTAAAGCTATGGATTTCTATACCCAGAAATATTCGTATTGCCTTTCTTTGGGCTTTTATTTTAGGAATCTCTTACCTAGGTTGGGGAAAGCTAATCCATAGATTTATCTAAGTATTAAAAAGCCCTTGGGGGTAAAAAGGAATTTGTCATTTAGATTGGGGAATGGAATTGATTCTCTTTAATTTAAGCATTAACGACTTATATCTACTAATTTTCGAGGTGTTTTTATTGTGGAATAATCTAGAGGCGAAAGGTATGAAAAGACCTTCAAACTATTGAAGTAAGAATTGGATCAAGAACTTTTTTATATAAAAAGGAAAAGTTAAATAACTTCATAGAAAGTGTTTTGAAGGCAACTCTTGTTGTTACAAGAAAGCATAAAGAAATAAGTCGCTATGATCTTAAATCTGTAAATAAAAATGATTAACACCCATACTTTTATTAGTTAGCTATATACATAGAGAGCAGTACTTTTTTAGTTTAGGGGGAGAATTATGAAAAAGATTGCTGGAATTGCTTTTATAAGTGTTTCCTTACTACTTACTGGAGCTTGTTCACACAAAGAAAGCTCAAGTGTAACCAAAAATAAAAAAGAAACAACAAATCAGCAAACAAATAAAAAAGCACCATTTGAAATTACTGAAGTGAAAGTTACTTTGGTCAATGACAAACATATTGTAGGATCCACAATAATAAGGGAAAAAGGGAAGTCATTAGAGCTCGTACCCACTAGCTTGTATTATAAATTTAAGATAAAACAAACAGGCAATAAGAAAATGTATAACGCTGGTGAAGATAACATTGACGTAAAAATAATACCAAACAAGGAGCTAAAATCTACTTCTAAGGATATCTTAGGTTTCAATGTTTACAGTGATGATGAGCGTGCTGGGGGGCTAGGGAGAGGTATAGGGATTGGAGACTTTAATAAAAGTGGTGAAGCAAGTCTAGATCTCAATTATGATCTAGGGACAACCGTTGAGAACAGTCAAATGCCTCTAGTACCTAGCAAAGATAAATTAGAGAAATTAAGACAAAAAGCATTAGAAGGTACCCTGGTTATAGTAAGGAATCATAAGGAAATAGCACGTATAAATTTAAAGCCTTTAAAGGAATAAAGTAATACTAGAATTATAGAGAGCCCTGCCAATTTATTAATTGGTAGGGTCTTATTATATTAAAAAGGGAGAAATAAAAAAAATGTATAAAAAGATTAATTACTTTTTATACGTACAATAAGGTTTATTTTATGAATTAAATAGACATTTTTTCGTTAGTTTTTTTAAAGTCTAAAAAGGTGTACCTTTTTGGACCATCTACATTGGACAGCCTTAATAATAGATGATGTAGTGTATCCTCAATGGATCAATATAACAAAGGCACCGAAATAAATATAATGTTACAAATAATAATGTTCCATATTTTTGTTACACTGATATTAGGGGTTTTAGAGATTCATTGAACTTTTGAGTTATCAGTAACAAAACTGGTCGTTTTTGTTGCGTATGAAATACATAGTTTTTATTTTTGGTTGCATAGAATAGGGAACAGGTGAAAGAATCTTATTTGAAAGAAGGAAACATCTCTTTTTTATAGAATGTAAGTACTTTACTTAAGAGGAGGGTGATCTCATTGGGAAAAAGAGCTTTACTGGTATTTTCATTGCTAACATATAAAGAAGAAATTGGCCGATGGCTATGGTGTTTAGAAGATGTTCGCCGTACTCTTCTAACCCAATTAAATGGCATCAGCCAATGTATGCTTGATACAAAAATTGATGAAAGACAAACAATTAGCTCACTATTATATCACATTGCATTTATCGAGGCAGATTGGTTATATAATGAGGTTCTTGTTACTGAATGGGATTCCGAAATACGGTCGTTGTTTCCATTAGAAAATAGTTATGAAGATGGCTCTTTAACGCACATTAAAGGACAAAGTTTAGAGGAACATTTTTACCGTCTTAATAAGGTGCGAGAAGTATTTCTTTATCACTTTCGTTCAATGGATTTAACAGATTGGCGTAAACCAAGAGTACTTGAACATTACGACGTTACACCTGAGTGGATTGTTTACCATTTGATTGAACTTGAATCTCATCATAGAGGTCAAATTTTCCAATTACTTAGAGAATTACGAAACGATTAAGATGTTAAAGTAATGAAATAAAACAAAAGAGGTGACAAAAATAACTATTTATATTGCTTTATTACGGGGCATTAACGTAGGTGGACACAAATTAATAAAGATGCAAGAATTAAAGAACGTATTAAGAAACATGGGATTAGATAAAGTTAAAACCTACATTCAAAGTGGAAATGTAATATTTCATTCTGAAAAAAATGAAGAACGATTAAAAGAACAAATGGAGCAAGAGATTAGACGTGCTTTCGGTTTTTCTGTCATTATTATCTTAAGAACAGCTTCAGAATGGGAGCAAATTATTAACAATTGCCCTTATCAAGTTAACTCGTTATCGGAAGGGGAGAGTGTACATATATCGTTGTTAGCTAAAGAACCTTCTAAGGAATGCATAAATCATTTACTCGACTATAAAAGCGAGAGGGAGCAATGTTGCATAAGGGGCAGAGAGATTTATTTATATTTGCAACAAAGTATTCGGCATTCTAAGCTTTCTGCTCAACTTCAAAAGGTAGGTGTTCCCGGAACATCTCGCAATTGGAAAACCATTAAAAAGCTCGGAACTATGGTAAATGAAATACAATGAGTAGTTTGAAGAAATCCATATAATTTCGTTGTTCAACTAATACGAAGAGGTTGTTAGTTATTTATTATGTATCTTGCGGAAAAATAGGCAATTTTTCTACTTAAGTCGGGTAGAAAGGATTCCTCGCGGACGCCTTCCTCCCCACGAACCGTACGTGACAGATTTCCGTCATACGGCTCAAGCCTTTTTTTATCCGAACAACTCTTTTAATTAATACAAGGTACATGTACCAATTTAACAGCTTTACCTGTAGAAACTTCTAGATTTCATACAGTAACCTTTTCTCCATTTTGTAGAGTTCTTATACACTAAAATTAATGGGCGGTCTTTGTTATGAATATTCATCAGGAATAAGGTTTTATTGTACTACCACCCGCACAATAAATTATTGTTTCTTGAGATTATTAAAATAATCTTTTAATGCTTGGAATGAGGGAGCTATTTTATAATAAAACGTATGGTCTTCATTCGTGATTTCATATTCAGGCCAATGAATGGATTGATATAATTCATTCATTGAATTTCTAGATCCAGCTAATATAAATTTAGCTGTATCAGGTTGAGTAATAGCTATATAAGCTAGGCCACTTTTACGACTTAAAGTTTGGAAAACAGAGTATTTCCCTTGAATTCCTAAGGTAGCTAAATTAGCAGGATAGTAGACAACATCATTACAAGGTGTTGGTAAAACAATTAAGTCTTTAACTAAAGTAAATGGAGTTAAATCTTCTGTTACCATTTTCATCACCTCTTCTATATAAGATAGACTAATTATTAATCATAATCGTGAATTTTACAACTAAATTTTCTGTTTGTAATTACTTTTAAACAAAAAGGACAAAGAACTTCTTCCGAGTGATTCTATTTGAATTTATAAAATGAATATACCCATAATTTAAAAGAAGTAAAGGACAAGGATTTTAACTGGTCAATTTCTTTTTGCGTAATCGGTTTAATCTTCGTTGGACCCCATGCCTTGATCGTCCTATAAGTTGACCGATTTCTTGTTGTGTGCGATTTTCCTCGTAGAACATATACCATAGACGAGCATCTTCTTCTTCTGTCCATTTTTTATTTTCATGTTTAGGGCGATTAGAATAATCACATCTTCTTTGTTTCTTTACCCAATCAGGCTCTGGAATTAGAGTATTTCTAGGTATCTTAGAAAAGTTAAGAAGTTCTTTATTCTGTTCAGCCCATTTCCAAAAAGCCAATACATCGATTCCTATAAAGTTCCGTGTTCTTGCCCTCGTCATTTTATAGGGCAATCTACTATTCTGAATCCAATTATAAATGGTATGAACATCAACTTGGAGGCATTTGGCTAGTTCATATACCGTAATATTTCCTGTATAAGCTCTTACTCCATATACACCTAAGCGATTTAATCTAGACTCTAACGCAGGTATACTTCGCTTTAGTCGTCTAGATATGTGTCCAAGAGATTTGGATCCATAATATTTTAGTAAATATTCATCCTCTTGCTCCGTCCATCTACGCAGTGTTTTTCTTCGTGTTAGTTTTAATATTTTAATACGAGTAGCAACAGAAGAAGGGCTCTTACCTAAATGATTTCCTATTTCACGATTATTCATGATATTAATGTTTTCTTTTAAAAAAGTATCTTGTTCCGTTGTCCATTTTTTACGTAAGCAATTTTCTTCACTCCGAAGGTTTAATCGCATAATTCGTTTATTAACTGATTCTTTGCTACGGTTTAATTGTTCACCAATTCTTTGGAGCGTCATCTGTCCATATTGTTCTTCAAGGAATAAATCTTCCTCCTTGGTCCATAGCTTTTGATTTTTACTCAATGTTATCTCCCTCCAGTTCGTGCAGAAATCTAAAGTGAAGAAGACAGTAAAAAGGGCGTTAGTAACCTGTACTAACGCCTCTAATGGTATTCATATTTTATGGATTAGTAGAGCTTTTATTTGTGATTATCTAGATTAGTTATAATATGTCGTGTTATAGATATGTATATAATATATCATATTTTCACATGCACAAATAAACATAAATTCCTATTCATAAAGCTATAAAGTGTTATGGTAAAAATAAATACCTAGTTCTTCTCTATGCTGGAAAATGGGTTCAGTTCAGGCAGCAGAGATTACTTTAAACAGCAAAATATTGGTTTCATTTATGAAGTAGATGTGCTACCTAACTATCGAGGAAAAGGTTATTCCAAAGAATTGATTAAGGTAGCCCTAGAAGAACTATCCATTCAAGGGTGTAATGAAATAGAGAGGAATACTCGCAGCACAAACTTTTATAGAGAAATAGGGTTTGTACATTATCAAACGTAAACAATCCTTCAATTATTTCTATAGTCAAAGGAGGCTGCTTTCTAAGGGTGTATCATGGGATACATCCTTATTCGAACTAACTTTACAATGGATTAACGTTCCTTTAAACGAAAATTCATGTCTGATTGCTATCGTATTATATGTGTCCCATCTCATTTTAAAAAATTCGGGAGGTTATTATGAAGAAGCAAAAATCAGGAAATTACTTTAAAGTCTTGAGTATTATGGCATTAGGTTCCTTTTTAGCTATATCTTCTCCTGCGAATGCAGCTAAAAATAATAAAGAAAAAGCTGTTCAACCATTCCAATATAAACATTGGGAATACAATATAAAAGAAACGCATAATATTGGAAGCCTAAAAATGATTGGGGAGCAAAGAATCCCTTTTAAGAGAGAATTTCAAGGTACTGTTATAGGGGGGCTATCAGGACTTGCCTATAACGCTAAGCAAGGTACATGGATGATGATAAGTGATGACAAATCGGATAACAGTCCTGCTCGTTTTTATACAGCTCAATTAAACTACGATAATAAGAATTTTGATTCGGTTAAACTGACAGGAATGAACTTTTTAAAACAAGCCAATGGTACAAACTATCCTAATCAAACGCAATATACTGTAAAGGGAGGAGAAGTACCAGATTTTGAATCTATACGTCTAGATCCAAAAGACGGAAGTGTGTGGTATACAAGCGAGGGAAGCCGTTCTCTTGGCTTAAATCCTTTCGTAAGACATGCGACTGGGGAAGGGGAATATTTGGCTACTTTACCTTTAGCGAAACAATTTAACATGATACCAGAACACGAGATTGGACCACGTGATAATTTAACATTTGAAGGAATTACCTTTGCAAACGACGGTAATTCCTTATGGGTTTCCATGGAAGCACCTTTATATCAGGATGGACCTGTACCTACAACAACTAATGGGGCGCTATCACGAATTACACAATATGACCGTAAGGGAAAGCTATTAGCACAATATGCATATCCTATCGATGCCATTCCGGCGAAGCCTGGACCTGGTAAGTATGCAGATAACGGAGTATCAGAAATTTTGTCTGTAAATAAATACAAACTTCTAACCATTGAACGTTCTGGTGTACAAAGCATGGATGGAACATTTAAAAATTATATCCGTATTTATGAATTAGATACACGTGGGGCTAGTGATATCAGTAATATTCATTCACTACAAGGACACAAATTTAAACCCGTGAAAAAGCGTCTTATTCTGGATTTGACAACATTAGGTTTATCGGTACTGGACAATATTGAAGGGATATCCTGGGGGCCAAAACTTCCGAATGGACATGACAGTTTAGTTCTAGTTTCAGATGATAATTTCAATCGTAACCAAGTAACCCAACTCCTTGCATTTGAAGTATTTCCAAAATAGAGATTCTAGTGCAAAAAACACTCTCTAGAAACATAGGGTGTTAGTTTCATACAGCAGGTCTAACTAACTTCAAAGGGAAAGTTTCTACCTCTGAGAACGAGGATGCTTCTTCTACGAAATCATACAGTCCTTTCTAACGAGAACTTAAAAGGTTTCTCATCAGTCTGAAAAGCAGGTTAATATTTATTAACCTGCTTTCTTTATTATTGATTATGACAATACATATGAGAATCATCTGATTGTTCTTCACGTTCTAATTTTGTTCTTCTTACAATAGGAAGCGTCTTCTGGAATACGTTGAAACAATCCAAAAGTATACCTTTTACCAGTAAGATGAACTACTTATTACTTATAGATTTAGCATAAAGAATGAGTTTTTCACCATAGTTATAATAAGGATAAATTGCATCTATTAAGTAACCCAAAGGTGGTGAGTTTTCATGAAAAACAGGGATAAAAGACGAAAAAAGAGACGTGAGTTTTTAAAGGATTACTTAAAAAATAAGTTAGGAAATTGGAAGCCTAGACTTGGTAAAGAACCTACCTCTAACTCTAAGACGACGACTCAAGAAAATAGAAACCTTGATTAGATAATATTTAGGTGTAGGTATTTAGAAGTTTTTCACCATGAAAAATAGCCCCCGTTAGAAGTCTAGCTCTAGAGGGGACTTGCTTATAAGGTATATTTATTTAACAGCTGCTTTTAATTCTTTTCCCGGTTTAAAAGCAGGAACCTTTGAAGCCGGAATGGTCATTTCTTCGCCTGTTTGAGGATTACGACCTGTACGAGCTGCACGTTCACGTACTTCAAATGTACCAAATCCAATTAGTTGAATCTTTTCTTCTTTTGCAAGTGTATTAGAAATCGTTTCAAACAAAGCGTCTACAGCTTTTTTCGAATCTTGTTTTGTTAGTTCTGATTTTGTTGCAACTGCATCGATTAATTCAGCTTTTTTCATATTTAAATACCTCATTTCTTACTGGATATAGTATGTATAGGTAAAAAATATATCATATTTTCTGCATACTGGTCAAACATATGTTCTTTACTAATCTAAGTGAAAGTAAAGAATAATACTTTCCAATAAGAAAAGGAGAAATGGGAACCCATCTCTCCTTTTCTTACACATTTAGTTAGAAATATCTTATTATCGGATATTTTTTCCACCAAGTTGTTGTTCCGCCATTTGTACAAGGCGTTTTGTAATCTCTCCACCTACTGATCCATTTGCACGGGCAGTTGTATCAGGACCAAGATTGACACCAAACTCATTAGCGATCTCATATTTCATTTGGTCAATTGCTTGTTGAGCACCATATACTAACAGTTCATTTGTGTTGCTATTTTTATTGTTTGCCATTGTATGCAACTCCTTTATAGTTTATAAAGTTAAAATGTGTAAAAAAACGATCCTTTATTCATAAGATAAGAAATTTTTGTGAAAAAACGTTCAGTTCATAAATTTATGTAGATAGAAGAAACTCATCAAAAAGAAGCCTTGCTATATAAAGATTAAGGCTTCCTTTCTCCTCAAGTAATTGAGAAACAGACTTCTTATTAATGCTTTAACGTTTATATTCCAAATAATTAAAGACCTCACATATCACATTCTGCTTGTCAAGGCTACTGATTTGGGGATACAGGAAATAAATTGATTAATAAATTCATCGATCTCTGTCCTTGTAATAATATAAGGGGGGAGTAAACGAATAGTATTTCCGTTTGTAAGGTCCACTAACATGCCCTTATTCAGTAATTCTAACTGTAGCTTTTCTACGTTTTTATAAGTTTCATGAATACTGATTCCAAACATCATTCCACAATGACGTACTTCGCCAATAAAAGAAGGGTTATCCTCCTGAATTTTTTGAAGTTTTTCATTTAAATATAAGGACATTTCATAAGAACTATGCATTAGACCCTCATCAATTAATGTGTTTAATACAGTTAATCCTAAAGCCGTACCAATTGGAGAATGTGCGAATGTTGTTCCGTGATCACCTGGTGAAAATGTATCATAAAGTCGTGAACCCACGATTATCCCTCCTAAGGGTGTACCGCCCCCTGCACCTTTACCAAATTGAATAATATCAGGTGTAATACCAAAATGTTGATAAGCAAATAATTTCCCAGTTCTCCCTATGCCACTTTGCACCTCGTCAACAATAAATAACATATTATACTGTTTACAAAGCTCTTCAACACCCTTTAAATATTCCCCCGATAAAGGGTATATCCCTCCATTTCCTAATATTGGCTCTAGCATAATAGCAATCGGATTTTCCTTGAGTATGGCTCTTTCTAGTTCCTTTAAATTCTCTCTTTCCACTTCATATACAGGAATAGACGTATGAGGAAAGTCCTGATATACACTTTCTTGTCTTGTAAAGTGAAGTGCACCTAATGTACGTCCATGAAAACTTTCTTTGAGTACAATGACTCCATCACGCTTTTGACCTGTTATGTACCTGTACTTGTGAATTAGTTTTAAGGTTGCCTCAGTAGCTTCTGCACCAGAGTTTGTAAAATAAACTTTCCCATCCTTTAATGAATAATCGACTAACTTTTTTGCATATTCAATAGCAACAGGGTTTAAGAAATGAAAGGGGAGATGTAGGAATTTCTCAACTTGTTCATGAGTGGCTTTTACAATATTAGGATGGTTGTAGCCTAATATATTCACTCCTACGCCAGAGAATAAATCAAGATATTCTTTCCCATTTACATCATAAAGCTTACAACCTTCTCCCTTTTTTATAGCCACCGGCATTCGCCGATACGTAGACATTAAATATTCTTTATCTAATCGAAACCAACTAGTCACGATGTATTCCCCCTATATGTAATAACAATAACTTTATATTATTTATCTAAATTTTCAAAATATTAAATATAATTCAACACTTCATTTGCTATTTTATTAGAAACCTTCGCTTTTCCTAACCTGTAAAGAGGTTTCAATAATCATATCTAATAGCTTGTTATAAGGGATTCCCGTAGCATCAGCACTTTTGGGCAGTAAGCTATTTTTCGTCATCCCCGGCAATGTATTCACTTCCATAACATAAGGAACTTCATCTTCTATAATCATATCTACTCTGGCATAAACACTGCATTTTAGCGCTCTATAACAGGCTATTGCTGCTTCAGCGACACGTTCATGAGTTGTAGCCGGAAGTTCTACAACCTCTTCAATTGTAGAACTTCCATCATATTTCGCATGATAATCAAAAAAATCAGCTGTATGTTGAATTGAAATGATTGGTAAAAGCTTTCCGTTCAAAATAGAACATGTGATTTCTTCACCCTTTATATATTTTTCAATCACTACCTCAGAATCCCATTTGAATACATCCTCAAGAGAGGAAAATAAAGAATCCTTATCGTATACAATCTTTACCCCCACACTAGAACCACCTGAATTTGGTTTTACTACTAACGGATACCCCATTTTATCTATTTTATCAACCTGAGGCTCTTCCATTTTTGAAAGATGAATCCAATCAGGTGTTTGAATGCCCTCATAACGAATCATTTTTTTTGACATATTTTTATCCATGCAAATACTGCTTGATAGCATGCCACTTCCGGTATATGGGACACCCAGGGTTTCTAGGGTGCCTTGAATCGTACCGTCTTCCCCGTATTTTCCGTGAAGAGCTAATAAGGCAATATCAAGATTTTTTGCCTTTTTAATAAGTTCTTTTTTGT
The DNA here is from genome assembly GCF_056099005.1 of Priestia sp. 53B2. Classification (NCBI taxonomy): domain Bacteria; kingdom Bacillati; phylum Bacillota; class Bacilli; order Caryophanales; family Bacillaceae; genus Priestia; species Priestia sp. 53B2. The sequence continues at coordinate 28,774 of NZ_JBLZXA010000036.1, forward strand.
TATTTAATTTAATAGGTATGACTTTATACTTACTCTTATCCAAATGTGCAATCATTTCTTCCCCTGTCATGAGAGACACCTGTTTTTCAGAGGAAACTCCTCCCATAATAACGCCAACTTTCATTTTTCCAACTCCCAATTTTCATTTTTCAATGTCTCACCAATTATCCTAATTCCGCGGACAATATCTTCTTCTGTTAATCTAGAAAAACCTAATCGAAACGTATTACTTCCTCTTCCATCTGTATAAAAAACATCCCCAGGAGAAAAAACAACTCCCTTTTCGTAGCATTTTTTCAACAGTGTACGCGAATTAATTCCTTTTTCTAACTCTATAAAAAGATGAAGTCCTCCATCCCCAGTCATTCTATTTAATGGAATGTATTGATTACAAGTATGACGGGCTAGTTCATATTTTTTCTTATAAACTGATTTGGCCTTTTTTAAGTATTTTTCAAAATAGCCATCATGTAAATATTGAAAAAGCACTGCCTGATCCAGTGTGGATGTGTGAATAGTCCGTGCCCTTTTCATACTTTCCAGCCAGTGAATTAATTCCTTATCTGCTAAAATCCAACCAACACGTAAGCCTGGAAAAAGAATTTTTGAAAAGCTGCTGATATAGATAACATTGTTTCCGGATCCAGCGAAAGTCAATAAAGGCGCTAAATGAGAACCTGAATAACGTAACTCCTCATTAAAACCATCTTCCACGATAGGAATTTGATATTTTGAAAAGAGTTTCATGATTTCAGTCCTTTTTTCAGAGGAGGTGACAATCCCAGTCGGATTATGATAGGACGGGATTAGATATGCAAAATCAAAATCCGATTCGGATAAGCTTTTCTCAACTTGACCAATATCGATACCATCATCCTTCATGTCTATCCCATGGATGTCAAGTCCATGTAATCGAAAAAGCTTTAATGCGGCATGATGGGTAGGATTTTCGCATATAATACGCCCAGATTTTTTAGTTAAGGAGGACAATAAAATATCCAGCCCCTCGGTGAAGCCATTAGTGATAAGAATATCCTTATTGGAAATATCTATCCCTTTCATTTCCATATAGTGAAGAAGGTAATTAATTAGGGGTTTATAACCTTTTGCATATCCGTAGTTCAAAACGATATCTCCTTCAATGGACATCCTGTTCAGAAAAGCTCTTTTAAAGTTTTCGACATCAAAAAGCTTTTCATCTGGGGCAATGCTATTGAATGAAATCATGCCTTTCTCCCAGCGAACACCGTGCTTCATTAAATCTAATTCATCAGCTAGCAAGGTACCTTCATTGAGTTTTTCTTTCCAGTTTAGTTCGATAGATGGTGTTTTGGATGTATCGACTTTTCCTACAAAATTTCCTTTTCCCTTTATTGCATAGATTAGACCTGCTTGTTCTAAATCCGCGTAAGCAGTAAGAGCAGTATTTCTGCTGACCGATAATAATTTACTAAGTTCTCGGGTAGATGGAAGCTTCTGGTTCTCCAGCAGGTGTCCTTTCATGATCATTTTTTTAAAATAATCCTTTAATTGAATATAAACCGGACGATCATCCGCAAGCTTAAAATCATTGAACACTTCCTTTGCCCCCTTGCTGTCATTTTTACATAATTATAACTATCTCAAAAGGTCCACTATATACATATTTTCTTTAACTAGTGGTATGGTTTTGGGTATCATTTATACAACTTTGATATGGAGAACGTGGTAAGTTTAAACTTACTTCATCTTCTTATTCATTAATAATTAAGCCTCATTAGTTATCGAATTTTATTTTAATGATACATTAGTTGGTGTTGCACAATCTACAAGGGCATCAAAAGAATAGAAGGAGATCATCATTAACATATCAAAACCCAGCAACTCTTACATTAACATTTGCTTAATTGAAGCCACTCTAAAAGAGTAGCTTTTTTAGAAGAATTTTAGGTTTTTAAATCCAAATAACAGGTTAATATTGACTTATAAAGCAATTGAAGGGTGTAGAAATGGAGGGGAATAAGTTGCCTAACAAAGAATATCCATACTATTTTATAAAGTTAGGTAAGTTATATTATGTAAATGAATCATGTAGAAACGTAAAAAGGAAAGAGATATATAGTTACGAATTTGCAAATAATGAATTGGTCGCATTTCCCTTTGACACACAATCCATTGCCAAACAGACCGCAGATGAATGTGGTGGTTATATTGTAGTTAGAAATGCTACGTTTGAAGATTATATTAGCCAAGGAGAACGTTGGAGTAAGTATATAGATTATAAAGATAAAAGCATATGGAAACTCTATAACGTTAAGTAAATAGTAAAATACTTTTTCCGTAATAGCTTCTACATTTATACAACTTGTAGAAAAACCCACAATTTGTCGTCAGGTAAAGTAAATGATAAAACTATTATTTTTATAAGTCAGTTTATATATTTACTTCTTTATATAAAAGACATTATCTTTGTATAAAGAAGTAAATATATGTTATTAAAAACATAGTAACGTTAAATGTTTGGAAATTTTCTGTTAGGATATCATAAAAAAATCAATTTCTTAAAAGGAGAGTAGAAAATAGGTTAGTTATGATAAGAAGTAAAAAACCCTAATTTGTCGTCAGGTAGAGTAAATAATAAAACTAATCAATTTAACGAAATACTTATATATTTACTTAACATAATGTAAGTTCTCGGCACTTTTATAATTCTTAAGAATTTTATTGTTAAACAATTGAAATAAGAGTATATTTTTACATAAAAAACTATTTGGAGGATCATCTATGAAAGCTGAAATAAAAAATGACTCCCTACATTTTATAGAGAATCTAGCTACAAATGCATGGCCTTGCCACACTCAAGAACTAATTGAAAACTGGAGAATAAGAGCAACATTTGGAGTAAGTAAAAGAGCTAATAGTGTACATACTATTGGAGAAATGCCTCAAGATCCAAAGTGGTTGCAAAGGATTGAATCATTTTATAAAGACAAATCTATCCCTCCTTGCTTTTATATAAGTGATATCTCTCCGAATGATTTAGATAGCATACTAGAATCTAAAGGGTATAGAAAATTAGATGAGTGTTTTATTATGACTGCATCCTGCTTAGATATTATGAAGCATGAAATTGAAAACAGCACGTGGACAATAGAGTATCTATCAGAACCCGACAGTAAGTGGATTGATGAATTCATTGACTTAGAAGGTTTTCCTAAAGATAGATATAGAGCTTATAATCATATCTTTTCGTCAATTAAACCAATAAAAAACTTTTTACGTATCTCTATAAAAGACGAAACAGTTGGACTTGGTACAGTTGTAGTAGAAGATGGTTGGGGATGTATTAGTAATATCGTAGTTAATCCAAAACATCGAAGAAAGGGTATAGCCAATCAAATCATTAATTACCTTTCTAAATGGGCTTATGAAAATAGTGCACATCATATGTATTTACAAGTTATTCAAACCAATCATCCTGCTGTGAATCTCTATAAAAAGATTGGGTTTTCTCCAATTTCTAAACATCATTATCGCATCTTGAAAGCCAATTAATCATGTATATCATATACAAACCTAGTTAACATAATCACTCTTAAAGGAACCAAACAAGCAGAAGAACCCTTGGGGAAGTATACTGAATTAGAAAAATGTAGTCTTTATAAAAAAATATGTTATTATTTATTTACTAATATTTCTACCTCATGACAAATATTAGCTGTAAAAAGGAACCTCGCTTGCCAATTGTCGAGGTTCCTTTTTATTTTTTCTACAAGCTATAACAGTATGCGACCTATTTTAGACTAATGGTCAAAATAACTTTATAAAGCCAAATAAGGCAACAGAATAACCTGTTGCCTTTTAAATAATAGATGATCTTAGGATATTAGTGTAGGACACGTACACGTACTGCTTCTAGACCCCTTTGACCTGTTTCTATGTCAAAAGAAACCTTTTGCCCTTCTCTCAGATCTGCATAACCATTCCCTTCAATAGAGCGATAAGAAACAAAAATCTCAGTTTCATCTTCTGTTGTAATAAAACCATATCCTCTATTAAAGTTGTACCACTTAATTGTTCCATTTTGTCTTCCCATATAATCTTCCCCCTAAATTATCAGTCTTTTTATATTGTATAATATTTGTATTATATCGAGGAATTTAATGGGGAAAATTGAATTGTATCTTTATTATTAAGTCTGGTTTTTCTAATCTATAAAATTAACGTAAATTCATTTTCCTTAATACACCTACCGTAAAAACATATGTTTACGGACTATGAATTTAAATAATAAGAAACTTTCACTAAAAAATGAATCCTTTCCAATTTTGTACAGCAAGCTCAAAATTTAACCTAACGGACCCTTCCATAAAAACAAGATTGACTCTCTTCTTAGGGTAGACATTAAAATTAAGTTAGAAATTAAAAGAAGGGGTGTTTGGATATAGATTGTATTATTTCGTGAGGTTGGAAAAGTGTTTACCCGGAAATAAAGCAGCTTATTAGTACGAGGAAGTTTAGAAAGGGAGGGCAATACTTATGAATATAAAATCGCTTGATTTATTTTCACAACAGTTCCACCAAAACCCTTATGATTATTATAAGAAAATTCGTCCACACCAACCTTTTGCAAAAGTGAAGATGCTTAACGAAGGACACAGTACATGGATGGCTTTTACGTATAAGGCAGCAGAAGCCGTATTAAAAGATAATAGGTTTATAAAAGATATGCGGACCGTTTTTCCTGATGAAATGACAGATGAGAATTTACCTCCAATCACTCAAAGTATGCTCTTTGTTGACCCGCCAGATCATCATCGTTTACGCAGCCTAGTACAAAGTGGTTTTACACCCAAAAGGATTGAGAAGTTAAGGGGACGTATTGAAGAAATTGCAAGAGAACAAGCTAAGCTTATGAGTAACAAGGGAACAGTTGATTTTATCAACGCTTATGCGTTTCCGATTCCAATTAGAGTCATTTGTGAATTACTTGGTATTCCTTCTGAAGATCAGCTTGATTTCCAGCGCTGGTCCAACGCATTAGTGGATATAAATGATGATTCTGAGTATGACAAAGTCAATCTGGAATTTATGGCTTATTTGGAGAAATTGACAGAACAAAAGCGTGTTTCTCCCGGAGAAGATTTAATGTCTTATCTAATTCAAGCTGAGGAAGGGGGAGAACGGCTGACCGTAAGTGAATTGTATGGAGTTATCATGCTTCTTATCGTGGCAGGACATGAAACGACCGTTAATCTCATTGCTAACGGTTTACTGGCTCTGCTTACACATCCAGAGCAACTTGCATTGCTAAAAGCAGATCCTTTCCTTGTGGCTCAGGCTATTGAGGAATTGCTACGTTTTAATGGGCCGGTTGAGTTCAGTACAGACCGTTGGGCGAAAGAATCCTTTACGTTTATGGGCCAGCAGGTTGAGAAGGGGGACCACGTTATTGTTTCACTTGCATCAGCTAATCATGATCCGGCGGTGTTTGTAGAACCTGGTACTCTTGATATTACAAGAGAGAAAAGTCCGCATCTTGCATTTGGTAAAGGTCTTCACTACTGTCTAGGTGCCCCACTAGCTCGACTTGAAGGGGAAATTGCCATTCGGGTTTTGCTCGAGGAATACCCAGATCTTACTCTTGCAGCTGAACTGTCTGAACTAGAATGGCGGCAAAGTCTTATAATTCGTGGTTTAAAACAGTTACCTGTTAAGCTCTTTTAAGGAGATATGTTAGGGTCGACCCAGTTGAAGGTATTTATCAACTGGGTTGTGTCAGATTGTCACAATATAAAATTCAATGAACACCTACCTATATCTTTTAATTAGAGGAATTCCTATTTAAAACCTGTCAATATGATAATTACTATGACTAATTAGGATTTTATACGAGGGGTAATATGAAAAAAAGGTCTAAACTATATTCTATAGGTGAAACTTCCAAACTTAAGAATTTATCCATCAAAGCGTTAAGATATTATCATAAAGAAAAAATCCTTATGCCTGCATACATTAATGAAAGTACTGGCTATAGATATTATTCTGCTGAACAATTTATCCATATTGATATTATTAAGGCTGGACGTCAACTGAATGTAAGTATTGAAGAAATGCGAAAGCTTTTTTCTTCTGCAAATACTGAAGAATTGCTATTTTTCTTAGAACAAAAGAAGAAGGATATTGATGCACAAATAAATCAGTTAAACTCTGTTAAAAATAAAATCGATATCCTCAAGAAAAGGATCGATGATTCATTCAATATAATGAATGATGAAGATTTTAAAGTAACACATTTTCAAGAACGTTACTTGATGACTACACCTTCTACTGAAGGAACAGAGTCATCGGATTTACTAGATTATTCGACTTTAGATTGTTTAATGGAGAACTATAAAATAAAAAGTATTTATGAAAGTGGAACTCTATATTATATTGATGAAACAGGTCATCCAACACCAACATTTGTTTTTGAATTAATAAATAAAGAGGATTATCTTAAAAATAAAGATTTGTTCTCTATCCTTCCTACAGGAAATTACTTAACTTTATCCTACACAAATAAAAATCGAAATGAGAAAATGCTTCAATTAAAGAACTTTATACTTGAAAACAAATTACATGTAATTCACTGTTTAGAATTATATCTATTTACGGATATTTTTGATGTAAATGCGTTTTCCTGTCAACTCCAGGTTTATATAAAGGAATACAATTAGGGGTGGCCTTGTAGTTTTAACAAACATGTCATTTCTGAAGAACAGACGACCTTTTGGTCGTCTATTTTTTAAAGTTGTTCTTAATAATAACAAAAAGATCCTTTTTTGTAGAAAAAATGATAATTTGATGCAATTACTATTCTGTTGATTTTAATTAGACAAATATTCCAATACATTCCCCATATAGAGAATAACGCCATAACTTGTGGAATGGAGAGCGTTCTAGTTAAGTCGGGGAATTTCACGAACGTCCGACTACCCGACTTAACTAGAAAAAATAATAATTCATTTTGCGCTTTTTTAATAACATATAACTTTGATTTGTCTCATACATAGTAACACATACATCTATATTACAGACTATCTGTTTGAATTGTAATGATTACACGACATTTCAAGGGTACTCTTATTAAGATAGTGGAATTGGTCAGTTTATAATGTTTGCATTTCTTAAATCGCATGTAACTTCAGATAATTTCCCTCCTAATGATTTAAGAAATAAACGAAACACCTTAATCGATAAGCGAGTATTTGTAGAACAATTTAAGGTTTGAATTAAACCTTTAAAGGAGGCAAATAATGCATTCAATTCAATTGGTTCTAAATACAAAAGCAGAACTGGGTGAAGGACCGAGTTGGGATTCACGTAGAAAAGTATTGTATTGGGTTGACATCACAAGGCAAAAGCTGCATTTGTATAATCCTAAAGACAAGACACATATAATTTATAATACTGGACAGTATATTGGCTCAGTTGTTCCCAGAAAAATGGGCGGGGTTGTAATGACATTAAAACATGGTTTTTATGCCTACAACTTCGAAACAAAGAGTATGGAATTGATTGGTAACGTTGAGTTAGATAAGCCTAACAATCGTTTCAATGATGGAAAATGTGATGCAGCTGGACGTTTCTGGGCAGGGACTATGGGACACGATTCGAGACCCAATGCTGGAGCCCTTTACTGCTTAGATACTGATTGGAGTATCAAAAAGGTGTTAGAAAATGTCGGCATTTCAAATGGTATAGCGTGGAATGCGGATAATTCAATAATGTACTATATTGATTCGCTGACGAATAAGGTTATGGCTTATGATTATGATTTAGAAACCGCAACAATTAGTAACCCCAGAATTGCTGTCTCAATGCCTCATAGCTTCGCCTTTCCAGATGGCATGACTTCTGATGAAGAAGGAATGATCTGGGTCGCGATATGGAATGGTAGCGCTATAACAAGGTGGAATCCGAAGACAGGTAAGCTTCTTGAAACCATTCATGTCCCTGCAACACGCACAACTTCCTGCGTATTTGGCGGAGACGATTTGCAAGACCTCTACATTACATCTGCCCGAATTGGTTTAGAAGAAAAAATATTAGCAAAGGAACCTTATGCTGGTGGATTATTTGTTTTGAATACTACCGTAAGAGGCCTTCCAACATATGCTTTTGGAGGATAATCCATGCTTTTTCTTTCTAGTATATAAGTTATTTATAACTTGAGCAAACTACTCAAGATGTCCCAAACATCGACTCATACAACTAAATTCTGCAACAGAAAAAAACCTACCTCTTTTGACTGGGAAGAGATAGGTTTTTCTTTTTTTTTAGATGACTATGATATACAGGCTTAGTTAAGTCGGGTAAGTTAGGGGCATCACTGCCCCTTTCTCCCCTAAGAACCGTGCAAGTCCCTTTCAAGACACATCGGCTCAAGCCTCCCATTGTAGGTCCATTTGCTGTCGTATCCTCATCACACACCATATCGGTAAGTAAAACTTACGCCCACGCTCCAACTGGAGGTATATACATAACAGTACGTTTCTTTCGTCAGAAGATAGCCACAACCTTATGTTCCTACGAGAGACCAACGAGAAGTCAGCTCCCTTTCGGGCCTATCATGGGTTTGTCCGTAAGGACGATAGTATCCATCCAGTTATACAGTTTCCTGCTTTCCTGTTCTCTTTCGAGATAATGGAATTTGCTTTCTCCCGTATCCTTTACCCTCTACCACATCGTTTGACTTTGCAGTCAACCTACTGTTTACACAGATGACAAAGGGCTTACCAAGTTCCGCATCTTATAGATACGACGAGGTTAGGTGGGTTCTTTACTCCGGGCAAGATACGGGACGCGTCACAGCAGCATTATGAATCTGCTTTTCCTCTTGCCAATACCCAAGCAAATCTGTACACTATCCTGAGCTAATCCTGACGAAGCTTACAAACCTTCACTAATGTTCACCATACTCATCTTCCCCTAGCAGTGTTCCGAGTCGTGCACTGACTCTCTGTTTCCGCATGCAACCCACGAGCCCGTTACCAGGCCCGCAGTTTTGGACGGGGATAGTTTTTGCGTCTAAACCAGTGGCGTGAGCCACACTATATAAAAGCGACTTCTTGTCGCACCATAATACTAGTTATAGGAATAAAAGAAGCTAAGGATTTAATCCTTAGCTTCTTTTATTCTCTACACTACAGATATTTTAAAGGTTCTGTAACTCAATTCGATCTAATTCTCTTTGTCTTTTCTTTTTAAAGCGTTCTCTTCCCGAAATCCATATACTTAACAGTCCACATAAAGCAGCCATTATCATGAGCCATGTAGAAAAATGATCATTATTAGCCATTAATTTATTAAAAAAGAAACTAATAAAACCTATGTATATTACAGGAAGAATTCCACCTAAATAAGGGTTCTTTCGCGATGATAAAAAATTTTGAGTAAGCAAAATAATAACGACAACTAGTATTCCAATTACATGGCTCATAATTAAACATCCTTTTCCTTTTTATATTTTTCGATAATGACTTTAGCTATGTCTAAGCTAATTCGTTCATCAATAACAAATCCCTTAATCATATTTACAAACTCTACATCTTCCTCTTGACTATGTATTTCAATCTTTTTTATTAACCGATCTAATTTGGCTCGTACGGTTGGATAAGAAACATCATATAGATTAGACATGTTTTTTAAAGAGCCAGAATTCAATATGAATTTTCTAATAAATTCTAAAGACTCCTTATCTAATGCAAGGACCCATGAAGGAATTTCTTCTCTTTCCATAAAAAACCACCTCCTATATAAATAATATTAAACAATATTTTAACTTTATTCAAGTTAAAAATTAAAAATATTTAATTTTATTTTAAATATATTAAATGTCTTGTTTAGTGTTATTGGTGAAAGGCATGTTATATATAATGTTCGTTTCTAGTTTACATAGTGGATTTTTTCGGAACTCATGCATATCAAAAAAAGCAGGTTTAAGCCTGCTTTTTTTGATATGCATGAGTTCTTGTTTAATTGAACATTCTATTTAAGAAACCCTTCAATACTCATATCAGTACATAAAGGTGGATTTAATCTACATGAATCGTAAATTACGTAGGGCTCTTATTCCATACTTCATTGTTTCTATCCTTCCCTTTGTTATTATCTTTTTTACCGATTACTTAGTCCGGATAACTAAGAGAAAGTAGTTTATACTCTTACTGAATAATGAATGGGATTTTGAGCAAACTCCTCAAGACGCCGTGAGGCATCAGCCAACAACTACAGCTAAAAAGCAGAAAAAACTCCTGACCAACCTGCAGGAGTTTTTTCTGTTTTCATCCTGTATATGATATACAAAGTTAGTTAAGTCGGGTAAGCGAGGGGCATCACTGCCCCTGACTCCCCTAAGAACCGTACGTGAGCCTTTCAACTCATACGGCTCAAGCCTCCCATTGCAGGTCCATTTGCTGTCGTATCCTCATCACA
>NZ_JBLZXA010000037.1:0-1787 GCF_056099005.1 Priestia sp. 53B2
CTAGTTTAGTCGGGTAGGCAGGCACTCTCACGAGCGCCCGCCCCCCTAAGAACCGCACGTGACAGATTTCCCGTCATACGGCTCAAGCCTTCTTTTTATCCGAACAACTTATTTAATACATGGTACATGTACTAATTTAGCAAATTTACCTGTAGAAACCTCTAGGTTTCGCACTGTGACTTTCTCTCCATTTTGTAGAGTGCATTTACATAGTGCACAACGATATCCTTGTCTTCTTGCGAGTTTCATCCTATCTAAAGTATTTTCGCTATTAAAGACCTTACGGTCTCGCTTTTCCCAATACTCTTTTAGATTCGGATCATCTGGGCTGTTCTTGTAGGCTACCATGACATGTCGTTCTATTTTAATCCAAGACATCTTCAACAATTGAATATTAGTAAGTGGACATGTCAGAATCCATTTATTATTTCCACCGTGGTGGGGTTTCTTAAAATAGCGCTTATTAATCCACTTCCAAGACTTCCTTGGATGCAATTGTCTAAGGTGTTTCCTTATTTTCAAGAAAACGTAGTTGTCTATATAACCAAACGTCTTTTTCGACACGACATGTTTCCAATACTGTCCATAACCTCGAATAATGGGGTTTAGGACATGTATAATTTCTTTTACTGGTCGTCCTCGCATCACTGTGAACGTGTCTTTTATCTTCCTTTTTGCTTTTCTGATATTGTCTTTACTGGGTTTGATTAATAACTTATTGCCTTGTTCCGTTTTGTATTGTCGGAGTGAAAAACCAAGGAAATCAAACCCACTCTCGATATGTGTAACTTTGGTTTTATCTTCACTCAATTTAATTCCTCGCTTTTGTAAGTAAGGGTTGAGTTTCTGATACATACTTTCAGCTTGTTCCTTCGTTTCCGTTACGATGACGAAGTCATCTGCGTAAAGAATACGTCCTATTTTACATTTTGGATCTATTTTATATCCTCCATTTGATTTGTATGTCTTTCTATAGACGATACCAATCTCTTCTTCCATCCCACATAACGCGATATTGGCCAAAAGAGGGGACACAATACTTCCCTGGGGAGTTCCTTCTGTTGTTTTACGAAGCGTATCCTGTTCTATGTATCCCATTTTGAGCCATCTTTTAATGAGAGTATTTCCTGAGAACGAAGATGTTTGTTCTACTATCCAATTATGGTTAAGATGGTCGAAACATCCTAAGAAGTCTCCTTCAAATACCCACTTCTTCTTACTATTCGTGTTCAACTTGTTAAAGAGATTACTTATGGCATCATGTGTGCTTCTTTTAGGACGAAAACCGTAGGAAGTGGCTTCGAATCTAACTTCCCATTGCGGTTCCAGTGCATTCTTTACCAAGTTTTGATACACTCGATCTCGTATCGTCGGAATACCGAGAGGTCTTAGCTTCCCATTTTTCTTAGCGATAAATGTTCGTTTCGCTGGCTTTGGGCGATGCTGAAAGACATTACATTTTAGCAGTTGTTGATATAGTTTAATACGTTCATTTGGTTTTAAGACCGTATAGCCGTCTACACCTGGTGTTCGCTTTCCGGTATTTTGTTGTGTCACTCTGCGAATAGAGAGTAGTAGATTTGCTTTACTCCTAAGGAGTAAACGTTGAAGTTTTCTTACTCTTCTTCGTTGATTCTGTTGTTCGGCACGATAAATTCTTTGTCGTAACTTCGTTACATATCTTTGTACAGTATTCCAATTAATAGAGTACCAACCTTTATGCGAGACGTGCGCCGACGCTCGTAGAGAGGTATTCATAACAGCACGCTCCTTTTCGTTAGAAGATA
>NZ_JBLZXA010000038.1:0-180991 GCF_056099005.1 Priestia sp. 53B2
GAAAAAGCGCAAAAAAACAACAGTATTATGTGGCAAGATGTCATTACATTTCATAATCCTTGGCTCCAAGAAAATGGTTTATATGACGCTCATACTCATACAGTAGATGAGAAAAAATTAATGGACATTACCCGTGAGTCCATGAAGGAAATGCTTAAAAGGGAAAAGTTAAATGAATCGGCTATTTGGTCAGCTGCTATACACTATAACACTGGGAACATTCATATTCATATTGCAACAGTAGAACCACAACCTACTCGTGAGCGAGGCAAAAGAAAGCCTAAAACATTGGATGTAATGAAGTCAACAGTCGTGAATCAAATTTTAAATCGAGGTGAGCAGCACCAGAAGATAAATGAGTTAATTCGAAATGATATGGTCGGGAAAAAGAAGCAGGATTCTTCATTAAGGTGGAAGAATCGTGACATTCAACCATTATTTCTCCAAATCTATAGTCATCTTCCAGAAGATAAAAGGCAATGGCAATATAGCTATCGAACATTAAAACCAATGAAGCCATTTATTGATGTGCTGAGTCAAAAATATATTGAAAAGTATCATCGCAATGAGTATCAACAATTACTTAAAAAATTAGATAAAGAAGTAGACGAATTAAAGAAATCGTATGGAGAAGGAAAAGGAGATGAGAAGCGTTACAAGGACTATAAGCAAACGAAAATTGATGATCTTTATAAACGAATGGGCAATGCCTTTTTAAAAGAAATGAAAGATTATGATAAGCAGCAGCAACAGATTAAAAGAATGGTAGAAAGCGGGAAACAATCAAAACGTCCTGAAAGTTTTAATCAACATGTCTCCATGCATTTTGCATTAAAAAAGATGGAGCGAGCGTTTAAATCAGAATATGACAGTTGGAAAAATCAAAAACATTATGAGCAATTGCAAAAAGATATTGAACATAATCGGGAAGCTGAAAGGGGTTATGAATGATGGAGAAAAATCGACGTACCATTTCATTAGATACGAAAACAGATGAATATATTCAAGCTTATATGGAAGAACATCACTTTCGTTTTCCTGGGGAAGCAATTATGGATATTTGCCAAAAGTACCAAGAAACCAAGGACAAGGAATGGTCATTACAATATATTTCGGAAGTGGTTAGCAACAACTTACATCAAGCACTAAAAGAGGAATTAACTAGGATACGTCTTGGAGCAAACAGTGCCGATAAAAACTCACAAATTTTAATTGAATATATGAACGGTCTTTTCTTTCATCACGGTTTTGATGGATTAATGACAACCGATTTACAAGAGTTAGATAGCACAAAAGTTGCAAAGGAAGCTGTTGAAAAGCGTATTGCAAATCAACGTCAAAAACGAATTGATTGGGAAGAGTCCAAAGGGAAACAACCATCTTAATGATGGTTTTATATAAATATAGATTTTAAAAATTAAAGGAGGAATCATTCATGTTTTTTAACAAAGATTTAGTGTTAGCTTCGATTAAAGCTGTAGGAGAGGATCATGCCATTGTGCAATATCAAGACAAGGAAGTAGAGGTGAATTTAAGTCCAGAAGAAGCGAAGGAGTTTCATCAATATGTGGTGCATCAAGAGAATATGTTGGTGCCCATGAATACTAAAACACAGAAGCTTTTTGTGGATTTAGAAGAACCTTGGTATGAACAAGAATTAGAAGAGCTTAAGGGGATCTCCTATCAAGAAGAGGAGGATGAAAATGAGTAAAACGTATGCGAAAAAATCCGTTGAGGATAAGCGTAAAGAGGTTGAAGAGTTAACGAAAGGTATGGAGAAAAAAGTGGAGCAGCATTTTCATTCTGCCGAAGAACTAAAAGACTATTTATCTTTTATGGGTAAGTTTTATCAATACTCCATGTCAAACACAGCTCTTATTCAGGAACAGTTTTTTGGTGCTCAAGCTGTTGGATCATTTAAGTTTTGGAAAGATAAAGGGTTCTCTGTTAATAAAGGGGAGAAAGGCATTAAGATTCTTGTGCCAAATAAAACGGTTCCTAAATTTAAAGATGAAAATGGGAAATTAAAGTCCATTAATAAAGCTACTCCTCAAGAAAAGAAGCTAATTCAAGAGGGAAAAAAAGAAGTCACTCAAGGCCGACTGTACTTTTCAGTCGGCCATGTTTTTGAAATTTCGCAAACGAATGCAAAAGCGAGTGATTTACCTAGGATTTTCCCGAATCGTTGGTTAGAAGGCAACGTGGAGGACTACAAAGTACTTTATAAAGGAATGGAAGCCATTGCCGAAAAGAATGGCATTTCTATTATTCAACCAAAAGAGGAGCTTGGAGCTGCAAAAGGGGTTAGTTACACTTTAACAAAAGAAGTTGCGCTAAATCCTCGTAATTCAGAAAAGCAAAATGTAAAAACGCTTTTGCATGAACTCACACATGCCAAACTTCATACAAAGGACACATATCTAAACTATACAGCTGCGGAAAAAGAATTTCAGGCAGAAATGACAGCTTACACAGTTTCATCTTATTTTGGGATCGACACCAGTTCTTATTCGTTGGATTACCTCTCAAATTGGACAAAAGGAAAGACCTTTGAGGATAAAACAAAACTTTTAAAAGAAGTACATGAAACATCAGTTGGCTTTATTGAAACAATAGAAGAAACGTTGGTAAAAGAACGAGAAAAAAATCAGTCACCAGAAAAGAGCGATGAAAAACAGAAGCAAGCAGATCCTCTTTCTTCTGAAAATGTACAAGAGAAAATGAAAGAAGGATATGAAGATTATAAACAAAAACAGCAACAGGAATCGGCACAAAATGTAGATAGCATTTTAGATCGTGTCACGGCTGAAGAAAAATACTATTCAACCAAAACACAAGCGATCAAAAATGGATGGATGACAAAGGAAGAAGTCGTGAAACTTGAGCATCAGATTGATTCAACCATGACTAAAAACGAGAAGGGAGTCATCAATGGTCAAGTTCAGGAACAATCTCTTACTTTTCAAGAACGTGTTGAAGTGGGTAATCACATGCAATTCCAAAAACGTACAGGCACCGTCAAAAAGCAAAAAGAAGAACAGGAACTCGAAAGGTAAGGGAGCGTAGAAAGCTCCCTTTTTTATTGCCCAAATACTACTTAAATGGAGGAATATATGATGAAAAAAATTACGTCTCTTTCAAATGACCAATTTAAAACGCTTATTTCTGATAAACGAGAGTTAAAGAAGTTTATGAAACACCCACAAAATGAAAAGATCGAGGCAGGTTGGGCAAATATCAGTGGTGAACAGCTGCAAGACATTCCTTCTGGTGCTGTTTACTTAACACAGTCAGCTTTAGGAGAGGAAAAACCGCAGGTTTTACTTGTTTCTACGGATGAAAAAGGACAAAAACAAGCCTATAAAAGTGAAGCAACACTTGATTTTTTGAAGGGTCATGATGTGAATCCTGTTTTAGAGAAAGATCGAGAAACACAGCTCAAAACAAGCTATATTACGTTTTTACAGGTGCATGACAAAGAGAAACCTCAAGATATTGATAGTATGTTAGCCCGTGTGAATGCAGAAAACGATTATGTCATGTTGAAATCCAGTGCTTTAAAGGAAAATACGTTTACTCATGACCAGTTAAAAGGCATGGAGAATGAACTTTCTCATCAGTTTCAAGCACGAAAACAAGCACAAGAGAAGGATCAATATCAAGAAGATTACAAACAAGAAGTACTAGAAGTTATGCAGCAGCCTAGTGAAGAAACACAGTATAAGCAGCTATTTAAACAAAGCTTGTTAACTCAATTAGGCATATCGGATGAAAAAGATTCTTCTAAAGAAGCGAAAAAGGAAGCTGAAGCAGAAAAAGCTCCTGTTGAAAAGCAAATCAAGCAAGAAACACCTCAAGAAAAAGAGCAGCGTTTGGTCAAAATGAAGGAGTTTGAACAAAAGCATTCCTTTGATAAGGTGTACAAATTGAAAAAAGAGGTGCTGCAGGAATTAAAAGAGCTGAATTTGACTGATTCTCAACGTGAGAAATTAACAAAGCTTGAAAAAGCGTTAGATATGGAGAAAAAAGATCATGACAAGCAGAAAAAAGAAGAGAAATCGCAAAATGGGTTTACCAAGTTTTTCGCACGGAATAGTGGAGCAAATTCTTCAAAAAAACGAAAAGAAACGCAAGAAATAGAACGCTAAAAATGGCGAAAGATTGGAAAAGAATGAGGGGGGCTGAAAAGCTCCCTTTTTTCATATGGTGAAGTGAGGGAGGGATTTAGATGGGAGAACGAAAACACGTCAAGGAGGAGGAGGTTATGAAAGCGCGAGATGTTGATTTGTTGTCGTATCTGGAAGCCAAAGGCGAAACCTTTGTAAAAGAAGGAAAGTATTATCGTCATACGGAACATGATAGCTTACTCATCAAAGGAAATATGTACGCTTGGAATAGCCGGAATGAAACAGGATACGGGGCAATCAGTTTCGCTCAAATGTATTATGGGATGTCGTTCCCACAAGCTGTATTAGATATTAATAAAGGAGATTATAAAGAGCTTTCTCATTCTCACGAACAGCAGCCTATTTCCAAATCAAACGAGCCTTTTCGCTATCCAAAAGAGTTAGAAGTGAAGGATCAAAGCAAAGTAAAAGATTATCTCATAAAAGAGCGTAAAATAGATCCTCGACTAGTTGACTGGCTCCTTCAAAAAGATTTAATCGCCCAGGATAAACGGAACAATGTGGTGTTTAAATGGCGTGAACATGGAGGAAAAGGAAAAGTGATTGGGGCGGATCGTCAAGGAACAGCTTCGATAAAGAATAAGCGAGGTTCTTTTAAACAAGTCTTACCTAACGATAACCCCCATACCGGATTTTCAATTGACGTTGGTCGCCCAAACAAGATTCATTTCTTTGAAAGTCCAATTGATTTACTTTCTTATTGGAGTATACAAGAAAACCAATTGCAGAATACACGCCTTATTAGTATGAATGGTTTAAAGCCTAAAACCGTTGCTCAATCTTATATCGAAGCTCGTAGAGAAGGATTAAGCATTCAAGAAATGGTGTTAGCTGTCGATAATGACCAAGGAGGAAAAGAATTTATTGACAAAATGAACCAAATCGTTAATGCTGATTTAGTAAAAGCAAATATTCCAAAGGGAGCAAAAGATTGGAACGAGCAATTAAAGAAGAATGGAAAAACCATTCAACCTGTGGCATCACGTCTCCGGAATAAACAAACAGAACAGGAGCTTTCAATGAATGGATAAAGTGTTTCAAAGTGTATTTTATCTTTTTCTTATTATGATTTTATTTAAACTTTCTACATTTGCTTACCGTGTTCTTCGTGAACGGAAGTATATGAAAGAGTTAGCCCAATCAGGTATGCCTTATATTGATAAGATGGATGGGTATCAATTTGAGGTATATTTGCGAGCCCTTTTTCAACAACTAGGATACAAACCACAGATAACGCCAAAATCAGGTGATTTTGGGGCTGATCTAGTGATGAAAGGTAAAGAAAAGGTTGTGATTCAAGCCAAGCGATATAGCGCTAAAAATAGGGTCAGCCTTTCAGCAGTACAAGAAGTATACGCAGCAAAAGCATATTATAAGGCTAATCAAGCTTGGGTCGTGACCAATAGCTATTTCACGAAACAAGCAAAAGAGCTTGCAGCTGCATGTGATGTGACCTTAGTGGATCGTGCGGATCTTCAAAAGTTTATTAATGAAGTCAATCCCGTTTTTAAGGCACGAGAAATCTTTGAAAATATCACACCAGAACCTCGTAAGTGTTCGAAATGTGGGCAGGATCTAGTCGTACGAGATGGGAATGGTACTCGTTTTTTTGGCTGTTCCTCTTTCCCTTCTTGTCGTCATACAGAGAAAATTAATAAGGAAGTAAGTAAGAGCAGACCTTCATTATAGTAAGGTCTGTTTTTTCTTGCTCTAAAAAGGAGCCGATGTTATGAGTTCATACACTAGTCTTAACTGATTAGTGAAAGGGTATTTTTTATGTATAACTCATTAGAGTCATCACATAATAACAGTGTAATGGTATTGTTCTCTCTTCAAAGAGATTCAATCACACTTACCCTACTTCAATCTTCCTTCTAACTGATTGAGTGGGGTTCTTTTTTATGTATATTTTTAAGATGCTGAAATCTGCATCGAATGAGTACTTATACGCAAAATAAAAGTTAATTTCCTCAGAGAGCGTTTCTCTGCATGTTAAAACCGTCGATTAACTAGGTTTTTATTTATAAATGATTGTGACGAAAAAGCACCTTTCTAATTCATCTAATTGGAAGGTGCTTTTTTCGTTTCCTATAAAAATATAAAAAAGAGGAGAGTTTCT
This sequence comes from Priestia sp. 53B2, assembly GCF_056099005.1. Classification (NCBI taxonomy): domain Bacteria; kingdom Bacillati; phylum Bacillota; class Bacilli; order Caryophanales; family Bacillaceae; genus Priestia; species Priestia sp. 53B2. The sequence continues at coordinate 6,307 of NZ_JBLZXA010000038.1, forward strand.
ATGAAGAACATTTTTATTAAATCAATGACCGTTCTTACATTACTAATGGTCGCATTATGTGGGGGAAATCAAGGGAAAACAGAAGCAGCAAGTAAAGCTGCGAATCAAGATTTGATTATTATTAACAAATACTACAACAAGCTTGCTTATTTTCATAATGGCTATATTGAAATTGTTGATCCAGTAGCAACGGGAAAAACGTGGGATAAAACACCTGTTGGATTTTTTAAAGTGGTAAACAAAATTAAAAATCGCCCTTACTATACAGGACATATTCCTGGGGGCGATCCTCGCAACCCATTAGGAAACCGTTGGTTAGGATTAAATGCTAATGGTACGTATGGCGATACATACGGCATTCACGGCAATAACAATGAAAGCAGCATTGGAAAGTATGTGAGCCAAGGTTGTGTGAGAATGCATAATGCAGACATCGAAAAGCTTTATGATAAAGTTCAAGTCGGCACACCTGTTGCGATTACGTATTCCTATAAGAGCTTTGTTGATTTAACAAAAGTATATGGGTATCAGTTCAAAGGATACAAGTTAAAAAATAACTAATAATTAGGCAGCATTTCGTGTTTATCACGGAATGCTGTTTTTTCTTTGTCTTCTTTCCATATAGCCCTTATCATAGAAATAGATGAAAAATATGGTGAAGGAGGATATGGTTATGCGAGCAAAAATCGAAAAGGCTAAACATGTGGTAATGTTTAGAGCTACAGGAGAGTTTTATGCGCATGAGGTCAATCAAGATAAAATAAGAATGGGTTTTTTTGTCTGTCCTTCATGTGAAGTCACAGTACATTATAAACACGATCATTTCTTTTCCCGTGAACATAAACGAGATTGTATCTATGTGAAAGAACAATTTAAGAAAAAAGCCTACTAGGTAAATGAATATTCAATGATTTTATATGAGACTACGGAGAAAAGGAGGAAAGGATATGAAAAATCATGTTTACCAAAATGGACGCTTAATTCAAACGAATAAAAAGTTTTCAGCATTAAAGCAAAAGCAGAAAGAATGGATAACGAACGAATTAAGACAACGTTATATTAGTGCAATCAACTACCCTCATGTCAAATTAAACCCCCGGAAACGAGATCGAGTTTTAGACGAAGTTTATGATCTGATTGTAGCAAAGGACACATGGATACCATTTCATGAAGTGAAAAAACATTACTTTAGAAAAATCCCTTCTTTTATAAGTAGTCATCGAAAAATGATGGAAAAGCAAGAAGATGAGGAAACTGAGTAATTATTTTAAAGGGGAGTATCTAATGAATGTAGAAATAGGGTTTCTTCGGAAAAGTTATATAAGTAAAGTTCCAGCAGACGGTGATTTTTTTCCATTTGGAATAGATGGAGAAGGATCTTATATCATAGAGTACTACGAAAGCCAAGAGTTAGATCAAGAGTTAGATATAGAAGTCTTTTTTAACAATTGGATGGCACAGTTAAACAAATTTCCCATATACACAATTTTTTCATATGGAAAAGTCGATGAAGAAGAAATAGATCATACATTTTCATCTGCTAATATTGAGTATGTAAAACTTAAAATAAAAAGGGAACGCTTTATTAAATCTAAAGTACAAGACAATAAGCAATTTGAAATTGTTATGTCTTACTTATATAGACAAGGAAGTATCAATGATTTTGCTGGTTGGTCTCTTTCTGAAGACTTATTTAGCTTTGACAAACGAGATATGAAAACCTTATTTGGGAGAAGAAAAGTTCATATGCCCGTTGTTACACTTCAAAAAGACTCTACAATGTTTTGGATTTGTCATGATGGAAGCTCTGTTATTTCCATTTCCAATGACACCCTATTTTCTACATTTGATTCAATTATTAGCTCCTTTCCAACAGGTGTTAAAGGAATTAAATCTGAATATGAAGAGTAATTTCAAATTGTATATCGCATTCACTACTAGTTAACATAGTTCAGGTTCTCGGAAATAAAAAGCCTTTGTAATTTACAAAGGCTTTTTATTATAGATGATTCAAAAAGGTACACCTTTTTAGACTGTGTAGAATCAAATGACAGAACGTCTATTTATTCAATGAAATAAACCTTTATGTACGTATGAAAAGTAATTTATCTTTATAGACGATATATCATATTCAATTTTAGTTAACATAAACAACGTTAGAGGAAGTTGGTACTGTTTCATGACAAAAAAAGTTGTTTACTAGAACAGGCTACTTTCTTCAATAATCGGGCCAGATTGTTTAGGAACATTTTTTAACTTTAAGGTGTCACGACAAGGTGACATCCTCATTATTTATACAGTTTTCATCATGTTATTTAAAATATCATAAACCACTGGGAAAGTAATGAATCCATCATCTCCTCGAAAATGACCACCCTTTTCAACAGGATAAAATGATGTATCCAATTCTTTTGATAAATTTTGACTTAATTGAAAAGGAACAATATAGTCATCTTTTGCAGCAATAACAGCACGTGAATTCGTTGCAGAAATTATTTTTTTAAAATCCACCTTGTTAAGTGTAAAAGGATTTAGTGATGAGGGTAAGGATGATAATGGTTCAGAAAAGCCCGCAACAAGAATAAAGCCTCCAAAGTTTGGTAACGGGTCTAATCGTTCTAGATAGTTCAATATTGTGATACATCCTAAGCTATGTGTTACAAAATAAGTGTTATTATCTAAATTCTTTATTTTATTAGCTAATGTTTCCAACCATTCTTCCTTCTTAGGGTCAGATGAATTTGGCATGTGAAGAATCGAAACTTGATTATCATCTGCTATTAATTTTTCTTTTAACCATGGGAACCAATTTTTGTCTGGTGAAGATCCGTACCCATGGATAATATATACTTGTTTTCCCATTGCTACTAACTCCTTTAAATTTAACCTTTATATCATGCTTGTTCTCAAACTCTACCTGTTTTTTATTTGATATATCGCATCATAAATCCCATTAGCATTAATTAATAAGTCTCAATGGTTTTTATTCGTATCAAAAGTAAAGGTATACTGTTTCGTTAATCCAGTCTCTCCACTTTTCTTAATAATAGATTTAGGTCACTCAATATTCCTCACTATATTAATCGGAATAATAAGGAATGTCAATGGAAACGCGGTTGATATTTTTCTTTTTTTTCCCACTTTATCATGTGATGAGAAGAAAAAGTGCATTGTATATTCTATACACGTCCAGTTAACATAACCATGGTTATGTAAAATTTCATATTAACTAAATCACTTCGACAATATATGTAATGATTAACGTACTTTAGTTAAAATAGCGTTACTGCTTACTTATTTTGTAGAAAATAGTAGAATGAATCCTAAGGTTGATGAATTTTTAAGTAAAGCTAAAAACTGGAAGGAAGAATATGAGACGTTGAGAAACATTGTTCTTGACTGTGAGTTGACCGAAGAATTTAAGTGGATGAATCCTTGTTATACGTTTGGGAAAAAAAACATCGTTTTAGTACATGGGTTTAAAGAATATTGTGCGCTTCTGTTTCCTAAAGGTACTTTGTTAAAGGATTCTCATGGGGCTCTAGTCCAACAAACGGAGAATATACAAGGGGTGCGTCAGATTCGGTTCACCAATGTGCAAGAAATAGTTGAAATGGAAGCCATCTTGAAAGCTTATATTCATGAAGCCATTGAAGTGGAAAAAGCCGGTTTGAAAGTGAAAGTTAAAAAGCCTGAAGGATTGATTATTCCTGAAGAACTTCAACATAAATTTGATGAAATCCCTGTTTTGAAAACGGCTTTTGAATCATTGACTCTAGACGGCAAAGAGCATAAATTCTTTATTTTTCTACAGATAAACAATTTAAGACTCGAGAATCAAGGATTGAAAAATGCATGCAGAACATTCTCAATGGAAAAGGGTTAAATGATTAATGTTATTTAAAACATAGCCAATATAAGAAGCCACTTGTATAAAACAAGTGGCTCTTTGCTACGTTGAATACATTAGATCGTTCACGTATCATTCCTACTACTATTATAGCATAACTTATCTATATCAAAGAAGATTATAATTGTCTTAAGACTGGTACAATTATATAATTGTGTGAAAAAGGGTGCGTATTATGCCGATTAATTCTTTTGAAAACTATCAAATGAGCTGGAAACCTTCTATTGATAAAACTAAAAAGCCAATTTATAAGGTACTCGCAGAGCAATTGGAACGAGATATTTTAAACGGAGTTTTATTACCTGGAACAAAACTCCCCCCGCAGAGAGAACTAGCTGATTATTTGGATTTAAATTTGAGTACGATTTCAAAAGCATTTAAAGTGTGTGAGTTAAAGGGCTTGTTAAGTGCAACTATTGGGAGTGGCACATTTGTATCATATGACGCGTTGTCGAATGCGTATTTACTTGAAGATATAAAGCCAAGTCATTTAATTGAAATGGGTGCAACACTACCTGATAATACTTCATATGAGCCACTACTACTGCAACTAAAGAATATGCTACAAGAGACAGATTATGAAAAATGGTTTGGTTATGGGCGTCCAGGCGAAAGCCTTTGGCAAAAAGATGCTGCTGTAAAGCTAATCCAAAGAGGCGGATTTCAAACAACCGTTGACCATATTCTATTTGCTAATGGAGGACAAAATGCAATAGCTGCAACCTTGGCTAGTCTTTGCCAGCCTGGAGATCGCATTGGTGTTGATCACCATACATACCCAGGTTTAAAAACGGTTGCAACAATGCTTAGTATACAATTAGTACCAATAAAATCAGAGAATAATGAAATGAGTCCAACTGCCTTTGAATATGCTTGTAAAAATGACAATATTAAAGGCATTTACTTGATTCCAGATTATCATAATCCGACAGCTTCCTGTTTGTCTATGGAGAATCGAAAAATGATTGCAGTGCTTGCCAAAAAGTATAATCAGTTCATTATTGAAGATGCGACATATCATCTCCACAAAGAACAACCACTTCCAGCAGTGGCCTCATATGCACCAGAACAGGTTATCCATATTGCAAGTTTATCGAAATCAATAGCCCCAGGGTTACGGTTAGCCTATGTAGCAGCGCCGAGTCGATACAAGGAGCCAATATCAAAGGCACTTTATAATTTAAATATATCAGTTTCTCCATTATTAGCAGAATTGACTGCACGCACTATTGTATCGAATCAGTTTGAAATCTTAATCGAGAGGCATCGGGAGCAAGCAATTCGCAGAAATCAGGTTGTAAATCAATATTTTGCAGACTATACATGTTTAGGTGCTGACACAGGAATCTTTCGTTGGTTGTTACTACCAGGCAAGATTACCGGTGCTGAATTTGAAACATTAGCTGCGCAGCAGGGTGTACAAGTATATGCAGCAGAACGTTTTGTAGTGGGAAATAGTTGTCCAGAGAGAGCTGTAAGAATTGCTGTTTGTGCACCAGAAACACTTGAAGAGCTTGAACAAGGATTGATTATCCTTAGACGTTTGCTAAACGATTTCTCCTAATATTTTTAGCCATGCAATTATAATGTTGTATGGCTTTTTTACGTTTTATGATGACTCAATGTGTAAAATTGTGGATAATAAGTTTTTTCTGAAAAATACTTATTTTATTTGAATATAAAAATATCTAATCGGTTAATTAGACTTAATACAGAAGATAGGATAAGATAGTATACAATTTTGACGAATTTATTGACAGAAAAAATACAAATGCAATGAGTACAGATGATTTCCAAGGCTATATATTCGGCGCCAATGATTTGATGACTTTTCCTTATAAACATGTGAAGCTTGTCAGAATGTGAATTGCATGAAGAAATACGGAAACAGAGAGTCAGTACAAGGTTCGGAAAACTGCTAGGGAAGAGGAGTATGGTGAACAAAATTGAAGGTTGGTAAACGTTAGCCCGAAATCATGCAAAGGTTCACTTGGATTTTGGCAAGAGAAAAAGCAGATTCATAAGGCTACTTTTCTGCGTCCCACATCCTGTTCGGAGTAAAGAACCCACCTAACCTCTCTGTGTCTATAGGATGCGAAACTTGGTAAGCCCTATGTCTTCTGTGAGAACAGTAGGGAAATCGTATGGTCAAATGATGTGTTAGGAGGTAACGGATACGAGATAAGACAAATGCCATCATCTTGAAAGAGAACAGGAAAGCAGGAAACTGTATAACTGTACGGGTACTGTGGTACCTACGGACAATCCCATGACGGGTCCGAAAGGGAGCCCGCTTCTTGTTGGTCTCTCGCAGGAACATAAAGTTGTGACTATCCTCTGACGAAAAAATAAACCGTTATGTATACCTCCAATAGGAGCATCAGCTTACGATTTACTCACCTTAATGATATGTGAAGAAGGTACGTCATTGAATGAAATGGCAATAAGAGGCTTGAGCAGGATAAATTGAAAGGTTCCATTCCGGTTCTTAGGGGGTTGTGCTACAAGAAAACAGCTTTTCCCATAATGCTAGTGTCGTATATGCGATTGACTTTACTTATTATTCCGATTAATATAATAAGAAATATTAAACTCCTTAAATCTCTTATCAAGAGAGGTGGAGGGATTGATCCAATGAAATATCAGCAACTACAGTTTTATTCTATACGGTGTTAATTCCAGAAGAGCTTAGCACTGTAAAATAAGCAAGGGAAGCTTTTACGAACTATGGGTGGATGATTATTTAGACTTATATATTTATGCCCGAAGCATTGGTGATATATGATGCAACAAGAGATTATTAAAAAAACAAAAAATTCCCATAATAAAATTAAAAAGAAAACACCATCCTTCGCACTTAATAACCTTTTGAAAGAATGCAAACATATTAATGAGCAAATTCCTATAGTTTACCACCAATTGCGAGATTGATCTCCTAAGATCTATTTACAAGAGAAAGCTTTGTAAAACAATAGCGTATTTCATTAGATCGCCAGATTCATTTAGCAAGAAATCAATCTCTAGAGATTATGTAGTATACAATTGAGATAGCGCCATCATTTCGTGGAGTTTGTACGCTAAGGCTGAACCCCTTAATACATAAGGAATCCGGAGTATAAGTATTAAAAAATTACTTTTATGGTACTTGTATTATTAATCTTCCAACATCTCAAGAAACTTGTGAAAGGGAACATAGTTTTTTTGCTGGCAAGGTTCGTTGAGGTGTTAACATTATCTGTTTGGCACAAGAAAAAAATGAAATGCACAAAGTAATCAGGGGGAAAATGAAATGAGTGAAAGAATACACGTACAGTCTTACGAGAAAGAAGACTTGAAAAGAGGTCTGTCAAATCGTCACATTCAAATGATAGCTATAGGAGGGTCAATTGGTACTGGGCTTTTCTATGGTTCTTCCTGGGCCATTAGCGCAGGAGGACCTGCAATTCTGCTAATGTATTTAATAGTTGGGATAGCCATTTACTTTATTATGAGGGCTTTAGGAGAAATGGCTGTTGAAGAACCTGTATCAGGAACATATGTTTCTTATGCAAATCGTTACATTCATCGCTTTGCGGGGTTTCTATCTGGCTGGAACGCATTTATCTTTTTAATTGCTACAAGTGCAGCTGATTTTAATGCATTTGGAAGATATGTACAGTTTTGGTATCCTGGTATACCCATATGGGTTAGCTCTTTAGCAGTGGTATTAATCTTGTTCACCGTTAATATTATTGGCGTATCAATCTATGGAGAAGCTGAATTCTGGTTTTCTTTGATTAAGGTCACAGCAATTGTTCTTATGATAATATTTGGAGCTTTAATGATACTTTTCGGAGTCGGAAATCATGGTAACCCTATCGGGTTAGGTAATATTGTGAATCAAGGAGGCTTTTTCCCAACGGGAATGAGTGGGTTTGTATTATCGATTGTTATGGTGGCTTTTGCATTTGGTGGAGTTGAAAACCTTGGATTTGCAGCCGGAGAAGCAAAAAATGTAAAGACTACTGTTCCTAAAGCTGTTAACTCTGTATTCTGGAGAATTATGATTTTCTATGTTGGAGCCATATTTATTTTGGTAACACTTTTTCCATGGAATACTGTTGGTTCAGAAGGGAGCCCTTTCGTTGAGGTGTTTACTAAAATGAACATTCCAGCTGCGGCATCAATTATGAATATTGTAGTTATTTCGGCAGTATTATCTGCAGTAAACTCTAGTGTATTTGCTAATTCCCGTACATTCTACAACTTATCTTTACAGAAGAATGCTCCAGCCATCCTTAGTAAGGTTAACCGTAAAAATATACCGTTTGCGGGAGTAATGCTAGTTTTTGCATCAATGCTTTTTGGTGTTTTAATGAATTACTTTATTCCTGAAAAAGTTTTTTCATTATTTGCTTCAGTTACTGTTTTTGGTTTAATTTGTAACTGGTCTGCGATTCTAATAAGTCATTTAAAATTCAGGAAGATTAAAATTAAAAATAATGAAGTGGACAAACTTATTTACAAGATGCCTTTTTATCCGTATAGTAATTATTTCAGTCTGTTCTTTATGGCTACGGTAATAGTATGTATGGGCTTCCTGCCGGATATGAGAATTTCTTTGATAGTGTCGGCTGTATGGGTCGCAATAGTTTTTGTAGCATATAAATTCTATACAAAAAAGGATAAAAAAGAGGATATATTAAATAAAGAAAATTATAGTGCATAATTATTACTTTAGAAGGTCACTTCATTGGATTTAACAAGAATAATTGACAGCTCATAACGGAACATCATCGAAGCTATTTGGTATATTGTCAGGAAAATACCCTAATTAAACACAATAAGAGCATGTTTTGATCTATCTTTTTCAAAGCATGCTCTTTATATTTATTGGTTTATTAAAGCCAATGCTTTACTTAGATTAAGCTTTATTCTAAAGCTACATCATTAAATTCATTTTGGGATCGTATAAAAAGGTATTTTAAATTATCTAGTGATAATACTAGCCTACAATCCTACCTAACATTGTTATTCATGCAATTATAATATTGTATGTTTTTTTTCGTGTGCTATGATTCGTGTTAGATTTATCCAAATAAATGAAAGAGGGGTTGATAGCATGATTATAAAAGCCTATTTAGAAATTAAAATGAGTATTAAGGAAGCAACCAAAAAAATTGTTTGCCATACAATTATAACATTGTATGTGTTTTTAGTGCGTGTTAAGATGTTAAAATCTAGTTGGAGGATTATAAATAATATATGTAAAGGATGAAAGAGTTGGAAATTGATTTCTATAAAGAACTTGAAAATTGTTATGAAGAAATTGTTTCGTGGAGACGATATCTGCATCAAAATCCCGAACTATCTTTCGAAGAGTCCGAAACTTCTAAATTTATTGCTGGAAAGTTAAGAAGCTTTGGAATTGATGTACGGGAACGAGTTGGAGGAAATGGTGTTATGGGGGTTATTGAAGGTAACACCTCAGGGAAGACGATTGCGTTTCGAGCAGATTTTGATGCATTACCGATTCATGATGAAAAAAGTGTGCCCTATAAGTCAACAATTGATGGAGTTATGCACGCTTGTGGTCATGATGGTCACACATCGAGCTTACTAGGAGTGGCAAAGGTATTGAGCAAGCATCGTGATCAATTAAATGGAAAAGTTATGTTTCTATTTCAGCATGCTGAAGAGAAACCCCCAGGCGGAGCGAAGTTTATGATTGAAGACGGTGGTATAGATGGTGTGGATGTTATATTTGGGGGACATTTAGCAACGGATATTCCAGTTGGAAAAATTGCGACAAGACAAGGTCCAGTGATGGCGTCTGTTGATGCATTTAAAATTAAGCTTCAAGGAAGGGGAGGACATGGAGCCCAACCTCATGAAACCATTGATGCTGTTACAATTGGTAGTAATCTAGTGAGCCATTTACAGCAAATAGTCAGCCGTCGGATTAACCCAGTGGAACCAGCTGTTGTAACAATAGGTAGTTTTCATGCAGGTAATGCATTTAATATTATTGCAGATTCTGCACAGATTGAAGGTACTGTTCGTACGATAAACGCGGAAGTTCGTATGCAAATAGAGTCTGAAATTCGTGCCATTCTCGAGGGGGTCAGAAAAGCCGACCACATTGACTACAGATTAGATTATACACATGGTTATCCAGTTTTAGTAAATCACAAAGAGGAAGCTGCGCTTGTTGAAAAAATCATAAAAGAAAACATCTCGCCTGATTCGTTCGTAGAAAAGCAAATAGCACTTGTAGCTGAAGATTTTGCTTATTACTTAGAACATAGGCCAGGCGCCTACTTTTATGTTGGGGCGAGAAATGATCAGCCACAAACACAGTTTTCTCATCATCATCCACGATTTGATTTTGATGAAAAAGCATTGTTAGGGTTAGGGAATGTGTTTTTACAATTGGCAAAGCATTATTTAATTTCAAGATAGATCTTAATAATGGAAAGGGGAATGATTATGGGATTTCGATTTGATCATGTTGTACATTTAGTAAATAGTCCAGTGATGGCAATCGAAGAACTCCAAAAACTAGGCCTATATGCAGTTGAAGGAGGGAGACACGAAGATTACGGTACGTATAACTCCCTTAGCTATTTTGATTTGAGTTACGTAGAATTAATTGGTGTGTTCAATCAACAGTTAGTGGAATCAGTGGATGGAATAGAATACAGCTTTAGAGAGACATTCAAAAATGACAATTATGTAGAAGGTATGGCCAGAATAGCTCTTCGTTCGAAGAATTTAGAAGCTGATGCGAAGCGTTTCCGAAGTCTTGGTTTGGAAGTATATGGTCCTTCACGACTAAGCAGGAAAAGACCGGACGGTAGCCTTATCAGCTGGAAATTACTATACGTGGGAAAGCCTGGTGAACAGCTCGAGTTACCATTCTTTATTCAGTGGGATGAAGGGGATGAAAAGCGTAAACAAGACTTAATCAATCGGTCTGTTATAGCTGAGCATCCGAAAGGAGATATTTCATTATCATCAGTTGCATTTGCAGTCCACAATGTCGAGAACATAATTGAGAAGTGGTCGAACTATTTAGAATTAGAGGCTGAAGAGCCATTTGTGGATAAATCTTTGAACGCCAACGGTCAAAGATTAAAATTAGACGGTGGAGATATAGTGTTTTACAGTCCAATCGGGAAAGGGGTCGTCTCAGAAACTTTATATAACCGAGGGGAAAAGCCATTTTTGGTAGAGTTTTCTGGTTCAGATCAAGAAGAAGAATTTCAAGTGCTAGGCGCTACATATCGTTTTTCTAAATAGAACAAATAAAGGGACGACGCAGAACAACCATTAAAAAAGAACGAAACTTAGAGGTAAGAATTATATGTACTAATGTTTTTACAGAACTTACTTCATTTGGACTTGGCTGAAATTTTAATTTAATTAGTGGCACAACAATGCTTGTAGATGCAACTCCACCCTCTAATCGGGCTAAGTACAGCCTTCTGTAGATATTTTGATTGCTTTGTCAGGAGCATTTTGGAAGGAGGTTTATATGGAATAGCTGGAGCACATTCTATTTATGTACCCCTGTCCATTATTGGTATTGTGCTTTTATTACTACTTATCTCAATTGGTATTTAGGTAGTAAATGAATAAGGTCTAACGAAAATATAACTGAAAATTCGATATATTATTAGATTAAAAATATCCTATTAAATCTTTAAAATAGTTATCAAATAAATGTAAACAATTGTAAAAAAAGAAAAGGAATGCTTATAAATGGAAAATAAATTTGCGGAGAGAACTCATTTAGTAAAGTCTTCTGAAACACGTGAAATCTTAAAAGTAACAGAAAAGCCAGAAGTCATCTCTTTTGCAGGAGGTTTACCAGCTCCGGAACTTTTTCCTGTAGAAGCTATTAAAAGTGTATGCAATGCTGTATTAAATGAAGAAGGTGCAGCTTCTTTGCAATATAGTACAACTGAAGGATATGTTCCTTTGAGAGAAACTATTAGTCAAGGAATGCAAGTTATGGGTATTAACTCTTCGATTGAAAATATTCTTATTACATCGGGATCTCAACAAGCAATTGACCTTACCGGAAGATTATTTATCAATGAGGGAGATACTATAATTTGTGAAAGCCCAACCTATCTTGCAGCAATTAATGCATTTAAGGCATACAATGCTAAATTTGCTGAAGTAGCTATGGATGATTATGGAATGATTATGGAAGAGCTAGAGAAAAAGCTACAAGAGCATCCTCATACAAAATTTATCTATACTATTCCAGACTTCCAAAACCCTACAGGTCGTACATTAAAACTTGAAAGACGAAAAAGAATGATTGAGCTTGCTAATCAATATGATGTGCTAATTGTAGAGGATAATCCCTATGGAGCTGTAAGATTTGCTGGAGAGGAGCTCCCACCTGTGAAACATTTTGACACAGAGAGTAGGGTAATTTATATAAGCACTTTCTCTAAAATTTTCACTCCTGGTCTTCGACTGGGCTGGATTTGTGCAGACGAATCTTTGATTGATAAGTACGTTGCTTTTAAGCAAATAGCTGACTTACATACTGACAGCTTTGCCCAAAGAATAACAGCAAAGTACTTTGAACTTTACGACATCGAAAAGCACATTAATAAAATTAAAGGTGTTTACAAAGAAAGATGTACAGCAATGTTATCTTGTATCAGAGAATTTTTCCCGCAAAATATAAACTATAGTGTGCCGGAAGGCGGATTATTTATTTGGATTGAGCTTCCAGAGTCTGTTGATTCGGAGGAGTTATTTGCTAAATGTTTGGAAAATAATGTTGCGTTTGTTCCTGGTACCCCATTCTTTCCGAATGGAACAAAGAATAATACTTTGCGTTTAAACTACTCGAATATGCCTAAAGAGAAAATTATTAAAGGTATGAAGCGTATAGGAGAAGTATTGAATCGTGAATTAGAGAAAGAGACAACCCTTTTATAATTCAAAGCAGACAGTTTAAGTCAGGAGGATACACAAAGAAATAAAGCCGTGTGCTCCGATTTTATATATTTTATGCATTTCTTTTAAAAGGGAACTATATAAAAAGGAATAACCCTTTTAAAAGTACATTTATGCAACATGGACATAGTCAGAAGGAGGACAAAATATGAATAATCCTGTAATTATTGTTGGTGCTGGTTTAAGTGGCCTACGTGCTGCATCATTACTTACTGAACAAGGTATTAAATGTAGAGTTCTGGAGGCTAGAGATAGAATTGGTGGTAGAATTTTGAGTGCTTTTGATCCAAACAGACCTGACCTTGGCAGATTTGACCTTGGCCCAACGTGGTTTTGGCCGCAGTATGAAAGCCATATTGCCAATCTTGTTAAAGAACTAAATTTAAAAACCTTCGTTCACTATAACAAAGGAGATATACTTTTAGAGCGATTCCAAATCAAGCCACCAGAACGCTGCATTCTACAAGAGAATTCTGATGAAAAATGGATGCGATTGACTGGTGGTGTGCAGTCCCTTATTGATGCTCTAGTAGAGACTATTCCCTCAGAAATAGTGGACCTAGAAACTCGAGTTAAGAAAATTCAGCTGAATGAAGCTGGTGATATCACAGTTGAAGCAGAACTTGCTGATGGAAAGAGAGAAAAAATTCTTGCTGATACTGTTATTTTAGCGTTGCCTCCTCGCCTTGTAGCGCGCTATATTGAATTTTCTCCCTCTCTTCCGCCAAATCTTATGAATGACATTTTAAAGAAACCTACATGGATGGCTAATGAAGCCAAGGTAGTTGCAGTCTACGAACGTCCCTTCTGGAGAGAATCAGGACTTTCTGGATTTGTATTGAGTTCCGTTGGTCCTTTACAAGAAATACATGATGCTTCCCCTGATAAAGGATCTGGTGCATTATTTGGTTTCTTCGGAATGCCTGCGGAAGTACGTCAAAAGATGGGAAAAGATAAAGTTTTAAAGTTGGTTACTGACCAATTGGTTAAGCTCTTTGAAAGTGAGGCTAAAGACATAAAGGCTATTTTTTATAAAGATTGGTCCAATGATTCTGAAACAGCTGTTGAGGAAGACTGCAGCCCTCTTAAAGATTACCAGAGCTATGGCCAACCGCCGGTAGAAGGCGTATGGGAAAAGAAAATTATTTTTGCTGGTACGGAGACTAATTCACAATGTAGTGGGCATCTTGAGGGGGCACTTCAGTCAGCTGAACAGGCAGTTATTGAAATCGTTAATTTAAATAATCAGCCTTTAAGTCACAATCCTTTCAATAAATAACTTCTACAAAATAATTATATTTGTAAGTATTGTGTCTGAATTATGGGGGGAGTATATGATGAAAATGATGAGAGCTTTACCATACTTAAATGGTAGAGCTCTTTTATATCGGTCTCGTTTTATCCTTTGTAGAAATCGTAAAATACAATTCATTATAATACTGACCTTGATTCTTATTACCTTCTATTTTGTAAACGAAACATATTTTTATCCCTTGCCCATTCCATAAAAAATAAAGGCCAATAGTTCAGCCCAAGTATATAAAAATCGAGCATATTTTACATCAACACATACTCCTTAATGTAGTAAGGTTCCTTTTTTATTTTTTGAATGGACAGGCAAGCTTACTGCCGTAGTTATATATTATTTAAAGAAGTATAACCTCATTATTTATACAGTTTCCATCATATTATTTAAAATATCATAAATTAATGCGAGAGTAATGAAACCATCATCTCCTCGAAGATGGCTACCCTTTTCAACAGGATAAAATGATGCATCCAATTGATTTAATTAATTTTGAATTAATTAAAAGGAGAAAATATAGTCATCTTTTACAGCAATAACAGCACGTGAATTAGTTGCAGAAATTATTTTTTATAATCCACTTTTTTAAGTGTAAAAGGATTTAATAATGGGGTAAGGATGATAACGGTCCAGAAAAGCCAGCAACAAAAATAAATGCTCCAAAGTTTGGTGATGAATCTAATTGTTCTAGGTAGTTTAATAGTGTGGTAGAGCCTAAGCTATGTGTTACAAATTAAGTGTTATCATCTGAATTTTTTATTTTATTAACTAACGTTTCCAACCATTCTTCCTTCTTAGGATCAGATGAATTGGGCATCTAAGGAATCAAAACTTGATGATGATCTGCTATTAAAATTTTTTTAACCAGGAGAACCAATGGCTAGCTGGTGAAGCTCCATATCCATGGATAATATATACCTGCTTGCCTATTGTTACTCTCTCCTTCTTTTATAGATATAGAGAAATTATATTACTAATCCAAACCTATATGATAGGACGAACCCTTAAATAAGCAACTAAAAGAATTTTTTAAACACAGATCCTTTTCAATGCTTATTTCTACTATCTCTGATAACAACTTCTTCAACCAATACATTTTTTCGCGATTTGATGCTTTCCATGATGACATCTGCGACGTCATCCGGGTCCATGTAAGATTCTTCTGTATAAGCACCATCCCACAATTCAGTTTTCATATTCCCCATATAAGCTCCTAATACTCTAATGGCACTATCTTCAAGTTCAAGTGCCAAATTTTCGGTGAATCCCCTTGTACCAAATTTACTTGCACTATAAACTGATTCCGTAAGTTTTGCTCTCTTACCTGATAAAGATATAACGTTAATAATATAACCTTGATTTCTCTTTTTCATATCGTTTAATACTGCTTGAGTACAAAAGATGGTGCCTTTTAAGTTAGTGTCGATCATTTGATGGACAGAGTCTTCATCCAAATTTTCTGTTAGATTAAAGACGCCAACTCCTGCATTATTAATTAATAGATCAATTTGTCCATCTTCTTCTTTAATTACTTGCATAACTTTTGTTACTTCATTCTTAGATGAAACATCCACTTCATAAATAGAATGACTATGGTTTAATGTTTCAGCTGTTCGAATAAGTTTCGTTTTCGTCCGACCAAGCAAACATACATGACAGCCTAAATCTGAATACTTTTTTGCCAATGAAGCTCCTAATCCACTTCCCGCACCTGTAATAACTACGACCTTAATATCCATATGGATTTTCCTCCGTTTTCTCTGTAAAAGGATAGACTTCTATCCAATTTGTCTTTCTCATGTACTTTTTATCGCGGCACTTCTCTAATTCTTTTAGTACCTTCATTTACTGGTTTTAAAGATAAGCGTTAAATAATTTCTAATCCACATTTATAAATATAATTTATCTTACAAGCATCCAAATTAGACATAGTGTTAAAAAGTTAGGGTTATTAATTTCACATTAAAATTGGAGTGGATATAGTAAAATACTCAGTATTCTTTTGTACATCAAAAGAACAGTTGTGATTGAGTAAGATTAGTGAATGAGCAATCAAAAATTATTTATCCAGAAAATGAGAAGGTTCGTAATATATCAAGTAGTATATTTGAAGAGCCAATTCATCGTACTGGTAATAGTATTAAAGGTAAAAATTGTAGCGTCGTTCCTCATGGAAGGCTCAATCAATCCCCATGCGGAACCGGAACTAGTACTCGATTGGCAGTTATGGTTACAAAAGAATTATTCATTAATGAACCTTTAACAGGAACGAAATTTGGAAGCTATAACAACGAGCGTCGGAAAACAATTGCTCAAAAAAAAGCAGTAATACCAGTGAAAACAGGGCAAGCATGGATTGCCTGATAGGATAATTGATCATGGTATTGATTCAATAGATTCAATAGCTTATGGTCACCAGGTAAGTGATATTTGATTTTAAATTAAACGTTCCCCAAAAAGTGCTAAAGGCTGATTTTTTGGAGATCTTTTTATCTTTTGACAAAAACAATAGCATGTACATCAATACGAATTTTATTAATAATCATTTTATAATAGAATTTTAAATTCTTTTGTTTTTTAGGTGTAATGTCTAACTAATCAATTACCTTTTCATTTTTAAGGTTATATCCAGCCGTGGGGTATCCTGTCTCCTAAGCAATTCTATTAGACTCTTCATTATTTCTTGCCTATTCTACATCTATAGTTACTCTAAGCAATTCATTTTCTAATAGTAGCATAAATAAACTCCTTTCTTTTTACGTCACCCTTTCTTCTTAATTGGACTATAACTACCTTATTAAATTTGAAAAGAAATTAAACTGTACAGGCCTTAATTCATACCTATATTCATATTTACCAGTGACAGAGGGTAAGGTGAATTTAAATAAATTCTTACAAGTTGTCTAAAGCAAATAATAGTATTCCTTATATAATAATTTTTGTATTCAGAATTATCTGATTACAAAAAATGAAAGGTAGTGATATTCTATGTTGGAAATGGTCAATTTGTTAAATAATTTTGTTTGGAGTAATGCTCTAGTATTTCTATTCTTAGCTGTCGGACTATTTTTTACTGTTCGAACCAGATTTGTACAGGTCCGACGCCTTAAAGACATGGTTACTTTACTATTTGAAAAGAACAACGACAATGCAGGTATTTCCTCTTTCCAAGCATTAGCAATGTCTTTAGGTAGTCGTATCGGGACTGGTAATATCGTTGGCGTGGCAACTGCTATTAGTTTAGGCGGACCGGGAGCAGTCTTTTGGATGTGGATTACAGGATTTTTCGGGAGTGCAACTTCTTTTATCGAGATTACACTAACTCAAATTTATAAAAGTAAATTAGAGGGTGAGTATCGTGGTGGTACACCGTTCTATATTTACAAGGGATTAAATTTAAAACGGTTCTCTGTTATTTCAGCGATTATTTTAACAGTAGTAATCGGTATTTTCTGGCCTACTGTACAAGCTAATACAATAGCATTAACTGTCCAAGATTCTTTTAATATTTCACCTTTGGTTACAGGAACTTTATTAGCTTTATTAATCGCTGTTATTATCTACGGTGGTGTTAAACGTATTGCGACTGTTTCAGAATATTTAGTTCCGTTTATGGCGTTTGGATACGTCGGTATCTGTATCGTATTATTAGCTATCAATGTTTCTGAAATTCCAGCTATGTTTTCATTAATTGTTTCTAGTGCATTTAATTTAAATGCTACGTTCGCTGGTTTATTAGGTACTGCAATTGCTATGGGTGTACAGCGTGGAGTGTTTGCAAGTGCTGCAGGTCTTGGTACTGAGACTTTTGAGTCTGGAGCGACAAGTGTATCCCATCCTGCAAAACAAGGTTTGGTGCAAGCGTTATCAATATATATTGATACTTTCTTAATATGTACTGCAACTGCTTTTATGATTTTAATTACAGGAATGTATAATGTTATTCCTAACGGTGGAGATACTATTGTTAACAACTTACAAGGTACTGGTCCGGAATTATATGCTCAATTTGCAATGGGAACTTTAGTTTCACAGACCTTTGGTCAATATTTCATGACTGTTTCATTATTCCTATTCTGTTTTACAACTTTAATTACTTATTTCTACAAAATGGATACAAATATCGCATTTGTTAAGGAAACACTTAATCTTAAAAGTTCGAGCAACTTTGTTAACCACTTAGCACGATTCGGGCTTCTCGGAATGGTGATTTTTGGTGCTATTAACTCTGCTCCATTAATCTGGGGTATTACTGACTTAGGTGTTGGACTTCTCGGATGGATTAACGTAATCACAATTTTTCTCTTATCTAAAATTGCTATAAAAGCGCTCAAAGATTACGATGAACAGAAAAAAATAGGACTCAATCCTGTCTTTCGTCCAAGTAAAGTTGGTATAAAAAATGCTGATTTTTGGGAAGAGCTTGAAGCAAAGGAAAGTGCAGCTATGTTATCTAAACCAGTCAATAAAAACTTTAGTGATCCCAAACACTCA
The DNA here is from genome assembly GCF_056099005.1 of Priestia sp. 53B2. Taxonomy (NCBI): domain Bacteria; kingdom Bacillati; phylum Bacillota; class Bacilli; order Caryophanales; family Bacillaceae; genus Priestia; species Priestia sp. 53B2. The sequence continues at coordinate 24,981 of NZ_JBLZXA010000038.1, forward strand.
GACGTTTTTCTAAAGTAACGAAAAAAGCCCAATTTCTCAATTATAATATTGAGAAATTGGGGCTTTTTAGTATTATAATTCCCTTAACATTTATAAATATAATTTATATTACAAGCATCTAAATTAAACAGGGTGTTAAAAAAATTATAGCTATTAATTTTATATTAGAGTCGGAATAGATACAGTAAAGTACCCAGAATCTTATATTTAAGAAAAATGCTGAGATTGGATAAAAGTAAATTTTTTGAAGAGTATCTTCATTATTTATCAGTCATGGTGTAGAAAAAATTTAAAAATTTCTTTACACGCTGTCTAATGTCAGTATTTTTTATTGAAAATATAATTAAATTGTCAAACAGTGGAATTTCCAAAAGAACATAAAAACCTTCCACATCTCTTAAAGTGAAATAATTTCTTACATAATTCTGTGTTCCTCTTTTTAGCTTTTTATTAGTACACAATAATAGTGGCTCTATTATGCGGGATATGGATTAGAAAGGAGATAAATATAATGATTTTAAAGGAATTAACAAAAAATCGTCAAATCACTATTAGTTATTATAAAGACGGATTGTTGAGCACATGTAAGGGCCGTATTTATAATCTGGATTTACAGCAACAAAGTCTTTTTATAAAAGATGGACATCAGCAGATTTGCTCTATCCGGTTGGCTAGTATTAAGGAAATTTGTTGATTATCTCTAACAGCAAACAATATGAATAACGCATATTTTAATTAAGGCAGGAGATTAATCAAATGTTTAATAGACGATGCAATCATAAAAATCTTGAAGAATTAATAAAAGAAAATAAAGAAGAATTACTTAAGGATAAAAAGGCATTAGAAGTAATTGAAAGACGTATCGAAAAACGTCATGATTTCTCAAATAAAGTATTAGGTAGGTGATGATATTGTTCTTCGATTTATCTGTCGAACCAAGACTAGAGAAGAATTCTTTTTTAAAAGATATATAAAACCTTGGACAGTTGATAAACAAGGTAGCTTTTGAAGGAGGTTTTGCAAGTATTAATACTATTAAATTAAGCCGCAGATTAGATTTACTTTTAAGTAAATTAGAAACAGCTAGCCAAAGATGAAACCTGAACGGATTTGAAAATGCATTCAGGTTCTTTACTACTTGAGGCCTTAGTAGCATATAAGGATGTTAATTTTATAAAACTAATCGTCTAGTAAATTATGTTCCTTTAACCATGACTGGGCATAATCAATAAATTTCCTCGTTGCTGGAGAAACATTAGTTTTTGTTGCAATGCCAATAAGACGAAAACAATCCTTTTCCAAGTTAACCTTACGAACATGGTCAGGGATATAAGATAAAGTCATCTCTGGACGAATACTAATACCCAAATTATTTTGCACCATAGCCATAATTGTTTGGTCATCTGAAACCTCAAATTTTACATTTGGTTTTATATTATTTTCTCGAAATATTTGACTTATTTCATTATCCCAGCCTTCTCTAGGCATAATTAAGGGTTCTGATTCTATTTGCTTAAAAGAGATTTTATCTAGTTTATGAAAAGGATGTTGTTCTGATAAAATACAAACCATTCTATCCCTTTTTAAAGGTAAAAATTTAAAAGATTTTGATGAAGGTAATACCAGTAAACTGCAATCAATTACTCCACCTGAAACCCACTGTTCTAAAGTAGAATAATCACCTTCAAACAGTTTGATCTGAATGCCTGAATAATGGTCTTGGAACTGCTTTATAATATAAGGCAACCATTGAGTAGCGACACTTGTAAATGCACCTATTCTTACAACTCCCACTTCTAATCCATTAATTGCGGCAGCTTCTTGTTTCATTCCTTCATTCAAGATTAAGATATCACGTATATATGTAAGCATACGCTCACCATTGTTGGTTAAATGGATACCTGATCGATTTCTCGTTAGTAAAGAAAAACCTAATTCCTTTTCAAGGCTAGTAATAGCATGGCTTATACCAGATTGCGTTAATTTTAACATTTCTCCAGCTTTGGTTAGACTCCCGCATTGCACTATAGTGTAAAAGACTTCAAATCTGCTAAGGGTCATTTTCTCCCTCCTTATTGTATGAGATAACTTCATGTTTAAAATGATAAACATTCATTTTACTAATGTAAAGCAGTTAAGCTATACTAGAAATAATTCATAGGCTTCACAATATGAGCTTGAAATTAAACGAAACAATAAAGTGGTATGCAGTGGAGAATGTGCATATCATCAATATTGTTTATTTTGTGAAAGATGAAAATGTTTTTTTAAAATATTTGTAAGCGCTTTAAAAATAAGTGGTACGTACTGTATATTTGGTTGTTTTCACTTGATTAATTTATTGGAAACGTTGGTTTTAAAGATTTTTAAAAATGTATGTAAGGATTTGTGACCTAATAGTTGAATCTATATTTAGTTTTATTAATATATTTTATATTGAAGGAAATAATTAAAGGTAGTTATTGAAATCCCGATTATTTAATAAAGATTAAGCGAAAAAATAATTTCAATGTACTCTGACTATGCACCTTAGATATTAAGCTTACTTGAGGTAGAAGGTGAATCAAAGCTGTAAAGTAGATTCATAAAATTATCTAGTGTTTTTATATTCTAACCAGGGGGAAATAGCTAATGAATTTCGAAGTTAAATTATCGGTTAAAGAAATTTTAAAGAATAAACAATTTAAACACGCAAGGGTAATAGCTGGAAAATCTGGCCTCTATAGATTGGTTAGATGGGTGCATGTACTGGAAATAACCTCTATTGAAAATCTTTTAAATGGAAATGAGCTTATTCTCTCTACAGGGGTCGGATGGAAAGGGGATATAGGTTCGTTTAGCTCGTTGGTTCAACAGTCTATTGACTCTAATGCTGCTGGACTCTGTATAGAATTAGGAACTTATATATCTCAGATTCCTCAACATATTATAGATTTGGCGGATTCTTGTAAATTCCCTATAATCGTTTTCTTTAAAAAAGTAAAATTTATTGATATTACACAAGAAATTCATAGTTTACTAATTCAAAAACATTATAAAGTGCTTTCAGATTTAGAGGAATATTCGAGTAGATTAAATCAATTACTTCTTTCTTCTAATCCACATGAAAAAATTTTACAGCTTCTACATGACTATTTAAAAGTAACAGTGCTCTATGTTTCTAGTCGAGGCGAAACCCAAGTTATTTCAAAAAAAACAACGACAGAACAAGAACAAGTAATCCACCTTTTAAGGGAAGGTAAGGTGCCGGATCATATAAATATTGCCCATCAATCTGTACAGGCTTTAAATCAGACTTTTGCAGATTTGTTTATTATTTCAGAATGGGAAGAAATTACTGAATTTGAGTCTTTAATTCTAGATCGTAGTTCAACAGCCTTAGCCCAAAGTTTGCTACGAGAACTATATATTGAAGAACAAAAAAAGACTCATGAAGCAGAGTGGGTATGGAATTGGCTTCATGGAGACAGTAGCGATGAACAAATCTATAGGTATCTTTCAGAGCTAGAACCTAACTTAGAGCCGAATAAATGCACAGTATTACTTTGTACAGCTAATAACTTAGAGAAAATAAGTTCGGAACATACTTATTTAAAATTGTATATTCGTTCTATTTTTGAAAAAAAGGGTATTTTTCTTTTATCTCATCACGAAAAGAATAAGATGGTTTTCATCCTCCTTAACATGCGTGAAGATACTAGTTTTAAACATAGGGTACAAGAAGGAATAGAGTGTTTAAATGAGTCTGAATTTATAAAAAATAAGAAACTTTCTAATTTATCTTTTAGTGTGGGTAAACTTGTAAATAACCTAAGTGAAGTCAAAAATAGTTATTATACCGCAAAGGAAACAATGAATATTAGAGAAAAAATGTCAAATTTACATAGTTATTTCTATGAAGATTTATATATTTTTCGACTAGTTCTAGCAGCTAATGACCAAGGTGTTCTGTATGAATTTATTCACGACTATATAGGACCTGTACTATTGCATGATCAGCAAAATAATGGAGAGTTACTAAAGACCTTAAAAATATATTTACAATGCAAAGGGGCAAAAAAAGAAACAGCTGAACAACTCCATATAGTTCGTCAAACACTTTATCATCGACTTGATAGATTATATGAGCTAATTGGCAAAGACTTTATGGAATCTTATAAACGTCAAGCAATTGAAGTTTCTATTTCTGCATATGAATATGCTTCTACATCCAAATTTCCTTATGAATATGTGCCTATAGTTAAGTCATCTTGATTTATAAAGAAACCCCTAATAGGGGTTTCTTGTTGTTTAACAATGTGTAAAAAAAAATAGAAATATAATACATGTTGTAGAAAAAAACTCATTTAACATTTTACATAGTGTCTAATGATAGGCATTTTTATAAGAAATATAATTACCTCATAGAATTTCAATAGTCTTAAAACAGGAGGATTCACAATGGCGATAATACAAACAATACAAAAGCTAAAGAACTATATAGGAGGACAATGGGTAGAGTCTGAAACTAAACATATTGAGGATGTTCCTAACCCTGCTACAGGAGAAGTAATAGCTCGTGTACCATTCTCTACTCAAAAAGAATTAGATCAAGCTGTTTCTGTTGCTAAAGAAGCATTCAATAAATGGAAGAAGGTTCCTGTTCCTCGACGTGCTCGTATCTTATTTCGCTATCAACAACTTTTAGTAGAAAATTGGGAAGAACTAGCTAAATTGGTTACTTTAGAAAATGGAAAAAGTTATGACGAAGCTTACGGTGAAGTTCTGCGTGGAATTGAATGTGTTGAATTTGCAGCAGGCGCACCAACCTTAATGATGGGCGATCAACTTTCTGATATTGCTACGGGTGTTGAATCAGGTATGTATCGTTACCCTATTGGAGTAATCGGGGGGATAACACCGTTCAATTTCCCTATGATGGTCCCATGCTGGATGTTCCCACTTGCAATTGCATGTGGAAATACTTTTGTATTAAAGCCATCTGAAAGAACGCCATTATTGGCGAATCGCTTAGCAGAATTGTTTAAAGAAGCAGGGCTTCCAGACGGCGTATTCAATATCGTACATGGTGCGCATGATGTGGTTAACGGCATATTAGACAATGAGGATATAAAGGCTGTATCTTTTGTTGGTTCACAACCTGTAGCTGAGTATATCTATAAAAGAGCTGCAGCTAACGGTAAACGTGTACAAGCACTTGCAGGAGCAAAAAATCATTCGATTGTCATGCCAGATGCTGATTTAGATATTACTGTGACTAATATTATTGGTGCTGCTTTTGGATCTGCAGGAGAACGTTGTATGGCAGCTTCAGTAGTGGTGGCAGTTGGGGATGTTGCAGATGAATTAGTAAGTCGCCTTCAAAAAGCTGCGGATGAAATCAAAATTGGAAATGGAATGGATAAAGGTGTATTCCTTGGACCAGTTATTCGAGAGTCACACAAAAATCGTACGATTAGCTATATTGAAGTTGGTGAAGAACAAGGTGCTTCTCTAATTAGGGATGGAAGAAAAGACGCAGAAGGTGAGCAAGGATACTTTGTTGGCCCTACGATTTTTGACCACGTAAAGTCCGACATGAAAATTTGGCAAGATGAAATTTTTGCACCTGTATTATCAATTGTTCGAGTAAATACCCTAGAGGAAGCTATTGAGCTTACAAATAAATCAGAATTTGCCAATGGTGCCTGCTTATATAGCGATAGTGCTAAAGCAATCCGTGAATTTCGTGAAGAAATCGATGCAGGTATGCTTGGTGTCAATCTTGGCGTTCCGGCCCCGATGGCATTCTTCCCGTTCTCAGGCTATAAGAAATCTTTCTACGGCGACCTTCATGCCAATGGAAAAGACGGTGTAGAATTCTATACTCGTAAAAAAATGCTTACTGCTCGTTATTAAGATAGAAGTGTAAGGTCACCAAAAAGTAGAAGGAGGTTATTTATTATGCAAACAACAGAAGAAACAAAAAACTTACAAGCAATAGATGAAAAGTACCTTTGGCATGCAATGAAAGGATCAAATGCAAATCCCTCAAACTTAATTATTACGAAGGCAGAAGGTGCTTGGGTGACTGATATTGATGGAAATCGCTATCTAGATGGTATGTCTGGTCTATGGTGTGTTAATGTTGGGTATGGTCGAAAAGAACTTGCAACAGCAGCTTCGAAGCAACTTGAAGAAATGCCATATTTCCCTCTAACACAAAGTCATATTCCGGCTATTAAACTAGCTGAAAAATTAAATGAATGGCTTGGCGATGATTATGTCATTTTCTTTTCTAATAGTGGTTCAGAAGCGAATGAAACTGCTTTTAAAATCGCTCGTCAGTACCACCAACAAAAAGGAGATCATGGACGTTATAAGTTTATTTCAAGATATCGTGCTTATCATGGAAATTCAATGGGTGCACTTGCTGCAACAGGTCAAGCACAACGTAAGTATAAATATGAGCCACTAGGACAGGGTTTTTTACATGTAGCTCCTCCTGATACGTATCGAAATCCCGAGGATGTTCATACACTTTCAAGTGCAGAAGAAATTGATCGTGTTATGACATGGGAATTAAGTCAGACAGTAGCTGGTGTAATTATGGAGCCTATTATTACAGGCGGTGGAATTTTGATGCCTCCTGATGGATACATGGCCAAAGTAAAAGAAATTTGCGAGAAACACGGAGCGTTACTTATTTGTGATGAAGTTATATGCGGATTTGGACGAACAGGGAAACCATTTGGATTTATGAACTATGGAGTTAAACCAGATATTATTACCATGGCAAAAGGTATTACAAGTGCGTATCTTCCTTTATCGGCAACTGCAGTCAAGAGAGAGATTTATGAGGCTTATACAGGTAGCGAAGATTATGATCGCTTTCGTCATGTAAATACGTTTGGGGGAAATCCTGCTGCTTGCGCTCTAGCGCTGAAGAATCTGGAAATTATGGAGAATGAAAAGCTTGTAGAACGTTCCAAAGAACTAGGGGAACGATTGTTACTAGAGCTAGAGGATATAAAAGATCACCCAAATGTAGGAGATGTTCGCGGAAAAGGTCTTCTTTTAGGTATTGAATTAGTAGAAGATAAGCAAACAAAAGAACCAGCTACCATCGAAAAAATGAACAAAATTATTAGCGCTTGTAAAGAAAAGGGCTTAATTATTGGTAAAAATGGGGATACCGTTGCAGGATACAATAATATTTTACAACTTTCCCCTCCATTAAGTATTACAGAAGATGACTTTACTTTCATTGTTAATATATTAAAAGAAAGTATATTTCAACTGTAATTAATTAGCTGTGAAAAAACAACTAAGAACACTGAAAGAATGTTAAAGGAAAGCGTAGTTCCTTTTAAAGCAAAATGATAGGGACTGTCCTATCGTTTTGCTTATTATACGTATTCCTGTGCTTAATAATATTTGCACATCCGCTCTTTATTCTTAAGAAGGTGCAGGCTCATTTTAACTTTATAAAGTAGATTGGGCTTATTTAGTTTGTGAGGGAAGAGTGTTTATGTATGCTTAAATGCTAGAGAAAGTATGGAGTCGTAGTGATTTTAAATCCAATATTATTCTCCCTAGTTATGTATTATTCTTATTGTTAAGTCTATCCGTTTTTTTTTTGCGAATATTAATTTTGTCTTCCTGTAAGAGGAAGGCATTTTTTTGTTTTAATAGATTTTTTTATTTATTCATTTACACTAGATATATTACGCTCTCTAAAATGTATCTAAAGGTCTAAAATTTATAAACAATATAACAATAATTATTATATACTGATAGTAAATGACTTCTCAAAATACTAATTTACATAACATTAATGTAAAAATAACAAACCGTAATGTTTAACACTGTGTCTAATGTGAGTTTTTTAAATATACATTACATTTAGATAAATAAAGGTAAACACTCATCTACTGTATATGGCTCTACTGAAAAAATGATACATATTGGTTTGAAATTGAATATAGATGTTTTTAATTCAATATTTTGGTTGAAAAGTTTGATTACCAACGATATGTAGAACCAGCTCCAGAGTTTTGAATGAAATACTTTAATATGTAGATGAGTAGTTACAATGAAATATTTTCTACTCTATTCTAAGATTTAAGAAGCAATACAATTAGATTAGAGAGCGCTTACAAAAAAGAGATTTAAATTTCTACATAAAATTGAAAGGAGGTAATCCTAATTTTTAAATAGATTGCATATGAAAAACAAGTTAATTCCGATCTCTTTATTAAATTACGAGATTGTAGATTTTATTTTTAAAATATTTCGAATTTTATAAACAATATTTAGTTTTGGATATAAATATCTATTGAAAATCTATCTTTAGACAGGGGGATTTCGATGAATGACATTATAAGTTGGTTAAATGGTTATGTCTGGAGTCCAATATTAGTTTATTTGCTTCTAGGAATTGGTTTGATATATACAGTTCTCACACGCTTTGTACAAGTAAGGTTTTTTAAAGAGATGGTGAAGCTGGTTTTTGAGGGCGGAGGTTCTAAGGCTGGGATAAATTCTTTTCAATCATTAACTATGTCACTAGGAGGTAGGATTGGTACAGGTAATGTAGCAGGTGTAGCTACTGCTATCTCGTTAGGGGGACCGGGTGCTGTTTTTTGGATGTGGCTTGCAGCATTCTTTGGAAGTGCTACGTCGTTTGTTGAAATCGCTCTCACTCAAGTATACAAAAGCAAAATTGATGGCGAATACAGAGGGGGAACTCCTTTTTATATTGATAAAGGAGTAAAACTAAAGTGGTTTGCTGTTATATCTGCAATCTTAACACTACTTGTGATGGGTTTTTTATGGCCGGGAGTACAAGCTAATACAGTAGCATTATCAATACAGGAAGCTTTTGGAGTATCGCCAATGCTAACCGGGATTCTCGTTGTTATTGTACTAGGTGCTATTATTTTTGGCGGTACTAAGCGAATAGCAAAATATACTGAGATCGTTGTTCCGTTTATGTCTGTGGCTTACATCCTCGTTTGTTTAATCACTCTTACTTTGAACTTTTCTAGCATACCAAGTGTTATTTCCTTAATTTTTACGAGTGCTTTTAATTTAAGCTCGACTTTTGGAGGGTTAATGGGTGCTGCCATTGCTTGGGGTGTACAAAGAGGAGTTTATGCAAATGGAGCTGGTTTAGGTAGTGAAACGTTTGAATCCGGGTGCGTAGAGGTGTCTCATCCAGCTAAACAAGGTTTAGTTCAGGCATTCTCTGTCTACATTGATACTTTTTTAATCTGTACCTCAACGGCATTTATGATTCTTATTACGGGAATGTATGATGTGAAGCCAGTAGGGATGGAGCCAGTTACTAATAAACTTGGAGACGTAGCACCATCTCTTTACACACAACTTGCCCTTGAATCCGTGATCCCTAAATTTGGTGCGGCATTTCTCGCCATCGCTCTGTTATTCTTCTGCTTTACAACAATTTTGTCTTATTATTATAAAGCAGAAACAAACCTTGCCTTTCTTAAACATAAATTAAGAATAAAATCAGTTTGGCCCAATCATATATTGAAAGTTATCTTAATGGCCACTGTACTGTATGGTAGTCTTAAATCGGCAGAAACAGTATGGGCAATGGGGGATCTAGGCACAGGAGCCATGGCTTGGGTAAATCTTACTGTTGTTCTTCTTCTTTCAAAAACAGCATTAAAAGTATTCAAGGATTATGAAAGGCAGAAAAAAGAAGGGAAAGATCCTATATTTGAACCTGCAAAATTAGGAATTAAAGGGGCAGACTTTTGGGAAGAGGAATATAGAGGAATTGAGGAAGATATACCGACAGAAAAAAAAACATTATCAATGTAGAAATAATGTAGTAATCCATAGATAATGAAGGACCAATAGAATTAGATTTCAGATGTTTCCGAACAGACTTTCTTTAAAGGGAGTCTGTTATTTTTTTGTACAGCATAGTACATTCAGAACACAACCGAAAGGACATAGTGCCTATTACAGACCGAGTTATTTAATGCGGTGTTAAAAAAATTAGTAGATATATTTTACACACTGTCCAATGTAGGTTATCAGAACCTAAGGTATCTTTAAATTAATTAATATTAAAAATCTTAATTTTAAATTTTTTAGAAATTGAAAAAGAGGTGGGAGTAATGACTTTAGTAATAAATGAAGTTGAATCAGCTTTAGTTAACAATGAGATTACTCAGAAAATGTATATCAATGGTGAGTGGGTTCTAAGTGAAGGAAATAAGAGTCGTGAAATAATTAACCCAGCGAATGGAAAAATAATTGGAACAGTAACCGAGGGTTCAGCAGAAGATGCTAAAAAAGCAATTGAAGCCGCACGAAAAGCGTTCTATGAAAATGGATGGATGAATAGTAAGGCCAGAGATCGTGCAGAACTTCTTCTTAAAATTTCCAATAAACTCGAAGAAAGAAAAGAAGAATTTGCTTATTTAGATACTTTAAATAATGGAAAGACACTAAGAGAGTCATTAGGTGACGTTGAAGATGCTGTAAATCAATTACGTTACTACGCAGGGTTAGCCACAAAGCCACATGGTCAGACATATGATGTTCCGGATGATATTCAAGCAATGGTTGTTCGTGAGGCAATTGGTGTTGTCGGAATAATTGTTCCATGGAACTACCCATTAGTCATGGCAAACCAAAAAATCGCTGCTGCCCTTGCTGCAGGTTGTACAGTTATAGTAAAACCTGCACAGCAAACTCCACTTTCTGTCATTCGCTTGTTCGAGCTTATTGACGAAGTAGGACTTCCTCCTGGTGTAGCTAATTTAGTGCTAGGTCCTGGAAGAACAGTTGGATCAGAATTAGTTTCAAATCCAGATGTAGACAAAATTTCCTTTACTGGTGGCACTGATACAGGAATTAGACTAATGAAATCCGCAGCAGATACAGTTAAAAAAATCAGTTTAGAATTAGGTGGAAAATCTCCTAATATCGTTTTCGCTGACGCAGATTTTGAAACAGCTGTTGATTACGCTTTATTTGCTATCTTTGCAAACCAAGGGCAAGTATGTTCGGCCGGTTCTCGTTTATTACTTGAGGAAAGTTTGTATGAAAAGTTTGTACCGGAACTAGTAAAACGTGCCAAGATGATCAAAGTAGGTCCAGGCTGGGTGGATGGTATTGAAATGGGTCCCCTTGTTTCGGAAGATCATATGAATACTGTACTTGATTATATTGAGATCGGAAAAAATGAAGGAGCTACCTTGCTTTGTGGAGGCAATCGAATTGTAGAAGGTGAGTTTGGTAAAGGTTATTTTGTTGAACCTACTATCTTTGGAGATACAACGCCTAATATGAGAATTGTACAAGAAGAGATTTTTGGTCCTGTTTTAGCGATTCAAACCTTCAAGACTGAAGAGGAAGCCATTGAATTAGCAAATGGTACGGCTTTTGGTTTGGCGGGTGCTGTTTTCTCAACTGATGGGGCTAAAGCACAACGTGTAATTCGTCAATTACGTGCAGGAATTACATGGATCAATACGTACCACCCAACATTTAATGAAGCGCCTTGGGGTGGTTACAAGCAAAGTGGGATTGGCAGAGACCTAGGAACGTATGGTTTTGAAGAATATCTAGAAACGAAGCAAATTAATATAAACCTTAAAGTAGAACCATCAGGCTTTTTTGAAGGAAATAAGAACAATTAAACCATATTTTTTTAGAGGGGATTACAAATGAGAAGTTTTGACGTTATTGTCATTGGGGCTGGTGTAATCGGATCTAGCGTAGCATATCATTTAGTCAAAAAGGGTCTTGAAGTTGCATTAATTGAAAAAGGCGGTGTTGCATCAGGTACTTCTAGCAGATGCGACGCTGTAGCATTAATTTGTGATAAAAAACCTGGTATTGATACTGAAATCGGCTATGCTAGTATCCAACTTTTTAAACAATTAGCTAAAGAATTCTCAGTGGATTTTGAGTTTGCTTCACGAGGAAGTTTATATGTTTGTGAAACAGATAAAGAACTAGAAATTGCTAGAGGATATGTTTCTGAACAAGCTAAGGATGGCTATGATATGCGGATGGTTGATAGACATGAATTACAACAAATTGAACCATATTTAGCCGATGATTTAGCTGGTGGAATATGGACAGAAGTAGACTCCTCTATGAATCCATATAAATTATGCTATGCATTTGTTGAAGAAGGAAAAAAGCTGGGATTAAAGGTTTATGACTATCATTCTGTACAGAGTATTACACTAGATGACAAAGGAAGAGTTGAAAGTGTAGTAACAGACCAAGGAACCTTCAAAACAAAAAGAATTGTTAATTGTGCGGGAGTATGGTCACCTAAAATAGCAAGTATGGTTGGGGTCCATATACCAATTAAGCCCAGAAAAGGTATGGTATTAATCTCTGAAAAGACACCTTTTAAGGTAGCAAGCCAAAAAGTTCATGAATTTGGATATATGTTATCTAAATTTGAAGATATTAATTTTAAAAGAAATGTAAGTGAACTAGTTGAAAAACATAATGTAGCCTTCACGATTGAGCCTACAGACGCAAATAACTTTTTAGTAGGCGGCCATCGAGCTTTTAGAGGTTTTGATATCAGTTCAGAAGTTGAAGTCATGCGTGCCATAGCAGAGAGAGCCATTCGCTTCCTGCCAAAATTAAAAGATATTAACTGTATAAGAGCCTATGCCGGAGTAAGACCTTGGGTAGAAGACCACCTTCCAATTGTCTCAGAAGTAGAAGAAGTACCTGGATTTTACATCGCAAGTGGACATGAAGGGGACGGTATTAGTATGTCTCCTATCACCGGAAGAATGGTGGCTCAACTTATTACAGGTGAACCAACTGATTTTAATATTGATAAATTAAATTATTCAAGATATAAGAAAAGACAAGCTGTCAATATCTAAAAACAATGAATATAAATGAAAATTAAAATAATGGGTTAATAATAGGAGGAATAAATTATGAGTATTGCGCCAAAAGGAATTTTTGTACCATTAATTACGCCATTTAATGATGATGAAACGATTGACTTTCAATCTTATAAGAAAGTAATCGATTTTCAAATCGAGAGTGGAGTTCATGGTCTTCTAGTTGGAGGTACAACCGGAGAATATCATGTTATGTCATTAGAGGAACGCAAGAGTCTAATCAAAGCTGGTTGTGAATATGCGGCAGGAAAAGTACCTGTTATGGCAGGTGTCGGATGCTCAACAGCAAAGGAAACAATTGAACTTGCCAATTATGCTGGAGAATGTGGCGCTAAGTGGGGACTCGTTTTACCTCCTTATTATCATAAGACAAGTGAAGAGGGAGTTCGTGAATTTTTCAAGGAAGTAGCTGAAAAATCAAATGTTGGAATTGTCATTTACAATTATCCTGGAGCAACGGGCGTTACCCTTTCTCCCGAAATGATTTATGAGCTGGGTCAGGAAGAAAACATTGTAAGCGTCAAAGAATCCGCAGATTTTGGTCACCTATGCGAGGTTGTGGCTTTGACGAAGGATGTCGAGAACTTTACTGTATTTACTGGCGAGGAACACTTTATCCTTCCTACTTTCTCTGTTGGAGGGCAAGGGGCTTTTGGAATCCTTGTTAATTTGCTACCTAAAGAACTAGTAGAACTTTACGAACTGGCAGTTGAGAAGAGCGATATAAATGCTGCACGTGAATTAAATAAAAAATTATCAGGGATTTATGGCTTAATGGAAGCAGAAGGCAATCCATATCCAGGTCCAGTGAAAGCAGGCATGGATCTAATTGGAATTAAAGGCGGAAAAGTGAGAAAGCCTTTAACACAACCTACTGATGAGATCAAAACAAAGATTAAAGAAGAGCTGGTAAAGTTAGGATATGAAGTTAAATCACCGGTTGGTGTGACAGAAGCATAATGTAAATAGAATGAGATTAATTAATAGTTTCAGAGAATACATTTGTATTCTCTGAAACTATAAGGAGGAATCATAATTGACCACCAAAGCCTCTATTAATGAACGAGAATACGGTTATTTAGGAAAAGAAAAAGAAAGCACAATTATTACCATGAAAAAAGGCCAATATGTAGCCGGCTATTCAGTTGGAATCCTTTATCTAGATGAATGCTGGTACCCCGTACTACCAGGAAACGTTGCTAACCTATCTACGTATGATTTCCCCGTAAGGCTAAAAGTAGTACCAAATTGCAACCAGGAAAGAATTCATGTGGGTGATCCTACATTATTGGATGACATTATAAAGGCAGCAAAGGAATTTGAAGCAGAAGGGGCGCGTGCAATATGCGCAGCATGTGGATTTTTTGGGAATTTCCAAGATAAAGTGGCAGCATCTGTGGATATTCCAGTCTATCTTTCAAGTGTTGTTCAAGTACCTTGGATTAAAACGGGATTAAAACCTAGCCAAAAAATAGGTATGTTGACAGCAGATGCACATGGAATTACTCCAAATTTGTTTAAAAGTTGTGGTATAGATGATCCAAGTATTTGTGTGGTAAGAGATTTAGGCAGATTGCCCGAATTCTCAGCGATTATTGAGAGCAGAGGGTCCTTTGATAATGAGAAAGTCAGAGCAGAAGTAGTAGAATCAGCGATTAATATGGTAAATGAGAATCCTGATATTGGGGCAATTTTGCTGGAGTGCAGCGATTTACCGCCTTATGCAGCTGATATCCAAAGAGCCGTAAGACTACCGGTATTTGACTTTACTACTATGATTAGATGGGCTCATTATGCTACTAGTCAAAAGCCATATTACGGTTTTATCTAAAAAATAAAAAAATATTAAGATAAACGTAGCATGTACACACACTCAACGGGTTATTTTAACCATATTCTTTGATGTGCTACTCTGTACGTATGAGACATGTAACGTTCTCTTTTGCGTAAAATAGATGGCTATGCATCTATTTTATACGAAATGAATGTTGATGTCTTTTTATTTTATTTTATTTACCTTTAATCAATATTCAATTCCTCAGAAATCTTTAGATAGATAAACGAATATTAATTCCTTACCCGCCTAAAGAGACCCTGGATAAAATAAAGAGATCTAATTTTATTAAGTTAACTTATAGTATTGGAGGAGAAATTCCATGAGCGAAAATCGAACCGTAATATGTAGATGTGAAGAAATTACATTGGGAGAGATTAAAGAAACGGTTGAGCGTTTTCAATGTTCCTCACGTGAGGTAAAGCTGCGAACTCGAGCTGGTATGGGACCTTGTGGAGGACGCACATGTCGCGGCATGATTGATCGGCTAGTTGAACAATTGGGTGGTCCGGCAGTTTCTAATGAGGTGTCACTTAGCTATCGTCCTCCTGTTCGACCGGTTTCATTTGGTGTATTAGGAGGAGAAACAAAATGAAATCTATGAGGGTTAATGATCATCCAGTTCTAGGTAGCCTTGAGAAACAAAAGAAAATTAATATTTACTTTGATGGACAACCATACGTGGCTTATGAAGGAGATACCATTGCATCAGCTTTGCTTGCATCTCGGGTCCGGACCCTGCGAAAACATGAGGACAAAAATACTCCACGTGGAATATACTGTAATATCGGCCATTGCTTTGAATGTCGGGTACAATTAAACGGGAAAAACACAGTTAGGGCTTGTTTAACTCCAGTAGAAAACAATATGAAAATTGAGTCAAACATATCTCTTTCCCCGACTTCCCTAAAAGGAGGTACATTATGATGGATCTTGTAGTTGTAGGCGCAGGACCAGCTGGCTTAGGGGCAGCTATCACGGCAGCTGAAAATGGACTAAAAGTATGTGTACTTGATGAATTTGTAAAGCCTGGAGGGCGTTTATTAGGACAGCTACACGAAGAACCTGATGGAAAATGGGTAAATGGCATTGAAGAAGCCCAAAAACTCCATAGTCGTGCTATTGAACTTGGCGTAAATATCTTATGTGGAGTTTCGGTATATGATTTAATAAAATTGCCAACTGGATGGTGTGTATATACTACAGATAAAGCCATTGAGTCTAAGTGCCTTTTACTTGCCACCGGAGCTTCAGAGACGCCTCTTCCTATTTCAGGATGGACCCTTCCGGGTGTAATGTCAATTGGAGCCGCCCAAGTGATGGGAAATGTTCATCGTGTAAAGCCTGGAGAGAAAGGGATTATTATCGGTGTCAATGTGCTTTCAGTAGCTATTGCCCGGGAACTACAATTATGTGGAGTTCATATTGAGAACATTTTACTTCCAAAACCAGGTATTACATCTGGTGATTCAGCCAATCCAGAGAAAATGATGGAATCACTTTTACGACTTACCCACTTAGCTCCTTCACCTTTGATAAGATTTGGAGGCAAGTGGGTGAGTCCAAAACTCGGAGCACGCCTGTTTCCGAAAAATGGATTTAAAATGTGGGGTATTCCTATTCAACTGCGCAAAACAGCTCTTGAAATAGTTGGAGAAAAGCAGGTAGAGGGAGTACGTATTGCCGATATTTCCGCAACTGGAGAAATTGTACCTGGAACTGAGAAAGTGATAGATGCTGACTTCGTTTGTATTGCGGGAGGACTTACACCGATGTCTGAACTTGCTGCAGTTGCTGGCTGCTCGTTCTCCTATGTTCCTGAATTGGGGGGACATGTTCCTTTACACAACGAATATATGCAGACGAACCTGGGAGGTCTATATGTAGCTGGTAATATTACAGGAGTTGAAAGTGCTAAAGTGGCCAGGGCCCAGGGAAAAGTGGCAGGGCTTTCAATTGCACGTGAACTTAACGCTCTAAAGGATCATGCTGATGAAAAAGTTAGTGAGGCTATTGCCCAAATCATAGAAACACGACGTAATGCTCTAATTCAATTTCAACCCGGTATTGAAGAGGCTCGTACGGAACTTCATTACAAGTTTTATGAATTTGCTGAAAAAAGAATTTCTATTTAATTACAGATATTATTTTTTAATTTATTATTAATCTTTGACTTGAGATAGTTATTTCTGCTCTACGTAAAAATCTATCTTCCGTATTAGAAGAAAGTCTAATACGGTTATTTTTGATTTACTCGGAAAATTAATCCTGTTTTTATTTAGCTAAAATAGGAATTATTCAAAAATTATAAAAGGAGGATATATTATAATGAAGGTTTTAGTCATTTTAGCTCATCCTAATATTGAAAAGTCAATTGTGAACAGAACATGGGTAGAAGAATTGAAAAAACATTCTAATATAACGATTCATGAACTGTATAAACAATATCCGGATGAAAAAATAGATATTGAAAGAGATCAGAAGCTCTGTGAAGAACATGATCGAATTGTTTGGCAGTTCCCATTTTATTGGTATAGCTCACCGCCACTTCTAAAAAAATGGCAAGATGAAGTACTCACTCATGGCTGGGCTTATGGTTCAGAGGGAAATAAATTGCATAATAAAGAACTTATTTTAGCAGTATCGACTGGAAGTGCAAGAGAAAGGTACCAAGCTGGCGGCCGTAATAATTATTCGATGAGTGAGCTTTTAAAGCCATTTCAAGCAACTAGTAATTTAATAGGCACTAAGTTTTTACCGTCTTTTGTTTTCAATGGAACCTATTCTTCAACAGATGAAGAGATACAAGAAAGTGCAAGAACGTACGTAAATTATATTCTTTCCAGAGATATTTTTGAATGAACTATTAAGAGTTTATAGTGTAACATTTATCAAAATAAGAAATAAAAAACGGATATTTCCTAATTTTAAAGGGATATCCGTTTTTTTATTTCTAGAGAAAATAAAGAAGGTCTTCAACTATTGTAAAATGAACGTCCGTAATGTCTTATCATATCTAGCTCGTTTTTTACAGTGTGTCTAATGTGGTGCGAAAAGCCAATGCTTATACTTGAAATATAAGTCTAACCGTAATCAAAAGTAAGTTTAATTCAGTTAGGTTGATAAACACCATTAATGCCATCAAATACTCAATTTAGGAGGAAATTTAAAATGATTATAGGCGTTCCAAAAGAAGTCAAAAATAATGAAAATCGTGTAGCTCTTACCCCAGCTGGAATTGTATCTTTTATAAATGCGGGTCATAGAGTGTTAGTTGAGAGAGATGCTGGAGTTGGAAGTAGCTTTACAAATGAAGCTTATATCAATGCTGGGGCAGAAATAATCGAGAGTGCTGAAGATGTATGGGCCCAAGCTGAAATGATTATGAAGGTAAAAGAACCTCTTCCAAGTGAATATGTTTACTTCCGTGAAGGATTAATTTTATTCACGTACTTGCACTTAGCTGCTGAGCCAGAATTGGCTCAAGCTCTTAAGGACAAAGGAGTTATTGCCATTGCTTATGAAACGGTTGTAGCAAATAAAACTCTCCCTCTCCTTACGCCAATGAGTGAGGTAGCAGGCCGCATGGCAGCGCAAATTGGTTCTCAATTCTTACAAAAATCAAATGGCGGTAAAGGTATCCTACTCGCAGGAGTTCCAGGGGTTAGTCGCGGGAAAGTTACAATTATTGGGGGTGGTGTTGTAGGTACAAACGCTGCGAAAGTAGCTATTGGCCTAGGCGCTGATGTAACAATTATCGATTTAAGTGCTGATCGCTTACGTCAATTAGATGATATTTTTGGTAACCAGATTAAAACGTTAATGTCTAATCCTTTCAATATTGCTGAGGCTGTCGCAGAAGCTGATCTTTTAATCGGTGCTGTATTAATTCCTGGCGCAAGAGCCCCTAAACTGGTAAAGGAAGATATGGTAAAAGCAATGAAGCCTGGATCAGTTATCGTAGATGTAGCTATTGACCAAGGTGGTATTGTAGAAACAGTTGATCATATTACTACGCATGATGATCCAACTTACACAAAATATGGTGTAGTTCATTATGCAGTAGCGAATATGCCTGGCGCCGTTCCTAGAACATCTACAATTGCTTTAACAAATGTTACGGTTCCTTACGCATTACAGATTGCAAACAAAGGTGTATTCAAAGCGATTTTTGAAAATGAATCATTAAAACTTGGGTTAAACGTGGCCAATGGCGAAATCACTTATGAAGCAGTTGCCAAAGATCTTGCCTATAACTTCGTCTCCCCGGAAAAGGTTTTTGAGAAGGAACTAACAACTGTTTAAAAAGATAAATCAAGTAAAATTCATTTGAATACTATTGATAAAAACGCGATAAATATAGCGTTTTATAAATTAACAAAATAATGTTCATCTCATTGAATTGAAAAGATAAAAAATAGCCTAGTGCTTCTTTAAAAGCCTTGGCTATTTCTTTTACTCAAAACGCTAGGCTACACGTATAAATATATGTGGTCAAATCTATTGTATTTAATTATCTTCAATGTTAAGATAACACTTAAAAATATTAGTATGTCACAATTAAACTATTTTAATTAAATTAGTATGTAACTATTTTTGTTTAAATAAAGCATTAAAGTGTTAATGCTTTTAATTTAACTATTGGGTTAAATAGTAAATCAATAGACTGACGGAATTGTTAAAAATTAAATTAATAGGCAAGGAGAACCAACATGAGTAGGAGGAAAATTGTTTACATAGTTTCTGACTCTGTAGGAGAAACAGCTGAGTTAATGGTAAAAGCAGTTTTAACTCAATTTAATGAAGAAGATATTGAAATCCAAACTATCTCCTATGTAGAGGATCTCAAAGATATTAACAACATTATCGCTGTGGCAAGGTATAACCATTCTATTATTGCTTATACAATCGTTATTTCACCCTTAAAACAGTATCTCGATCAAAAGGCAAGAGAAGAAGGAATTGTAGCAATTGACTTAATGAATCCCCTTATGAATGCCTTTAGTAGAATATTTAATAAAGAGCCTAATTTTCAACCGAGGTTAATGAGAAAGTTAGATGATAACTATTTCCGAAGAGTTGCAGCTGTTGAATTCGCAGTAAAATATGATGATGGACAAGATATAGCTGGCATTAAACAGGCTGATATTGTACTCATTGGCGTTTCAAGAACATCCAAGACTCCTCTCTCTATGTACTTGGCTCACAAAAGGTTTAAAGTTGCAAATATACCTTTGGTGCCGGAAATCGCACCTCCTGATGAACTGTTTACTATTCCTAAAAATAAATGTGTTGGCTTAATCATCACACCAAATAAATTAAATGAAATTCGAAAGGAGCGATTAAAGAATTTAGGCCTAACATCTCAAGCTAACTATGCAGATTTAAATCGAATTCTTGAAGAATTGGACTATGCGGAGGAAATTATGAAGCGCCTTGGCTGTCCTGTAATAAACGTCTCAAATAAAGCTGTAGAAGAGACTGCTGATTTAATCTTAACTATGCTAAAAAAAGAGAGGAGTTGGATAGGATGAATAAGTTTGTATATATGTTTAATGAAGGAAACAGTGAAAAAAAGGAACTTTTAGGGGGGAAGGGAGCTAATTTAGCAGAGATGACTCGGATTGGTTTACCTGTTCCCTACGGATTTACCATTTCAACAGAGGCATGTAATGCCTACTATAATGATGGAAAGACTATTTCTTCAGAAATTAAATTTGAGATAGTAGAATCTCTGAAAAAACTTGAAGAAAAAACAAATAAAAAGCTTGGTGATCCAGCAAATCCACTTCTGGTATCTGTCCGTTCCGGGGCTGTACATTCTATGCCAGGGATGATGGATACAGTTTTAAATCTAGGAATGAATGATGAAACGGTCAAAGGAATGGCAGAGCTTACAGGAAATCCCCGTTTTGCTTATGACTCATACCGTAGATTTATCCAAATGTTCAGTGATGTGGTTCTACATGTGGATAGCTTTTACTTTGAGCAACTTTTAGAGGAAACTAGGGAAGCAAAGGGCTATGATTCTGACCCTGAAATGAATGCAGAGGATTGGCAAGAGGTCATAAAAGAGTATAAAAACATTGTCAAAAAGCATGCTAAAAGAACTTTTCCAGAGGATCCAAAAGAACAATTATTCCTTTCCATCAGTGCAGTTTTTGATTCTTGGAATAATCAGCGTGCCATTGTATACCGTCGTCTCCAGAAAATTCCTGGTCACCTTGGAACAGCAGTGAATATTCAAAGCATGGTTTTTGGAAATATGGGGAATGATTCGGGTACGGGAGTGGCCTTTACGCGTAATCCATCTACAGGAGAAGCAAAACTGTATGGGGAATATTTAATCAATGCTCAGGGAGAAGATGTGGTGGCTGGGATTCGTACTCCCCAACCAATTGCCACTCTAGAGAATGAGATGCCAGCAGTATACCAACAGTTTGTTGATACGTGTAACCTTCTAGAAAAGCACTATCAAGACATGCAAGATATTGAGTTTACGGTAGAGCGCGGTCAACTCTTTATTCTTCAAACACGTATGGGTAAAAGAACAGCTGAAGCAGCAATCCGAATAGCTGTTGAGCTAGTACAAGAAGGAGTTATTAATAAGAATGAAGCCCTCCTACGTATAGATCCTGACCAGCTTAATCAGCTGCTTCATCGTCGAATTGACGATTCATATGAACGAAAGCAACTAGCTAAAGGACTTCCTGCTTCTCCAGGAGCAGCAACAGGACAAGTGGTATTTAATGCAGACGAAGCTGAGAGATTAGCAAAAGACGGAAAAAAGGTAATTCTTGTCCGACCGGAAACTACGCCTGACGATATTCATGGAATTGTGGCTGCTCAAGCCACTGTCACAAGTCGTGGTGGAATGACAAGCCATGCAGCCGTTGTAGCAAGGGGGATGGGGAAAGCTTGTATTTGTGGCTGTGAAGCATTAAAAATTGATTTAAAATCACGGCACTTTAAAGTCGGAAACACCACTATAAATCAAGGTGATGTTATTACGATTGACGGTTCAGCCGGTGAGATTATGGTGGGGGAGATTCCAATGATTGAACCCCAACTATCTGATGAGTTTCAACTATTACTTGCATGGGCGGATGAGGAAAGAAAGCTGGACGTAAGGGCAAATGCTGACAATCCAGAAGATGCCAAGAAGGCGCTTGAGTTTGGGGCTGAGGGAATTGGATTGTGCCGTACGGAACATATGTTTATGGATACAAATCGAATTCCAATCGTTCAAGATATGATACTTGCTGAAACATATGAAGAGCGTGAACAAGCTCTTAGTAAACTGTTAATTATGCAACAAGAAGATTTTGAAGGGATCTTTGAAGCAATACAGGGTTCCCCCGTGACTATTCGCTTACTAGATCCTCCTCTTCATGAGTTCTTGCCTGATAAGGAAGAACTGCTAGTTGAGGTTACAAAGCTTCAACTAACAAATGGAAATTCTAAAGAATTAATTGACAAGGAACATCTTTTAAGAAAAGTGCATCAGCTACATGAATTTAATCCAATGTTAGGGCACCGTGGATGTCGATTGGGAATGATTCACCCTGAGATTTATATCATGCAGGCTAAAGCAATCTTTTATGCAATCACAAAAGTGAGACAAAAAGGAATAGACGTAAAACCGGAAATTATGATTCCTTTAGTTGGTCACGTAAATGAATTGAAAGAAATGCGGCAATTAGTTATGAATGCCGGACTGCAAGTTCAAGAAGAAACAGGACAGAATTATGATTACCCAATTGGAACAATGATTGAAGTCCCAAGAGCAGCCTTAACAGCTGATCAAATTGCCGAGGAAGCAGATTTTTTCTCTTTTGGAACAAATGACTTGACTCAAACCACTTTTGGATATAGCCGTGATGATGCAGAGGGTAAGTTCCTACAAGCTTACATTGAAAATAAAGTCCTTCCAGAAAACCCATTTGCTTCTCTTGATCAAGAAGGTGTAGGGAAACTTGTAAAAATGGGCGTAAAACTAGGTAGAGAAACAAAGCCAGGGTTAAAAACAGGAATTTGCGGAGAACACGGTGGAGAAAAAAGCTCAATACAATTTTGTCATAATGTTGGACTTGATTACGTAAGCTGCTCGCCATACCGTGTACCTCTAGCACGCCTTGCAGCAGCCCAAGCAAATATTAAAAATGAACATAAAAAATTCGTCAATATGCTTCAAGTTCAAATATAATGCTGAAGCCTTTGCTTTAATTAAG
Organism: Priestia sp. 53B2; assembly: GCF_056099005.1. Classification (NCBI taxonomy): domain Bacteria; kingdom Bacillati; phylum Bacillota; class Bacilli; order Caryophanales; family Bacillaceae; genus Priestia; species Priestia sp. 53B2. The sequence goes on from NZ_JBLZXA010000038.1 coordinate 47,954, forward strand.
CAAAGGCTTCTTTAATTAAATAATTCATCGATTAAAAGGCGAAGGAGTTAATTTATAGTCTCGATTATTTCTTTTCGTAGTTTTCAATTTCTATAATAGATACAAAGTATCTTAAAATGGAGGCCATGATGAAAAATATACCTGTAAACTTATTATGGTTTGTTTGTTCAATTACATTGAATGCTTTGGGAAATAGCTTTATGATAATTGCAAACTTAGGAAGTTCTCCTTGGACGGCTGCAGGGCAGAATCTTGCATCCATAGTACCATTTTCTATTGGTACGTGCATTATTATTTTAAATTTCTGCTCATTTATCCTTAGCTATTTAATGAAAACCAAATTTACGTTAGGGATGATTATCAAAAGTATAGCTCTTGCCTGTGTGTTTGGAATGTTTATTGATTTGTGTGTGTACTTACATCACATTATATATATTCCGGAGACTTTATGGGTTCGTTGTTTATATTCATTAATAGGGCTCAACCTTATCGCAGTCGCTATATCTATTTATTTTCAATCAAGCTCCGTATATTTACCTTCGGACTATTTAATAAAAGCATTTGGAAAGCGAATGAAAAACTATACAGTTGGCACAATTATATGTATGTCTATACCGTTATCTATTAGTATTCTTATTATTCTCTTTCAACAGCACATAATTGGTCTGGGTATAAGCACTATTTTATTTGTATTAGGGAGTGGATTTTTAATTGATTATTATAATCGTTGGATTGTGATTAATAAAGCTCCACAACAAAATATGCACTCAGCGTAAAATTTGAAATCTCATTTACAGGTTTGTTATATGCTCTGTATATGTGTAACAGTTATACAAATTGTTATTAACGACCAGCAAAAAGGACAGGTATTCTTTTGGCACCTATTCTTTTTGTTGGTCTAACATTCGAACTAAGATTTTATTCTCTTATATACATTCCTAATATCTTTCATACATAGCAGCAAGCAATTTTTAAGAATTTGTGGAAAGATTACTTAAAGGTAAAAGAGTTTTAGAAGGATATTTATACTGAGATTTGCTCTGTGGCGAAATGAAGTCCATTTAAGCTGGATAATCAGTTATTCATTGCAAAATACACACCTATATAATATAAAAAAACATGTATATGAATTTTATTTAACTCAAACTAACAAAGTATTCCCCAATTTCCTGAATTTTAACAAGCCTTTGCTCCTGTTTAGCAAAGGCTACCTTTTTGACGAGTTTCCTCTATAGAATATGTCATTCTTTATAAAGACAGTTATATGCATGATTATTAGTAGATGCGACGATAAATGTTGGCTGTCCATTCTGAGGTTTATGAAAGACCTTTACACCACACTCTGGGCAAGCAAGAAAGCCTCTGGAATGCATGTAGCCGAATGTTGTGATTTCTTCAGGTTTAAAAACACCGATTTTCGTTCCACAATGAATATATACAGCTGCTTTTACACATGACATTGAATCATTCTTCTATATCTAGTATATAAGAGGTTGTCGGATAATTTTACCTTTTTAAACTAATTTAATATAAAGTTCAGAAAAATATTTCAATCCAAAGTTAAAAAGTAAAAGATAAATTTTCATTCGTATATCTTAAGGGAAACCTTTTTATACAAACAAACGTTGAAACAAAGACATTAAATGATAAGTAAATAATAAATATTTACTTATAAAAAGATATTATAGAAGTAATTTTAAATTTTAAATAATACTTACTTTTATTTTATATATAAAAGTAATAGTTAACGTATTTAATTAAAAATAATATTATCTATTACATACCTTGTAGAAAAACTGCGTATTTGTCGTCACTAAGTGTAAATAGTAAAACTTTAATTTATATAACATAGTTTATATATTTACTGTTTTAAATAAAATAAATTTTATTTTTACTTCAAATTTAATTCACCTTATTAAAAGTATATTGATACTAAATAATTATAAATTTTTATATTGGAATAAAGTGAATAAAAAAATATTTAGAAGAGGAATATAATATGTATTGGTATAGAAGTGGAGTGGGAATCTCTAATTGAAGGCAAATGAAGAATATTTAAAGGAAATAGGATCGTAGTCGTGTATATTAAATATTATTCTATATCTCAATTCATCTATCAACCTTGCATAAAAAGGGTGCAAAAGGGAATACTGTTTGCAAAAGAGAAAAGATAAAGGAGTTGGCGTTTTATGGATAATAATACACTTAACGGAATGAATCGAGTTGATCAAAATTTACGTGATGAAATGTTGGCTGAATTGTTTCTAGATCAAATGATGAATAAATTCAATAAAAGTAAGATCCTTGAGGAAATTGATCAGTCCTTAAAAAAGAAAGATAAAGAAGCTTTTTTTCGTTTAACAGAGGAACTTAAATCTGTATCTTAGTAAAAGTACTATATAATAGAAGAAACTCGTCAAATTATCTTATTTAGATATTTAATCATAGTTCTTCTTCTTTAATTTTCTCATTAATGCAATCTAAGATAGATTCTTATTACTTGTCATAATACAAAGAAGAGAAATATCAAAAAACTGCAAAGATTCCTTTGAGAATTACTTTGCAGTCTTGTTCTATTTATATTAATATCGATGATATGCCTTTTAGCCAAAACTCCAACCGGGGAATTATTAGAAGCTTAGCGTTTGTTTCAATGCATCGATAGAGGTTCTAACACCTGCTTCAGGAGACATAGTTAGATCTTCCATTTCTAAAGAAACTTCTTCATCATAGCCCATCATCTTGACCACTGAGAAAAATTCTTTCCACCACTGTAAGTCTTGTCCACAACCTACAGCTACATAATTCCACGCTCTATTAGCTACATCAGTAATTTCTTTTGTTTCTAATACACCGTTAATACCTGATAAGTGTCTTTCAAGTCTTACATCTTTTCCATGCACGTGATGAATAGCTGCTCCTAATTCTCTAGCAGCCAAAACTGGATCTGCTCCCATCCATATTAGATGACTAGGATCTAAATTTAACCCCACGATAGGTCCAACTGCATTACGTAATTTAAATAGAGTAGCAGGATTATATACTAATTGCGAGCTAAAATTCTCAAGGGCAATTTTTTCAACACCGCATGCTTCAGCTTTTTTGACTAGTTCTTTCCAATATGGAATTGCTACTTCGTTCCATTGGTAATCTAAAATATCTTTTAAGACTGGTGGCCAACTTACTGTATATGTAATCCAGTTAGGAATTTTATCTTCTGGACTTCCTGCTGGTAGTCCACTCATCATAATTACTTTCTTTACTCCTAACAGCTTTGCTAATTCGAATGTTTTATCTGTAACTTCTCGATGTTCTTTTCCAATTTCTCCTGGATCTAAAGGATTCCCAGAACAATTTAAAGCACATAGTTTAATATTACGTTTTTCTAACGCGTTTAAAAATTCACTTCTTTTATAATCACTTTCTAATAGTTCATCTAATTTCAAATGAGGAGCTGGAGACCATCCTCCAGTTGTCATTTCAACCATACTAATTCCCATCTCTGTAATAACGTCCAACATTTCCTCAAAAGGTAAGTGACCTAAGCTATCTGTTACATAGGATAATTTCATTATTTTGTCCTCCTCAAAATTCAAATGATGTAGGTAGAAATCTATCCAAAAATTAATCAGTTACAATTGCAATTACAAGAAAAAACTTTAATGATGAGTGTCTTATGAAGACATCTTTTTAGGGATATATCATGATTGCAAACGCTATTATTTTTGGAGTTGAATTAATATTTAATTACTTATACCTGCAAGTATAGAACAATATATAATAACCGTCTTTACATTATAAGGACCTATTTTTATCTTTTAAGGACATATTCAGGTAAATAAAACAAAAAAGCCTCTACTTTCAATGTATAACATTAAGTAGAGGACTTTTATTACTCTATATATTTAGTTGTTTTTAATTTCGTATAAAGTGAGCGAAAGCGCCCAGGTGAACTACGCATTGTAGAAGTGAAAACTCGAGTAAAATAGTGCACGTTTGAGAAGCCTGTTTCTTCAGCAATATCCTTAATAGATAAATCTGTTTTTTTGAGCAATATAGCAGCCCTCTGTACCCTCTCATTTTGCACATATTCTGAGTAACTTACACCTAGTTCTGTTCCAAATAATCGAGAGAGATGACGACTCGATATATGGAGATGGCTAGCGATATCCGTAATTTTTAAAGGGCTCGATAAATTATCTTTAATATATAATTTGGCTTGAGCAAGGATTCCAGAAGATTTTTTATGAACATGATTATCGTTATTGTGATTTAAATAAGGGACAAAGGTTTGCAATAACGAATGAATAAGAGAATACGCCAAGCATGTTAATAGCTCCTGGGACAAAGTATATTTATTGTTGGAAGCTTGAAGAAGGAGAGATTTCCAAATTAACGGAGCGATTGTATCCTCTTTTATGTCCTTGACTACTTTAGAACAGTTCTTGGCTTCTTTCATTATGCTTATCCACTCTTCATTTGACTCCGACTCTATTAATTCAAACCCCACATATATAATAAAAAGTCCATTCTCACTCTCTATGTGGTGTAAAACATCTGGTCTTGAAAGAAACATTGTATTCTTTTGGATTGGATATGTACAGCCATCGTCTATATAAATTCCTTGCCCCTCAAGTATATAACACACCTCAAAAAAAGAATGTTTATGAGGCAAATTATCATGATGTTCTGGCATAACTCCCCAGTAATGAACACAAAAAGATGCATCATTCTGCACTATATGATGGATAAGTTCATTCAGAGAGATTTTTGCTGCTACAAATTCATTTAACAAAAAACTTCCTCCCTATCCTAAAAATTTAAAAATCTGATTTAAGTCACAATTAATAAAACTATAAGTTAAATAAAAAAATTGTCTATATAGACAACAGATCATATAATCAATAACTAATTAACAGTAATTTAACTGAGAGTAAATATATATCTTCATTAAAAAGTAGTTTAGTTTTTACCTATATTATGGAAAAAAGCATACTTGTCGTCACTAAAAGTAAATATTAACTCTAAGCGTAGAAATCTATATTTGTTCAGAATTCCTATATTCGGTAGCATTTTTCTTCTTTAATTCCAGAAGAAGAGGAATAATCCCAATCAATCCACCTATCGTAAAGAGGTAAGAAGCAAATGGTAGAGGTTCATTTATTAATAAACCTCTAATTATAAAAACAAACAGGGTAATATTATTGATTAAACCAATCAAAACTCTAATATTTTTGCTAATGTTTTTCTCCTTCTTTTCTCCACGTTTTGATTTATTTATAATATTACACCATTACACCATATTAACTTATTTGATAACATGAATATCATATACAGAGCTAGTTTACATAAGGTCTCTTTCTGATAGACATACTAAAAGGAACCCCCATGAGGTGTAAGGGGGTTGTTGGGTTCCATATTTACGGAGTATGCAACTTTTTATACATATGCTCAAAGACCTCCTATATTGCTTTATTTACAAGTGTTATATAATTAATAAATTTTTTATGATGCAAAGTACAAGTAAAGGTTAAGTAGTTTATTTTATTATAAAAAGCCTAAATATGCTTTTTATTTAGTAAATATCCTAAAACAATTAGAATTTCACATATAACAATGATAACAGAAGTAATTGTAAAGTTATCAATAAATATGTTAATAAGTATTGTACCCAAGGCTATTAAGGCACCTACATATTTTAATGTTTTTCCTATAACCAAGACCTCACCTCTTACTAATAATATAAATAAAATCCAAGCACTAAATTTAGTGGAAAAGATAGCCGAAAAATATCTTTTTAGATACAGTTTTTATTTGCATTTCTGAAAGAATCTTTTTCAATTATAGTTCCACGTAGCCATACACCTTGGGAAACATCATTTTTGCCATTCACCTCATTGAGTAGTGTATCAATCGTTATCTCATTCATTTGTTCTATTGGCTGCCTCCATACTGTTAATAAATAAGGGGACCATGATACTATGGGACTATCATCTATACCAATCACAGATACATCATCTAAGACGGATAATCCTAAAGACTTTATTGCCTCAATAACCCCTAAAGCCATCAAGCTATTTACACAAACGATAGCATCAATTGGGGAGCTGGCCGTTAATAATTCTAGGGCTGCTATATAGCCACTTTCAAATGTATAATCGCCTTTTTTAAAAATAGGTTTTATGTTTTTTGAGTAAAGAGCATTATGAAATCCTCTTTGGTAATCAATGTTATTTTGTGTATTGTTATTACCTGAGATATAAGCAAAATATTGATGACCTTGGTCTAATAAATACTTGCCGATTTCTTTGCCAGCAAAATAGTTGTCACAACAAACAAAATGGGAGGGGAGATTCTCGGTGTATTGGTTATACAAAACAAACGGTACGTTATATTTAGAAAGAATAGATAAAATGTTTGGAGATAAGGTGACACCAGCCACAATTAAACCATCCACGTCATATTGAATGAATTTAAAAATATTTTCTGGTTTAACCTCATTACTTTCCGTGAACCCCGAGATAATTTGATATCCTTTTTCTTGTAACCTTTTTATTAAATCAATCTGAATTTGTGAATAAAAATGTAGATTATCCCCACCTATTAAAAGGCCAATTAAGTTCGTCTTCTTCGTAACTAAACCTTTTGCTAGTGCATTCGGATAATACCCCAATGCGTTAGCTGCCTCTAATATTTTTTTGCGTGTTTTAGTAGCCACTTTTCCTTTATCATTAGGGGCAAAAACTCGAGATACAGTTGATTGTGAAACCCCAGCTAATTTAGCCACTTCCATAGAATTAACTTGATTTGCACTCAAAAATCCACCTCCTAGTTTCAGAGCAATCTCATATAATTATTTATCCCAAAAGGCATCGATATGAACGAAAACATGGGACAAATGAATATATTAGTAAGACATTAACAAATTTAATTCGATTATAATAAAAAGCATATCTAAAAGAACCTATAGATTTAATTACGGGTTTTTTCGTTAGTTATTTTTATTCCATTCTTCACTTTGTTTCAACTTGCCTTTCTCCTTACCCTAACTTTAGTACATATATTTTAATAACTAAAATACCAATTTTAAATCTAATCCCATAGAATTTTTTAATCCTGTAACAACTTTAAATCTAAGTAGTGTCCTAGGGTAAAATACTGTGTTTTCGGCTTTTCATAAGCTTTAAATTTACTTGTAGAATAATTAAGAATGAAAATTATTGAAATATTCTATCTATACTAATAAAAAAACAATATTTTATTAATGTTATAAAGTGTCATACATTATTTTTATAGCCTTAAACAGCTTTTATTTATATCTAAAATTTATTTAAAGGATGTGAAAGATTAAAGCTAGTCATATTACAACTTTAGCCAAGATTAAGGTTATTTTTGTAAGCGTTATCTTGGAAGAGCTAAAAGTTTATGGACTAAATGTTACTAATTAAGAGGTGATAAGTAAGTGGAAAATAAATTAAAAACTATACAGGATAACTCATACGAACATTCTTCACAGACACCATTATGGGTGAAAATATTACGCTTTAAGGTAACACTTATCCCACTATATGTTTATATTCCTATGTTGATATTGGTTTTAATTTTGATTATTGAAGGGAAATACCCGACGGATCTGTTAGGTATAATACCTCTAATGACACTTGCAGGGTATACACTAGGGGAAATCGGAAAAAGAACACCTGTCCTTAAACTTATTGGCGGAGCCTCGGTTATGGTTACTTTCCTTCCTCCCTTTTTGATCTATATGAATTGGGTTCCATCGCCTATAGTAGAGTCGCTTACAACATTTATGAAATCTTCAAATCTTTTATATGTAAATATTGCTGTCTTAACAGTAGGTAGCATCCTTGCAATGAAACGGAGTGTCTTAATTAAAGGCTTTATAAGTATGTTTGTTCCCTTATTTGCATGTACACTAGCAGGTATGGTTGTAGGAGTTGGGGTTGGAAGCTTATTAGGTATAGGTGCTTATAGATCATTCTTCTATATTGTAATTCCTATTATGGCAGGAGGGATGGGAGAAGGAGCTATTCCTTTATCTTTTGCCTATGCTCATATACTCGGGAATTCTAGTACGGATATTTTAAGTGAAATCTTACCGGCGGTGATGATAGGAAGCTTATCAGCAATAATATTAGCTGGAGCGTTGAAAAGCCTAGGAGAGAAGAAGCCTGAACTTACGGGAAACGGTGTATTGATTAAATCGGGCGATAATAAACTATTTTTACACACCTCTAAAACAGGGAAAACGATGAACTATGAACTATTGGCATCAGGGGCAATGATTGCAATTGGTTTATATTTACTTGGTATGTATATAAGCGAATACATTGGTATCCCTGGACCGATTATTATGATTGTTTTAGCCATATTAGCCAAGGTATCAGGAATTCTGCCAAGTGAGGTAGAAGACAGTGCTGCTATGATTTCTCATTTTTTTATTACGCTTTTAGCTTTACCTATACTCTTTGGCGTAGGAGTTTCTATATTAAAATGGGAAAGTTTAATTTCCGTATTAAGTATCCCTTACTTAGTAACCGTTTTCTTAACAGTTTTATCTATAGTTGGCACGGGATTTTACGTTGGCAAATGGATGAACATGCATCCTATTGAAAGTGCAGTCGTAACTGCTTGTCACAGTGGCATGGGTGGCGCCGGTGATTTAGCTATCCTAACAGCTGCAAATCGCATGGTTTTAATGCCATTTGCTCAAATTTCTACACGAATTGGAGGAGCACTTACAGTTATTGTTGCAACTATCCTTTTTCGATGGCTAAATTAAACTTTAAACCAATTTTAAGTATACATATTATCAATATCTTAGAATTGAAATCTTAATAAAATGTGAGGTAAAGTCTAATGAGTAAAATAAACTTAAACGGAGTTATTGATATGCATGTGCATTCTGCGCCAGATATTCGTGAAAGGTCTCTAAATGATATTCAACTATCAAAAGAAGCTGAGAGAGTAGGAGCACGGGCTATTGTTATTAAATCTCATTTAGTTCCTACAATGGATCGAGCTTGGTTAGTCAATCAGATAAATCCAGGAGTAAAAATGTTTGGGAGCATTACTCTAAATGCCCCTGTAGGAGGAATTAATCCTCACGCTGTGGAGACGGCTCTTAATTTGGGAGCTAAAATTGTTTGGATGCCTACTGTTTGGTCTACCAAACATCGCGAGTTAGCAGGAAAGAGTGGGGGAGTAGAGACCGTTGTGGGGGGAAAGGTTGTTCCTTCTCTTAGAGATGTACTAAAACTAATTGCTGAAAAAAATGCTGTACTTGCTACAGGGCACTTATCAGCTGAGGAAATTTTTGTTGTTGTGGATGAGGCTAGAAAACAAGGCGTTAATAAAATTGTCGTTACACATCCTGAATTTCATGTTGTAAATATGTCTATTGAAGATCAAAAAAGAATTGTGAAAGAGTATGGAGTATACTTGGAACGGTGTTACGCTCAACCAATCGGCGGTGGAAAGTATAAGTCAAACCTTCCAGATAATTTACGTGCTATTGAAGAGGTAGGATATGAATCAACAATTGTCTCAACTGATGGTGGACAAGTAGAAAACCCTATTTGGAGTCAAGCTCTAACTCAGTATATTCAGTATTTAACTGATCATGGAGTATCCGATTATGCAATAGAGACGATGACTAAAAAGACTCCTGCTAAAATGCTAGATCTAGAATAAATTATATAGAGTCACTTAATTTTAGATAAGGTGAATCACTTTTACAATAATTGCAAATATCAACCACGTAAATAAGAACCCTTAGCCCAAATAAGGGTTCTTATCTATTGTTATTTCACATGTTTTATACACAGAAAAACTAGTATAGAACTACTTATTTATTTCCTCTCTCTTTTAGAAGAAGCTAATAGTTTACCTGTTAAACTTAGGGAAAAATATATTACAAAAATCCCGGCATTTACAAAAGTATAACTTTTGTAAATGCCGGGATTTAACTAAATATATTATTTTACAACCGTTTCATTGATTCTTTCTGAAATAGCTTCTGCAAATTCAGAAGTAGATGCATTTCCTCCTAGGTCTTTCGTTTTTACACCCTCTTTAAGAGATTGATAAAGACCTTGCTCTACTAATTTACCAATTTCCTCAAGTTTACTATCATTATGTCTTTCAGCAAGCCATTCCATTAACATGACAGTAGAAAGCATAATACCTGTTGGGTTTCCAATATTTAAACCTGCAATATCTGGTGCTGAACCATGAGCTGCCTGAGCCATAGCTAAATTTTCATTTGAGTTAATTGAAGGTGCTAATCCTAGACTTCCTACAAGCTCACCTGCTAGATCTGAAAGAATGTCCCCATACATATTTTCTGTTACGATGATATCAAAGTCTTTTGCTCGACGCACTAAGTGAGCAGCCATTGCGTCAATATGGTAATCATCCACTGTGACTTCAGGGTATTGATGGGCTACTTCGCGGCATACCTTTAAAAACAACCCTGTACTTAATCGTAGAACATTTGCTTTATGGACAATTGTTACTTTTTTACGACGCTTCATGGCCATTTTAAAAGCGGCATGAGCAATTCGTTCTGCAGCTTTTCTTGTGAATACACCTGAGGTTACAACAACATCTTCTGTAATTTGCCACTCTCCATGTCCGGCGTACATGTTTCGATCTGCATAAAATCCCTCTGTGTTTTCTCGGAAGATAATCAAATCTGCTTCTCCCACTACACTTTTAATCCCTGGCATAGTTTTAGCAGGACGAATATTTGCAAATAAATCAAGATTATGACGAAGTGCGCCACTTGGATTGAGTTTTACTTTATGTTCAGGAGGATAAGCAGCAGAATCATGTGGCCCTAGTATCCATCCATGAGTATCTTTTAAAGCATTAGTAGTGAATTCTGGAAGGGGATCGTTATGTTGTTTAATTCCTTCCCATCCCATCGGTAGATCTATCCATTGAATATCTACTCCTACTTTATGTACAGCAGCTTTAAATACCTCAACTGTAGCGCTTACAATTTCAGGGCCAATTCCATCCCCAGCTAATACTCCAAGACGATAAACAGTCATTTCTAAACAATCCCTTCACTCTATTATAGTATGATAATTATCTAACAGTTCATAGAGTAGCTTGAACTTGATACTATTAATGTAATATAAATATAGAAATTAATGAAATATGTTTTTTTTATGATTATGGATTGAATTTTTCTATTTCTTATATTTTTATACGAGAACGCAAACTTTTTGTTTTGATTGTTCCTGAATTTATTCCATAATAAAAGTAAGTTTTGAAATAAACTACTGTTTGTCAAAAAGTTAACTATAGTCCCAAATATATGTAGCTTTCCACTACATTTCAGCAACGTAACCCTAGTTGAATAATTTTTTTCTAAGTTTAATAAGAATCCTAATTCATGGGATAATTTTGATGGTACTCCTGAATAAAAGTAACGAACTCGTTTACCATATCTAATTCTAAAAGCTCTTCTTGATAAAGAATGCGTGTATTCCATATAATTGGGGAACCAGTTGTGTCGTTAAGAAATATTTTGTGCAACTTATCATTTTCCTCTAAGACAATGCTGGGAGCAATACAGTAGCCTAAACCATTAAAAACCATTCTCTTAGCTATTTCTACATTATCCACATTCATATTACTAATGGGTGGAGTAGAAAAATTGTCTTTCCACCAGTTGTCTATAACCATTTCTAAAGTAGGATCAGTCTGATAACTGATTCTTCGCATAGAGGGAAGATCTTTTAAATTAATTTTTTCTGACGACAAAATAGCGATGTTTTCTTGTGTTAGGGTTATAGCCTCACCTGGCCAAGTGTGTTCTCCCCTTACAATACCAAGGTGTGCTTCTTGTTTGTAAATAGAGTGAAGAACATCTATATTTACACCGGTATTAACATTAAATTCAACCTTAGGAAATTTCTCATTAAAAGATTTTAGTATTTGTGGCAGCTGATAAAAAGCAAACGTTCTCGAGACGCTTAACCGTAAAGTCCCACGTACTTCATTACCTGAATTCCATAACATTTCCTCCATTTTTTGTCTTTCTCGAAGCATATCTAGCGCATATTTGACTAATAGTTCCCCTTGTTCTGTGAATACAACGCCTCTCCTTCCTCTATGAAAGATTTTAATATCCAATTCTTTTTCAATTTGTTGTAAACGGTATGTTAAAGTCGGTTGAGAAATGTATAGGAGCTCAGCTGCTTTTGTAATGTTTTTTTCTGCATAAACTACCTTTAAAATTTGCCAATCTTTTTGATTCATAGGAGATATCCTTTCTTAAAAATTGAATTTTTCTATCAGGTTTTATAGAAATTCAATATTTTATTAATTTATATAATTGTAATACATTTAATTTATAACGACTATAACTTTTATCTTTAGATGTTTTAAAAAAGCTTATAGACTTCAATATCTTTTAAAAATGAAAACAAATTTATAATCGATGAGGAGGTAATAAATTGTCAAGTAAGGAGTATAGAATTGGGCTTATCCATGCAACAATGAACTCGGTTCAACCTATCTTAAATGCTTTTCAAGTTCATGCACCTGAAGTTACATTGGTGAACTTTATGGATGAGAGTCTTATTTTTGAGTTGAACGAGACAGGAATTGTTACGAAAGACATGAAAAGACGGTTATTAAATCTAGTAGAAAAAGCCGTAAAAAGTGAGGTAGATGGAGTATTACTAACCTGCTCATCTTTTACCCCTGTTGTGGCGGAAATCAGCCACTTATTCGATGTACCTATCTTAAGTGCAGATTTAAGTATGTTAGAAAAAGCAGTTGATATGGGCAGTCAGATTGGTGTAATTGCTACAGTAGAGGCTGCAGGTCCAACTACCACTAGATTGCTAGAAGGAGTCGCTAAGGAAAGAGGCAAGAACATTAGAATCGAAACGAAGGTCATCATTGAAGCTTTTCAAGCCCTCCAAAATGGAGATCGTCATAAACATGATGAACTTATTCACGAAGAAATACTTAGGTTGTCTGATGATAGTGATGTAATTATCCTAGCTCAATTCTCTATGGCTCGAGCGTTAGAGACTTTAGGAACGGCCTCAAAACCTGTATTGACTAGTCCAGAAATCAGTGTTAAAGCGATCGTTGATAGAGTATCAAGTAGAATTGGCAAAGTAGGTAAAACAAATTCATTTTCAATAAATAACAGTTACTATCATCATTTTTAAAAGCGTATGTTTCAACAAAAGGAGGACTTTAAAATGATCAGTACCAAGTTAAAACATATAAGTTCCTTAATTAATGGGGAAGAAATCGTTCGTTCAGGTATGAAAACAATGGATGTTACTAGTCCTTTTGACGGAAAAGTAGTAGGGACAGTTAGCTTAGCTACTCGTGAAGATGCAGAAAGAGCTATTGAAACGGCATATCGAGTATTTCACGAAACAATGAAAGCCCTACCATCCTATCGACGTTCTGATATTCTACGTAAAGTAGGAAAGTTATTAGAAGAAAGAACAGAAGAATTTGCTCAAGTTTTAGCACTAGAGGCTGGAAAGCCCATTCGTGACGGTCGAGGGGAAGTTGGAAGAGCTGTACAAGTATTGCTTTTCGCAGCTGATGAGGCTAAGAAAATCGAAGGTGAAGTTGTTCCAATGGATGCTGCTATTGGTGGGGAAAATCGGATTGGTATGGTTCGTCGTAATCCTATTGGGGTTGTTTCAGCTATCACACCTTTTAACTTCCCATTAAACCTAGCTTTACATAAGTTAGCTCCAGCCTTTGCAGCAGGCAATACAGTCGTATTAAAACCTGCAGGTAAAACACCACTCTCTTCTTACATGCTTGTTAAATTATTTGAGGAGGCTGGGTTACCTAAAGGAGCTTTAAACTTAGTAATTGGAAACGGGTCAGAAATAGGAGACGTTTTAGTAACAGATCCTCGTATCAGTAAGGTCACTTTTACAGGAAGTCCATCCGTAGGGATTAACCTTCGTCAAAAAGCCGGATTGAAAAAAGTTACATTGGAGCTGGGATCAAACTCTCCAAATATTATCTTTAATGATGGTGATGTAAACGAGGCTGCTAAAGGGTTGGTTCGTGGAGCCTTCGCATTCTCAGGACAAGTTTGTATTTCGGCTCAACGAATTTATGTTCAGCGTGATGTGTATCAACAATTCTTAGACCAATACGTATCTTTAGTACAAGACTTAATTATTGGAAATCCAGTCGAAGAAAGAACGGATATTGGGCCAATGATAAGCGAAAAGGAAGCAATTCGAGCAGAAGAATGGATACGGGAAGCAGAAAAAGCTGGTGCAAAGGTAGTCACTGGGGGAAATCGTGAGGGAACTTTACTAGAGCCTACAATTCTTGTAGATGTAACCCCTGAAATGAAGGTAGTGTGTCAGGAAACATTTGCTCCAATTGTTTCAGTTATTCCTTTTGATACAGAAGAAGAAGTTGTTGCTTTTGCTAATGATTCTGATTTTGGATTACAAGCAGGTGTATTTACTTCTGATATTAATCGTGCCATGCGTGTAGCTGACAGTCTAGAAACAGGAGGAGTTTGGATTAATGAGACCTCTACGTACCGTCAAGATAATTACCCTTATGGTGGCGTGAAATTAAGTGGAGTGGGAAAAGAAGGCGTGAAGTATGCAATTGAAGATATGACTGAAATTAAGTTTGTTGGAATTAAATTAACTTAAGGAGGAAGGAACATGACAATTTCTTATTTTCGTACAGCTGAAACATTAGTTACTGGATCTGGGTCTATTTCTAAAATAGGGGAAGAGGCTAAAAAGCTAAATGCAACAAAAGTAATTATTATTACAGATAAAGTCATTCGTCAGACGGGACTGTTATCGAAAGTAATAAATCCTCTAGAAGAAGCCGGTTTAGCAACAGACATTATTGATGATGTAATACCTGAGCCTCCTTTTGAGAACTTAGAACAAATGATTACGCAAATTGAAGGTAAAGACTATGATCTCCTAGTTGGTGTAGGGGGAGGAAGTGCACTTGATATCGCTAAGGTCCTCTCTATCATGTTAACAAACAATGAAGATGTAAGAGATTTAGTGGGAATCGAGAAAGTGAAAAATCCAGGAGTGCCTACTATCTTAGTGCCTACTACCTCTGGAACAGGTTCCGAGGTTACCTACAATGCTATTTTCACTGATATTCGTGACAAGGTTAAAAAGGGAATTGTAAGTCCATATTTACTTCCTAAAGTAGCGATTGTAGATCCAGAATTGACGTTAACCGTTCCCCCATCGGTTACGGCAGCAACTGGAATGGATGCTCTTGTTCACGCGGTTGAATCTTACACAGCTATCCGCGCTGGCGAACTAACAGATGGAATTGCTTTACAAGCTATTAAGTTGATTTCTCGTTCGTTACGTAAGGCTGTATACAATGGTAAAGATCTGAAAGCACGCGAGGATATGGCAATGGGAAGCCTACTGGCTGGTATTTCTCTTGGTAATGCTGGGGTAGGTGCGGTACATGCTCTTGCCTATCCACTTGGCGGGAAGTTTAAGGTCCCTCATGGTGTAGCAAACTCTCTTTTACTTCCATTTGTAATGAAATATAATGCCGTTGCAGATTTAGAAAAATTCGCTGAAGTAGCTAAAGCAATGGGAGAGAATGTAGAGGGACTTTCATTACGTGGGGCTGCAGATCGTGCCGTTCAAGCATTGGCACAGTTATCTAAAGATGTAGGTATTCCATCAAGCCTTAAGGAGGTGGGAGTCACAGCATCAGATATTTCAGATCTTGCAGAAGAGGCAAGTAAAATTGATCGTCTACTTAATAATAATCCGCGATGGTTAACAGTAAAAGAGATTAAGAAGATGTATGAAGAAGCATATGGTTCAGTAGAAGTTCCAACCTTAGCCACAACATAATTGAAAAGTATAGATAAAATTTTTGTTCCATCATACTAGGAGGCAAGGAAATGAGCTATTTCTCTGAGCTAGAAGGAAAAAAAATTCTGGTTGTGGGTGGAAGTAAGGGCATTGGGAAAGATATTGCCCTTGCTTTTGCTAAACTTAAAGCCGATGTTATTATCACCGGTAGAAATGAAGCAGATTTAAACAAAGCAAATGACGAACTTGGTGAATTCAATTCTAATTGTTCCTACCTTACGGCTGATATCCAAAATGTGAACCAAATTTATACCATGATAGATCAGGCGTATGAACGATTAGGTGGAATTGATGTACTTATTAATAATGCAGGAGTTAACATCCCAAAACCTGCGCTTGAAGTCACCGAAGAAGATTGGGATCAAGTATTAGATACGAATTTAAAAGGCACCTTCTTTTGTTCTCAACGAGCTGGAAAGTATATGATTGAGCAAGGAAGAAAAGGAAAAATCATTAATATTGTGTCTCAAATGGCCTTCGTTGGTTATATTAAACGCGCAGCTTATTGTTCAAGTAAAGGTGGCGCCGTACAATTAACAAAAGCACTAGCTATTGAATGGGCTGATAAGCAAATCAAGGTGAACGCGGTGGCCCCAACCTTTATAGAAACTGACTTTACTAAAAAAATGTTTGACAACAAAGATTTTTATAATGATGTGTTAAGCCGAATTCCATTAGGAGCACTTGCCAAACCTAATGATGTGACAGGCGCCGTATTATTTCTAGCATCTGATATGGCTAGCTTTATAACAGGAGAAACAATCCGTGTCGACGGCGGATGGACTGCAATCTAAGTTTCCAATGTTACCTTTATCGTATCCTACCTAACTAGACTGATTTAAATATATGTAAAACAAAGTTATTCCCCTCAAATAAACAGCCCTCTTCTGTTTATTTGAGGGGATCTAAAAAACTAAATCTGAGTATTATATGCCACTTTATGTATACGCTTACATCGATGCGTTGTTATTGAACTAAGATCCCAAAAATACAAGTAGAAAAATAAATTGCATAAGCAGAAATTAAAAATTTTTTTGCCCTAGTTCTATGGCCTTAACAAAGAATAACGGTTTAAAAAAGACTTTAAAAAACTTCATTAAAAGCGAGGTTAATCATGCTCTCTATATTAGGGTTTTCCACTATTATATTTTTCATGTTTTTAGTTATGACAAATCGTATGTCCGCATTTGTGGCTATTATTGTATCTCCTATACTATTTGCTGTAATAGGAGGATTTGGTAACGAGTTAGGTTCTATGATGTTAGAAGGAATTAAACTGGTAGCACCAACTGCTGTACTTCTTTTATTTGCCGTATTATACTTTGGCATTATGATGAATGCAGGTTTATTTGATCCAGTTTCAAGAAAGATATTAAAAATAGCTAAAGGAGATCCTGTCAAGATTGTGATAGGGACAGCCATTTTATCATTATTAGTAGCGTTGGATGGAGATGGGACCACTAGCTATATGATCATTTGTTCTGCCTTGCTACCAGTTTATAAAAGAATAGGTATTAACCCTTTAGTATTAGCCACAATAGCAGTTATGTCTTTAGGAACAATTTCAGGTATGACACCGTGGGGAGGGGCTGCAACAAGAGCAATTAGTGTTTTAGGGCTGGATTCCACTGAATACTTTAAGCCCTTAATTCCCGCAATTCTATGTGGTTCAGCTTGGATTATTCTTACCGCCTATGTAATGGGGAGGTCGGAGCGAAAAAGAATTGGCATTATACACCTGGAAAAGGTTGAACAAGAAATGGCAGCTAGTCAAGAAATGGCGGCTACTATTGTAGAAGAAAAACCTGCGAATTCTAAACTAATTTGGTTCAATTTCCTATTAACACTTGCTCTCATGATAGCGCTTGTAATAGGACTAGCGCCACTTCCAATTCTATTTATTGTAGGGTTTGTGATTGCTCTTTCAGTCAATCACCCTAATCTTGCTGAGCAAAAAAGGGTGATTAAGGAAAACGCTAGCCACGCCGTGCCAGTAGTCATGTTAGTTTTAGGTGCTGGTATTTTTACAGGCATCTTATCTGAGACAAAAATGGTGGATTCAATGGCATCTGACCTTCTCAGAATAATTCCAGATTCATTTGGACCCTTCTTCACCATCATCGTTGGATTGATTAGTCTACCTTTAAGTTTTCTAATGTCAAATGATGCGTTTTTCTTTGGTGCATTGCCTGTTCTTGCTCAGTCAGCTTCTGAGTATGGAATACATCCGATAGAGATAGCAAGAGCAGGGGTAATTGGACAGCCTTTACATTCTATGGGACCAACTTCTGCTCCACTGTGGGTACTATTAGAGCTGGTTAGAAGAGATTTAGGGCAATTTCAACGTTATGCTCTTATTCCGGTTACGATTTTATCAATAATGTTTATAGTGTTTGCATTAATAACCGGAGCGATTTCAATTGCTTGGTAATATAAAACTTTAAGAGATTTCAAATACAAGGTTATAATAATTTGAAAGTTCATAATTATAAATCTAATAATATAATGCTGTAATTATGAATTATACAGCATTAGAATGAAAGGATTTTTGTAAATGAGTGAAAAGCAAAAACTAATCCATACAGGACATTATCTTATGGCAAATCAATTGGCATGGGGCACATCTGGTAATATAAGCGCCCGTCTTGATGCTAATCAAATGATCATCACTGCCTCAGGAACACATATGGCAAGTCTTAAATATGATGATTTTGTAGAATGCCAAATTGACACAGGAACAGTTCAGGGAACAAAAAAAGCATCTAAGGAAATGCCTATGCATTTAGGTATCTATCGTCAGCGTGAAGATGCAAAAGCAATTCTACATTCCTCTCCATTTTATACAACTTTGTTTGCATGTAGTGAGGAACCTATTCTTTCCGAGCTATTTGTTGAAAGTATGTATTATTTAGAAGATATAGCTTATATAGACTATTATCATCCTGGGTCACAAGAGCTAGCTGATGCTGTTACTGAGCAAGCTTCACATGCAAATATCATCATAATGCGGAATCACGGGGTTGTGGTTTTCGATGATTCTATCTCAGAAGCTCAGATGAGATTAGAAACTTTAGAAATGACTTGTCGAATGATTTTAAAGGCTAAAGAATCTGGTGTTCAACTTAAACTAATTCCAGAAAAGACGGTTAAAAGTTTTCTCGAAGATTCTTTTTACAAGCCAAGAAAAAAAATAAGTAATAAATCCTTAATTTAATCATTAAAAATTGTAAGTGGTGATAGGACTTGTAGGATAGGGAGTTTACTTGTAAGTAAAATATATGGAAAAGAGTGATACAGTTGGTAAATACAATAGGAGTTGTAGCAGATGATACAACAGGCGCTAATGATATAGGACTTATGTTCAGTAAGAATAATTATACAGCTAGAGTTGAAATATTTGACGAAGATATGGATGTAAAAGTTGATTCCGACGTTATTATTATTGACACGGACAGTAGACTAGATCCACCTGAATTAAGTTATAAGAAAGTATATAATGCCACAAAAAAACTACAATCTATAGGGTGTTCTTCCTTCTTCAATAAAACATGTTCGGTGTTTAGAGGGAACATTGGAAAAGAATTTGACGCTATGTTAGATGCTCTTGGCGAAGAATTTGCAGTAATTAGTTTAGCTTTTCCTAAGAATGGAAGGCAAACAATTAAGGGAGTCCATACAGTTCATGGCAAATTGTTGGAAAATTCCGAGTTCAAAGAAGACCCAGTACATCCTATGACTGAATCTAATCTTGTATCAATTTTGCAGAAACAAACATCTAGAACGGTCACATTTATAGACCTTGATATTGTTAGAAAAGGGCCTTTCGTTTTAAAGGACGCCATTGAAAAGGCTCGCAAAGCTTTTAATTATTGTATTATCGATAGTGAAAACCAGTCGGATTTGACAATTGTGGCTGAAGCAGTCCATGATTATAAGGTGTTATGTGGAAGCTCTGCCATCGCTGAAGAGTTACCCAAGTTTTTAAACGTAACGCCGATTGATAGCCCTTTAACTGATCTAAAGATAAATAACGAATATGGAGTTCTTGTGGTTTCTGGGAGCCTGACTCCACAGACAAGAGCCCAAACAGCCCAACTCATTTCTTCAGGTGTTCCATATATGGTTCTGGATTCTAGAAAAGTCTTTACTACAGAAGAACGTACTGAAGAAATTAAAAAAATTTCTGAAGAAACTCAAGACCTCTTAAAACAAGGAAGAGATGTGTTAATCATGGCTGATAATAGACAGGAAGTTTTTTTACAAACCAAGGAAATTGGTAAGCAAAGAGGAATTGACTCTTTATCAATAAGTAAAATGGTGTCTGCAACATTAGCGCATATTACAGAGGACATAGTAAATGAAACTGGTTTAGAAAGGTTAGTAATAGCAGGAGGTGATACATCCGGAACAATAACTAGGAAGTTAGGAATAAAGGGTAACTATGTTTTAAAAGAAATAGAAACAGGTCTACCTTCAGGACTAGCACTAGGTCGCCATATGCTTATTGTTTTGAAATCAGGAAGCTTTGGAAAACCTAAATTTCTAATTCATGCCATAGGTCATTTGAAATCTCTTTCAAAATAAAAACAGTGAGAGAAAAAGCTATTCAAAATTAAAAATGTTGCAGATATACTTGTTTTGTGAGAATGCCCACGAGTATCCTTTTATCTTTTTATATAAAGTGTAAAAGATAATAATGAATGATAGCTTAAATATAATTACAGAAATCTTCCATAAAAGTAGACCTTTTAGAAAAATAAACGTCGAAATAACAGAAATAACTGTTAAATAATCATTCATATTCCGTGATTTAGAAGCGTAATACTTTATAGAAAAAAGCCTAATTTGTTGTCAGTAAAAGTAGATATCATAAATAAAAAAGCACTAGTCTAAGACTAGTGCTTTTTTATATTTATTTTAATTATAAATTAATCATTTTTTTCTTTGATAACTAATAGAACCCCACTAAGAATTAAGAACGAACCTATCCAAAACGTCCCACCTATACTTTCTCCTAATAGAAGCCCGCCAAGTAACGTTCTTACTAGAGGTTGAAGACAGAAGAAGAATCCTCCACTCGAAGCATTCAATAACTGTAATCCACTATTCCAAAGTATAAATGCTAAAACTGTTGAAACGATACCTAAATACAATAGCCCTCCTCAACAATGCGACGGCATTTTTTTATTTATAAGGGTTGAAATATAATCATGTACAGTACAGAGCAAGGGTCAAAAGCTATATTCAAAATAGGAATGGATAGACATGAATTAAAACTATTTTTCTAATTATTGTATTTGTATTAATCTTTAATTAATAAAAGATGTAAAAAATAGAGAAAAGGAGGATTTCATATCAAATGTTTAATAATAGTTGACATTTGAAAGCGTTTACCCTGAGTAGAGGAGGATCTAAATGAGTAATACCAATACTTCTTTAGAAAAAAGAACAGTTCGAAAAGTCACCATGCGAATTATTCCGTTTACTTTTTTGCTGTACATTATTTCTTATTTAGACAGAGCAAACATTGGTTATGCATCTTTAGAAATGAATAAAGATTTAGCGCTTACTAGTCAAGCATTTGGATTCGTATCGGGTATCTTTTTTATCGGGTATTTTCTTTTTGAAGTACCCAGTAATGTGATGATGAAACGTTATGGGGCGAGAGTTTGGATTGCACGAATTCTCGTCACATGGGGGATCATTTCTACTCTGACTGGATTCGTACAAAGTGCCACACATTTATATATTTTAAGGTTTTTACTCGGTGTGGCAGAGGCAGGTTTTTTTCCGGGAATTATTCTATATCTAACGTTTTGGTTCCGTTCTAAAGAGCAGGCAACAACGATTGCATTATTTACTTCAGCAATACCTGTTTCTTATATTATTGGGGCTCCATTAAGCACATGGATTATGGATAATATCGCCTGGATAGGATTACAGGGATGGAGATGGATGCTCATCCTAGAAGGTATACCTGCTTTTATTCTCGGTATTGTAACTTTTTTTTATTTAACAGAAAGTCCAGAAAAAGCAAAGTGGCTTTCTATTGAAGAGAAAGAATGGCTAATAAGGGAGTTGAAAAAGGATAAGGAATCAAAAAAAGATGTACAACATCTAAGTACGATAAAAGCAATGGCAAATCCTAAGGTATTATTCCTTTCTTTTATTTACTTTGTTTATCAAACAGGAAGCCTAGGCGTTGGGTATTGGATGCCGCAAATTATTAAGAATTTCTCAGGGATATTGACCAATACACAAATTGGCTTAATTGCAATGATTCCATACATAGGGGCTACAATTGGAATGATTATATGGTCTAGACGTTCCGATCGCAAAGAGGAAAGACGCCTTCACTCTGCTATTCCTCTCCTTATTGCGTCTATAGGCTTGATTGGTGCAGGTATAACTCATAATCCATATCTAGCTATAATTTCGATTACTGTTTCATTAACGGGAATGTATAGTTTTAAAGCTCCATTTTGGGCCTTACCCTCTTTATTTCTCACTCAATCAACAGCTGCTGTAGCCATCGCAGCCATCAATTCAATCGGGAATTTAGGAGGATTTGTGGGTCCTTATGCGATAGGTGCACTAACAGGTCTAACAGGTAGCACAAAAGCAGGGTTACTTTTTCTAAGTGTATTGCTTTTCATATCCTTTTTTATGGTGTTATTTATGAGGATTGAAAACAGAAGAAACAGAATAAATAAAGCTCAAGATCATGACGTTAAATCAGAGCTCGAAACGATTCATAAATAGGCTACTAGAATACTACTTTCATACTAACTAAAATAATTAGTGTAAGGAGCAAATACAATGAATACTCGTACTAATCAATTTGAAGAAATTCCTACTACCTGTATATCAGATACAATGGAAGGGCTTAATAACTTAGATCCAACTATTAAGCCATTAAAAGAATCTTATAAAGTTGCAGGTAGAGCTTTCACCGTAAAAATGCCTGTCGGGGATAATTTAGTTGTTTTAAAAGCGATTCGTGAAGCAAAGCCAGGGGATGTATTAGTCATTGATGCAAAAGGAGATACCTACCGTGCCATTGCAGGCGATTTTATTGTTGGAATGGCTCAAACTTTAGGGATTAAAGGAATTGTAGTTGATGGCGTTATTAGAGATATAGAAGGAACTAAACAATTGAACTACCCCGTTTTTTGTAAAGGGACAACAATAGCTGCAAGTTCAAAAGCAGGTATGGGTGAAATTAATATTCCTATTTCCTGTGGAGGTCAAACTATTCACCCTGGAGATATGATTGTTGGGGATGCAGATGGAGTAGTAGTAATTCCCCAGTACTTCGAAGAAGAAGCGTTGGAACAGTCTTTAGAAAAACTAAATAAAGATATAAACCGTGCGGAAAAGGTATCGGGTCAACGCGAAGAAGTGATAAAGTACTTGGATCATTTTCTTTTAAATAATAAATAGGAAAGACAAGGGCAGAGAATTTTCTCTGTCCTTTTAATTAGTATGAGTTAAAATTCTAAACGGTGATTTACAGCTCGTATATGTCTAATTCTTCTACTAAATTAACGAATGCCCGTACGATATTTAATTTTAATGATTCTTCGTGATAAATCATCCATGTCTTTTGAGTAATTTGTGTTCCATTTTTGTCTGTTAAGTAGATTTTGTGAATATCTTTTATATTTTCTAAAAAAAGAGAGGGCATAATAGCATAGCCTAACCCATTCATCACCATTTCTTTACAAGTATCTCCCTGGTCAACTACCATAGCAATAATGGGAGGATCAGAATAATGTTCCGTCCACCAATTGTCAATCAGCTGCTTATACAGAGAATCAGTTCGATAATCAATTCTAGGCAAGTTGGGAAGTTCTTCAAGATTAATTTTGTTTCTAGATGCAATACATAGTTTCTCTTCAAATAGCAGGTGCTTTTGACCAGGCCAGTTATAATTGCCCCGAATAAAACTAATATGTACATCTTGATTATAGGCTAGGTTAAAAATATCTCTACTGTAACCAGTTTTAACTTCAAAGCTAGCCTGAGGATATTGATCTTTAAAAGATTTTAACAATGCAGGGAGCTTATATTTACTAATGAAGTTTGAAACTCCTAACCTTAAAGTACCAGCAACCTGATAATCAAAATTCTTTATATCTTCTTTTATTTCTTGAAAAACTTTTAATACTTCTTCAGCTCGCCTTGCTAAATACTCCCCTTCTGGAGTGAATTGCACTCCTTTTATTGTACGATTAACAATTTGTACTCCAAATTCCTTTTCAATTTGTTTGAGACGTTTTGTTAGAGTAGGTTGAGCTATAAATAAGCTTTGACCTGCTTTTGTGATGCTTTTTTCCTTATGCAAAGTACTTAAAATAAGCCAATCACGTCTATCCATTTTTTTAACCCCTTGTACAATAATATTTAAATTTTATTGATTATAATTAACTTTCAATCGACGAATTGTTTTACGTAATCTTTATAATACAACATAATTTTTAAAAAAATAAGGTTAAGGAGGGCATGAAAATTTTGCATGTCTCGCCATGAAATAAAGCTATTTTTTATATGCTCGATTTTCTAATAAAATAGACTTAACTGAAACGAACAGTAAATTAACTCATAAATATCTACTTGGGATAAAAAATCAAAAATACATCCTCACTAGGAAGTATTTTACGAGCAACCAGTATGATATAAAAACGATGACACAAGTTAAGGGGACAAAAATATGAATCATATGACAAACAGAGAAAAAGATGCTTTAAATACGCTTTCATCTTTTTATGTAAATGGACAAGAGTACAAATATTTTCGAATTAAAAACTTGGAAGAGGAAGGGAACGATAACATTTCAAGGTTGCCTTATTCTATTAAAGTACTCCTAGAGTCTGCCATTCGTGAATTTGATGGGGGCTCGATTACCAAAGAGCATATTAGTAAGTTAGCATCATGGATAGATGAGCGTGATCCAAATCAGGAGGTTCCATTTAAACCTGCACGTATTCTTCTTCACGATACCACAGGTCTCCCCGCAATTGTTGATTTGGCGGCGATGCGAGAATCCGTAGATCGTATTGGAAGAGACGTCTCTAAAATAAATCCTCTTATTCCTGTAGATCTAGTGGTAGACCACTCTGTCACAGTAGATTATTTTGGCAGACCTGATGCTTTAGAGTTGAATGAAAAAATAAATTTCGAGCGTAACATCGAACGTTTTAAGTTTTTAAGATGGGCTCAGAATACCTTTCATAATCTTCGTGTAGTCCCACCGGCAACTGGTATCATGCATCAGATTAACATGGAGTATTTGTCGTCCGTGGCAGCTACAAAAGATGTAGATGGTTCTACAATCATCTATCCTGATTCCCTTGTAGGTACCGATTCTCATACCACAATGATTAATGGGCTTGGCGTTGTTGCATGGGGTGTGGGTGGTATCGAGGCAGAAGCAGCTATGTTAGGGAAACCTCTATATTTTGTAATTCCCGAGGTAGTAGGGTTTAAATTAACAGGTTCTCTTCAAGAAGGGACAACGGCTACTGATTTGGCACTAACTGTAACGAATCTCCTGCGGAAAAAAGGCGTAGTGGGCAAGTTTGTAGAGTTTTTCGGATCTGGAGTCGGAAATATGACTGTAGCTGACCGGGCTACAATTGCGAATATGGCACCTGAATACGGGGCCACAATGGGATTGTTTCCTGTAGATCAACAAACATTAAATTATTTGAGAATGATAGGGCGTAGTGAAGAACAAATTGCTCTTGTAGAAACTTATTATAGAGAGCAAGGAATGTTTATGGATAGTAGTAGCCCCGATGCTATCTATTCAGAGGTTATTGAATTGGATCTCTCTACAGTCGTTTCCTCTCTAGCTGGCCCAAAACGCCCGCAAGATCGCATTGACTTAAAATCAATGAAAGAAAGTTATAACCATATTGTTCGGGCACCAGTGAGTGAAGGGGGATATGGTGTATCTGAAGAGGAGTTACAGAAAAAAGTAATGGTTAGGCATAAAAATGGTGAACAAACAGTTCTACGTAATGGATCAGTCGTTCTTGCAGCTATTACGAGTTGTACAAACACCTCTAACCCAAATATTTTAATTATGGCAGCACTTGTTGCTAAAAAAGCAGTAGAAAAAGGGTTAAAAAAGCCTGCTTATGTGAAGAGCTCTTTTACACCTGGATCACGTGTGGTCACTGATTACTTGAGAGAGGCAGGGTTAATGGGCTATTTAGAAGAACTGGGCTTTCACCTTGCAGGGTACGGATGTGCAACATGTATTGGAAATTCGGGACCACTTCCAGAAGAAGTTAGTACAGCGATTATGGAGAATGATTTAACCGTAGCTGGTGTTCTTTCTGGAAATCGAAATTTTGAGGGACGTGTGCATACGCAAATAAAAGCTAACTATCTAGCTTCGCCTCCACTTGTAGTAGCTTATGCTTTAACTGGTACTGTCGATATTGACTTTTCAAAAGAGCCAGTTGGTTATGATAAGAACCAACTGCCTATTTACTTAAAAGATATTTGGCCAACATCCCAAGAAATACAAAGCTATTTAGATCATAACGTTCGTCCTGACTTATTTAATAATCGCTATAAAGAAGTCTATAATGCAAATGAACAATGGAATCAAATTGATGTAGGTACAGGAGAGCTATACGAATGGGATGATTCTTCTACTTATGTTCAAGAGCCGCCGTTTCTTAAAGATCTTTCCCAAAAAACGAATGAAGTTCAAGATATTAAATATGCGTTACCTCTCGCATTACTTGGTGACTCGATTACAACTGATCACCTTTCTCCATCAGGAGCAATTAAACCTGATAGTCCCGCAGGATTGTATTTACAGGAGAAAGGAGTGAAGATTAAAGACTTTAACTCTTATCCCTCACGACGTGGTAACCATGAGGTCATGATTCGCGGTGCATTAGCTAATGTTCGAGTACGTAATCAAATGGTTCCCGAATATGAAGGAGGCATGACAAAATATTTACCCACAGGTGAAGTAATGTCGATATACGAGGCTTCTTTAAAATATAATAAGGACAATACTCCCCTTATTCTAATCGCAGGTAAAGAGTATGGTACAGGAAGTTCGCGAGATTGGGCGGCTAAGGGAATCTTTTTACTTGGGGTTAAGGCTGTTATAGCTGAGAGTTTCGAACGAATCCATCGAAGTAATTTAGTAGGAATGGGTGTTCTTCCTTTACAATTTGAAAATGGTCAAAACGCTGCTTCCCTTGGTATTAAAGGTGATGAAGTTTTTGAAACAGTTGGGTTAAATCAAGATATTAAACCTCATCAAAAATTAACAGTTCGGGCTAAACGAAAAGATGGCAGCACCTTTGACTTTAAAGTTATTTTACGTCTCGATAACGTTGTTGATGTGGAATATTATCAAAATGGTGGTATTATGCCGGCCGTAGTTCGAGAACTAATAAATTAATAGAAATAATTACTATATGTTCATTTATATAAAATCAAAAAGAACGCCAAAATTCTAAACCAATTCTACTGTTATTCTTCCTGTAGAGTTGGCTTAGAAAGGAGGAGGAAAGCACATGCCCATAAATAATTATCCCAAACAAGTCCCTACGTTTGCTTATGTTGGATGCCGTACAACTAGAGAACGAAATGCTCGTGGTAAAGGTATTAATGTATTTCGTGTAGGAAATGAATCAGGAAATTGGGAGCATATACAGCTCTTAGAAAACATCATCAATCCCTCTTTTCTAACTTTCAATCACAATAAAACTTTTATTTATTGTGTTCATGGAGACTCCAGTGAGGTTAGTGCATTTCGAGTAAATAAGGATACAGGTAGGTTAGAATTTATCAATCAACAATCTACGGGAGGGAAAAATCCAGTTCACTTAGTTGTAGACCCTACGGATCAATTTCTTATTGTAGCGAACTATATTTCCGGCACATTATCTGTTCTTCCTATCAACCCGGACGGATCATTAGAACCTTTCAGTGACTTAATTCAATCATCCGGCACATTAGACTACAATGTGAATGAAGTTGATCTGTATGCAAAGCAGGGTATCTCACATCCACACCATATTCCATTTAATAAGAATGGACGTTTCTTAGTAGTTCCCGATTTAGGTCTTAACAAAATCTGTACTTTTATTCTTGATACGACTGAAGGTAAGTTAATAGCAAATCAACCGCCTTTTGGAATAGCTCCTAAAGGGTCAGGTCCACGTCATATAGACTTTCATCCTACTTTGCCGTATGCGTATGGAATTAATGAACTTGATTCGACCGTAAGTACATATCATTTTGATGATCAAGAAGGTAGACTGGAATTGTTGCAAATACAATCTACTGTACCTCATAGTATTGATGGCAACACTGGTGCAGGAATTGCTGTGGCACCTTCGGGACGTTTTGTGTATGCATCAAACCGTGGTCATGACAGTATAGTAACTTTTCGAATCGAGGAGAGTACAGGGAAACTGACATCGATGGATTGGGTATCCACTCAGGGTAAGACACCACGATTTTTCGCATTAGATCCTACTGGTGAATTTTTATATGTAGCAAATGAAGACAGCGATACCATAGTTAATTTTAAGGTTAATAAAGAAACTGGAACGCTTACTCCAACGGGACAGGTAATAAATACAGAGAGCCCAGTATGTATCATTTTTTCATCTCATCTAATTTAATTGAATGAAATAGCCTAGGTTCTTGAGATTTTTATAAACTAAAACGGGTAGTTTTGAAGGAGACATTCAGTAAATGCTCTATACAAAGCTACCCTCATACTAAGGTTGGCACTTTCTTTTGCAATTTATTGAAAGCGCATTCAATATGAGGAGGAGTATAATGTTAGCAATTTTAGGTTTTTCTATGGTATTCGTATTCATGTTTTTAATTATGACCAGGCGTATGTCAGCATTAATAGCACTGATGCTAATACCTTCATTGTTTGCTATATTATCTGGATTTGGTTCTGAAATTGGCGATATGATCTTAGAGGGGGTAAAGGAATTAGCCCCTACAGGGATTATGTTATTGTTTGCTATCTTGTATTTCGGAATTATGATCGACGCTGGATTATTCGATCCTGTTGTAAATAAGATTTTGAAAGTGGTAAAAGGAGATCCATTAAAGATTGTTATAGGGACTGCTATTTTAGTCATAATTGTCTCCTTAGATGGAGATGGGACAACAACATATATGATTACCATTTCAGCAATGTTACCTCTTTATACAAAACTCAAAATGAATCCACTAATATTAACTGGAATAACTATGTTAGGCGGTGGAGTTATGAATATTACACCATGGGGAGGACCTACAGCAAGGGCAATGAGTGCTTTAAAACTTGATGCATCTCAAATTTTTGTTCCTCTTATCCCTGCTATGATAGGTGGCATAGCTTTTGTCATTTTTGTAGCGTACCTCCTTGGGAGAAAAGAACGTAAAAGGTTAGGTGTAATCGACTTTGAATATCTTTCTAAAGAACAAGAAATCGCATTTGCCGAACAAGCAGCCACTGTAGAATCAGTAGGCTATAAGCGCCCTAAATTATTGTGGATTAACTTTCTTTTAACTATTACTCTTTTAGTTTTACTTATTATGGATGTAATGCCTCTGCCAGCTTTATTTATGATAGCATTTTCAATTGCTATCATGATAAATTATCCAAACCTTGAGGCACAAAAAGAACGTATTTCCTCTCATGCAAGTAATGTATTAGCTGTTGTATCTCTAGTTTTCGCTGCAGGAATCTTTACAGGAATTCTATCTGGTACTAAAATGGTCGATGCAATGGCTAATAGTCTAGTTTCTTTAGTTCCAGATGCATTAGGACCTCATCTACCTGTTATTACTGCATTAACTAGTATGCCATTTACATTTTTTATGTCAAATGATGCTTATTATTTTGGAGTTCTTCCTATTATTGCTGAAGCAGCTACTAACTATGGAATTGATCCAGTAGAAATTGGTCGGGCTTCTTTAATCGGGCAGCCTGTGCACTTACTAAGTCCACTAGTACCTTCAACTTATTTGCTCGTAGGGATGGCTAAGGTTGATTTTGGCCAACATCAACGATTTACTTTAAAGTGGGCAATTGCCACAGCTATAGTGATGCTTATTATATCAATAATAGTCGGGGTAATTTCGCTATAGAGGGCATACTGCGTAATATAAATACACAAATTTACAACGGAATTTCTTTAGTGTAAAAAAATCCTTTGCTGTAAGCAGCAAAGGATTTTAATCATTAGTATTGTATTTTTAAGAATTTTGATAGTTGATTAATGTGAAGTGTATGATCAGCATCTTCGTGTAAGAATTTAATTCTCATAATTTTTGCTGGAGTAGTTAACTTTAGATAGTACGTTTTCTTAAGATACATGATAGCACAAAATTGACAGTTTCTAAAAAACTGAAATTCACATCAAATAATCTAGTTATATGTAAAATTAAAGTTATTTATCTGAGATACATTTCTCTGCATAATAGATATATAAATTTGATGTTTTTCTTGATGAAAATAGTAAACTTTTTATTCAATGAACACATTATTCCTTTGAAAGGCTATTCAATCAAGCTTGTTACTTGTTTTATTCTATTCGTTCAACATTCTTTAAAAGGTAGGTTGAATACTGATGTAATACAACGATAAAGTATCAGTATATGTTTTCCTTAAAGTTTAGGATGCTAAATATAAAAAGACTTGCTTTAGGTGAAAAGCAAGTTAAGAGAGCGATAATGAAGTTGTAGAACGACCGTATAAGACCCTTGAAGAGATACTTAGATAAGTGGTAACTAGTAAGCAAGTAAAGAAATGGGCTCAAAAAATTGAATATATAATTTTTCTTCCCAGATAATATATGATTCCAAGATTAAAAATTATTAATATTCATTAAAACGTACCTTTCCACCTATTGGTTTATTTAAGGTATTTAGGGGGTTTTAGGAAGTGGGATTTAATGATTTATTATATAGAATATGTAAAAACATAATCATTTTATTCGTTTTATTAGAACAATAGATATTATATTTTAGAAAAACGAAGGTTATCAAGTTATAGATAAAATAATTTGATAACCTTTTTCGTTTATCCAAACTCTTCTATAGCAAAAGTCTCTACTTAATTCCAGCTTCTCTTGTATTGTCTCCTTCATTGTAAACTTTTAATTTCGCTGTTAAAATCGTACACAATATAATTAAAACTGCAGATAGTCCATAAACTCCAAACAGTGTAAGAGAATTAACTATAAAACCAGAAACAAGTGTCCCGACTAATATGCCTCCCATTAACAAAGGAGTAATAACTCCATTCGTTCTCCCAATGTATTCTACCTGTACTTCTTTAATCATAAGGGTATTAAAGACAACTTGAAAGAAGGCTGTCGTAATCCCAGAAATGATGCGAACCCCAGCTGTTAAAAGAGGAAATATGGATAATACCTCGATAATGGTTATGATTGACCATAGGATTAACGTGCTTGTTATGACATTATTACGATGTCGATCCACCCATTTTGAAATGGTAGCTGCCAAAATCCCACCAACTAGCATGCCCACACCTTCGCAAGCTGCAAACCATTGTACGGCTTCTTTAGGTAGTCCCAAACGCTCCATTGTGACAAATACATCTAACGGTTGGGTTAATCCTATTGCCACCCCTGTAAGAAGAAACATTCCAGCGATTAGACGCAAGTTTGAATGTTTAATTACATACTGAATTCCGTCTTTAAGATCCTCCATAGCTGGTCTTTTTTTAACTGTTTCTTCTCTGGATGAAGGAGGTAAAAATAACTGAATAAAAGCTGCCATGAGAAAAATTACAAACAATATAATGAGAGAGAACTTAAGCCCTAACTGGGTATATATGAATGTGCCAGCAATCGGACCAAATATCGTAAATACAGACATAAGGCTTTGAGTAATGCCAATAGCTGCCCCAACTTGTTCTGCTGGTACATGTTTCCTAAATAATACAGAGGAAGAAGGCTGAGAAAATTGACTAACAATTGCTGAGACTACGGTAGCAGCAAATACAGCTTGCCATAATCCCAATGATACGAGAGCTAATATTACCAACATCGAAATTGCACTCAATGTATCCCCTAATATTACAGTTTTTTTCGGATTCCAACGGTCAGCAAATGTTCCACCTAGTAAGGAAAATACAAAAATCGGAAGGTATTCAAGTGCCGTAAGTAATGAAACAGCTGTTGGATCATTATTAGTTTGGTTCATAATATAAAACAGCAAGGCCATATTCCGGATCCATATGCCGGCTTGCTGTAATAAATCGGCTGTTGCAACAATTACAAAAACCCTATTTCTTAAAAGTTGATTCAATAGATAGACCTCCTTACTTTGCATTTCTGTTCCACTGGTTATATCAATTAGCTAGCATGCCCTTAATTATTATCATAATCATCCTTCGGATAGAGGTGGCTACCATAATTAAACCAAGTATTGTGATTATCAACTACGTACTAGAAAATTGTGATGCATAACCTAGCAAGGCTTATACTAAAAGGTAATTTTGTGCCGCGAGAAATAGATATTTTTCGTCCTGCAACAAAGTTTCCATAAATATTACCTTTTGACTTTCAATTCATTCAACTCAACTAAACCAAGGAATATATGGTGAATGTTATAAGTACTTATTTGCCAGGAAAATTTTTCTAGGATATAATCAGTATCATAAAGTATACAGTTACCGTATAGTCAAGGAGGGATTCAAGATCAAAGATAAAAAAGATATTTTACACCTTTTCTAAAGATTAATTCTCTCACTTCACATAAGGTGAATTACCAGAAATAAGAAAAGCACAAATCCGTTAAGTGACAACGGACGTGCACTCTTTCTTTAATAAAGAATTCCTACCATTCTTCCAATCGTAATAAAAATAAAGCTCCATAGAAAGGCACCAATTGCAGCGAATAGGGTATATGTCTTCAATTCCATCTTACCAATACCTGAAAAGTAACACGTTACATGTCTGATTCCTGGAATGAAGTATCCAAATATCAGAGAATATGGTCCATACTTTTTTAGCCAATTTTCTACTTTCAGCATTCTCTTTTCTTTAAGTCCAATCCATTTCCCGAATTTATCAATAAAAGGACGTCCTGCTTTTCTACCGATGAGATAACTAATCATCATACCTAACAACGCCCCAAAAAAGCTTACTATAATAGCAAGGGGATAATTCAGTACGCCAGTATGAGTGAAGAAACCAACGATTGTCATCATTACTTCATCAGGTATGGGTAATCCTACAATTCCAAGAACTAACATCAAAAAAATAGCGATGTATCCATAACCCGTAATAAATTCTTCAATTTGCTCCATTTTTAGATTCCAAACTTTCCATTGTATTTTTTTTGAATTGTGGAAATTTGATGTTACTTATCATTAAATAAGAAATAATACCTATCCCTACTACCAAGAGTATTTGATTATGCATAGCACTCAATGTGACAAGACAAATTCCTGCAAGTGGAGTAGGCATTCCAATAAATGTAGAGAGCGTACTTTGCTTAACATTAAATTTAGCGAGACGAAATACACTACAAATATTGTAAATTAACATGCATAAAATTCCGATGATGGATAATTTATAAAGACATGTACAATAGGCAAATATGGATGGAGCTACGCCAAAGGTGACCAAATCAGCCATCGAATCCAATTCTCTACCTATATCCGAAACAGCATTAAGTTTCCGGGCAATCATACCATCAAAGAAATCAAAAAACAGACCTATAAAAATAAGAGTTGTTGCAGAATAAATATCCTGAACTAATAATGAGTAAATAGCCAGGAGTCCACAAATTAAATTAACAATTGTAATCATATTAGGTATATAAATCAAATATATTCAGCCTCCTTTCTAATTAAATAATTAATGATTTTAAAAAAATTATATATATCCTCTTTCAAAAAATAAACAGACCGTACGGTTTATGATAAACTAAATAACAAAGTTTTTAAACTATAAAGTTCTATAACTAAGTCCTCACATTCTTGAAATAAGGATTAAACAAAAGATTATTTCATATAGGAGGGTGATGTTGATAAAAGAAGGAGGGCTGAATTTTAGTAAAGATAAGAGGATTACCTAATTTAAAGGCCATTTTTGAATCTCATTACTTATGTATATTTTTTCACAATGTTCAGTTTATTCTGTTAGGAGGAGATATTTTGTTTAAATCAAAATTGCTATTTTGGACGCTTGAATTTTTATTAATTGGTATCCTTATTTATGTTAGTACAAAGATTGCATTTTTATTTAATCCTATTGTAACTTTTGTATCTACATTGTTTTTTCCAATCGTTATTTCAGGCTTTCTTTTCTATTTACTAAAACCTGTTGTTACATTTTTAATCAAAAGAAAAGTACCAAAGATTATGGCCATTCTCATTATTTATCTTGTTTTTATTGGATTGATTGGTCTTCTAATTGGGACAGGAGTACCATCATTATTCAAACAGATTAACCATTTTGCAGAAGAACTCCCTGTTTATTTAAAACAAATGGATGAATTCATCAATAATCTAGTGAGATCAAGATGGTTTAAGTGGACAATGGAACAGGATTATATAAATGTAAAAAATATAGTAAATACAGTACAGAACTTTGTTATGGAGATACCCACTGCTTTAACCCATAGATTGTCTTCAATTCTAGGAATGGTTAAAAATATTACGGTAGTAATTGTGTTAGTCCCATTTATACTGTTTTTTATGTTGAAGGACGGAGAGAAACTTCCAGGAGCTATTCTGCGTTTTGTACCACGCTCATATCATACTCTCAGTCTGAAAGTTTTAAAAGAAACAAGTACAACGTTAGCTACTTATATACAGGGACAATTACTTGTCTGTATGTTTGTCGGGGTTGCAAGCTTTATTGGCTATTTACTTATTGGCCTTCCTTATGCCTTTTTGTTTGCTCTAATTAGTGCTATAACAAATATCATTCCATATGCAGGGCCCTTTATTGGTTTAGCTCCGGCTTTTTTCTTTGCATTAATTTATTCTCCACTTCAAGCCGTTCTTGTTATAATTATCGTAATTATTGTCCAGCAATTAGAGAGTACTGTACTTTCTCCTCTAGTAATTGGCAAGAAGCTAAATACACATCCGGTGACAATCATTACTCTTTTACTTGTTTCCGGTAACATTGCGGGTATCGTTGGAATGATATTGGCAATACCTACTTATTCAGTTGTAAAGACGATTATCTTGAATATTACTGCATTTATTAAATTGCAGAAAGTAAATGTGAATACTTGATAAGGGTTTGTCTTAAGATAAAAAAATAAAACTTAATTAGCTCCATCATATACAAGACATATATTCTTTAAAAAAATATTTTAAGAATTTTAGAGATACCAAACCCCTTTATACTGAACTGCGCCTCAATTGTTAGATATAATCTAAACGATTGGAGGTTGCTTAAATATAAATTGTCTAACTTTTCAGGTTCAGTTCATATTTAAGGGGTTTATATATATCAAGTTATCGCTCCATGATCAAGTTAACAGAAGTAAATACCCTTGAAATATAAATGTATGCCCTTTTTATCAATAGCTGTTTTATATAATTTGATCCTTCTCCCAGTTTCACCTCGGATATAGATCCAGAAGCCTGAATATTTTCTATGTACTTAGAATAAATAAGATTCCTGAGGTTACTACAATAAATGACATCAAAGTAAAGATTATTTTAAGCCCTCAATAAGTACCCTTGCAGACTCTCGATAGAGTTTTTCCCTTTCTCCGTCTAAACTGCCTTGAGCTGTAATCTCCAAACCATAAAATAGTGAACTCACTATCTGAGTAGTTAAATCTAAATTAGAAATTGACCAACTACCATCGTGGTTTCCTTCTTCTAAAATGTTTCTTATCATCTTAGAATACTGGCTATCAATTTCAAGGATTCTTTCAATTACTTCTTTTGATTTAAAAGCACTGGCAAAAAATTCTTCAGCCACATGAATAAGGGGAGAGTTAAAATTCATTTGAAATGAGAAATTAGTGAGATCATAAAGTTTTTCAATAGCATTCCTACAATGACTCTCTCTTTCTTTCCACTGATGTTCCCATTGAAGATAATCTTGTTCAATAATATATAAATAAAGAAATTCTTTTCCTTTAAAATGGTGGTAAAGATTTCCTTTACTTATTTCTCCAGCCTTTAGAATCTCTTGTAGAGAGGTCTCCGAGTATCCTTTTTTAATAAATAATTCTCGTGCTACCTTTACTATCTTATCTTTTGTTTTTTTACTCGCCTCTGCCTGCCGTGTCATGGTTGCTCTTCACTTCCTATCTAATTGTAGAATGTTATTCGTAGTAAATGCTTTCTATTTATTATATCGTGATATTTAGCAATGTGTATCTTCATAAAATTCTCAGGGTTTTTATATGTAGGTATTACAATTAGTTCGAAATAAATAGTTCGTTCTAATTCACCTATATCCCTGTAGTTATTAATCTCACTCGATTTGCACCTGAAGGTGAATTTTTGTGATTTGATTGTGGAAGCCATCTACCATTATTTCATTAATGATATAGTCCTCATATGCATATTCACCCACCTTTAGTCCCTTATTCTTAATAAATTCAATAATTCTACGATAAGCTACTTCAGCTTCCTCACCTTTTTGATATCCGACGACATACAGACCTTTGGGTCTTATATGGGAGTCCACACCTTCTCTTCCACCTTTTATCTTGAGATAAAAATGGCTGTAATTATAGAAGTCCTTTTTTAATATTTGTTCACGAGCAAAAATGGCACCAACTGAATATCCTATATCAACTTTATGTGATTGAGCATAATGGATAAGATCTGAAATAGATGTAATGTATTTCCGTTCAGGAAAATTTAACACCTTTTCTCCTATCATGAATTCCTCCTCCTCTAAATACTGAAGAGAAATTGAAGAAAAATCAGTTTGCATAGCTTGCTCTGCTAGCCCTACTTTCGTTTGTATAATCGTTTGAAGTTGTTGAAGTTCCTTGATTTTATTTTCAATTTCACTGGATTTTTCTTTAAGAAGATTAATCATAGTTCCTGCTGTTTTTCCCTTTAAAAGTAACTTTATTTCCTTTAATGGAATACCAATTTCTTTGAATGACCCAATAATTTGAAAAAGCTCAAATTGATTATAAGAATAATACCTATATCCATTCTCTTTTTTAATTTCGGGGGATAGAAGGCCAATCTCGTCATAATGAAAGAGCGTTTGTTTCTTTACGCGACAGAGGTATGCAAACTCTCCTGTTGTAAAATCTCTTTTTTTATCTTCGATCGTAAACACCTCCCATACTATATGGTAACCATATACTTTATGTTGCTTATTGTAACGAAAAAAGGTTTAGCACACAATGAAAGTAGAGATGAAAATAATTTCACTATTAGACAAAGTGAGAAGTCCCAAACCATCTCCTCTATTTTTATCCTATTTAATTCCTTCTGCTATAGGAAGGTGTTATGAACATTGAATAATTTAGTAAATAGTTTATTTGTCAGCCATGTGCTATGGACAAAAGGGCTAGCTGCTACCAACATGATCATCCCCATATACTATGTGTTTTATTCCCTTTTACTCGGGATTGGAATTAATGGGAGAGCACTTTATTCTATCTCATTAAGAGAGGGGAAGGGAATAGAATAAAGCTCACAACGTTTCTGTTCATCTTCTGGTGATTATTATCATATTAGTAACGCTTGCTTACGCTTACGCTGGATCAATTGCCCTAGCACTTGGGCAACAGAAAAATCCCTTCTATTTCATCCAATTATTTCAACACTATATCGCTATTCGTTCTTTTTTACATTGTAAAAAATATATTAAGTATTTTTATTCGTAATGATGAGAATTGAGGGGGCAACACATGTTACCGGAATTGTCACCTTTCTAGGGCTATTTGTTCCACTGACTCATTTTTTAACTGTGAATATATTGGCTAAGTAAACATATAATCAACTTAAAGGGCCGAGAGTTGAAATTATTCAGAATTGGTTATATAATAAACCGCATGGTCGGTATTTTTTTAAAAGGAGGTGATGAAAGAAAGTCAAGTTATAATTATAGGCGTAGATATTGCAAGTATCAATTGTCCATTTTCTTAAAACAAAAGGGATTGAATCCTCTGTTTAGGAAAGCTATCCGGGATAGGAAAAATACGAAGTAAACTTTCTACTTAGCGCTAGTACAACCAAAATGTTGGAACAGTTAGGGATAAGAGATAGGGTTCTACCAGATAGTTAGGAAACAAAGACTATTGAGAGAAGAAATATGAAGGGTTCCCTCATGTCTTCAAGTTATTTTATTGATGAGGAAGATAACAAACATTCTGTGTTTTACGTAGCTAGCTCTTATTTAATGAACACCCATTTAGACAGAGTATATAAGAGAGACATTGAAGTGCATTATGAAAAAAGGTGGGTGAGATACTTCAACGTGAAGATTCTGTTATGACTATCTTTAATTTTGTATCATTTATAAAAGGGTAACGAATGATTGATATTAATAAAATCTCATTCTAAGCTTCTATACGATAAATTGATTTGGAGTCTCCATATACCCAGCTTAATTGAATAAATAAACTATATAATTAATCATGCACGAAGGTAAATGAAAGACGTGTAGTAAGAGTAATATAGATAAATTTTGAATTTTTTATTCTAGATATACGAGGTGTATTAACATGGAATATAAATTGTCAGAAGATTTTTTTCAAAATCCTTATCCCTATTTAACAAAAAAGAGAGAACACTCTCCTATACACATGTTAGAAGAACATGAAGGGCAGAAAATATGGCTTTTAACTAAATATGAAGATGTTGACTATATTCTCACTAATCCTAAAAAGTACTCAAGTGACTCAAGAAAATTCATGTCTCCAGAAGAAAAAGCATTATTTTTTATTAGTAAAGAAATAGATTTACTGTATGGAAAGAATATGTTAGAAGTCGACCCTCCTGATCATGGTAGACTCAGAAAATTAGTTCATAAAGCCTTTACTCCTAAAATAATTAAACAAATGGATTCTAGAATAAAAGAAGTTTCTCTTAAGTTAATAAGAGAAATTAAAGATAAAAAGGAATTTGATTTAATTAACGACTATGCTTTCCCTCTCCCAATTATAGTGATAAGTGAAATTTTAGGAATACCATATGAGGACCATCAAAAATTCCGAGTTTGGTCAAATACATTAGTTAAATTTGATAGTATACTTCACCACCAAGATACTCCTATTTTCCAAGAAATTCAGATTACAGCAAAAGAATTCACCGATTATTTATCGGAATTATTCAACAAAAGACGTTCAAATCCCCAGGAAGATTTAATTAGCAAACTTGTAAAAGTAGAGGAAGAAGGAGATTCGCTTTCTGAAAGTGAACTCTTTTCAATGGTTGTTCTTTTAATAGTTGCTGGCCATGAGACAACAGTTAATCTAATAGGTAATGGGTTGCTTACATTATTAAAGAATCCAGAAAAGATAGAAGAACTAAGACATAACCCTGAATTATTAGATGCTGCTGTGGAAGAATTATTAAGGTATGAAAGCCCAGTTTCAATGGATTCTCGTTTTGTAGTAGAAAATCATATTTACAAAGGTTTTCATTTTGGAGAAGGTGATCTACTGTTACTTTCTCTCGGATCAGCAAATCGTGACCCTGATGTCTTTAAAAATCCAGATCAAGTGAATTTTTATAGGGCATCCAATAAACATCTTGCTTTTGGAAAGGGGATTCATTATTGTTTAGGAGCTCCCCTAGCACGCATGGAAGGTAAAACAGCATTAGAGCATTTCATTGAAGAACTTCCAGCAATAAGCCTTAAAGAACCTCAGCAAGAAATAGATTGGAGAGAGACTTTATTGTTTAGAGGGATGAAGTCTTTACCCTTAGTAAGCAAAAATCCTTAAAAATTCTGGAGATAGATATTCTAAAACAAAACATTACAAAGATACATTTTTTAAGATTTCAAAATGAAGATAGAAAAATAGCATACGAGTTTGGATACTAACATCTAACAGTAATAAGACAACAAATAAATTTAAAATGGAAAAAAGCGTAAACCTGTTTAATAACAGCGAGTTGGCGCTTTTTTCTATTATGAACGAATATAGTTTCTACATCCATTAATTACCTTTATACTCTATAAAAAGTGAACGCCAACAAACAGTTTGTAAAGTGACCGTTCATAAAAGTATACCTTTACGAACAAACTCCAATTTCGTTTGGCGAACGCTTATTTTCGTTCGTTTATGTATATAAACAATAAACGAACGACTCTAATCTAACACATGACATTTACGAACGGTTTTCAGAACAATACGAACACTTATTATCGAAAGAAGTTTACTTTTTAAACACTTTCTAGAAAAAGCCCATATTTGTCGTTATTAAGAGAAAATGTTAAAACTCTTTTATTTCGAAGAGAGTTTTAAAAACTTCTTTATAGACAAAAACAAAAGTAATTAATGTGTTGATTACAGTAAGATGAGGTTCTATATATTACTTAAGTAGTACGTTAGTCCGGGCAACGAACAAGTATCTTAACGGAGAATAACCACCCTTTGTTTCATAGTTTTATCACATAGTGTATATTCCGCTCTCACACATCAGGATGGTAAGAAAAAAGTCAAGTTAAGGTTAAGAAAAATTTCTTATATTGGTTGACAATAGAGGTTATGTATTTTTTTAACTTCTAGAAAGTGCAACAAAAAATGAGACGCGCATTATCGCGTATCTCATTCTAAAAACAAATATATTCCACTATGTTGTGATAAAACAATCCTTTCATCCTCATATTCAATCTTCCTTTGAGCCTTTATATCCAACTGCGTTGAGATAAAATAGAATATTTCTCGGAGTGAAAGGTATATATAGAGCTCTTTACATCCCACTGTGTACAGATAAAACGCAAACTCTTATTTTTTGTGAGAAGCGATTTCGTTCTTTATATCCCCCCACGTTCAGATAAAACTATAGAAATCTAACAATCAAAAACATTGCTTTCTTTGGCTTTAAATCCCACTGCGTATAGATAAAACAAATACAGTGCAAAACCGCCAATTGGCACTAATCGGCTTTAAATCCCACTAGGTTCAGGTAAAACTCTTTTAATCGCTTGGTGTATTCTTCTATAGCATCATTTAAATCCCACTATGTTTCGATAAAACGCCTTTTCCTCGTCGAGTCATGTTTACAATATTGTCCTTCATATCCCACTATGTTGAGGTAAAACTACTTCGAACAGGTTGTCAGCAAACACGATGTCGGCTTTATATCCCACTATGTTCTGATAAAACGTTTAGAAGGAGACATTAAACAATCAATCCTAGATAAATTTATATCCCCCCACGTTCAGATAAAACATGTATCGTCATAACTAATTTTAATTACGCGATCTTTATTTATATCCCACTACGTTCAGGTAAAACGAAAAATCGTGTAGAGGGTACGCTAGGGAAAATGTACTTTATAACCCACTAGGTTCAGATAAAACGCAATCAACCCTCGTGATCCACATCAAAATATTATGGGCTTTATATCCCCCTACGTTCGAGAATAGTTCCTTATATACCTATTAACATATCATGAAATTTCTTCTAAGGAAATAATAATTCCGAATTTTCCCAATTCCCATTACTTCTTAAAGAAAGGGAATCCTACGTTTCAAAAATTATTTTAAGCATTAGAACCATATAGTATAATGTAGATAGTTTATTTACTGTAGCAGGATATAAAGTATTTTGTTATCGTATAACCTACTGATTTTTTCTGAACGTAGTGGTATAAGTTTTTAGTCCCTCTCTAGAGTGCCTAGTACTCCAGGGAGGGATTTTTATTTGATTAATTTATAAAAAATGGTATTGATAAGTAATATTTACTAATTTATAATCTAATTACACTATAACTAAATAAGGATAGAGGAGGTGATATCTATGTCAAAAGTCTCAAATTCCCTTCGGATACTCTTGTTACTTTCTAAAAATGGAAAAATGTCAGGAGAGCAGCTTGCTGGATTACTGGAATTAAGTGAAAGAAGTATCCGCAAACACATAGAAGATTTATTAATGGCTGGATTTGCAATACATACGATTAGAGGAAGAAATGGTGGCTATGTATTAGAAACAAACCCATTATGGAATAGCTTTTTAAAACAAAATGAGCTCGACAAATTAAGTGAACTCGTTCGGAAGCAAAGAGCGATTGATCCAGACGATCAAGCCGTACAGCAACTAGAATTTAAATTGCAACAACTGTCGAATTTGGACCATACTATTGTGATGTCCAGTTATAGTATAAACACAGATTTTCATCATGTTGATTTTATTAAAAATCAATTAAAGGCATGTCTAACAAAACAACTAAAAGCCATTATTAACTACCAATCCGCATCTTCAGGCCCTACAACAAGAACTATTCACACTTATCATTTCATTCAACATAATGCCCATGAGTACTGCGTTGCTTACTGTGAAAAGAGGCAGCGATTCTTAACCTTTAAATTAAACCGAATTGAGAGCATCCTTATATCAGATCAACCCTTTGATAAAAATGCATCTTTCTCGCTTGAGCAATTCCTTGGTACAAATAGTTTATTTAACGATAGTTACGATATTGAGATGTTAGTAAAAAAAGACATCTACATGTGGTTCCGCGATACTAAATGGACAGCGAACCAAACGATTGAAGAATACAATGAACACTACTACTTATTTAAGGGTAAAATGTACGGATTATCTGAGGTTAAACAATTTATTCTACGATTTGGTTCAAATGTCAGACTCTTAAGTCCAAAAAAGTTATGCGAGGAGATTCGACAAGAGATAAAAAAAATGCAAGAAATTTAGTTATACCGCATCATTAGTTCCTAATTTCCGTGCTAGTCTAAAAAAGCCAAAGGGGGAAGCTACTATGAGGTTACAAGTCAAATTATCTACTGATCGTTTTCCGCTTCAATACAGAATGATGATTGTCAGCTTAGTTAAAGAAGCCTTAAAGGCATCTGATGAAGCTTATTTTCAAAAGATTTATCAGTCGAATCAAGCGAATCGGCCATTTTCTTTCGGTGTATATGTACATGATTATGAATTAGATGCAGCCGTTTTTCATGTTAAAGGCTATGTGGCATTAAATATTGCCAGTCCAGATTCAGAGTTTATGCTACATTTCTATAACGGGATGATGAGCGTAAAAGAATTTAAGTATAAAGGTTTCACCTTGAAGAGAATGAAAGTGCAAATGGAAAGCAATCCGCTTATTGACCGGAATCAAGTATATTTTAAGACATTGTCACCATTGCTCATTCAAGATAAAAATAAAAGGCCCCTTCATCCTCAAGAGGATTCCTATAGGGAAGAACTGAACTACATCTCACACGTAGCCCTCCAAGGTTACCGGGGATACGGACTGTTACAACCACTAGAGTTTACTGCAAAGAACATGAAGAAGACTGTAGTGAAGGAGAACATTCACAGTGGAGATGAAACCTTATTTTTCACGGGATACCAAGGAGTATTTTCTTTAAAAGGTCATCCGGAAGATTTAAAGGTGTTGTCTGAGTTTGGTATTGGTTTTCGTTCAAGCCAAGGCTTTGGTGCCGTGGAGGTGATATGATGATTTTGACCAAAGAAGTTATCCCTATTGCTGCGGATGAATGGACCATAGCTCAAGGATTGGTTGGATATTACCGTATCTTAAAGCATGCTGGGATTAAAGTGAAGCTTACTGATGAAGGGCTCCTATTTGATCCAGAGCACTTAAATGATTTTGAACATTATTATTTTCAATTCTTTTTGGAGCGATACAGTGTCGCCAAGCGTGATGAACGTGTGATTCGCAGGGAGTTTTTTAAATTTAAACAGGCAAGTGAACTTGACAGTAAACAAGCGAAGGGAAAGATAAAGGCAGCAAAAAAGGGGCTTGACGATAGAATTAAGTTGACCGCGCTTGATAAAGT
Organism: Priestia sp. 53B2; assembly: GCF_056099005.1. NCBI lineage: Bacteria > Bacillati > Bacillota > Bacilli > Caryophanales > Bacillaceae > Priestia > Priestia sp. 53B2. The sequence goes on from NZ_JBLZXA010000038.1 coordinate 91,842, forward strand.
CGAAAAGAAGTTTGCTGAAACAGTTGCAACGAATCGCTTAGTTGAAGTAGCAAAAATTATTCGCAATCAAAAGACATACGTCGTAGAAATGGTTGAGTGGATTGAAGAATATATTGCTGCTCTTGGAGAGTTGGAAATTAATCATAAGCTTACATTAAATTATTTTAAAGCAAAGGTTTTAGGTCCGTATTTTGGACAAGTTAGTATTTTGAATGTTCTGAATAACTCAAAAACACTGAAAGAACAGCAAGCTATTTTTCGTAAAGATTATATTGATCCTTTACTTGCAGATTTAGAACTTCAAAAGGTGATGGCACAAGCAACATCAGAGCAAGAGATATTACAATATCTTGAGTCAAGCGTCCATGAGAAGGCGAAGGGTTTAAAAAAACAATTCAAAGAGATGACAATTGATCAAATACAAGAGTATGTTTCAACAAACGTCAATCACTGTAGCTTCTTTGAAACGCAATGGGCATTTGATCAATATTCCGAGTCTCACTTTTCCCCTTTATCAATGAGTGCACCAAAAGCATTGAACTTTTACTGGGGAGCAAATAGTGCATTAACTACTCCTATCAGTAAGTTAGCAAAATTGATTTTATTCTGTGCACCTGCGGGAGCGTCAATTGTTGGTGATAAATCGCTATTCGTGCAATTAGAAGGAAGGTTCGAACAGCTGATTCACACAAATGACATATATGAAATTGGTCGCAACAAAGATAAGGCATTTGATGAAATTCTGTTTGATTTGGTTACTGAGCAGCGTACCAAAGCACAACAAGTTGCCCAAAGTTATCTAATTTTAGAGTATTCCTCAGATTACAATGCCAAAAAGACGGACTTGCAGTATCTGCATCTAACACCAGGGTTATGTAAACTTTTTGATTCAACTATTCACATGCAATGGTTCCAACGGTTAAATTACAGACTGAGAAGCCAGCTTGTTCGCTCTTTCTTGCTTTATCAAGATCCCAAGGCTCTTATTCATTCATATTTACGAATGAAATTAAAAGAAGACTATGCAGCGAATGAAATAATATATGCATGTTTGCTTCGACATTACTTTTTGCTTTTTACAAAGAAAGGGGAAAAGATTATGGCAACAGATTTAGAGATTGGTAGAAAGAGAATCTGGAGTGCTTTTTATGCTGGATTAGAAATGAAGAAGAAGTTGGATGAGGGAAAAGCTCGTTCCATTGCATATCGTTTATTGAATGCGGTACGCGCAAACGATAAAAAAATGTTTTTAGATACGACAATGCGCATGTATATGTCATTACAGGAACCACTTCCATCAGTCATCATGAATGTGCTAGATGAGTCGAAAATTGATTTTCCATCTGTTGCAGATTCTTTTATTGCAGGTCTAATTTCCAAAGAGGAGGAGAAGAAGAATGAAAAATAAGGCGTTAACTCTAACATTTATTTTTAAAGCAAGTTCACTTAACTACGGTGAGGGAACTGCTAATATATCGGAACTAAAAAAATTTCATCGTGGAGACGGTGAAGTATATTCTTTCGCTTCTCGCCAGGCTATTCGCTATGACATAGTTCGATTAGGAAATAAATTTTTTAACTGGAATTTAGATGTTGTCGATAAAAGTAAGGGTGTTGTGCAATTTAAAGAAGAATGTACAATTGAAGATTCCGTGGAAATGGATCTGTTTGGCTATATGAAAACAAAGGCCAAAGGAAGCGCAGAAAAGCGCTCGGCAGTTGCTCGTCTTAGTCATGCTGTATCTTTAGAGCCTTACCGCAGCGACCTTGAGTTTCTGAATAATATGGGACTCGCGAAACGTATTAATGAGAATGCGAACATAGCTACTTTGGAGCAACACGAAAGCTTATACACATATACATTGACAATTGACCTATCTAATGTCGGCGTTGATGGGGCCATTGAATTGTCAGAACTAGAGAAGGCTAGCCGGGTAAAACAGCTCATTGAAATTACAAAGTATTTAAATCGCGATATTCGCGGACGTCAAGAGAACCTAGCTCCTCTGTTTGTCATTGGAGGTTTATACCCGATTGCAAATCCGTTTTTCCTTGGCCGAGTTGCCCTGCAAGACTACAATGCTCGCTTATTAAACATAAAACCAATGGAGTCCGTGTTGAAACAAACTGCCCTTGGGCATGATGTGCGTACATGTACGAAAATTGGACTTGTAGATGGAATATTTGCAAACGAAAATGAGATTACTGAATTGGCGGAGACTGTTTCTGTTGAAGAGTTTTATCAGCATCTATTCCAAGAAATTGATGCTTACTACAAGGTGTTAGTATGAAGGCGCTTCGATTAAAACTGTTTCAAGAAACAGCTTGCTATACAAAACCATTTGCGAATAAAGTAGCAGAAACATACCCACTTCCTCCCTATTCAACAGTGAAAGGGATGATTCATCAGTTGTTGCAAGCAAATCAGCTGTTGCCGTTGCGCTTTTCTATTCAAGGAAGTTATGAAACAAGAATGATAGATTATCGGAAAAGCTATATGGTGAAAAAGAAGTCGGTTTCAATGCCTATTATTTTTGACGGGTTGGCACTAGAAGCACCCATTCAGGCGGACATGACATCTATTCCTCTTTACACACACATGCTGTTTCACGTAGAGCTTGTGATTCATATTGCCGGAGACGAACCATTACTACAATCTATTTATGATACGCTAGTCAACTCAGACGTACATTTATCATTGGGGCGACAAGAGGATATCGTACGTATAGACGAGGTGATGTTTGTTTCATTAGAAGAAAGTGAGGACTTTTATTGTAAGCATGCCATTTATGCTCCAAAACATTATTATGAAACAGATCTGCCACAAGGAATTCCGTATCGTCTCAATTGGACGTATAACATTGTAAATGGAATCCGAGAGTGGCGAAAAATTCCTGTAGTTTACGTGAATGGTAATACTCCACATGGGGCTGATGAGAAACTGTTTCATACGGATGGAGATTATATGATTCTTTGGAATGAGTAAAAATGGGCCGTATTCTTGTTAGAATACGGATCTACTAGGAGATGATCATCCTGTTTTTAGCAAAATCAAACCCAAAGGAGACATTGCGAGAACATACAGAAGAGTTACGATCCCGTTATGAGATTTTAAGAAAGGCATATGGAAGTTCATTTGAAGAAAGAATTTGGACATTATTACGTTACGCAGTGGATTATCATGATGCCGGGAAAGCACATGAACCGTTTCAATTAAAGATTCTCAAGGCCTTGGGAGAAGAAGTCACGCTTATGAAAGACCTGGAAGTACCTCATAATTATTTATCACCTTTTTTGCTACCTGAAGCAGTTTTCACTCTGCCTAAGAAAGATTATCAGATTCTTATTCAAGCAATTGCCTTTCATCATGAACGCAATGTGGTACCTGATAGAGACTTGATTGAAAAAGCACTTTCTGAGGATCTTTGGCCTAAGTTAGCTGACATTAACGAACATCTAGCAATTGAAGGGGCTAACTTAAAAAAACGATCGAACCGCATATTAATAGAGCTGAAAAGGAGAATTAAGTATAGTGATCGTAAAACAAACTATGTTGATTATGTTCTTCTAAAAGGCTTACTTCACCGTTTGGATCACGCAGCTTCAGCCCATGTTCCAATTGAAGTAGATACTGAACAGGATTTTAAAAAGCTTGTGGACCAAGGCTTTGCTAAAATTGCTTCCGAAAAAGGTGTTCTAGTGGAGCAGGTATATCGTGATCTGCAAAAATATGCGCATGATCATCGTAAAGAAAATTTAATTATTATCGCGCAAACAGGAATGGGTAAGACAGAAGCTGCGCTACTTTGGGCAAGCAACAGCAAAACGTTTTTTACACTGCCGTTACGCGTTAGTATTAATGCTTTATTTGATCGGGTATACAGCAAAATGAATTACAAAAATGTCGGCTTGCTGCACTCGTCTTCAATGGATTATTTGACTGAGAACTTAGAGGAAGATTGGGAAGTTGTTTCAGAGCAGTCACGTCATTTTGCAAGTAAACTATTGTTTACAACTATTGATCAAATTCTAAAGTTTCCATTTCTTTACCGGGGATATGAAAAGGAATTAGCAACCATGGCTTATTCATCACTAGTAATTGATGAGATCCAAGCATACGACCCGAAGATTGCGGCTGTATTAATTCGAGCCTTGGAAATGATTTATTTAGTAGGTGGTCGTTTTCTGTTAATGACCGCAACACTTCCTAGTATTTACTTGGAAACATTGCAAGAAAGTGAGATTATTCCACAAGAGGCCCTTCAAGTGAAAACCTTTGTAGATGACACTGTTATTCGTCATCGTATCGAGCTAGTTGAAAAGCCTATTGTAGAAGACGTAGAAAAAATGATTGCGCTGGCTGAAACGAAGAAGATACTGGTCATTGCAAACACAGTAAAACAGGCGATGAAGTTATATGGGATGATAAGAGAGAAAACGGATAAGATTCGTGTCTTTCATTCTATGTATATTCAAAAACATCGAGCTATGATTGAGAAAGAATTGTTAGCATTTGATGAAAGTGAACAAGCAACAGGAATATGGGTAACAACACAGCTTGTGGAGGCATCTATTGACATTGATTTTGATGTGTTGTTTACAGAAGCTGCGACATTAGATAGCCTATGCCAACGCTTTGGACGTTGCTATCGTAGGCGTCAATACGAAAAGACAGGACCTAATGTATTTATTTACACAGTCGAACCGAGTGGAGCAGGTTACATTTATGATGAAGAAATTTTAGAACGTTCCATTACTTTGTTAAAGTCTTTTAGTGGAGAAATCTTACCTGAGTCGGAGAAGATAAAGCTTGTGAGCGAGCTGTATAAACGAGATAATTTGAAGGATACCGAGTTTTTCAAGAAATTTGATGATGCGCTAGAACAATTGAATACATTTGATGACTACACGCTTTCCAATAAAGATGCACAAAAGCTATTGCGAGATATCCAAGCTGAGCTTGTTATTCCTCGTGATGTGTATGATAACAATAGCTATTTATTTGAGCAATTGGAGCAGGCAGACAAGGAAGAGAGAGCAGAGCTGCGTCGGCAAATTACAAAGCTTACAGTCAGTCTACGAAAAAACGTTACGAGAGGAAGAACGAGAAAACTACCTCATAAAGGCAAGAAACACAATGGGGAAGAATATGATTTGTTGCCATGGGTTCAAATCCTCGATTTAAAGTACGAATTTAATGAGGATTCAAAAACGGGATCAGGTGTTCTGCTCGATCAGGAAATAGACAATCAAATCTAGTAATCTATATTTGAAGGAGAAGTCTCCAAAACACAGCTTCTAAAATGCTTAGCAGAACTAGAGCGTATTATCATATCACAAGAAGACCCCGTTTACTTCTATGAAGTAAACAATCCGCGCCACATTCAGAAAAAAGTAATGGGGGGTGAGAAAAGCTTTGAGGAGTTATTTCTTTAAGGGAAGTTTCATGATATGTTAATAGGTGTGTAAGAAACTATTCCATACATGGTCATTCTTATTTTGCAGTGGATCGTTTTGCGGGGAAAAGTCGTAAGAAACCTTGGAGGCCAAGGGATTGAGACCCTTTCTGAAAACGATGATGAAACAAGACTGGAGGTTCACTGCAAAACAGGGCAACGTGGTACTAAATTTCTGTTGATGTACTGCGGAATTGAGGCGTTTTTTGATAGGGGTTTTATCTAAACGTAGTGGGATATAAATCCAGGAACCGCATACGCCTTCACACCTTCTGTATAAGTTTTATCTAAACGTAGTGGGATATAAATGCAGCTTTCGCCAGTTCATTCTGCGTACGACCTTTCGTTTTATCTAAACGTAGTGGGATATAAATAGTATTCAGTTGTCCTCATTCGTTACTCACCACTCGTTTTATCTGAACCTAGTGGGATTTAAAGTTAGCTGCTAAGTATGGAATTCGTGTACAAGCACCGTTTTATCTGAACGAAGTGGGATATAAAATATGTAGGATCATTTGCACTATATGGAGTCTTACCTTTTTACCAGAACGAAGTGGGATTTAAATATATCGAAGGCACGCCCAAAAGCATGCATTGATTTTGATTTTATCTAAACGTGGTGGGATTTAAAATGGCATGACACGAACGGAAAGCTGGCGAATGTGAAGGTTTTACCAAAACGTAGTGGGATATAAAGTGTACATTTGTATCCATGTGCTATGCACTCCTTTTTAGTTTTATCTGAACGTAGTGGGATGTAAATATTATTCCTACTATTATTAGCGCTTCAACACCCAAAAGCACTACAATGAATTTCCATTTTTTCTAGGTTATCTTATAAAAATAAGAAGGCAGCCAAAATATTTTTGGCTGCCTTCTTAGCAAAATTACACAACTAGAATTATATTTTATCATCTTGAATAACTAATTGCATTTGAAATATATCTGATTCTATAATTCCTGCCTTTTTTAACTCATCTTGAAGGGTCATTCCCTCTTCGATCTTTATTTTCCTTTTAGTACCGTCTCTTAATGTAAAGATCCTCATTTGATACATTTTGTTACTTCTCCTTAAATAATAAATAGGATTTTTATTTTCAATTTCTCAAATAACCAATAATACCACCAAAGATTCCTATTACAAGCGAAATGGGAACAGCAGCTATTCCTCCATAAGCAACCGCAAACCCTAATCCGTCTGCAACTGATGGATCAGTTATGTGATTTCCTTGTATAGTAACCCAAATTAGTAAAGCGCCAACCATTACAACAAAAGAAATAATAGTAGTCAGTAAAAATGCGGTAAAAGCTTTAACCATAGTTTCCCCTTCATTCTTATACATCTAGAGTATTTGTTCTTCTTATTATAGTAACAATAATCGGGAAAAGATTCCATTGAGTAAAGAACATTTGTTCGTATATAATAAAGAACAAACGTTCTTTATTAAGGAGTTATTCCAATGGATTATGGGCAGCTACCAAACAGAGTCATTATTTGTATCGACATGAAAGCATTTTATGCCTCCGTTTCTTCTGTCATAAGAGGTTTAAATCCTTTGAAAACAAGGCTTGCTGTTGTAGGAGATATCAAACGGTCAGGATCGGTTGTGTTAGCTGCCACACCTTTATTAAAGAAAGAAGGGATCAAAACAGGAAGTCGCCTCTTTGAAATTCCTAAAAGGAAAGATATCCATGTCGTGAATCCATCCATGGAGAGATACATCAAGGCTTCGAACTATATTTCGAGTTTGGTGTTACAGTATGTTGCTCCTGAAGATTTCCATGCGTATAGCATTGATGAGTTGTTTATTGATGCGACGGCTTCTTTGCATTTATTTGCTCGAACACCAGAAGAATTAGCCCATAAAATCATCAACGAGATTTATCGCAAAACACGGCTGACAGCTACCGCAGGAATCGGTCCGAATCTCTTACTGGCTAAAGTTAGCTTAGATCATGAAGCGAAGCACAGTCCAACAGGGGTTGCGTATTGGGGATATGAGGATATTCCCTTTAAGTTATGGTCGATTCATCCAATGAAGGATTTCTGGGGGATCTCGTCTGCTACAGAAAGGCGCTTAAACCGTTTAGGCATCTATACCATAAAAGAACTCGCTCTTTCTTCAAAGGAGATGCTGCAAAAAGAATTTGGCATCATGGGACAGGAACTTCACCAACATGCGAATGGGATTGATTTTAGTCGTATTTCCGATGTGTACATCCCTAGCTCTCGTTCCTTTGGAAAAAGTCAGATTCTCTTTCGGGATTATACAAGCCGAAAAGAAGTGGAATTATTACTATTGGAGCTATTGGACGATGTTTGCTTTCGTTTACGCATGCATCAAGTGGTGGCTCAAACGGTTCATCTATCCATTGGCTACAGCAAACAAACAGGTGGAGGCTTCTCTAGACAGAAGAAAATGGGGCGAGCTTCAAACTTAAGCCAAGATATCTTTCCTTATTGTTTAACTATCCTACATACATTTGATAGTGGGATGCCGATTCGCTCCATTGGTATATCATTATCGAACACCAGCATTCAAGAAGAAGAGCAAATGAGCTTATGTGAGGATATCGATCAGCGTGAAAGAGCCTATGCTCTTGCAAAAACGATTGATGAAATCCGGATGCGTTATGGAAAGAATAGTGTGCTCCGGGCTTCAAGTTACTTGGATCACTCAACAGCTCGTTATCGAAATGGCTTAATTGGAGGTCATAAAAAATAAGGAGGATGATAACATGAAAAAATGGCGCCCATTTGCCAGTATGCCAGAGCAATACATAGGATTACAGGAAGTCATAAACAAGCAACTAGAAGTACCTCAACCCCTTTTAACAGAAGAGCAAATGGAACAAATCAATTTCACCTTGATTGAAGCATTACATACAAATAAACAAGTATACCTTACATATTATAAGAATGGGCAACGTATAACCGAAACAGGATTCATACAATTTGTTGATTCCCTGGGGAATTTGTTTGTTTTTATCGATGAAGTATTCGAATTAAAAAATAAAATGAGGTTAAGTGAGCTAATTGATGTTCGTTTTACATAAAATAATGTCACCTCCACTTTTTGTGGTAATCTAATAAAAGTCAATTAGAAAAGAGTGATCAACATGGAAGAAAAACAGCAGCAAGAAATCGATCTTAACAAAGTGTATGACTACGCTGAATTTCCGGATAAGGTCAGTGGCAGATGTGACAACTGCAACTCAGCTTACTTCAAAAGTTCCGTAAAAGGTGGCGTTTTCTTACGTGAATGCCGCGAATGTGGAATGAAGAAGAGTATATAAAATATAAGTATATGATAACTGGGCCCTTCAGAATTTAAAGGGGCCTTTTTGTTTGTATTTAATAAGGTTGAGTAATAGATACTTAAGTTTAAGTGAGGAGGCTAATCATTCAAATATTATGGTTTAGGCTCAATGTAGGAAGGAAACTCGGTAGGGTGGTGCATTCCTGTTACAATTAAAAGATAAGCAAACACAAAAAATACAGTAATTATCCCTATTGCTACAACGAATTGAAGAAGCTTCTTGATTTTTCTATGTCTGCGGAACTCATAAAAATTAATAATATTATTCATACAAATCCTCCTCTTCTTATTTTTTAGAAACACAGAATAAAAAAAGGAAGATAAAACCTCCTCACTTATAACTCATAAGGTAGTTTTATCTCCCAATATACCATTATTTTGCCTTGATTGTACTTATAATTTTAAATTATCTGTTATTTGTATCGTTAGCAACATGGTACACAGCATTGAGAATTAGACTGTGTTACATTGGGGGTTGATGTAGTACCTTTTATTTTTGAAAGATAAGTTTCTTTAGTTGATAAATTAGTGTTATGTCTCTGTTGACGAGATGCATAATCAATTACACGTTGTTCTTCTAGTAGCACGAATTCTAATTCATACATCATAATCAATCACTCCTTTTTAAGCTTCTTTCTTTTGCTCTTTATTAGCCTCACTTGTGCAGCAAGTGCTCTTTTCTTCTTTTACTTCCACGATCTCAATATTGCAGCAATCTTTTTCCTTCTTATTTCCTTTAAAAATTGACATTAAGCCCATTTTCATCCACCTCCGTTAAAGTTCTAATACTAAGAATAAATAGCCTGAAACAGTTGCCATTAAAAACACTGATACAACAAATGCACTTACTAATTTCTTGTGGAAAATACTCTTCAACATAATGATTTCAGGTAAGCTTGCACCAGCACCTCCTATTAGCAGTGCCATAGTCGGAGCAATAGGGAATCCATTAACAAGTAAAGCTTGAGCAATTGGTAACATCGTTGATAGACGAATGTATAATGGAACTCCAATAATAGCTGCTAATGGGATAACCCACCATTGGTTCTGATCAGAAATAAATGTTAGGAAATTAGTTGGCACTGCCTCTTTAATAATTGCTCCTACGAATGCACCAATTAATATATATACGAGAACTGAACGAATTAAATCTATAGTTTCCTTAATGGATTCCTTAATGTTTAAAACAAGATCTTTTCTGCGGCGTTCATCTTGCTCTGGGAGATTTCCTTTAATCATGACTTTCTTAACTTGCTCTTTATAGTTTTTCTTATTTAAGTACCATCCAATAATCATAGAGAATACAAAAGTTGTAACGGTATAAATAGCTGTTACCTTTACTCCATAGATATAAGCCATTAACCCTAAAATCCAAGGATCTAATAAAGGCGAAGTAAATAAATAAGTCATTACGGTTTGGAACGGAACATTACGGTTAAGCATGGTTACGAGTAATGGAATGGTTGAGCACGAACAGAAAGGTGTTATAAAACCAAGTAGTGCTCCAGCCAAGTTTCCTAGAAAGGGATTTTTACTTCCCATCCACCTTTCAACTTTTTCGAAAGGTACGTATGCTTGAACAAAGCTGATAAAAAATGAAATACCAAGAAATAAAACCAATAAGTTCTTACTTAAAGATAAAAATTCTAATAATACTTTCGTTACTACATCTGGCATAAAGTATTCCTCCTTATAATTTGAACTTCGAAACTATGTATATTTACAATAGTTGCAGAATACAACTATTGTTTTTTAAAAAAGAGGCATTAACAGCAACTGCTGTTTCTCATAGCCTCCAAAATTAAATCAATACTTTCTAAAACTTGACCACGTTTGTTTTCCGGTACGTTAGAAAGGATTTCTTGAATATATACATTCATCTGTTTAGCAATCTCATCTTCGTATTGCTCTCCTTCAGGAGTAAGTGTAATAGTTACATATCTACGGTCAGTAGGGGATTGGATACGACTTACTAAATTACGTTCTACCAACCCTTGAATATGACGACTTAATGTACTATTGTCTAGCCCTAGTGAAGACGAGAGTTCATTTAAAGATGGTTTTTTTGTGCGCTCTACTTCAAATAATATATGACTTTGTACTAGAGAAACTCCACAACATTGTGCACCTTCTTTTTCGAGTAAACCGAAGCGTCTAATTAAGATTTGAAGCATTTGACGAAATTGATGAGATTCTTTTCCTACTTCTACGTTGTTCATACTCTTTTCACCACACCTTATTTGCTTGTTGAAACAATTGTAAAATACAACTATTTCAAATGTCAATAATTAATTTACCATTTTTTTCAGAATTTTTTGTTGACGGCTTTAAAAATAGGTTATATTATCTAATTAACAAAAGAATACATTTTTATTTTTAAAATAAAAATGTTTACAAAGTTAAAAGGAGTGTTGTGAACATGTTAGCTTTAAATCAAAAATTAAATTCTTATTTTGAAACTTTTTTTACAGAGGCTGTAGAAGGAGGCACACTACCGGAAAGAGAGAAAGTTGTGGCTATTTTAACTTCAGCTACTTTGTTAAATGATCAAGCTACATTAAAGAACGCAGTCTTAACAGCTAAACAATTAGGATTTACAAAAGAAGAGATCGGTCAAATAACGGCGATTGCTATTGCTGTAAATTCTCAAAAATTAAAGGATCAAGTCGAGTTAAAGGTAGAAAGTAAACCATCTTCTACATGTTGCCAATAAGGAGCCAATCTATGGAGAATCAATACGTTATTTTAGTGAGTCCTAGGGATAATGAAGTTCAATTGGTAAAGGAGAAGGGCTATAAAACTATTTTATTAAGAAAAGAGATTTCATTTGATGAAATTTTTGATGTAGATATACCTGTTGAAATTGATTTAAATGACGAAGAAACTGTGTTAGAAAAGTGTCTCGAATTAGCTGATCAGCTAGAAATCATTTCAGTTTTTACTATGAACGAGTATAGAATTCCCTTAGCATCTAAAATAAGTGAAGTGCTGCAGTTAAAGTGCCACCTACCTTATGAAGCTAGTTTAAGATGTCGAAATAAAAAAATGGCTAGGCAAAAACTAAATGAAGCTGGTGTAGGAGAGGTTCAATATTGTCTTGTTAATTCGCAAAGTGATTTAGAGGCTGAACTAAAAGGCATAGACTTTCCCCTTATTGTCAAACCATCTAATGATTCTGGAAGTAAAAATGTTTACTTATGTAAAGATAAAGCAGAAGTATCAACAGCTCTTCATAATATTGTACAAAGCAAGAACAATATTGTTGGTCAAAGTATTGATACAGATATACTTATTGAGGAGTTTCTAGATGGTCCTGAATTTAGTGTCGAGTCCGTAACCGTAAATGCCCAAACTACTGTAATAGGGATTACAAAGAAACTTGTCACTCCATATCCTCTTTCCATTGAAGTAGGGCATGACTTCCCTGCAAATTTAAATGCTGATGAAGAAAATGAGATAAGAAGTCTAGTAGAGCAAAGCCTATCTGTTTTAGGTGTAGATTTTGCCGTTACTCATACTGAAGTCAAATTAACAGAGAAGGGTCCAAGAATTGTGGAAGTAAACGCTAGACCTGGAGGCGATGAGATTCCACACCTTGTGAAAGCAGTCACTGGAGTGGATCTTAAAGCTTTAGCTTTTCTTGTTACCTTAGACAAAGGAATTGCTTCATTAGATTTGTCTTCATCTACTGTTCCTTCTGCCTCCATTCGATTTTTGTTAGCAAATCAGGAAGGGAAAGTGTACTTTGATGAACAGTTCCAATCTGCTTCTATAAGAGAACAGAAGTGGTATGTTAACAATGGTGAATCAGTCCAACGAACCGAAAGTAATTTTAATCGTTTGGGTTATTTTATTGTCTATGGAGATGAACAGAATCCTTCATGTAGTAAAGCCAATTCTGTAGAAAAAGAATTATCTATAACAATTAAGAACCCATTGGAGATTTAAATATGCTTACAGATGTTGAAAGTAAATTTAAAGCACTTAGTGATAAGACTAGACTTGCACTTTTACAGGAAATTTCCTGTTGTAAGGAGTTATGTGTCTCCGATTTGCAGGATAAATTTCAAATTTCTCAATCTAAGTTATCCTATCATTTAAAATTACTAGTTGAAGCAGGAATACTTATACGTTGTGAAAGAGGAACCTGGTGTTACTATCAGGTAGATGAGAAAGAAGTCAAACGTATTTTATCACCAATTATCTACCAAGAAATCATAAAAAACAGTGAGTCAGAGTAACTCACTGTTTTTTGTATTAAAAGCATTCTTTATAGGAATCTGCAGCTTTTTGGAAGTCTCCTAACTGGAAGTAAACATCGGCCACTTTTTTACAAACATAATCACACGGCATAGATTGTTCCACTAAAATTCTTTTTGCTTCACTGTAATTTCTTAACGATTCTTCTGTATTAGATAATTTATAATTAATATCTCCTAAAAGTTCAAATGCTTGTGCCTTATGTTTATTAACATCATTTATATCTATAATGTCTTCACATATAGAAGAAGCCTTTACGTATTCTTCTTGTAAATAGTACACTCTTGCAAGCTCTACTTGCGCGTTCATAATTCTTGCTTCTTCTGCATTCACATTCTTATAAATGTTTATAGCTGTTCTCAAATCAAGCTCAGCTTGATAATAGTCTTCTTGGTAAGAAAATAAAATTCCTAGGTTTGTATAGGTACCAGCCTCATGGTACTTATTTTCACTAAGTTTAAAGTATTTAAGAGCCCGTTCATAAGAGCTTTTGGCATCTTTATAACGTTTTAACTCCATATTACAAATTCCTAGAGCCATAAAAATTTCTCCGGATTTATAAAAGGTACCTAGACTGTCATTTAAATCCCTTGCTTCTTCTAAAAAATTAATGGCAGAATAAAATTCCTTTAATTTACCGTGGACAACCCCTAAATTAACCAAGATGGATATTCTTATCATTCCACTAATTTGATCATAAATCATAATACGATAAGCCTTATTTAGAATATGAAGTGCTTTTTCATTATTATTAACCTGGCTATGGCTAGAGCCAAGAGAATCTAAAGAACGAAGCATTTCATTCGTATGTTTACCTTTTTCAAGCTCGGAAAAACTCTTTTCAAAGAAAGTAATGGCATGGTTATAGTCTTTTTTATACTCGTAATACTTTCCGTGTATCCACATCAAAATGCCTTTGTCATATTCATTTAAATCGTTTCGAGACAAATATTCTTTATTTTGAATAAATGCTTCAACTTTATCAAATGAATTCGCATTTACTTGGTTTTCTGCAGTTTTTATTTCTTTTTTTACTTGGGATAAAAGTAAGTCTTTATTTTCTATAGTTTTAAAGAAATCATCGACTGTACAATCTAGTTTCTCGCTTAACTTTTCTAATACATCAAATGAAGGCTGAACAAGGCCTTTTTCAATTTGGCTTAGATAGCTTCTAGTAATGATGCCCTCTGATAAATCTTGCTGCGTTAACTTTGATTCTTTTCTTAATTCTTTTATGCGCTGTCCTAACATAAAAACTACCCCAATCTTTTCTTTATTTACCTATCTCTATTATTAACATTTTTGAACAAAATGTAAATAGCTTGTTAAATGTTCAAAATGTGTTGACAAAGAATTCCACATCTATTACTATTTACTTATGAGTTAACATTTATAACAAAACTTATAAATAAACAAAAATGTTAACTAATGTTATATGGTGTGAAAAAGGAGGAAGATAAAGATAAAGTTTGAAGATTACTAGTTAATAAGGTTAAAACTTCCATAATTATGATGACAGTTAGGGAAACTTAATTAAAATAATTTGAATATTCAAAAAGGGGCGGAAACGATGAAATTGAAATATAAGATGTGGTTTATGTACGCTACGATGGCAGCAGCCGTTATTATCTCTATGGCAGATCCAGTTTGGCCAAGACTTTAAATAAAGGAACAAACTTATTAAGGAACAATCAAAAATACTCTAATAATGGGGGAATTGAAATGAAATTGAAGTATAAGACTTGGTTTATGTACGCTACGATGGCAGCAGCCGTTATTATCTCTATGGCAGATCCAGTCTGGCCAAGACTTTAAATAAAGGAACAAACCTATTAAGGAACAATCAAAAATACTCTAATAATAGGAGAATTAAAATGAAATTGAAATATAAGATGTGGCTTATGTACGCTACGATGGCAGCAACTACTATTATCATGATGACAGATCCAGTTTGGCCATAAGAAGAAATTAGGGGGATTAATTGATGAATATTTTACTAGTTTCAAACTTTGAAGGTGGCTTTCAACCCAATACCATTGCTACCGCAGCCACTCCATTAATTAAAGCAGGTTTTAACGTTTCAGTTTTAGATACTTACGTTGAAGGAATAATTGAAGAAAAGTTTTCTGATAAAGATTTAATTGCCATTTCTATTCCATTGTTTGACGCAGTTCATGCTGGAATCGAAATTGCAAAACGTGCTGCAGATCTTAATCCAGAAGCTCACATAACTTTTTTTGGACAACATGCCACGATTAACGCTAATCGTTTAGCTGGAAAGTATAGTAACTCCTGTATTTGTGGGGAGTGGGAACACCCATTAACCCTATTAGCTAAACATCTTTCTGGCGATGTACAAGAGAACATCCCAGGATTATTAAGTGCAGAGCAAGCAATAAAAGGAGAATCCATACATCCTTACATGGCACGTAATCACCTAGACATACCTTCACGAGATTTATTACCACCATTGTATAAATACCCTCAAAAACAAATTAATCATATTTTAGGATCAGAAGAAGTTGTAGGCTCTACTGAAATTGCAAGGGGCTGTCATCACAAATGCTTATACTGTTCAGTATTTGCAGCATACGACGGCAAAGTCATTTTAGTTCCAGAGGATATCGTGTTAACAGATATTCGAAATTTAGTTGCAGGGGGAATGACTCACCTTACATTCATTGATGCAGATTTCTTTAATGCAAAATATCATGGAATCAAAATTTTACGTAAGCTTCACGAAGAATTTCCTGACTTAACATATGATTTTACCACTCGCGTAGATCACATCTTAGAAAATAAAGAAACTCTTTTAGAAATGAAGAACCTAGGAGTTAAATTTATTACGTCAGCATTAGAATTCCCTTCTGAAGAAGTACTTGATGCGGTTGCTAAGAATACTACCGTTTCAGACATTGAGGAAGCGATTGCCTACCTGAGAGAGATTGATATCAAATTAAATCCAACATTTATCATGTTTAATCCATGGACTAAATTTGAAGACCTTACAACATTCAGAACTTTTGTAGAGGATAACCAGCTAGGAAATATTGTAGATCCAATTCAATATGAAACAAGACTGTATTTGTATAAAGGCTCTCCATTATTACATAAGGAGTCTATTAAGGCCTTGGATTTAGAAGAACATGAGTTCCATTATGACTGGAAGCATCCAGATCCTAAACTGGACGAGCTTTATTTTGAAATGTTAACACCAGCTGAAGAGGGCATCTTTAAGCGATGCTGCTTGAAGTGTTAAGGAGGAATAACTAGTGGCTGAGAAATCTATGGTAGCAGCTCCTGTTGGACAAACACATGTCTTACCAAAGCTAGATCCTTACGCAGAAATAAAAAAGAAACTGATAGCAGAATTCATCGGGACCTATTTTCTTGTTTTTGCAGGGACAGGAGCAATTGTCGTCGACACTCTAACAAAGAGTTTAACTCATGTTGGAGTAGCCATCACGTTTGGTTTAGTTGTACTGGCTTTAATTTATTCATTTGGGCATATCTCAGGAGCTCATTTTAATCCAGCAGTCACACTCGCTTTTCTATTTCTTGGTGAAATCAATAAAAGAGAAGCAACATTATACCTTTTTACTCAATTAATTGCTGCATCTGCATCAAGCATAACTTTGTTACTTATGTTTGGGGACGTAGCACACTTAGGAGCTACTCTACCTAGTGGTTCTTGGATACAAAGCTTCATTTTAGAGTTTGTTTTGACCTTTGTACTAATGATGGTGATTTTAACATCAGCTGTACATGGTAAAGCAGTCAAAGCATTTGCTGGCATGGCAATAGGAGCAACTGTAGCTTTAGAAGCCATGTTTGGCGGTCCAATTAGTGGAGCCTCAATGAATCCTGCTCGATCATTTGGACCTGCAATCGTATCAGGTACAGTTAGTACGCTATGGATCTACCTAATAGCTACTGTATTAGGTGCCATTAGTGCTGCATTCATTTATAAAACACTTCATGAAGAAGAGTAAAAAATTAGGGGGATAAAAAAATGAAAACTGCAAAATTAGTATTACTTGGGGGATTTTTAGGAGCTGGTAAGACGACTACAATGATTAACTCTGCTTTAAAACTTGAAGAGCAAGGTTATCGTGTTGCGATTGTAACGAATGACCAAGGAAAAGAATTAATTGATACTGAGTTAGCTCGTAAAAATGGTTTAGATACAAAAGAAGTGACAGGCGGTTGTTTCTGCTGTCAATTTGAAGATTTATATGAGAATTTAACAGGTTTATTAGAGGAAAAGCAACCGGATGTCATTATTGCAGAAGCTGTAGGAAGTTGTACAGATTTAGCTGCTACCGTGATTCAGCCTTTAAAACAGTATTATTCAGAACAGTTTAAGACTGCACCTTTAACAATTGTTGTAGATCCAGCTAGATTAATGCATGAATTGAATGCAACGGATGAAACAAGACCTTCTTTTTCACAATCAGTAAGTTATATCTTTGAAAAGCAATTAGCTGAAGCAGATATCATTACGCTAAACAAATTAGATCGCTACTCTTCTGAAGAAGTTGAAAAGCTATATAACTATTTACAACAACGTTATCCGCAAACTGTTATCCAAACGATTTCCGCAGAACGTGGAGATAATCTTGATGTATTGACAGAAACATGGTTAACAACGGATTTAGGTGGAGATAAAGTACTTGATATCGATTACGAACGCTACGCGGAAGGGGAAGCTCAATTAGCTTGGATGAATATTTTGGGTGATCTAAGTTCTGATCAAGATGTAGATCCACGTCAATGGGCGAAAAGCTTCTTAGATAAATTAAATGCCCACTTTATAAGAGAAAAAATGGCTATTGCTCATTTAAAAGTTCATGTAGGGCTTGAAGAAGGATATGTGAAGGCGAGTATGGTTCATACAGGTGATGAACCGACATTTACGGAGGAAAACGTACAAAACGCAAAGCAACTAAGAGTTGTTTTAAATATCCGTATTGAAGCATCTCCAGCTATCTTAAATCTAGTGGTAGCAGATGCGATTGGAGCTCTTAATCAAGAGTTAGGAACAAAGTGGAATGAAACATACAATGAGTGCTTTAGCCCATTACCACCAAAACCGGTTCATCGTTTATACGAAGTAATATAAGGAGGAGATATAAATGACATCAAGCAATTTAATCGAAATCTTTCCAAGTGTACCGAGTGTTCAAGGAGACTGTTGTGATTCAGATTCTAATGTGGAAGTAGAATCTGGTTGCTGTGAAGATAGCCAAAATTTTTATGAAGAAAGCCTTGAATTAAAAGAGCAATTAAAAGAGCACTTTGATAAATCAGTAAACGTCCATCTTTATAATTACGATATTTCAATGGATCGAGTAATGGCTCAGAAAAAGCTCAGTCAATTGATTAAGAAAAGAGGGTTTCAACATATAAGCGAGGATACAATCCTTAAGTATGTAACGCCAGCTGTTGTTGTAAATGGGAACTTAGTAAGCTTTGCAACGAAACCTCACTTAGAACTAGTAGTAAAGGAATTTAGCTAAGGAATAAGGAGCCAGCTTATTGGCTCCTTATTTATAGTAAGACTTATATAGATAAATAAAACATTGGCTTCCTAAATAGAGAGATAAACTTCCTCAAAGGTAAGAGACTATATCATAATGAAGGGGATTGAAGAATAAGATGCAAAATCAGAAGATAAGTGGAGATATAGCCGTTCAACCAAGTATAGGAAAGAAATTAAATTTCGGAACAAACCCTCTAACAGGCTTAATTATCTCGATTGTAACGACAACCTTCTTTGTACTAACGAATATTGTTCCTACAAGTTCCTTTTTAACGTTTATGGGGTTATGTGTTGTCGCATGGTTAGCTGCGGAAAATGGAGGAAACGATGTTTCTAAAGGTGTGTCCTCGTTAGTAGCTTCTGGCTATGCTAGTGCGTTAACAGCTATTATATATGGTGTTATCATGACAGCAATTGGAGGAGTATGTTCCTTTTTTCTTGCTTCTAAATTAGTCGGTTTATTTACTGCAGGTTTAATGAATCCAGACTATCAACTTACAGGCATTATGGCTTTAGCTATGGCTTTAGGAGCAACTCTTTGGGTAGCACTTGCCACTAAATTCTCGTTACCTGTTTCTACAACTCATGCCATTATCGGAGCAGTCATTCTAGTTGCATGTATTTCGCAGGGGGTATCTAGTGTTTTATGGGGGAATCTTGGAAGTAAATTTGTTTTACCATTACTTCTTAGTCCCGTATTAGGTTTATGTATAGCTTGGTTGCTTAATTTATTTATAGACAAAATTAAAATCAATCCACAAGTAGGAAAAGGTATTGCATGGATATCTAGTGGCTTAATTTGTTTTGTTCGATCAGTCAATGATACACCAAAAATTGTAGCTATTGCTTTACTAGTCTCTGTATTAAATGGTTCCTCAGAACAAAGCAGTACCTTACCATTTTCATTCTTCATTTTAGTTACTGTAGCAATGAGTCTAGGGAGTTTAATTAAAGGGCTGCCAGTAACGGAATTGTTAGCAAAAAAAGTGACCAAATTAGATGAAAATAGCTCTTTATCAGCCGTGTTCACTACCACTTCATTAGTTATGGCATCAAGTCAATTTGGACTACCGGCTTCTACAACCCACGTAAGTACTTCTTCTATTATTGGAGCTGGATTAAAGAATGGACGTAAAGCGATGAATTTCGGAGTTATTAGGGAAATTATTCTCTCATGGGTTGTTACTTTACCAGGAGCCGGAATTATTGCAATGTGTTTCTATTTTATTTTAAATTTAATTCTATAACAGCAATTATATTTTATAATATCGATTGAATTTGAGAGCACCTTACTTAGACACTTATTTAAAGTTTCAATCTCCTTTAAATAAAAAGTTTTGTTTTCAGGTGCTTTCTTAATAAATCACATAAGAAATAACGTATGGATTAGCGCCTACGTCATTTTTATAATATGCAACACGTATTGTATAATCATTACCCGTTCATCCATACGATAAAGGCCCATGGGTTTCCATGGGCTTTTGCTTTTATGCGTCAGTTATCTAGGTAACGATATAAAGTAGTTTTGCTTATACCTGTAGCTTCTGTAATTTGAGCAATCGTATATTTCTTGCTCCAGTACATCTCAAGTGCACGATGAACATTATAGTCAGGCTTCTTAGGACGACCGCCACTTTTACCTTTCAATTTCGCTTCTTCAAGACCAGCTTTCGTACGTTCACTAATCACATCATGTTGAAATTGACCAATACGTTTAATGGTATTGAAAAATGTTTTTCCTTCTAGTGTTGAAGTATCAACATCATCTAGAATAGATACAAAATGAATATGATTTTCTGAAAGATATTCAATTAATTCAATAAGGTGTCGAGTAGAATCTGCAATACAATAAAATTTATAGACAACTACTGTATCTCCCTCTTGAAGAGATGCTAACATTTCATCAAACTGCACTCTCTTTTTTAAAGAATTTGTTTTTTCTTGATAAATTTTTTTGCAATTATAGGGTTGCAAAGCCTGTAATTGTTTGTCCAAGCTTTCATCTTCACTATATGGACGGGTATAACCAATAATCACTAAACCATCTCCTGCATGGATTGTTTATTTACATTTTACTATTGTAACAAATTCATCCCCATCATAACATTTCTTTTAGGTATAGATATAGCGTCAGTTCCAAAAAAGTTCGTTTTTGGAACAAAAAATGATAGACATTTTATTTTATGTCTGCTAGAGTTTTATTTGTTAACAACGTCTCGGCTTCTATGAGAGTTGGAAGCCACTAATAAAAAGTAAAGAGGTGATGACATGGACAAAGAGACCATTAAATTAATTAGAAAAAGCTATAATTTAAACCAACGAAACTTTGCTAAAATGGTTAACTGTAGTTTTTCATTAATTGCATTAGTGGAAGTTGGTAAGAGAAGGGTCACGGAGAACTTGGAGAATAAAATCAGAGAAGCATTCCAATTGAACGAACAAAAGATAAATGAAATAAATTCTTTATCTTATCATTAATGGTTTAGTTTAAAAGAAAGGCGTAGTGTGATTTTTTTAGGATGAAAGAGAATACTAAAAATAACTGACGTAATAGTCATTACTGATTTTTTTATGAAATAAAAGTACCATAAACGTACTGTTTTGGTTCTATAAACTCCATGTCTTATTTGCTTCACACGTGCAATTGTAAAGAAAAATGTAAATAAACATGTATGAAAAGTTCATTAGTATAAATAGAAAGGTGTTTTTGGTTATCATGTTAAATAAATTAAAAATGGAATGGTTCGGTAACGTGAAAGGGGATATTCTTTCAGGTATTGTAGTAGCTCTTGCACTTATTCCAGAAGCAATTGCATTTTCCATTATTGCAGGTGTAGATCCCATGGTTGGATTGTATGCATCATTTTGTATCGCAGTAGTAATGGCATTTGTTGGTGGACGTCCTGCCATGATTTCAGCTGCAACAGGAGCCATGGCATTATTAATGGTTACGTTGGTTAAAGATCACGGGATTCAGTATTTATTTGCTACTACCATCTTAACAGGTGTTATTCAACTAATCTTTGGTATCTTTAAGATTGCCCGTTTTATGAAATTTATCCCACGCTCTGTGATGGTAGGGTTCGTGAATGCATTAGCTATTTTGATTTTTATGGCGCAAGTTCCGCACTTCGTAGGAATTTCCACAATGACATACGTGTTTGTAGCCTTAACACTAGTCATTATTTATGGTCTACCCCGTATTACCAAGGCTGTTCCTTCCGCATTGGTAGCCATTATTGTTATGACTGTTGCAGCAATTGTAGGAGGATTTAATTTAGGAACGGTAGGGGACTTAGGGGAAATCACAAGATCTTTACCGATGTTTTCAATCCCTAATGTTCCATTAAATATGGAGACACTATCAATTATCTTTCCTACTGCATTAGGCTTATCAATCGTGGGATTAACGGAATCTCTATTAACAGCAACGATTGTAGATGATATGACAGATACACCTAGTAATAAGAACAAAGAAAGTAGAGGACAAGGAATTGCGAATATTGTCGCTGGTTTCTTTGGCGGAATGGCCGGTTGTGCAATGATTGGGCAAACCGTTATTAATGTGAAATCTGGTGGACGAGGTCGTTTATCAACGTTTGTAGCTGGTGTATTTTTAATGTTTCTCATCTTGGTACTGGGAGACTGGGTTGTGAAAATTCCAATGGCTGCTTTAGCAGGTGTCATGATTATGGTATCCATCGGTACATTCGATTGGTCTTCACTTCGTACCTTAACAAAGGTACCTTTAACAGATACAGTGGTTATGCTTGTTACGGTTATTACTGTTGTGGCAACACACGATTTATCAAAAGGGGTAATTGCTGGTGTTATTTTAAGTGCCATTTTCTTTGCAGCTAAAATTTCAAAGTTAGAGGTTTCATCAAAAGAGTCAGAACATCGAACCGTCTACAATGTAAAGGGTCAGTTATTCTTTGCATCGGTACAAGATTTCGTGAATTCTTTTGCATTTAAAGGAAAGCAAGATCTTATTCTAATCGATTTCTCAGAAGCTCATATTTGGGATGATTCAGCTGTAGCAGCAATTGATAAAGTCGTATTGAAGTTAAAAGAACAAACATCGGCTGATGTGAAATTAACGGGTTTAAATGATGTAAGTGATGAGCTGGTTCAAAAACTAGCCACTTATAATAAACCGAACGCAAAACCATCAAATCATTGATTGGGGGACAATGTATGTATAAAAAAATCTTATTAGCTGTAGATGGATCAGAACACTCTAAAAGGGCTACGAAACATGCTATAAATGTAGCTTCATTAGTACCAGGAGCGAAAGTAGAAATTATTTCGGTCATTGACCTTTCAAAAGTTAAAACAGAGGTATTACATGGAGAACTGAAGCAAAAAAGACAGCAGGCCTTAGAAGAGATAAAGAGCACGTTCGAAAAGGAGAACGCAAGCTATGAGCTTAAAATTGAACGTGGTGATCCGGGACCAACCATTGTTTCCTATGCTAACAAGCATGATTTTGATCTTGTTATAATCGGAAGTCGTGGCTTAAACTCTCTGCAGGAGATGGTATTAGGTAGTGTCAGCCATAAAGTAGCTAAAAGAGTGCATTGTCCTGTCATGATTATTAAATAAACTTAAGTGTGTAGAAGAGCTGGTTTTTCTTGCTATAAGAGAAGTTGGCTTTTCTTTTTATTTAGACAAGTGCTTAAGTCTTTCATTTCTACCCTATTTTAAATCAATTCTGTAACAGCAGTTATATTTTATAATATCGATTGAATTTGAGAGCATCTTACCTATACACTTATTTAAAAAGCCTACCTCCTTAAGAGGTAGGCTTTTCGTTTAACAGCAAGATTTAGGATCCTTTTCGTTAGGACCTACATCGGATCCGATTTTATGAATATCACTATCTGCTTTTGTATAAAAGAATTCCCATTCATTCCCGTCTGGATCTGTTACCCAAAATTTATCTTGAACAGCATAGCAACAAGTTGTATCCATCTCCTCACGAGCAAAGAATCCTTCTTTCTCTAATCGTTCCTTATGAGCAGTTACTTCTTCTGCGTTATTAACTTGGAATCCAAAGTGGTTGACTTGGTTCCCGTTTACCTCATCACGTACATTTAGAGTAAAGTTAAGTCCTGGTTCATCTAATAGAAACTTCGCATAGTCTTCTTTTACCTTCTCAGGTTTTACACCAAATACCTTTTGATAAAACTCAATTGATTGCTCTAAATTAGTTACGTTAATTCCCACATGAACATATTTCATTTAAAATTCCTCCTTAGTAATATAAGCTCTACATTAAATCAAAAAAAGTTGATGTATATAGTGAAAAAATAAGGATAAAATTATCCTTTTTCATTTTTAAATAAACAACATAGCTCCTCAGACAATAAATGATTTAGCTCTTCGTTGTTTAGATCATAGTAATTCCAAGTTCCCTTTTTTTCTTTTGTAATCAAGTTAGCATCCAATAAAATCTTCAAATGATAGGATAGTTTTGACTGGGATATACCAAAGAATTCAGTTAAATCACACACACATGTTTGACCTCGTTGACAAAGCTCATGCATAATTTCTAGTCTTTTTTGATCCGCAAGAGCTTTAAATTTTTGTTCGTATTGTTCAAATGTTTGCTTCATATCTTTTACTGTATCCATTATCCTTCTCCTTAATCAACTTTTTTTGATCTAATAGGTAAATGTATTGTATGCTTTTTCGAAATTTGTATACGTAGTTTTTCCACGTAACGTTGGATCATTATGAAAAAAACGTTGGAATATAAGGGTTTTAGCTTCGTTTTTGTCTATATTTTGTGTGTTGACGACTAATCGGAAATAAGCATGAAAATACTCTACAGATAGGTTTCCTGAATTGTTAATTCTCATATTTTAACCTCACATTAAATAAATCAAAATTTCTTGATGTATTCATCATATCAATAAAAATTACAGAAATCAATTAATACATCAAAAAAAATTGATATAATAATTAAAGACTTAAGATAGGGGGAGTTTTATGAATGTTCGAATCATGAAAGAAGAGGACTTACCACAAGTTTTAAGTATTTATAACGAAGGAATTGAAGACAGGATCGCTACTTTAGAGGAAGGTGTAAAGGATTTACCTTACATAAAAGAATGGTTATATCATCGCAATGATCGGTATGAGGTTATTGTGGCCGAAAGAGAAGGAGAAATAGTCGGATGGGCTTCTTTAAATCCCTATTCTCATCGTTGTGCATATAATGGCGTAGCTGATGTATCCGTCTATATTCAACGTGAGAGTCGAGGAAAGGGGATTGGAAAAGCTTTATTGCACACCTTAGAAATTATCGCAAAGAAAAATAATTTTCATAAGCTAGTTCTCTCAACTTTTCCTTTTAATAAAGCAGGTCAGAAACTATACCGTAGTTTGGGGTTTCGAGAAGTTGGCATTTTTTATGAACAAGGAGTATTAGACGATCAGCATGTAGATGTGATGGTAATGGAGAAAATTCTTAAATAATTCGTAAAATCCTCTAAGGAATAATCTTGGGGGATTTTTTACATATAGGGAGAGGTTGACGTGAAGATTAGTTATTACATAAATTTATATATATAAGTGAACAGTTAGAGGGGTGCATGATAACAAGATGGGACTGATCTAATTTTTTTAATTAAAGGGGTTGTAAATGTTTTAAAAAGCAAGTATATTAATACACATAAACATATAAGCAAATTATTATATATTAATTCTAGTTAACTAGGGGGTGTATGTACATGGGTGTGAAAACAGTAGTTGAAATTGAAAAAGCAGCTCAAATTCTAAAATTGTTGGGTGATAAGACGCGCCTATCAATGATGAAACTTTTACAAACAAATGAATGCTGTGTTTGCGAATTAGTAGAAATCTACAAGGCTAGTCAGCCATCCATTAGTCAGCATTTACGCAAGTTAAAAGATATTGGTTTAGTGAAGGAAAAACGAAAAGGACAATGGATTTTTTATTCTCTTAACGAAGCGCATGAAAATTACGATTTTATAATCAGTTTGCTTGCTTCATTACCAAGTCAAGATGAACGTTTAACTGAATTAGAAAAACAAGGCTTACGTATTAGTTGTTGTGAGTAATTGGAGGTTTAAAAATTGACATCAGTTGTCCTGGCGTCACTGATCTTTTTAGTGACATTAGTTTTTGTTATTTGGCAGCCTAAAAATCTATCTATAGGTTGGTCAGCCTGTGGGGGAGCCGTCCTGGCTTTGCTGGCAGGAGTCGTTGATTTTCAAGATGTTCTGGATGTAACAAGCATCGTATGGAATGCGACCCTCACATTTATCGCAGTTATTATTATTTCCTTAATTTTAGATGAAATTGGTTTCTTTGAATGGGCAGCGTTGCATATGGCGAGAGCTGCAGGTGGCAATGGTGTTCGTATGTTTGTATATGTTTCGCTACTTGGAGCCGTTGTTGCAGCATTATTTGCGAATGACGGAGCAGCCTTAATTTTAACGCCAATCGTACTGGCGATGGTTCGCGCATTAAAGTTTCAAGATAAAATGGTCTTTCCATTTATAATTGCAAGTGGATTTATTGCAGATACCACGTCATTACCACTTGTGGTTAGTAACTTAGTTAATATCGTATCAGCTGATTTTTTTGGTATTCGGTTTTCTGAGTTTGCATCACGTATGATCGTTCCAGATTTATTTGCACTTTTCGCAAGTATAGTTGTTTTGTATCTATATTTCCGAAAAAGCATTCCCAAAAAGTACAATGTAGCTGATCTGCAAAAGCCAGTTGAGGCAATTAAAGATGAAAAAATGTTCAAGTTATCAGGAATTGTATTAGTTGTTTTAGTTCTTGGCTATTTTGTAGGCGAATTCTTTGATATTCCAGTATCTATCATTGCAGGAATCATTGCTATTTTCTTCTTAGGAATAGCGAGACAAAGTCCAGCAGTGGAAACAAAAAAAGTATTAAAAGGCGCACCTTGGGCTATCGTTTTCTTCTCGATAGGTATGTATGTAGTCGTATATGGCTTACGCAATGTTGGTCTAACGGAAGTGCTAGCTGATGTGATTCAAGCAACAGCCGATCAAGGTCTGTTTGCAGCAACCATTGGTATGGGATTCATCGCAGCTATTCTTTCATCCATCATGAACAATATGCCAACGGTTATGATTGATGCGCTTGCGATTGATGCGACGCATACAACAGGAACCATTAAAGAAGCGCTTATTTACGCTAATGTAATTGGTTCCGATTTAGGTCCAAAGATTACGCCAATCGGTTCTCTTGCCACACTTTTATGGCTTCATGTTCTCTCAACAAAAGGCGTCAAAATTTCATGGGGAACCTACTTTAAAACAGGTATTATCTTAACCATCCCAACATTGTTTATTACGCTTGTTGGTTTATATATTTGGTTACTGATTATTTCATAACACATCATAAAGGAGATTTGACATATGTCTAAAAAAACACTTTATTTCTTATGTACAGGTAACTCTTGCCGTAGCCAAATGGCAGAAGGTTGGGCAAAAAAACATCTAAATAACGATGAATGGGATGTACGCAGTGCTGGTCTTGAAGCACATGGACTAAACCCTAACGCTGTAAAAGCAATGAAAGAAGCTGGCATTGATATTTCAAACCAAACATCAGATGTCATTGATCCTGAAATTTTAAATAATGCAGATTTAGTCGTTACATTATGTGGTCACGCAGCAGATCACTGCCCAGTAACGCCTCCTCATGTAAAACGTGAACACTGGGGATTTGATGATCCTGCAAAAGCAGAAGGCTCAGATGAAGAGAAATGGGCATTCTTCCAACGTGTACGTGATGAAATCGGTGAGCGTATTCACCGTTTTGCTGAAACAGGCAAATAATCATTAAAATTAAATAGGCCGGGAGAATCTCTCTCGGCCTATCCTTTACCTTTTATATAAGTATATTATTATAAACTACTGTTAAAAGGTATGGTCTACATAAAGGGAGATGAAATTATGAAAAAAGTAGAGATTTTTGATCCAGCTATGTGTTGCTCAACAGGTATTTGTGGTCCTAGTGTTGATCCTGAATTAACAAGGGTGGCTTCAGCTGTATTCGCCTTGAAGAAAAAAGGGTTCGATATTACACGTTATAACTTGACAAGCGAACCAAATAAGTTCGTTGATCAAGTAGCAGTTAATAAGATTCTTATGAGTAAAGGTCCAGATGCTTTACCAGTGGTATTAGTGGATGGTGAAGTAGAGAAAACTGGAAGCTACCCAACCAATGAAGAATTTGCTGAATGGTTTGGTGTTAAAACTGAAGAATTAAAGAGCGAAAAACCACGCATGCTGATCAAATTAAACATTAATAACCCAAAATAGGGAGGTAAAAGAAATGTTCAAATCTTTTCAACCCGAAAATGTTGTTCAAACACCCTTTTTATTTTTTACAGGTAAAGGCGGTGTTGGCAAAACGTCCACAGCATGTGCTGTAGCTGTATTGTTAGCAGATAACGGTCATAAAGTACTGATTGTAAGTACGGATCCAGCTTCAAATTTACAAGATGTATTTGAAATGGAATTGAGAAACGAACCTATTGAGATACCGACTGTAAAAAATTTATATGCTTGTAACCTTGATCCTGAAGAAGCAGCAAAAACATATCGTGAGAAAGTCGTAGGACCTTATCGTGGAAAACTCCCTGATGCTGTTATTTCTACTATGGAAGAACAATTATCTGGAGCTTGTACGGTAGAGATTGCTGCATTTGATGAGTTTACAAATTTACTTGCTAATGAGGAAATGGTCAACCAATTTGATTATATTCTTTTTGATACAGCGCCAACCGGGCATACACTTCGGTTGTTACAATTGCCAAGTGCATGGACCGGTTTTTTAGATGAAAGTACACATGGAGCTTCTTGTTTAGGGCCTTTATCAGGTCTAGATGAGAAGAGAGGTTTATATGCAAAAACTGTGGAAGCTTTATCAAACCCAGCCCAAACGACATTAATGTTAGTAGCTCGTCCTGATGTTTCTTCTCTAGAAGAGGCAAATAGAGCTTCAAAGGAATTAAAAGAGATTGGCATTTTAAATCAAAACTTAATTGTGAATGGGTTAATGAGTCAATATGTACAAGGCGATGAAATATCTACTGCTTTTTATACTCGACAACAAGAATCATTAAAGAAAATGCCAGAAGAGCTGAAACAAATGGTTATGTATTCAGTGCCTTATGTATCTTATCCTTTAACAGGCATTAATCATTTACGTCGTTTGTTTAAAGCAGAGTCATTACCAGAAACTGAAATTAAAAATGTAGAGCTTTCTACAGAAAAGTTATCCGAGTTTAAAGATGTTGTAGAAGACTTCTCTACAAATGGAACAAAAGTTATTTTCACAATGGGTAAAGGCGGTGTTGGTAAAACAACAGTAGCATCTGCGATTGCAGTAGGACTAGTTGAAAAGGGCCATCGTGTTCATTTAACTACGACAGATCCTGCAGCCCATTTAGATTTTATTTTTAGTAATAGTGAAGCAAAGGAATTACTAAGCATCAGCCGAATTGACCCTAAAGCTGAAGTAGATGCTTATAAAAAAGAAGTACTTACAAAAGCTAGTGAGGAACTTGATGAAGATGGCATTGCTTATATTCAAGAAGACTTAAATTCACCATGTACAGAAGAAATTGCTGTGTTTCGAGCTTTTGCAGATGTGGTAGTTAAGTCAAATGATGAAATTGTGGTCATCGATACAGCGCCAACTGGTCATACGTTGCTTTTACTTGATGCTAGTGAGTCTTATCATAAAGAGTTGGAAAAAGCTACAGGAGAGGTTCCAGAAAGCGTTAAAACGTTACTACCACGTTTACGCAATCCAAAAGAAACAAGTGTAGTTATTGTAACTCTTGCAGAAGCAACGCCAGTACTAGAAGCGCATCGTCTCCAGGAAGACTTGAAACGTGCTGAAATTACACCAAAATGGTGGGTTATCAACCAAAGTTTGTACGCAACAGATACAAAGGATGCTATTTTAAAGGGAAGATCACAAGCTGAAAAAGCATGGATTAAGAAAATAAGGAATGAATTAACGTCTAATTGCGCTATTATTCCCTGGCAACCAGAAGAGAAAATCGGTTACGAAAAAGTCAAAGAATATATTCAATAATTCAAAGTGGAAAGTAACCTGTTTTAATATTGATTCAGACACTAAAATTATAGAGGTGGACAACATGAGTAACAAAAATTATCAATCATTAATTGACGATCGCATTTTTATCGGTGGTGCAGCCGATGTAAAAGAAATGATGGAAAATGATAAAGTAGATGTCATTTATGACTTACGTGCAGAATCATTAGAACATGATGCTCCAGAAGCACGCGTTCATACACCAATTGTAGATGATGCAGAAAATCAAGATGAATCTATTCAAAATGCAATTAACGAAGTAGTAAAATCGTACAAGGAAGGGAAAAAGATTTACTTCCATTGTGCAGGTGGAAGTAATCGTACTGGTACGGTTGCAATTGGAACTCTATTAGCAATTGGAGAAGCTGATTCCATCGCAGAAGCTGAAGAAAAAGCAAAAGCAGCTCGTGCTAAAATTAATGTTAAACCTGAAATGAAAGCTTCGCTTCAACGTTTATTTCCAGAAGCCTAACCAATAAATATAATTGAAGATAGGGAGAGATTAGATGAATATCACAGATGGAGCTAAAAAGATGTTAGAAGATGTATTCGCTGAACAAGGGGCTAAAGGCATTCGTTTTTACTCTGAGGGTGCTGGATGCTGCGGACCTCAAGTCGGATTATCATTAGACGAACCTACTGAGGATGATACAGTCCAAGAAGTTAACGGTATTCAAGTAGCAATTGAAAATACAGTACTATCTACAACCCAAGGGCTTACACTTGATGTTCAAGAAGGTCCTCAAGGTGCAGGATTTGTATTGGTAGGAATGGATAACAGCTGTTGTTAATTAAATAATTAACTTTAAAACTGTAGAATATATGTGGCTAAAAGAGAGGGTTAAAACCTTCTCTTTTTTATTTACCTTTGTTTACTTCTTTTTAGGACCTGGGAGATATAATTCGTTATGCTGCCACTGATCCTCATTACGTTCAGCCTCAGTCGTTGGAACATCCCCTGCTCTCTTGTCCATTTTATGAAAAATAAAAGCCACTAGTCCAACCTCCAGCATATAAAAACCCATTACTTCTTACATAATTAGCTACCCCTTACCTACTTAGGTAAGGGTTCTTTGTTATTTTTCGATTGGACAGGCAAGTTTACTGCAGCATTTACTCACCTTTAGAATCTGAAATATGTACCTTACTACACTGCCGATGCCTTTTATTACAATCTACTTTTGAAGTTAAGGCATCCGTTGACCACTCTTCTATTACCCTCTACTGATCACCTACTACTGCCTGTTCTGTCATCGTGAAAGTACGAAGTTTCCGAGGAATAAAAGCTCTTATCTCTTCTTCTTTATATCCGATTTGCAGTATTTTACGATCTTGTATGATAATAGGGCGTTTAAGTATAAAAGGATGGCTCTTTATCAAATCATACAGCCCCTGTAACGACAGTGCATCAATCTCTATATTTAACTTTTGAGGGATCTTTGACCTTGTAGAAATAATTTCATCTGTACCCTTTTCTGTCATACTAAGAATATTTTTAATTTCATCTTCTGTAATAGGTTCATACGATAGATTTCTCTCAATATAATCAATTTGATGTTCCTCAAGCCAAGCCTTTGCTTTTCGGCAAGAAACGCAGCTGGTTGTCGTATATAGATTAATCATTTTTTACACCTCGTCTATATGTATTTTTCTATCTTTAATTAATCAATGTAAATAAAAGTATATAGATTTTTAATAAGTAAAAGCCACTTGTATACTACAAGTGGCTTTTTGCTACGTTGAATACACTAGATAATTCACGTATTATTTCCACCACTATTATAACATAGTTTATGTATCTGTTTAATGCATGTGGATCTTATATAACTAAAATATGAAACATATGATTCAGAACGCGAGACTAACCTTCTATGTTTTATAAACTTGTTTCTTCAAATAGATATCCTCCTTGTTATTTAAGTGAGTATGTTCCTTATTCTTATTTAAAAACAGGACTTTGAATAAGAAAAGGGATAACAACTAAAGCTGTCATCCCTTTTCTTACACATGGCAAGTGTATAGGCTTTATAACAAGGAAATGAAACATCTAATCCCACTTTTTACAGTGTCATTTGTTTCTGAGAGTTAGTATGGCGATCACATAAGGTAAAATACATCCACTATTTACCATACATATACCTCTTCTACAATAGGAAACTTAAAAGAAACAAGGAGGTGACACAACATGGCAAACAACAAAAGCAGCAACAACAACGAATTATTAGTATATGGTGCTGAACAAGCAATCGATCAAATGAAATATGAAATCGCGAGCGAATTTGGTGTAAACCTTGGTGCTGACACAACTGCACGTGCAAACGGATCAGTAGGTGGCGAAATCACAAAACGTCTTGTACAAATGGCTGAGCAACAACTTGGCGGTGGACGTTTCTAATAAAATTTTATAATGATGGCCGAAGGAAGAATGGTTTCCCGTTCTTCCTTTTTTCGTTAGTGAAAAAGGAGGATAATAGCATGAGGGTGCAAGAGATTCTTGTATCGTACCCAATAGCCGGGAAAAATTCAGATTTTAAGATGAAATTACTTTTTGAATCTGCTCATCAATATCCCCATTACTTAAGCCTCCGTGATAACAAACCACAGATTCAATATCCAGGTCTAGGTATTTCTTCAAAGAGAGTCGAGCCTCTTTTATATCCAGTACAGTTGGAACATGAATCCCCTCAATTATTCCGTTTACACTGTACATTGAGTCCCCAGCAATCAGTGTTTTACTCTTTTCCAAATAGAGACTGATATGCCCTGGAGTATGTCCTGGAGTATGAATGACACGAATCCCGCCGCAATACGTAAGTTCTTGACCGTCTTTCAAGGTATCGTCCACTTTGCTCTTTGGAGGATTCTCTACGTTCCCGTCTTTCAAAAGAGGTAAATTCCCTTGTATATAAGGCTTATCCAAAGCGTGAGCATATACTTTAATATGATTATACTCTTGTACTATCTCAGGAAGACTACCTATATGATCTATATCCTGATGTGTCAAAATTATAACTTTTAGTTTGTCGAACGATACTCCTACTTTATCCATTGCCACGCGTAAATCTTCCATTTGTCCCGGGAATCCAGTGTCTATTAAAACGGCCATTTCTTGATCCCATAAAAGAGTTGGATGAATAATATATCCATGAAATTCAAGCTGGAGCATTTCTACCCCTTTAGAAATTTCCATAACTTTAGTCTCCTTTATAATTAGATTTTATTGATGTAGGATAATAGGTTTGACTACACCAGAAGATTGAAAGAATACAGCCAATTTTGCACGTGAAATACTACCATTACGTAGTACCAAAAAATATTCATTATCACACTAACCATCTTCAAATTAAATAACATAAACATCATATTAAATTCAGTTTCCTTCTCAAAAGTTCCTGCTATTTTTTATTGTTGAATGAGACATAAGGAAGTAAAAAAGAGAACACCATCTGAAGAAGGGTTCTCTTTTTTGGGAGCTTCCAATCAGCTTACATGTTTATTGCAAGTTTTTTTAGATATTTAATCGAGTTGTTTAGATATTTTCCAACCTTTCATCCATTTCATGAAAAAATGGGCTGTTAGGACAACCCCTAGTATCTAAAGAGCCTTAACTTCATTATCTACTTAGAATCGCGTAACACATTAACATTGCGTAATTGAAGCTACTCTAAATGAGTGGCTTTTTTAAAAGGATTTTAGGTTTCTAAGTCCAAATAATAGGTAATATTGACTTATAAAGCAATTGAAGAGTGTAGAAATGGAGGGGAGTAAATTACCTAACAAAGAATATCCATACTACCTTATAAAATTAGGTAAGTTATATTATGTAAATGAATCATGTAGAAACGTAAAAAGGAAAGAAATCTCTAGTTATGAATTTACAAATGATGAATTGGTCGCATTTCCCTTTGACACACAGTCCATTGCAAAACAAACCGCAGATGAATGTGGTGGCTATATTGTAACTAGAATTGCTACGTTTGAAGATTATATTAACCAGGGAGAACGTTGGAGTAATTATATAGATTATAAAGAGAAAAATATATGGAAACTCTATAACGTTAAGTAGATAGTAAAAGCAGTCCTTTGAACATTTAAGGACTGCTTTTCTAATTGTGATAATAAGGGTTATGGATAATAACGGAATTAATTCCATTAAAATAACACAACGTCTAACGTTCCATTTACTCCTTTTAATCGGCCATCTTTAAATCGAGATTGTGAATATTTGCAATTACTCTATCAAAACGTAGTGGCTGAGGTTCAGTTGGGAAAATATGATGTTCATATTGATCTCCCAAAGTACGGAAGAATGGTTCAAACAAGCCAGAAACCAGTAAACCTACCAGCTTAGTGTACGGAGAATCTAAACGGTATGAGTGAATGGTATTAGCCGGTACATGAAGGAAATCTCCCGGATTTAACACAATCTCTTCTCTATTTGCCCACATGGTCATTTGCCCTTCTAAGCAGTAAAATGTTTCCGTATGATGTTCATGGTAATGATCCACAATACGATCTCCTTTAGGTCCTTCAGATGAAACTACAATAAATTGTCCATTTGTATTTGTCTGTGCTGCTACTATTCGGTGAAGCTGGTCACCTGTTAAGAGACAATCACCTTCGCCAGATTCAAGAACATAGGGAACTACTTCATCAGGACGTTTTGAGTTTGTTACAAGTTTAGTTTCAGTTTCTAAAGGTTTTTCGTTTGAAACAAACTCAATATCAGAAAATGCTGCAGCTTGTAAAAAGCGCTCATAAGATACTTTTTCAGCATATGGAGGATGTTCTACATACTGATAAGGCGTGCCTATTTCAGCATAAAGATTCGCAACTTTTCCTTTCATTGTATAGGAGACAAAACGAGTGCGATGACTTCTCATTTCATAACTGTGCACTGTGCCAGCCGGAATGTGAGCGTAGTCACCTGATACAAGTAGGTGCTTCTCTCCATTAAGGATAAGTTCTACTCTTCCGTCTAGAACTAAAATGCCTTCATGAGTTTCTTTATGAAAATGAAGTGGGAAAGAGTCTCCTTTTCCTCCTGAAAGCAAGACGATTTCAAACATATCCCCTGTACTTTCAGCGTTAGCCATAATGGTGGCTACTTGTCTGCCAAATAAGTATTTAGGACCTTGGCCATTTCGTAATAAATAAGGCGCTTGTTTTTTCGGTAGATTACTAGTAATTATTGTCATACTATTTCCTCCTTTATGGTAGTAGACCAATCTACATATAAAATGGACTGGTCAGTCTACTTAAATTAATATAAATGAAAAGATAGCAAAATGCTATCCTTTTTTATTTATAATCAAGGGTATTTGTTGAGCAATAAGCAAAAGTGGCTGTTTATCTTTATGAGCAAGTGAAAACATTATGCCACCTTCAATCATCGAATTTATAGTCATTCCAAGTGCTTCAGCTTCTTCAGCGTCAAAGCCATGTTGAATGAGCTTTGTTGCAAACACATTTGCCCAGGCCTTAAAAACGTCAACACATGTTTGGCGTAGTGGTTCACTTATTAAAGCTGTTTCACTTGCTAATAATCCTACGGGTATTCCTTCAACGCTTTCTGGATCATTGAACTGTTTAGACGTTACCTCAATAAAATGTTGAATAGCTTCAGCAGGATCCAAGACTTGAGCCATACTCTCTTTAATTTGTCCTTCAACGAATCTACCTGTATATTTTACTGCTTCAATAGCCAATTCTTCTTTACCATTTGGAAAGTGATGGTAAACAGATCCTCTAGGGGCTTTACTCTCCTTGATAATTTGATTTAGACCTGTAGCATGATATCCTTGCAGTTGAAAGAGGTGTGCTGCTGTTTTAATAATTCTTTCTCTTGTTTCGCCTTTACCGTTCATTCTGTTTCCTCCTAATGGTTATGAAGACCAATCGGTTTAATTATAGAAACTGATGAGCTAAAAGTCAAAATTTCATTTACAACTTTATTATCTAATTATGAGCTCTTTCACCAGTGTTAGCTCGCTTATACAATTCGGGTATCATAACTTGTTTCAACAGAAGAGCAAATGGAAAAGATGAATTTCACCTTAATTGAAGCCTTATATACAAATAAACAAGTTTATCTTACATATTATAAGAAAGGCCAATGCATTACAGAGACGGGGTTCATTCAGTTTGTTGATTCCCTTGGAGATTTATTCATTTTTATTGATGACGTATTTGAGTTAAAAAATAAAATGAGGTTAAGTGATCTAATCGATGTTCGCTTGGCTTAGTCCCTCAAGAAATCGTGTCCAGGGATTATTTAATTTGGTGGAGGTACATTCATGTACAGTTTTAGAATATACACGTTACGTGACGGTTCGAAGAGAATCATTAAGCTAAAAGAAGGAGAATCATTTAAACAAGAACTTCAACGAGCAGGTATTCAAGAAACGCAAATTTTCCAGATGCAACTAGTGGAAAAACCAGAGTAATTTCAACATAAGCCTTTTATATGGATGTAATTGTGTTAGTCTAATAAAAGCCAAATAGAAAAGAGTGATCAACCTGGAAGAAATAAAGGAGCAAGAAATCGATCTTGATAAAGTGTATGACTATGCTGAATTTCCGGATAAGGTTAGTGGCAGATGCGATAACTGCAACTCAGCTTACTTCAAAAGTCCCGTAAAAGGTGGCGTTTTCTTACGTGAATGCCGCGAATGTGGGATGAAAAAGAGTATTTAGTTGGTACTGATTGAAAGGGTTGGGGAAATGAGAGATATTTGGGATGATGGATACAGTCAATCAAAAAAATTAACAGAAGAAATGGTCAATGAAGCAGAAAAGAAGTTGGGTGTGAAGTTACCAAAATCCTATATTGAATTATGTAAAATACAGAATGGGGGCTCTTTAAAATATTGTGACTACCCTACCTCCGTTCCAACAAATTGGGCAGACGATCATGTAAATGTCCCTGAGATTTATGGAATAGGGAAAGAAGGCATTTTATCCAGTGATTATTATATAGAAGAATGGGAGTTACCAAAAGATATTGTTTTATTATGTGGAGAGGGACATTGGTGGGTTGCATTTGACTATCGGGATACAAAAGATAACCCTCCTATAATTTATATGGATTTAGAATGGGGAACAGACATGCTTATTTTTGAATTAGCTCCTGATTTTGAGGCCTTGGTAAATGGCTTATTTATTTATGAAGATGAAGAATGACTACATTTATACAATACAAAGGAACTGGCATTCAATTGTCGGTTCTTTTGTATTAGTTTCCTATGATTTGATTCACCAAGCTCTCCCTTTTCCTCATTACATTCTACTTTTGTCCTTATGTCTCGTCCATTTCATGAAAAAGATAAGCTATTAGGCCAACCACATATTTTTTATGTAAGATGTTTGAATTTTATTTTTTGGGTTAAAATCTATAATCAACTAACTTTTTTTTAACAGTATGTGATCCATGTGACCTTCTACTCTCTATGGGTAGAAGGGTTTTTTATCTGTTTAAGTTCTTTCCTTTTGGGTATAAAAATAAATGTAAAGTTATCTAAGTTACCTACCTTTGTTTATAGTATGTTTTATCTTGCCTTCTATCTATAGGATAGAGGGTTTTCCTATGTACTCTGTTTAAATTATGATTTTATTGGTAATGAATAAATGTGTTACCTTTCTCGCAGGGTGTACAATGACATTTCAATCACACAAATGACCTTCTACCTGACAGTAGTAGAAGGTTTTTTGATATCAATTATTTATCAACATCAACACTAATTGCTGGATTAACCATATTATTTAAAGTAATTTTATTTTTATCATCTACTTCATTACGTAAAAGTGAATCCCATGTAGCTTCGCAAACCTATCGCTTCACATCATTATTTCAGCTTTATTAATCAGGGTTACATGTTATTTTTCCATATCTCAATGCATCATAAATAGCACGCCCATCGCTTGAAGTTGTTTCTGTAAATTTAATAGGCAGTAGTGAGAAGACAATATAATAAACAGAAAAATAGACAAACTGGTAAGAGAAGAGACTTGCTGAAAGGATGTCAGCCATAACTAAGCCATTTATAAGGAAAATAGAGGATAAATTGGCAATGGCACCTCCAGCATAGACACAGGCATGGGTAAATCGGTTATCGTATTTTAGTTTCTCATATACACAAAAAGAATCCAAAAAGTAAACTGATTTTATTTTAACTTTCTTCCATTTAAAAATGGTTTTTCCTTTTCCAATTGTAAAATCCACTCTCCCTCCGAAAAAGATTGCCATGATAGAATGACCTAATTGGTGAACAAGAGATACAAGTGGTAGTACAAGTAAGAAAGAAAACAAGAACTTAGGCATATCATTGAATCCAAACACACTTCCATCTCCTTTATTATAAAATGATTTAATAAACAGTTAGCTTATTAAGGTAGATAAATTCTTTTTGATGGTGGACAGACTTTTCCACACAGAGGAGGCGCCTTTTTAATCATATGTACAGTCCTTCGTTTCGCACTTCGAAAGGTCTTTAATCAAAATATAGGACCAATAGATTTTTACTAAAGCAGCAGTTAAAGTGATTAATAATCTTTGAGCATTGCCTATAGAGAAGGGTATCTTCACTTTATTTTTAAACATTCTCCATAACAATAAACGACCCTATATATTGTAAACAAAGTTAATAAGGTCGTTTATGTTATATTCTGATTTATTATTTTTTTCTCTTTTTCTTTATAATAAAATATCTGGTTTCTCATTAAGCTTCTGACAGAACTTCGATATCATTATTAATTTGATCGAACAAATAAGTAAGGTAAGAATCTAATTCAAATTGATTATCTTCAACAAAATCATCTAACACACACTTACTTTCTTCTCTCATTTTTAATCACTCCAATTTAATTTTTTCGATTTATCATGCATGATGACCATGATTCTTTTTTTGTCCCATTTTCCTTAGAACAAAGCTTACGATTAACACCAAAATGATTGCTCCAATAATGGCTGGAATGATTGCAAAACCACCAATAACTGGTCCCCAACTTCCCAAGATCAGCCCACCTAACCAAGAACCAATAAAACCAGCGATAATATTACCAATAATGCCTCCAGGAACATCACGTCCTGTAAGTAATCCAGCGAGCCACCCAATAATTCCACCTACAATTAGCATCCATATAATTTCCATACATAGTACCCTCCTTTTAAAATAGTTAGTTGACTTTACCCTCGACTAAAATTCATTAACCCTGTTATTTTTTTCCTTAATAAAGTTTTTATCTTTTTGGACATCTACTAGTGTCTCGTACATTTTATAAAAGGAACAAACGGTTGGGACAACCCCTGGGATCTAAAAGCCTAGAACACCTTACATCATTACCTACTGCAGTAAGGGTTCTTTTTTATTTTTCGACTGGACAGGCAAGCTTACTGAAGTAGCTACATAGTATCTAAAGAATCTTAACTTTGTTATCTAATTAGTATCTAGTTCAGTATCGCTACCGCGTTAATACAAGCTCTACATGCGTAATGACGCCTTTCAAGTACCTTCTTTTTTATATAGCTATGTTTGTTTTTAAAGATCTGGAATTTAGCATCCCTGACTAACAAAAGAAAGCGTTGACATTTTCTTATTTCATAAACTATAATAAGCGAAAGAAACCGGTTCCAATTTGACTTCTTATTTAACGAAATTGGCTCCTATGAAAGGAAACATTTAATTATATATATGTTGTTTTTTTTAGTTTTTTGGAACCGGTTCTTTTTTTTGTTCGGTCTATATCTTTTATAGATAGCAAGAAATATAGTCGCGATCGAATCAGGAATATTAGTTTTTTCTTATTACAATTTCATTATATTATCATCACCAAAGGGGTGTTATCATCAAGTGGAAAAGGGTTACAAAGACATAGCTAGCAAAGTAGTTGAGGCAATAGGTGGAAGAGAAAACATTTCATCATTTGCTCACTGTGCAACAAGATTGCGTATTATGGTACATGATCAAACAAAAGTAAATCAAGAAGCAGTTGAAAATATAGAGAAAGTAAAAGGTGCATTTTATAATTCAGGACAATACCAAATTATCTTTGGTACAGGAACTGTTAATAAAGTATATGAAGCAGTGAATGAGTTGGGTATTAAAGGCACGTCTACCTCTGAAGTAAAAGCAGAAGCTAAGAAACAAGGAAACGCTTTTCAACGAGCTATCCGAACCTTTGGTGACGTTTTCGTTCCAATTATTCCAGTTCTTGTTGCAACCGGATTATTTATGGGTTTACGTGGGGTACTAACGCAAGAAGCAGTGTTAAATTGGTTGGGTTATACACCCAATGATATCCCTGAGAACTTTATAATGTTTACACAAGTTGTCACAGATACAGCTTTTGCATTCTTACCAGCATTAATTGCATGGTCAGCCTTTAAAGTATTTGGTGGAAGCCCTGTTCTAGGAATTGTCTTGGGATTAATGTTAGTAAATCCAGCACTTCCAAACGCATATGCAGTAGGTTCAGGAGACGCACATCCTATTCACTTCTTTGGATTTATTCCAGTTGTAGGGTATCAGGGTTCTGTTTTACCAGCTTTCTTTGTAGGTCTTATAGGAGCAAAATTAGAGCGTTGGATTCGTAAAAAAGTGCCCGATTCAATTGATTTAATACTCACGCCATTTCTAACATTGTTGATCATGATTACATTAGGTCTCTTCGCTATCGGACCAGTCTTTCATTCATTAGAAAACATAATTCTAACAAGCACAAAAGCAATTTTAGATTTACCGTTTGGTTTAGCTGGTATTATTATTGGTGGCCTACAACAAGTTGTTGTAATTACTGGCGTTCATCATATATTTAATTTACTTGAAATTCAATTATTAGCTGATACAAAATTCAACCCATTCAATCCATTAATTACCAGCGCAATTGTAGCTCAAGGGGCTGCAACGCTAGCAGTTGGATTGAAATCTAAAAATAAAAAAGTGAAAGCATTAGCATTCCCATCAGCATTTTCAGCCTTTTTAGGAATTACAGAACCGGCTATATTTGGAGTAAACCTAAGGTTCTTTAAACCCTTTATAATGGGCCTTATAGGAGGAGCAGTAGGGGGATTCTTAGCCTCAATTTTTCATCTAAAAGCAACAGGAATGGCTGTTACAGCTATTCCAGGGTTACTATTGTACTTGAATAATCAGATTTTTATCTATATTTTCGTTAATTTGATTGCCTTTGCTGTATCATTTATTCTGACATGGCTGTTTGGTTATAACGATAAGATGCTTAAGAATCGATAATTATATATAAATTGTAATTAATAAACTATAATGAATGACATTAGAAAAAGCTTAATCATTGATGTTGTAGGAAAAGAGAAGGTTAAAAACCTTCTCTTTTTTAGTTTAACTGTGCTTTAACCTTTTTTCTAATTTATCATATTATAACTTTTCTCTTAACGATGTATTTTTATCTAGCGAAATAGGGGAACTTCCTGGTTAGTAGGTGTTCCCTTGTTTCGCATAAGCAGTTAATCAAATGAAACAAGAAATGGAAGTACAGCTGGGACCTGACACAACTGCTCGTGCTAATGGCTCCGTTAGTGGAGAAATTACAAAAAGCCTTGTAGCATTAGCTGAAAAACAACTTGGTGGACACAAGGAATAGTACTAATA
Source organism: Priestia sp. 53B2 (assembly GCF_056099005.1). NCBI lineage: Bacteria > Bacillati > Bacillota > Bacilli > Caryophanales > Bacillaceae > Priestia > Priestia sp. 53B2. The sequence continues at coordinate 133,186 of NZ_JBLZXA010000038.1, forward strand.
AGGTAAATAAATTATAAAAAAGAGGAAGAGAGTTCTCTTCCTCTTTTTTATAGCGTTATCATTAACATTCCCTGTAATAAGCATATTAAATAATGTAACTATACGATGATAGACTTAATGAATTTCAGTAATGCCCGATAAACGAATAGAGAATATATTGTGTTGTTCATCCTCTAGAGAAAGAGTTTGATCATGAAGATTAAGATCGTTTACACGTCCCTTACATGTTTGTAATAAACCGTTTTGATAATAGTTAATGGTAATGACACCTTTCTTTCTTAATGCTTTCAATATCATGCTCCGTTATCCTTTCTTCCCAATAACTAATGTAGGAATTTGTTATTCAAATAAATAATTAGCATGCAGAATTTGTTAGGAAATCATACAAGTTAAAAGTTATATTGTTTTATATTATTTAGTATACAACAACCTCATAGGAAACGCTTACATTTTATTGTGTAAACTTTGTGAACTTTCAAAAGGAAGAAAGCTCAAAGAATAAATCTAAGAGCTTTCTAAAATACTTATTTAACAGCTTCTTTTAACTCTTTACCTGGTTTAAAAGCAGGAACCTTCGAAGCCAGAATTGTCATTTCTTCACCTGTTTGAGGGTTACGACCTGTACGCTCTGCACGATTGCGTACCTCAAATGTACCAAATCCAAGTAGTTGGATTTTTTCTTCTTTTGACAGTGTATTAGAAATCGTTTCAAACAACGCATCTATTGCTTTTTTAGAATCTTGTTTTGTTAGTTCTGTTTTTGTTGCGACTGCATCGATTAATTCAGCTTTTTTCATATTTAACTACCTCATTTCTTACTGGATATAGTATGTATAGGTGAAAAATATATCATATTTTCGTCATTCTGGTCAAACATACGTTCTTTATTTAAAGTAATTTACAAGATACATTATAAAAAACGTGTCTGAGATTAGCTCTGTGGTGAAATGAAATATGTTTATGTTGGACAATTTGTTTATCCACTGCAAAATTCAGCCCTATATTGTTTTAAAAACATGTATGTATATATTATGCTTAGCTTAAACTGATAAAATATTTCCCAATCGCTGAGTTTTAAAAAAGCCCTTGCTCTCGTGGAGCAAAGGCTACTTTTTTACTATTTTTTATAAAGACAATCATAGGCATGAGTATTAGTGGACGAGACAATAGATGTTGGTTATCCCCTTTGATTTTATGAAAGACTTTCACACGACAACCTGAACAAGCAAAAAATCCTCTGAAATGCATGTAGCTGAATGTTGTGATTTCTTCGGGTTTAAAAACGCCCATTTTCCTTCCACAATGAATATATACAGCTTCTTTTACACTTGGCATTGGATCACTACCCTATATACGTTGAGTAGCTTTCTATTTTAGTATATAAAAAACGAGTGGATAATTTAACCTTTTTCAACTTAATTAATGTAAAATACAGGAAAATTTATCAATTAGAAGTCAAAGAATAAAAGAGGAAAAGGAATATATGTCTAGAATCTATATCTATGTTTCAATCCATCTATTATATCTTCTTGTAAATGAGCTTCTATTCAATGCTTAAAATATCATTCCGATTTTTAGCGCAAATTCTTTTTAATTGTTTAACAGATGAAATTTCCCTGTACTTAATTCGTTTTAACTTCCATACTTTATGTATGTAGCATACCCTTATCAATTTACCTCATTGCTTTAACTCGTAAGAGCATTAGTTTTAGAATCCTTCTAATGGATACGCAAATTAATAATTGTACTTGGAAACGGAGCGATACGATGAATAAGACGTATGATGTCATCATTACCGGTGCTAGAGTTGCCGGCTCTACCCTTGCTATTTATCTTGGGAAGGCAGGTTTCCATGTGTTGTTAGTAGACCAAGCGACCTTTCCAAAGGATACATTATCAACCCATACTTTTTTCAATAATACTGTCGCTCTTCTTCGAGAAATCGGTGTCATGGACAAATTATTGGAAACAAACGCCCCACCGGTACAGGATATTAAATTTCAATTTGAGGATACCGTGATAGAAGGACTCATCCCTAAAGTTGACGGAGAAGAAAGTTGTTACTGCATTAGAAGAACTTATCTCGATCAAATCTTACTTGAACAAGCCAAATCACAAATGAATGTAACCGTTCTAGAAAGATTTCGTGTGACGGATGTTATTCATGCTGAAGATACAGTAGTGGGAGTGGAAGGTCTAGATGGCAATAACGAGAAACAAGAATTTTTAGCTCGCCTGGTAGTCGGGGCAGACGGCCGATCCTCAATTATTCGCAAGCTGGTAAAAAGTGAACTCAAAATAAGCATTTCGGCAAAAGTCGGCATCTATTTCGGGTACTTCTCTGAATTTCGCCATGACAATGTCCCTAAATTTGAAGTATACAAGATAAAAGATAACACAGCCATTCTCTTTCCAACGAATGATAATTTATATGTTATCGCCGGCATTTTCCCATTAGAAAATAAGGAATTGATAGGACGGTTGAAATTAAATTCAGAAAGCTGTCTACGCAATTTCTTAACAGATAACTTTCCGAATACAACAATAGGGACGCGTTTAAAAAATGCGGAATTAGTAGAACCGGTTAAAGGCATTCTCAGATATGATAATTACTGGTATAAAGGAATGGGAAAAGGGTGGGCGTTGGTTGGAGACGCAGTTTGTTTTAAAGATCCTGGCATGGCACAAGGTATCCATGATGCTATATGTGGAGCACGTATATTATCCAATATTCTCTCAAAATATAAGGGACAATCCAATCAATCAAATCAAATATCTGAAGAATATCAAAAGGCAATAGAAGACGAGTTTATGGTTCGGTTTCACATGGGATGTCAAATTTCGCAGAACGAACGCATCTCTGAACAACAGAATGCTATCAATAAGCTAATCAGTTCTCATCCAGAGGCTATAGAGAAGTTTTTAGGGATTTATAATTACTCAAACGAGCCCGATGCTTTAGAAAAAGAACTCACACGAATTATGCAGTCAATCTAGCAATAATTTTGAAATTGACCTAAGAGTTTTCAAGAATTAGCAATGAGGGGAAGGTAAACCGAGGGCAGGAAGGGATATATCGAAAAAAAAGATTTTATTCTGTTACGATTAGTACATTTTATCTAAAACATACTCAATATAAAAAGCCACTTGTTTCATACAAGTGGCTCTTTGTTACGTTGAATATATTAAATTATTCCCAACATTATTAGAGAAGTTTATGAATCTGCAAAGAATGGTGTTAGCTAATAATAGTCAGATAGAAATGGAAGAGAAATAACAGCAAGAAATAGCAAGAGCAAATGTGTATGTGTGTAATTTATAGGATGGTATATACACACATAATAATGAAGATAGCCAATACATAAAGTTCCACCATGTAAATATAGTACTTTCTCATTATTTCATATAATAAGTAACTAGCTCGTAGCAACGTTCTCTAGTCATTTCGTGTAAAATACGAGCTTCTTCAGCATAAGCTAAAGTTCCTCCTCCAGCTTCTTTCAACTCTTTTTGAGAAGCAGCATCTCTATCTTTAATCCATTGACGTTGTTTGATTTTTAGATCATTCATTTCTGATGCAGGTAATTGGGTTTTTAATTCACCATAGATATCGTTTAACACCTGATCCCACATTTGATAATTGGCTCCAGAAGCTTGTCTTCTGTCACCATCAATCTGATCATTAACTGGCTGTACTTCACTAGCTCTCGTTTGCTCTAGTAAATCTAAATAATAAGCTTTTTTGCTATTAGTTATTGTTGTAGCTGGACTATTTGTTGATGGAGTGCTTGTAGTTGGACCAGTCTTTGATACAGTAGTAATAGGCCCATTTTTAGCTATATCAGTTAAGTATAATTGATTATTGATAAGCACGGCTGTGTACATCCAATTGTATTTATTTGTTTTTTGAGATCCATCTGGTTGTATAACAGATACGGTCTCTACAGTTTGTATTTTATAAAGAGGCCCATCAGAAGAGTTACCTGCTTTCGTAAAATTCACTACAGAATAATCTATCCAGTTCTCTTTAATACCCTTCTTATATAAATTGCTTACTAATGATTGTTGGTCACTATATAACGAACCTTTTAAAACATGCGCAACGTTACTGAACTGGCCTGTATTAATCGCAGCTGTTAGTCCATTTATGTAGTCAGCCATTACTAAAGCTGCTGTATCTTTAGTAACAAAAGCGTCATCGGAGACTATATTTGAATTAGTTGAGTTTTGCTGATTACTATTTTTGTGAACAGCACTCGCATGATCGCTACCTTTTATAGTTGAAGGTTCTCCAGTATTATTTTCTGTAGCGCTATTACTATCTTGATTCGCTTTATTAGCACTATTATCACTGGTCTCCTGGCTACTAACCTCCCCAGTTTCCCCTGATTTTGAATCAACCTTTTCTTCTTGTTGACAGCCAGAAACCAGTAAAGAAGTTACCGTAATTAATAAAAAAACACCTTTTTTATACATAGCTGTTCTCCCCTCTAAAAGTTGTTAATTTTGTGTGTATTTTACCAATATTAAAAGATAGTATAACAACGTTTTATTCCTTAATAATGATATTATTTAATAGTGAAATATTATAAACTTTTCGAAACAGTTTATTAATAATTAATTCGTAAAAAACAGTCTCAAAGTAAGAAACTGTCATCTTATCCCTTATGCCAGAGCAAGAATACTTTATAAATAGGAATTAGTTTTTAATCTTCCCATAGCTCATTCATCAGGTCTTCAATTTCTTTTTCTCTTTTCTTAGTTTCTTGCCTATCAACCGTCACTTTATTTCCTGTAATGTAAACAACATCTCCAACTTGTGTATCCTCAGGAAAGATATCTTTTGGATAATCTTTTGTTATGCCTTCAATTTCAACAACAGCAAATCCCTCTTCAAACCGATCAATAATACCTTTTATCTTTTTCATAATTACCTCGATTTTTTAACAGAATAAGATGTTCCATCGCCCGTGATAATAATCGTACCACTTTGGTCTGTTCGGAGAATACTTGCTTTAGAATTTTTTAGTAAGTTCACAACCTGAGAAGTAGGGTGTCCATAACTATTTTTACCCACGCTAATGACTGCATACTTAGGCTTTACAGCGTCTAAGAAGTTTTTACTTGTAGACGTTTTGGCTCCATGATGGCCTACTTTAAGTACATCTGCACGTAGTGTTTTCTTCGCCTTAATCATGTCTGATTCTGCTTTTGTTTCAGCATCACTTGTAAATAAAAATGTATTCTTCTTATAAGCCATGTGTACAACAGCACTCCAGTCATTTAAATCACTGTTGGCATAGGTTTTGGTAGGCCCTACAATTTGAGCATTTACATCTTTAACAGGTAGCTTTACGCCTGCTTGTGCCGTTTTAATCGTTAATTTTTTCTTTTTCACAGCATTTAAAAAGTCTTTGTAAGCTTGCGTGTTATTACTTACTTTTGGTGCATAAACATTTTCTACTTTGAATGCATTAATGACTTCATCTAACCCACCAATGTGATCAGCATCAGGATGAGTAGAAATTAATACTTCTATATCATCGACTTTTTGTTTCTTTAAATAACTTACAACTGCATTTCCTTTACCTTTGTTTCCACCATCAATAACAATGTCCTCACCATTGGGAGCTTTAATATAGATACTATCTCCTTGACCAACATCAATGTAATGTACTTTCATGGTTTTAGGCGTTGCAGCGTATGAGGAAGCTGGAGCTGCAGAAATTCCTATTCCTATAGCTAGCGAAGAAACAATCTTGATAACACGACTTTTCATTGTTTTATCCCCTTTTATAAATGTATTTTCATATGTAGTGTTCTTTTATAGCAAAATTAATTTTACTACACGAAACCATACGTTAATATAAAATAGATTGAATATTTTTACTTATAAAGGTGTAAAAAGTCATGTTATATATGAGAATTAGTAGTAAAATGGAGGTAAATAGTAATGAAATGTACTATTTTAGGAATTTTAGTAGATTGACATTTTAAAATGACCTTATCTTTTTATCTCTAAGATACAGAAACATTAGTTTCAAACAGTCATTCTTAGCTTTTTTTTATATTGAGACCGAAACTCAGAACAAAGAGTTGTTTGCCTTTCTCAAATGATTGCACTAATAGATGATAAGGAATCAACGATGGTCAAATAGAGAGAGAGGGGTAGTGGTGATGGAAAAGTAGCAAGAAACGCATTTATGCATTTGATGTATACCTAGGCAGGCACAGTGAACCGCAGGACAACTATAATTTAACTTATTTTAGAAGTCCTATAAAAGGAGGAATGCACATGGAAAAAGAGCTCATATTTAAGCCTTATATGTTGCTATTTGAAATTGAAATAACAATAGTAAGTATCATCGAACACGAGATGATTACACAATATGGACCATTATGGCGACAACTTTTTTTTGTTAAGTGTGGAACTGACCTATATGACAATCTCCCATTACTATTCAGATTGAACCCCCTTCAAACTATCTTCACTGATCATGAATTACATGACTTATGTATATTAACAGATATTAAAAATACTCTAGTACAACTTTTACCCATTTCTCAAGATGACGTGAATCACCTTATTAGTGTCTTGCAGCACTTAAACCAGAAGAAAACTCTCTTATTATTTATCTAATTATATTCAGTAATGGGTTATTAAGAAGATCTTGTACCTAATAGAGGAACAAGTTTTTCAATGTGAGCGTATCGAATTAGAACGTGTGATATAGGAAGAATGGATATCCATTCTTCCTTTTTCCGTTTATAAGATTCGCCTGTTTATCGTATTTCAACACATCTAGAATGCTGCTTATATAAAATTAAGAAACAAATCTCCCTTTTTAGTTAACTCCCCAGACATCTTGAGCAATTTTAATTATGTGACTAATTTTATTCCATTGTTCCTCTTCTGTTAACACATTTCCTTCTTCTGTACTTGCAAAGCCACATTGAGGACTCAGCGACAAGTTTTCTAGAGGAATATATTCGCTTGCTTCTTTAATTCTTCGCTTAATAATCTCAGCATCTTCTAATGTAGGAAACTTAGATGTTACTAATCCTAATACAACGCTTTGATTATTACGTGTAAAGCTTTTTAATGGTTCAAAATCTCCTGAACGGTTATCATCATATTCAAGGAAAAGCCCATCTACATGTAAGTTAGCAAAGATTGCATCGGATATAGTATCGTATCCACCACTTGTGATATACGTAGATCTAAAATTTCCGCGACAAATATGCATAGTAATGAGCATATCTTCAGGCTTTTTAGAAATAGCATCATTTAAGCAACTTACTCGCGTATCAATAATGTCCTTTACGTTCATACCAAGCTTCTCAACAACCGCATTGATACGTTCTTCAGAGACAAAATCAATCCAGGAAGTATCATCTAATTGTAGGTAACGGCAGCCTGCATCATAAAAAGCTTGAATGGCTTTTTGATAAGCAGCTACAGTATCATGATAAAATTGATCTCTGTTCCCCTTGTAATATGTATCTTCTTGAACTCGAGTAAATAACATATTTGGACTTGGGATAGAGAATTTAGCAACTTGGCTTCCATCACCATACTGTTCGACAGCTTTTTTTAAGAACGTGAAGTGTTCCAGCATATAATGTTGATTGAAGTCTACTTTACCTACTACCTTAATCGCTTTATTTTTTGTTTTTGCGCCTTTGAATTGGCTAATATATTCTGTCTCAAACTCCTCTACGCCTTCTAATCCTGATAAGAAGTCCAAATGCCACCATGAGCGTCTAAATTCACCATCAGTGATGGATTTAAGCCCCACCTCAATTTGTTTCTGGACAAGTTTTTCAATTTCTTTGTCCTCTATAGATTTTAAATCGGCCTTATTGATTCTTGCATTCGCATACGCTTCTCTTGCTTCTTTAAGGGGAGCTGTTCTTAAAAAGCTGCCTACGTGATCAGCTTTAAATGGAGCTTTCACTAATGTCTTTGTCATGGTTTTGTTTCCTTCTTTCTTTTCAAAATAAAAAACCTCTTCTTACAAATAAGAAGAGGTTAATAATCGTTATGAGCGCTCTTCTTATCTTCAAGCAAATTGCTACTGGAATTGGCACAGTACTTTAACAGTCTGTTGCCGAGGCTTCCAAGGGCCAGTCCCTCCACCTCTCGAGATAAGAATATTCAATTTAATTAAAATTTAATTAACTAGAAAAAAGGTTACACCTGTTTTCTTAGCTTGTCAACAAAATTTTGAAAAATCAGAAACAACACACCTCTTATTCCATTACTTACTCATTACCTAATGCAGTAAGGGTTCTTCTTTATTTTTTGTTTGGACAGGCAAGCTTACTGCAGTAGTTACATAGTATCTAAAGAATTACGACTCCACTACTTAATCAGTATCTAGTTCAGTAACGTTACTGCGTTAATACAAGCTGTATACGCCTAGTGAAGCCCTTCGTGGAATCTGTAAGGGAGCTGAGCCGAAGAGGCGAAGGGGGCGACCGGATGTGTTGAGCCGAAACAATTCATACCTGAAAGGCAAAAAATTAAAAAGAATGAAAGAAGGTACCAACATGAGAAAAACACAAAGGTTTTCTTTTCGAAAGATCTTTCCTTTAATCCTCAAATCATCTCTTACGAGACCTCGTCCTTTCAGGGCTTATTCCTTTGTTCCTTTTAGTCCACTCGCCATGCTTGACCCCACTATTCTAACCATAGGAGGTATTATCTTAGGAATTGCCATCATCGAACGAATATTAGAGAGATGGGGTGTTATTGATCTTGTGGATCAGTTTGGAAAAATCATGCGATTTATCCTGCCTGTCACCTTCTATAGCGCCTTAATTTACTTTTTTGCGACTTTTATATTCTAAGGAGGAATGTGTATGTTTGAGAAACTAAAATTGCGTGGTCAATTGATTAAAGCGTTTCGTACGGCAGAGATTTATCGCGTGGTGAAACATGGAGACCGAACCTCTTATCTCTTTCCTAAAATTCATCAGATTGATCACCATCATACGTACACTCGGTACGCTTTTTCTTTATTGAATGGCATTGATCCTGAGCTTTTACACAAAAAAAAATGGGCCTTACGACAAGTATTAGGCAGCAACATTGAGATAAATGGCAGCTTAAAGAATTTTAGCATTACCGTTCATCACAAAAACTTACCTAAGATGCTCAATTATAGGTATGAAGTCGTTCATCCTCATATTGAGAAAATGGAGCTTCCTGTATGCATTGGTCAAGATATTTATGGAAACCCCGTTTCATGGGATTTTGCGGATTTGGAAACCTTACTGATTTCTGGCGAAATTGGAGCTGGAAAAAGCAGTCTGATGCGGGTCATCCTCACAACATGGGTGAAATATGCCTCTCCTGAAGACTTGCGTTTGGTGTTAGTAGATTTGAAACGAGCTGATTTAGGGCTTTTTCATGGCATTGAACATGTGGATGCGCTTTGTTTTGAGGCAAAGGACATGAGAAAACCTTTTGCCTTATTACGAGCTGAAATGTACAGAAGAGGCGATTTATTGTTAGAGCATGGCGTAACACATATAAGCAGGCTTCCATTTAAGCTGCCTCGTATCGTTGTGGTAATTGATGAAATGTCCATAGTGAAGAGAGAGACGGATCTTGTGGAGATGATTCAACAGTTTGCCAGCCAAGGCCGTGCTCTAGGTGTTCATACGATTATTGCCATGCAGCGTCCTGATGCTGATTTATTGAATTCAGCACTCAAAGCAAACTTACGGGTTCGGATCTCTGGAAGACAGGCCGATGCGATAAATGCGAAAGTTGCCGGAGTCATCGGTGCCGAAGAAATCGATGCTGCAGCCAGGGGGCGCATGAAAATTAAGATTGATGAGGTCAAAGAGTTTCAAGCCTTTTTCTTAGATGAAGGTGCTTGTAAGGAAATACTCTCTTCTTATAAAACGCTTGTGAAAGATCCCGAACCAGAACTCGAAGTTACATCACAATCCATCTTTGGTTTATTAGAGAAGGAGGAGCAGCGATGAGTTTCCATTTATCTCAACGTGATAAAGACATCATAGCGTTTATCAATCAATTTAGAGCCGTGGATCGAGACTCATTAGTTGACCTGTTCTTTAAACAGCTTAAATCGCCCGTAAATGCGTGTAATAGTGTGATGGTACGTTTATATCGGTTAGGACTCATTGAACGCACCCAGCAGTATTCTCCTACGGTCTACTTACCTGTAGATGCCAAAATTAAAAAGAACTCTCAAAAAATATTACATTTCCTTTCTATCTTGGATGTCTATAAACAAATGTGTACGTATAGCACACCTAAACAGGTCATTGTCGAAGATAAGCCCACCGGACGAAAAGGAGGGATTGAACCGGATCTGTTTTGTATTTTTAAAGGGTCTCCTTTTTGGATTGAAATACAACGCAATCAGTATACTGAGCAGAAAATGCAAGCGAAGATTAACCTCTATGAAGAGTTTTTCTTTTCGGATGAATGGAAGGCATTGCATTGGCAGCCAGAGGGTCGATCGTCCATTTTCCCTTCAGTCATGTTGATTACACCTGTTCGGTATGCGGTGTCTTCAGAACATATCCGCATTTTACAGGTAGCAAGCATTCATGAATTAATGGAGAAGTATAAAAGTTCTGGGAAACACCAAAAAGAAGGAAGACCAAGAACCCCAGCGTCGTCTGGTGGAATTAAAATTAATCTTACGTAATGACGGACAACATAAAAAGCTGCCTCAACACAGGGAATGAGACAGCTTTCTTACTTTCACACTCGTTGAGATGTGAAAATTATAAAAACTAAATAATAACAAATTCATTGCGAAAATTCTATATTTTTCATTTAATATTTAAAAAACAAAAAGAATATTAGACCTTTATAGGCGTATTTTATGACAAAATATACGCATTACAAGATGTACAACTAACACTTCCACATGCTTACTGGTGTTATATAAATAGATACCTAACTAGAGTAGGACAAATGAAAAGCACTCCAAAAGAGAGGGAAGTCTTCATGAAATGTGCACTATACACAAAGATAATGGTCATTAATAAAAGGCATTACGCTGTATTAATGGCTACTATAATATGATGTTTTTCTCACTATCCATATCCGATATATGACTTCGTTGTCCTGGTTTTACAAATATCATAGATACCATTCCAATTATTACGGCAATGGCAGCAGCAGTAAACATCGCATTATATCCATGTGCTGCAACAAGCCTTCCCGTTAATGTAGGCGCAATAATAGTAGCCAGGTTTGCAATAAAATGAGTTACTCCCCCAAAAGTTCCTGCTTTATTAGGCTCTGTATCAAGAACAACTGTCCAATAGATCGAATTGGGTAGGTAATTAAAGGCATTACCTATACACATTAACAAAAGTACTGAGGCCGCACTTCCAACTGTTGGGATTAGCATAAAACAAATAGCTGTGAAAAATAAGCAAACTACTGTGAACCAGGATCTGGCTATACGTAAATTCCCAGTTTTCTCACGTAACTTATCCGAAATTTTCCCTCCTATTAATCCTGTAACAATAGCACCTACCCATGGAATCATACCTATATACGAAAGAGATGCTAAAGAATAGTTAAATTCATCTTGCAAATATTTTGGAGTCCAAGTTAGTAATAGAATATTGACATACAAAAATGCAAAGTACCCAATGGCATTCATTACTAATGTAGGGTTTTTAAAAAAATAATACCAAGGAACATTTGTGGAGTTTGTTTTTTCTAATTGTGATTCACCTTTTATTAAACTATCTATACTTCGAATTTTTTGTAGTTCAATTTTTGAAACTCTCGGATGATCTTCGGGTAAATTTGTAAATATTTTTCTCCATATTAATACCCAAACAAAACCTAATAGGCCAAGAATAATAAATGTTACCTTCCAATTAGTAAACGTTAAAAGGCCCACTACGATAGGTGCGGTGATCAATGCTCCAATTGGAGTTCCAACTAAGCCAAGTGCTACAGAAAAACCTTTTTCTTTCGGAGATACCCAATTTGCCATGGTTCGGTTCATTGTAGATAAAGTAGGTCCTTCAGCCAGTCCAAACAAAACACGAAATACCGCAAAACCAGCTAATGCAGAACCCCCAAAGAACGCTGCACCTAAGTGACCAGCAAATATAGTGCCAATTTCAAATATAGACCATGTGGTTCCAGCAAGAATCCACATAAACTTAGGACCTTTCTTATCTGCCAACGCTCCTCCGAATAGTGCACCGAAAATATAACCATAACCAAAATATCCTAAAATCACTCCCCAGCTTACTGGATTTAAGTTGAATTCTTGAATAATTTCAGCCTGAGCGTATGAAAGTGCTCCCCTATCTATGTAATTTATGATTGTTATAATAACAATCATAAAAATAATAAAGTAGCGATAATTGTTTTTCATCAATTACTTCTCTCCTCTCTCATTTGGTCACTTTTCTTCCTGAGAAAGAAAGTTTCGTAACAAATCGCTAGAGATTTGTCACTTTCAAAAGGATAAGTAAGTTAATATTTTATCTTCTATTTGCAAAGCCTGTTAAAAAATTCAAGAATACATGAACTCCTGCTTTAACAGTAATTCCTGATTTATCGCGTAAGGGATCTAAACATACAATATCCATTGCTTGGACTAATGGGTGTGAACCAGCAATATATATCGCTTCAAATAATTCATCCGTTCTCATTCCTCCTGTTGTTCCTGCTGGTACACCAGGAGCATAAGCCACATCAAGAACATCCATATCTACTGTTAGATAGATGACATCCACTTTCTTGGCTAAATCCTCTAAGGCCCTTTCAACTATACATGAAATCCCCGTTTTTCTAGCTTGAAGTAAGGTCACGTAATTAACCTGGTGAGTATCTGCATACTCTTTGAGAGATTTCGAGTTATAAAACCCATGCAGGCCAATATTCCAAACGTTTTTGCCTTCAACCGTACCACTCTCAATCAAGTTTCGAATGGGTGTTCCATTTGATGGTCCATTATCTTCTAAACTGCGTAAATCAAAATGTGTATCAAATTGAAGAATTCCTATACGTTGTTCTAGATGTGATGCTTTCCAGCCTTTTACTAACATAGCCGTAATCGAATGATCTCCCCCTAACATGATAGGCAGTGTATGAGGGTGATATTTCCGCATTGAAATCATGGCTTCTTTAACATACTGATGAGAAAGTGAAATATCTGTTACATGCTGTTTGACATCACCTAAATCTAAAACCGATAAGGGGGTCAAATCCGTATCATATTCAATATGATACGGATTAAACGATTTCCATAGTTGTCTCATAGCAAGGGGCGTTTCACTTGCCCCGGAGGCACTAATAGAAGATCTCGAAAGAGGGACTCCCAAAATGGTTACATCTACAGCTTGAAAATCTATTTCATCTTGCACTTCAAAAGTCTTGATCCAATCACTTACCTTAGGTTCAGTTGAACGCTGTCTTTCCCAATGAAAAGAGGGACGATTAAGCTGTGGGTACGGGTACATCACGTAAAACCCCACCTTCTACAATCACTTGTCCTTTTTTAATGACAGTATCTACGAGGTTCACTGCATAGTTATACTGCAACGTTTGATAATTCGGTGCATCAAATAAAACAAGGTCCCCTTTCTTTCCTACTTCGATGCTTCCAACTTCATCAGCTCTTCCAATGGCATGAGCTGCATTAATTGTACATGCTGTTAGGACTTCGGCTGGCGTCATCTTCATCGTAAGACAAGCTAGATTCATAATAAATGGTAACGATTCAGTAGGTGATGACCCTGGATTACGATCCGTTGAAAGGGCAACCGGAACTCCAGCTTCAATGATCTTTCTTGCATTCGCAGGCTTCTCCATTAAAAAGAATGCTGTACCTGGTAACAGGACTGCAATAACACCACTTTTAGCCATTTGCTTAATACCTTCATCCGATGCTTGTAATAAATGGTCGGCCGAAACAGCTCCCACCTTGGCTGCAAGCTCTGCACCGCCAAATTGAACAATTTCATCCGCATGTATTTTTGGTTTTAAACCATATCTTTTTCCTGCCTCAAGAATTTGCTCCGACTGTTGAATTGTAAAAACTCCTTCTTCACAAAAAACATCGCAAAACTCAGCCAAATTTTCTTCTGCAACTCTTGGAATCATTTCCTCTATCACTAAACGAACAAATTCGTCTGGATTTTCTTTATATTCAACTGGAACAGCATGAGCTCCCATGAAAGTAGAAACTAAATCAACAGGATGTTTTTCGTTTAACTTTTTTGCTGCCCTTAGCTGTTTCAATTCATCTTCTAGTGTCAAACCATATCCACTTTTCGCTTCAATCGTCGTAACTCCATATTGTAGAAAACGATTCAGGCGTTTGGAGGTTTCTTGGATCAGTTGTTCTTCTGTAGCTTCTCTTGTACTTGTTGTTGTTTGGAGAATTCCGCCGCCTGCCTTTAAGATATCAATATATTTAGCTCCGTTTAATCGCATCTCTAGCTCTTTTTCACGACTTCCCCCAAACACAATATGAGTATGAGCATCGATTAGACCTGGAGTAACAATTTTTCCTGAAGCATCAATCGTATTAATATGTCCATTCAACGTATGAACATAACGTTCTGCTTCAACATCTGATCCAACAAACGTAATCAGTCCATTTTCCAATACAACACTGCCATGTTCAATAATACCAATATCGGACATATCTTGAGCACGTTTTGGTTCTTTAGTTCCGCCTCTAACTGTAATCAGTTGTGAGGCGCGTTTAATATACGTAATAGATGACAAAATACTCACTCCGTTTCCTTTAGTCTAATGTTGGAATGTTCATGCCTTTTTCCTTGGCTGTTTGAATGGCTAACTCATAGCCTGCATCTAAATGACGAACAACCCCCATACCAGGATCTGTTGTTAATACGCGTTCAAGACGTTTAGCTGCATCTTCCGTGCCATCTGCTACTACAACCATACCTGCATGAAGAGAATATCCCATACCTACGCCACCACCATGGTGAACAGATACCCAACTTGCCCCTGCAGCTGTATTAACTAGTGCATTTAAAATAGGCCAATCTGCTACAGCATCACTGCCATCTCTCATTGCTTCTGTTTCGCGGTTTGGCGAAGCAACAGATCCTGCATCTAAATGATCTCTACCAATAACAATAGGTGCTGAAAGTTCTCCAGATGCAACCATTTCATTAATAATTTTTCCAAATCGTGCACGTTCTCCATACCCTAACCAACAGATACGTGCCGGTAATCCTTGAAATTCAATTTTTTCTCTCGCCATTTTAATCCAGTTACAAAGATGAGTATTATATGAGAATTCACGTAAAATAACTTCGTCTGTTTTATAAATATCTTCTGGATCACCTGATAAAGCTACCCAACGGAAAGGTCCTTTTCCTTCACAGAATTGAGGACGGATATAAGCAGGTACAAAACCTGGGAAGTTGAACGCGTCTTTTACGCCTTCATCTAACGCTACTTGACGAATATTATTTCCGTAGTCGAAAGCAATGGCTCCTTCTTTCTGCATATCTAACATAGCCTGAACATGAACAGCCATACTAGCTTTAGATTTCCTTACATATTCTTCAGGATTTTCAGTACGTAATACTTCCCCTTGCTCTAAGGTAAAGCCTAATGGAAGGTATCCATTTAATGGATCATGCGCGGATGTCTGATCCGTTACAATGTCTGGAATAAATCCACGTTTAATCATTTGAGGAAGCACTTCAGCTGCATTTCCAACCAAACCAATCGAGAGCGCTTTTCCTGAGTCTTTTGCTTCTTGTGCTAAAGCAATGGCATCATCTAAGCTTTCTAACACAACGTCACAATAGCGTGTTTCAATTCGTTTTTCAATACGTGTTCGGTCAACATCAATTCCAATGACTACGCCCCCTGCCATTGTAACGGCTAATGGCTGAGCCCCTCCCATGCCTCCTAATCCAGCTGTTACGGTAATGGTACCTTCGAGACTACCATTAAAATGTTGTTTCGCACATTCAGCAAATGTTTCATACGTACCTTGTACAATGCCTTGACTTCCAATATAAATCCAGCTACCGGCTGTCATTTGCCCATACATCATTAATCCTTTTTTATCGAGTTCATGGAATTTTTCCCAATTTGCAAAGGCCGGAACAATATTGGAGTTAGCTAAGAGTACACGTGGTGCATCTTTATGAGTTTTAAACACAGCTACTGGTTTTCCAGACTGTACTAATAGTGTTTCATCTTCTTCTAGATCTTTCAAAGTGGCTACGATACGATCGAATGCATCCCAATTTCGAGCTGCCTTCCCTATTCCCCCATATACAACTAATTTCTCCGGATGTTCTGCCACTTCTGGATCTAAATTGTTCATTAACATACGAAGAACTGCCTCTTGTATCCAACCTTTTGTATTTAATTCTTTTCCATGAGGCGCCTTAATTACTTTTTGTTCAGTAGTCATATTTCTTCCCCCTGTAAATAAATTCAAATAATTTTAAACTGTTTTTTAAAATTTGTTCCTATAGATAATTACTTATACTCCGGCCATATTTCATACGGGTTTACTTTACGAAGGAAATCTCATAAAGCTTTATAATTGAGAAAAAGAAAGATTGGTATCCTAATATTTTAATGAGTCTATGCTAGAGTTTTATAATAAAAACGACTTCACACGTTTATTAACGTACCATTTCGTAATTAACTTCTTTTACAACTCCTTTTAAATCAGCAGCCAATTTTTCAATATCACGTGAGAAGATTCGATCTTTTGTAATTGTTGGAACAGATTTTCTAATTCTCGAATAAAGTTTCGTTGTTTCTGGAGCTAACTTACTTACACCTCTAATATCAGCAGCCTGAGCAGCACAGATAGCTTCGATGGCAAGAACCCTTCTACTATTTTGAATAATTTGATAAGCATGGCGAGCAGCAGTTGTTCCCATACTCACATGATCTTCTTGATTAGCAGAAGATGGAATAGAGTCTACACTAGAAGGATGAGCTAATGTCTTATTTTCCGAAACTAATGAAGCAGCAGCATATTGAGTAATCATTAAGCCTGATTGAAGACCAGGGTCAGGACTTAAAAATGCCGGTAAATCACTTAGTTGGGGATTCACCAATCGTTCGATACGTCTTTCAGAAATATTTCCTACTTCAGACATTGCAATTCCAAGAAAGTCCATCGCAAAAGCGATAGGTTGTCCATGAAAGTTTCCACCAGAAATAACATTTCCACTGTCCGAGAAGATTAGTGGATTATCTGTTGCTGAGTTTATCTCAATCGATAGTTTCTCTTTTACATAATTTAAAACTTGTTGAATAGCACCATGGACTTGTGGGATACATCGTAATGAATACGCATCTTGAACTCGAATTTGTCCTTGGGTAGTGGTTAGTTGACTACCGTCAAGGTAAGAAAGAATTCGTTCAGCCACTTGTTTCTGTTCAGGATAAGGTCTTACAGAATGAGATTCTGGTGTGAAAGCGTCAACAATTCCTTGTAAACCTTCTAATGTTAGGGAAGCAATTCCATCTGAAAGGTCAGCTAACTTTTGAGCCTCCATATAAGCAACTACACCTACAGCAGTCATAGCTTGGGTTCCATTAATTAAAGCAAGACCTTCCTTAGCTTGCAATTTGATTGGTTGAAGGCCTGCTAATTTCAATGCTTCTGCACCTGACATTTTTTCACCATTAAAGACGGCTTCTCCTTCTCCAACTAATAATAGGGCTAAGTGTGATAGAGGAGCTAGATCACCACTTGCTCCTAGCGATCCTTGACTAGGAATAACTGGAACGATATTTTGATTTAAGCAATCTATTAATAACTGAAGTGTTTCTAGACGAATTCCTGAATAGCCTTTAGCTAATGCATTAGCTCTTAGAAGTAACATAACCTGGCTTACTTCTATAGGAAATGGCTCCCCGAGCCCACAAGCATGGCTTCGAATTAAATTGATTTGTAAGTCAGCTAAATCATCCTTTGAAATAACTGTGTCACTGAATTTCCCAAATCCTGTGTTCACACCGTAAATTACCTTGTTATTGGTAATGCTATCCTCCACTAAAGCTCTACTTCTTTTGATATTTTCTAGCGCGTGATCACTAATTTTAACAGCATAACCTTCATAAATAACTTGATGAATTTGTTCATACGTTAATGAGTTACCGTCTATTTGAACAAACATTCTAATCACTCCTTTTTAAATTAAAAAGTCTTATTGTTTTTTGAACATAAAAAGGGGCTATATCAAAAAAGAAACAAATCTTTTTTGATATAGCCCCCTATAAACTAAACTGAATAAACTATGGGCTTTAAATACAATTTTAAATATCTAAAACAAACATAACTAACAATGCTAAATGAATCTATACTTTAAGGTCTAAAGCTTAAAGCAACTAATGTATCTGAAACCAGTATCTCTTTATCTGAATACTTTGTCAATTGTTTTTTTAAAAAATTTAAAATTATTTATTTGAATTACTTTGAATAGATTTTTTTAGATATGGTTAAAACCAAAACCTAATGCATCATGTTCAAACCCTTTTTTGGGGGCTCCTATAGTTCCGTAGACACATACACTAATCCATTCTCCACCATAACCAGAGGAGTCAATATTTCCTCTGACAATTGAAAAAGTTAAACCAACTGTACGTAAAATATCCCCTAACTGTAAAGTCCCCCTACTTACTCCCTGAATTGCTTCCAATATGGCATGATAAAGAGCGTGGACTTCCCTATATGAATTAGCATTTATAATATGGTTATTTTTGGCACTTGTTTCAACAGCAGCAACTACTTTTGATAGCTCCATAGCCCCAACTTTTCCGACTGTATAGTTATAACCCCTTGAGTCCAGTTCTTGTTCAACTTCTTTCACCAGTTCAGTATTATGCAAGAGAACCAATAAAGAAGTTAACTTACCCATTGAAAAATTATTCTTTTGTTTAACCTGATTGCTCATAAGATGTTCCCCCTTTGTGCTTCCCTTACTACTAGATTAGTATATACTGAAGGGTATGTTAGGTGTCAACCTAGCTTTTGGTAGCGCATACATTTCTGCGTTGACAACTATTTATTCGGTAGATATACTGAATATAATTCTGAAAATTCTAGATAATCTAGCCTTTAGTGGATGAATTAAATTTTAGTTAATGGAGGATCTTAACAAAAAGATGGAAATATAAAAATCAGGTATGATGTTATTTTTTAGAATAGGGTTTTCTCCAAGAGAGTAGATCAGATACCTATCAAACTTAAAAATATTACTTATATAAGTTTATTTAGGTGTAGTTAAGTAAATAAGACAAGACTCCAATTTAGTTATTAGTTTATAGAATGGAACTTGGCAAAAAGGATATTATTATTTTTGCGAAGTTTTTTTGTATTGGAAAGACTTATAGTAACTTGGAAAGAAAAGTTAGATTATATTTTTTGAGATTTTAATAGATATTTTAAAAATCATAAAAAAACTATATTCATTCAAAACATATTTTAAATTATCTCCAACCGATCTGCTCATTTAAATTTTTAGTTTAAAGGAGAACTCTACTTATAACATAAAAATAATTAAATCATACTATTAGGAAGAGGGTTATACATGCATAGTAAAAAAACAGAAGTATCCAATGAGCTTCAAAGAAATATGAAAAGCAGACATTTATTTATGATTTCAATCGGTGGAGTAATTGGAACAGGCCTTTTTCTAAATTCGGGTCATATTATCAATGAAGCTGGTCCTGGTGGGGCTATATTAGCTTACCTCGTTGTGGGTTTCTTAATGTACTTAGTTATGCTTTGCCTTGGTGAATTGACCGTATCTATGCCGGTGACAGGGTCATTTCAAGCCTACGCAACAAAATATATAGGACCTGGAACAGGTTTTACTGTGGGATGGATGTACTGGTTAAATTGGGCAGTTACAGTAAGTGTTGAATTCACAGCATCTGGATTATTAATGCAGCGCTGGTTTCCTGATATTCCTGTTTGGGTTTGGTGTGCTATTTTTGGAACTTCTTTGTTTATCATTAACTCTCTGTCTACTCGCAGTTTTGCAGAAACAGAATTTTGGTTTTCAAGTATTAAAATCGTAACCATTTTATTATTTATTATAATTGGGGCAGGTATAATTTTTGGATTTCTTGATACTCATGGGGCAAAAAATCCAGTTCAAAGTGTTTCTACCATAATGAATAATGGAGGACTTTTTCCAAATGGATTTAGTAGTGTTTTCTTTGCCATGATTGGAGTTGTTTTTTCTTTCCAGGGAACCGAATTGATTGGTATTGCAGCTGGAGAATCTGAAAATCCACATAGGGAAATCCCTAGAGCGATTAAAAATACAGTTTGGCGAACGGTATTTTTTTATGTAATTTCCATGCTTATCCTCGTTAGTTTAGTCTCCTGGCAAAAAGCAGGATCAGTGGATAGCCCATTTGTCTATGTTTTCGACAATGTTGGGATACCGTATGCAGCAGATGTGATGAATTTTGTTATTCTCACTGCGGTTTTATCGGTTGCGAATTCAGGGTTATATGCATCCACACGAATGCTATGGGCTATGAGCTGCGAGGGATTTGCTGGAAAATCTTTTTCAAAATTAAGCCAAAAGGGAGTACCATTACGCGCATTAAGTGTAACTTTTTTAGTAGCATGTCTATCCCTCTTAACAAGCTTCATTGCTGCTAATACTGTTTTTCTCATTTTAGTATCAATTGCTGGCCTGGCTGGTATCACTGTTTGGATGTTAACTGCCTTATCTCAATTAAATTTCCGTAAAGCTTATATTGCCGAAGGAAATGATATTAATCAATTAAATTTCCGTACACCTCTGTATCCTATTGTTCCAATTACCTGCTTTATACTCTGTTTAGTAGTCATTGTTAGTATGGCTTTTGTTGATTCTCTCAGGGCTGCTTTATATTGTGGTATCCCATTTGCAATTGGATGCTATGCCTACTATTACTTACGTATTCATAAGAAAATAGATATGGAAAAAGATACAATAATATTAAAGAGAAGTTCTGGGGAATAGACCTAGTAGGAATTACATTCTTCCTTTACACAATGAATCATCGAGTAAATCACGGTATTTTTATCACTTCTTTTTGATTTTTTAGCAGGTTTTATCCTTCGATAAGATCTGCTTTTTAATTACAATAACAGACATGGAATCTTTTTTATGTGAAGTGAAAATAAAATATATATTAAATTGAAAAGTTTAGATTATGTTTAGGTTGGATAAGACTAGAGATGTCACCTTACAAGAGTTGACTAGTGACAGGCAGGCATAGTTTGTTGCCCTTCTATTGATATAGGGGGGCACTCTTTTTAACAGAAAGCAAGTAAGTAAAGGCACAATAATTATACCTTTTATATATCGAAAAAGTCTTCAGATTTCAATTTAGGATCAAGCTTCTTTAAAGCTTTCATTACTTTTTTTATAGTAACTATAGAAGGAGTATAATTTGAATCATTGCAAATTCTACTTACTGTATTCTTATTAAGTTTAGAAACTTTACCTAACTCAGTCTGAGAATAACCCTTTCTATCTAGAAATCTGCCAAGCTTACTTCTTTTTTTACCAGCACTCCACATTTTAAAAACCTCCTTTTTTAAAAGGCTTGCCACTTTTTCCTAAAAGTATTCGAATTTTTCTTAAAGAAATAGGAAATATAATTTAAATGCATCATATAATAAAGTACAAGAGAAAAATAAATAAATTTTAGTCTATATAATTATTTAGAATAATGTCGATATTTTGGGCATAATCATATAGCATGAATACAGTTAAGACCGCCTTATAAACTAATAAGTAATGGGCGGTCTTTGTTATAGGTATGAATAGTTTTTCGGTATCACAGAAAATAAAAAACAACCTGTTATGAAGCAGTCTGCTCAAGAGAAAGTAAGAACATCGCTAACAACAGCAATTCATAAATTATCAAGCCAGAAAAAACAATTTAATCCGTGAAGGAGAAAAGAGAACTCCATCTATCCTTATAGGGTCCTCTCCTTTACGGAATAAAACAATAGATAATAGTAAAGTATAAAACATAACATTTTCAAGCATAATATAAATTTCTATGCCTCTATAGAGCTACCTTTCTTATAAAAAAGGCTGTTTCACAAAATGAATGTGTAATGGAAAGGGCTAATAGGTGGGACCAGTAAGAACAATCACAAAAAGGTAGGATTTATTGAGGTAACTTCTTTTTCCGTAGTCGGTGTAATCTCCTTTGAATTCCATGGGCTGATCTACCGATTAGTTGGCCAATTTCTTGTTGAGTACGACCTTCTTGATAAAACATGTACCATAGACGGGCATCTTCCTCTTCGGTCCACTTTTTATTTTCATATTTAGGCCGATTAAAATAATCATATTTTCTTTGTTCCTTTACCCAGTCGGGTTCTGGAATAAGAGTATTCAGGGATACCTTAGAAAAATTAATCAGTTCCTTATTCTGTTGTGCCCACTTCCAAAAGGCTATTACATCAATTCCTAAAAATGTTCGTGTGTTTGCTCTCAAGATGTTATAGGGCAATTCTCTTTTCTGAATCCAGTTATAAATGGTATGAACATCAACTTGCAGGCACTCTGCTAGTTCATATACTGTAACATTTCCCAAATGAGCTCTTACGCCATGTATACCTAAACGATATAATCTAGACTCTAATGCTTGTATACTTCGCTGTAAGCGTCTAGATATTTGGTCAAGTGACTTTACTCCATACCATTTTACCAAGTATTCATCTTCTTTCTTTGTCCATCTACGTAATGACGTTTTTCGTACTAATTTTAACAGCCTAATTCGATTCGCAACAGAAGAAGGGCTCTTGCCTAAATGTTTTCCAATCTCTCGATTGTTCATCCTATTAATATTTACCTTTAAGAAAGTATCTTGGTCAGGGGACCATTTTTTGCGTATGCCATTCTGGTTGTTGCGAAGTTGTAGTCGTGAGACCCGTTTATTAACCGATTCTTTACTACGATTTAAACATTCGCCAATTTTTTGGAGTGTCATCCGCCCATATTGTTCTTTTAGAAATAAATCTTCTTCCTTCGTCCACAGTTTTTGATTTTTAGTCACTATATCTCCCTCCAATTCGCGACTTAGATGTATAGAAAGCTACGTATAGAGAATAGTAGTGAAGATGTTCATCTTACCTCAACAGAGATTAAATCCTGTTTCCTTTACCTTTTTATCCATTGGACATAGGTTATCACTTTGTTTAGTCTGTTTTTGTCTAATTTGTCAGTGAAACTATAAACAATAGTTACTTTTTCTTTGAGTTCTTATTTTTGATACTCATATACAACAGGAACTTGATCCATTTTGACCGTTTTGGCCACCACATAACGACGGTATCCATCTTTTAAGATCTTTGACCCTTTTTCAATCGTCAACGGCTCATCGAGGCGCCCTGTACGCTTCACAAAATCGATCACCTTTTGTGTTTTTTCAGGGTTTGGGCGTGTCTTTAAGAACGCTTCAGGAACGATAATATCATCAAAGTTCAATAGATCCTGAGTTCCCTTCGGTTGGTTGGATAGTGTTGTCTTTTTTTCCTCAGTCTTTTTCTCTTCTGTAGGCGCTTGTTGTACTTCTGGCTGAATAGGCTTTACTTCTTTCTTCTCTTCTTTTGCTACAGGTTG
This sequence comes from Priestia sp. 53B2, assembly GCF_056099005.1. Classification (NCBI taxonomy): domain Bacteria; kingdom Bacillati; phylum Bacillota; class Bacilli; order Caryophanales; family Bacillaceae; genus Priestia; species Priestia sp. 53B2. Next base: position 156,820 of record NZ_JBLZXA010000038.1, read on the forward strand.
AGAAATAGGTTCTTGTACTTCTTCCTGTGCAGTAGATTCCTTGTTCTTTTGGGCTTCAGAAGGCACAGATGCTTCTTGTTTAGGTTCTTTTTTCTCTTCTGGCTGATTCTTCTCTTTATCATTTTTATTTGGAAGAACGGTAATTTGAAAACAGATGACCCCTACTTCACCAGGGCATTCATCAATGGGAATGTCTAACGTTGGTTCCCCTTGAATTAAAATCTTTTCATGCATGATGCTTTTCTTCGTGAGCCCCGTTTTATTAAAGGCTTTCTTCGCAACAAACACCGTATACGAAATAAAGGTACTCTTCTTTAATCCTTTAGGCGCAGATGGTGATCCTTTTTCACGCATATCAAAGGCAACGTAGCGATCGTACTCTCGTAGTGGTCCTGTGGCTGATCCGGTTAACGTAATTTTGTGTGGCATAATAGTCTCCTCCTGCGTAGATTATTAGTTATTGTTTATTTAGAACACAGTTCTAAATAAACATATTCTATTGAAACATCAGCTTCTAAGAGATTTCTACTTTTTTTGATTAGGAAGCTGTGTCTTTTAACTGATTATGGTTATGCAAACATTCTTGTTCCTCTGGTGTCAAAGCTTGTCCTAGGTCTTGTTTTACCTGAGCTATTTCAAACAAACTGTACGTAGAACTGTGTTCTTGCAGCAAGTCCCCTTCTTCTGGTGTTAGCTCTTGTCCTAAATCTTGCTTCAACTGAATTATTTCAAGTTGTTGCTCCACTGTAACGTCTTTTTCTTGTTTAGGTTGGTCTGGCTGCTGTTCTTCTTTTAACCAATCTGGAACAAGTTCTTTACGGATAATTCGTTTTGGTGTAGCCAATAGTGTTTCTTTGCTTTCGTTATGTATAACTTCTTGTTGGTTTGCGTATACTGATGAATAATCCTGGTCTTTAGGCTTTGTTAATTCATAGAATTGATTTTTCGCAATTTGATAGATTAATCGACACATATCCCGTAGGGATAATGGATTGCCTTGTTGATTGGCTTCATGGACATATTTATCTAATCCAACAATGGTTGAATACGCAATTTCATGTACTTGATCTTTCTCAATGTTAATCTTCGTATCTCGTTTGACTGCTTTTGCTGCATTTTGAATACGAGCATAAAAGTCTTGTAGTTGATGCCCATATTTACCTGCATAGACTTGATTGACTTTTTTAGGCACACCTTTGATATAAGTGAAGGCCTGTGAAACAGATATTAAATGATTATTTATATGATTTACAGGTAAATCAAGGTTAATAAAGGCATCAGGTGATTTATCCGCCTCTAAGCTTGGTATATCAACGTTTTCAGCACTTTCTGGAGACGTCACAGGACGTGTCACAGGAGTGGTCATTTCTTCTTGTTGAAGCGTTTGTATACCTGTTGTATCATGAGCAAAAAAGATTTCGTCGCAAATTTGCTGAAAGTTTTTATGACTTTTAAGGACAAATACATAACTGTCAGGATGAGTACCTGTTGCATCCTCTTTAATGTATCGGGCCACGAGTATAAAAGGTGTCGCTTTTAACGAACGTACAAAACGAGAAACGGTACTTTTTGAGACGTTAAATTTCTTCATGAGCGTTTCAGACCGTATGGCTTGAATGCCCGTTGCCACTAGGTTATAGATGACGTGATCGAGCATTTCCATTCTTTTTTTAGGAAATTCTTTATGTATAGCTGATTGTTGTTGTTTAAAGTGGATACGAAGATTTTCTAAAAACTCTTCTTTCTTTTTACGTAGTATGGACTTGTTGGTCCATAACCATTTGAACCGTCCATTGAAGGTGTCTACATCTTTTAAATAACAGGTTAATATTTTTGTCATTTGTTCATCTTCTCCTTTAAGGAACACAAAAAAGACACTGTTTCCCTGGGAAAAGGAAAACAATGCCTTGATTTTGATGAACTAAGCCCTTGAAATAGATGTCAATTTCGTATAAAATAAAAACATAAGTTTTATTTTATAGAAAAACTAACTCTATTAACAAGAGACTTCGACAAGTGTTTTCCCTACCGTAATTAGGGTGAACGGTTTAAGAGTGTTGCTGCACTACTTAAACAGTTGAAGTCTTTTTTCTATTCCGGACATTTTTGTTAGTTTAATTATAGCGTTAAGTAGTCTTATAATTCAATAAAAAATTAGTAAAATATATCAAAACAAGTATATTTAGCTACGCAGATGCCATATTAGTGTAGATATTGAGTCCATCATATATGAGATTTTTAGTTTTGGGGAGGGGAAATTTTTTTCCCCTCCCCAATTAGCTTAGAATGTGTTAAAATTGTTTTTTTACGCCAAAAACATTTAGATTATGTAAATCTTCAAATGATAACAACCGTTTTAGTAGATGGAGACCGACCATATAAATAAAAGAACCCTAACGATTAATTCGTTGGGGTTCTTTTATTTACCAAATAGTTTTGAGAGGAAGCCTTTCGGTTCTTGTTGTTTGTCAGCATGAAGCTGTCGCATAGTATCTATTAACATTTGATCACGTTCAAGTTGTCGTTTTTCACGCTCTGCTGCTTTTTCTTCATTAGTTGCCGCGGTTTGTCGCATTACTTCAGCCATTGCCTGCATAGCATTTGCCATTTTTTCATTTTGACGTGCTAAATCTTCATTTTGCGATTCCAGCATTTCAACTTTCGTTAAGATAGTTTTATATGCTTCAGTTAATTGTGTCAAAACTGGAGCATTCTCATTTGTTTCCCCTTCAACAACAATATCATGACCTTCCGAAGCAAGCAAAGCACGAATATAGTCATTAGGATGACCTTCGGCTTTCAGGTCTTCTATAAGTGACAACACAGGAAAAATAGATTCTCTGTATTTCTTTGTCCGGCCTTTTCCGACAGTGTGCGGTTCTACAAATTCCTTATATGTATGCAGCCAATCATAGACACTAGACCTTGAACGCCCTAATTTGTCTGCTATTGCCGTTAAGGAATACACTTTTTCGTAATCCATTGCAGAAAACCTCCTTTGAAAAATACATCATGACATAATGATAACATAATAGAAACGTTTTATACCGTACAAAACAACATTTTGAACAAATAAAGACATTAAGAAAACAAATAGATTCGTACAAAACGACATCTTGTACATCTTTCTGGCGAACCTTCGGACAAATGACATCTTTAGTTGAACTTGTCGGAGTGATGGTTTAACTTGTCCGGGATGTAGTGTGCATGTCGGGTGAGTTAAGTTCACCTTAAGTTAAACTAAAACTACCTTTAGTTTAACTTAAGGTGAACTTATTTAGGGATGCAAAACGTAGTTTATATTCTATAGCGATATTTATCTTTATTAAATGTGAAATTGACACATCTTTAAGTACAAGCTTCGGATTAAACACAGGTTAGTTAATGTACAAAAGATAAGTAGTAGGCTGTTGGAATATGGGATACTGTAAGTTAAGGTTAGGTTGTAATTAGTTATTTCTGTAAATAAGTATAATTATAGGTATGTTAGAGGAGGGAGCTACATGAAATTACTGAACAATAGTATAACTAGAATCATTACATTTTCTCTTATAATTGGTTTGATCCTTGCTTTTTTATTTACCATAAAAGGTTTGCTGTTACAATTCTTAGGAGCAGCACTGCTTATCGTTGTAGCAATTATTTGTATTCTTTTATTTTTTACTATCTTCGGCCCAATAATATTGGGAGTTATTGCAATTGGAGGGGCAATCTTAGGTTTTTTCTTAATTATCGGAATAATATGGTGGGTTTTTATGTGAAAAACAAGACTATTGAACGTTATTTGTTTGGTATAAAAAGTAAATTAATGAATAATATTCATTTTTGTGTTAATAAAAAACATTTATTTAGGTCAAATATAATTATCTAACAACTATAATAAATGTAAATAAAAGGATTTATGTTCTATTTGAAATTAAATGGTAGTTTGATACGATAAAACAAAAACTAATGTTCTATAAATTTAAAAAGTTCTAGGAGAATTATATGAAAAAAGTTATACTATTTAACTTCAATGGCACTATTGTAAATACGAAGCTTTTAGCAATTGATATTTTTAATGAAATTGCTAAGAAGCAAGGTTATAAGAAAATTAGCGAAGAAGAGGTATTACACTTAAGTACATTATCAATACGTGATCGTTGTAAGACGCTCAATGTACCTATATATAAGATGCCTCTGGTTGGGATTGCAGTAAAAAGAAGATATCAAACGTTTATTCCTAATTTAACACCTGTACTTGAAATAAGTGAAATGCTCAAAGAACTAAAAAAACAAGGTTATAAATTGGGCTTTTTAACAAGTAATAAGAAAGATGCAACCAGTAAATTTTTAATAAATAATTCCATTAATATTTTTGATTATAGTCAATATACATTTAACCCTTTTTCTAAATCAAAAGATATTTCAGTGTTCCTGAAAAATAACAAATTAAAAAAGGAAGAAGTTATTTATATAGGAGATGAGTTAAGAGATATTAAAGCTGCTAAAAAAAATGGACTTCTTTGTATAGCAGTATCTTGGGGGTATGACTCGTTAGACCTTTTAAGCACAGGTAATGCAGATTTTGTGGCAAAGCAACCAAAAGATATTTTAGACATTTTGTCTGGCACTTAAGAATGTTATTTATATTTGTTTTTAATTTACTATTTGCCATTATTCTGTTCATTACTCAACCTAAAGAAAATGAAGCAAACCGATGGATGATTACTTTTGCAATGTCTGGGGGGATAGGTGCATTATCAGAAGCCATATTGACTGACATTATACCAGGTGTACATAAATTTGGAGTTGAGAGTATATCCCATATATTATTTACAGCACATATCTATTTGCAATTTTTAGGTGAAGTTATTTCTCCCTATGCTATTCTAATGTATTCAATTGTTTATTCACAAATAGTTAAAGGGAAAAGGAAAAAAGCTTTAGCTTATCTGCTTTCTTTACCAATGGTTTTTATGATATTTTTCACTGACTTTCACCCAGATATAGATATTAACTTTCGCATCCTTTTAATTTGGTCTGCTCCATACTTTTTGATTGCTAGTTTTATTATGTTTTGTACATGGCGTGACGAGATAAATGTTTATCAAAGAGAGCAAAAGTTCCGAGTCTTTATCGTGCTCGTCCCTGCATGGTTAGGTGTGTTTATATTTAATTACGTTCTTAGGGCTATTGATTCACAGACAGAGTTGTTTCGAATTGTACCTATGTTTTTCTTTGGGGCTTATATATTCTTTATTGGATATATCTTTCTAAATGGTGCCTTTGGAATTAAGGTGAAAGTAGAACAACAGCAAATATTAGATAAGTCCATTCAAATAATGAATGGGGGAACAGCTGTATTAAATCACACTATTAAGAACGAAATAAGTAAAATAAAGTTTTTCTTTAATATTGCTCAAAATTCTATTGAAAAAAGAGATCTAGATGAGGCTGAGAAAGCAATTGATTCAGTTTTTTCTGCAATTGAAGGAATAGATAACATGGTGGATCGTATTAGAGCAAAGACAGAAGAAATTGTTCTGAAAGAAACAAATGTAGAAATGGTAAACTTAATCACAGATTGTGTACGTGGAGTAGAGAAAATTTTTAATGCCAAAGGTATCAAAATAAAAACTGAATTCACAGTTGATACAATATTATATGGTGATCCAATTCTTTTAAAAGAAGTAGTAAACAATATCTTAAACAATGCTATGGAAGCAATTGTTGTGACAGAAGGTTTAATTCATATTCAAATGTTCAAAATGAAAAATGGTGGAATTAGTATTGAAATTACTGACAATGGAGTTGGGATCTCTAAAGAAGAATTAAATCGTATTATGGAACCCTATTTTTCTACAAAGAAAAACATTAAAAATCATGGTTTAGGACTTAGCTTTTGTTATAAAACAATTAGAGCGCATGATGGTGAACTTTCAGTACATAGCGAAGTAGGAAAAGGGACTTCAATGATTATTAAACTTCCTAAATCTAGGATGATTTCTACAAAACTTAGCTCATAACCAAATGGGAGGTAAATCTACATGAAAGATAAAAATATAAAAGTAATTCTAGTAGAAGATGATCCTTTTTGGCAAAAAAATATATCCATGTATATTGAAAAAGAAGCAGATGATATTGAGGTTATAAAAATTGTTGATTCTAAAGAGAAAGTTCTAGAAATTGTAGAAAATGAAAGTCACATTGATATAGTTCTTATGGATATCAATTTAACAGCAGCTAATCTTGATGGAATTGAGATTATTGAAATATTAAGTAAGCAAAAAATCAAAGCAATCGCACTTACTTCAATTAGTGAGCAAGATGTTATTGTTGACTCCTTTGAATCAGGAGCAGTTAATTATATAAATAAGAGTAGTATTTATGATATTATCTTGGCTATACGTGAAGCAGTTGAAGGTAGGAATCAAATACACTCGGATGCTGCCGGAGCTCTATTAGGGAAAATGAGAGAAGAAAAGAAATTGCGTAGTCTTACATCTTCTGAAAGAGAAGTATATAACCTTGAAAAGAAAGGTTATAAAAAAAGCGATATTGCTGAACGTCTATATAAAACTATAGATACTATAAAAAAACATTCTCGGTCATGGAGACGGAAACTAAATGCTTAAAAGGGATCTTAGTATTGATACTAAGATCCCTTTTTTTGTTGAAATTAAATCCAAAAAGAAAAATAACTTTTAAGTTTAGCACATTCTTTTGTATTTGAGGAGGGGAAAAAAGTTTCCCCTCCTGCAAACGAATAAATTCCTATAACATATATTTAAGGATTATTTATCTGATATTGAATGAATGAATTTTGTTAAGTATTCTTTCGCTTCAGGAGTTAGATTATTAAACTCTTTCAAGAACGACATGTGATTAAGTAAAAGGTTCTCTGCTATTTCAATATCTTCTGGCGCCATAGTACTTAATATGATATTAATTCTTTCATCATTACGATCGAGGAGATTTAAATCTAAATTCTTAGTAATTTCAGAAGGAAGCACATCGTATAAAGTAATTCCTAAAACCTCGCAAATCTTTATCATTACTTCAAAAGAAGCAAATCTGTCTCCACGCTCAATACCACTAATTGTGGTTTGAGACGTATTAGAGAGCTTTCCTAACTCGACAGAAGTTATTTTAAGTTCTTTTCGATAATCTTTTATTTTTGTACCTATATACTTCTTTAATTCATTCATATTATCTACTCTCTTTAAGTTTTTTTTTAATTTTATCAAAGACTGAAAGTAATGTGAAATCAACAAATTAAACAAAACTAAAAAAATATACGAATTTGGTTAAAAATTTATTTACAAAATATTCGAAAATGAATATAATGTAATCAAGGAGGTGCTAGAAATAAATACCATACGAGAAAAGAGGTTAGCCAAGAAATGGAGCCAGACCTATTTAGCTCAATTATCAGGAGTCCCGCAACCAACTATTTCTCAAATTGAAAATGGGACTCGTCAATATCCAACGTTTGAAAATATGAAGAAAATCGCAGAGGCATTGGATCTTAGATTAGAAGATATTTTCTTACCAGGTCAGAAGGATATGAACTAAGTTTTTAAATACTTAACAGCTTAAAGGGGCGATGAACATGGAAGCACAAAAGCGACTAGCATTCTATGATATATCAGATGCACGGGCGAAAAGTGCCAAAACCTTTGATGGAAAGTTGTATACGTTAAAAGGAGGGATAGCAGTAGAAAAAGGCACAGGCGATGTCAAACGTGTAGCTGATATCTATTATGAAGTACGCTCAGTGATGGATCAGGCACATACCATCGTCGCCAAGCGAAGAAAAAAAGATGAGGAATTGAAGGAAGTTTTACAAAAGACCTGCTAGTTCTTAGATGCAGCATACAAGCGATTTTGAAACGTGCCGAGAGCACGAGTAAGGGAACCTTGACAATTACATATTGCGTGCCTCCCCTAAACGGATCACAAGGGGGTTAAGGTATACGATAACGATAAGGTTCGATGAGTGCGTCCTAAAACTCATCGGTGATCTAGCACCAAAACAGTGACGGTGTATCCATGATCTGTGAAGAGTGGTGGCGTGAGGATAAATCCGAAGAAGCGACAACACTCCAAACAGTAGATACACGAGGTTCTTCGTACATGCCGAAAACGTTGTGCATTATTGGGCTTAGTAAAAACTATGCATGCCAATATAGGGTTTGCCCTTCCAGCCAGAAACGGGTATATATTTCCTTTCATAGCCTTGAAAAGACAGAGATGATCGTTAAACCTATGGTAAAATATTACTCTCGTCAGGTTTCAGAATCGCTTGTTATGTCTGAATATTAAGAACAAAGGAGAATGGTTATGAAAAACAAAAAATGGTTAATTTCTGCGGTGGCAGGAATCGTTGTGGCTCTTGGAATAGGCACAGCGTTTGTCTCTTCCCAAAATTCAAGTGAAGTGAAAGGAAATGGTGAACTAGAAGAATTAAGTCCTCTTCAAATGAAGAAATTTATGAGAGAAGATGGTACAGGATTTATTATGTTCTCTTTTAATAAGGCGAATCGTGATATATACATGAATGATGTCAAACATGCAATGCAACAAGAGAACGTTGAAGGAAAGGAGCTAGATGGACATCATCCTAAATTTGATGGTTCAAAGAGTCAAAATGATTATGGCTTAGATCAACATGCTGATACTTTAGCTGCCTATAAAGATGGTGAATTAAAACAACAAATTGAGTTAGATGAATATGATCCATCACAATTAGAAACAGAACTTTCTCATTTTATTGAAACCTCAAAAGAACTGTATTTTGAAGAATAAGAGATACGCTTTGAAAGGTGGTGGTATCTTGACGATCTCCCAAAAGGAATTAAAGAAATCAAAAGACCTCGTGGAAAAGTTGCTAAAAGTGAATGGAAACAAATACAATGACTGGCTACATCAACAGCACCAACAGTTTATTGAAGAAAATCAAGATTTAATTCTTCAAGCATTAAGCGCTTTTACAAGTGAAGAAGAGGAGGAGGAAAAAAACGAACCAAAAGTAGCTGAACAAGTTCCTGTAAGACCACAAAGTATTCCTGTAACGCAAAATTAATGAAAAAGAGGAGTGAAACATATGTTAGATTTATTGAATAGCGTGGATGTAACGCAGTTAACTTCCCATTTAACCCTTGGTGCAGCTGATGGTATGAATGGCCTCATAGAAAGTGGAAAGTCTATTATCAAATGGATGCAGCGTATTGCGATGGTTGCCGCAGCTCTTGCCTTTTGTGTAGGTGGGTATCACTTAATCTTAGGTGGAGAACGAGGTCGTCATAAATGTATCGCGTGGTTTGTTGGAGGCGCAGTTGGGTTAGTGGTTGTCATGGGTGCTTATGCATTAGCTGAAGGTGTAAATACAAATATCCGATTCGGAAGTTAAGAAAGCTATACAGTCGATTGTATAGCTTTTTTCTATGCTCATTTTTAGAAGAAAGGAATGGAGAAACATGCTGTCTGTCATGTTTATGAAAAGTGAGACGAAAGAGTTGAAAACATTTCAAAAGTTATCAATTGAAGATGCATGTGAAATAACATTTACATTAGAAACTCATTATCAACGTATCAACAAGAAGGCAAATGCTGATTTTTTTATCCTAGATGAAGAAGATAATGAGGTGTACAGTGGAACGCTATCCCTTGGATCGGGGCGTGCTCTTCATGTAGTCGATCATATTAAACAAAAGTTAGCTCTTTTAAAAATGGATGATATACAGGAGGCTCGAAAGAGAAGTTTTCTTGAACAGCTCGACAAGGAAGTACCGGACCATCTGAAAGTAGTAGATGATCCGCCTTCTTCCTTAGAGGAAACAACAGAAAATCATATGCAAATGAATGAAACACCTATTCTTTCTACTCGTAATCGTAGGTTGATCTATGGAGGAGGGATTTTATCCCTTCTTATCCTTTCGGCTACATGTTTTTCAACTGTAGCTACTTCTCAAGATCGAGCTGAAACGATTCAAGATTTACAAAAGCAAGTCATACTGAAACAAAAAATAACAGGAACATATGAAAGAGCACTCTTAGGGGATTCAGAAGGGGCTTTAAAACGACTTTCTTCTATCGATGAACAAAGTCTCACGAACGAACAAAAAAAGGTCTACATGAGCCTTCTCATCGATCAAAAAAAGTATGAAAAAGCTATTCAGCTTCAGGGAAACCATCCAGAAGTAGTGGAAAGCATGATTTCAGAAAAGGGAGATATCAATGCGCTAAAAGAGTTTCAACAAACGTTTCCTTCCTCAAATGGTGCGTTTGATCTTGCCTATTACGAACAACGATGGGAAGATATGATGCGCCAATCAGGGGTAGAAATGACAAATAAACGGTATGAAATGAAAGCTTATGGTTATTTAAAGCTTAATAAGGTAAAAGAGGCCAAAGAAGAGGCAGCTCATATTCAAAATCAAGGGTTGAATCAAAAAATAGAAACCTATGAGAAAACAAAGAAGGAGGTAGAAGAGACGAAAAAACAAGTGGACGAGGAAAAGAAGAAAGATCCAAAAGATGAAAAGAAAATACAATCTTTAACGGATCAACAGAAGAAACAAGAAGAACTCCTAAAAAATCTATAAGAAAGGATGAACAGGATGTATACACAAGAGAAAGTGAAAAACCAGAAGCAAGCCTTTGTCGTAGGGGTTGAGTACTATGAAGAAGATTTATTTTTAGAAATCGAATTAGGCACGTTTCACACAACTCAACTCCATGCCCAACGCATTGCGAATAGTGTTCATAATGTTATTCTTTTAGAAAATCAGATTGTCATTATTTTTAAAAATGCTGATTCAATCACTCTTACAGATGATTTTATTAAATATGCGTTCAAGTTTCGATTATGCACGAAACCAACTATGCCACCTCTAGATATCTCCAAGCTCACTCAACAAGAAAAAGACGACTTAGTTTTTAATGAAGCCTATATGGTGACAGAAGAGGACATGAAAGAGGTGCAATGGGACATTAACACGGCTTTTCGTTATCTTCAACATCAGTATGAGGCAAGAGATCAAACATTCTTTTCCCTTTCATCTAGTGCCTATTATGTGATTCCTACCTCTGAACAGATTGACCAGGAGGGAATGAGAAATGCAACCTAATAAATCCATCAAATATGTGGTCGCTGAAAAACAAGTACTTATTCCTTTAAGTGCTTGTTTTTTTGTGTCTATTCTACTCATCTTAAACTTTCTGTTTAACATGATGCTAAACCTTGTTCAAACAACGTTTAGCGATGTATTTGAACCGCAGCCTTTTCATTTGGACACATCTTTTTTGACAGAGATTCATCTTCAACAGTACTCGCCTTTATATGGGGCCATGTGTCTAGTAGCTGCCTTATTAACGGCCAAATTCGCTTACAATATTCGATCCAATTTCAAAGATTTAAACCACAATCAAAAAGGGTCGGGACGTTTTACAACAAGACGCGAATTGAAAAAACAATATCGAAAAGTACCTGAAAAAACGACAACCTATAAAGGTGGAGGTGGCGTACCTGTTTCACGCATTCAAACGTATGATCTGATTCAAACATGGAAAGAGTATAAAGCTTTAAAGGGAATACAGAAGCTTCTCCACACCCATCGATTCTTTACGAAGAAAAGTTACATGCTGATTGATGACACACCCGTTAATAATTTAATCATCGGGATTACACGATCAGGGAAAGGGGAAACCTTTGTTTTTCCAACGATTGATATCTACTCACGAGCTGAAAAACAACCTTCCCTAATCTGCAATGATCCAAAAGGAGAACTCCTCGCAGCTTCTAAAAACACGCTAGAGGAAAGAGGCTATCATGTTGAAGTTCTAAACTTACTCAATCCATTAGAATCGATGAGTTATAATCTGTTGGAAATGATAAAAGAAACGTATAAAGATGGCGATTACTCAACAGCTCAGGCTTTATGTAATACGTTATCGTATACGCTTTACTACAATCCAAATGCGAAAGATCCGTTTTGGCAACAATGTGCCATGAGTTTATGTAATGCTATGATTCTTGCTGTAACGGATAAGTGTATTAAAGAAAAAGAAGAGGATAAAATCACCATGTATACAGTGGCGAATATGTTGTCAGAGTTAGGCTCGAAAGAGGTTGTGATTAATAAAAAAGGAGATACCCAAAATGCGTTAGATTTATACTTTGATGGGCTGCCAACAGAGAGTGTCGCCAAAATGCAGTATGCGACTTCAAACTTCTCAAAAGGTACGACAAGAGGGGGGATTTTCACCCAAACGATGAATGGACTATCCATTTTTACGTTTGATGAAATCGCCAAAATGACCTCTAAAAATAGCGTAGATTTAAAGCGTGTTGGCTTTGGAAAAACAATTAAAGGAACAGCAGCACCTCTTACTCGCTTAGAAATCATCTTTCCAGATGGCCAAACGGAAACGATTAAAACCGATGCAAAAGGGTTATTTGAAGTCAACTTTACAAGCAAAGTAAAGCAGAATGATGAAATTATTCTAGCTGAAAAGTTGAGTGATAAAATTGTTACTTCCTCAAGGCTTGAAACAGTTATATCGATTAATAAAATCACGAAAGAAACAGGAGCTACCACGTTTACAGTAGAGAAACAGCATCCAACCATTCATGTAAAGGAAGTGACGTATTTTACAAAACCAATCGCCATTTTTATGGTCACACCCGACTATGATTCAAGTAACCATGTAATAGCCTCTATTTTTGTTCGACAGTTATATTATGTGCTTTCTAAGAATGCTTCATTGGCAAGAGGAAACAAGTGTCATAGGGAAGTGGTTCTAATTTTGGATGAATTTGGAAATATGCCAGCCATTCAAGATATGGCGAATATTATCACGGTTTGTTTAGGGCGAAATATACGCTTCAACTTAGTGATTCAAGCCTATGCACAACTAAAAAATAAATATGGGGATGATGCTGAAACGATTGAAGGGAACTGTGGAAATACGATTTATATTTTAAGTAATAACTATGAAACAGCTAAAACGATATCACAAAAATTAGGAGACGGTACCATCAATTCTACCTCTCGAAGTGGCAAAGGATTATCAACAGATAAAAGTAAAACAGAGGGAGTGGACGGAAAACCGTTATTAACACCCAATGAATTAATGGAATTGCAAGAGGGAGAAAGTGTCGTCGTTCGTGTGGTTAAACGTCAAGATAAAGCACGTCAGAGAATTAAAGCGCATCCGATTTATAACACCGGAAAAACAGCGTTGAAATACCGTTGGGAATACCTTGAAGAGGACTTTAACACGGATCGTTCGATTCTAGATATTGATATTTCGTCCTTACATGAACAAGTCAATCCACGATCCTTGGTCATTCATAATTTCTTTCCTTTTCAATCACAAGCTCCAGAAGTGGAAAAAGGAGAGGAACTAGCGAATGATCCGTTTACTCCTCTAACGTATGAGAACTATAAAACTAAAACAGTCAAAGAGTTTTTTGGTGGAGATAAAAACGTTTCTACTGCTCTAAAAGTACACTTACCAAAAGCAATGAATAAAACGGTAGAAGAGATTGAGAAGCAGTCCATGAGTGATTTTGAAGAGGAATTAACGATGTTAGGAGTTAGTGACCAACTGAATAAAAATGTCCACAAACTTCTTGAAGTAAAAATAAATACCATCATTAAGAAGTTACAACATGAGATGGAAGAACAAGAAGCTTAATATCAAAAGGAGGAGAAAGAATGACAAGTATTTCGAAGGAATTAGAGCGTATTTTAGAGGACTATGCACCGATTGTGAAGGAAGGACATCAAGTGTTAATTGGCTTACTAGATGGCACTATACACTTGGAAAAAGGACAGGAAGGAGAAGCACCTGTACAAATACGTGTTTCTCCTCTGGATGAACGATTAGAAATAACCGTTGATACGTTGTTTCAAGGCATGTAATACCTTCGTAAGGAGATGAGCAGATGAAGGATGAAGAAATTCTTAAAAAGCTACATGAGTTTTCAGATTACTTAGATGTTGGAAATATCGTCACCTATATGTTACGGAAAGTTGGGTGGGCGTGTATTCAACTTCTTTCGTTTCTAGTGGATGGATTGGAAGGAATTACAGATAGTATTTTAGGAATCAAATCGTTCTTTAATTCACCCGAAATTCAAGACTTTATTACCAAGATTCAACCCTTTTTATATGTGTTACTGGCTTTTTCCTTTCTGTATATCGGCTATATGTTGATTATTCAGAAGAAAGTCAATCGTGAACAGATTATGATTAACATTTTTATTTCGATGGCAGTCTTACTTTTATTAAACACAAGCATGTTAAAGGCTGATAAATTCACCGATCAAGCCATTGAAGCCGTTGATTTGAATGAAAAAGGCACGGTAAGTCAAAAGATTATTAAAAGTAATCTAACAGATGTAGCACAATTTGATCTTACGAAGTGGAAGAGTCCCAAATTAAAAGAATCGAATAAAGTGCCACAAAAAAATATTATGATGATTGATATTACTGAGAAGATTGATGATAAATTTAAAGTTTCTAAAGACAAAGAATTAAGTGCTGATGGAAAAGACATAATTACGCATAAGACTGCTTTGACACCAGATGGAAAAGATGGAGTTGCAGAGCTAGATAATGGTTGGTTCGATTTCTTTCCAGAACTATATTATCGATGGTCATGGAACTTCTGGACAATTGCCATTTCTCTTTTTGTTATAGGGATGACGCTGTTATTTACGTCTATTAAGTTGGCAAAATTATGTTATGAGCTAGGATTCAATGCGATTTTAGCCCAACTAGTCGCGCCTGCCGATGTTGCAGATGGACAGAAGTTAAAAGCCGTTCTAAAGAATATCGTGAATACGTTCCTTGTGACGATCATGATTTTTATATCCATGAAGGTCTATTTAATGGGAACCGTCTTTATTAGCGATAAGCTAGAAGGTATTCCATACCTGATTGCATTAATTGCCTTTAGTATTGCAGTCGTAGATGGGCCTGTAATGTGTGAACGTCTCTTTGGCATTGATGCTGGCTTGAAAAGTGGTTGGGGCGCTATTGCAGGAGGTTTTGCGATGGCAAAAGGAATTGAAAGTGGTATTGGTATGATAGGTAGAACTGTAAAAGGCGGAGCCAATCTTGCAAAAGGTGTTGGTAATGTAGGAAAAGGTCTTGGTAGTGGCGCTCTTCAGACAGCAGCAGGAGTTGGAGGTCTTGGTAAAGGGTTAGCTACACAAGGAAATAAAGAAAAACAACCAGCTCTGCATGAAGAAATGAAAAAGGCAGGAATGGCAGGTGAGAAAGGAAACGCTGCTTCTAAAGGTCAAAACTCAGGAAATGAGCAGAAAGCTCAACAACAGGGATTATCCTCTGCTGAAAAACAAGAAGGGGGCAAAAATACTGAAGGAAATTCTTCAGAAGGAAAAGGATCAGGTCAAGGCATATCTCTACAAGAGGAAATGCAAGCAGCAGGTGTTTCTACTGATAGTCAAGGATCAACTTCCTCTGTAGAAGGTGGAAATACATCTCTACATGATGAAATGCAAGCTTCTGGCTATAGTGAAAGTCCAAATGAAGGTACTGGATCTTCTGTAGAAGGTGGAAGTGCTTCTCTACATGATGAAATGCAGGCTTCTGGCTATAGTGAAAGTCCAAATGAAGGTACTGGATCTTCTGTAGAGGGTGGAAGTGCTTCTCTACATGATGAAATGCAGGCTTCTGGTCAGAGTGGAAGCACAAATGGAGGCAGCTCTTCAGTAGGAAAGGCAAGTGCTCCTCTTCATGGTGAAATGCAAGCTTCTGGTCAGAATGGAAATACAAATGGAAGCAGCTCTTCAGTAGGAAAGACAAGTGCTCCTCTTCATGGTGAAATGCAAGCTTCTGGTCAGAGTGGAAACACAAATGGAAGCAGCTCTTCAGTAGGAAAGGCAAGTGCTCCTCTTCATGGTGAAATGCAAGCTTCTGGTCAGAGTGGAAACACAAATGGAGGTAGCTCTTCAGTAGGAAAGACAAGCGCTCCTCTTCATGAAGAAATTCGAACTTCCGGTTACGGCGGAAGTACAAGTGAAGGCAGCTCTTCTGTAGGAAATGTGAGTACACCTGTTCATGAAGAAATTCAAACTTCCGGTTACGGCGGAAGTACAAGTGAAGGTAGCTCTTCTGTAGGAAGTGTGAATACGCCTCTTCATGAAGAAATTCGAACTTCCGGTTACGGCGGAAGTACAAGTGAAGGCAGCTCTTCTGTAGGAAATGTGAGTACACCTGTTCATGAAGAAATTCAAACTTCCGGTTACGGCGGAAGTACAAGTGAAGGTAGCTCTTCTGTAGGAAGTGTGAATACGCCTCTTCATGAGGAAATTCAAACTTCTGGTTACGGTGGAAGTACAAGTGAAGGTAGCTCTTCTGTAGAAAGTGTAAGTTATCCTACACCAACAAGAGAACCGTCTGTTTCCATGCCTACAGGGATGGATCAAGCACAAGCACAAGCACAAGTGGCAGCTACACAGGAACCTCGCCAAGGAAAACAACCAATTGAAAAAGACACAGTCCCTGCTTCAACAGACGATATTCCAATGCCAGATCAGAACCGGATAGAAACACGCAATATTGCCCAAGTAGTAAAAGATAACTTTAAGGGAGGGGTAGGAAAGGTAAAAGAACGTATTGATAATTCGCAAACAATCCACAAAACAAAACGTTCTTATCAAATTGGACGAAATACAGGGCGAGATTTACGAAATCTTGGATCAAAGAAACGAAATAAACCAGAAGAGAAGTAACAAGCGTTACTTCTCTTTTTTATAGGGAGGAGAAGAATCATGGCAAACTATAACATTCCGAGAGAAATCTCAACGGAATTAAAGATTAATAAATCACTTTATCTCTTCGATTTGTTGTTCATTATTGGCTTACTTATGGTCACGATGATGTTACGTTTTTTTATTCATCCTACACTTCAAATTCCCTTTTATATCTTCATGGGCATATTTGGGCTATTGATGATCGTTAGACCAAGTACGAACCCTAAAAAACGGATGTATGAGGCGTTATTGCTTACATTGGTACGAAAGAAGAGCACGTATTGTGCCATAGATCGGGATCAAGAATAAAGGAGGGTATGATAGATGACATTATTTGATGAAAGAATCCTAGAAAAAGAGAAACCTATTTTAAAAGAAAAAAAGACAAGTAACTCCCTTCTCTTTGATGAAAAGGAAATTGATAAACGGATCGCTCGTACAAAGAATAAGAATCTTTTTTCTCTGTTACAGCCTTCAAAGGCTGAAAAGGAAAAAAAGAAAGAGAAACTACCGGAGGTAAAGAAAAGCGTGGCTGATATCATTCCTATCATCGATCAAACGGATAGTGGATTATTTCAGCTAAAAGATGAAGGTGGCTTTTTTGGGATCTGGCAGCTTCAAAGTACAGATATCAATGCCATGCATGACCAAGAGGCAGGACGCAATATTTATACACTGGCCAAAACATACCAGGGCGATAAAGATCCTTTTAAGATTATCTCGTTAAACTTGCCTGTTTCAACTCAAAAGCAACAACAGTATCTTGAAAAGAAGATTCGAGAAGCCCCAAATGCGTTATCTCTTCGGTTCTTACGAAAAAAATTAAAAGAACTTCAATATTTAGAATGGGGGCGAACCAATCGAGAATACTTTCTTTTCCTATATGGACCGACTGAACTCGCTGTGAAAGAACGAAAAGATCAATTTATGCGAGATATTCAACTGGCTGTCCCTCTGTTACCTGTTTCGGATGAAAAACAAATTAATCTTCTTTACAAACTCTACAATCAAAACGCCAAGCTTGGCAATAAACAATAAGAAAGGATGATAAATCGATGATGCCATTACCTTTCCGTAAAAAAGAGAAAACACCTCAAGAGATTAAGCAGAAAAAAGGATACAATCCTCATTTTGTGGCACAGATTCAACCACAAGGAGGAATAAGCTTTAAAGAAAACCTCGTTCGAAATGGAGATGGGTACTCGACATGTATTCACATTTATGAGTATCCAACGAACGTGAATGATTTTTGGCTGGAACCGATTATGAACATGCCAAATGCCATTACTACCTTAGATGTGGTAAGCGATGAGCGAAAACAAGTCGTAGAAGCGATCAATAAAAATATGTCGGAACAAAATGCACGGCATGTGAATGCCAAAGAAAACATTGATCGTATGGATGCACAAGAACAGTATTTAGATATGAAAGAGTTGTACCGTCAAGTCACAAATGGAGAAGTGATCAAAAGGATACACCTTCGCATTTATATTGCAGAAAAAACGATTCCTGACTTAGAAAAGCGATTAAAAGAAGTCATTCATCACCTTGAAACGCATAACTTCAGAGGATCCATTTTCTTAAATGAACAAGAGTATGAGTGGGAATCGTTAGTGACGCATTTTGACATTCAAAAGAAATATCCTAATAAGCGAAAAGGAAAAGAAATCCCCGCATTAGCGTTAGCCGGAGGGTTTCCTTTTCATTTTACTCACTTAGATGATCCATACGGTACGTATCAAGGGACAACTCGTACAGGTGGCAGCGTGATCTTTGATTTATTTCACAAAGATCAACAACGTAAAAGTTATAATGCGGTGTTAATGGGATTAATGGGCGCAGGTAAGTCCACATTTTTAAAGAAAGTCACCACAGATAATGCCATTAAAGGCTATAAGATTCGAGGATTCGATATTGTAGGGGAGTTTGAAAGTCTCGTCAGAGAATTAGGAGGTAAACAGATTGCGCTCGATGGATCAGAAGGGCAAATTAATCCCTTACAAGTATTTAAAACACATGTACATGAGATTAATAGCTTTACGCAGCATTTATCCAAATTAACCGTTTTCTATCGCTATATTGCACCAGAAGCAAAAGATGATGAGTTAAAGGAGTATGAAAAGTTACTTCGTAAACTCTATATCCAAAAGAAGTTATGGAACGATGAGAAGGGCGCAAGCAATCATATCACTGGGCTTTCTCCAGAAGCTTACCCAACCTTTAGTGAGTTTCTACAGCTCATTCGACAAGAGTTATATGCAGATGAGGAAACAAGAGAACACCATCCAAACTTAGGAGAGTATCGGAAACGTCGTCTTGAATTAATTGAACTAAATATTGAAAACTTAGTTGAAACGTATGCTCATTTGTTTGATGGCATTTCAACCATCGAAGATTTTAACGACGAGCAAGTTGTATTCTTCTCCATCCGTCACTTATCAAAATTAAAAGATGAAATTGCCCAGGCGCAGCTTTTCAATGTCATGAGTTTATTATGGGATGGTATGCTGCAGAATGGAGAAGCACAATTGGCAGCCTTTACGAAAGGGACACTGACCTTTGAAGATGCTGTACGTTATCTCATTGTTATTGACGAGGCTCATCATCTCATCAACACGAAAAAAGGCAATGAGCATACCTTAGATTTCTTGACCGAATTTAGTCGAGAAGCACGGAAATACTTTGCAGGTTTGATTTACGCAAGTCATTTAATTAGTGACTTTGTGCCAGATGGATCGGAACAAACAGCGATTGAAAAAATTAAAAAGCTCTTTGATTTAACGCAATATAAATTCATCATGCAGCAAGATGACAACAACTTAGATACCATTCAACGAGTGTTTAAAACAGGGATTACAGATAGTGAATTGGCTGAGATTCCGAAGTTGCCAATAGGAGATGTCCTTCTTTGTATTAAGTCCGTAAAAAACATTCTCTTTCATATTGAAATCGATGAAGAAGAAAAAGTGCTGTACGGTGGAGGTGCGTAAGCCTTGCATATCGTTTTACAGCTCATTCCAAAAAAATATTTGATTGGAGGCGCGTTGATCCTGTTAGGATTATCGGGCCTTTTAGTGATGAGTACGATTGTAGCTATTACAGGTGAATTTGAAAAAGATAGTCAACAAAGTGACGTAACAGAGATTGAAGGAGGAGGCATCGGTGTAGGAACGGCTAATGTGTCACCAGAAGTCATGAGGTATCAACCGTTGCTTGAAAAATATGCACAAAAGCATGGGTTAGATGCTTCTTACGTGCCAATTATGATGGCATTGATGATGCAAGAAAGTGGAGGAAGAGGAAACGATCCGATGCAAAGTTCTGAGTCTAAATGCGGAAGCGTTGGGTGTATTCAGAACCCTGAAGCCTCTATTGACCAAGGAGTAAAACATTTTAAAGACGTATTAGAAAAAGCCCATTATGATCTAGAGTTATGTCTACAAAGTTATAATTTCGGGCCAGGGTTTATTATCTTCGTGAACAAAAATGGAGGTCATTATACCAAGGAATTAGCCATAAAGTTTTCACAAATTCAATACCAAAAAGTCAAGCATACGGGAAACTATCACTGCCTTCGACCAGAGGCTGTTCCCTATCAGGCGTGCTACGGCGATATAGCCTACAAAGATGCTGTGTTGAAATATTACACAGGAACGATCACAGCTGACGGAAAACCTGCTGCTCCTGCGAGTGGCGGAAGTGGTGGGAAATCGGGTGTGAAAGTGATTGATGCAGGTAAAACGTTGATTGGCAAAACACGCTATGTATTTGGTGGTGGGCGCTCTCAATCTGATATTAATGCAGGACGTTTTGATTGTTCAAGTTTTGTTAGGTGGGCATTCGAGCAAGTAGGAGTGAATGTCGGTCCAATGTCAGGAGTAACAACCGATACACTCAAAACACAAGGGCAAGCAATCAATCCAAAAGACATGAAGCCTGGAGATGTGGTGTTTTTTGATACCTATAAGATAGACGGCCACGTCGGCATATATGTTGGAAATAATCAGTTTTTAGGCTGCCAAGGAAAAACAGGTGTAGCCATCGCAAGTATGGCAAAAGGAACGTATTTTGGTGAACGATTCAATGGAAGAGTAAAACGATTTTAAAAGGAGAAAAGGCGATGAAAAATAAAGCAGCACTACTATTTGGAG
This sequence comes from Priestia sp. 53B2, assembly GCF_056099005.1. Taxonomy (NCBI): domain Bacteria; kingdom Bacillati; phylum Bacillota; class Bacilli; order Caryophanales; family Bacillaceae; genus Priestia; species Priestia sp. 53B2. Next base: position 177,745 of record NZ_JBLZXA010000038.1, read on the forward strand.
CGCTTGCCGTTGTGGTGGCAGGCGTGACCATTTTCAATATCTACCTTAACTATAATATCTCCAACACAACAGCTTCGAAACAAATTCAAGTCACAAATGACAGCTTAAAAGAAGAAAATAAAGAGCTAAAAAAACAACTAAGTGAAGTTCGCCCTTCTGCCCAAGAACAACAAAAACGAGATTACTTGAATACGGTTAATCAATTCATCGATGTGTCTTATCATCGTGAAAAAGAAGGATTTGAGGAACGAAAGAAGGTTGCAAAATCCATCATGGACAAAGAGCTTTATGAGCAATTTTATCCTTCTGAAAAGTTCGTATATGGAGATAGTTACACTTCGATTCCAAACGATTTACAGCTTTATGTACAACAATATGATGGAGGGCAAGAAAGGGTCGAAGTCATTGCAGAATTTACGAATCATCTTGTCATAAAAGATGAGAATGTCGACGATCAAACGCATGACATTATTAAAGTTTCTCTACGGAAAGAAGAGAATAAATGGGTGGTTTATAGTATTGAAGAATTGAAAACAGAAATCATGAAATGAGGTGGAGAAGATGGCATTTAAGAAGCAATTTGAAGATTATCGATTTAATTTAAATCGCAATCGGTCATGGAAGTATACAGTAATGTTGATCTTTTTCTTTATCGGTTTTTTATCCTTACTGACATCGAAATTTTATTTAAAAACAGAAGATCCTTTGTATCATACGAATACCTATGAGGCGGTTTCTTCTAACATAACAGGAACCGTCACGATTGAAAATCGTGTGTATCATCCGGCTTCAAGTTCACTCGATATGGTCATCAAAATGAATCAAACGGATGAAGAAGAAGTAAGCTTTGTGGCACAAGAAAAAGCAAATCCAAGCGTAAAATTACCTGTTCATTTATTGTATGAAGATGATGGCTATTACGTCGTAAGAATCAGCGATTTGTCTCCAAATTGGGAAGCACTTGCCTTTGATCTATATCAAGAAAATGAAGAAAAAGAAACGGTAAACGTAGATGATGTAACGAGTGATTCAGAAACAGATTCAACAGAAGAAATAGATGCTCATGCGTTAATTACAACGCTCTATTCTGACCAACGAAAAACGAAAAGTGAAGAAGGAAAAGGAACAAAAACCAAACAAGAATATGCGCTTTTAGTTAATGAGTTAGAGAAACAGTTTGTCAAAAAGAAAATGAAAAACTATGAAAAAGCAATCACAGTAGAAGCCAAACATAAACGTCAAACGCAACAAGAAATGAATGAGTTACAACGTGATATGAAGTACCAAGTGAATGAGGAAAAAGCCGATACTGAATCAAAAATTGCGATGAAAAAGGATGCGATTCAATCAAGTGATGAAAGCATTCAGCTCTATAAAGATGAACAAAAAAGTTTACAAGAAAAGCTCCAAAAATTGAATGAAAAACAACAAGATTTAGCCATGAAGTGAAAAAACACATGTCAACAGTAGGTCAACATGTGTTTTTTTGAGGTTCACAGTAGGTTCACATCATTAGTTTTTCAGGTTCACAGTAGGTTCACATGGCAGGGTTTAGGTCAACAGTAGGTTCACATTCAACAGGTTTTCTTGTACCCACGGTTTTGCTAGGCTCTGCCTAGCCCCACACCTATGGTGGGGGCAAAAACCCCTTATGCTCTTCTCTCTTTTTAAGAGGAAGAGCACTACTACAAAAGAGAGGTCGGATAAAATGGAAATTAAAATTCGATATGTTGATCCAGTTGCACTAAAAAAAATTGATAAAATTGCAAAAGAAAAAAAGATTTCTCGTCAAGAATTCTTAAAAAGTCAGCTTGAAATGTTGGCTTTTTTTCATGAACAAACTAACAGAGAATTACAGCTTGAAAACATGCTAGAGAAAGTTCTTTAGGTGATGGGTCAGTGCTCAACAACAATGGAAAATATGAATGACATCATGCATGAATTGATGGGAGGAGATGAACCTTTATGATGAAGGAGCGTATGAAAGTATCGTTATCACCTGAAGTGAAAAAGTATATCCAATCTTATATGAAAGAACATCACTTGTCATTTACAGGTGATGCGATTTCTTGTATCTGTCGGGAGCATGAGGAAGCGCAAAAGAGAAAGGATGATTCGATAAAAAAGATCGTAAAGGATGTTACTCAAAATATAGAGGATCTTTTTCAGAGGGAACGACTTCATATTAAAAAAGAGTTGCTATATATGGAGCAAAATATTGAACAATCTACAAGGAATAGTTTAAAAGAAGTTGAGGATTATAGCATAGCAAAACGAGGTGAACTTTTCGCTTCTTTATTGGAGGGATATGAAAAATGAATCAGTCCTCTGTTACACCAGGAGTCGTGCTTAAAACGAAATTTGTTACGTCTGATAAGAAAGCATTTCAAGAGTATGTGGAATATGTTGATCGTGACGATGCAAAGAAAGATCAAGAAGTACATGAAAAACTATTTTCTCTTTATCAAGACTATATGAATAACCCTGATAAGACGTCCTCTTTATTTATAGAGCACTCGGATCAGTTAAATGAATATGAGAAAAAAGAATTGAAAGGTTTATTTGAAACAGCACAAAAAAATAACAGTATCATGTGGCAAGATGTTATTACATTTCATAACCCTTGGCTCCAAGAAAATGGTTTATATGACTCTCATACTCATACAGTGGATGAGAAAAAATTAATGGAGATTACCCGTCAGTCCATGAAGGAAATGCTTAAAAGGGAAAGGCTAGATCAGTCAGCTATCTGGTCAGCTGCCATACACTACAACACGGAAAACAGTGTGACTTGTTTCTCTATAAATCGATAATTGTTTCGACGAAAAGAGATAGCCCTTGAATGAGGGTGAAACTATCAACCTGAAGGATGGAATGATACTAACATGTCTAGTAGAAACATCCTCGATAATACTCCTACGTGCGTTACATCGAATAGGATGTAGGGTGCGAAGCTAGGTGAAGTCGGGTGAAGGTAACCTAAGTCAATAATTAGAGATACGGTTACTGATAGCTCGGTCGGCTGAAAAGATACTCATGGTGAGAATGTACCGGTTGGTACTAACGAACAACTGAATGTACAGGTCTAAACTGTGATTGAGATGTAAACACTCAAACTGCATAAAAACGCAGGGCGGGATACCGAAAAGTAAGATTTGTTTTTATGAAATTCGCACGACGGACGATGGCGTCGTAAGGCCCGCAGGCCTAAAGGTTGCACCTAAAAGTATAAAAGATAGCTAAGGTT
>NZ_JBLZXA010000039.1:0-3713 GCF_056099005.1 Priestia sp. 53B2
TATCGAGGATGTTTCTACTAGACATGTTAGTATCATTCCATCCTTCAGGTTGATAGTTTCACCCTCATTCAAGGGCTATCTCTTTTCGTCGAAACAATTATCGATTTATAGAGAAACAAGTCACACTATTTTCTGTGTTGTGGTGTATAGCTGCTGACCAAATAGCTGAACCATCTAACTTTTCCCTTTCAAGCATTTTGTTCATGGATTGTCTTGTTATTTGCATTAACTTTTTTTCATCCACTGTATGAGTACGTGAGTCATATAAACCCTGTTCTTCAAGCCAAGGATTATGAAATGTAATGACATCTTGCCACATAATACTGTTATTTCTTTGCGCTTCCTCAAAACCTTTTTTTAATTCTTCCTTCTGCTCCCCTGTCAATCGATCAGAATGTTGGGTAAATAAAGAGGAAGTCTTATCAGGATTATCCATATAATCCTGATAAAGAGAAAACAATTTCTCATGCGCTCCAAGTTCTCTTTTTGCTTCTTCACGATCAACATAATCAACATACTCTTGAAAGGCTTTATGAGAAGCTGTAATGAATTTTGTTTTTAATACAACGCCTGGTACAACTGTTAAACTATTTGTTTTTTCTAGCACATCTGCTTACCTCCGTTAACCCAATTGAATTTTTCTAAGGGATCTGTATTATTCTTCTGGATCTCCAATCATTTCAAGCAAAATATGATTCATGTTTTCCATAGAAACAGCACACTTTTCCATCATCTTAATATTCTTTTCAATCAAGTTTTCAAGTTCATTTTCACGGTCTGTTTGTTTACGGAAAAAAGCCAGCGTTTCAAGCTGACTTTTTAAAAATTCTTGCCTTGATACCTTCTGTTCTTTTGCTAATTCATCAATTTCTTTAACTGCTGCTGATTTAATATTTCGTATGATTATATCCACTATATTCATTCCTTCCCTGAAATTTGGGGTGTTCCTCAAATAATAGAGAGAAGGAGAGCATAAGGGGTTTTTGCCCCCACCATAGGTGTGGGGCTAGGCAGAGCCTAGCAAAACCGTGGGTACAAGAAAACCTGTTGAATGTGAACCTACTGTTGACGTAAACTTCTTCACGTGAACCTGCTGTGAACCTCAAAAAAACACATGTGAACCTACTGTTAACATGTGTTTTTTCACTTCATGGCTAAATCTTGTTGCTTTTCATTCAATTTTTGGAGTTTTTCTTGTAAACTTTTTTGTTCATCTTCATAGAGCTGAATGCTTTCATCACTCGACTGAATGGCATCCTTTTTCATCACAATTTTTGATTCAGTATCGACTTTTCCCTCATTGACTTGGTACTTCATATCACGTTGTAACTCGTTCATTTCTTGTTGGGTTTGATGTTTATGTTTGGCTTCTACCCTGATTGCTTTTTCATAGTTTTTCATTTTCTTGTTGACAAGCTCTTTCTCTAAATCATTGACCAAAAGTACATATTCTTGTTTGCTTTTTGTTTCTCTTCGGTCGGAATACAACTTGGTAATTAATGCATAAGCATCTATTTCCTTTATTGAACCTGTATCAAAATCACTTGTTACTTCGTCTACGTTTACTATTTCATTTTTATTTTTTTAAATAAAAATCAAAGACAACTACTTCTCAATTTGAAAACAATTCATTTACCTTCGCCACATAAAAACTACAATTTCTACTATTAAGCCACTAGCTAATCCAACAATTGGATTAGCCTTTCTCTCGCGCAGGAAACTAATCTCCCCTTTATTTTTTAGTTCAAGTTGTTCACAACTCATTTAGACTAAATTTAATTAAATTAAAATCAGTAAAAGCGAAGTTATACTCAATTGAATTTTATTAAGTTAATGCATTGGAATGAAAATCATTAAGTTTATATTCTCCCCCAAATCAATTGATAATCAATTGATTTGGACTATTTTCATCCTAATTAGGCGTATACAAAATGTAGTATATCAAGCAATGATCCCTCTATTAAAGCACTCTTTATTCAAATAAAAGAAACTTATTCAGACTCAATTGAGTCTGAATAAGTTATAACTATTAAGCGAAGACATATTTAAGGTAGAGAATTTAGATTCTACTGAATTAAGGTTATAAGTTTATAGTGTTCAAATCCTACTAAAGGATTCCTTTTTCTAAAAGTCTAATAAAAACCAAATCATAGAGTTTGAACCTGGATCTTTTATATTGAATCTAAGTGTTTTTTAATTAAATGATTTTCTCTACATTAGAAAAAGCTCTATAGGCAACCTTAAGTTGAACTTAAGGTTATCTTCAAGATCCATCCTATATGCTAAGTTAAACAAGTTCAACTTAACGCAGAATATGTTTAACTTATTCATTTTAGACTACAAAATAATTAAATTGAGATGCACTTAGATGAACTCAATTGCATTTTAATTAAACCTATTTAAATTAACCTGTTATAATATCTAAAAAAACTATAACTTTATTAGTTTATAGTTTTTAAACAGGATTCAACTCAGTCTTAATTGAATTAAACAGGATATAATATAATAAAATTAATTCAGTTAAATAGAAAACCTGATAAAATAAGAGAGGTAAGTTTTAAATAAGGAGTGTTTAATTAACACAGACTCAATTAAGTTAGACTTAATTGAGTCACTAAATCTACTATATATAAGAAGTTTCTAACTCAATTAGATTAAATTATCTTTAAAGGAGGTATAATTTTGAGCGAAGAAACAATGGTTATTTCAGAAGTTGCTAGAAAATTTAATATAGAAAATCATCAATTACGCGACTGGTGCGAAGTCGGATTAGTACGCCACAAGAGAATCGGGAGAATAAGGTATATATTCACTGATGAAGATAAAAAAATTAAGAAGATTATTGAACTAAAGGAGAAATTCGGAAAACATGCACCAAATGAAATGATTCGTGAAGAATTAATTAAAGCAAATTTAATGAGTGACGAACAAACAAAAGTGATTGATAAGGATGTAAATGAAGAAGATATAAATGAAAACTCCTTTAAAGAAGCCTTTTTATTACTTGCTAAAAAAATAGAAGAAATGGATAAAAAAATAGAGAAGAAAGAACAATTAACGCTTCCATCTGGAAATTTAGCAGAAAAAAAGGATGTTATAGAGATAAAAGAGCAGATGAATAAACTTGAACAAGATAATCAGCGTTTAAAAGAAGTGAATGATCAATTACTTAAAAAATTAGATTCTATCCATTCAGCGATGACCGAGATTCAAAAAGAACAAGGAAAAAGTATATGGAAAAGAATGTTCAACAAATAAAAACAGCTTCTAACTACTTATCAGTAGTTAGAAGCTGTTTTTATTTGTTTTAGTTTTCAGAAATATTTTCTCTTACTTCCTTCTACAATAAAATTATTTAAATATAGATAGGATTTTTAACCCGTAAAAGAAGTAAAATTGATTCTTTTGAGATATATTACTAATTTTTATTGAATTATGAGATTAATTAACGCTATAATAAAACTAACAAAAAGGACCGGAATAGAAAAAAGACTTCAACTGTTTAAGAAGTGTTGGTAGCACTCTTAAACCGTTCCCCCTAAAGACGGTAGGGAAAACACTTGTCGAAGTCTCTTGTTAATAGAGTTAGTTTTTCTATAAAATAAAACTTATGTTTTTATTTTATATGAAATTGACATCTATTTCAAGGGCTTAGTTCATCAAAATCAAGGCATTGTTTTCCTTTTTCGAGGGAAGCAGTGTCTTTTGTGTGT
>NZ_JBLZXA010000040.1:0-25597 GCF_056099005.1 Priestia sp. 53B2
GGTATATTGTTTATTACAACCACAAACGAATAAAAGTAAAATTAAAAGGATTGACCCCTGTAGAATACAGAATTCAATCCTCATTCGCTGCTTAGATAAAGGGTCTAACTTTTCGGGTTCAGTTCAGGACAGGTGGCCTTTTACTATAAGATACATGTGCAGACATATAATAACACATTTTTTACATATGGACTATATTTTTCCTTACGAGCATATGTATAAGAGGAGCGCTTTTTATACATTCTCGTTTCTTTCAACTACCCAAAAAACGTAGTCATATCAATGATGTATAAAAAGATGCATGCTCAAGCAAAAGAATCCTTATCAGAAACCTACTGCCTCAAGGGTTCTTTTGCTTACTTGGTTCCGGAAAGAGTGATTATGTTAACTAGATAAGTAAAAAAGGGATCTTTGATAGGTGAAAGGAAAAAAATTATTGCTGTAATGAATTATTATCCTTTATAGTCATAACAAAATTTAAAGGAGGAGAAAGGTTGAGATTAGAAATCAACAATTCTGATGGACTATTGATTATTTGTTTTCTTCAATTTAAAGTATGCATACATACTTAACATAATGGCAACCAGTCCTATACAAGTAAGAGGAAACAGGATAGTGTTAATAAAATGATCATAAAACCAAGTATACATAAAAACCACCTCAAATAGTTTAAATTCACATTGATAAGCACTAGCTTATAGTAATTCAACGCTTTGGAAAAATAATTTGCACAAACCTGTTATCCTTTCTGCTTCTTTCTGTTTTTTAAGAACGCAACAAGGAGAAGTAGAGGAGGAATAATCGCGAGGAGAGGAATATGCAGGACAAACATTTCTATCCCTATTCCTTCATGGAGATGTTCTTGAAAATTGCTAGAAATCGTCATAGACATAAATAGAATGATCAGTCCCAAAGGATACGACAGTCGTGAAGGTGATTGTGATTTAATCTTAAATAAGTTGGCCGTGCCTATGACAGCCGCATAAAACAACACGCTTATCTTAAAGAAACCACCGATAACTAAAGCAAGCATAAAAAACACATCAAGACGTTCCAAAAAGTCAGCTACTTGAATGCTTTGTACGGTACTAAGAAGAGGGAACTGTGAACGTGCAGTCAAATCAACCCCAAGTACACTAATGTTAATAATCATGGTAATGGTCAAGTTGATGCCCGTTAATCCCGTTGCACATAACATCGTCACTTTTGCCTTTTTTGGGTTTTTCAAATACGGTAAAATCATCGTAAACACAATGGCTTCTCCATAAGGGAAATACAAGATTTGAGTACATACAACTTTTAGGACAGGTAAAACCCCTTCTTCGAGTACTGGTTGTAAGTTCGTAAAATCGATTAGCCCCGAACACACAATCAGAATAAACCCAATAACAGCAAGTATATATATAAATATAAAAAAGATTTCTCCTGATCGGGCTATGACTTCGATTCCTTTGCGGACCGTATAAATAATGACAAGAATCAATAAAGCATTCGCAATAAACAAAGGGGTATCGGGATAGGCAAATGTTAACAACATCTCGCCGATATCACGCAGAACCCTTGCTACATCATAGATAAAATAAAGGATATAAAGAAAGGCAAGTACCGTTCCCATCGCTTTACCCAGGATTTTTTGCATGTATTCTGTAGGTAAGAGATCTGGGTAATACGAGTAAAGTTTATGATAGATTAAAAATAGAACAAAACTGCCGACCATTCCAAGCAGAATAGCAAGCCAGGCGTCTTGTTTTACTTCCATTGCAATCGGTAACAATAAAGAAGTACCTAGCTCAAATAAAACCATTAAGATAAAGAGCTGGCTGGCACTAATTTTGGCTTTCTCCATTCAACTGGCACCTCCTTTTCGATGTCTTTTAAATCGATCTTTTGCTTTCTTGACTAGTTTTCTAACCTTTTTATCACTTGTAATTTTTTGAACGTTGTGTAGAGATATCAGATTTTCTGTAAGGCAAGTTCCAGGCTAGAAGTATTGTCTGTATAGAGAAGGATTGTATTGAAATTTTCAACAATAACACCAATACCTCATATGAAAATTAGCTAGTCCAATATGTTACCCTCTCTTCTTCTTCCTGTTTTTTAAGAAAGCTACAAGAAGAAGAAGGGGAGGAATAATCGCGAAGAGAGGAATATGTAAAACAAACATTACTACCTTTAGTCCTTCATGGAGATGTTCCTGAAAATTACTCGCAATCGTGATAGACATAAAGAGAACAATTAGGCCCAAAGGATACGATATTCGTGAAGGTGATTCAATCTTAAATAAGTTAGCTGTGCCTATGACAGTAGCATAAAATAACACGCTTATTTTAAAAAAGATACCGATCACTAAGGCAAGCATAAAAAACACATCCAGGCGTTCTAAAAAATTAGCTACTTGGATGGTCTGAACGGTACTAAGAAGTGGAAATTGTGAACGTGCAGTCAGATCGACGCCAAGTACACTAATATTAATGAGCATTGTAATAACCAAATTGATTCCACTTAATCCCGTTGCACATAACATCGTCATCTTTGCCTTCTTAGGATTATTTAAATACGGCAAAATCATCGTAAATACAATGACTTCTGTAAACGGGAAATACAAGGTTTGAGTAAATACCACTTTTAGAACGGGTAACAAGCCTTCTTCAAGTACCGGTTTTAAGTGGGTAACATCGATTAAACCTGAACACACAATCAACATAAATCCGGCGACCGCAAAGATATACATAAAAATAAAAAGCAGTTCTCCTGATCGGGCTATGACCTCAACTCCTTTTCGAACCGTATAAATAATGACAAGGATTAAGAGTGCATTCGCGATGAATAAAGGAGTATCAGGATAGGCAAAGGTTAACAGCATTTCGCCAAAATCACGTAGAACCCTTGAAGCATCATACATAAAGTAAAGAATGTAGATAAAGGCAAGTAAGGTTCCTATCACTTTACCTAAGATCTTTTATGACTTCCTTTTAATTTGAGAAAAGCCTCTTTATAGGAAGAGAAATGGAGCTGTTTGAATAAAAAATCGTCCATTGCCTCCCGAATATAGTGTTCATTTTTCCAACAATTCATGGGAATATGAGCAAATTGCCACGGTTTAAAGACTCCAGGATAAACAGCTTCTACTACTTGAAAGGGGGATTGGCCGAAAAGGGAAAAGACACCTCCTAGGTTATGTTGATTAAAAAATCGATTATTAACCTGAATAGGAATCTCTTTAAGAGGGATTTTAAGTTTTTCCTCTATTACATACTTTACTGCTTCAATAGCTCGTTTTTTTCCTTCCTCTCCATCCCAATATTTATCAGGAACTTGTTGAAATTGCCAAGGTTTAAACACTCCTGGATATGCATTATCAATGACTTCATAATAATTCCACCCATATAGCATAGCAGGTGGTCTAAGACGATGAGACCACAACGTACCTGCTCCTACTTGGAGAGGGATTTCATAAATGGGAATCGATAATCGTTGTTCAAGCAAATAGCATGTCATATAGCTCATATATTTTTTGCCTTCCTTACCTACGAAGAAATAATTAGGAAACCGTTTTCTTTTTCTTTCTAGAACTTGTTGATAAATTTCAATAACTTGTTCTTTATTCACTATCTCAAGCTCCTTTTGAGAAAGAAACATTTACCATTATTATGTATAATTATGGTTTTTATATACAAAAAGAAAGTTGTTAAATGAAGAAAGCCAAAATCTATACATTGGTAGATGGGAGTAAAAGAATCATTATCAGTGAAAAAGGAATGATGTTAAGAGAAGAGTTGTATAGATTAGGAGTTAGAGAATCAGATATTCTACACATACAATTAGTTATGTAAGAAGAGAAGTAATATATCAAACATCTGAACAATGATAAGTAAATATTAACGTGTTACATAAAAACCATTAGTTTCATCATTTACTCTTACTGACGACAAATACGAAGTTTTTCTACAATATGAGCAAATGATAAAGTATTTATAAATAAAATAAATTAGATATTACTTTTAATTTTACTGATACTTAATAATTTTTATTTTTTTATTAAATATCTTATTTTTTAATTTAAGATATTTAAAACTACATCTTTTCAGTTTAATAGTACCAGTATGCATCCGAATTAGAAGTTAGTATAAGGTGTGTAAAATTTTTCAAATATTATAAGGTATTATTTTTAGTTAAAATAGAATAATATCAACTTAACTATACATATGGAGGAATAATCACCAATGAGTAACACTTTTTACAAAAATATTAGTTGCCATTCTAATAAAATTGTCTTTGAAAATGAACGTGCTTTATCTTATACGACATTACTTAAAAAGAGTGGAAAAAAAAGCGAATAAGAAGTTTATTGTGATTGACAAATATCTAGACATAACATTCTCTTTAGAAATGCCCCTTGAACTTCGTTCAGAGGGATGTGTACACATGTACCCTTCTAACCCTTTAACATTTCGTGTTATGGGGATCGATACTAGTGTACATAATACTACGAAGAAGTATTATGTACGTATTGGGGAAAGTTAGGAACAATTCAAGACTGAATTCTTTACCGAATACAGTAGGACAGTAAACCCTATGCTTTTTCAAATGAAAGATAAATAAAAGACGGTCAGAATGAATCTAAGGGTCAATCTTCAGAACCAAATAAAAAATATTTGTATAGAAGATTCTCTTCATTATAGAGGGAATATTATATTATAAGGATAAAAAAATGGATAAATATCGATTTATAAAAGCACAGTTGGCGAAAACAAACAAAAAAAACGACGAAAATTATGTTATTACACGTATTTGGAATCGTCTTGATAATTTAGATATTAAATTTATTACACAACAATATGTGATTCGACCTGATGGTAAATATGCTTTGACCGACATGTACTTTCCACAGTTAGGTGTACATATAGAAATTGATGAGGGGCATCACAAAACAAATATCGAATCAGATAAAGCAAGAGAAGAAGATATAGTCAGAATAACTAACCACGAAGTTAAAAGAATAGATGTCACAAAAGGGTTAATTAATATTCATCAGCAAATAGAAGGTATTGTACAGGAAATTAAAGAAAGATTATTAAAAGAGAAAGATAAGTTTATACCTTGGGATATAGAAAAAGAGCAAAGCTCCCAGACGTACATTGAAAGAGGCTTTATTTCGTTACATGATAATGTTGCTTTTCGTACAATTGCTGATGCATGTAACTGCTTTGGGCATCGTTATAAAGTCTGGCAAAAAGGAGCTGCATCCCATGTCTATGAAAAAGATACGGAGTTATGGTTTCCAAAGTTATTCCCTAATGGCACTTGGGATAATTCCATTTCTGAAGATGGAATTATCATTTTGGAAAAAAATCTAGATGAGGTTGAAAACCAGAGATATTTAAAAGGAATTGTCGATGGACGAATTGGCACTAGAATAAGACCTCATAAACGCATTGTTTTTGCAAAAGTAAAAGGACCATTAGGAGATATTATGTATCGATTTAAAGGCAAATATCAATTAAATATTAACAAATCCTTTAAGGCCGGTTGCATAGTTTGGGAAAGAATATCTGAAAGGATAAAAACTTATCCTTCAAGATAAATAATAGCGTGTATAGTATTTATATCCACAACCTAAGCTTCTATTTCCTTTTTCAAACTCAAGCCTACCCTGCTGTTTAAAGAGTTAGATGAATAAAAATCTAGCTCTTTTTTGTATTAGTACACGAATTATTTTTTACATTATTCATTAATTAGAACCTTATAGTAAGTAAAAAAGAAAGGTAAAGATACCTTTTTTTCTATAGGACTAACTTAGTTTTGTGTGGATGCTAGATTATCCAGTTTCCAATGTGTATTGTCAAACGGATCATTTTGACTATCTATGTATAAGTAGAAGTCTTCTAGTTCCTTTACATCTTTAATCAAAAAGGAAACATCAAAAACCATAGATTGCCCTTGAGGGAGATTTTTAAATTTCTGAGTTTCGTTAGGAAGGGCTTTCCCTATAAATTTTTGATGTGTTTTCTCATTCTCTACCCAAAACTTCAAGGGAGAAAGATCGACACCTGTGCCATCATCATGAACATTCTCTACTTTAACTTGAGCTTTAATTGTGCCTGAACTCTCATTAGCTTCTTCGTATGTTCCATTTAAAACAGAAATACCATAATCTCCGCCTTTTACACTTTGTCGATAAGACATAGTTCCGTTTTCTAATTGCTCCATCTCTAACCTCTCTTGCTTTTCAGAAGGAGATAAGGTACTTTCAACTTTTTTTTGTGGTTCTGCTTGAACAGTTTCTTTCTCATGATTACAAGCTGTCATAAGGCTTGTAATCATAAATGCTATGCAAGTTGTTGCTATGATTGATTTCATCGTATATCCTCACTATATTCAAAATTTTATTACCAGGTTAATTCTACATTAAAATGAAATAAAAGGAATTATATTTTTGTGAAAACATGACATAACTTATAAAAAGATTAATTCCTTTTTATACGTGCATTAAGATTTATTTTAGAGAATAAATAGACGTTTTTTTGTTGGTTTTCCTATCGTATAAAAAGGTGTGCCTTTTGGGACTATCTATATTGGACAACCTCAATTATAAATTAACTATACAAAGTTAAGGGGATTCTGGTGCAAAGGTGTTGAAATGTTGTTACTAAGAGCTACCAGAAAAAAATCCTTTATTTCACGGGTAAATGTCCATTCATTGCAATTCTGAGCGTTTCTCATCATACTGTTTTTAGTGAAGGAGTTGAGGGGATTGAAAAAAATCATATACTGGATTATTTTTATTTTTTTGATTGTAGCTTATGTGACTGACGTAGAAAACATTGACTTAAAGGATTTATTCTCTTCATCACAAGAAAGTACCACATCCTATGATAGATAAAGTGATCGATCTTCCGACTGATAAATATCCTAAAATTATTTGTGATAAATAAAGGAACTCGCCAAAGTAGTCGCAGGTTTAAGCCTACTTTTGCTACATAAATGTTTCATAGATAGAGAAATATTTATATGGATGGTTTATATCTTAATTGAGCAAACTACCTAAAATGAATGAATCACCAACTTATAAGTAGTGATATGTAAAACAGAAAAAAACTTCCCTATCACACACCAGGGTAGTTTTTTCTGTTTTTAAGCTGGATATTATATACAAAGTTAATTAATATAATGTTGTTTATGGTAACTAAAGATATATACAATATAAAGCGTAAAACCACTAGAATAAGTTCTAGTGGTCTTGCTTTTAAAAATCGTTATATTCTTCTAAGTCATCATCGTCTAATGAGCCAGATATATTTTCTAAATCTGCAATCTTTCCTTCTTTCAATTGGGGAACCTTTGAAGGTTCTTCTTCCTTGAAGGAATCGTTTCCTACAAAACCTGTTGTTTTTGCTAATGTTTTTAAATCAGCTAATTCATTCTTGATATGTTCAAGCATTTCATAAGTTTTTTTGTCTTCAATTGCTTTTCTTCCAGTAGATGAATCATCTAGATCACGTAGAATTAAAGATGAAATATAATCTCCCAACTTACGTGATTTAGCATATTTAGCTAGTTTATTATAAACTTCATCACTCAATCGATTTGTCTTAATGGTAAACGCATTTTGACGCTCTGACATCCCTATCACCTACGTTGTTAGGATTTAACGGCTTTCTTCTCTGCTGCTTGCTTCTTTTGAACGTAACCAATACTACGAATCTCTAAGCCAAATAAATTTAAATGGCGGCTATCTTGGGGAACCTTATGATACTTCTCCGTACGTTCTTCTCCAATTTTTTCACGCATACTGTTCATGATAGCTACTTCCAAAGTAGGAGCTACCCCGCCGCAGTATACATACTTACGTAGTTTATTCGCCGGTGGTGGTGCGACATCATTTAATTTAGCCAATAAGATTTCCACATATTCTCGGAGTGAAGAGTTGATTGTACTTGTTAAATCAATGGATTCACCTGTATTCTCGTTTTTCAATACAAACTTTTGCTTGCTGTAGTTATCAAGAATAAATTGATCGAAGGCACGTAAGTCTGTGAATAATTCTAGAAATTTCTCTTTACGCAATTTATCAATATGCGCTAAATAAGGAATGCCTTCAATGCTTTGAAATGATTCACGGCTATTGGCAGCCTTCAACCCTTCAGGTAGAATAACCACATCAATGGAGCCTCCACCAATGTCCACCATGACCGTTTCACATTCTACATACTCATTCGCATCTTCACGATCTTGAAGTGTTAAGTCTTTTTTTAGCGCAAAACGTGCACTTTCTCCCTCTTTTAAGCATGCACTTTCTTCTACTACTACCTTTAACGTATTTTCAAAACCAGGCGTATGCACAGTAAATGTATGGTCGCCTAAGAAGCGATTAGCCATGGCTTTTTGAGCCGCCCCAAATGTGCTCTCTTTCTTAAGGAGCCAGATTGGTAACATGGTAGAAAAATAGTCAATTTCAATTGTATTGTCTTTTTTATTTTTCGCATGTAACGCATGGTAATACGCAATGGCAGCTAAAAAAGTGATGTATGGGATATGACTTGTAATTTTATTATGTAATTTATTAATGTGATTATTAGCCAGCAATTGACTAGCTGCAATGTCACCTACTAAGAAATAACGCTTTTTCTCTTCGCCCTCAATGGTTGTAGAAAGTAAAATGCGCTTCTTAAATTCTTCTGGAGCTGTAACCGCATCTGTGAAAAAGGAGTCGGCTGCTTCTTTTTGAAGTTCAACTACATTCGTTGGAAAATCAAATAGATATCCATCCATAATGTTCATATCAACAGAGTTACCGCAATCTTTATTAAAACGTGAAATTTTCATTTATAAACACCTCATTTTTTAAGTTGAACTTATATTCAACTTATTGTACGTGATATAGGATAAATATTCAATATGTGGGAGCAATTTAGTTATCTACAAAACATTACACATATCAACATTTACGCAAATTAAATAGAATTTTTATCCCCAAACAATATTTAGATTTAATGCCTTACATACCTTAATTCATTTCATCAACATAATAAGAGCCTGCATCAAAAATGATGCAGGCTCCCCTCTCTTACTACAAAATAATTCTCATGTTCATTTGCCATTGTGAGGCCCTTTCGTTACGTATAACGGTTCATAACGAGAGTCCCATTCGTTAAATCACAATACCTACTTGTCAATTGAGGTAATACATTTGCTGAAGTCGCTGTTACGTCTTTCAAAACCGAACCAGTCCCTTCATTCAGCTAAGTATTTAACCTTTTACAGCATTCAATTTCAAATGAAATTGATACTGTACTATATGTGTACCACACCTTTTATAATGAAACTGTTTGTTTTTCCTCAAAATAAATAGTAGTTAAAGGATTTTATCATTCAGTTAATGATATAGATTCTCCATATGTTCTTCTTTTTGCGATCTATAAAATTACTCCATCTTTCTCCCTGGCTGATATAATCATTAAACGTAGCATTTTTCACTACAATATGACCTCCACATTCATCTGCCAATTGTTTAGCAGACTCCTCATCAATGGGAAATGCTAACGATTCATCATTTGTGAATTCGTAACTGGATATCTCTTTCTTTTTTACGCTCTTATACGAATGATACACGTAATATAACTTATCTAATTTTATAAAATAGTATGGATACTCTCTGTCAGGCAACTTACTTCCCTCCATCTCTGCATCCTTCAATCGCTTAAGCCACTATTACTATCTTATTCGGACTCAAAAAGTAAAACATCTCCCAAAAATCCATTATTTAAGAGATAGATTTTCACTAAGGTTCACACATATAACAAATAATAAATTGACAAATGCAGACTTTTTTATAGATTATCCTCTCAGCTAGTAAACGATAAAATCGAGTCATGTCAAGGATGTATAAAGGTTACATATCCAATAAAAAACCCTTCCAAGAAATCTTTTCTTTCTAAGCATCTATCTAAATAAGGTCGTGCGTTTATCTATTCTCTTATTTGCTCCCAGATTTGCTGCGCAATTCCTATACAGTCTTCCTTAGTTAACGTACTATTAAATGACTGATTTAATATATCTGTTATCTCAATTGCCAGACTTTCAACGTTTGGTACTTTGTATACCATAGGAAGGATCCATGTAGCTTCATACTCATATTCCTCAGAAGCATGCAAAGAGAGTGGATTCCATGTATAGATAATTGATTGTATCGTTTCTTTTACATCATTAAACATTGTACTCCATTGTTGTCCTTTCATTCCCATCACCTTCTATTAGCTTACTCATCGTTATCTTTACTATAAATAAAAGAACATATAAAAGAAAAAGTAGTGTCTATGTAATAGGCGTTGTACAAATTTAGAACCAATAGCTTATAGAAACTTATCCACGTCCGTCAGGATGATTGCTGTAAATACAGATACTGCATGTGATGCTTCATTTTTTTCTTAATTCGGTAAAGTGCATTATCTACTGTTTTTTGAGGAAGATGTAAGTTCTGAGAAATCTGCATATACGTTTGTCCCTTTAGATATAGAGCGAATACATCTTGTTCAATAGGTGACAATATTTCTTGTAATATTTGTTCCCTTTCTCTTTTATTCTCCTCTGCTACGGTAGCCTGCTCGGGACTTACAGCACGTGGATGAGGAAGCATCTCCATAAGAATCAAATCATCTTCCAATCGCTTTGAATTCTTAGGTATGTTTAAAGAGAGGGCATTATTTAAAGGGGAATGTTTTTGACGAGCACTTGCCTTTATGGCTGTGATGAGTTGGCGTGTAATGCATAGGTCAGCAAATCCCCTAAATGAACTCATCCCTTCTGTTTTAAAATCACGGACAGCTTTATATAATCCTAGCCTTGCTTCTTGTAAGAGGTCTTCTCGATCTCCTCCTACTAGGAAGTATCTTTTTACCTTTGAACAGACCAAATACTCATATTTCTTTATGAGGACATCGAAAACATCTTCGTCACCTTTTTGAAACGCTTGCACAATCTCTTCATCATTTAAGGTCATCTTTTCTTCTCTTATTTCTACACCTGCTACCATGTTCATCTGCGTTCCTCCCCCTGTCTTATGCTTTCTATGTACTTTACATTATAAAAAAGAAAAGGTATAAAAAATGTCGAAAAAACAAAGGGTAGAAAGAATATTTAGGGTGAAAGAAAGGAGACATTACATAAAACCTTATATTATATATATGACCTGTATAATAAGGACAATTTTTAATCTTGTTTACGACTTTGAAAAATCCAACAGATGTTTTACCCGTTGCTACTGAATAAACGATTTCAATATAACCATTATGAAAATACGCAAGCTTGTTGTAGTACTTATTAATAATAATCAAATCTTGACTCGCAGCTTTACTTGCTGCTTCTTCCCTCATTCTACCTTCCTAGTATAAAAAAGAAGAACCCTCAGCCTTCACTTCTCCTTCAAACTTTTGCTTTTTTTAACGTTCCATTTTTTGTACTACATTTCTTTTTTTTTATAATGTGCTCCATTATTCCGTGCAAAAAATTGCGTAAATCCATTTTATAATTTCTCTTTTTTCCCTTTTTCATAATTCTTTATCTCTCTCAGTCCCCCCCCCTCCTTTTTAAGCCGACTTTTAAAGAAATCGTGGCGAGAAATCTTTTTTCTTTTTCCATTTCATCTATTTTTTCAACGGCAATTGGATTAATGTTTCGTAAAAACATATCCATGATATTTCCTCTTTTCCTATAAATTGTGGTTCCCCACTACAAAAGAGAGAAGAGCATAAGGGGTTTTTGCTATCACAGAGTGTGATAGGCCAGGCAAGGCCTAGCAAAACCGTGATAGCACGAAAACCCCTAAAGTGTGAACCTACTGTTGACGCAAACTCCTTCACGTGCACCTACTGTGAACATGAAAATTGAGCATGTGAACCTGCTGTGAACCTCAAAAAAACAAATGTTGACCTACTGTTAACATTTGTTTTTTCATTTCATAGCTAAATCTTGTTGCTTTTCATTCATTTTTTGGAGCTTTTCTTGTAAACTTTTTTGTTCGTCTTCATAGAGCTGAATGCTTTCATCAATCAATGGAATGGCATCCTTTTTCATAGCTTTTTATTTTCTTTTTTACAACATTTTTTTCTAGCTCATGTGAACATGAAAAAGATAAATGATGATGGCCTGTGAACATGATTTTTTTAGAACAGTCATCGTTTATAGCATAAAAATTGATGCATCAATGATAAAAAAGCACGCGTAAATCACTCGTATTATAAGCAAAAAGAAATGGCCGTTTTGACCATGAACGTGCGAAAGAAATTAAAAAGAGCGTTTGCTTCTGTCTTATTTTTTTCAAAAAACACTTCAAAATGAAGTGACCCTTGAGGGGACATTTATCAACTATGAAGGGTCGGTGAAGGGACTGTCCTTTAATTTTGGGGTACGCTGAGGGGGTTCTTGCAAACATTTCCTTGTACCCAAGGTTTTGTTAGGCTCTGCCTAACCCCACACAGCCTGTGGGGCAAAAGCCCCTTATGCTCTTCTCTCTATTTTTTAAGAGGCACCACTATTTTAGAGAATTGACATAAGTTATGAGAAATTAAAATAAGAAATGTTGATTCTATTACTGTTAAAAAAATTGATGAGCCAGCAAAGAGACATGATTAATCATGATACAAATACACAAGTTAATATTTTTCTTCTTTTAATAATTGGACGATTTTCTCGCCATGCGGCGTATATCAATAAAATATTAGCTACTATCACATATGGTACTACCCAAATCGCTAAAATACCGAAATCAACTTTAAACCCTGGATATACTTGAAACATAGGATATATAATAAAGATCGGAATTAGTAAAAACATCTTTAATATATTTCTCTTTCTTACATTACCGATTGCATCCGAATAAACTATTCCAAAAATCAACATACCATATGGTGTGAAATAGTGTCCTATCCATGTAAATATTCCATCCAAATGTAATACCCATTCTGGTCGATGTATCCCTTTTCCTAGTAAGGCTCCTATCCCTCCAAAGCCTCCGCAAAACCCTATAACACTTACCCATCTAATTTTCTCATTTTGAGGATTTCTAAAAAAAAGAATCGAACTCATTAACCACAGTAAAGCCACCATTATAAACATAAACATATGTTAATTACCTCTTTAGCTTATTTTGTAGAAACGAAATGGTATCCTTCGCAATTTTTTTTCGTTTAAGAACTATTCCTGCATGCCCGCAATTGTAGACATACCGTGTAGGCTTCCCCCAAGATTCCCATAACAGATCAGCATCTTGAATGTGAACGTATTGATCGTGTTTAGCAGAAATCAGTAATATATTATCTTTATTCATTTTTGGAATGGCTTGATTTGGCTCGGTTAATTCCCAATATTTCACTAGATCGTTGTAATTCACTCCACGAGACTCTAAATCCTGTCTTATATACTTACCAGGAATCGTATTCCATATCGAATAACTAAGGCGATTAGAATAGAATATAGAAACTAATGCATCGATCTCTAATTCAAGTGTAGCAACTAAATTTGAGATAAAGCCACCAAGACTAACGCCTATTATAATTACAGGACCTTGTTTGTTATTTTTTATCCATTGGATCAAAGCCCTTAGATCAACAATTGCTTGTCTAGTAGATTCAACAGTCCTATTAATATTGGCACTAACCATAAATTCTCCACTATAGAGTGATGACTCTGGCTGACGTTCCAAGTGGTAAGGAAGTGTATAGTAGTACATATTCCATCCTAAATTATTCATAATCGAATTATGAAAAATCTTCTTTACCCGATCAAATCCTTTCATTCGCCAACCATGTACAAAAATAACATTAGGCTTACTTTCAGATTCATTTAAGTAAGCCTCACCTCTTACATAGTCATTGGGATGATCCCCAGAGGGTATGAAACTTTCAAATCCAAATTCCCCTATGCTGTAGCCGTTTTCTTTAGAAGTTATATTCAAATCAATATGTGCAAGTAATGACGGTACTTCAAAAAAAGTATCTCTATCTATATTCGTTGGTAGATGAGCAGAATCAATATAATATTGATTCTCTTTACTTCGGTCTTTATGCAAATCATGCAGAGCATAATAATCTATCAATTTTGAAAGTAACAAGTTAATATCTCCCCCCAGCCAATTCTTTATGTTTTTGTTATTTTTTACATTATTTCTCACGATATCAAACTCTTTACTATATTTACATGAATAAATAATTCCTTTATTTCTAATATACGCGAACCAATTAATCTCTTTTTGTTGACATTAAGATAAATAAAACTATTTTTTACCATTTTTTTAATCATATTATGATCTATAGTCCTACCTTTTATAAAAAAAGAATTTTTGTCACTTTAAACAATGTTAAATGTTTCACTAACTCAGTAGACCTTCTCTGCATTTGGAATAGAAATTATCTTAATCCTATTCTAAAAATAGATAATGAACTGTTATTAGTTCATGAACCCCACCTATCTCTTTAGAACAGAGATTAGTTCCATTCAAAACACCAAATATATCTTTAGTTTAACTAAATTCGAACTTAACAACTGCTTTTTCAATAACCAAAGGACAAGTTCAACTAATCTCACCACAAGTTCACCATACATTCACCACAAAAAACATCAACATTCATTCAAGTAGAACTTAAGTCAAACTAACTTCATAATAGTTCATAAAATAAGATATATACACAAACTCCAAACAGGAATTGTTGATTTTTTGTCGAAATCATATAAAATTAAATGAATAAGTGGCTGTGAATTGAGTGAACACCCATAAACCTAACAGGTAAATAACCGTGAATTGAGTGAATATAATCAAACAGGGTAAGTGAATGACCGTGAACCGAATGAACTTTCATAAAACTTACAAATGAACGACTGTGAACTGAGTGAATGTACATAAAACACTAATAAATGGTGGTGGATTACATGAATAATTTTGAAAGTGCAAACTTCATTGGTGTACCAGAAGCATCTGAATATACTAATATTCCTCCTGAAACATTAAAAAGGTATCTAATTAATCATGAACAGTTTTTGAATTTTAAAAAAGAAGGTAGACGCTATAAAATAAGTATTGAATCGCTAGATCTCTTAAAGAAAATCCGTGAACTCTATAGCGAGGGGTTATTAAAAGAAGATGTAAACGATAATTTAGCAAGTGATGGGCTTCCTATAACTATTACCGTCAAAAATCAAGAAGAAAAAGGTTCTATCTCTATAAACGATGAACTAAGTGAAATAAAAAAGATGTTACAACAACAAGAACAACAGATGACACAGCAGATGCAATTTAATCAAAAATTAGTAGAAGAGTTACAAAAAGTTAGCCAAACAAATCAAGAACTAAAGCAAATGATAAACAGAAAAGATGCTGAGTTGATAGGAGAACTCAGGAAGGGATTGTCTGAAAGTAAAAAAATGATTGAAGAAGCTTCTGCTAGTGCAGAGTTAGAAAAGAAAAAAACGTGGTGGGAAAAATTAATAGGTAAATAACAGAAAGCTTCTACTAGGGATAGTAGAAGCTTTCTGTTATTTATATGTTGTAATTTAGTTATAAAAGCACGGATTATAACACATTTTTAATAAATTAAGGAGGGTCATTTTTTTGACCCTCCTTAATTTTTAAAATGAATTGTATAATAAAATAAATTTATTACAAGAAAAACAGTTCAAAAGAATTCTTTTGAGATATATTACTAATTTTTATTGAATTATAAGATTAATTAACGCTATAATAAAACTAACAAAAATGACCGGAATAGAAAAAAGACTTCAACTGTTTAAGTAGTGCGACCAACACACTTAAACCGTTCCCCCTAAACGCAGTAGGGAAAACACTTGTCGAAGTCTCTTGTTAATAGATTTAGTTTTTCTATAAAATGAAACTTATGCTTTTATTTTATATGAAATATCTATCTATTTCAAGGGCTTAGTTCATCAAAATCAAGACATTGTTTTCCTTTTTCCAGGGAAACAGTGTCTTTTTTTGTTCCTTAAAGGAGAAGATGAACAAATGACAAAAATATTAACCTGCTATTTAAGAGATGTAGACACCTTCAACGGACGGTTTAAGTGGTTATGGAAGAACAAATCCACACTTCGGAAAAAGAAAGAAGAGTTTTTAGAAATTATTCGTACCCATTATAAACAGAACCAATCAGCCATACACAAAGAATTTCCTAAAAAAAGAATGGAAATGCTCGATCATGTCATCTATAACCTAGTGGCTACAGGCATCCAAGCCATTCGTTCTGAAACGCTCATGAAGAAATTTGAAGTTTCTAAAAGTACGGTTTCTCGTTTTGTACGTTCTTTAAAAGCGACACCGTTTGTGCTTGTAGCACGTTACATTAAAGAAGATGCAACAGGTACTCACCCTGATAGCTATGTATTTATCCTTAAAAGCCATAAGAACTTTAATCGGATTTGCGACGAAATCTTTTTTGCCCATGATACAACAGGTATACAAACGGTCCAACAAGAAGAAATGACAACTCCTGTGACCCTTCCTGTGATGCATCCAGAAAGTGCTGAAAACGTTGATACATCAAGCCTAAAGGCTGATAAATCACCTGGTGCCTTTATTAACCTTGATTTACCTGTAAATCATATAAATAATCATTTAATGTCTGCTTCACAGTCATTTACCTATATCAAAGGTGTTCCTAAGAAAGTCAATCAAGTCTACGCAGGTAAGTATGGTCATCAATTAAAAGACTTTTATGCTCGCATTCAAAATGCTGCAAAAACGGTCAAACGAGATACAGAGATTGACATTACCAAAGGGCAAGTACATGAAATTGCGTATACATCGATTATTGGATTGGACAAATATGTACATGAAGCTAATCACAAAGGAAAGTCTTTGTCCTTAGATAATATGTGCCAATTACTCTATAAAATTGCGAAAAACCAATTCTATCAGTTGGTTGATCCTAAAAACCAGGATTATTCATCAGTATATCCAACTCATGAGGAAGTTATACATAAAGACGAGTCGTCAACAAAATTGTTTATACCAAAACATATTATCCGTGAAGAAATTGTTCCTGATTGGTTAAAGGCTGAGCAGGATCAAGAAAAGGGTACACAAGAAATAGAAGTGACATTGGAACAACAGCTTGAAATGATCCATTTAAAGCAAGACTTAGGACAAGAGCTTACACCAGAAGAGGAATGCTTGCTGCAAGAACATTGCTCAACATACAGTTCGTTAGAAATGGCGAAACTGAAACAAGATTTAGGACAAGCATTAACACCTGAGGAGCAGGAATTGTTGCATCAACATGCTAAATTAAAGGAACCAGCTTCTTAATTTTTTAAAATAGCTAAAGCATAGCAAGCACTTTCACTATTTCTAACGTATGCATTGTTTTAAGAGAGGACTTGGCAGGATTTGAACCCGCAAGACGCCAAAGTTGTATAGTGTAATACGACTGGCTGCTCTGCCATTGAGCTACAAGTCCGTACTCAAAGTATGCGCATAGTCTTTGTTTATATGTACGATAGGAGAAAATGTAAAGAGTAAAGAAATCCATTATAAGCTGAATTATTATTATGATATGTTTATTTAGAACAGTATTCTAAATAATAAATAAATCTATATCTACGCAGGAGGAGAACATTATGCCACATAAAATTACCTTAACCGGATCAGCCGCAGGACCACTACGAGAGTACGATCGCTATGTTGCCTTTGATATGCGTGAAAAAGGGTCACCATCCGCGCCTAAAGGTTTGAAGAAGAGTACGTTTATTTCGTACACGGTATTTGTTGCAAAGAAGGCTTTTAACAAAACAGGTCTCACGAAAAAAAGTATTATGCATGAAAAAATCTTAATTCAAGGAGAACCAACATTAGACATTCCGATTGATGAATGTCCTGGTGAAGTAGGTGTAATCTGCTTCCAGATTACTGTTCTCCCAAATAAGAAAGACAAAGAAGGCAATGAATCAAACGATAAAAAAGAGGCTAAACAAGAGGCTTCTGCAGCGCAACAAGAAGTTGCTGCTACCAAACAGGAAGAAAAACCGGTAACAACTTCTCAACCTGCAGCAAATGAAGAGAAGAAAGTTGAAAAAGTACAGACAGAAGTGAAGGAGACACCTGTTCAAGAGAAAAAGGTGGAGCCACAAAAGAAACAAATAACAAATCAGCCAAAAGGGACACAGGATCTTCTAAGCTTCGATGAAATTATCGTACCTGAAGAGTTCTTAAAGACACGTCCAAACCCTGAAAAAACACAAAAGGTCATTGATTTTGTGAAGCGTACTGGCCGCCTAGATGAGCCATTGACGATTGAAAAAGGATCGAATGTCTTAAAAGATGGTTATCGTCGTTATGTCGTGGCCAAAACAGTGAAAATGGACAAAGTTCCGGTTATGTATGAGTATCAAAAATAAGAATAACAGGCTGGATCCTAGGAGTTGTTAACCGATATAGCAGATATCAACCTAAGTATAAAAGATTATAAGGAGAGGCCTATATGAAAACATCAACACCTTGTCCAGCATGTCAAAAACCCATTACAATCGAGGATTTTGAGGACTTCTCAAGTCCTTTTACAATGAAATGTCCACATTGTCGAGCAAAATTAAAAGAAACCAAGATGACGCCTTGGTTATTGTTATTAGCTGTTATTGTCATTCCTTTATTGATCTACTTAGGCATTACGATAAAAAGCTTTTTAGCCGGTCATTTCCCTATCGTGGAAAAGGTACCTACTATGATTGTATTTATTGCTTTTTGTTACCCGATTTATGCTCTATACGAAGCTTATAATGCTGTTATCATTTTTAATAAAGGAAATCTACAATTGAAGAAGACTCAGTAATAAAATCTGTAATTAAAAGGATGCCGTTTGAAAAGGTCCCAATGTCTAGTTATAAACCAATTTCATTTTGTGCTAGGTATTGATGAACAGAAAAGGGGAACCAGTGAGAAAGAACAAGAAAATACTACTAGCTGTCGCTGTAAGTATCCTTATCCTATCGATGGGCGGAAAATACTTATTTGCAATGGCACAAAAGATTGGATGTAGTGATGATGTCATTCAGAAAATAGAAATGAAGAATGGCTATATAATAAAAGTTTATCAAACAAACTGTGGAGCTACTACTGATTTTGGATATAAACTGACTCTAACCCATCACGATAAAGATGTAAAAGAGATCCTTTCTTATGGAATGCTTGAAGGTGATTCACATATTGATGCAGATGTACACAATGATCAGCTCAATGTTACCTATTCTCCTTCTACCATCGTTTATAGCAAGGGAACCCATCACAAAGGAATACCAATACACTTTGAACGAAAAGGCGGAAATACGTCTGTCCCTGTAAGTTTTAAAAATCAGAGAAAGAGTTTCGATTTAGATATGGCTGACCTTTTTGCTAATTCATTAATTGTCTACAGGAATGAAGAAATTCCTGCCGGACAAGTTCATTTTGCTGTAAGTGAAAAAGGGAACCCTTCGAAGACATGGAACAGCAACTGGTTAGTTATTGGTGCGATTGAATATACGCTGCCTGTCTTTATCCATAGTGACGAAGAAAATTCTTCTGTTTATGTAGGACAAAAAGAAAAGAATAGTTCAACATGGAAGGAAGTAAAGATAGCATCTACTTATCGAGGTTTTCAAAAATCTTTGAAACTAATAGATGATCCATCAGGAAAGCGTTCTTTTCCAGAGGATGTTAAAACAAACCCTCTTCCTGAAAAAGAAATCAAACATAATCTAAGAAAAATAAATAAGGAAAACATTGACCTTTCTTTTTGGAATGATTGGATGCGAGGTATCTCTTTGACTGATAAATATATTCAATAGCAATAACAAAGACCCTCCCTATAAATTTATAGATGGTCTTGTCTGTATACATTTTATCTTATTGAAAACCTTCGACCCAATAGTCTTAGAACTTCTTATTTAGGGGATTAAAATCTATATGTTCTAATCCCTTAAATGAGAAGGAATACCATAAGATTTTAAATGTCGATATTTAATAAGTTTTATATTATCTGTTTCTGGTACAGTAGAGCTTATTTCAAAGTTCAAGCGATCTTTTCCTACAGTGTTATGAGTTCCTATTACTGGTTGCGTTTCAATGGTAATCAAAAAATCAAATCCACGAAATCCTTTTAGCCTCTTTACTTTAATAACATCCATATCATATGGGTAAACAACAACCCTCTGGTTTAACTTCTTGAAATAATATTTATTAACTGCTTCTTCGGTTTTTTTGTTTAATACAAGCATTAACATATCGTTATACATTAGGATTCTTGAATCTTTAGATGTATCGATTCCTTTGTCGTAGCGTAAGAAAAGGTTTGTAACCCAATCCCCAGCAAGGTTATTAAAGAAAACGACAACCATATTTTTTTGAGCATAAAAGTTCTCCTGGTGTATCAATTTTTTCATAGTCTTCCTTTGCTAATATAATCTATACAGAAATTAGATCTTACAATGATTTAAGATGTTCTCTAAAATGATTGGCCCTAATTTGTCGAGTCTCGAATTAGAAAGTCTAACTTGTACTTTAGTCTCTGGAGTTAGAGCTCCACCTATATAATCAAAACCTCCACTCCAAACCGAAAGATTTTGATAGTACGTAGGATAAAGTCCAGATCGCTAACTAATAAGGTATGGAACTTAGGCAAAGTCTTCAAAACCATCGTAATCTCCGACTTTCGAAAAGTTAGGAAGGTGAGAAGCTTGAATATGAATGCTTATCGAATCTCTATATGAAATCCAAATTTCCGAATTACTGACCTACCTTTAGCTGTTGTCTTACTATTTTTAGCTGGATGTAAAGGAATGTCGCAAGGCAATCTAATCCCTTTATTAGGAATGCAAAGTATTTGATCTGTTGCTATATGAGAAGAATCATGAATATGAGGATTTTGCTGTAAAAGATTAGCTAAAGAGACATTGAACTTTTCAGCAATAGGTGTAACGGACTCGCCTTTTTTAACCGAATAAAGGTTACCCGTAAAACAATTTGGAATCATGATGATTACACCCACTTTTTTTAGAATAGATACAACAAAGACCGCCCATTATGTATTAGTGTATAAGGCGGTCTTAACTGTATTCATGCTATATGTTTATGACCAAAATATCGACACTATTCTAAAAAGACGTCACGTAAAAAAGGCAATGGCTAAAATCGCTGCTACACAAGCTAAATAGATATTTCCATTCCAATCCCTCTTTTCCTTTTCATTTACTGCATAGCTATTATAAGAACCTTCAATTGGCTCTATTTTAAGTTTTCGTTGCATTTCGGTTTCTTTATCTAAAATCAAGTCTAATTCCTCCATTGTTTGATAATTGTAAGGTAGGAATCGCCCTTGTTCGTCTATCAATCGGTTGCTGACGTCTCGTGATCCGTGCTGCCTTTTCACTGGTAGAAGGCTTTCGGTCGGGTTGAATAGTTGTTCCTGACATTGATTGGCCATCTGTTGATGTTCTAAGTAACGTAGAAGTGTTTGTAGACGTTCCTTTTCGTTCAAGGTCATCATGTTCTCCTCCTCCTTTTTCTTCGATGTTGGGCTCTTGTTCCATCCATAATGGGTGGGAAGAAGGCTGCCACGGAGAGGAGGGGAGAGGGACGTCACTCATTTTATACTGATTCATTAATGCTAAGAAAACAGGGTTGTGCACTGCAGTAAAAAGCGCACACCTCATAATTTGATTTCGATCTAACTCCGTAGCCTGAAACAGACTATCTACATATGTACGATAAATGGAATGATACCGCACGGTTGGTCGATAGGTGTTTATTTGGTTTTTTGGCTTCTTATTTTTCCTCATATGCGTTGGTCTCTTTCAAAATGATCTCTAACATCCGTTTACCTTCTAACGTTAAATAGACGTCTTTTCGACTTAATAACGAGATTGCTAATTCTTTTGTCATTTCAATCGCTCCATTCTTGATAGCTTAAGGTGACGTCTCTTGTTGACGTCTTACTCTATGATATGAGCGAATGCTTGTCCTATATGTAACTTTTTTTCTTACGATTAAAAAAGTTACATAATGTCCATACTTCTTGTTAAAGGAGATGGCTATATGATTCTAGGATTAGGAAAGAAGCGAACAAGATTTGGAAAATGGTTAGATAAGCAAGAAGATATTAATCAATTAGAACTCGAAAAGGCCACAAAGTTAAGTCGCCCAACTATATCTAGGCTTTGTAATGATAAAAACTACATACCCAAATACTCTACAATTCATAGAATAAATGCAGGATTACGAAAATTAAAGAAGGATGTAAAAGTAGAAGATTTTCTACAAATATAAAGAAAGAATGTAGTTAAGCATTATAAAAAGAAGAGGTTTATAAACGGAAAAAGGAAGAATGGAGTCCATTCTTCCTTAAGCCATCATTATAAAGTTTTATTAGAAACGTCCGCCGCCAAGTTGTTGCTCAGCCATTTGTACAAGACGTTTTGTGATTTCGCCACCTACTGATCCGTTTGCACGTGCAGTTGTATCAGCACCAAGGTTTACACCAAATTCGCTAGCGATTTCATATTTCATTTGATCGATTGCTTGTTCAGCACCGTATACTAATAATTCGTTGTTGTTGCTGCTTTTGTTGTTTGCCATGTTGTGTCACCTCCTTGTTTTTCTTAAGTTTCCTATTATAAAAGGAGTACATACGTGGTAATTAATGGATGGATAAATCCTCATCCATTGATCATACTAAAGTGTAGAAACAAATTACGCTGTAAAAAGTGGAATTACATGTTTCATTTCCTTGTTATCAAATCTATACACTTGCCATGTGTAGGAAAAAGAATGACACCTTGTTTGTCATTCTTTTTTCTGTTGATGCGTATATTTTTAAATAAATGAATTAAACTATTTGAGATCCAAGGGATCAATTTCGTTGTAAGTTCATAACTAAATTCTCCTTAAAGTAGAACAACGGAAAAGTGACCTGCCAAAGACAGGTCACTCAAGCCATAAAGGGTATTAAATTTAAATGTAAGTCTCAAAATTAACGAGAAGTACCTGATTGTCCTGAGAAACCACCAGCT
Organism: Priestia sp. 53B2; assembly: GCF_056099005.1. Classification (NCBI taxonomy): domain Bacteria; kingdom Bacillati; phylum Bacillota; class Bacilli; order Caryophanales; family Bacillaceae; genus Priestia; species Priestia sp. 53B2. Next base: position 23,044 of record NZ_JBLZXA010000040.1, read on the forward strand.
AATTGTTGTTGAGCTGTAGCTACAAGACGTTTTGTGATTTCCCCACCTACTGAACCGTTTGCACGTGCAGTCGCTTCAGCACCAAGGTTTACACCAAACTCACTCGCGATTTCATATTTCATTTGATCGATTGCTTGTTCAGCACCACGTACTAATAAATCATTGTTATTACCACTGTTGTTTGACATATTGTTTCACCTCCCTTTTGTGTATGCTTTTATCATATGTATTACGCAACAATAGATACAAGGGAAGTATTAACTGAATAAAAGGTGTTTCAACTGTGATAATAAAGAAAGTGATGGATCTATTTCTCTCCGTAGATAACTGAAATACCTCCTTCACTTCCTTGTTATTTAAACTATAGTTGCCATGTGGGAAAAGGTATCTCATCAATTAAGAAAAAAAGAAGAGTACTTTTCTATTTAGAAAAGTACCACAACCTCATAGATAACATATGTATGCCAATTCATTGTACCACTATGTTTATTGGTAATTTAATGTATATTATGAAATATATATAGAAGACTATTCTAGAAGTGAAGTTCATTCACCAGCTACCTTCTTAAATAGAAAACCCTACTGATAAGATCAGTAGGGTTTTCTACGTCTAAATTTACAAGATAATCAAAATAAACTCACTATATGCTAAATAGTGAGTTTATTTTCTTCTCACCTGTGAATGTTGAGCCCCTAGGAAAGAAGATTTTTTCGAGCTTTAATTAAAATGTATGACAATCTTATTTTTAAAAGAACTACTTTAATATACAGTTTCTGTTTCAAACAAAAAGCCTATCTTTTGTTATATAAGGTGAGCTTCTTGCTGTTTCATTGTATAACCCTTTATTTCGTGAGCATACTAACCTAGAGGTCAATATATGATTTCAAAACAACTTCTAAATAAGCACTATTTACGGAGAAAACTACTGATTAGGCACCAGTAGTTTTCTATTTTTTATACATAAATTCTTACTAAATTGAACAAACTATTTAAGACGCTGTGAAGCTTCCGTTTGGTAATCCTCACTTTTCGAGTTGACAGCATGCTACTCAAAAAACCTCCTGATACAAAAGCAATCAGGAGGTTTTTTATTATGAATAAAAGATCGATATTGAGCCATACTATTTATACACAGATAGAGTTTCTAAAAAAAGTCTACCTCTGACAAATCAGGTAGGCTTTTTTTAATACATAAGTTATTGATAATTTGAGCAAACTACTAACGATGTGCAAAAGCATCAAAACTAACTTCTAATTATGTCACGGAAAAGCCTACCGGTTCCTAATGAGCCTGTAGTTTTTTCTGTTTTTAAAATGTGTATAATATATCTTTTTAGTTAAGTCGGGTAGGCAGGCACTCTCACGAGCGCCCGCCCCCCTAAGAACCGTACGTGACAGATTTCCCGTCATACGGCTCAAGCCTTCTTTTTATCCGAACAACTTATTTATTTAATACATGGTACATGTACTAATTTAGCGAATTTACCTATAGAAACCTCTAGGTTTCGCACTGTAACTTTCTCTCCATTTTGTAGAGTCTGCTTACACAATGCACAACGATATCCTTGTTTTCTTGCGAGTTTCATCCTATCCAATGTATTTTCATTATTAAAGAACTTACGGTCTCGTTTTTCCCAATACTCTCTTAGACTCGGATCATCTGGGCTGTTTTTATAGGCTACCATGACATGCCGTTCTATCTTAATCCAGGACATCTTTAACAATTGAATGTTAGTAAGTGAACATGTGAGAGTCCATTTATCATTTCCTCCATGGTTGGGCTTCTTAAAATAACTTTGGTAATCCATTTCCACGACTTCTTTGGATGTAGTCGTTTAAGGTGTTTTGTTATTTTGAGGAATAAGTAATTATCCATATATCCAAACGTCTTTTTAGAAACGACATGTTTCCAATACTGTCCGTAACCACGAATAATTGGGTTTAAAACACGTATTAGTTCTTTTATTGGTCGTCCTCTCATTACTGCGAACGTATCTTTTATCTTAGCCTTTGCTTTTTTGATACTGTCTCTGCTAGGTTTGATTAGTAGCTTATTGCCTTGTTCCGTCTTATATTGACGCAGCGAGAAGCCGAGAAAATCAAACCCGTTCTCAATATGTGTAACTCTAGTTTTCTCTTTGCTAAGTGTAATTCCTCGCTTTTGTAAGTAAGGAGTGAGTTTCCCATACATGCTTTCAGCCTTTTCCTTCGTTTCCGTTACGATGACAAAGTCATCGGCGTAGAGAACACGTCCTATCTTACATTTTGGATCGATCGCGTATCCTCCGTTTGGTTTGTATGTCTTTTTATAGACAATACCAATTTCTTCTTCCATACCGCATAAGGCGATATTAGCTAGAAGGGGAGACACAATACCCCCTTGAGGGGTTCCTTCTGTTGTCGTACGAAGCATATCCTGCTCTATGTATCCCATATTAAGCCACCTTTTAATGAGAGTGCTTCCCGGAAACATAGATGTTTGTTGCATTATCCAATTATGATTAAGATGGTCAAAGCATCCTAAGAAATCTCCCTCAAATACCCACTTTTTCT
>NZ_JBLZXA010000041.1:0-59292 GCF_056099005.1 Priestia sp. 53B2
CCCTATATGAGTTGCGCTTATTTAGGTACAAATCAATAGCCTTCAACTTATCTTCAAATGTATGTCTAGACATACAAGCACCCCAATCATTAGAGTTTCTTTGTCTAACAATTGGGGTGCAGTTCAACGGGGACTGCACCCTGTTTGTGAGACAGGAATCAAAGCACCTTTTAAACAGCCAGCTGCCGATATTGTACTGGTGACTGGTTGTTTAGTTTCGTTTGAATACGGGCATTGTTGTAATAAGTAATATAGTTTTCGACGATTTGTTCGACGATGGTGGTCGTCGTATATGTTAACTCGTCGAGGTAGAACGTTTCAGACTTTGGCGAGGAATGAAACGATTCAATGGAGGCGTTATCTGCGGGTGTCCCTTTACGGGACATACTCATAGTAATGCCTCTTTCTTTGATTTTTTGTTGATAGAGATGCGACGTGTACACGGAGCCTTGGTCACTATGCAACGTACATCCTTTAGGTAAAGAAGGAAGTTGGCTTAACGTATCTAAGACAAATTCTACGTTTTGACAATCACCAATCGAATACGCAATGATTTCCCCATTAAATAAATCTTGAATACTTGAAAGGTACAACTGTTTAGGTCCAAAAGGCAAGTAGGTAATATCAGTTACTAATTTTTGAAGAGGACGATCAGCTTGAAACTTACGATTTAATATATTCTCTGCAACCTGATAAGGTTGCCCTGTTAGCTTGCGTTTTTTCTGTTTTACGCGACATTGCCAACCGTATTTCTGCATGACACGTTGTACAAATTTATGGTTGATCTTCATCGTTCGATTGAGTAATGCTGTAATTTTTCGATAGCCATATCGGAACTTGTGTGTACGACACTGCTCACCAATCTGTTGTTCTATCCATTTCTTTTTCTTTGTCCGTTTTGATTGTTCCTGTTGCCTCCAGCGATAATAAGTCGATCGAGGGATATTAAGGTACTGACAGATTTGATAGACTGGTATCTTATCTTTTAACTCGTCCACTACGTTCACTACGATTTCTGGGACCACTTCCTCTCCAATTCCTTGTACTTTTTTAAGACCTCAATCTGTTGTGTTAAATACCGGTTTTCTGCTTTCAATTTGGATATTTCGTCTTTAAAGCCAGGTCCCTTTCCGTACGAATATTGCTTGCCTACAGGCTGTTCAAATCGATGCATTTCTCCATTTTTATACCATCTCATCCACCTTTTTAATTGGGTGTAACTGCGAATATTTAATTGGGAAAGCACTTCTTTGACAGGTACACCAGCTAATCTCATCTCAATAGCTTTTACCTTTACCTCTGCTGGATAACTAACTCTTGTCCCCATAGAAAAAACACCTCCAAGTGATTGTTAGGTAGTATATACCCGTTTTTTAACTTAAAGGTGTTTTTTATTTGTCTCACTATAAGGGGTCAGTCCCACGGTTCCGCCGAGGGTTCTTTTTCCGGAGTATGCAGCTTTTTATACATCCTTGATATGACTACGTTTTCTCGATACCCCAGTGGAAGGTGAATGCATAAAAAGTCTGCATTATATATATATGTTAGTCCCTATAAAAATAGTCCTTATGGAGAATCATGCTATATTTTTTGAAAACAGTTTCCTTTATAAGAAAGGTCTAGATGAACCAATACTGTATTCTAATAGCATTTTTATAGCATTTTCCGGTAATTGATTAGATTTCTCAAGTATTATTGGTGTCTGACCATTTCCGGTGGAATTATAGGAAACAAAAACTAATTTTTTTTCGTCTTCACCAGGAAAATTTAACTTCGTAGGTAATCTAGATTCCTGGGGGCTAATGTTTTCCTTAAATGTTGTGGACTTCTTATTTATAAGTATCTCGTAAAATTCACCGTTGTAAATAAATCCAATTGCCGGTGTATTAGCATTGCTCATTAATAGACCCTCCTGATTTTCATATAAATACAAATGTACTTATATAGTATGATTTAGAAAGAGATATGGTATTCAATTTATAATCAAACAAATGTCATAGCAGCATTCCTTAATTTTTACGAAAAGGTTTATGTATTTTAGATTACTCTAAAAGAAGGCCATTTTTAAAAGGATTTTAGGTTTATAAGTCAAAATAGTTAACATGAACTTATAAAGCGATTGAAGGGTGTAGAAAGGGAGGAGCAAAAAACGGAGGATAGAAGATACTGATTTTATAATCCAAATTATTCTTTTTTTGTAATTAACGAAGTCGTCATTCCACCTATAAAAATTGTCGAACATGAAAAAAGAAACGTTTTAGGTCCTAATAAAGGAAGAGCTGCTGTTATGATAAAACCATCTATAATTAAAATAACCATCCCTATGTTTAAGGAAAAAGCTTTTGATATAAGTTGTGCTAGTAAATCTGTTCCTCCAGTACTTGTCTCGTATCGAAGCATAAGGCCAACTCCCGTCCCAACACATATTCCTCCAAAGATTACACTAGGAAAAACAGAAAGTTGAAACTGATCTTTAATAGGCTCTAGCCAATCAATAAAGAAGAAATAATTAACCCATAAAAACTATTATAAAAATAAGTTCTTTCATACACCCAAGCAAACCAACATAATGGAAAACCAAAAATAATAATCATCACACCTGTAGGAAATTCAAAATAATAGTGAAGGATGAGAGTAATTCCAATTGTTCCTCCATCCAACAAATAATGAGGAACTAAAAATCCATTAATTCCTATACTTAATAATAAGCTTCCGACAAGAACAACCGGTATTTTTCGAAACATAATAATCACCTTTTTAATCAATTTATCTCTTACTATATGTATAAGCTTTAGCTACCTGTCATGAATGTTTTTTCTTTTTATGTAAATGAATAAAAGTTTATCTTTTAAGCAAACTCCTAAAAAGCAGAAAAACTCTCTTCCAACCGATGGGAGTTTTTCTGCTTTTTAAACTGTGTATCGTATACATGTTTAGTTCACATAATCAGCATTATCAGAAATCCTATTAACAATTCTAAAATCTCCCCCTTTTTAGTCTGTATAGTCTCACTATAATAACCTCATAATAAATAATAAAAAGGATCTTTGATTTTAAACAATACAGAGCAAATAGTTAATTATATTGAGTTAAATGTAAGATGAAAAAAGATCTTGGTTTTCATAAACTAGATTAACCTTAACTAAAAAGTAATTATTAATTGATTTTGGAGTGAGAAATAATCATGCCTTTTATTGAAATAGACACTAATAAATACTTGTATTATGAAGAGCGTGGACAGGGTATGCCAGTCATCTTTATTCATCCACCTGGCATGGGAAATAAAGTCTTCCATTATCAATACGATTTATCCAAGCATATGAGAGTCATCTTTCCAGATTTAAGTGGTCATGGACGAAGTCCTAGAGCTGAACAAACTGTATCAATTTCCTTCTATGCAAACGAAGTATTGCGTTTTATGGATGCACTGCATTTAGACAAGGCTATTATATGTGGTTATTCTGCTGGCTGTCTAATTGCTCAAGAGCTGGCTATTTATCATCCCGATAGAATCGAATTATTAGTTTTCTCAGGAACTTACCCTATAGTAAGAGATATACCTGGACAACTATTACATAAAATAGGAATGTATATGGTAAAAGAACATCTAAATATATTAATAAAAAGCCTTTCTATAAGTCATACTCGGGACAAGACACTAAGAAAGAGCCTAGTTAGTTATATGAAAAAAGCAGATCAAGAATCATGGTATCAGTATTATAATCATTCATTACACTATAACTGTTTAGACAAACTTCATCATTTAACTATGCCTTTGTTGTTTATATATGGTGGGAAAAAAGATTGGACTACCCACTATATGAAAGAGTATAAAAATAAATGTAAGCATGCTGAATTCTTTGTTTTACCACAACAGGGTCACCAACTACCTACAAAAAAGTGGGTTCAATTTAATGAGCTAATTACAGGATTTGTCTTAAATAAATGCAGTTATAAAACAAAAAGAGACTTAAGCAATGAATAATTTTAAAATCTCATATGTATAAAACTCGATGATAAACTACAGGAGATCGGTAAGATTGTTTAGCTCATCAGCCTAAATACAAATTTTATAACTGAAAATGAGGCTCTTAGGGAATTTCCCCCTTAAGAGCCTTATCTTGTCGTTATTAGTAGAAGCCTTCGCTATAGCAACTGCTTTAACTAATTATTAAAGCAAGTACAGAATCAAGACATTATTAGCTAATGAAAATGCTTCATTTACGTATTTGGGCATAATACTTTTTTGATTTTCGGTTCATTATTTTTAGAGAACCAAAAACTTTCTCAACGATAATACTTGTCAAGCTACCAATAAAGAGGCTTCGGATAATATCAGAGGGATAATGATGTCCTACCCAAATCCTTGAGAATCCTGTTAACAAGGACAATATCCACATAACTGACCCAAGAATACGTTCACGTAGAAAAATAGAAGTGGATACAGCAGTTGCAAGCAACGTATGTTTACTCAAAAATGCGGAGTTCATCTTTGAAGGAATAAGGATGCCGACACGGCGCTTTATAAATGGACGAGGCTTAAAATAAAAACATTTAATTAACATGTTAATCAACAACGTAAAGGTCGAAGATATGACGGCATATACGGTCGCTTTTCTTTGGGAATAGCCTCGAAACCACATCAGCATTAATACAAAAGCGAATAGATAACGCACCTTATTTGAAATCAATATCATCAGCATATCTAATACAGAATAGCGACCAGCCAATTGATTAATTATCCTGAATATTTTATAATCCATCCTGATTTTCTCCTTCAATTTTAGATAGACAGACTCTTCTCTCCTACTGAAGAATCCATTACATGATTAATGTTCCTATGATAGTAAAAAAGGAACCCAAAATAACTATTAAGTCATTTCGTATAATGAAGACATAAACATATATGAAACCTCCTTAATCTATAAGGAGGCCTCTCTTTTTAAAACATAAAAAATTGATTTTTTATATCTCATCATTTTTATTTAACGATTGTTGGGGAATGCTCTTTTAACGGTTTTAGTAAAATCTTCAAATAGGCCATTTCTTGTCGCACCTTCATTAATTCGATTTCCGTACCCTTCCATACGATTCACAAAATCAGGATCGGATGACACATACACATTTCGAATATCCTTATCTGTCGCTTTTACTTGATCTGAAATCTTCTTTTTAAAACGGTCGGTTACTTTTCCGTTTGCCTCATTCTTTAAAACAACAGCCACGTATGCATTTCGGTTTGTAACAATCACATTCGCAGTGTCTACTTCATTTAATTTAGCAATACGATCCGCAGCTTCATCAGCTACCTCTAATTGTGTCTGATTATTATTATCTACATTATTATTTTGAACACCGTCAGGTTGAAATTCCACGTCTTGTAGATTATTGTTGTCACGATTATTTTGAGCTTTTTGTTCAGACGGTTCTTCAGTTGGATCAGGCTCAGCTTCATCTTTTTTATCATTACAACCAAAAAGAAAACCGACTGATAAAATAGCTGATAAGAGTCCCAGGACATATTTTTTTGTCTTCATTCCTTTTTCACTCCTTCTAATAGTCATATATGTATTAAGGTTTACATTGTTTTTTAAATAATTACAGGGAATGATTTGAAAATATAAGTGAGGATAGCATCATTTTCCCAGTATATATATGTAGCATCAGCAAAAAATAAGGATGTTGGAAGAGAGCTTTCTTTCAAACACTTATCAAAGAGGGATTTGCATAATGAATAATGTACAGCAGCTAACTTCTTTATTTAATGTTAATGGCCTATCCGGGAAGAAAAATAATAACAAAGGCATGCTACTGTCACTTTTAAGCATAGGAATTGGGACTTTAGTGATTTTGATAATAAGAGGAAATGGAAATAAACCAGGGGCACCAACCGTGCAAACAATGACCAGTAGAAACCAGATGAAAAACGGTTTCTCCAAGCAATAAAAACTGTATTTTCAATAGTATATTTTGTATAGCAATTGAGTTACCGTTGATTATTAAAAGCTTTATGCAGTTTTTAATGCCCACCTCCACTCACAAAAATAGCAGAAAAATAAAAAAAGCCTAAACAGGCTCTTTTTATTCTAAAAGGGACTCATTTTTCTTTAAGGTCCAATATAGAAACACTATGTTTATTATGTGGTTCATCAAGAGTATGAATTGTAGCTATTCCATTTTGTTGATCTACATGCTCAATATAAATACTTTTTCCATTATATATTACATTGGCCATGTTCACTGAATCAGCAATTTCTTGTGTTCTTCGTGCATCCATGTTTATATACAGCCTCCTTTTTATTTATAACAGTGACAGTATTTGTTTTTAACTAATTTTTATATATCTAATCCCGGTTCTGGTGCAAAAAACAATCATTTGGAAATATAGAATTTGATTTAATCGCTATTTTCCGGATTATAAGAATTCATCTTATCTTGTAGCAATGGAATAGTTGAAGAAAAAAAGGATATCAGTAGTAAGTGGAATGTCTCAATAACATAGTGATACAAAATTATCGGGTTATTAAAAAGCACGTTCGTTCTTTGTGAGAATTGAAATCTTCTCCTACAGCAAAGTCCATTAATTATGAAAGAGGAGCTATTCATATGGTTGAAAAGGGCAACTTGTTATATAGAGCAAGTCTGTCAAAAATCAAGCGAAGCTCATCTATTAACTAGCTGCATAAGACTAGATTTCAGTAAAAATCCATCATATATCTTTTTTAAACGAATGCAATCTTTGCACCGTAAATCTTTCTTTTGGTTCTTCATTTTCATTATTAAATGATATAAATAAATTACGGAGACACAGAGGTCGAATATGAAACAAGTTATTAAAAATATTCAAAATGATCAGCATTTTCGCTTTACATACGATTCACGCCCCATGAATGAAAACATGAAACGTTACAGTAAGTTTTACAATCTCCCAACAGAGAACATAATGTATCGTTACGGGTTTGAATCGTTTATTCATGAACGGCTGTTTATCCAATCTTTTCGTCCCTTACCGGTAAAAGCTCATATTCTTCTTCTTCACGGTTATTATGATCATGCTGGAGTACTAAGTCCTGTCATTCGTTTCTTGATTCAACAAGGGTTCCATGTGTTGACATTTGATTTACCGGGACATGGATTATCAACAGGAGAACGGGGAGCCATTTCGGAGTTTTCTCTCTATACAGAAAGTATTCGAGAAGTCGTGCGTAGACACCTGTCTTCAAGCTCTCTGCCCGTCTATATCGTGGCTCATAGTACGGGCGCTGCTGCTGCAGTCGATTATATATTGAATAACCCTGAAACGTCTCAGATTCGAAAAGCAGTGCTTGTCTCGCCCCTCGTTCGGCCTTATCGCTGGAATGCAATCACCATTTTGGTAAAGCCCTTAAAAACGTTCACCAGGAATTTGAAAAGGATACTTCGAAACAATTCATCAGATGCAAAGTTTTTGCGTTTTGTTAAGAATGATCCGTTACAATATGATCAGATCCCTCTCAGTTGGGTAGAAGCATTGATAAGATGGAATGAATTGATTAAGAAGGGGAATCCCAGTTCTGTCCCTGTTCTCATCCTCCAGGGAAAAAAGGACACAACAGTGGATTGGAAATATAATGTTGGTTTCTTACTAAAGAAGTTTCCAAATATAGATGTTGAACTTATAGAGAACGGAAAACATCATTTATTAAATGAAGAAGAGCTGATAAGAGATAATGTGTTTTCTTCTATCCATCGCTACTTAACAGATGATGTGTAAACGATGATTCCGAGAACAATGAATGTGCTATCTGTTTATTATTAGAAAGAAAGGGTTTTTATTTTATTATCGATAATAATTACTCTAACATCTTGTAATAGATTTAAATATCTCGTCCGTAAAAGTATACCTTTACGGACTTTTATATTATATAAGAAATCTATCATTTTATCGTTCCTTTATGTCCTAAAAAATAATTACGAACGTTTTATAAAAACAATACACTTTGCGAACGTTTTTGTTTTTATAAAAAGATAAATAAAAGAAAGGTGGAAATAAAAATTGCTGGCACCGAAAAGAAGTGGAATTATTGCTGTTAGAACTCTTGGATGACGTATGTTTTCGCCTACGTATGCATAGGGTCGTTGCACAAACCATTCATTTATCGATTCGCTACAGCAAACAAGCAGGTGGAGGCTTTTCCAGACAAAAGAAAATGGGGAGAGCTTCGAATTTAAACCAAGATATCTTTCCATATTGTTTAACCATACTACATACATTTGATAGTGGGATGTCCATTCGCTCCATTGGAATTTCATTATAGAATACAAGCATTCAAGAAGAGGAGCAAATAAGCTTATTTGATGACATTGATCAGCGTGAAAGAGGCTATGCTCTTGCCAAAACGATTAATGAGATTCGGATGCGTTATGGAAAGAATAGTGTACTACGTGCATCTAGTCACCTTCCTTATTCAACAGCTCGTTATCCAAATAGCCTTATGGGTGGTCATAAAGCTTAAGGAGGAAAAAGAGATGGAACATAGAGGAATGAAAAAATGGCGTCCATTCGCCACTATGTCAGAGCCATACATAGGGTTAAAGGAGATTATAAATAGGCAAGTAGAAGTAGCTCAACCTGTTTTAATAGGAGAGCAAATGGAACAGATGAATTTCACCTTAATTGAAGCCTTACATACAAATAAACAAGTATAGCGCACATATTATATGTAACAAAAACGAGATGCAAACGATTATGCATCCCGTCATGTGAAGAAGGAAAAAATAGCTTTTAATGCAGCATATGATCTTTAAGGAACACCTCATTTACGTAATTGCATTGCCTAATGAAACAGTAACTTGAAAAAGTATATTCTCTTTAACAAACCCCTCATTTAAGCATTGAGCTAAAAAATATACAATGTGAACGAAATCGTTCTTGGTCTGGGACAAACACCTCATTTGTATAGTTATAAATGAATATTATTGTCTACCCATTATATATATTCTTACTACGTTCATGACTACCATCCCCTTATGAATCAAACATACATCGATTTACAATAAGGTTTTCTGAAATATGCCTGCTGTAGACACCTCATCCCAAATGTAAGAAGCTTTGTAATGATTAGTTATAATCAATAACTTGTTTTCCTTCTTCCCTAAATAGAATATCCCAATAGCCCATTTATAATTCAGTAAAGCTAACAGGGGTTTTTTGGATTACATGTACCCTTTATTTATAAGGAAGATTAAATAATGAAGTTTTATTATGAATAGCTATAATAAATAGAGATATGTATGTACTTGTTCATTTTATTTGATGGGCTCGAGCATTAAAAAGGTATGCAACTTATGCAATATCATAAGTTTTTGATAGGGGAAAGGTGAGTAGATAGAATTCGTTTAAGGGAATATTTTCCTTATTTGCTATCAATCCTACTATATGTTACACTACAGAAAGCTTATTTTTGTTCGGTATATTGAGAAAAGAAAAAACCCTAATTAGAAGTTTTTATCTTGAAATAGTATGTTTAGGCAAGATTGGTAATACATTTGTGGAGTATTCCACATCAGGAGGCAACATTATGACACAAGGTACAGTAAAATGGTTTAATGCAGACAAAGGTTTCGGTTTCATCGAAGTTGAAGGCGGAGACGATGTATTCGTTCATTTCAGTGCTATTCAAGGTGAAGGTTTCAAATCATTAGAAGAAGGTCAAAAAGTTACTTTTGATATCGAGCAAGGTCAACGCGGAGCACAAGCTGCTAACGTTCACAAAGCATAATTAAAAGTAATCACAAAAAAGACTCCTGTAAAGGAGTCTTTTTTTATGGTTTTATAACTAGAAAACCCTTGTTTACCTATAAAGAAATAGATGCAGAAAAAGCAGCATTCTCATGCGTGATTGGCATGGGAATGCTGCTTTTTTCTGCAGATATAGGTATATACTTATACATTTTCTTTTACAATTCATCCCTCCAACACTTATTATGGTAATAAACTCAAAATAAGGTGGGAGATGCTTGTATGAGAGCTAAGATTGAGAAAGCGAACCATGTAGTAATGTTTGAAACAGCTGGTGAGTTTTATGCACACGAAGTGAATCAAGGTCCTAAAGTGGGTTTCTTTGCTTGTCCCTCTTGTGGAGTGAAAGTTTATCATAAACAAGATCATTTCTTTTCACGTGAACATGCGCGTACGTGTACTTACGTACAAGAGCAATCTAAGAAAAAGTTCTAAACCTGTATTTTAAAACCTAGTTTGTAAAATTAACATTGGTCAATTTATACATTTATAGTATAATATAGAAGTTGTGCTTATGAACATATAAAAGGAGAGTCAGCATGAAGGGACTAAGTACGTTGAGGAAGGTAGATGCAGTGGGGCGTATAGTAATTCCCATTGAGCTAAGAAAGCTACTGGATATAGATAAAGATGATGAAGTAGAGATTTTATTGGAAGATGATCATATAGACATAAAAAAATACAAAGAATCTAATCAATGTCTGATAACAGGTGAGATAACATCTTAAAACCGTAGATATGCAAGTAATGTGGTTCTAAGTCCGGTAGGGGCAAAAATTTTATATAACGAAATAAAGGACAAGCAAAAAACCTTTGAATCGTAAATTCAAAGGTTTTTTTAATTGAATTATTTTTTATGCTGTATACTCTCTAACCAATTTTGTACAGAAGATCCCAAGCTAGTTGCTCCTACCTTTAATTCATCCATAATATAAGAAATTAAATTGTGTAAACTGTACTCTTCTTTATAAGGGTTGTTTTTATTGATGAATTTTAAAACCTCTTTTAACTCCTGCATTCTTTGGTGGTCTAATTCTTCTTCTAAATGGCGAGTCATGTATTCATCAACAAAATCAGAATTCCTTATGCTCGCTTCAATTAAGAAAGATGCTGCTAATGCAGGAGAGCAATCTAAAGCATAAGCTAAGCGTTTTAGAACATCATACGTTTCTCCATGTCCATCCTTTAAGCGAGTAGAAACACGCTCTTTTTCTATATTTTTATATAGATGTCTAATGGGCTCTTTGGACATATCGCCCATATACACGGTGCTGCCAAAACTAAACCCTCTTCTGAAATAATTTGATAAATAGTCCATTACTTTTGAAGAAGCAAGGCCCGATATACAAATTGATTCAACTACATTTTTTACAGGTGTATTTGTAATATAAGACAAGCGATAAATACATTCTTTAAGATCAATTGGAAGTGATGGTTTTACATCTCGTTTTTTGTCACTTCGAATTTTTCTTTTCTTCTCTTCTACTCTCACATAATCACTCCTAAAATCTAAAATTATCTCTAGGACAATGACTTTTTGTACATACCTAAAACATGTATATGGCAGGGGAGGGAAGAGCATGTATATTTTTTTAGATATTGGAAAAAACTTATAATAGTAGAACATGAGAGGAGTCTTTTGTATGAAAATGACGAAAGAAGAAGCACAAGAAATCGCAAAAAAAATAAAAGAAAACTCCAATAAATACGGGTTACCTGTAAAAAAAAAGAAAAACGCTAGCGCAACTTAAAAGAGGATATATAAGAAAAAGTCTTTCCTTGAATAAAAAACAGAAGACTTATATTTTTCTACTATAATACGCAATAACATTTAGTACACCGCATAACGAAGATATAATAAACGTAGGCTAAATCTTATAAAAAAGAAATAACAATAAATAATCTCTTCATATTATCAATGTCGTAACTTCAAATTAGATGTGTTGAGAGGGAGAAGTTAAAAAAGGGACTGCCTGATAAAATCAATTTATCAGGCAGTCCCTTTTCGTAATGTCATCATTGATGACGTAATTTATCAATTTCTTCTGGTGTAAGGTTTGTAAATTCAGCAATTGTTTGGTTATCTAAACCCTTTTGGATCATACTTAAGGCTACCTTTATAATACCTTTCTTTTCGCCTATTTCTTCACCTATTTGTTTTCCTTTTTCTTCTCCAAGTTTTTCAGCTCTTTTTAAAGCTGATTTTTCATCTAATAATGCTTTTCTGCGTGCTTCATATGCTAATAGCACTTCTGGATCTTGGCTCACACGTTCCCATTCATCCATCGCTTTCTTTAATACTTGATCTTCTTGCATCGCAATCTCCTCCAATACCTGAGTGATTTCTTCATCTTCGGATGCTTCAAGTAATAATAACCATCGCACAAGTTGATCTTCTCGTGGATCTACCTCTCTGTTACGCCATTTAATTAATAACTTGGGTAGCTCCATAAAATGAATTTCTAGCATATCCGTTAAGAGTAATTTCTGCTCTCGCTCATATAACTGAAAGGTGGAGTGATAATCATGAATATGAGATAAATAACGGAAGTTCACAATGTTAATGGTAATCGTTTTACAAAGCTCTCCGTAGTCCATGCCTTCTTTCATTTGACTACTATACATTTTAGACCAGTAATAAAGTGTTCGTTTTTCCATGTCATGTTTATTATTAAGTTGAATTTCAATATTGACACGGCTTCTATCCTCTAACTGTGCGTGTACATCTAAAATAGAGCGTTTATCTTCTTGGTTTTCTTTATTAAAATGCGGATCTAGTAACTGCACCGTCTGAATTTTTTTATCATCTGGAAAACGGAGTGCTGCGTTCAAAAAAGCAGCTAAAATAGATTCATTTCCATGTGTGCCAAATAGTGATTTAAATGCAAAGTCGACACGCAAATCTAATCGTTTTGTCATAATACCCTCCATCATTTCCATGTTTGTTATTAGTATACCATGACTGTACCGATTCCTTCTATTCAACACTTTAGGAGGAATCCATTATCAATATGGTATCTGCCACACCTAATTATTAATGTTCTTTAGACAAAGAAGTATGAAAGGGGATCAGAATTAATAAAAGTACTTGGAGGGATTGCTATTGCTATAAATAAAATCCTCTTTACTATTATTCTTTTAGTCCGAGCACGTTCTTTGTACATATGGGAATACGTTAAAAACCAATAAATGACGGAAAGTAAAAAAGCTACTAGTATACCTAGTAGCTTTTTAATTAAAAATCGCTATATTCCTCTAAATCATCGTCATCTAGCGAGCCAGATACCTGTTCTAAATCTGCAACCTTACCTTCTTTTAAGGTTTGACTTTCTGAAGGCTTGTCTTCTACATCTTCGTGCTTTATTACAAAACCATTAGCCTTAGCTAATTGTTTTAATTCCTTCAGTTCTAAATTGATATGTTCCAGAAGTTCTTCTGTTCTGTGACCTGGTTCTACTGGGTCGGTAGATGAACGATGAAGGTCCCGAACAATTAAAGATGAAATATAGTCCCCTAATTTTCGAGACTTCGCATATTTTGCAAGTATGTCATAGACTTCATCACTTAACTGGTTGGTTTTAATCGTAAAGGCGTTTTGACGCTCTGACATGGTTATCACCTACGCTGTTAGGATTTAACGGCTTTCTTCTCTGCTTGTTTCTTTTGAAGGTAACCGATGCTTCTGATTTCTAGGCCAAATAAGTTCAAGTGACGGCTATCTTCTGGTACTTTATGATATTTCTCCGTACGTTCTTCGCCAATCTTTTCACTCATGCTTGTCATAATAGCTACTTCTAGTGTCGGAGCAACACCACCACTATATACGTATTTACGAATTTTATTCGCCGGTGGTGGGGCCACATCATTTAACTTCGCTAGTAAAATCTCCACATATTCTTTCAAAGAAGATGTAATTTGAGCTGTTAAATCAATGGATGCGCCTGTGTTTTCATTTTTCAACTCGAATTTTTGTTTGCTGTAGTTATCTAAAATAAATTGATCAAAAGCACGTAAATCCGTAAACAGCTCAGGGAACTTCTCTTTGCGCAATTTATCAATATGAGCTAAATAGGGAATGCCTTCAATACTTTGGAATGATTCACGGCTGTTCGCAGCCTTTAATCCTTCCGGTAAAATGACGACATCAATCGATCCACCACCGATATCAACCATCACAGTTTCACATTCCACATATTCATTGGCATCTTCGCGGTCTTGAAGTGTTAGGTCCTTCTTCAACGCAAAGCGTGCGATTTCGCCTTCTTTTAGGCAAGCACTTTCGTCCACAGCTACCTTTAATTCTTTTTCAAACCCTGGAGTATGAATACGGAACGTATGGTCACCTAGGAAGCGAGTGGCCATGGATTTTTGCGCTTCGCCAAACGTGCTTTCTTTTTTCAATAACCAGATTGGTAACATCGTAGAGAAGTAGCCAATCTCGATGTTATTATCCTTTTGATCTTTTGCATGTAATGCATGATAGTATGCAATGGCAGCCAAAAATGTCACATAAGGAATATGGCTTGTAATTTTATTATGTAGACGATTGATGTGGTTGTTCGCAAGTTGTTGGCTTGCTGCAATGTCACCCACTAAGAAATAACGTTCTGTCTCTTCGTCACCGATTGTTGTAGATAGTAAGATACGTTTTTTAAATTCTTCTGGTGCAGTTACCGCATCTGTAAAGAATGAATCAGCAGCTTCTTTTTGGAGTTCTACTACGTTGGTTGGAAAGTCAAACAGGTATCCATCAATAATATTCATATCGACTGAGTTCCCACAGTCTTTATTAAAACGTGAAATTTTCATCTCTATACACCTCGTTTTTAAGTTGAACTTCTGTTGAACTAATTATACACAAAAAAAGTGGAATGTTCAATCTCTTAGTTGAACTTATTTTTCATCAAAAACTTACATATATCAACAATTAAATTTGATTAGTTGAACTTATTATAAAGTTGGACGCTAAAGGGGAGGGATTCGATCTTATAAAATGAAAAGATAACAAGTAATTTATAATGAAAAAGAAAATATAAGGGGGATATGAATTTTACATAAAATAAGTAGATAGTTCTTAAAGCTCCAAAAGGAAAACGAGGGAGCACACAAAACCGATTCTTAACTAGAAAAATAAAAGTTCCTACAATATATTTTAAAATATAAAAAGTAGTCATATAAGAACTTTCGAGTTTTAATTCCATAATAAAACGAACAACCAGTACAATAGATTTCTTATAAAAAATAAAAGTTCGTGAACGTATGCTTTTACGGACACCTAATTCTTTTATGTTTTAAAACATAAAAGGAATAAAGTTAAGGATTTTATTTGAATTAGTGAAATTACTTTAATGTAATCCAAACAAAAGGTCAATTAATACTTTTTATAAATTAATTTACTTTTAATTGATTTTTAACCATATTTTAATGATTCACTATAGCCATTGGATTATAATGGAATAACCAAAGTGATTATCCTTCTTTCAACTTGCTTTCTATTTAAAGCAAGTCTTTTTAATTATCAGAATGAAAATGACTAAAATGATATAGGTTACACCGTATCCACATATTTCATTTGTAATCAGACTAAAATATGTTTCGAATATACAGAGAAACGCTTTCTGAGGGAATTAACTTTGGTTTTACATATAATAAATGGTTCGCTGCAAATTTCAGCAATTTAGAAGTTTTTATCTTCTTATTATTGATTTTGAAAAGCACGCTTTTTAAAATTAGTTACCCTAATGTCATTCTCAAGAACTAAAAAAGCTCTTCATCAAGAAGTATTCATAACGTGCTGCATTTAATGAACTTCATTTCTATATACAATCCAAAAGTTAATAACATATATACTGATAAAGAATGGAAATAGGAGAGGATATTCTTGACTAAAAATCATTCATATTTAGATGAGAAAGTTATGACTATAAAAATAGTTACTGAAATGACAGGTTTATCAGTAAGACAAGTTCGTTATTATGAAGAGCGAGAGCTTATTTTTCCAAAACGAAACTCTTCAGGTACCCGAATGTATTCCTTTTCCGACATTGAAAGGTTGATGGACATTGCAGAAAAAATTGAAGATGGCGTTCGAACAAGAGAAATGCGTAAGGGTTTATTCTAAAAGAGGTGAATTTGATTTGTTCTTTTAGTCTTTGTCCATGTTTACTCCATCCGTATCATCAATATTCACTAGATTATTTATATACAAATTTTTTTATAAGTGTATATTATGCATCCCATTATCATTTAGCCTAAATAGAAAGATTGATGTATTAATGGTGTATAAAAATTTACATACCCAGGAAAAAGAGTCTTTGGTGGAACTCCCCTCCGATAAGGACTCTTTTTTGTATGTATTTCTGAAAGCCGTTTTATGTGAACTTCACGTGTATAGAATATACGGACACAAACAGTAAGATAATACAGAATGGAATACATATATAAAGTAAGGCAGTGTCTCTTGTTCCAATTAACATTAATAAGTATTCTTTTAAAAAGTTATAGCAAAAAAAAAACGCCCCTTATTTGGGGCGTACTCTATTATAATTATAAAACATAACCTAAAAACAGTCTACAATTTCATTTTTCTTTATATTATAGTTTGATTACTGAATTCAGTAAGGCCCATGGGTACATTCAAAATTGAAAGGAAAATTTCTATGATACACAAACATGTTCCTGTTCTAATAGTAGGTGGAGGTCTTAGTGGACTTACCTCTGCTCTCTTTTTGGCACGTCATAACGTTGATTATTTACTCATTGAAAAACACACTGGTACAGCTATCCATCCAAAAGCCGGAGGGATTACATTTCGTACGATGGAAATATTTCGACAACTTGGATTGGAGTCAGCTATCCGTACTGCTAGTGAACCATTAGATAATATTCGCGGAAGGATGGCTGTAGAGACTATCAAAAGCATAGACCCTGAGAAATTAGAAGCTGCGGAGAACTCCCAAAAGGCTCTTGAAAAAGAGAGAATAGAAAATTTGGAAAAGGTGAGCCCTTCAAAGCCAGCATCTTGTTATCAAATGAAACTAGAACCTATCCTTCTACAAGCTGCTAAAGAAGGAAAAGGGCATATAAGCTATAATACTGAACTTATAGAGTATCAACAAGACGATTTAAGAGTAACAGCCACTATAATAAATCGAGAGACAGGAACGAAAGAAAAGATTCGAAGTGATTATTTAGTTGCGGCAGATGGCGCTAAAAGCACAATTCGTCAACATACAAAAATTCCAACTACAGGAAGAGGAGTCATCGGCGGACATTATATTAACATCTATTTTCAGGCTGATCTAAGTCGCTTTCTAAAAGCTAGCCAGTTTGGCTGGATTCAAATCCTAAATCCAGAAGTATTTGGTGCGCTCATCACCGTTAACAATTGCGATGAATGGGTTTACCACGTGGCCTATAATTCCTCAAATGGAGAAAGTCCGGAAGATTTTTCTGAAGAGCGATGCTGTGAGATTATAAAAAAAGCTATAGGAGTTTCAAATCTTGATATTGTCATCTTCAGTATTTTACCTTGGGCAGCTGCAGAACAGACAGCCACTGGTTTTCAAGATAATCGAGTCTTTCTAATTGGAGACGCAGCGCATCTTATGCCTCCTGCCGGAGGGTTTGGTTCGAATACAGGTATTCAAGATGCTCATAATTTAGCTTGGAAGTTGGCTGCAGTGATACACAAACAAGCCCATCCACGATTGCTTCAAACTTATCATGATGAAAGATACTATGCAGCAGAAGTCACAACGGAATATGCAAGTGATTTATTATTCAGTGTTATTAAGAAAGGTGTAAGCAATCTCAATAATATGGATCATCTTGCAGTTACTGTAGGATATAAATATAACTCAACAGCCATTATTGAGGAAAACTCCGATACAACACATAGAATGGATCAATTAGAGCTAAACGGAAGACCAGGTACACGTGCTCCACATATGTGGTTGAAGTATCAAGGTAAGCATGTTTCTACCTTAGATCTAATAGGCGAAAATTTCGTCTTATTTACGGGAGAAGATAATAGCCTTTTGTGCACTGCTGTCCAAAATGTATCTTCTCACTTAGGTCTATCTATTAATGTTTATGGGATCGGTCCACGAGGGGATTGTATCGAGTGTGAGGGTAGCTGGGAAGCATTATATGATGTTACCTCCCAAGGAGCTGTATTGATAAGACCAGACGGTTTTGTAGCATGGCGTACAAAAGAGAGAGTATCAAATCCTTATCTAATCCTTAAACAGGTCATGACTAGCATACTATGGTAAATAAACTAATACGAATGCGATTAGTTTAAAATTGGATAAAAATTAAATAATAAAAATAAAAAATCTTAAAAGGCATGCGCTTTAACACGGATGCCTTTTAAATGTGGTTGCATAAAAATCTCAAATTATATGACAACAATTTTTTCTTAGTAAACTAACTGTGCAGGATAACTTCATAAATTTGTTGTATAAATATGTAGCAGCGTTACGACGAAAAAGAACATACATTCTGTTATTGGTCAGCTATGATTTACTAAAATCTAAATTGAATTTTAAAAGAGGTGTCTTTCATGATTTTAGGAATTTATCCTTATTTAGTTATGAATGGTAATGGACAAGAAGCTGTTAAATTTTATGAGGAAGCATTGGATGCAAAAGTCATTGGGGTCCAAACTTTCGGAGATATGCCTGATAATCCAGAATATCCTATTCCTGTGGAAGCAAAAAATCGTGTACTTAATGCACATTTAAAAGTTGGTGATACGGATTTAATGCTTTCTGATACATTCCCAGGTCAACCATGCCCAATTGGATCACAAGTGACAGTAACCGTCACCGTAGACAGCGTAGAAAAATCAAAAGAGGTGTTCAAAAAACTAAAAGTAGGTGGTCAAGTAGAAATGCCACTTCAAGAAACTTTCTGGAGTCCATCATATGGACAAGTAACAGATAAATTCGGTGTTCCCTGGCAAATTTCAACACAAGTTACTGATAATAATTAATTGATGAAAAGATGCTTTTTTAACTAAATTAAATACCTTATTGAATTAAAGTGGCATTAGTTCAATAAGGTACATCTAAATATAATCAAATTTCATTTTAAATTAGCATGGATTCTAGTATAAATAAAGGTTTTTTTATACAGGTATTTCGTGCATTTGAATCAGGAAAGTTTTTATAAGAATTCTTATTATCTTAAGATTTTTGGCTGTGATCCAGAAAATAACATTATGTAGAATAAAAAAACAATTAGAAATTTATTCAGTTCAAATTGGTTTTTTTATTTTATAAGCAATCTTCAAATGAGATAAAATATTGAATTTCATTATAAAATCTACCTTAATGATTAACTAGCCATTTTTAGCCCAATAACTCCTATGAGGATACAACAAAGAGATATAAGTTGGTAAATACCTAATTTTTCTTTAAACCATAAGATGCCTGTTAAAGTAATCCCTACACTCCCAACACCTGTCCATACTCCATAAGCGACCCCAGCAGGAAGTACGCGCATAGCATGAGATAAACAATAAAAAGAAAAAGCGAAACCAATAACCATAACGAACAATGGACCCTTCTTTTTGAGACCATCCATATACTTCATTGCAATTGTAGCAATAACTTCTTCAATACCGGCTAATATTAATAATGCCCAAGCCATTATTGTTCACCCCTGCTCCCATTTTCGTTAGTAAATGTTTTCATTCCGACAATTCCTGTTAGTAAAATTAATAAAAAGATGATTTGTGTAATAGAGAAAGGCTCACCTAAGTAGACCCCCATAAGATAAGTCCCTGCCGTTCCGATGCCTACAAATACTGTATAGGCGGCAGCAACTGGAATCTTTTTATATGAATAAATTAGTAGAATAAAACTTATTAAAATTAAAATAAAGGTGATAATCCATTCTAAAAGTGTATTGGCATACTTAAGACCTGAAGCCCACAAAACTTCTAAAATCCCAGCAATGATAACCAATAACCATTTCATTTTCCTCACTCCCTAAAAATGACTGACTGTCATTCATTATATTTCATCTTCAAGAAACTGTCAAAAGGAAATTGAT
Organism: Priestia sp. 53B2; assembly: GCF_056099005.1. NCBI lineage: Bacteria > Bacillati > Bacillota > Bacilli > Caryophanales > Bacillaceae > Priestia > Priestia sp. 53B2. The sequence goes on from NZ_JBLZXA010000041.1 coordinate 19,844, forward strand.
GATAATATTTCACCATTTTTCAGTAGTTTGAATGATAATTAATATTTAAAATAAATAAAAATAGAACTTTTGTGCCAAGGGTTCTTCTTTATTTGATTCCTAGAGACGACATTATGGTAACTAGCATACATTATGTTTTAACTGTTAAATTAAAGAATAATTTCTATATATTGTGTTATAATTTTAAACATGTATTAAAGTTATAGAGGAGTTTTCAATTGAAACGTAAAGAGATTTTTTCATGGATTAAGTCAATTATTATTGCTTGTATTTTAGCTTTTGTTGTAAGAGAGTACATACTTGCCCCTATAGTAGTGGACGGTGAGTCAATGATGCCAACTCTAAAAAAACGATGAACATATTATTCTTAATGAAGTGGGTAAAAATAAGGCAAATAATATAAAAAGATTTGATATTGTTGTTTTTCATGCTACAAAGGAAAAAGATTATATTAAAAGGGTAATTGGTTTACCTGGTGATCATATAGAATATCGTAATGATACGCTATATGTAAACGGTAAAAAATATGAGGAACCTTATTTAAATCAATACAAAAAGGAAATGGTAACAGGTCCATTAACTGAGGATTTTAAACTTGAACAGTATACAGGCAGTAAAACAGTTCCAGAAGGCCAATTGTTTGTCATGGGAGACAATAGAATGTATAGCTTAGATAGTAGATCCCCTAAGGTCGGGACAATTTCAGTAGATAAAATTGTAGGAAAAGCTAAATTAGCTTATTGGCCTTTGAAAGAAGTTCAATGGATAAAGTAAAGTCTTTAAAAGTTCCCTGATAAGTGGGAACTTCTTTTGGTGCCTAAAAGCTGTTTTATGGTAACTGTTTAAATATAGTTCAAACAGCAAAAGAACTACCGTATATTTCAGTAGTCCTATCAGTTCTATAAAGGCAAGCTAAATATAATTTGATAAATTATATTTAGGAGTCCCAATTAGTTCTGTTATCGCATTATAACTCATATTATCATTCATTAATCGTTGAAAATTATTATCATAAAGGATATCTTCAGTAATTCTTTGTAACAATGTAGCAGTTGCTCTAAAAGGGGCGGATCCAGTACTTATTCTTTCTATACCAACTTTTGATAATGTATTAAGAGAAGGTAAGTTTGGCCCAGACAAAAGGTTAATGGGACAAGATAGTTCTTGTCGAACTTTTTTAATGGATTCTATGTCATATAGTCCAGGAATAAAAATACAATCTGCTCCAGCCTTTTGATATGCTTTTCCCCTATTAAGGGCTTCTTGAAGTCTTAGATCCGGATTTCCTATATTTAACCAATACAAATCAGTGCGCGCATTAATAAATAATGGGGCTTTTAGTGATTTGGATAGTAATCTAATTTCAGATATTTTTTCTATTTGCAATGAAACATCTAAAATAGGACTATCTAAATCTCCTGTCCCATCTTCTAGGTTTATACCAATTCCTCCTGCTAAAATAATTTGTCTTGCATTATCTACCACTTCATTAGTAGACCTTCCATAGCCAGACTCTAGGTCTATACTAACAGGAATATTGACTGAATTAATAATTCTCTTAACAGCTCCTAACATTTGTTCAAAAGGAATTTTTTCACCATCAGTATATCCTAAAGACATTGCTATGCCGGCACTGGTTGTTGCAATAGCTGGAAACCCATTTTTCTCAAAAATTTTAGCACTGATAACGTCCCAAGCATTAGGCAATACAAAAGTATAGGGTCTTTTGTGAAGTTGTTGAAACGTCTGAAATTTAAGTAACTGCTTTTCATTATTCACAATGGTTCTTCCCCCTTTAAGTAAACAACTTTATGGCTTTGTATGAGCGTTCTTTAGAGCAGAGAAAAATAAAACAAAGGGAGATTAATCAGAAAATTAATCCCATATTATAGGACGTTTAACTTTTGCAGTTCTTAAATAATCTAAAAGTTGTCCTGTATGTACTGATTCATGATAAGCAACTCGTAACAACATGTCCCCTAACTCTCGAATATACCCCATCTCCGATCGGTCTATTTTTATCTCTGTTAGCTGCTTTTCATTAAGAAGTCCTAAAAACTCTATAAATTTTTCCCTATATGGTTGAGCAAACTTTAATGCTTCTTCAACAGAACTAAATGTTACTAGCTTATAAGGATTATGCTCCTCTGTTAGAGAAAGGTTAAGGGGTTTTTCTAACATTTGATGATAGAGGTATTCTCCTTCAAGAACATGATGTATCATCTCCCTACATGACATTGCTTCTGGATCAGGGCGCCAGTCTAACCTATCTTGAGGTATTGACATCCATACTTCTATACTTCGACGTCTCACTTCTTCAAAGTTTAGTAAAATAATACTCATCGCATCTATTTTTGCTCACTCCTTTAGTTTTACTATAAATATAACATATCCAAAGTATTACAATGAAAAATATGGATGGTTTTATAAATATTATCTGTTTATTTAGATTAATCATTAATTTTTTAAGAAAGCCTGTTAATATAGATTTATTAAAAATTAGGAGGAACTTATGAGACAAAAAATAATTAGAATTAATAAACCAAGCATATATAATTTTAATTTAATTTTAAGGTACATAAAAAACTCGCCCTCTTTTGTAATCGAGAAGGTTATTGAAAACACATATTGTAGAGCTTTTGTAATAGGGGGAAGAACGTACCTAGTAATAGTTAGGGACGAAGGAATCGATAGTAAGTACTTGGAAGTTAAAGTTATTGGTGAAGAAGTTAAAAATAATCAGGTTCAACTAGTAAAGGAGAAAATCATCACAATATTTTGTTTGGAACAAGATATAGACAAAGCTCAAAAGTTTATAGCTAATGAATCTAAGATAGGAAAATTAATAAAAATGTACGAAGGGTTTAGACCTGTTTTATTAGGAAGTGTCTACGAATCCACTATATGGGCAATCATCGGTCAACAAATTAGTGCCAAAGTTGCTCATAAGATTAAAAAGAGTTTGTTAGAAAAAACAGGAGCTAAAATAATAATTAATAACTGTGAATATTATACAGATTTATGCCCCTACAAGGTGATGAAGTTAAATATAAACCAACTTCGTGACCTAAAGCTAAGTCAAAGGAAAGCTGAATATATTCATGAAATAACTAAAGCCATTATAGATGAGGAGCTAGATTTAAGTTGCTTATATTTATTAGATCGTGAAGAGGGTTGTAGCTATTTAATGAAACATAGAGGTATAGGAAAATGGACGGCAGAGTCAATACTAATGAGAGGTATAGGACGTCAAGACATTCTACCCGCAGGAGATTTAATTATACGTAAAGTAGTAGGAGAGATGTATGAGTATAATGAATTATTAACAGAATCACAAGTTAGAAAAATATCTACTCAATGGAAAACCGCGGAAACCTGGATTACTCATCTATGCTGGTTTTACATGCAAGAAAAAATATTATAAATGGAATATTTGTAGGGTTAAAATAAATGAAAAAAAGTATAATTTACCTGTTTTTGTTTTAATATTGTAAAAAATGTATTTAATTGTTGAAAATGCCTTTTTAATGCAATATTATAAATATATCTTTTAAGAAATGGAGGTGTTAGTTATGAAGGTAAAAGTTAAGAAAACAACTAATAAAGCTGCGGTATTAAACGGTATTCCAGGCTAAGACGCTATAATTATGTAAACTACTTACTTATTGTTTAAACTTCAAGTCTGTAAATATAGGGAACTATCATATGATAGTTCCCTATTTCAATAATTAAGAGAAATGGAGTGAGATATAGAAAATGAAACCTAAGTTCAAAGAGACAATTCCTGTATTTTTTATAAATGATGAAATCCATATTGGTGAAGAAGATGGAGTAGCAGGAGTTATTGAAGATCCCAGTGGAAGTATTAAGTATTTAATTTCTCTTATCAACGGAAAAAATTCTATAGAAGAAATAATACATTTAGTCCAAAAAAAGTATCCAAACATAAAAGAAAATGAGGTATTGGAAGGGATAAAGGCATTAGATACAGAGAAATATTTAGAAGATAATTCTTTAAACCCTCAATCTATAGGAGATTATGAACTCGAAAGATACAAAGCAAACCTTAATTACTTTTCGCTTTTTACGTCTTTAGAGGACAATAAGTACAATGTGCAAGAAACTATCATAAATACTAAGGTTGCTTTGCTCGGAATTGGAGGTTTAGGTAGCCAAATACTATATCATCTAGCTGCATTAGGTTTTCATAACATTAATGCATTGGATTTTGATACTTTGGAATTAAGCAATTTTAATAGACAGTTGTTATATTCTGAAAAAGATATTAATAAGTTAAAAACGGAATTAGCAAAGGAAAGAATATCGAGCTTTAATCCGAATGTTAATTTAAACGTTACTAATAAGCGTATAGAATGTGCTGAAGATGTAATGGCACATATTGAAGGTAGTGATTATGTAATTTGTGTAGCCGATAAACCAACCCTTCATATACAGGATTGGGTAAATGAAGCAGTAGTGAAGTTAGGAAAGCCGTTGGTTTCAGGTGGAGTCCTAAACACAAGGGGCAGATTTTATTCTATGTTACCAGGAAAAACTGGGTGTGTAGAGTGTCACAAACAAACCATAATTGAAAGTGATGTTGTAGTTAATAAGCAACTTGACAGTATGCATCAAATAAATTTTCAACGAAATAATGCTGCGATTAGTCCTAATGTAGCTATGTTGGCTGGTGCTATTGTAAATGAATTTTTTGGGTTGGTAACAGGTATTCAAACTCCAACATCATTAGGGAAAATGATGGAATTGAATTTCCTTACATATCAAACTTACCCTATTTCAGAGTGGAATAAGAAAGAGGATTGTCCAGTTTGCCATTCCGCACCTGTAACAGTAGGTAAATAATTATAATGGGAGGGTAAATGTTGAAATCTTATGAAGTACTAAAGAACAGAGATTTTTTATGCTTATTTTTAAGTGCCACAACAAGTAAGTTGGGCACGTCTTTTTTTCAAATCGCACTGCCTTTATTAGTATATGATTTGACTAAATCACCAAGTTTAATGGCATTAACATTTGTTTTAGAAATTACGCCTCAAGTATTATTTAGTTTATTAGGTGGAGCCTTAGCTGACCGTATAAGTAAGAAATACATTTTATTAATAGGTGATATTTTATCAGCCATTTTAATTATTATCATACCTCTTGCAGCTTCAATAAACGTTTTAGATATATGGATTGTATATGTGGTAGCTTTTTTAATATCAGCTGTCAGTGCATTTTATCATCCAAGTTTTGAATCAGTCATACCAGAAATTTTAGAAGGTGAAAATTTAATACAGGGTAACTCTTTATTCAAGTTATCAGAGACAATTACAACCTTTGCAGGCCCTTCAATAGCAGGCATTTTAATTGCTTTGGTTGGAACTCATAACTTATTATATTTTAATTTTTTCACGTATTTTCTTTCTGGAATATTCATTGGCTTAATAACTAAGAAATATAAAAGCCAGAATCCAGTTAATAGTTCTATAATGAATTCAATAGCTGAAGGAGTTAAATACGTTATAAATACTAAAAAGATTTTGATAGGGACTATTCTCATATTCTTAATTAATGTGGGTTATGGTGCTATGGAAGCTTTATTTATGTTTCATCTAAAGGATAATTTACATTTATCGGCACAGTATATTGGTTTAATATTTTCCCTACAAACCTTAGGGTCATTTGTAGCAATTTATGCTGCAAATAAACTAAATAAATTACCACGAGGAAATATAATTATCTATTGTGGTGTGATAATAGGTTTAGGGCAAACTATCCTTACTTTTTCAAACACTGCAGTTATTTTGTTAATACTCTGTAGAATTGTAATTGTCGGTTCTGTAACATTATTAGCAATTAATTGGTTTACCCTTAGGCAAGAGATTGTGCCATCAGCCTTATTGGGAAGAGTAATTAGCTCAACTCGTATGTTAGCTTTTTTGGCTTTACCGATTAGTGGAATGTTAGCAGGTGTTGCAGCTGAATATATTAGCGTCTCTTTAATTTTTATTTCAGCAGGCATCCTAACGATTGTGGCGTCTTTAATCGGCATTAAGACTTCTCTATTTGAGACCCAACAATCTATAGATCAACCTATTAATAGTAGCAACAAGTAGATAATTACTTGGGTTGACTTGAAACATATTGATATTTAGTGTATTCTTCTATAAGAACTTCATACTTGGAGTTTAAACAATAAGTAAGAACCCCTTTAACATATGGTTAATAGGGGTTTTTAATTTTTAATCCAAATATGTATCTGATATATAAGCAAAAATCTTTTTTATACCGAAAATACGTTTTATGGTGCGACAAGAAGTCGCTTTTATATAGTGTGGCTTACGCCACTGGTTTAGACGCAAAAACTATCCCCGTCCAAAACTGCGGGTCTGGTAACGGGCTCGTGGGTTGCATGCGGAAATGCGGAAACAGAGAGTCAGTGCACGACTCGGAACACTGCTAGGGGAAGATGAGTATGGTGAACATTAGTGAAGGTTTGTAAGCTTCGTAAGTGTTAGCTCAGGATAGTGCACAGCTTTGCCTGGGTATTGGCAAGAGGAAAAGCAGATTCATAATGCTGCTGTGACGCGTCCCGTATCTTGCCCGGAGTAAAGAACCCACCTAACCTCGTCGTATCTATAAGATGCGGAACTTGGTAAGCCCTTTGTCATCTGTGTAAACAGTAGGATGACTGCAAAGTCAAACAATGTGGCAGAGGGTAAAGGATATGAGAGAAAGCAAATGCCATTATCTCGAAAGAGAACAGGAAAGCAGGAAACTGTATAACTGGATGGATACTATCGTCCTTACGAACAAGCCCATGATAGGCCCGAAAGGGAGCTGACTTCTCATTGGTCTCTCGTAGGAACATAAGGTTGTGGCTATCTTCTGACGAAAGAAACGTACTGTTATGTATACCTCCAGTTGGAGCGTCGGCGTACGTTTTACTTACCGATGTGGTGTGTGATGAGGATACGACAGCAAATGGACCTGCAATGGGAGGCTTGAGCCGTATGAGTTGAAAGGCTCACGTACGGTTCTTAGGGGAGTCAGGGGCAGTGATGCCCCTCGCTTACCCGACTAAATTAGTTAATTAATGAGTCAGCTTTAATTTTTAATAATAAGGATATTCGTATTTTTGCATAATGACAGAATCCCACAACCAGTATATAATCCCTGCACCGATTGCCCATACAATCATCCTCCTAGGATTAACTATTGGTGTAGACCACCCTCCCTCAAGTTTATAAGAAACATAAAGAAAAACGATTGCCACGACACAATATATTAGTAAATAAAAGATATTAAACCTTTTCGGCCACTTATTTAGAAGAAACTGCAAGGGTACTGCAGCAATAGAGTAAGGAATGAGTGTAACAAATGGAATAATGAAACATGCAATAATAGCTCTATAACTCGGTTCGATGATTACCATGAATATAGCATAAGAAACACTAGAACAAATGACTGTTAATATATGATAAGGAAAAAAATCTTTAAATGTCAATGATTGAGCACGCCCTTCTTCTCTATAGTCAAGCACGTACTGTTACTATAATCCATGAATGAAAAGGAAACAATTATTTAAGGGGAATTATTTCTGGTAACAGCCATTATGTTAATTAATTTTGTATATGGTATACATCCAAAAAATGGAATGTGTTACCATTAGAAATGATCTTTTATTGTGTAGGAGGATTTAAAATTGAAAAGAAATTTTTTGTTTTTAGGATTTATATCTATTCTTTTATTAGTATTGTCTAGTTGTGGTAGTAAGGAAGAAAGCGTGCGTTTTGAAGGAGAAGGAAATCATTGGAAAGCTTTATATCTTTTAAATAAAGGAGAGAATACTGAAAATGGGCAAGGCAGTATCATCTATAAAGGAAAAGATAAAGACAAATTAGGAAAAGTTTCTTACGTTGTTGAAGGGGAAATAAGCAAATTATCAGGTACAGATAATAAGACAGAAGGAAAAATTAATTTAAATGGAGGTTGCAGTGGATGTGCGACTCAAAGCAGCAAAGTTCCTTATCACGTGACAATAAAATGGGATGGTAAAGAAGATAAATTTGATTTAAAAGCAAAGTAAAGATCCTTCCTAGAAATGGTTTTATGTTAACTGGAATATATGATCCATATGCTAACCATATTAGATAAAAATAAATGTTAAGAGCTCTTCGAGAAAGAAGGACACCTCAAAAATCCTGTTTCATTCCTAAGAAAATAAACAGGATTTTCGAGTGAGAATTGGTCGTTAAACAATGGGAATGTATTTCTTAAAACCTTTACTAATCGTTCCATCGTAACCATTTTTAGTGAAGAATTTATGTGCTTCTGTTCTGGCTACGCTACTTAATAAGACAATTCGTGTGGATTCCCTTCCAATTGATACTTTTTCTACATGTTTTAATAACTTCTCCCCTATCCCTTTTCCCCTGTAACCTTCACCCACAATTACATATTCTACAATTGTATAAGGTCTAAACTCATATCCCGGATCAAGACAGAAAGTTATAAATATACTTCCTTTAATAACATGATCTTCCTCATACACAAATAAGAAATTATTATAGTCTTTTCTTATTTGTTCAACCCTTTCTGGTAAAACCTTGAGATTTTTACTATGAGGCGCTAATTTTTTATATAGCTTCTCAATTACACTACTGTCTTTTGGCTCAGCTTCACGAATCATGTAATTACCTATCTTTCTATTATTAATTTATCTTGTCACTACATTACCATTAAATTCCTTATTATGTAAATACACTAATGAATTACACTATGTTGAAATTAGGCATACGTTTGGGTTTATTTTCAAAATATAAATTTAAATATTTACTAATTTATGTAATAATTGTATATGTTTATTTCATAAATTAGGAGAATTTTTACATGGACACTAAATTCATTCGAGGCACGTTCTTTTTAACTGCTTCCACCCTCATTTCTAAGATATTAGGTTTTATCTACATCATTCCCTTTACGGCATTAGTAGGTAATTCGGGCTATGCATTATATAAGTACGCCTATGGCCCCTACACATTAATGTTGAGCATTTCTACAATGGGTCTCCCACTTGCTGTTTCCAAATTTGTATCAAAGTACAATGGAATAGGAAATTATCGTGCAGGACAAGATTTATTAAAGTTTGGACTTTATCTCATGATTTTTACAGGGGTGTTATCCAGCATTATTCTATATTCACTTGCACCCTTTTTGGCAGAAATGGTCATAAGTAAACATGATTCAACAGGAAATAAACTAGAAGACGTTATATACGTGATTAGGTTAGTAAGTTTTGCTCTTTTAATTGTCCCACCAATGAGTCTCTTACGAGGGTACTTTCAAGGAAATCAATCTATGGGACCGTCTGCTCTAAGTACGATTTTAGAACAAGTGGTAAGAGTAATCTTTATTGTCCTGGGTGCTTATATTGTTATTAAATTTGGTCATAGTGTAACTGAAGCTGTAGGCATTGGCACGTTTGGAGCATTTGTGGGTGCCATAGCTGGTCTAGGTTTTCTAACACTCATTTATCGTAAGCGCCGAAGCTTAATTAAAAAGCAAGTAACAGACAGCGATTTTAATCAAAGAATTAAGCCTTTACCAATGTTTAAAGAGTTAATTAGCTATGCTATCCCCTTTGTCCTTGTTGGATTAGCGATACCTATTTATCAAAACATTGATACATTTACGATTAACGTATTATTCCAATCTATAGGGTACAAACAAGATCAAGCTGAGAGTATTAATTCAGTAATTGGTCTTGCTCAGATATTAGTTATGGTCCCTGTATCTCTAGCCACTGCATTTGGAATGTCTTTGCTTCCAGGCATTACTTCTTCTTACGTAAAAGGCAATTTAAAAGAAGTTAAAGAAAAGATGAATAAAACATTTCAAATTTTAATGTTCTTTACGTTACCTGCAGCCATTGGTCTATGTTTACTAGGAAAGCCTATTTATATCATGATCTTTGGTATAAAAAATAGTCCAGTTTTAGGTGGCCTTATACTTCAATGGTACGCTCTAATGGCCATCTTATTTGCTTTATTTACAGTAACTGCTTCTATTCTTCAAGGTATTAACCAACAGAAGAAAGTGATTATCGGCATGTTTTTAGGAATTGTTATTAAACTTATTTTAAACTTTATTTTGCTTACTAACTTTAAAGAAATTGGTCCTGTTCTTGCTACATACGGAGGATACATGGTTTCGGTTTTATATAATTTCTACCTCATAAAAAAAGCAATTAATTACAAGCTGTTCCCTTTAGTACGAGCACTTGCTTTACCTGTCTCATTGGTAATCGTGATGTCAATAGTCGTATTAATAGCAAACTATCTTGTAACGAATTATTTAGCAGCGAAACTTAGTATGTATCATTTAGCTATTACTACATCTCTATTCTGTGTCTCTATGGGGGGAATTGTATATATAGGAATGGGTATGAAAACGAAAGCATTAAGAGAGGTTTTAGTAAGAAGAAAGAATGCATAAACAAGCATCTCTGAAAGGAACGAAATAATGGATAAAATAAAAAAGATTTTGGTATTATTTTTAGCTATCCTTATATCAACCGTTATCGTACTCTCCGTTATCTTTATTAACTGGGAACATATCTTTGGTGACACCAGACCTATAGCAAATGCTAAAGCGATGTACCAATTAGAATTTAAAGATAAGGATATAGCTGAAACAACAGATGTTGATAATAATATTATGTATATAGTACCTAAAGGACATTTAGATACGTACATCGAAATGATGAAAGAGAAAGGGTACTCCTTAACAGAAAAAGATGATAAACATCACACACTTTTATTAAAAAAAGGAAATAATTTTACAGAAATCTCTTATAAAGGGCTTACTTCTAGATATACTTTAATAAGTAGCCCATTCCTAAAGGAAGTTTAAAGTCTTATTACTAGAAGTTATAAGAAGTGGCAACTTAGTATAAAAAGTTGTCACTTTTTATTTTCGATAATTAACCTTACATATAATAAAAAAGAATCCTTTGCGAGTATGTAAAGGATTTTCAAATTTATTGGAATAGGGGGAATACGTTATTAGTTTAGCCAGATTTGTAGATTCATATACATATATCCTTAAAAATAAATATTATTGTTGTGTTTGTTATTTAAAAATAACCTTATCTTCGTTTTATTATTTGTTAAGTAAATACTAAAGTACTTTTTGTATTATTAAAGTTTTACTATTTACACTTATTGACGACAAATATAGGCTTTTTCTACAAGATATGTAATAGGTAACGCTATTTTAAATAAAATACGTTAACTATTACTTTTATTAATAACTTTAAATTAAACTTACATAAAAACTGTTATATCTTTTAGTTATATATATTATTTATCATAATACTATATAATTTATATATACAAATAGAATAACTTTCTATTTGTCGTCACTATAAAAATAATGACTAAAGAAAAAATTTTACTTTTAGAAAAAACAATGGGTATGTTTTGGGGGAATAAAGTTTATAAAATTAAGCAAACTAATCTAGAGGTCAATTTATGATTTCAAGAACAACTTCTAATTACTCACTTTTCGCAGAAGAAACTACTGGAGCATGGTCAGGAGTTTCTTCTGTTTTTTTGATATATTAGGTTATATAACTTTTGGTAACATAAAGCACTTTATCGAAAAGGGCAAATTAGTATAAAAGAATGTTGATTTTCAATAATAGCTCTAACTAATAAAGACTACATTTTTTTAAAGGAATCTTTCCTCAATATGTAGAATTAATAGCCGAGCATTCGTCTTTTATAAATCATGAGAAAAAAGTACAATCAACCGATCTTCCTAAGAACTTCAATCTAGGGATATTCAGATTGAAAAATTGTTATTTTTACATATTATATCGGCGAATCATTTGAAGGTAATAAAAGAGTATGAAAAGTAGGGAAAGAACGGAATTTTACAAGGAAGTAATGTATAGGTTTCCTTGAAAATTTTAATTCCGGCATACTACGTTACAGGGGGAATTATCATAATGTCAAAAGATTTTTATTCCGTTTTAAAAGAAAGACGCTCTTATTATGGGATCAATAAGGATGTACAAGTATCTGATGAAAGAATTAAGGAAATTGTGGAGTTTGCTGTAAAATACACTCCATCTGCATTTAACTCACAAACGGCACGTCTTGTCGTATTGACAGGTAAATCACATGATGAGTTATGGAATATTACTACGGATACCTTGCGAAAAGTAATGGGGGATAGAGATTTTACTGGAACTCAACAAAAAATGGATTCATTTAAGAGTGGTTACGGGACTGTATTATTTTTCGAAGATGAGGCAGGAGTAAAAAGTCTTCAAAAACAGTTTCCTTCATACGCGGATAACTTTCCAATCTGGTCAAACCAAGCATCTGGAATGCATCAATTAGTAATATGGGCTGCATTAGAATCAGAAGGTTTGGGGGCATCACTACAACACTATAACCCACTTATTGATGAGGAAGTTAAAAAGGAGTGGAATATTCCTTCTAACTGGAAGTTAATTGCCCAAATGCCCTTTGGTAATCCAACTTTACAGCCAGGTGAGAAAGAATTTCAGCCTATTGAAAATCGTGTAAAATTCTACAGCTGAAATTGAAACAAAGAACTTTTGAAGACCCTAGTTGCAACTATTAAACCTCTAGGTTTTTCTTTTTGATTAAACGAAACAAAAAAATAGCTTTCAACATATAAATGATGAAAGCGAAAGATAGTCTGATACAAGTGATTACTTATATTTTATCAAACATACGTTCGGTTGTCAATTAATAGAGAACAAGGTAAGGCAGGGCATCAACATCGCTATCCTTTAGCCGTCTAATAGAAAGAATAATTTTGTAGAATTAGTCAATGTAATAATTCAAGTTTAAAATATCTTTATTCAGATAATATAATAAATAAGCTAGATTTAATTCATCATCTAGTTTATTTTCTATATCGTAGGAGGAAGTAAAAATGGAACATGGTAAAGTGAAATGGTTTAATGCTGAAAAAGGTTTCGGGTTTATCGAACGTGAAAATGGAGAAGATGTGTTTGTTCACTTCTCAGCTATCCAAGGGGAAGGCTTTAAGTCCCTGGATGAGGGACAAGAAGTGAGTTTCGATATTGAACAAGGACAACGTGGTCCACAGGCGACAAATGTAAATAAAGCGTAAGAATCTATAGTGAAGACCTACTGATGTATTGTATTCCCTATCAGTAGGTCTTTCTGTTTTCCCCTGATCTACTCCACATAATGCAACCATTAAAAAGGTAAGAACTGTCATTGATTTCATAAAAATTGTTCTTCATAAAAACTCTCCTCTTTTTTATATTTTTATAGGAAACGAAAAAAGCACCTTCTAATTAGAAAGATGCTTTTTCATCACAATCATTTATAAATAAAAACCTAGTTAAGGGACGCTTTTAACATACAGTGAAACACTCTCTAACGAAATTAACTTTTGTTTTGCGTATGATTGCCCATTCGATGCAAATTTCAGCACTTTAGAGAAATGCTCATTTCCCTACTTGTATTGGTTCTCATTGAAAAAGCCAACTTATTTAATAAGAGTATTGTTCTCAACTGTCTCTTTGATAAAAACAGGGATGTTATTATAAATAATAAAGTAGGTTTCCTTCTATTACAAAATTATTAGTAACCTGAATTCAACTATAAAAGAAAACATCCATTTCTTCTGGATATAAGTGTTTAACTCGTATTTCGTTCTAAGTAGCTTTCTTTATAACTAACTTATCTCCTTCTATTTTAACTTCCAAAACGTCACCGTTATTGACGTTTAAATAATTCCTTAGCTTTTTAGGGATGTTTAAGTATTTATCTTTGTTTACTACGCGCGATTGCCCAGTAAAGAAAAGATTTCCTTCTGTAAAAAACTCATATCGGTGTTTTTTTGCAACAATGGTGCCTTGGTCTTTAGTAAAAAACTGTAATTGCATACTTACTTCTAGATTAAATGATTCCAATAAAAAATTAGGAAGCCTTATCTTCCCTTCTTTTATTTTAAGTAAAGATAACCTATTTAATTCAGGTTCTATAGGCTCTTTTATTAGACCTGGGGATTTATTCTGTTTTCTTTTTTTGTAGAAAATAATATTCTTGTTAATTAATTTCACTCCTATTTTTTCACATAAATTCATATCATGTATTTCACGGAGTATCTTTGGAATTACAATATAGCCTAAATGATCGATAGTTCTAATTAAATTGTTCAACTTCATTTTTTTCTCTAAAAATACCGGTGAAGCTTCAATCTGCTTCATAATAAAATAATTTTTGTAGGTGAAGAATTGTATTGTAGCAGATGGCTGGATATTAACATGCTTTAAAAACAGAGGTGGTATCTTTACCCTCCCCATATTATCAATTATTAAGTATTCTTTAAGTGATTCGTCCTCTTTCATTAATAAAAATCCTTTCAAATGTACTTCATAAATAAAGGTTAACTTTGAATGTACCCACCATTTATTTTTTATGCCTTTATTAGCATACCTATGTTATTAAATCTTGATTTTTTATAAACTAAATAAACAGAGGGAATTCCAAATGTATTATTAATAAGAAAATAATAGGTTAAAAGTAATATTTTTAACATTATGGGTTATATTACAAATTAATTTGTTTTATAATAGGACAAGTTGTAGAGGAGGAATATTGCAATGAATAATTTAAACCATGATACTACCCTTCCCCAGGAATGGCTAGCTTTAGTTAAAGAAGCGATGAATTCCACCATTACTCCAGAGGAATTTAAGGAGTTTTGAATAGAAAATCTCAAGAATTAAATGACTATAAACAACATTAATTATAATTAATGTTGTTTATGGTTAAAGTGTTTATTTGCTTTCTAAGAACTTCTTAATTTCCTCAATGGTTAATCCCAATTCTCTAGCTTCCTTTATAAGTTTGACCCATTCTTGACTTAGTTCTTGTGCTACTAATTGTCCTTTACTGTCTATAAAAATTACCTCCAGATATTCAGGGGGCTCAGCTGCCATAGCCACTTGACCTTAGACCTGTAGCTTTGCGTCCTAGTCTTTCAACTAGTTTGCCTTTATCTCAATATGTAAATTTATAAATATCTTACTATATAATGGGTGTCGAATTATGTAAAAATAAGTATTATCATTTATTTTTTAAAACCCTTTATAACCTATTACTAATTAATATAAATAGCATTATAAAAAATAAATAAATATCCAGCTAATCACTACCTTGCTTCGCATACATCTTTCTCAATAAAGATTTTGCTCGATGAAGCCTCGCCTTAACTGTTCCCACGCTAATATTTAAGGAAGTAGCAATCTCATTGTAAGGTAAATCTTTAAAATAAAAACAGAAAAAACCACTAGTATGTTTCTAGTGGCTTTACTGTTTAAAAATCGTTATATTCTTCTAAGTCGTCATCGTCTAATGAGCCAGATATATTTTCTAAATCTGCAATCTTTCCTTCTTTCAGTTGGGGAACCTTTGAAGGCTCTTCTTCTTTGAAGGAATCGCTTCCTACAAAACCTGTTGTTTTTGCTAATGCCTTTAAATCAGCTAATTCATTCTTGATATGTTCAAACATTTCGTAGGTTTTTTTGTCTTCAATTGCTTTTCTTCCTGTAGATGAATCATCTAGATCACGCAGAATTAAAGATGAAATATAATCCCCTAACTTGCGGGATTTTGCATATTTAGCTAGTTTATTATAAACTTCATCACTCAATCGATTTGTCTTAATCGTAAACGCATTTTGACGCTCTGACATCCCCATCACCTACGTTGTTAGGATTTAACGGCTTTCTTCTCTGCTGCTTGCTTCTTTTGAACGTAACCAATACTACGAATCTCTAAGCCAAATAAATTTAAATGGCGGCTATCTTGGGGAACCTTATGATACTTCTCCGTACGTTCTTCTCCAATTTTGTCACGCATACTATTCATGATAGCGACTTCTAAAGTAGGAGCTACCCCGCCGCAGTATACATACTTACGCAGTTTATTTGCTGGTGGTGGTGCGACATCATTTAATTTAGCCAATAAGATTTCCACATATTCTCGTAGTGAAGATTTGATTGTGCTTGTTAAATCAATGGATTCGCCTGTATTCTCGTTTTTCAATACAAACTTTTGCTTACTGTAGTTATCAAGAATAAATTGATCAAAGGCACGTAAGTCTGTAAATAATTCTAGGAATTTCTCTTTGCGCAATTTATCAATATGCGCTAAATACGGAATTCCTTCAATGCTCTGGAACGATTCACGGCTATTGGCAGCCTTCAACCCTTCAGGTAGAATAACCACATCAATGGAACCTCCACCAATATCCACCATGACCGTTTCACATTCTACATACTCATTCGCATCTTCACGATCTTGAAGTGTTAAGTCTTTTTTTAACGCAAAACGTGCACTTTCTCCCTCTTTTAAGCATGCACTTTCTTCTACTACTACCTTTAAGGTATTTTCAAATCCAGGTGTATGCACAGTAAACGAATGGTCGCCTAAAAAGCGATTAGCCATGGCTTTTTGAGCTGCCCCAAATGTGCTCTCTTTCTTAAGTAGCCAGATTGGTAACATGGTAGAAAAATAGTCAATTTCAATTGTATTGTCTTTTTTATTTTTCGCATGTAACGCATGGTAATACGCAATGGCAGCTAAAAAAGTGATGTATGGAATATGACTTGTAATTTTATTATGTAATTTATTAATGTGATTATTAGCTAGCAATTGACTAGCTGCAATGTCACCTACTAAGAAATAACGCTCTTTCTCTTCGCCCTCAATGGTTGTAGAAAGTAAAATGCGCTTCTTAAATTCTTCTGGAGCTGTAACCGCATCTGTGAAAAAGGAGTCGGCTGCTTCTTTTTGAAGTTCAACTACATTCGTTGGAAAATCAAATAGATATCCATCCATAATGTTCATATCAACAGAGTTACCGCAGTCTTTATTAAAACGTGAAATTTTCATTTATAAACACCTCATCTTTTAAGTTGAACTTATATTCAACTTATTGTACTTGATATAGGATAAATATTCAATATGTGGGAGCAACTAAGTTATCTACAAAACATTACATCTATCAACAATTATTCAAATTAAGTAGAACTTGTATCTATAAACAATATTCAGACTCAATACCTTATTTGCCTTACTTTATAGCTTCAACATAAAAAGAGCCTGCATCAAAAATGACGCAGGCTCCCCTCTCTTGCTAAAAATAATTCTCATGTTCATTTGCCCATGTGAGGCCCTTTCGTTACGTATAACGGTTCATAACGAGAGTACCATTCGTTAAATCACAATACCTACTTGTCAATTGGGATAATACATTTGCTGAAGTCGCTGTTACGTCTTTCAAAACCGAACCAGTCCCTTCATTAAGCTAAGTATTTAACCTTTCACAGTATTCAATTCTACATGATATTGATACTGTACTATATGTGTACCACGTCTTTTAGAATTAAAACATAACGTATTTTATTCTATTTCCTTTGGTTGTACTTTTACAACGAAAATGCTTTGTTTTTCATTATAGGTATTTAGATAAGCATTCATAACTAATTTTTTACTCTCCTAATTCTATACCTTCCTGCTTTGTCTCCTCTTTTAGATTATATAGAGGTAATATAAAAAGCAAACCTATAATAAACAAGACTGCTGCTGCTTCAAATATGGCAACTAATGAAAACTGCTCTTTTAGAATACCAGCTACACTCATCGTCAATACCATGGCTCCTGTAAAAAGAGGGCTTAGAATCCCATTGACCCTGCCAATAAAAGCAGCCTCTGTTCTCTGTAAGATCATCGTATTGATGCCAATCTGAATACACGGTAACATGAGACCATTTAGAAACTGAGCTCCCAGCGTCAGCCATAGGTTTACTGATAATCCCATTATGGCAAACCCAATTGCATTACCAACCATTCCAAATGCCAGCAGCCTTTGCGGCGCTACTGTTTTGGCAAAAATCATTACTACTGCTCCGCCTAAGATCATACCAATTCCATTAGCTGTAAGTAACCACTGGAGATTTTCTTTTGCTAAGCCCAACTGCTCTGTTACAAGGAAAATTGAAAGAGGCTGAATAAACCCTATTCCTAGTCCAGCTGCTAAAAAGCATAGACCTAACAGGCTCAACTCTTTCTTCCCTAAAACATACTTAATACCACTTTTCATTTCACTTAGCAGTGATGTAGTTCCATTCTCTTCTTCCATCTTTCGATCAGAAGGTAGAAAAGTGAGCGCTGCTGCTGAAAGTAAAAAGGCTGTACCTGTGATCGCAATGGAGAGATTTATACCAAAGGCTTGAAAGGAAAATGTTCCTAGTATTGGTCCTAGAACCATGAATATCGCAAAGACCGTTTGATAGACTGACATCCCTACCTGCATTTGCTCCTCCGGTAAATGCATTTTAAACAGTTTCATCCCTGAAGGCTGAGAGAATTGGGAAAGGATTGCAGAGATTAAAGTTGCGAAAAATACTACGTGCCAAGATCCAAGTATAAGCGTGATAAGCACAGCAAATACAGATATTGCACTTAAAATATCACACCACACCATAGTACGTTTTGGACGCCAACGATCTGCAAATGTTCCGCCAATAAAGGAGAAAATAAAAATTGGTGCAAATTCTGCTACAGATATTAAAGATACTGCAAATGGGTCTCCGTGTGTCTTCTCCATTATGAAAAGAAGTACAGCAAAATTCCTAACCCATATCCCTATTTGTAAGAATAACCCAGAGATAATAATAGCTTGAAAAACACGATTTCCAAACAACTTGGTTGAATGGTTTACGGGTAATTTCTCTTCCAAAGCAAAAAACCTCCTGCGTATTTTCTGAACAGGGGGAAGTACAGTACAACAATATTGGCATGACATTCCGAAAGAAAGGAATACAATGATCAATTTGATTTGTATGTAAAAGTACAGTCTAATCCTATTCAGAAAAAAACAATCGTATTATTTAACGAATTTTTTCTTAGAAAATAGGATTAATTAATCATTGTTTCATGTCCACCCTTCCTTTTTTTACTAGTATTAGGATAATTTATTATTTGTAATAAATCAACGCTTTTCGAACCCGAAATTTCTACAAAATATTCGTTTCACTCATCATCAATCTATTAAAAATAAATAACTATTTTTTGGGCAGGTTTCTTCTATTAGGTATTAAAGAGAGATAGCTTACAGTAAATTATCTACGTCTGTCAGGATGATTGCTGTAAATACAGATATTGCATTTGATGCTTCATTTTTTTCTTAATTCGGTAAAGCGCATTATCTACTGTTTTTTGAGAAAGATGTAGGTTCTGAGAGATTTGCATATATGTTTGACCCTTCCTATATAGAGCGAATACATCTTTTTCAATAGGTGACAGTATTTCTTGTAAAATCTGTTCCCTTTCTCTTTTATTTTCTTTTTCCACGGTAGCTTGTTCGGGGCTTACAGTACGTGGATGAGGAAGCATCTCCATAAGAATCAAATCATCTTCCAATCGCTTTGAATTCTTAGGTATGTTTAAAGAGAGGGCATTATTTAAGGGGGAATGTTTTTGACGAGCACTTGCCTTTATAGCTGTAATAAGTTGACGTGTAATGCATAGATCAGCAAATCCCCTAAATGAACTCATCCCTTCTGTTTTAAAATCGCGAACAGCTTTATATAATCCTAGCCTTGCTTCTTGTAAGAGATCTTCTCGATCTCCTCCTAGTAGGAAGTATCTTTTTACCTTTAAACAGATCAAATACTCATATTTATTTATGAGCACGTTGAAAACATCTTCGTCACCTTTTTGAAATGCTTGAACAATCTCTTCATCATTTAGGTTCATCTTTTCTTCTCTTATTTCTACACCTGCTACCCTGTTCATCTGAGTTCCTCCTCGTGTCTTATGCCTTCTATGTACTTTACATTATAAAAAAGAAAAGGCATAAAAAATGTCGAAAAAACAAAGAGTAGAAAGAATATTTAGGGAGAAAGAAGGGAGACATTACCTCAAACCTTATATCATGTATATGCCCTTTATAATATAGACTATTTTTAACCTTGTTTACGACTTTAAAAAAGCTAACAGGTGTTTTCTCCCACGCTTTACCCGTCGCCATTGAATCCAGAGTTTCAATATAGTCATTGTGCAAATAAGCAAGGTTGTTGGAGTACTTATTAATAATAATTAAATCTTAATTCGTTGGTTTGCTTGCTACTTCTTCCCTTCTTCTACCTTTCCAATATGAAAAAAGAAGACTCCTTATCCTTCATTTCGCCTCCAAACTTTTGCTTTTTTTAGCGTTCCATTTCTTATCCTGCATTTCTTTTGTTGTAGAATGTGCTCCATTATTCCGTGTAAAAAATTACGTAAACCCATTTTATAATTTCTATTTTTCTCCTTTGTCATCATCTTTTATCTCTCTCAGTATCTCCCCCCTTTGCAGGACGACTTTTAAAGAAATCTTGGCAGGAAATCCCTTTGTTCTTTTTCTATTTCATCTATTTTTTCAACGGAAATTGGATCTATATTTTATAAAAACATATCCATGATAATCGTTCCTTACCTGTAAAGTGTGGTTCCATACTACAAAAGAGAGAAGAGCATAAGGGGTTTTTGCTATCACACGGGGTGATAGGCTAGGCAGAGCCTAGCAAAACCGTGATATCAAAGAAAATCGCTTAATGTCCCCTTCGCGTCCCCTTTTTTTGGTGTACGTCCCTTTTATGTCCCCCTTTAAAACCTCAATGTCCTCTTTATGTCCCTCTGTTTCGGAGCCATGTCCCCTTTGCGTCCCCCTGTGTTTTTTCACTTCATGGCTAAATCTTGTTGCTTTTCACTTAATTTATGGATCTTTACTTGTAGACTTTTTTGGTCACCCTCATAGACCTGAATGCTTTAATCATTAGATTGAATTGCATCTTTTTTATCACAATCTTTGATTCTATCTCGGCTTTTCCATAGCCTTTCATTTTCTTTTTTATGAAATCTTTTTCTAAACCATGTGAACATGAAAAAAATAAATATCGACTTCCTGTGAGGGTGTATTTTTTAGAACGGTAATCATTTATAAAATGAAAATTGATTCATTAATGATGAAAAAGCACGCGTAAATCACTCTTATGATAAGCAAAAAGAAATGACGGTTTTGACCATGAACGTGCGAAAGAAGTTAAAAAAAGATCGTTTGCTTCTGTCTTATTTTTAAAAAAATACTTCAAAATGGAGTGACCCTTGAGGGGACATTTATCAACTATGAAGGGTCGATGAAGGGGCCTATGGCACAAATGTTGCGATCATTGAAGGTGTGGTGAAGGTACTGTCCTTCAATTTGAGGGTGCGCTGAGGGGGTTCCTTGAAGATTTTGCATGATATCATGGTTTTGCTAGGCTCTGCCTAGCCTATCACACTCTGTGATAGCAAAAACCCCTTATGCTCTTCTCTCTATTTTTTAAAGGGCACCAGCATTTTGGGGATTTTAAATAAAATATAAAAAAGTAAAATAAGAACTGTTGATCTTACTACTGTTAAAAATTCGATGAGGAAGTAAAGAAATTCGAACAATCATGACAGCTATTTTTAAAAATCAGATTCGTAAATTAGCTATTTTTAATCGATAATTCGACTGGGAAGGACACCTTGAAATTTTAATTAAGATCGACATCAATATGATGGAATGTTGTGCAATTTCTAGGACAATCTCCAACCTCAGACTTCAACAAAAGAGCAGCTTCTACACGAAGTAGAAACTGCTCTTATCATAGTTTTAACATGCTGCATAGGGTGATTTTTTCTCACCCTCTTTACAAAAAAGGACTACAAAAAATCACCCTACCCAGAAGAACCATTTGCGATTATCATTGAAAGTGTAAGAACCAATAAATCTTTAAAGTTATTAAAAATGCATCATTATAACACACTTCTAACTACTTAGGGAGGGGTAAAAAAATACCCCTCCCCAGATTCCACAAATTCAGCTATGATGAAGTCGACTCCTAAAGAAATAACAAACGGATCGTAGCTAAAAATACTTGTTTTGATATATTTTGCTAATTTTTATTGAATTATGAGACTAGTTAACGCTATAATAAAACTAACAAAAACGTGCGGATAGAAAAAAGACTTCAACTGTTTAAGTAGTGCTACAACACTCTTAAACCGTTCCCCCTAGTTACGGTAGGGAAAACACTTGTCGAAGTCTCTTGTTAATAGAGTTAGTTTTGTACAAAATAAAACTTATGGTTTTATTTTATACGAAATTGACATCTATTTCAAGGGCTTAGTTTATCTTAATTGAGGCATTGTTTTCCTTTTACAAGGGAGATAATGTCTTTTTTGTGTTCCTTAAAGGAGAAGATGAACAAATGACAAAGATATTGACTTGCTATTTACCTGATGTAAACACCTTCAACGGACGATTCAAATGGTTATGGAAAGAAAAACCGACCCTTCGTAAAAAGAAAGAAGCGTTTTTAGAAACCCTTCGTACATACTTTAAACAACAACAAGAAGCCCTACATAAAGTATTCCCTAAAAAACGGATGGAAATGTTAGATTACGTAATTTATAACCTTGTTGCTACAGGCATTCAAGCGATTCACTCCAAAACACTTATGGAAAAGTTTGATGTATCCCAAAGTACCGTTTCTCGCTTTGTGAAATCGTTAAAAGCAACACCGTTTATGATCGTAGCACGTTATATCAAAGAAGATACAACAGGTGCTCATCCTGATAGCTATGTGTTTATCCTTAAAAGCCATAAGAATTTCAATCAAATTTGTGAGGAAATCTTTTTTGCACACGATACGACAGGTATTCAAACGCTTCAACAAGAAGAAATGACAACTCCTGTGACAACTCCTGTGACAAGTCCAGAAAGTGCTGAAAACATTGATACAACAAGCTTAGAGGGCGAAAAAACGTCGCCCCCCTTTATTAACCTTGATTTACCTAAAAATCATTTAAATAATCATTTAATATCTGCTTCACAGTCATTTGCGTATATCAAAGGTGTGCCTAAAAAAGTAAATCATGTGTACGCAGGGAAATATGGTCATCAACTAAAAGACTTTTATGCTCGTATTCGAAATGCTGCAAAAGCAGTAAAACGAGATACAGAGATTGAGATTGTGAAAGAGCAAGTACATGAAGTCGCTTATACAGCCATTGTCGGCTTAGATAAATATGTCCATGAGGCTAATCATAAGGGTACTACCCTATCACTGGATGACATGTGCCGTCTTGTTTATCAAATTGCATTCAATCAATTTACAAATCTACTAAAAGGGAATACAGAACAACAAACATCTGAGTCAGACATACATACTGAAGCTAAGACAGCTTTATTTACGCCTAAACAGATCATCCGTAAGGAAATCGTTCCTGCTTGGTTAAAAGCTGAACAGGAGCCAAAAGAGTGTACACAAGAAGCAACTGTTTCTTTAGATCAACAGCTTGAAATGATCCAATTAAAGCAAGATTTAGGGCAAGAACTAACGTCAGAAGAAGAAAACATACTCAAAGAACACAGTTCTACGTACAGTTCGTTAGAAATGGCACAGCTGAAGCAGGATCTAGGACAAGTCTTAACACCAGAGGAACAAGCTTTATTGCACCAACAGGACCAGTTAAAAGGTTCAGTTTCGTAATCAAAAAGTGAAGAAATCCCTTAGAAGCTGATGTTTAGTAAGAGTATTATTATTTAGAACATACTTCTAAATAATTAATATATAAATCTATGTAGGAGGAGATCACCATGCCACATAAAATGACCCTAACAGGCTCTGCGACAGGACCACTACGAGAATATGATCGCTACGTTGCCTTTGATATGCGTGAAAAAGGTTCACCTTCTGCGCCTAAAGGTCTGAAAAAGAGCACCTTTATTTCGTATACGGTGTTTGTTGCCAAGAAAGCCTTTAATAAAACCGGACTGACAAAAAAGAGTATTATGCATGAAAAGATCTTAGTTCAAGGGGAACCAACGTTAGATATTCCCATTGACGAGTGCCCTGGAGAAATTGGTATCATCTGCTTCCAGATTACTGTTCTCCCGAATAAAAACGATAAAGAAGCCAATGAGTCAAAAGATAAGAAAGAAGCCCAACAAGAGGTTTCTAAGGCTCAACAAGAGGTTGCAGCTACCAAACAGGAAGAAAAACAAGAGTCTGTAGCAAAAGAGGCGAAAACTGTACTGCCAGAAGTGAACGAAACACCTGCTCAAGAGAAAAAGGCTGCACCACAACAAAAACAGCTACCTACTCACCCAAAAGGGACACAGGATATTGTAAGTTTTGATGAAATTATCGTTCCTGAAGCCTTCTTAAAGACACGTCCAAACCCTGTGAAAACAGAGGAAGTCGTTGAGTTTGTGAAGCGTACAGGACACCTTGACAAGCCTTTAACAATTGAGAAAGGTTCGAAGGTCTTAAAAGATGGCTATCGTCGTTATATTGTGGCCAAAACCGTGAAAATGGATAAAGTCCCTGTGGTTTATGAACATCAAAAATAAAGCAAAATCGAAGGAGGCAGCTATGAATACCAACTATATGTCAGAGTTTGGACTGCAAACATGGGCTTATCATCTAAGCATGTGTTGCCCTTATGATTTAGGTCATTTATCGCCAGATGATCGAAGATATAATATATATGTAGCTACTCTTATCCCGAAAATAAGTATAGATGAAGATTCTGTCCAATTCTTTGAAAATCATATACGTTTTGATGTCATTGTTGGAACAGGCGACCATACTTCAAGGGAGACGCTTGATGTTTCCGTTTTTCCAAGTGTTATCCCAGGATTTGATCACAGAAAATTTGAATTTGAATATGAGCAGCCACGTAAAGCAATTGTATTTACAGGTTGGGAAAAGGGTGTTATCGAGTTAAGTCTACTTCAAGTCTATCGTGAGCATTCAAAGTATTACCTAGATACAGAAATCGTTTATATTGGGCAGGCATTTGGAGAAAATGGAGAACAACTTCCTGCTGAAGAGTTAATGTCTGATCCTACGTTACAGAAGTTAGAAGCAGATCTTTTACGTGAATATCCAGAAAAAGATCTAGCTCTTCTATTATTGGAGTTCAAATCACAATTATTAGAGGAAATAGATAGTGAAGACGAAGATCTAATTCAACTACAAGAGCTAACAAAGAATCCACCTCTGGAATTAAATAATCAAATCTTAGATGCAACAGAAGCAGCTCTAATCAATTATTTCAAACCTGAGTACAATAAGAAGCTCAACAATGATTTTCCTAGTATAGAAGATTCCGGTTTACATTATCGTTCTATCACCGTGCAGGTTCACCCTGATATTATGGGATTAAAGCTATTCTCAAAGGAAAAGACATACCTATCAAATGAGCGTATTGTCTCTCCTCTTTTACATTCAAAAATTTAAAAGGAATTTTCGAGGCCTATTGTTAAGTTTGTAATAGGCCTTTTTATTATTACCAACAAAATAAAACACTACTCTATATAGTTGTTATTTTGTTATGATAGAAAGGATTGTACTACTGCTATAGCGAATCAAACAACAAGTGAAACTAAAGGAGGGTCGCTATGTCGAGTGAAGATAATTATTCAAAAGTGTATTATTCACCAAGCGATTTGACTGCTATGCTAGCTATAAAAGAATCTACTTTACGAAAGTATGCATATCAGCTTGAAAGAGCCGGCTGGAGTTTTGGTAAAAACGATCAAGGTCATAGACAATATAGTGATAAAGACATTATGGCGATTCGAAGATTAATTAATGCTAAAGTTAACACTAGCATGACGCTAGAACAAGCTGCAAACGAACTCGTACCAATACTTAAAGGAGAAGGTATAGCAGTACCCGTTACAGCAAATCAAGCACAAAATGACCAGCATAATGGTGATATGGCAGCGTTATCCAAACGTATAGATGAACAAACAGAACTTATTAACAAACAGACTGAGTTCATTAAGTTATTATCAGAACGTCTTGAAGAACGTGATACATATATACAAAAGAAATTTGAAGAACAGGATAAAAGATTAATGGATCGCGATAATCGGCTTATGGAAGGTATAAGAATGCTTCAAGAGCAACGGGAAGAACAGAATGAATCCATGAAACTTATCGCAGCTGCTACAGATAAATTAGAGGAGCAAAAGAAACAAGGCTTTATCGCTCGTTTGTTTGGGAGAACATAAGGGAACGGTAAAACCTCTTTTGTTACTTGCATAGTTAAATATATAATCTAAAATACATTTCATAAGCCCTTTTTAAATCTCAGAGTCAATCTGAGGTTTTTTGTTTTTTTATACTAACACAATCTTCTTTTATGCGTTATAGCGATTAAGAAGTGTTTTTTAATAAAAATTACTCGTTATAGCGATGTGTCGGTTAATGAAGTTTGTTAAAATAACGTTTTAGGATAATTTATAGCATAACCCGCCACAACCATTATAGCGTTATACACATAGCATAACGATGATATATCACCGTTTTAGTTGACCTTTAGTTCAATATAAATTTAATCGAACAAAGACTTGGTATTGTTAGTTAAACTCATTAATCTATTAAGTACACTTATTCGATATCAAAATGTGATTCTTATAACTCAAGTTGAACTTATTAATTTATTAGGTTCAACTTGAGTTATTAATCAAATTGTTTTGTATATCTGGTGTAATTACTTGGAATAGGTATAAAAAATCAAAAAATTAATATCCCAATATAAAGATAGCTTTTTAATCTTTTTTTATCATATGTAAATAAGGTGATTCTCCTTTGAATAGGATTTTCTATTTTTTGTAAATAGTTAAAAATCATAACATATCCATAACAAAGACCGCCCATTATGTATTAGTGTATAAGGCGGTCTTAACTGTATTCATGCTATATGATTATTCCAAAAATGTCGACAGGATACACGAATTGGTTTAATTTCTTCTATTCTATTCGAAATTTACCTCTTTATGCCTACTTTTAGCTTCACCTAGATAAAAGTAGGTTAAAGTAGGTGAAAATTGGACAGGATAATAGAAAAGGAGTGATGTAGAAATGTTACCATGGAATAATCCAAAACGTAGCAAATTCGGCAAATGGCTCGACAGAGAAGGTATTGAGCAAACAGAGTTTGCAGAACGGGCAAAGGTTTCACGTAATACCGTTTGGCGCTTGTGTAATAAGAAAGATTACATACCGACACCTAAAATACTAAAAAAAATCATAGATACGGTGAAAAAAATTGATAAAAACAAAGATATCAACGACTTTTTTAATTAAAAATCCCCATGTTATTTAGTTATAACATGGGGTTATGGTTTACTTGAAAAAGTACGCTGCGTTCCAATGATGCTATTTAAAAGCAGTTCAATATGCAGGAGATTTCGGATGCCATCTTTGTTGGAAGATAAAGAAATCATGCCTTCTTCTCCAACCTTTGAAACAGTATTCAAGTTAAGTACGTTCTCCACGTAAGTTGCAGTCGCTTCATGCACTTCTCCATGAATGGTAAATTGAAAGGTAATGACTCCATTTTTTTCTTTTTTAAAACCCTTTAAATTGGCGATATCACTTTCTTTTAAACTAGGACCATCTAAGGTATCTATCCAGCTTTTTTCTTCTTCTGAGGGTTCACTAAGGATAGAAAGAACATCTTCATAAATACGAATCGCAAGCTCAAGCTGCGCAACTATCTCAGGATCATCAAAGTAATCGTTACTGATTGCTTTTAATTGACGTTCCAACGCCTCTTTTTTAGCCTCAATAACCTGTATTTTATCTTGCATAACCAATTTCCTCCATTAGCTAAATAAACGCGAGAGAAAGCCTTTTTTATGCGTTTTTTGTTTATGAATATAACTTCAGAAATAGAATCCTTTTTCCTTTTGTTTTTGATTCGGTTTTTGCTTTTCTAGTTTAAGAATACGTTGTTTTAACAGTTTGCACAATCATTTGATGTGGTTTTATAAAGAATGGCTCTATTTTCGTATTTGGTGTATAGTTTTTTTCAAAAAGGTGCATCCGGTCGCCCCATTCGCCTCTTCGGCTCAGCTTCCTTACAAGTTCCCAAATTAGCTTCAATACGTACACAAAGCCTGTATTAATGCAGTAACACTAACGAGGTAGATACTGAATTACCAAACGAAGTAGTTATTCTTTTGATACTAAGTAGCTACCGCAGTAGGGTTGCATGTTTACCTTGATAGACCAAAAAGAAAATCTACCGCAGTAGGTAATGATTAGATAGTCATAGAATATGTGCTCTTTTTTTATATGTTGGGGATTGTCAGCTATGTAAGTTCTGGTTGTATTCGTATGTATAACAACGAAATTATTAAACTATATGATAAAGTACAGATAGGGACGCTTGTAACAGTAAAATCAGATGAAAGGGTAATAAATGCTACAATAGATTACTGTAAAAAAAAGGATATAAATACGTTACAGGTTCTGTTATTTCTACAAGTGCAATGCTTCTGGAAACACGCAATATAATAAATAAATGGTTGTTAAATGGGCATCTTGGGGTGGATATGGAAACAGCAACAACTTTAGCGATTGCTAGGAAGTTTAATAAAAGTTCCATTGGACTGTTAAATCTATCTGATCATTTAATAAAAGGTGACACACTTTACTCCTATACAAAAGAGAGAGAGATGATTGAAGCAGAAACAGACGAGAAAATCAGAGATGTTGCTTTGTATTTATCAGTTAACTCTGCAAAGTGTGCATGATATTTATATTGTAAAAATTTAAGACTATTAATTTACTTTATAAGCAAATACACGTAAATATAATGGTATACATAAGGAGTTTAGCAATGGAAAAGTGGGATCTATTTGATAAGCATCGTAATAAAATAGAGAAACAAATAACTCGTGGAGATAAAATGACACAAGACGAGTTTCATTTAGTAGTACACGTATGTATATTTAATTCGAAAGGGGAAATGCTCATTCAGCAGCGTCATCCCTTTAAGCAAGGATGGCCGAACCTTTGGGATATTACTTGTGGTGGGAGTGCAGTTGCAGGCGATACAAGTCAGCAGGCTGCTTCAAGAGAGTTATTCGAGGAGTTGGGGATACATTATAACTTTGAAAAGATTCGCCCACAATTTACTATTAACTTTGAACGTGGCTTTGATGATTATTATTTAATTGAATATGACTTTGATTTGAATGAATTGACATTACAGAAAGAGGAAGTACAAGCAGCCAAATGGGCTTCTAAAGAGGAAATCTTAAAGCTAATCGAACTAAAACAATTTATACCTTATTATGAAAGTATCATTGCGTTTCTTTTTGAGAGCCGACATCATTATGGCTCTATTCGTCTTTAAATGAAACGTTTTCTCTTGTGTCGCTAAAGGGGCAGGATAGTTAATATATCGCATAAACCATTTGTGTCTGGAAACAAAAACTTCGAATGTAAAAAAACCAGCCGATACCAATAATCGGCTGGTTTAACGATAGGTCGAGGATCTAAACTAAGCTCAACTTTCGGCGACACTATTTTGACATATATAATATGTAAGGACCCCTTATTTTTCTATATTATTTGAATTTTAGTCTTGATAACTTTTCATCTGGATATTCAGCATAGTCATATACTTTATCAAGATCTATTTCTTGCTGCTCTTTCTCTTCCATTTTGATCACTTTTTTCTAGTTGACTCTTATTAGATTACCACAAATAGTGAAGGTGAAATTATTTTATGTAAAACGAACATCAATTAGCTCACTTAATCTCATTTTATTCTTTAACTCAAATACTTCATCAATGAAAAATTCACGTTTTTGATAATTAGTTTTAGGTATAAGTTTTGGTTATTTTCATGTGATATCAAGTCGATTTTCTTTCCATTTTCATTCTCACCAAAAACCATTGTTTTTGGGATATCTAATAATTAAGGTATGGATGAGTTCAGAAACCGTCATACCATTAAGCTATAAGTCATACTTTGTAAAAATGGGAAGCGAGGGATAAATATGTGGCCTGAAAGAAAATTAGAGTTACTGACCATGAGTTTTGGAATTGGACTAATTTTACTAGGTATATTACGCTCTTTCGAAGTAGTCACTATTACTTCTCAATTTATTACAGGGGTATCATTAGCAAGTTTTTTCATTACATTTCCGGACTTTTTAGATGCACATGAGGAAGTTAGCTTTAAGGCTGCTAACAGTGGGAATTTAAGATGGATGAGGGCGTTGGGTTATTACCGCATTCCTAAATCAATGATCACCGAATTTTGCTATATTTTATCTATGACATCTATCCTTATTTTTCCGTTTTTAGAGCCGTTAAATAAAATAGACAAAGCAATAATGAGTCGTATAGGAGATGCTTCCACTTTTATAGCCTTAGGATTTTCCATATATGTTACTTCTGCAAGAACTAAAATAGCTGCATTGAATTATATAAATGAACTTGTACATACAATAAGAAGCATGAGAGGGAATACTTTTAATAACCCACCTTACCCCATAAATCCATCTGAAGATTATCCCAATTGGCCACTCGATTGTTTGCTGGAGATCGCAGAATTTATTGAGGGACAACTAAGGAAAGCACAAGAAGACTATAACAATCTATTAAAAACTGGACAAAAGCCGTATGTGTTAGAGGATTATATGATACATCGTGTCATTGAATTGTATGCTGACGAGCCTGAAGGAATTGTACAAGTATTCAAAAAGCAGGTTGAAAATTGGCAAGAGGATGTGAATTTAACTCTAGACCAACAAAACGATATTAAGCGACTGAAAAAACAAGTAAACCAGTGGGAGCAAGTTGTAATCGATATCTTAAAATTGGCCAATGAACTGTTAACCGACAAAAAGGGGCTTTATTAATTAAAAGTGACTTTCAATTAAGCTTTTTTATAAAATGGAAAGTTCCGTCCAAAAGAAAGGTCGATAAAATTAAGCAGTTAATTTAGTAGTTTCCCCATTTTGGAGAGGTTAGTTAAGAGTGTTAATAAAGGCCAAACTTAACTAAAAAATCGTAGAGAACCACTCTACGATTTTTTAGTATTTAATATTTCCAACCTGAATTTCTTTGTAAGCTATCTGTTGTTTTATCTATGTCTTCCATAAATTTTTTCATTCTTGATAGTCCATCTTGTACTTGTTTTTGGTATGTATCAACACGATGTGCAATTGTTCTAAGAGTTTCAGGTTGTGGAGGATTCTGAGCTATAGAAAGCTCCATTAATTCTTTCTCAATTCCATCAAATCCAATTAATGCATTGTTAATCATATCCACTGCAAATGAAGCCTTATCTGCAATATGGTCAACTGTATTTGCTGTTTGGTGTGTATGATGGTTATTCCAGCCATTCATATAGTTAGGAGTTTGTCCCACTGGTGGAGTCCAGTTTTTAGTCATTATTAAACCACTCCTATTAACCTTGGAATTTATCCGTAAGGTCATCAATTTTATTTGTCAAAGAATCGATTTCATCGGTTAATGAATCAATCTCATTTGTATATTTATCGACATCTTTAATGTTACGTTGTACTTCTGCTTGGTTATCAATTGAGCCATTAACTTTACTCATAACTTCTTGAGCAATTGATTGTACAAGTACTTGAACATGGTCAGGAGCATTGTCACCAACTTGAGCTACTAATCTATCCATTAAGGGTTTAACTTGTTGCAAAGTTTGGATTGAATTCCCTAATTCTCGTCCACAAGAATTTAATTCTGAATCGATTCTATCGCAAACTCGGTCAATTTTAGATTGAGTAATATTGTCAATATCTACTAAAATTTTATCAATTTCATTTCCTGCGCCACGAGCTCTTTTTTTTCCTACAAACATAGTTCTCTCTCCTTTAAAAATAAAATATAAAATAATGAGATCTTACATTCTATATCATAAATCATAATCTAATTTATGGATATACTGAAAAAATTACCTATGGTATATATCACCACAACAGCAGCAAATTTCTTTTTTATTCTCCGTATCGATCCCTGCTATATTTCATACGACCTAGTTGTATGAAAGTTCCCTATTTTTAAGAAGAATAACAAATACTTTGAAACGATAGATGAACCGGATTTAGATAAAATGGTCTTTGCTACATTGCATAATATCGCTTTTTGTGACTATCTATTGGGTAAAGAAGTGAAAGATAATAAACGTCTCAATTCATTACTTGATGTAGTTAATAAAAGACGTAAGACAGATTATTAATTACCTGATTTTCATATTCGTTTTTAACTCCATCATAGAGAAAAAACGTCTGTAAAGGTATATGTAAATCATAGAACGTCCGAAAAGTGTTTTTAAACTTTTACGGATATGTATAAAAGTAGAATTTAGTAAATTTCTATATGTCCGTAAACGTATACCTTTGCGAACTAATTAAAAGCTACCTTATGTAACACATAGGGTGTGAAAGAAATTTACCCAAAAACGATTACTCTAATCTGAGTAATCGTTTTTGGGTTTTAACCATCTATACATTTTAGTATCATTGTTGCTGCCAGATATACATTAAAATGCGATTTATTATAGCGATTGTAATATAAATAAGTGCCAGAGAATGCTTACCACTAGTGTATAGAGCAACAGAAGGAAGCCCGAATACAAGCAGTTCAAGCAATATATGCATAGGGGTAGATAGTTGAACGTAAGAACGAGGAGAACCAAAAATCCCCCAAACTACTGCAATTATTAACGGAGCACCTATTGTTAACAATACTCTCATTGACCCTTTTCCAGTTTGGAATCCCCAGTAAGCTAGTGAGCCAAGTGCGAACAATTCCAAAGAAAATCGCAACATTAAATTTAAAGTTTTGATGAAAGAAAGAAGATTCATATTAAATTAATCGTCTTCATTGTTTTTACTCTCTTGTTTCATCGCATTTATTCCTCTTAAAAAAATATCTACTAACATGAGAAGACTTACATCAAGATCATGGGGGAGACCAAATCCTTTTTTCTGCTCAAGTGAAGCAAAGCCGTGCAAAATACTTCGTAGCCCTCGTGCGGCGTGTAAAGTTTGCTCCTCCCCTAAGCCATATTCATTAAGTACTCGAATAACAATATTAATGGTTTCGTTTTGTATGTGCTTAAGTTCTAGGTCATCAGAATTAGGAGAACGAAGCATTGCTTCATACAACCCTGGATGATTACGAACAAAAACTATGTAAGCTTCCCCTAGTGCACGAACTGCATTATCTTGTGAACGTCCTACCGTTGCATGTATTAACGCTTTATAAAGTTTTTCGTAACCATAGACAGCAAGCTTTTTCCTTAATGCTGGTAATCCATTTACGTGGTTATATAGAGAAGGTGGACGGATATTTAGTTTTTTAGCAAGTGAAGCTAATGTTACTTCGTCTAACCCTTGTGTATTTGCCATTTCTGTGGAGGCTTTTAAAATAGTGTCTAAATCGATTCCTGGTCTTGTGGCCATAGTTAGACCCCTTTCTTACTATAGGTTAAATGTGTTTTAAATTTAATCTAGCTTTTATAATAGCGTTATTTATAGCTTTTTCTGGTTGTTTTATCATTTTTCCATGCCCTACAGCAAGCAATGAAGGATTGTAATCCAATAATTTGTGAGCACTCTGAAGTGCAACTTCCTTATTCCATGTAGCCATTGCTGGAAAGGGAAATAAAGGTTGAAGCTGACCAGTTACTGCCATACCACCCCTTGTTTGAAACGCATCACCAGCAATTAAGGTATTAGTACGGGTATCAAAAAATGCCATTGAACCTGGCGTATGTCCAGGAGCAGCTATCGCAATTAGTGAACCAATTTGGTCACCATCTTGTAATAAAATGTCTGCTCTGGTTTTTAAATTTTTAGGTACTCCGCCACGTATAGGAGTATTCGGTTCATTAGGATCTAATGTAGTATCTCCACCCATTAATCGGGCATCTCTACTTGAAATATGTACAGGGATATTAGGAAGTAATAGCTTTATTTTATCAAGTGCTCCTACATGATCGTCGTGCGCATGGGTTAGAAGAATACGTGTAATGGGTTTGTTAATCTTTTTAGCAGCCTGTAATATTTTCTTAGCACTGTAAGGAAGCGCAGCATCAACTAAAGTTAAACTATCACTCTCTTCAACTAAGTAACAATTAACTGGGAAAAACCCCGGTAGAAAAGTCAATTGATATAAGTATGCTTCATGAATAATTCTCATCGAAATAGCTCCTTCTTATATTAGTTTTATAACTATTTCCATTTATATATTAACTAATACCATTAGTTAAATCAAGCTAATATACAATTATTTGTGATGATTAACATAAATAACCAAATAATCAGATGGAGATTTTGTGTTTTAAAGTGTTTTAAAAAAAGAAAAAGCCGCAGACTGATACTTTTGCGTACGCGATTCATTCTTAAATGTAATTTCTCATCCTGTTCCCTCAAATATAAAAAGTCCCTTGCTATTCAAAGCAAAGGACTTTTTATATATTCTTTACAGTAATTTTTAACTAATCACAGATTTATAATATATCCCTTTTTGCAAAGTTTCTTATTCCAAAATACAATAGGACCATGGACAAGATACTTAGTAACGTGTAAAAGGTGAAATAAGATTCAATAGGCGATTCATCGGCTGGGGACATAGCTAACATTGGTTGGGTCCAAGGATAGATCTGTCCTAAAGGTGTACTTGCTACTATAATTGCTGGCAGTGTAAATACGATACTAACAGCCAGAGGAATGCCAAATGTTTTTGACCGGATAGATATAATAAGTTGCAATAACATTAGTGGTAAACATGCTAAAAAACCTTTTATGCAGTACCCTATGAGAGTTAACATTGGCAACTCTCCGTTTATTCCTCTGACTAGACCAAATCCTAAAAATAAAATGAGTACTATAAACAATGTAACAGCAACCATTGTGGCCGTGATTAAAAATTTACCTAAAAAAATCTTATTTCTTTGAACAGGTAAAGCTAAAAGTTGTTTCCATCCTCCACTTACATGTTCACTTCGACACACGAATGCAGCATAAACACCTACCATTATAGGTAAAACGAAAGGTCCCATAAAAATGGCTACTTGAGTCCAGGCTTCAATCCATTCATTATCTCCGGGCTGAACAAATAACTTATAGTTATTATGAAAATTTGTATAAGCTAGCGTAACTCCAATTAGAGGACCTAGAATATATAAAATCCATAGTTTAGAACGTTTTAGTTTTAACTTTTCTACAGTTAAGATTTCCTTCATGTTAAACCTCTCCCTATTTTACATCGCGTTTTGAAAAGTGTACTAATCCTATAACTAACAAAAGTAGTCCTAGAATAAGATTAACAGTAAGATAAATTGATAAATCTGGATTATATCCTAAGCCTTTATACTGAAGGATAACAGTTGAAGTCTGAACAGGATATGCTAGAGGAAACCAACGTGTAGAAGTTCCTGCTGCTAGGAATAATCCTACCATTGAGCATACTGTTCCAATTAAAATCGAAAAGGCTTGATTCTTAAAGGTGATGGAGAGCCATAGTTGAAAAGAAATTAAAGGTAAAGAAGTGACTAATATGAGATAACTGTCACCCAACAATAATTTAATAGGCATTTTTCCATCAAAACCTAGCATTTCCCCCAAGAGTATTAACCCTATAAGAAATATCGTAAGTGAAAAAAACAATCCAATTATTAGCCAAATAAATTTACCTATATAGATACGAGCTCGAGAAATAGGAAAGGTTAATGTTTGCTTCCAAGCATTGGATTGATGCTCTATATTAGCAATAATTGATGCGGCAATGGTAATAGCTAAAGGAAAACCTAATCCAAACAGAATGCTATTATCAAACAAGAGATACTCCCACATTGATTTTGCTTTAAAAAGAACAGCTTGCTTTTCTACGTACTCAGACCGATAAGTTAAGTTTAATAGTTCATATCCTAATACTAATAAAGGAACTAAAACCAATACATACGGTAAAAATGAGCGCTTTAATTTAAGTTGTTCCGCCCATAATACATTTTTTATCATAAGCTTGCTCCTTTACCAGTTAAATCTAGGAAGATATCTTCTAGAGTACGCTTCACTTCCTCTAGGCGATAAACTGATAAACCGGAGTGCACTAGGGTTGAGTTGATTTCGGAAACAAATTCAGGATCAGTTTCTGAAACCCATAATGACTCTTTATGAATGGTAGGTATAATCCCTTTAGCTTTCAAAATATTGCTTGCTTCTAAAGTATTATTAACAGCAATCTTTAATAAAGGTTGGCGTTTTTTACGTAATACTTCTATTGAATCCTGAAAAATCATCTTTCCTTCTGTTATAATTCCAACTTGGGTTGCCATTTGATCAATTTCACTGAGTAAATGACTTGATACAAGTACAGTCATTCCATTTTGATGAGGCAACTCTTTAATTAATTCACGAATCTCCTGTATACCAGCAGGATCTAAACCATTTGTAGGTTCATCAAGTATTAATAATTCCGGTTCGCTTAGGAGTGCAGCTGCAATCCCTAATCGCTGTTTCATTCCTAATGAATATTCTTTAACTAATCGGTTTGCTACTTTGTTTAAACGAACAACCTCAAGAACCTCATTTACACGTTTTTCTGATAATCCTCTAAGACGTCTTACAGCTTCTAAATTTTCAAATCCGGTCAAATTTCCATAATAAGAAGGAGACTCAACTAAGGATCCTATCCGTTGTAGAATTTTTGTTCTATTTTTAGTGAAATCCTGTCCAAATAATTCTATCTCGCCTTGAGTTGGTTTTATCAAGCCTAATAACATTCGTATAGTAGTCGTTTTACCGGCTCCATTTGGTCCTAAAAAGCCAAATATTTCTCCCTTATTTACTCTTAGGTCAACTCCATTTACAGACATGTTTTTTTTATATTTTTTGCTTAGGTTTTTAGTCAAAATTGTATTTCCATCCACGTTAATCACCTCAATTACATCGTATACTGAAGTATCTAAACATGGCTGAAACTTTTCTTAAACATTACCTTAACAACTTATAGGGATATATATTTTCACCTTAATTCCTAAACTCGGACACTTTAAGTTAACAATTTTGAGAAAGCTTAACATTACTTAAACTTTCTCCTATTCAAAAGTAAAAAATATGTATTTATTGTAAAATATAAATATATCTTTATTGGATTAATAACAGCTAGACAGGAGGATAACTTATGCAAGAAGTTATTCAAAACAATACGATCTTAGTAATAGATGATGATAAACCTATTTTAGATTTATTAAATGTAGTACTAGAAAAGGAAGGCTTTAAGAAAATCTATAATGCATCTAATGGGTATGATAGCATTCAGGTTGTAACAAAGTATAATCCAGATATTATTTTATTAGATATTATGCTCCCTGATACGGATGGATTTTCTCTCTGTAATCAAATTAGGCAGTATTCAAACGTTCCTATTCTGTTTCTAACTGCAAGGAACTCTGATTTAGATAAGCTTCAGGGGTTTAGTTTTGGGGGAGATGACTATATAACTAAACCATTCAATCCTTTAGAAGTAGCTGCACGAATAAAGGCCCAATTAAAGAGAGCATCTATCTCAGGACAAAGTAAGCGAATTTATTCTACATATGATTTTGGTGACTTTCAAGTTGATGAAAAGTCTGGAAGGCTTATAGTAAACAATCAACAGATAGATTGCCCAGCCCAAGAACTAAAACTTCTTTTATTTCTGTGCCAAAACCCGAATCAAATTATAAGTAAACACACACTTTATAAAGAAGTTTGGGGAGAATATTATGGTGGAGATAGTACAGTCATGGTACACATTCGACGACTAAGGGAAAAAATAGAGATTGATCCTAGTCGACCTAAACGAATTAAAACGATACGTGGATTAGGTTATATGTTAGATGTTTCAATTCCCTCAGAGGATCGTTTATGAATTTAAGGAACCGTGTTGCTTTTCACTTTGTTTCACGTCTCTTTTATTTAATCATAATCTTCACAGTTTTATTATTCATATCTTTCCTTATATTTAGCTTCTTTTTAAATGAAAAAAAATCTACTTCATCCTTACCAATTAGCGATATTGTTAAAGATACTACCTTAGAGAATGGGAATTTAAGCGTAAAAAATACATCTGTTGATTATATAAAAAAACATCATTTATGGTTGCAGATACTAGATGAGAATGGAAATGAAAAGTTATCCGTTAATAAGCCTTCGGCTATTCCTTCGCATCATGCACCAGGGCAGCTAGTTTCAAATTACATATATCCAGCTAAAAAAGGTTATCAATTATCAGTCTGGTATGAAAAAAAAGCTGATAAAGAGTTAACTTGGATAGTCGGTAAGAAGTTTATAACTCATAGCTCTCTATTGTTTTGGGCTAATAATTTATGGATTTTATTAATCCTGATTATCGGCATTGCAGTAGCAGTACTTTTTGGTAAAAGGTTTGCTGCCCCTTTGCTGCATGTGGTTTCATGGATTGACAATTTATCAAGAGGGAACTATCAAGAACCTTTAGTTCATAAAGGCATTATTCCTAGCCAAAATAAGAAAGGAAAACTGAGAGCTGAATTCAGGACGTATAAAGAACTAATGGAAGCTCTTCGAACTCTAACCGAAATGCTAAAACAGAATCAAAAAGAGAGAGAACAATTGGAGAAAACAAGGGAAGAATGGATAACTGGCGTCTCTCATGATTTAAAAACTCCCTTATCCGTCGTTAAAGGTTATACAGTCTTGTTATCTTCTAAAGACCATCAATGGGAAATAGATAATATACGTCAATTTTCTGATACGATGCAAGAAAGGGTTGACTATATGGAGCAACTTCTTGAGGATTTCAGTCTTACTTTCCGTTTAAAAAATGATGCTTTGCCTCTCAATAAACAGCCAGATAACATTGTAAATATGATTCGAGAAACCTTCATTAGCCTAACGAAACTTCCTGAAGCAAAAAATAAGGATTTTGAATTTAATACAGATAAAGAAGTGATTATACTTAACGGGGATAGTACTTATTTAAAGAGGGCTCTTGAGAATCTAATTGCGAATAGCATTAAGCATAACCCTCCTTATACTACTGTGAAAGTTAATATAGACACAGAAGCTGCGAAACAAATCAAGATGACAATTGAAGACGATGGAATAGGCATGGAAGAAGAAGTCCTAGAACACCTATTTGATCGATACTATAGAGGCACGAACTCTTTCAGTCATTCTGGTTCTGGTTTGGGAATGGCAATTGCTAGGCAAATAATATTAGCACACGATGGATCAATTAAAATTAATACAATCCCTAATCAAGGGACAAAAATTATTATTACCCTTCCTCTATAATATAGAACATGTTTTTATCCTATAGTACAGAAATTCCGCCATAAAAATAAATAAAAAGCCACCCAATGTGAACTGCACCCCAATTGTTAGACAAAGAAACTCTAATGATTGGGGTGCTTGTATGTCTAGACATACATTTGAAGATAAGTTGAAGGCTATTGATTTGTACCTAAATA
>NZ_JBLZXA010000042.1:0-7934 GCF_056099005.1 Priestia sp. 53B2
TATATTGTTTATTACAACCACAAACGAATAAAAGTAAAATTAAAAGGATTGACCCCTGTAGAATACAGAATTCAATCCTCATTCGCTGCTTAGATAAAGGGTCTAACTTTTCGGGTTCAGTTCAATGCTTAGGTAGTTTCTTTTATCCTTGTTGTAATTGATTTTTAAGTTGTTGTACAACCGTTGGATTTGCTGGAGCAGCTGGTTGATAATAGTTTTTTTGTTTTGCATACTCATACACATTACGTTGACGTACCTCATCCTGATTACGTATTTGGATAAGTGTCTCATATAATTGTTGGTTATTTGTTTGGCTAATAATATTGGAGTAACCTGTTAAACTTGCATTAAGACCTGCTAAATAATCATTCACGATATCCTTTTCATTCATCTTTATCTGTCTCCTATCCTAAAAATGAAATGAGCTGTTGTTTTGTATTTCTAGCATCACGTGCATCTTTTTGTAGCATTGCTGTAAGCTGTGGGTCATTGCATTCTTGTGCGTATTGTTCTAATTTATTAATCAGTGTTCCATGTGCTCCGATAAGATGACGCAAATTCT
The DNA here is from genome assembly GCF_056099005.1 of Priestia sp. 53B2. NCBI lineage: Bacteria > Bacillati > Bacillota > Bacilli > Caryophanales > Bacillaceae > Priestia > Priestia sp. 53B2. Next base: position 563 of record NZ_JBLZXA010000042.1, read on the forward strand.
CTACTTCTAGCTCCGTCAAGTTTTGCATATTGATTTCGCTTCCTTTCTTCATTCATTCCTCTTTATTATGAAACAAATAAAAAAAGATATGCGTAATCAAAAATAAGATGAATTGATGAGACAGTGGATAGAACTTTTCATAAACATTACTGTCTATAAATGGTGTTGATGTTAACTCGTTTTGTATATCGTATTCATTTATTTATTCTTCGATAAATCCTTTTTATGGTAAAATGTTTTAGACATAATAAAAAATGGAGGATCAATATATGTTTTTTGTATTAGTGAATTATATTAAACCAATTGAAGTGGTTGAAGAGTTCTTGGAAAGTCATGTTGCATTTTTAGATAAGTATTATGAGCAAAAGAAATTCATTATTTCAGGAAGAAGGAATCCCAGAACTGGTGGGGCTATTCTAGTCAATTCTACTTCAAAAGATGAAGTGGATAAAATTGTATCTGAGGATCCCTTTTTTATTAATAAAGTTGCTAATTATGAATTCATTGAATTTATTCCTACCAAATTTGATGAGCATTTTTCTCCATTTATGCAGGTACATAATTAAAGTAATATAATAAATTATAATACATACGAATATCACCTAACTATTAAGTTAGGTGATATTTCATTTTCTACCGTTAAGATCCATTATGTTAACTAACTTTTCATGTCATATACTTGCAATTTTATATAGTATTTACCTTTAAATCTCTTTCTTCGAATGTTTAATCAAATTTTATAGATATAATATCCACGTTTCACCTGATTAATATGAGGTTCAACTTGTTGAATAGTTCGAAAAATGGATGCGAAACTATCTGTATTATAATTTATAGTATCTTTTAAATGTTGTAAAATATCTTTAGATTTCATCCTCTTGTTAGGGTGACTTTTCAATAGGTAAATTGATTCGGCAATAGCTTGTTGCCTCTTATTTTCTTTTCTAATTACCATCTGATCTAAGTCTTGTAGTTTTTTCAACTCTTTACGTAGTTTTCTCCTTTCTATATGTAAATCCATCATTGATTTATTTATCTCCATCAATCTCTCCTGTAAATATATTTTTTTCTCTTTCAAGTTTCCTCACCTTAAATAATTTTTAATAAATAGTGTCATGGTTTCATACGAAAAAATTTCAAATTTGTAATAATAGATACATATATATGAAGTGGAATTTTAAAAAATGAGTGCATTTAAAGAGGATCTAAACTAATTGACTTTTAAAGGATTGTTTTAGATTTCGACGATTCCGTCCCCTGTCCACTTTTATATAATCCCTTATATAGGCAATAGCTATATTGATTAATGAATTCTATATAGGATAAAAACAGAAGAAACTACCAATGCTAAATCAGTAGTTTCTTCCGTTACACGCAACTTATTTGAGGATTGATGCTGCACAACGCCCTGATTAATTTGATAAAAATATAAAATTTTATGAGTAATTTATAAATAAAAATCTAAATTTATAGTGTTTTGTAAGACAATCCCATTATTTGAATAATTCTAGTTTTTTACTCGTTCTGTGAATTGCAATAATTCATTGTTAGGCCCGTAAAATAAAACCATACGTCCACCTTCAAGTGTTGGTTGGGGTTCAGAGGATAAAAATTCAATCCCTTTTTCCTTGTAATGATTAATTGCTTCGTTAATATTCTCTACTGTAAATGCAAGGTGATTTACAACTCCACTTTTACTATACTCACCAATCGGATTTATATCTCGGATCAACTCAATCTCCATGTTGGGCTGTTCTTTCAAATATAAAAACGCCATCTCTTTTGTTTCAGAAGCCCCTTGAAGACGAACTTTAAATCCAAACATGTCTGAATAGTATCTGATAGAATCCTCCATACTAGCAACTATAATAGCTATATGTTCCATTTTCGTAATCAATATACTTCTTCCCTTTCGATATACAAACGTGAATCTATATAGAAAATATCCTCACTTTGTATTTGCTTCGCATAATTAAGTGTTGTTAGACAGTAGCTACTTGATTGGTTAATAATAAGTATAAAGCTTGAGTTCCTTTATTTTCTTGTTTATCTTCTTCAAGCTTTTCATATAAAGATTTAGCTAATTTTAGCCCTGGCGTATATAATTTCATTTCTTCAGCACTTTCTATAGCAATCTTCATATCTTTAATAAAATGTTTAATATAAAAACCTGGTTCAAAGTCTCCTTTAATCATTCTTGGAGCTAAATTACTTAAAGACCAACTGCCTGCCGCACCTGTTTCAATACTTTGTAACACTACATTTGGATCTAAACCAGCCTTTTCAGCATATAAAATAGCTTCGCATACACCTATCATATTAGATGCAATGGCAATCTGGTTACACACCTTAGTATGTTGACCTGATCCAGGTCCACCTTGTAACACAATATTAGTACCCATTAATTCAAGAATAGGTTTAACATAGTCGAAGTCTTCTTTTAGTCCGCCTACCATAATAGCTAACTTTGCTTGTTGTGCTCCTACGTCTCCCCCAGAAACAGGAGCATCCAGTGTATGTATTCCTCTCTCTATCGCTTTTGAGTGAATATCACGTGCAAGTATAGGACTAGAAGTTGTCATATCTATCGCATATGTGCCTTTTTTAGCTTTATTTAAAATTCCTTCTTCCCCTAAATAAACTTCTTTTACATCTTGAGGGTATCCAACCATAGTGATGATAATATCAGATTGTTCAGCTAATTCACCTACTGTGTCTATCCATACTGCTCCTTTATCCACTAATTCTTTAGCACGTGATTGAGTACGGTTATAAACCAATACTTTGTGACCCTCATTTAAAATATGACCAGCCATGCTTTTTCCCATTACACCTGTTCCAATAAATCCTATAGTCTTATGATTGTTACTCATAAAGTTATAGCACCATCCTTTGTCTAAATGTTCTATCAATTTTAAAATAATACAATTATATACAAATTAAGTCAACATTTTTACAAAATAATCTAAAAATTTCAAATAAATGTTGATTTCTAAAAATATTACTTATAGAATATGTAATTGTTTGGATTTAAATGTAAAATTTTTGAACTAAAAATCACAAAGGAGATGAAAAAATTGAATGTAACAATGACAAAGACAAACAAGCTAGGTAATACCCTTGGTGTAAACGAGATCTATTTGAGTGAAGAACAGAAAGAGAAGCTTCAAACTTTGTTACCATTCCACACTACAAATGACGAGAGCTATTTTTTGAAAGTAAAAAACTTATTAGGTTTTGTGTTGGAACAAATAATGTTTGCAGACTCTACTCACAAGCAAAAAGTGGAAGAGTTTAAAAATGGAGAAAATCATATTTTAGTTGTTCGGAATTTTCCTATTGAGAAAAACTTACCCCCTACTCCTTATACTGGCTATTGCAGACTAGATGATTTACCCCTTTCGACAGCTTTATCCTTTGCAATGATGGGGGTTTTAGAAGTTAACCCTATTACTTACAAGGGAGAAAACGATGGTTACATTGTGAGACATGTTTCACCTTCAGTAGCAGCTATTTCTGATATCAGTTCTCATGGATCTAAAATAGAATTTGGTATGCACGTCGATAATCCAGACCTTCCGTTAATAACCGAACCTGTAAATGACTTATCTGGATGCCCAGAGTATCTTTCTTTACACAGTTTAAGATCAAATGTATCTGTTCCTACAAAGGTTATGCTTCTAGACGATGTGATTAAATATCTATCAAAAAGTTCTTTAGAAGAATTACAAAAATCTCAATTCATTATAAAACGTCCAGCCTCATTCGTTGGTATGGACGTGAAAACGGATTTATTGCCTATCCTTTCTTATAGTCAAGAACTAGGGTTTATTTCGAGGTATGACAAACAAAATGTTGAGGGCCATACAGAGCTAGCCCAAGCTGCCTTAAAAGAGTTTCAATCAATTATAGATAGCAGTGATAAAATCAATAAATTTGTTCTTCAACCAGGGGATTATGTTATATTCCGAAACCAAAAGACACTTCACTCTCGTGAAGGTTTTACCCCTAATTTTAATGGTATAGATAGATGGATGATTCGACTATTTGGGATTAAAGATTTAAATAGGGGGATTCCTGCTCAGAATGAAAAACCTTATGTATTAAAGGCTTAATTTAAAATATAAATTATAAGATGGTGATTGCGATGGCAGAGATATTTGATGGTAGTATAACCATAACTTTAGTGTTATTTTTTTGTTGCTTCCTAGCAGGATTTATTGACAGTGTCGCTGGTGGAGGTGGACTAATTATGGTCCCTTCCTTCATCTTAGCAGGGTTTCCTGCCCAAACTGCCCTTGCACAGGAGAAACTAGTAGGAACAATTGGAACCATGGTAGCTATAAGAAACTATATGAAAAATAAGAAAATTGTTTGGAAAATTGCAAGTTACGGTATTATAACAGCAATAATAGGCGCTTATGTTGGCGCTAAACTTATCCTTTTTTTCGATGAGGAACTTGTAGGAAAAATTATTGTATTCTTATTTCCAATTGGTCTTATTCTAACAATTTTACCTAAAAAACAGCATACTTCTGGGGCTTCAATGCCTAGTGGAAAGTTAGCTTTATTTATTGTTTTATTTGTTTGTTTCACAGCAGGATTTTATGATGGGTTCTTTGGACCTGGAACGGGTAGCTTAATGATTATTCTATTTCACTATGTAGTGAAATTTACATTATTGGAAGCCTCGGCTACATCTAAAATTTTTAATTTTGCTTCTAATATTGGGGCTTTAATTGCCTTCATAATAGGAGGACATGTACTGCTATTAAAAGGTATTCCTATGATTTTAGGAAATATATTAGGAAATTATATAGGGAGTAACATGGCTATTAAACAAGGGGATACTTTTATTAAAAAGACTCTTGTTACTTCCTTATCAATATTATTTATTTCCCTAATATATAAATACTTTTTTCATGACCTTGCATTGAGTCTTTTTAAATGAAAATTTCCCTTTAAAAAACTTTCGCTAAATTACACAAAAATATATTAAATTAATGGATAATTTCGAAAAAAGTGTTATTATATATTGATAATGTTCGTTATTCGAAAGTCCTGAAACTTTATTTCAGGACTTTTTCCTATGAACCAGTTAATTTCCTTTACCTCAAATTACTATTGGAAGGTTATTTACCATAACAAATATTAGAGTTAAGCAAAAATTACAACCCGTTGATTCCTATTAAATTTATGCTCTGTCTCTTCCGTTGTTTATATTCCTATGGACAAGGTACTTAAATCTGCTACAAGCTGTTAAAGGAATTATTACCGTTAACAAAATAAAAAGCAACCTCGACAATTGGCAAGCGAGGTTGCTTTTTTCAGCTAATATTTGTCATGAGGTAGAAATATTAGTAAATAATAACACATTTTTCTATAAAGAATACATTTTTCCGATTAATCATATGTATAAAATGTACGCTTTTTATACATTCTCGTTTCTTTCAACTACCCAAAGAACGTAGTCATATCAAAGGTGTATAAAAAGCTGCATATTTCGGAAAAAGAATTCTTGATGGAATCCCACTGCCCCAAGGGTTCTTTTCCTTTCTTGCTTCCTTGAAGAGTAATTATATTAACTAAGAATATATATCTTATACACCTTAAAAACAGAAAAAAACCTATCTCTTCCCAATCCAAAGAGGTAGGTTTTTTCTGCTCTATTGCAATAAGGATTTTCGCTGATGCCTCACGGCGTCTTGTGTAGTTTGCTCATCATATAAAATTTTATTAATAAAAAAGCAGTTGATGGACAGATTTTTATTTATTCCTCTTTCCAAAAAGGTATTGCAACCCATACAGTAGAAATGCTTTATAAAAGATATAAAAGAAAAACTTTGAATTACTTAACCTAACTAATCTAACAACTTTCAGTTTTTTTAAAAAGTTTACAAGTGGAAATGTAAAGATAGCATCTACAATGGCATTAAGTAAAATAAATGCTTTAAAATTCCCATATGTCCATTTTAATATCCACATGGAACCAACTAGATGTGGACCTATATTAAAAGGAAATTCTCCTGACAAATAAGACTTAGGTTTATTATAAAAAACCCACCATTTTCGCTTCTTTCCAAATTGAACATTTATGCCTTCTATAAGAACAATAAGGAGTGAGGCGGGAAGAAATCTTTTTATGTTACGTTTCCCTAAAAAAGGTAGTGACAACCATGTCAGTAATATCATAGCTATATTAATTAACCATTGTTTTTTTAATGACATCTTACACCTCCCATTTCTTTATTAGGGTGTACTTTTATTTCTAATAATATCCATCATAATCTTATAAGAAAGTGCTTATAAGACATTTGATTTCCATAATTTTTGGTTCTAATAATATTCCTTATTGTAACTAAGTTCATATATGATATTCATTAGAAAAGCAGAAAAAACTCCCCAAATACACCAGGGAGTTTTTTCTGTTGCATATCAAACACTGAACTATATTTAAAAATTATAATTTTCACTAAAGTGCTCATAATATGAAAAATACGTTAAAAGGAGATTCAAAAATGCTTATTAAAAAGATATTAATATCTTTACCACTATTCCTCTTTTTTGTTTATTCCCCTACGCACGCATTAGAGATGACGAGTACTTTTAGAATTGTAAATGATAAAAACGAGACGATTGCTTCAAAAGAAGTTTCATTTCAAGAAGGTGAGACATTATACGAAGTAACAAAAAGGGCCTTTAACATAGAAGAATCCCAAGGGAATATTATATCTATAAATGGTATCCATTCAATTCCAAAGAAAAATATACATTGGGCTGTTTTTGTAAACAGGAATTTTATAGAGTTAGGTTTAGATGAAGTTACGCTCAATGAAAATGATGATGTAGTATGGGCTTTGAAAAATTGGGATAACCAAGAAATTTTAAAGTGAATAACATAGAAAATTAAAACATCCTACAAAAAGCAGTTGGTTATTATTCCAACTGTTTTTTTGTAAGTTATAATTTCCGATAACTCACATTATGGTGCGACAAGAAGTCGCTTTCTTACAGTGTAGCTAACGCTACTCATCTAGACGCAAAGATGATCTCCATCTGAAACGGCATTCTTGGTAACGAGTCTGTCGGTTGCAAGAGGAAAAGTAGAATCATAATGCTGCTCTGATACGTCCCGCATCTTGCCCGGAGTAAAGAACCTGCCTAACCCTATTGCATCTGTAGAAAGTGGAACTTGGTAAGCCCTATGTCATCTGCATAAGCAGTAGGATGACTGCAAAGTCAAACGATGTGACAGAGGGTATGGGATATGAGAAAAAGCGAAAGTCGTTACCCTGAAAAGGGACAGGAAAGCAGAAACACTGTATAACTGGACGGATACTGTCGTCTCTACAGACAATGATAGGCTCGAAAG
>NZ_JBLZXA010000043.1:0-9580 GCF_056099005.1 Priestia sp. 53B2
TGCAGCCAATTTTTATAGTTTTTTGAAAAAAACACGTTAAGTTTAGAGAGAAAAAACACTCAAACCCTTGATATGACTGAGTTTTTAAATACGCAAAAATTTGATAACAGTACTCTTTTCTGCTTTTTGTGTTGAGGGTTTTACGTAGAGAGCCTGCAACTTATAACATATACACCCACTACTATTCAGTTATTGGGTGGGAGGAAGAAGTCTTCGGATCTCTTTTTTTATACCTAAAACACCAGGGAACTGGACTAAAAAAGCCCATCTGGTAAGGGTTGCAGCCAATTTTTATAGTTTTTTGAAAAAAACACGTTAAGTTTAGAGAGAAAAAACACTCAAACCCTTGATATGACTGAGTTTTTAAATACGCAAAAATTTGATAACAGTACTCTTTTCTGCTTTTGGGGAGTTGGACGCTAAACGGAGTTATTTTAGTGTATAAATTCTGTATCTCCTGTTATGGGCTTGTGGGGGAGAGTCCCGTAGTGGGCAACGGCAAGGTTTTTATTAGTCTCTTGTACTACTATTATTCTATACTGGTGCTATGTTCATTATAAAGAGGCTGAGGGCTTAAAGGATTCAAAGTTACTAGTTTCAGCTTTATGGGGACTGCCTAGTGTAGCTGACAGTCCAAAAATAGACTCTGTTTCTTTGCCAACAAGTTTGGTAGGGGACCTTGCTGATCAAATGGAAACACTCTTAGATATCATCGGACAGAATGATTATAATTCAGATAAATTTGAAGACTATCTTTTAGCGATTAAAGAACGATTCCAATTAAAACAGGAACGAAAAAAACAGTTAAATAACACAGGCAAAATTCCACGAGGTGGCTAAATGACTTCTCATTTTCCGTTCTGAGTCTTTCTATTTTTATTTTAATATCTCAAGTTGTTAATTTAATAAAATACGAAAATGAGCTTATAAGATCCTTAAAACAATACTTCTATTAAGTGCTATGTACAATAAAAAAAGCCACTTCGGAAATGGTGGCTTTTTTGCTATTTATTCTTCTCTTTGTTGTCTTGATTTGTATTAGTGTTTAGCCCAATTTTTATTTCTAAATTAAATTGACCCTTCAATAACAAAAATACTACAATAGAGATCACAAGAACACCTGCGGATTTTTTTGGAAAGGTTTGTATTTTTTTCTTAACGCTTACAAATATATCTAAATTTAATGAAAGATTTGTCATTCTGACACTTCCTTGTATTAAAAAGCCCACGATTAGAATAGCTAGATTTTCAAAAAAGAAGCACCTTTTTAAGGCACTTCTGTTAGCATAGTTTATTTTTTTCTTTCAAGTTCACCTAAACCAATTCTCATCAACTCGGCCATAGCACTGACACGGCTATTTAAGTGATTATCTATCTGGTATTGATCCACTTTTTCTATAAGACCTGCAGAAAACTTGACGTGAACGGAAACCGTTTGTACTTCTTTCTCCAATGTTTTTTCTTCTTTTTTTGTCATTTTCAAAACCTCAAATCATTCAATTAATGTATCTATATAGTACCAATAATAAGAGGAATTAGTACATAAATACAAGATGTTCATACTTAATGAATACTCTGAATGTATTAAATAAACAAAAAAAGAATAAGCTCCTTAGTGGGCTTGTTCTAAATAGTATTGTTTGGTCTGTTTTGATTGTTACTTGTAACAACAAGATATATCACTACCATCCCAATAATCAAAGTAGCAATGAGTAAGCCTAGAAAAACCCCAGTTCCTCCTGCTGCAATTACTACTCCATTTTTCACAAAGAAGCTAGGAAAGCAAGCATAATACAATCCAGTTACAATACCTACAATAGTTGCTAGTATCCCTAATATTGTTCCTGCCACTTTACATAATCTTTTAATACTTTGTCCCATATTGTTACCTCCATAATTTATTTTTGTTTGTACCTAATCCGGTACACTAATGGGTAGGAGAAAAGGTATGCTTTTACAGGTAAAGCAGTCAAAAAAGTGAAATTTCCTCTTCAATACCATTAGCACAGATTACTAAATGTAGTTTCTCAGCTTTTCTCTTGCAAACATCGAAACCATTTGAAACTTAAAAGTCAACTCCCTCTTTCAATGAATTTGGATTCCACTATATAGTTGTTCTGTGAAGACAAAAAACAAGTAAGTATCCCTGTTTTTTTATAAGATTTAATCATAAGCACAGCATAAGATTTCAACCTCATTGAAATATACGAGAAATCTTAGGTAACCGCACAAAAAAAAGAAGCCTCTCGGGGCTTCTTCCTCATTTTGATGAACCGAATAAATAAGCGAGCTTTTCTAATAAGGTTTGCGGCTTCTTATTCATCTGTTCCTGATATGCAGCTAGTTCCTTGTGACTTTGCTGTATTTCTCGTACTGATGTCAGAAACTTCTGGTCACGATCACCTATATGTTCATTAAACTTTTCTTCAAGTAATTGCTCATACTGCTTTCGATCTTCTTCCCTTTGCTTTTGGAACATTTGGACAAGGAATTCTGTTTGCTCGTCCATTTTTTTACCCATTATCTTAAGAGCATCTTTGATTTGATTATTTTCTTCCCTTAACTCTCTGTTTTCTGCTTCTACTCGTTCCAATCTCATTTCATCTACACTTTTAGGTGTATGAGGATTAAAAACAGGAGCATCTTTTCCCTTTAACCATTCTTTAATTTGTTCCGTTGTCCATTCTTCATCGTACTTTCCTTTTATTGTTGCCAGTAATTCAACTTGTCCTTTGGTAAAGCGTCGATGTCCATTGGTTCCACCTTTTCTTTCTGCTTCAATCTCAAACTCTTCACATAATTGTCTGATCCTTGAGTCAGAAACACCAACAATCTGGGAAGCTTGCTTTGGTGTATACTTGTTTCCCGATGATAATTTGATTTCCCCACTCATTAATTTCACCTCGCCTAAAATTGCAAATCGTTAATAACGATTTCATTAATGATTTGTAAATAAATCCTTCTATATCAATGTTTTAAAACGTGTTTTTGATTTCACTAACGATTTCACTAACGATTCAAATCGTTAATTATTTTCGATTTCGCTAACGGTTTTCTGTGTTTTATCTTATGTCTTTCTATAAAATAATTCAATATTCCTTTGTTCTTATTTTGAAAGAGGCCACGTTAATTTAGTAAAGTGTGAAAGTGTGTGCTTGGCCCATTAACACGATGGCGAGAAATGCTATTTGAGAGGCCACCGCAATCAAAACGGACACTGAATCAAAAAAGACGTAAAAACTCGTTTTTACGTCTAATTGATAAGACAGACAAATCACTTTTAAAAGGTATAGATGATATTTTTCAACCTCACGGTTGGACTAGATATTAAAAATTAAATATAAATAAAAATAAGCAACTTATTCTTTGACGCTCTTACTATAACTACAATTTTGTTATTTTTAATTAAAAAGTCTCACGCTGGTCCGAACAGACGATTAAAAAAGAGTACAGTCTCACGACCCTACTCTTTTTTTTATCGTTAATGAATTCGTTAGCCAAATCGTTAATCATTCTTTAAAAAGGCTTTATCATAGTAATTCTTCACTTCATTTGCTGTCGTGTAAAAGGCAGTTATAACATCATTTCGGAAATGCCCCAATGATACCGAAGCCAAGAAAATAGCATATTCCTCACGAGTTAAATCTCTACCTTGTTTATGTCGTTCAGCTGCAGGAATATGTTTATTCACCCTGTCTTTTAACGTGTCCAGTTTCTCCTTTAACTTAGGACCTCGGCAATACTTCCGGCCATCTTGTGTTTACAATCGTTCCTCTTTATAATCTTTTTTATTTCCTTTAAATCCAGCAATCACTGGTTAGAACATGAAAAAAGAAAGTAGAGGAGGAGGGACTTCATTAAAGACGTCATCTAGTTTGAGAGGTTCTTAATAATTCAAAGGGGAGGATATAGCATGAAAAAATACAAAATAAAACAGATTCTACAAGAGCATGAATTGTTTGATATCGAAATTCCTTTCATGACTAAGGATGGAGTTGACTTTGTTCGTGTAGACCTTTTAGTTCACGCCATTATAAAAATGAAAGGGTGTATTTTCAAAGATATATATATAGCGATTCTTCAAAATAAAAATAATCCTGAAGCATTATATTGTATTCTCCGGGAGTTTGCTGAAATAGTGGATGATCTAGGCTATGCATTTAAGAAATAAAAAAACGTATTTGCTTTAGGGGCTCATACGTTTTTTTATTTCTGTTTATGTAAAATGTAACAAAGACAAACCATTTATTCTTTTACTGATGCTACTTCCTCAGGTGCTTTGTTTTTCTGTGTAATAACTATATCATGATGCAAGATCTTCTCTTTATTTTTTCCTACATATGCTTGTAGTGCTTTTGCAATCTTTTCTGCTTCTTCTTCACTTTGAATCTCAAAGTATTTCTCGAAGATCGCGCCGACTTGAATAAGTCGTCTTGTTCTCTCTTTTCTCTCCTTTTCTTTTTTACGCGCTTCAACTTGTTGTTTCTTCGCTTTCATCTTCTCAATTTTCTCTTCTATCTCCTGAAGAATCTCCTCATCTGTTCGCTTCTTCGACACCCATCCCCATCTCCTTTCTCTGTTCTCTAATGTTTATTTTGATTATATCAAAAATTGAGATAAAATGGTATCCTTAGCATAGATCCTCTCACCAGGATATGGTATAATTCCCTTAGATCGAAGAGATAAGGGCGCACTTATACATCGTACCGATGTGTGCGGTTCCTCCGGAACGAAAAGACAAAACCAAAGATCCATTCGCCTAGATGGCGAATTTCATAAAACCTGTTTGCCTACCGGCAAAGATGAAACCATCATCTGATACCTTCGGTATTCGTGATGCTGATTTCATCTAAAGCGTTGATTAGCGCACCTTGTGCTCTCATCAACTTATTCCTAATCCACTAACCCATTCTCAAGAAAGGAGGAAAGAATTATGGCTATCTACCATCTATCGATGCAAATCATCAGCCGTTCAAAAGGACAATCAGCTGTCGCTGCAGCTGCTTATCGCAGTGGTGAGAAACTACATGATGAACGTACAGACGAGCAAAAGTTTTATGCTCGAAATGTACAACCGGAAACCATGATTCTGACTCCTTCTCATGCGCCAGAATGGATGAAAGATCGTAACCGTTTATGGAATGAAGTTGAAAAAGTAGAGAAGCGCAAAGACTCGCAATTAGCACGCGAATTAAATATTGCTTTGCCCATTGAACTGAATCATGGTCAACAAAAAGAATTGATTCAATCATTTGCTCAAAACGAGTTTGTTCAAAAAGGAATGGTTGCTGATATTGCCATCCATCGTGATGATGCCAATAATCCGCATGCTCACATCATGTTAACCATGAGAAATCTAGATCAAGACGGATTCGGAAAAAAGAACCGTGATTGGAATGCTGATTTTGCTAATGCCAAAGAAAACAATCGTGGGTACGTGAAAAATAGCGAAGGCTGCTTATCCATTCGTGAACAATGGGCAAACTATGCTAACCAAGCGCTAGAACAAGCCCAAAGTAACGAACGTATTACCCATCTTTCTCATGAAAAACGTGGCCTTCAAACCCTTCCAATGATTCATTTAGGGCATGTAGCACATGATATGGAGAAGAAAGGGAAACAAAGCGATCGTGGTCGAATCAATCAAGAGCGCCAAGACTACAATCAAGCTATTGTTGATTTACAAGCTTATCGTCGTCAAAAAGAAGCACATCTTCAGAAAATGAAAGAAAAAGAGAAGCAATTTAGCTTTTCTACAGATGTAGAAAAGACTTATATCCAAAAAGCTGCATCTCTTTTAGATAAAAAAGTCATTACCTTAGACGATATCTCAAAACGCCAGGAAGAACTACGTAAAATGGCTGATCGCCATGATCCCATTGAACGCCACTTCCATGTGCAACAACAACAGTTCCTTAACGTCAGCAATTACTATGACCGTGTAAGGGATTTAAACCGTGAAATTCAGCAAAACGAAGAGAAAGTAGATGAACTTAAGAAGTCCCTTAATCCTTTTAAGCTCAAAGAAAACAATATGATGAAACGTCGTCATCTTGATAAAATCTCTGATTTAGAAAGCAACAAAGAAAGTTATGAAAGCAGTATTCAAAAGTATAAAGAATCTCTTCGTTTTTCGAATGAAGAAGAGTTCTATGAACGTTATAAAGAATTTTCTCAACAAAAAGAGAAACGACTACATCAAATTAAGTATGAGAAGCAACAGATTCAAGTAGAAACTAAAGCTTTACTACAAGCAGAAGAAGCCATTAAAATGGCTAAAATTCGTGAAGTAAGCTCTTATTATCCGGATCTCAAAACGGCTGGTAAGTATCTTACCTACAGAGATGCATTAAGACTGGAACAGTATCATAATACTGCTCAACAAAATCAGTTTAGACTATCTAACATCAAACAAAGTTTAGATGCTAACCAAAAGAAGCTAGGCGAGTTCAAAAAACATCAGAAAATGGTTCGTGTAGAGAAAGAACATGTCTCAACTATGCGTAAAGAAGTAGAGAAGCTTGGCAGCGTGGAGAAAAAGCTTGATGAATTAGACAGAAATCCTGGAGAAAAAGCCAAACGACTTGTCTCGAAAAAAGCTCGTCAAGACTATGAAGAATTGCAAAATGAAGCTAAATATGGACGCGAAAATCTAAAAGAACTGGGCTATAAAGGACAACAAGATTTACAGCAACAACAAAGCCGTATCAACACAATGGAGAAAACAGTCGTCCCATGGTTAGAAAAAGAAATAAAAACACATGAGAGTAATATAAACGCTTTAAATACGGTTTTTAATGCTATTCAACAAGCTACTCGTGATGAAGAATTTATACAACAAAGACATCAATTAAGAAGAGCAAGAAGTACAAATATAAATAAATCGAAGAACCAAGGACCAGATCTTAGCTTTTAACTAGTTTAAAAGTAAATTACCTTAAGGCAATTAGAATCAACTTGAAATTGTTTTTATTATCTTCTAATCAGAACTATTAGAGAATACCGAATAACACAAACATGTTTAATAAAAAGAGACAGTTAAAATTAACTGTTCTTGCTAGAGTCATTGTATTAGTTACTCAACCACAGACTTGAAGAGTAAAAAGGTAATGCAGAGCAATTAAAAAGAAGATAATAAAGAATATTTATAATTCCTTATTAAAAATAAAAGCCTTTGGAATCGATGATTCCAAAGGCTTTTATTTCTATAAGAAATGATCCTAATGTCATTGGACAAGCATACAAACAATTTATTATCCCATGAATAACATAATACAGAAACTAAGAAGGGAGTGATTAACATGAAGAAATATAAGTGTTATTACGATCATAAAACTGATGCATATTATGTGGACAAGTCATACGCTCAGAAAAAATCATCTAACTCTCGTAAACAGAAAAAAGATAAGGAAACTAGAGACGAAAAATTATTACCTACACCGCCTAGTTTTTCTCCACCTAATTCCTCACCAACATTTATACCACCTAGTACCTCTCCTAAAGTTTCTTGAAAAAATATGTATTTATAGCATTAGAAAAATAGACAAGCACAATTATTTTTTTATAGAAAGGAGCTAAATTTTTATGGCAGATTTAAATGATGTTATCCAAAGAATTAATAATCTCCGCGCTCAAAATGGAATGAGTCCATTAACTGTGAGTTCTCAACTAATGAGTTTAGCAGCTGCAAAAGCAGAAGACCATAAATTAGGTGGGTATCCTAACTCAAATGGTCCCTGTGCTCATGTTAGTCCAAGACTTGGCTCACCTATAGATCAAGCCAGAGCAGCTGGTTATTTTTATTATCCAATTGAACTTTATACAGGTAAAACAGGTGGAATTGAATATAGCTCAGAAGAGGCGGTAAATAGTTGGCTTGGAAGTCCTTGCCATGAGCCGTGGATTACAAGTAACTTTGTAGTTTCCCAACAATGTGGTATTATGAATCCTGCAATGTATAAAATGGTCGTACAAAACTTGACTCACATTGGTGTCGGATACTTTTACGATCCTACAATGATGGCCCATCATTGGGTATTAATTATGGCTAACGAAAGACAAAGATACACTAGTAACAATGACCCTTATAGGGAAGATTGCCCAACAACACCCCAAAATGGTTGGGTGGAACAAAATGGAACATGGTACTATTATGTTAATGGCAACCGTCAGACAGGTTGGATCCAAATTGGCTCGAGTCAGTACTTCTTCGATAATGCTGGAGCTTTTACAGGGTGGGCATGGTATCAAGGAACCTGGTACTTCTGGAATGGTTCATGGTGGCGCTGGGATGGTACTTCATGGGTACCCGGAACACCTCCAGCATAGCTGGTTGACATATTTCAAGCTAAAATACCTTAACCTTATGAAATTTTAAGTATATTGTTACCCATAAAATCATTTATAAATATGTTTAACTTGTCCAAGCACTTATAATTAATATGAATATTATAAATTATAACCCATCCTATCTAAAAGATTAAAAAAGCTACTGGCTTGTTTAGTAGTGGTCTTTTCTGTTTTTAGACTGTATGCGGTATGCAATATTAGTTAACATAATGAGTGTCATTTGAAATAAAAAGGCATTGGAACTACTTGTTCCAATGCCTTCTATTTTATCAGAATCATTTTTAAATTCTTTTCAGTGCTTTTAAATAGTTATATTTATGAAATAGATGGCGGCGGTGGGGCTGATGATGGCGTATTTAATGGTGGGTTTGGTGGTTGAGTTGATGATAGCATATTTAATGGTGAATCAGTAATATAAGAAGTTCGATTCTTCATTATTTTATTTCTTTTTTTCTCTCTTTTCTCCTTTTTTGTTGCCAATGTCTAACATCTCCTTTTTACAAGTTAGCGTCTTTTATAACTTATTAATTGAAATAATTATTTTATTTTCCTTTTAAGTCTATCAGCTAATCTAAAACAAATTGACTTTGGACTAGTATCTATTTATACCTTATCAAGATAAAGATCTTTCCTTAATCGTTAAAAATGGTAATCAGAACAAAGGAGTAGATTTTCCTTCGAATGTGATTTTGACTGTTTGCATGTGCTCACTTTGATTAACATTACTACATTCTTACCCATAGAGTACCACCTCTACATTAAAAATTTCATAATGTTCATACACGATTAATATATACAAGATTTAGTGAATTGCTTGGACATCTATCAAAATAACTTGTATACCGTACACATGTTTAGTTAACATAATGTAATTTCTAAGAAATAGACATAAAAATCTCAAAAATGATAAAAAAATTTATTTTTAATCTTATAAATTAGAATACTTGTACAAACCCTTTTGACTTTCTTGAATACTATAGAACATGCAATGCAAGTACCTCCAAGTCTCGCGATAAGGAATATAAATTTCGATTCATGGAAAAAACTCCTGAACTGAGCGACCAGGAGTTTTTTTCTTTTTAAGATGTATACAATATACAAAGTTAGTTAACATAATCACAATTATAAGAACAAATAACCGTTAGAAATCATCATTCTAACGGTTATTTGTTCTTATTTAGAAAATGAAAATTTACTGTTTTTGAATATTTGCTGTTGAAGAATTTGTATT
>NZ_JBLZXA010000044.1:0-18821 GCF_056099005.1 Priestia sp. 53B2
AGATGCCTGAAGGGCGTCCTCTACTGCAACCTTATCAGAAAGAAAGCTGTCCTCCCTGGCAGCTTTCTTTCTGATTTTGTTAATGAATATGATATACAACCTTAGTTAACATAATGTCTCTTTCCGGAACACACATCAAAAAAGAACCCTTGTCGCAGAACGGTTCCGCCGAGGGTTCTTTTTCCGGAGTATGCAGCTTTTTATACATCCTTGATATGACTACGTTCTTCGGACAGCTGAAGGAAACGAGAATGTATAAAAAGCGCACCTTTTATACATATGCTCAAACAGTAAAATGTAGTATTTATGGTAAAAATGTGCTATTATTTAAACGAATTGATTTTTTACACTTTCATAGGTGTAATCCCTTAAAAAGCAACCTTGTTTTCCAATGCCTGAGGTTGCTTTTTATTTTGTTAAAAACATTAATCATCTTTAGATATATCTTTTTTATAAAAGAAAAAGATATAAACTGTAGTTTCCATTCTGTACAAGCTTCATACACTGTAATATACGACAAATATAGAAAGAAGTGTATGATCTTATGTTAGGTAATTCTAGGGCATTAAAGATTCATGTTTTAACGAGCACATTGGATAAATATGAAGAACGATTGCGTGACTTTCTTCAAAATAACAATTTTGAGATTATAGATATTAAAATTTGTAATGTTGGTCTTGATATTTCGGTTTTAATTATTTATAGAGATCTAGTACAGCATCCCTTCAACTTTAAAAAAAGTCTTTGATACTTGTTTCGTACTTATTAAATTTGATAAGTATGAAACAAGTATTAAAATTGTTCTTATCATTTCTCCCTAATGAATTCTAAAGATTTTTAAATCAAGATGGTGTTATACTGGTTATAACCCTAAATAAATCGGAGGTTATAACTAATATGTACATGGAATTCTATGAAAAAGTAGATGGATTAGCAAGAGCTATTGGAGTTACTACTTCAACTGCTAAGAAATATTATTTACTTTTTGAAGAGCATGGTTATAACTTTAAACGTAATCAACAAGGACAACTCTTGTTTTCACAAGATGATATAAATTTATTTAAAGAATTAATGCTTTTAAAAAATGAAAAAGGCATGACTGTTCCGAAGGTTGTAAAGGAAATTGTAAAAGATAAAGTTATAACTGACACAACTGATATAACTGACATAACTGTTACAACAGAAGATATAACGGTTATAACCAAGCAAGTCACAACCGTTATGACTGAGTTAGACGAATTAAAACAGCTAGTAAAAAATCAAAATGAAATTATAAAAAAACAGCAAGAAGACTTCAAAAAACAATTTTTAAAACAAGAAGCATACATAAAAGATAGTCTAGAACAAAGAGATAAGACATTAATTACAACATTAAGAGAGATGCAAGAATCACAAAAGGAGATAGCTTCCAGTTTGTTAGAAGAAAAAAACAAGAAGAAATGGTGGCAAATATGGTTACGTTGAACTACTCACATTAATTGGGTAGTTTTTTTGTATGTTGCATTTTTGAAACAGCAGCAATTTCTAATTACTTGGCCGTCTTAAGACGGTATATTAGCCTTTAGGCTTAATGTTAAAAAGAAATAAAAAAATAGTTAATATATATCGAATTCGATATATATTAACTATTTCGTAGTTGTCATTTTTGATAACTACGAAATAGTTTTTAAACGAAAAAAGTATAAAAAGAACCTTGCAATTCTATAAGCGAATTGCTAATAAATAATAGTGATAATAGAGAGAAACTTAAAAAAACGCCTTGAAGCCTTGATATGACTGGGTTTGTTGGACTTTTAGGGGTGTCATGTTTTCGTGACACTTTGACCCCTTTTTGTCATGTTTTCGTGACACCTAAATATTTCCAATGAAATGAAAAGACCGTACCAAAATTGATACGGCCTAAATAGTCTTATTCAAAAAAATCTAACTGGTAAATTTACTTTTTTGCCATTCTGATCTTTAAGTTTTTTTAAAGAATGCTGGAATAACCTCATTGTTAATTTATCTAACTTAACTTCATTTTTTCTTGGAGCACAAATCATAATATAAGGATTCACGATCCATGTTCTAGGACTCACAGAACGACCGTTTTCTGTTACTTGTCCTGCACCTTCAGGATTCAATAGAATCTCTTTTTCTTTTAAACTGTTCATAATTACAGATGTATTTTGCCTTGATTTCCCAATTATTTCTGCAATATCGGAAACAGTCGCAGCCTTAGGAAGTTCAAAATCATCCTCTATCAAATTTTTTCTTTTTTTCTTAAACTTATCTTCTCTACAGATAATTACATTACTCTTAAACTCTAGATAAGCCTGAATTTTAAATAAAAAGCTTTCTTCTGCTTGAGTTAAATAGTTAATTTGATTTAGCAAATCTAAATTTCTATGCATGGTTTGATTAAACGGCTCCCCTGCAAAAATATCCTTTTCTTTACCTATAAAGTGTTTTTCACCTGTAATTTCTTCCATTAAGTCTAATAATGATCTTTGAATATCAGAAACCTCTTCTGATGAATATGAAGTCTGTTTTAGATCTTTTAACCTTGCCTTTCTTTCCGCTTCAGCAAGTTTTTTTTCCAAATTTACAATATTATTTTTATTCTTTTCCAAACTAATTCCTCTCCTTATATGGCAGGAATCAGCCCCTTATGATAGAATATGTACATAAATATGTATATAAGGGACCCATTCCCTTTCTGTTTTTGAGAAACCGCCAAGCCGGCCAAAGCATGGGCGGTTTTTCTCATTTATACTACATTCAACACTATCAATAATTCCCCTCTTTTTCTACTCTTTTCGCAGTTTTTCAACTAATTTTGTAAGAGCTTAATCTATTATCCTAAACTAATACCAAATAACCCAAAGAACCACTTGAACAAGAAAAACACGGGTACCATAAAGACAGCTGCACCAGCTCCATATTTCACCCAATCTAACCATCCATTAAACGCCACACCCAATTTAGCGTTCGATATCATAGTCTTGCTGTTTTTTTCGACCTCGCTGAGTTCCGCCTTCGCTGTCTCGCTCAAGCTGTCGAACTTGCTCCCCAGGTTGTTGTTGATCTTCTCTAGCTCGTCCTTGATCACTTGATTGTTTGTTTGGAACTTGTTGCTCAGAAACTCCTGATTCTTTTTCATGTCGCTTTGTAGCACTCTGATGGCCGTCTTCATCTCGGCCAAAGTTTCGTCTGTATACTGCTTGTGTGTGACGATGTCGTTCTCTAATTTGCTGAGCAACGTCATCGAAGTCAATTCCATCTCCCTCTGTACGTCTTGGCTCGTCTGTTTGATCTCCTTGAGCTCTTGTTCGATCATCATCTCTTTGTTCATGTTTTCTTTCAGGAATGTCGAGAGATAGCCCTCTGTTGCTCTGAGACGCAAGATCATCTCCTGGTATAACCGTTGTGACTGTTGTAACTCCTCTTTCTGCTGAATCTGCTGCTGCTCTTTCTCTTGTAACTTGTCTTTCAAAGCCATCTAAAATCGTCTCCTTTTCATACGCCAGCCCTAACTTGCTGCCACGTACTTTTTTATTCGATTCTAAGTGTTCATACGTGATGTTTTTACCTCTCAAAGTAGCTTGAACGCCTTGGACTTTCAAACGTTCCTGAAAGTCTTCAAAACTAGTCGCATCTTCTTTTGAAGAGTCAATGGCCATCCGAATTTCATCTTTCCAACTCGTTTCACCTTTTTTAAGCAATGACTGTTCAGCTAACGTATAGCGCACATCGGCCGAGCGCTCTTCTACAATGGACAAGCCATGTTCTTTACATAGCTCATCGCTCACGTTACGAAAACGGTCAATGGCATCTTGGCCATGAGCATGAAACTTTCGACCGTCCTCATAGTTCACAGCATTAATCACAATGTGGTTATGGATGTGATCCTTGTCTGTATGCGTATAGACGGCTACCTCGTGACCTTTCGCCAACTTCTCAGCCAGTTGTAATCCAATTTCATTGGCCTGCTGGGGATCTACCTCATCCGGCTTAAATGATTGAATCACATGGTGGGCTTGTATGCCGCCGTTTTTGCCCCATATTTCCCTTGTAGCCTTAAATTGGTTCCGAACATAGTCCACATCGCAATCAAGCGAATTTGATACCTCAGCGCGCTTCTCAGCGTACTTCAGTAACGCATTGGCATTTTTCGTCGTACTCAGCTTAATTGTTGCCATGCTGCAGCCAATCCCTTTTTAATTTCGTCGAGATTGTATACCAATCTCTCAAGCTCCTGTTCACTCAATTGCTCAATATCTCGTGCGTTGCACCATTTCGCAATCTGGTTCACATTGGTACCCACGGCGCGCAATTCCTTCGCAATTGCCAGAGCACCCTCACGATTGATCTTCGGCTGCCTTACACGGGTACCCTGTGCCTTTGCTTTCACAAAGGCAGGCACCGTCATTCCTACGTTATCCGCCATCAGCGATAGCCGTTCAAATTCCTCTTCAGTGACACGGAACTTCACCTGTTTAGGCTCGTTCCTACGCTCGCCTTTCGTCTCGCTCATACCTTTATTCCTCCTTATGTTCACCTACTGAGCGTGGTGAACTTGGTGTAAAATTCCAGCTGTATGCTTCCATAATACACCAAACAGTAGGAATAAGGCAAGCTCTACAATTGGTACCCAATTGAGCTTGGTTATGCTAGGCATAACAATCCCCCCAGCCCCCTTTTCAAGGGGGAGCAAAACCGCGGACGCCGTCCACACCTGCCAAAGGAAAGCTCCTTTGGAATGGCTTCTACAAACACCCCCAACCCCCTCAAAACTTTGAGGGGGCTCCCTGGCCGGTTGGCGTCAAACAAACGTGGTTGTTTGAGTGCCAAGAGGGTTTGGGTGTAGTGACATTGTCAATTCCTTAATGCTCCCTACGGTCCGCTTACCATTGACAATGCAGCTTATCTCCCCCTTTGTTTTGGGGTGAGAGGCTGGTTTCTTATGTTTTTAATGTGTTGCTCATCTTGGAGTAAGATGAACACTTCTGAACGGCCGAGCAGGCGGTTCGGCAGGTATACTTGCTTAAACAAGCCGATTCCCATATCCTTCGTTTTGGGTATGTCGGCTTGGCGAAAGATCCAAACCTGCCGAAAGTGTTTATACAAGGAGAAAAGAGTGGAGATTTTTTAAGTGTTTTTCTTAAAAAATACAACTCGTACCTTGTATAAATACTAGCAAATATTGAGTGAGATCAATCTTTATCTCAGTAGATGAGCTTTTTGGAATTTTAAAATGCTTGTCCTATATTAGGACAAGCATACAAACATCTTATTTATTGGTGAATAAAATATATAGAAATCAAAGAAAGAGGTGATTAACATGGAAAAATATAACTGCCGTTACAATAGTAAAGAAGATAAATATTATTTGGACAAGTCATATCCTCAAAAAAAATCAAAAGACTATTATAAAAACAAAAAAAATAAGAAAAACCGAGAAATACAAACCTCATCCACGCAACAAAACCTTTTACCTTCTACACCCCCATTGTCTACTAAACTTTCACCACCTAATTTTTCACCGCCGTCTACACTTATACCGCCTATTAATCCTCCTAATTTATAGTTTTTTGAACAAATATGTATTTATGACAATAGATGAACGGACAAGCATAAATAGCTTTTTTATAAAAGTATAGGGAATTTTAATCGAAAGGAGCAGGATAATTATTGATTATTACATCTTATGAACCACAACTTATAAATCTTATAAATCAAGCAAGACGAGCACAAGGATTATCTCCATTACAGACTGATAGTCAATTAACTCAGTTGGCTAGAACTAAAGCACAAGACATGTCTCAATATCAAACACCTACACACTATAGTCCTACACTTGGAGGAACTGAGATTGATCAACTAAACAATGCTAATATTTCATATGAAGAAGCAGGTGCAAATATATTTTGGGGGAATGGTAAACAATTTACACCTGAAGAAGCTGTTACATGGTGGATGAATAGTCCTGGACATAGGGCAAACATCTTAAATCCTAATTTTACTCATATTGGTGTTGGATACGATTACTCACCTAATGCACCAACTCAAAATAGTTTCTCAATGATTGCAATACGTAAAACACGACCCCAAAATGGTTGGGTGCAAGAAAATGGAAAATGGTACTATTATGTTAATGGCACTTTCCAGACAGGATGGGTGCAAATTGGTCCCAGCTACTACTATTTCGATAATACTGGAGCTTTTACAGGATGGGCATGGTATCAAGGAACTTGGTACTACTGGAATGGTTCATGGTGGCGTTGGAACGGTACGTCATGGGAATCCGGGAGACCGCCAGCATAACTGATACAATCTTTGAGCAAACTACCCAAGACTCCATGAGGCATCGACAAGATTTC
This sequence comes from Priestia sp. 53B2, assembly GCF_056099005.1. Taxonomy (NCBI): domain Bacteria; kingdom Bacillati; phylum Bacillota; class Bacilli; order Caryophanales; family Bacillaceae; genus Priestia; species Priestia sp. 53B2. Next base: position 6,363 of record NZ_JBLZXA010000044.1, read on the forward strand.
ATATTATCAGTAGAAAACAGCTATCTTCTAAGAAGATAGCTGTTTTCTTTTTAGGCTGTATACAATATATATTTGTAGTTAACATAATCACAATTATAAGAACAAATAACCGTTAGAAATCATCATTCTAACGGTTATTTGTTCTTATTTAGAAAATGAAAATTTACTGTTTTTGAATATTTGCTGTTGAAGAATTTGTATTATTATCTTTATCTTTTAGGTGATTATTCTTATCTATTTTACGTTTTATATTAATGTTTCCATCTTTACTGCAATAGTTAATGTCCATATTAAAAATATTTATTTGATATGACATTCTCTTATCTCCTCCTATTTTCTTGTCTCGGATTATCTTGTTCATCATCACTGTCTTCAGAACCATTTTCTTCATTTTCATTGCTTTGTTCTTCACTCTCTTCTTGAATCTGCCCAATTAATGAAATAATGGATCCAATCGCCTGAATCCAACTTCCTACAACATCTAATGACCATATATCAGTATACTTTTCTTTTTTTTCAGATGTTTCCTTATTCTCTACATAACTGGCTTTCAATTCATTTATACCACTTAAAGCTTGCAATGAATTCCCTATAACCTGAAGTAAATTTCCAACAATATTATAGATTTCATTTATATTTGATGTATCTTGAAATTCATCCCCTAAAGCAGTAGCTCCGCCTAAAGCTTGAATCCAATTTCCACTAATAATTAGTTTCTGTTGTGCTGTATCTTTAAAATCTATGACAAGCCCAGAAATCACGGTCACGTTACCAATAGATTGAAGTTCATTCCCAACCTTTTCAAGATTTTCTTCTCCCTGTCCATCAGCTTCAAGGGCGTTTCCTACAGCCTGCAGTTCATTACCAATTAAATTTAAATCTCTTCTAAAACTTGGTCCTAATGAACGAAAGGGGGTACTGCCTACAGCAGCTGTGACCGTTCCAATAGCTGCTAACCAAGCACCGAAGATTTCTTTTAACTGATTATCCATAATGATCTATCCTGTCGTTAAAGACATACTTTCCGATAATAAAAAGAAACCATTAGAATCTAAAATCCAATGGGTACTTTTTAGAAAACAAAATATAAGGATTCGAGGGTTAAAATAACTTAATAGTTAGAGCAAGGTATAAGCCTATATTATTGTATTCATTAATAATCATATAGGTAACTTGCCTATACGAATAAAACTTCATTTTTTGAGCAAACTACTCAAGATGCCTGAAGGGCGTCCTCTACTGCAACCTTATCAGAAAGAAAGCTGTCCTCCCTGGCAGCTTTCTTTCTGATTTTGTTAATGAATATGATATACAACCTTAGTTAACATAATGTCTCTTTCCGGAACACACATCAAAAAAGAACCCTTGTCGCAGAACGGTTCCGCCGAGGGTTCTTTTTCCGGAGTATGCAGCTTTTTATACATCCTTGATATAACGGGGTTTATCCCTTAGGCGATTGCGGAGAGAATGTATAAAAAGCGCACGTTTTATACATATGTATTTAAGTTAAAATATAGTATTTATGGAATAAATATGATACTATTTTAATTGTTGTGGTATACATTCTTCGACGAGTGAAAGCCCCAAAAAGCAACCTCTTCTCCAATGCCATCAGAGTTGAGGTTGCTTTTTTTGTATGCTGTCAATTTTAAAAGATTGTTTTCTTTAAACCTAACCAGTTATAAATTTACGCCTAGTTCAACTTAAGTTTAACTAAAGTTATGTATTAATTAAGTATATAAATAATACATAATAAACACATAAAATAATTACAACTTATATTATATTTAGTTAAACTAGGTGTGTGTTTAATACATCTTATAGGTTTTTAAGTTCAACTTAAGTTTAACTATAAGAAGTGAGAGAGAGCGTAAGGAAAAGAGGGGAGTTAGATAAGTTTAACTTAAAATAGAAAAACCTCCTTGGGAGCCAGGGAGGTTTTATTGTTTATCTGAAAAGGAGCAACAACTGCAAAGCTCTACACCGTAGATGCTTTCAATTGATTCCTTTATGCTTTTGAGTTGTTTTGAATAGTTTAAAGCGATGTCTTGATAAATCTCTTTTTCATTCTCACTACAGCAGTCGATACATTGAGAAATTTTCATTAAATCTATTTTTACTTGATTATATTTAGTAACTTTTTCTTCAAGTTTCTTCACCGTCTCAACCTCGTTTACTTTGAAATTACTTCTGACGATAAGATCTTTTCAATTTTCTTAGTTGCAGCAGCTCCTACAATTTGATGCGTTTCATTATTAGCAGTAATGAAGGTTGTTGGAGTGTACTTTAATCCGTGTTTTAAGAACTCTTTTTCGTGTTCTTCATTAGTGACAATATCTTTCTCAGTAAACGTTATATCCTGCTTTTTAAGCCATTTCTTTAATGTTACACAAGCAGGGCAATGCGTCATTGTAAATACTGTAATTTCATAGTTATTTGTCATAATTCATACCTCCGTTTTGTTCTTTCAATAAGTAGTAGAGAAAGGAAAACGAAAAAACTAAAAAGAATAGCAAAAAAAAATAAAAAGTTTTTTTCGCTATTCTTTTTTAGTTTTTAGTGACTTGCTTCTCTACTACCCACGTAAAGCAAAAAAGTACAGAGGAGTGTTTTTAAATGTCAGAAGACATCATTGGTAAGTACGTAACAGATCCAGTAGAAGTAGAAAGAATTGTAGCAGAGGTAAAAGCAAAAGAAGATTATAAAACAATCATCTTAGAATTAGGAAAACAGAGAGAATTTAGTGAAGCTGAATTAGTGGAAACTGAGATTTATGAGTTTGATACTTTAGGTAATGAAAATGAAGTAATTAGTAATAGAACAGTTTCATTGCAAACTTCGGATGGTACAGTAACAGTCGATTTTGTTGAAAATACTAAGGAGGGCGAGCATTTAGAATGGTTTGACGGAACAATTACGAAAACATTCGGTGATGACGAAATGCTCATTGGTCTTCGTGTGTTAGATGGTCTACCTGAAACTGTTTTTATTAGACCAGTAGAACTAGAGGAAGATCCTTCTGAATCAGATGACGAAGAGCTTCCTGTTGAAGAACTTCCGAACGATGAAAATTATACACCTGGTATTTTAGCAGAGGTTGTTGCAGAACAAGGTATTTTTGATTTCTGCTTAAAAAATCAAAACGGTAAAAAATATCATCACTGTGGATTGAAATGCGGAGACGGGAAACACGCTATTGATGGCGGAGGTTCAACGATTAATTCAATTGATAGTTGCTGTAAATCACACGATTCTTGCTACTCTAGTAAAACTAAGAATGCTTGCTGTGACAAAAAGTTAGTTAACTGTGCGTTCAAATACAGAAAGCAAGATTTCTCAACTTACAAAAAAATTAACGCTGTATTTGGTTGGACAATGCCATTTTGTTAATTTCTAAAAGCCTAGCGAAAGCTAGGTTTTTTTATTTTGCATTTTGGAAATATTTATTATGTTTTTTTAAAAATGTATAGTATACTATACAAAAAAAGAGGAGGAATTTATCAAAAATGAAAAAAATACACATTTTTAATATTATAGCAGGAATCATTATTATTGTTTCGATGGGCTTAGTAATTGCAGGAGGGAGTAACAGTTTACCGTACTTTTTAATTGTTTTATTTTTTATCTCTTACCTTATGCAGATTAAAAACTTTGTTAGAATCGCGTGGGTAATGGTTACAAGTATATTGGTAATTTGGTCATTAGGAAGCTTACTACCGCACTTTTTCGCACCTTAATGTAACAAACATAAAAAAAGAACGTTTTAAACGTTCTTTTTTTATGTTTGTTTTAGTTTTTAGCAACTTGCTTCTCTATTACAGGTAGGAAAAATGGAGAGGTGAAGGTTATGAAAAGATTGACGATAGATGCAGGACACGGTGGAGAAGATCCAGGCGCAGTAAGTGATAAATTGAGAGAAAAGGACATTACTTTAAAAATAGCCCTTTATGCTGAAGAGTTCTTACGTAAAAACTTTGAAGTGCTAATTAAGATGACAAGAAGTAATGATGTGTTTGTAAACCTAAATGAGAGAGCTAGAATAGCAAATCGCTTTAAATCAGATTTATTTGTTTCTATCCACGTTAATGCAGCTGCAAATGGAACTGGATTTGAAAGCTATATATATCCTGAAACTAAACAGCAAACAAGAGAATTTCAAAAAGCCTTGCATAGTGAAATAACAGTGACAATAAATAAGTACAGAAATATAAAAGATAGAGGATTGAAAACGGCTCATTACTTAGTATTAAAAAAGACGAGTATGCCTGCTGTTTTAACAGAAAATCTATTTATCGACTTAGATGGTGATCTTCTAAGCAAAGAGAGCTTCCTAAAAGAAGTGGGAGAAGCCCACGGAAGAGGAATTGCAGAGTTCTTACAGCTCCCAAAAATCTAATCAAAAGGTTCGTGCCTACGAGGTACGAACTTTTTTTATTTTTTTTTACAAATTCTTTTTAGTTTTTAGCGACTCCTTTCTCTACTACAGGCATAAGGGCAAGAAGTGGTGAAATGACAGCAAATAAAAGCACTAAAAAAATATTAAAAGTTTTTTTCAAATTTCTTTTAGTTTTCAATGACTTGTTTCTCTACTACAGGTAGAAGGGCAAGAAAATTAAAACGATGGCATAGCCAAGTGGTAAGGCAAAGGTCTGCAAAACCTTTATACTCCGGTTCGAATCCGGATGCCATCTCCATATTACGGCAGTACATCTTTTAAAAGATAAGCATATTCCTCTTGACTGGTTTGAATCCAGGTACTGCCACCAAAATAATATATAGGGGTGTTGTGAATGGCACAATTACAAGTGTTATCAGAAGAAAAACGAGAACTTTTACTTGAAAAATTTCAAGAAGACAATGTTCTTGCAAAAAAATTAGTTAAAAAATTAACTTCTTTCCTTGGATCATATGATCTAGATAATCGCCGTGGATACACGTTTGAACGTGACGGTGTGACAGTTGAATTTGTTATCTTATCTAGTGTGGATAACAAGATACAAGTTACTTATACAAATGCAGATGAAGAAGAAAAGGTTACTGGAAGTGTAGTAGTTGAAACAAACGGAAAGTTTGTTCTTAAAGGATATGAAGTTATTGAAAATGAGGTAGTAAAAACGCGTGAAATGGAAGTAACAGAAGAGTTTTTAACCCCTTCAACAGAGGAAAACTTAGAGCTTCCTGAAACTCGTGAAGAAGTAAAAGAAAGTGCACCTTGTATCTACGGTAACTGGTGTGGACCAGGGTGTTCAGGTCCAGGAGCTCCAATTTCACCAGTAGATAGTTGTTGTAAATCTCACGATAATTGTTACGGTTCTGTTGGCTACTTTGCTTGCTCTTGTGATCGAAAATTACAAGATTGCTTGTGGCCATATACACAACAAGGTAGTGAGTGGGCTATTGCGGTATCTGCTTGGTTTGATCTTCAATGGTGTAATCCATTCAAGTAAAAAAATTAATAGGGGACCCTTAACCGGAGTTCCTCTATTTTATGGTGGGATAGCCAAGTGGTAAGGCAAAGGTCTGCAAAACCTTTATCATCGGTTCGAATCCGATTCTCACCTCCATAATATGGCGGCAAGATTATTAAAGGGCTTTTTCTGGTTCAAATCCAGATGCCGTAAACGAATTTCATAAAGGAGAGGTATATTTCAATGGCTGAATTACAAACTTTATCAGTGGAGGAACAAGAAACTTTACTCGATAACGCTCAAATTGACGCAGTTGTAACAAAACAATTAGTTCAGAAGATGTCTCAATTTGTTGGTGGATATGACCTCAATAACAGAAAAGGTTTTAAATATGAAACTGATAATATTTCAATCCAAACAGTTATTTTAGCAAACACGGAAGACACATTGAACGTTATCTACACTAACCGAAACGGAGAGGAAGAAGTAAAAGGAAGCGTTGTGGTTGAAGCTGACGGTCAAAAAACTTTAATTGGTTATGGGATTATCGAAGGTGAAGTTATAAAAATTTTAGAAACAGAAATCGATGATGCTTTTTTAGAAGAAGTAAAAGAAAGTGAAAATAGAGAGCTACCAGATCCAGAACAAGCTCCTGAGGACGTATATGAGGGTGTTACTGCGGAATTAAAGTGTATTTATGGTAACTGGTGCGGACCAGGATGTTCAGGACCGAAAGCACCTATTAGTAAGGTGGATAGTTGCTGTAAGTCACACGATAAGTGCTATGGTTCCCGTGGATATTTCGCTTGTAGTTGTGATAATCAATTACACATTTGCCTTAACCCTTATGTATGGAAGGGGAGTCAGTGGGCTATTGTTATTGATCAGTGGTTCTATTCTCAACCGTGTAACCCATTTAAATAAGCAATTAGAAAAAGCAAGCCTAGTTAGGTTTGCTTTTTTTATGGAAAATTTTTGTTTATTTTCTTTACAATTGCAGCTTATGTATAGTATTCTATACATAGAAAGTATAGAATACTATACATTCAGCTATTCTAATTGGAATGGGGCGTACTGAATGAAATGAAGATTTACACCACAAATAAGGTTAAACAATACAGGGAAATTGCCGGTTTAACTCAAACGGAGTTAGCAGAGAAGGTTGGTTCAAGCCGACCAACTATAGCTTCCCTTGAAAGAGAAATGTATGAACCAAGTGTTGGTTTGGCTATGCGGTTAGCAAAGACGTTTAATTGTAAGGTTGAAGACTTATTTATAGAGGTGACGAAAGATTGAATTTTCTTTATAACTTTTTAATCAAGATAGCCATTAGCCTTTTATTAATGGAAGCGACTTTTCGTATTTGGAAGATGGAAGCAGGCGATCCAAGTATTTTGTCCTGGGCGTTACCTTTAATCACAATTTTTTGGGTTGTATTAACCATAGTTAATGCAATTCAGATTAAAAAAGGGAAAAAGTGGTTAAAGGAACAGGAAGAAGATGAACGAGATGAAATGATTAAATATAAAGTAGGTTATATAACGTGCTGGTCGAATATGGGCTTCTTGGCATTATTATTTTTCTTTTATGGTTCATTTGGTTACGGAATGTTTAATCCAGTCTATGCATTAGTAACAGTTGTCTTCTTAAATGTCGTAATTTATTACGGTACGAAATCATATTTTTTATATTTTAAATAGAGAAGTGGAGGAATTACAGATGGCAAATAGCAACGTAGAAGTAAAAAAACAAGGCAAGAGTAGTGTACTGGGCGGAATTTCAATAGCTATTGCAATAATTTTAGCTGCACTTGTAATAAATTTCTTAACTGGATTAGTACCTTTAGAAAAAATACAGGGATTGCCTATGATTATGCCTTTACCTCTTGCTCCAATTGGTGCAATACTTGGATTCATAGGTTATCGTATGAACAAAGATAAACTGTCTTTATGGGGAATCATTTTAAATATTGCAATGTTCTTAGTACCTATTGTTTATAACATTGTTGCAACTTTAATTTTTGGGCCTTAATGAAATACAAAGGCATCAGTCAATTTGACCGATGCCTTTTTTTTATTTCTCTTTTTCTGCGACTTGCTTTAATTCAGTAATTGCGGTCGTTAAGACCTCAATCCTTTTTTCAAATCTAATTAAAAGATAAATAGAAATTACGATAGGGAATCCAAAATTTCCGATTGATGCGCTAAACATTTCAAATGGAGTCATAGCCTAGCACCTCCTTATAATTTTAGGACACCATTTCCTTGCGTATTTTTCGTGTAGCCTTTTAATAAAAAGGAATGTGAGACTAGATACTGATAAATAACGTTTTGGGAGATTGGTAACTTTTTAGTTTTGAAATAAGAAAGGATTAATGAAATTGCTCCTGTAATGTGTGGAGTTGCCATAGATGTGCCTGTTAGCTTGATATAAGTGTTTTGTAGGTAGGTAGAGTAAATAGATTCCCCAAGGCTTAGAAAGTCTATATTTTGATTTGTGTTGCTTATACGAGAAGGTATAAGGCTCTTCCCAACGGAACCAACTTGAATGACCTCTTCATAATAACCAGGGTAAAGAATTTCATCGGTTAGTTCAGATCCGTCACCATAATTACCTGCTGCAACAACTACAAAGATGTTTTCCTCTAACGCTTTATCAATTGCTTCCCTTAACTCTGGAACGTCTTGTTTCATTCCTAAAGAAAGGTTCATAACATCAACTTTTTCTCCGTTTTCACCCCTCCAAGCAGTTGCAAAGCGAATGGATCTAATCAAGTTTTCGTGAGTAGAAATACTTGTATGTCCAATAGCTTTAATAATTAGGAGTTTAGCTTTAGGTGCTATTCCAATAGAGTACTGCTTGTTAGTTGCGGCTATAATTCCAGCCACGTGGGTTCCGTGGCCAGTATAATCCGTTGCCACATTAATTTCTCCATTATCATCATTAGTGAAGTTGAATGTTCCAAGGATGTTGTCTTTTAACTCTTCGTGTTCAATATCACAACCTGTATCAATCACAGCAATAACTGTATCTTGTCCGAAAAAACCTCTCTCCCAATAGCTTTTAGCATTTAAAAAGTCTACTCCATCGTTTGTTTTGGTAGCAGCTTTTGCTACAGTTAGTGTATTTCTCATATGGACACCTCCTCATTTGTAATAGAGAAAGGAGTCTGAAAAAACTAAAAAAATTTCCAAAAAAAATAATTTTTTATTTCCTAAAAAGTACTAGATTTTTACTTCAATTTAGGAGATAATAAGAACACTTGTTCTTTAAATATTCCAAATTTCTCTTTTATTACACAAGATTCCCTATAAAAAGGAGCATTTTTATGGCACAATATACTCAATTTACTTCCAACAATAAATGTGATGAAACTAAAGGGAAAAAGCGATTAGTGTACACGCAGAAAATACAAAAGAGACTACCTTTAGTATTAGAAAACCCCGTTATTCAAGAATTTTTAAAAGATGAAAAACACAAAGAAGCGATGCACGCAGCTTTTAAAAACCCTTCTCAAACCGACATCAATTTACTTAATCAAACTTTCAAAACATTTTATAGAATTAATCGAGTAGTTAGATACTGCTCTGTTCTGATCCGTGGACGTTCCCAAGATTTCGATAAGAGAGAACGAAAAAGAAATTTTAAGCAATTACTAGTATTTGATAAAAATGCTTTAGAGGATAATGCGCCCTCTATTAAGACAATTGGAGTTGTACAAGATAGTAATGTAGAAAGCCCTGAATTATCCGTAATTGAAAAGGTAGAGGAAGGAACAGTTATTCCTGTAGTAAACGAGGAATTATATAAGGCAATGCGGGCCTTAACTGATAAGCAACGAAAAATTTTGTATTACCGTTTTGAAAAAATGCTTACAAATAGACAGATTGCTGAAATTTTAGGAGAAACCGAACAAAACATAGGTTATTGGGTTAAAAAAACACTGAAACAATTAAGAGACTCCCTTCAATAAAGGGGCATCGTACACCATAGCATAGGTTATATAACGAATATAAAGATTATGACCATTAACTAATTGAAAAGGGGAAATGTGTATGTCAGTAGAAAACACTCAAAAGCAACAAGAAGTACAAGCTATTATTGATCAGTTGGAATTTAAAATTCTAAAGCACGCTCAACAAACGATATTTAAAAACCGTGAAGAGCTAATGCAAGAGGTTAAGGTATTAATTGTAGAGAAGGCATATGAAATGTTGGATGAAGAGCCTATGGGCTTCTTTGAATTCATAGAGAAAGAAATTTTAAAAGAAGAGATAGTTTTTTAGTTTAGTACACAAAAAGTATATTTTGTGTACTATGAAAATCTTATTAGTGTTATAACGTTCCTTGACAACAGATTCCCATTTTAAGTAAAGGAGAAATAAACTATTTGAATAATTGTATCAATAGGGTTTACCCAGTTGAAAATACGAACCGGCAAGGTTTATAATGCCTCATATAACTTGTCTCAAATAGTGATACTTAAAAAGGAGAGTTTTTAATGAAATATGGTTACATAAGAATTTCGAGTGATGATCAGTCAGAAATTAGACAAAAGAAATCATTAATAGAAGCTGGTGTTTCAGAACACAACATTTATTGCGATGTAATTAGTGGACAGAGTTTCAATCGACCTCAATATAAAAGACTTAAAAAAGCAGCTAAACCAGGCGATACCATTGTCTTTCACGAGCTGGATCGCTTTGGCCGTAATTTTAAGGAAGGTAAAGCAGAAGTAGATTACTTCCAACAGAATAATATAAAGCTTGTCTTTTTGGATATGGAATTTTTAAGTGATATGGCAGACAACAATGATATATTCGTACAATTTATGGGTTACGTGCAAGTAATGACAGCTCTCATAATTGCAGAGAAAGAGCGTGAGCGTATTAAAAAGCGTCAACGTGAAGGTATAGAGCTAGCTAAGGAGAAAGGTAAGTACAAAGGTAGAGTTAAGAAATATCACGAAAATAATGTCTCTATGAATGCAGCCGTTGAAGATTACCATAATCGTAGAGTTTTAAAACTTACAGTCAGCGACATTTGTAAGAAGTATCAAATTAGTAAGGCGGCTCTTTATCGTAGATTAAAGGAATTAAAAGAAGAAAAAGAATTACTAGCATCTGATTAAAGGGATATAAGAGTTTCTACAACATAAAAAAGAGTTGGTTATAAAACCCACTCTTACTAGCATATGTGTTAAAATAAAAATAAGCTAAATTTGTAGAAAATAAAGGAAAAAGCTAGTAATTTGTAGGAATTTTACATACAGTAGTTTTGAAGACAAAAGAAAAGAGACAATGCTGGTAACATCGTCTCTGCTCCCAAAGTTCCTGGTAAGAACTTTGTAATATGTGTGACCCCAACAACAACACCGGCAAAAGTGATAAAGTGGGACAATTAACTGAAATATAAATTTCTATCTCTATAATAACGTTATAGATAATATTTTTCAAGTTAATTAATAAATCCTTTTCGTATATATAAAATAAATTTTAACTGATAAATGTTGTTGGGGCCACACAGTCTTCTATCAAATTTCATAGGAGAGGTGTGGCTTTTTTGGGCTATTTAGCAAGTATACATAAACGCTTTTTAAACACTATTAACGAACGACAAGAGTATTTATTCCTCCCTCCCACAACAGGAGAGAAGGTTACCTCAGATGCAATGTTTGAACAGATTTATAGAAATTTAATGATAGAGAAAAACAGAAGAACATTTCTAACAAACTGGAATGTAACAAAACAATTCAAATGTGAATCTATTGAAAAAGTGCTTCAGAAAAAAGGTGACTTCACATATTTTACACCTGCGGTGTTTTGGCATCACAGGAAACACACAAAAGAGGAGTTAGTATGGCTAACTTGTATCATTTTGGACTTTGATTTTTCAAAGGACGGTACAGAAAGAAGTTATACAAACGATGAACTAGCCGGTATGCTAGTAAACGAATTTGATGCTCCCCCTAACTTTATATGGGACACAGTATCAAATGGCAATAAGCAAGCAGGCTACCTTATTGAACCAATGACAGGCACAATGAACTCTATTTATCTATGGGAAGCAATAGTAAAGAGAATGGCTATTTTAACAGGTGCTGACTTTAACTCCACGGATGCAGTTCATTTGTTCCGTATACCTAAAAAAGCGCTGTATCAATACACCGATGAGGTGTATGACATAGAAGACTTTTCGTTTGTTCTAGAAAACGAAGAAATTAATGAAATGTTAGAAAAGGAAAGAAAACAGTTCAAAAATATCGTTTCATTTACTGAGCGCCAAATATTAAACCATAAATCTATTCAGACGCTTTTAAACGCTGAATTTAGTGGTTCTCGTAATCACGCAGCCTTTACTATTGCTTTGCTTTATTACGCACTAGGAAAAGACGAGGAAGAGGTCAAAGAGCTGTTAAATGGAGATTGGTTTAAGAAAGTTAATGAAGATGCTTCAACACGCTATTTAAGAAGAGAAATTACAGACTCAGTTAAAAGTGCGTACAGTGGAAAGTATTCTGGACCAAGTAAAGAATGGATTTACACGTTAACAGGTGAAGAGTTTCCGTTTAACCTATGGAAATCCAGTTACATAAAGAAAGCAGATAGTGAGCGTAAATATAAAAAAGGTGGATTAGTACGCCAAAAAATTGTTGAATGGGTTCGTAAGAATACAGGGGAAACAATACAACAAAAGGAATTGGCTAAATTACTAGAAGTTCCTTATAGAACGTTACAGCTACAATTAAAGAATCTCAAAGATGAAGGCGTAATTACTTTTGAGACTCAAAAAGGCCGTCATTCAGCAGGGACAAGTTTTACATACATACCTAATAAGACTTTCGAAATTGAATATGACAATAAGCTAAAGAGAGAACTTGAATATTACCCTGAAATTGAAGAGAAAAAGGCTTAAAAAAGCCCGTCTGGTAAGGGTTGCAGCCAATTTTTATAGTTTTTTGAAAAAAACACGTTAAGTTTAGAGAGAAAAAACACTCAAACCCTTGATATGACTGAGTTTTTAAATACGCAAAAATTTGATAACAGTACTC
>NZ_JBLZXA010000045.1:0-5042 GCF_056099005.1 Priestia sp. 53B2
TTTGGGGTGGCGCGCTGGCTAGGGGTTCGGGGACTAGTCCCCGTTTGTGTCTCTTATCTTTAGAAAACAGAAATTTAGGACGGCTGCTCTGGCGGTTCGGCAGGTATAATTGCTAACACAAGCCGATCATCATTAACTTCGTTTTGGGTATGGTCGGCTTGGCGAAATAACCAAACCTGCCGAAATTTGAAATACAAGGAGAAAAGAGTGGAGATTTTTTAAGTGATTTTCTTAAAAAATACTACTCGAACCTTGTATGGAAAATAGCCATTATGGGTTGTTTTTTCTAACGAAAAAAATATAAAAAGATCCTTGCAATTCTATCAGCGAATTGCTATTTAATAGAGAGTGAGAAGGCAGTAGGTACATAAAAGCCTAAAAACCCTTGATATGAAAAGGTTTTTAGGCTTATTCATATGTATTGAGTTCAAGACAGTTTAGTATTGAACTCAATACATATGAAATTGAGCAAGAAACAAAAAAATCTCCTAAAAGGAGATTTTTAAGTCAATCTTATCGGTAAATTTTTTAATTCTTTAGATCTTTTTTTAAACATAGTTTGTAGAGTTTCATTTATGTTGTCACGATCTCCACATAAAATAATGTTTGGATTTATATATAAGGCATACATCTTAGCATTAAGACCATCTCTACCTGATTCAAACTTTCCCATGATTCCCTTTTCTATTAATTGTTTTATTAGTCTATTAGCATTAGTTCGACTCATTTTTAAAGCTTCTGCAAGCTCTGTTTGAGTCATTGGAATTTGTTCTTTTGCTTTTATATCTTGTACTAAACAATTTGAACGGAATCCAATAAAACCTAAAATTTTATTTAAAAACATAATCTCTTCATTTTTCAAAATTTCGTTTTGAATTAAATAGAGCCAGTTTTCTTGAATAATTTGAGCAAATTTTGCTTTATTTTTTACTTTTTTTTCAGGTACTAATTTCATTTTTCCTGCATTTGCTTTAGCTTGCAGTTGATTTGCTAAATCTAATTCTTCTTGTGTTAACACCTTTGAATTATCAATATCTCTTAATCTAGCTTTTCTTTCGGCTGCTTCTAATGCTTTTTCCAACTTTAATTCCTCCATTTTTTTGTGGAAGAAATTAACCTTATTGTGTTAGAATACATTTATAAAGTTATGTAGTTGAAGGTTAATTCCTTCTTAATATTTTTTTAGAAGAAGTCCTCCGAGTCCGCGAAAACTTGAGGGCTTTTTCTTATGTCTAATTTTCTACCAAATCTTACATTTTTGCAAACCCTATTTGTCAAATAACAAAGAAAACTCACCTTGAATGTAGGTGAGTTTCTTAGTCTAACAATCCTTTTTCTTTAAAGACTTTTCTCAAAGCTTCATTTACTAATTCAGATTTATAACTCTTAGGAACTCGATCAATAATACTTAAAACATCATCGTCAAAGTAAAAACCTCGATACACTCTTTTTGAACGATCATTTGGATTCTGTAACAAGAGATCAATTGCATCTATTTTGCTAGAAGATGTACTAGCTTTTAAAAAGCTAGCGCTAGTACTTTCACTTTCATTCACATAGCTCGTACTAGCTGCTACTTCGCTAGTAGCTAGCTTTTGTTCTGCTGGCATTTTACTGTTTTTAGAGATAAGGGTACTAAAATCAACATCTAAAGGTTCTGATTCTTCTCCAACATAGCGATAAATACTTTCCTTACTGTCCCATTCATAGCCTAATTTCTTAATCTTCAATTGAATGGTACGAGTGCTTACACCATACTGATCAGCTAATTCTTTAATGGTGATTTCCTTCATCATAATTCCATTTAACATTTTTTTTACCAGCATCCTACTAGCCCCCCATTTTCGTTTTAAGAGTATAGTACTAGTATTCAAATGCAACATGATATTTCCTGCTATTACTTTTCTTACTTGTTAACATAAAACACTTTTTCGGAACCCCCATTAAAAGTAATTTATACTCAGCTCTTATACAGACGGATAATTAAGAGTATTTTGAGCAAACTAATTACATGTAGAATTTCTAAAAGAAACCCACCTCTGACAAATCAGGTGGGTTTTTCTTTTCGATACATAAGTTATTGATAACTTGAGCAAACTACTCAAGATGTTGTGTAGCATCATCCAAGAGTAATTTCATATATCTAGAAGAAAAACCTACTGATCTCTGTCCAGTAGGTTTTTCTGTTTTTAAGTTGTATACTCCATTTAAGACTATATTAGTTATATACCTCATTATATTTTCATCATATTTTCACTTTTCTTTTTTATAATGTACTTTGTAAAAAGAAAACTAATCTGTTCATCAAATATAAATATTAAAAATCGTACGATTAGTTAAGCTCACTTTGCTAATCGTACGATTTTTGACTATGTGAACCATGAGAAATAAAAAGATACTTGTTCAAAGCAGTACATAGTACATACCTAACTCTTCTCAAACAAAAACTACTTTTTCTAAATGAATAAATTTATTTAGAAAGAGTAAACTACTCAGGACGCCGTGAGGCATCAGTCCTTTAATCAAATAAATGTAGCAGAAAAACTCCCTACGGAAATAGGGAGTTTTTCTGTTTTTAACCTGTATATCGTATACAAAGTTAGTTAACATAATCACTCTTTCCGGTACACATCACAAAAAAGAACCCTTGTCGCAGAACGGTTCCGCCGAGGGTTCTTTTTCCGGAGTATGCAGCTTTTTATACATCCTTGATAGATCAACACTTTATCAGAAGTTAAGGGTTAATAAGATGCATAAAAAGCGCACCTTTTATACATATGCTTGTCTTAGAAAAATAGTCTTTACCCAAATAACAATGCAAAGACTATAAAACCAAAAGCAAGAAATACAACTCCTAAAACTATTGAAAACATATTAAGTAACCATCTATTGTTAGATTTAACAAACCATAAAACAGCAACCGTTATCATTAAGTATTTTGAAACGGTTTCGTTAACATGGAAAACTTCAGGTAAAACGTAAATTGATAAATAAAGACCAAGAGCTAATATTAAAGAGTTCCTAAGCAAAGTTCTGATCATGACGCTTACTCCTATTTTTTACTAGATTGTATCATATTTCTCCTGTTTTTCTTTCTATTTGCCTGTACAAGCCCTTTTTTTGTTTTCCTATGTTTTTCCTTCTCAATCGTTAAATCGTCGCTCAGAGAGCTTATAAGAGGTCCATACTGCTAATCTAGCTCTCTTTTAACCTCATGTTTGACTCTTTTCTTTTGTTCAGGTGGAAATTCACGTACGAGCTTCTGGAGCATTTGTTTTTTCGCACTTTCGTTAGTTATGTTTTTGAATCGTGTTTGTCGGGAACTTTTGTACGCGGATAATCCCATATTTGGCCATCCCTCAATCCCCCATTTCGACCACTGTACTTGGGTCTAGCATACCACAATTTGAGATTTGGTGTAACTCACTACACCAATTTTTCATCTTCGATAAAATTGGGAGCGCGCTCTACGAGGTGGGCGGTCGGAATTCCGACCTGTGTTTGGCTCCGCCAAAATGAAAAAAGACATCCTTCACGGATGCCCTTTTTCATGAAGACCGTGGACGCCGTCCACCACCTGTAAGGGGAACTCTTCCCCTTAACCCCATCTAAAAAACTCCCCCAACCCCCTCACTTTTTGAGGGGGCTCCCTCGCCGGTTGGCGTCAAACAAACGGGGTTGTTTGAGTGCCCAAAGGGTTTGGGTCTTGTGAATCTATCAACTCCTTAAATTCTCGACCTGACGGTCTTGCGATTTACCGTTGACAGATACCTATATTTATATTTTTTACCAACAAAAAAAGACATAAATAGTTACCCTTTTTGTTAAAATTGAATTAAAAAATTAGGAGATTTCCATGAATAATAAATTAGAAATACAAGTATTCTTTATTGCTTTTCTTATCTTCGGAATTATTGTCTACATGGTAACTGCAGAAACAGCAAATAGTTATCATACATCTAGAGAGTACTCAATATTTAAATCTTATTCCGCTAGCGAAGACAGCTACTAGATATAACATACATAGCACTAACAAAGACCGCCCATTATGTATCAGTGTATAAGGCGGTCTTGATTATATGTATGCTACATGTTTATTCCCAAATTCCCGACATTATTCCCCATGAAATTACATTACTTCCAAAACTCCCACCACTTCTTTTTTTCTTCAGCAGCAGCAAGTTGTTTTCTTGTCTCTTGGATTTCACGTATATGAGTCATACTTTGATGATCCATACGTTCTACAAGCTTTTTATTAAACTCCATTTGTTCATTCAATTGTTTTTTTATCTCCTCAAGACTTTGAGCCATATCATCAATTTTATCTTTGAATTCATGGGCTTGCACAGCCATTTGTGCTGGTTGCATGGGGGGCGTCCCTGTACGTGTGCCATAGCGTTCCACTACTTCTAAACAAGCAGTTTCTTTAGTTTTTCTTTGAACTTTTACAAGTTGTTTAAATAACTGTAAAGCTTTCAAGTCATGATCGGTAAATGCACGGCTATCATTCTCTCCCTTAATGAACTTATAACCTGTGGCCTCCAATTGAATACACCACTTTCTCAAAGTGCTATCAGATATCTCTAACTTCTTCGCTATCTCACCAGTCCAATAAGCTGGCTCTTGGCCAAGTTTCGCTTCTGACATATCGTTCCCTCCCGTGCAATTATAATTATATAAATAGTTATACTTTATATCTCAAATATCCTTTAAACAATAACAAAGAACGCCCCCCATGCACATTCTTTTAACCATGCATGGGGGGCGTTCTTATACGATAAATCCTATTATATCAAGGTTTTAATGCTAATATGTTTTTTGAACTTTTATTCATAATTAAAACAAGTGCATGCCCCCCATGCAACCAATTTCCATTCGATGCATGGCAATCGTTCATACCCGTTTCCCCGTTCGTTTTGGGGTGGCGCGCTGGCTAGGGGTTCGGGGACTAGTCCCCGTTTGTGTCTCTTATCTTTAGAAAACAGAAATTTAGGACGGCTGCTCTGGCGGTTCGGCAGGTATAATTGCTAACACAAGCCGAT
>NZ_JBLZXA010000046.1:0-13705 GCF_056099005.1 Priestia sp. 53B2
TTGAGCAAACTACTCAAGACGCCGTGAGGCATCTACAACTAACTTTCTTATTTAGCAGAAAAACCAACCTTTAGGACTCAGAGGTTGGTTTTTCGTTTTTTTAAGTTGTATATGATATACAAAGGTAGTTAACATAATCACGATTATCAGAACAAACTCTCCATTTTATATAAAAAGGAAGCTTTTCAAACATTACCTTTACCTGTATTACTTAGTTTAAATACCTAAAGTCAGGCTCGTTTTTCTAGGTATAAGTCCATATTTATTCTTTCTTTAAACATATAGTGTATTGGAGAAAAGTCAAAGGAGAGATTACCTTGTATTATCATCAACAGCCTGAAATAAACCCTAATGATCTACAACAGTTTTATCATTATGATACTTTTTACAGACAACAACAGCCTCAGTCCTATCAACAGCCTTACCACCAACCTTATCACCACCCTCGTCCCCCTCGCTGTCGTTGGGTTCAAGAATGTAGATGGGTTCGCCGTTGTTACCCAAGAGACGATTTCTACACTGATGGTTATGGATACTAATTGAGAAAAAACTGCCTAGTATAGGGTAGTTTTTTCTTTTTTCAGACTGTATATCCTATACAAAATTAGTTGACATAATGTCTCTTTCCCGAACCCAACAAAACAACACAAAAAACATGTACATAAAATAAAAGAAAAGAAGAGATAAAACTCTATAAACATTGATATAACAACATTGCCGTGAATTAACTATAATCGTATACGTTATAAACTATAATCGTATTTATTATAAGTTATAATTACATACGTTACAGATAATAATCGTATTTGTTATAAAATATAATCTGAAATAGATTATAAAAGTAAACAAGACACCTTGAAATTATCTAATTTTTATAATATGATACAGATTATAAATTATAATATAAAAGAGGTGTGAATTTGAAAACTTGGGAAAAGGACTTAATCGGAGATACACAAAGAAAAAAGATCAATAAGGAAGTTAAAGAAACAGTTACTAATGATGATGGAGAAAAGCTATTTCAAAGACATATCGAAGAATCGTACGTTTCCAAAGAACCTGATTACGTAAAAATTTATTTAGATAATATCTTACAGATAAATAACCTATCAAGTGGTATTCAGAAGACATTAAACGTTCTTCTAAAAAGAATGGCCTATGATAACATCGTTGTTTTAAATGCATACATAAAAAAACAAATGGCTGAAGAATTGGGGTTTAATACAGTTCAAAGTTTAAATAACAACATCAATAAACTTGTTAAAGAAGGGATTATGATTAGAAAAGGAACTGGAACTTATGAAATGAATCCATTTCTATTTGGTAGAGGATCTTGGGACAATATTAAAAAGATTAGATTCCAAGTAGTCTTTGAAGAAGGGAAAATTAGTCAAAAAGCAGATTTTGACTATAAAGATGAAGTTGCTATATCCCATGAAGAAAAAACTACTGATTAGACATAAGTTCTTACGAACTTGAGCAAAATACACAAGATGCCTTAAGGTATCAAAAATTATTGACTGGATTATATAACAGAAAAAACTACCTTATCTCTCCTAAGCCTAAGGTAGTTTTTTCGTTTTTTTACGCTGTATATCGTATTCATTTCTAGTTTACATAACAACTCTTTCCGGTACACATCACAAAAAAGAACCCTTGTCGCAGAACGGTTCCGCCGAGGGTTCTTTTTCCGGAGTATGCAGCTTTTTATACATCCTTGATATGAAAGGCTTTCTTTGAAGGATAAGTTAAGAAAGAATGTATAAAAAAGCTGTCTTTTATACATATGCAGCAACACATTAAAAATAGTAAATATGTTAAAAAACATGTTACATTGGCAGTCATTACTTCAGATTTCAACGTATTTGAAGGCAACCTCACTCTCCTATGACAAAGATGAGGTTGCTCTTTATTTATTTTCAAATAAAAACAGACGCTTCTCTATTACGAAAAGCGCCTGTTTCTAGGTATACATTTTAGAATGTATGTCCAAATGCTATCACATATTTATTTTATAGGGCAAGAAAAGCATATAAAAGAGATTTCCTTCTTTATTTCAAAACTTGTCATACAAATTTCGATTTTCATCTTCACAACTTGAAAAGTTTGTGATATAATTCACATATAAAGATATCTATGACTAACTAGAACACTCTTGAATGTAAAGTAAAAAAAGCTATTTCACTCCAATGCCAATACGATTGAAATAGCTTTTTTTATTATGCATCCTGTTTCCTTTATTTAATTTTTTCCAGCTCATTTAACATATCATCTATAAATTGACTAATTTCTACCGTATTACTACTTGTAAACCCCTCTTTAAATGCCGTTTCAATCAAAAACTTTCTCTCTTTTTCAATCTCAACTGTTAAAGCTTCTTTTAAAATTACTTTATGAGACTCCAATATACCCCTCACCCATTTACTTTTAATCGCAAAACTAATACAAGATTGATTATTTTTAAAATCGTCAACCTTGTATTAGTTTTATCTTTTTATTTGTATACAAATATCTTACAGTAAACAAATGTCTTTCTACAACGGAATTTTATCTTTCAATCTCTTGCCCTTTGTTTATTCTGGAACGATATAGTGTTTATGGTAAAAAAGTGATATTGTTAATTTACGCTTATATTGCTTTTATTTTTATATATGTGAACCCTGTAAAAAAGCTATCTGATTTCTATGCAAAGCCAATGCTCATAGAAATCAGGTAGCTTTTTTTATGCTTATAAAGAATCTTAAATAAGGGGAGAAATATTATGTTGACCAGAGACGAACTTTTCTTATTCAATAGAGAACTATTATTTTTACTAGATCAACACTCCACCTGTACTGATTCTAGTTTAAAAGAGATACTGGTCACTCAAATTGATGTTATACTTGCTGTTCTTAGCTGAATTTATTTTCATTTATCTCTCTATTTCTTGCTCTTGTCTTTTATTTCGTTTTTGAATTCCACCAACATATTGAAAAAATGAAATCTGTTTCATCCTTTCTAGATTCTTATCAATCCAATTCAAGGCTTTTTCCTTCCAGGCTTTTAATGTTTTATTCTCTTCTTTCAGCTCATTAATTTGCTTATTCGCTTTTTCAAACTCTTCTTTTGGCACATATTTTTTTATATAATCAAGATTCATCTTCGTTAAGCTCTCATTCACTTCATTTGCCTGTACAAGCTCTTTTTTCGTTTTCTTATGTTTCTGCTTCTCAATCATTAAATCGTCGCTGAGAGAGCTTATATGAGCTTCATATTGCTTATCTAGTTCTCTTTTAACTTCATCTTTGACGTTTTCCTTTTGCTCAGCTGAAAAATCACGCACCAGCTTCTGACGCATTTGTTTTTTGGCCTTCTCCACTTCGCCATCTTGATGCGCCACGTATATTTCTAATTCTTGCCTTGTCTCGCTCAAATCATGCTTTAATGCCTTATTCTCTTTATCATAGCGATCCACCTCATGACTCAATGCATGGGTACGCTCATGCTCGGCCGCCAATGTTTGTTGCAACTCTTTTGTAAGAATCATAAGCTCATGAAAATCTGCTTCTTCCAACTTTACTTTGGAACCCATGACACTCTTGGCCGCCTCTACTTCAAGAGGTTGGCTACATAACTCTTCGATCCGTCTCTTGCTACGTATCTCAACGGGTGGTGCTGATTTTAACTCGACTAAATTGTCCATCTGTTGAAGCTCTTTTTCCTTGTTAGCCACTAGTTGTTGCAAGTGCTTTAGCTCTTTTTCGCGTTCTTGTTTCTTAAACTCATGAACACTCTTATGCTGCAGCTCGCTCGGCTCGCCACGCTCAATGTCATACCCACGTTTGTTCATGTAGTTGTGAAAGTCATCCTGGATTCTACGAATCTTCGTTTTCCCATGGAAGTACTCTTTCGCCGCCAAGCGTCGATCCTCCGTGATGGGTACAAAACCCACGTGCATATGTGGCGTGGCTTCATCGTTATGTACGACGGCATATAAAATGTTCTGCTGGCCATACTTACCTGCAATATGATCCAGTGATGCTTCAAAATATTTGCGCTGCTCCTCTGGCGACATCCCATGCATATACTCCGGACTGGCCGACACAAAGAATTCTGCCACTAGGACCGCATCATTCCGAATTTTTCGTTTCACACGGGTGGCCGTCATCTTCTTAATTTCTTCGTGATACTTAATTTTGTCCTCATTCACAAAATCATAGTTGAGCATCGTTCTGGTTGAATCGATGTCTTTATTTTTACTGTTCTCGCCTTCTCGTTGGTTGTGTTTTTGGATCCCCAATATTGCGTCTTTGTGGAACTTTTGCATGCGGATAATCCCATATTTGGCCATCCCTCAATCCCCCATTTCGACCACTGTACTTGAGTCTAGCATACCACAACTTTAGATTTGGTGTAACGCACTACACCAATTTTTCATCTTCGATAAAATTGGGAGCGCGCTCTACGAGGTGGCGGTCGGTGTTCCTCCCTGTGTTTGGCTCCGCCAAAATGAAAAAAGACATCCTCATCGGATGCCCTTTTTCATGAAGACCGTGGACGCCGTCCACCACCTGTAAGGGGAAGTCTTCCCCTTAACCCCATCCAAAAAACTCCCCCAACCCCCTCACTTTTTTGAGGGGGCTCCCTCGCCGGTTGGCGTCAAACAAACGGGTTTTGTTTGAGTGCCAAGAGGGTCTTTTGTGTAGTGACATTGTCAATTCCTTAATGCTCCCTACGGTCCGCTTACCATTGACAATGGCCTAGTTCCTACTCTGAAGCTATATCTTCTCTATCCGCAGCTTCAGGTGGAGTTTCCATCCACCCATTTTCTATCATTATATCCGCTGCATCATTAACAAAATCCGATATATCCTTTAAAGATTTTGCATACATTAGGGCTAAATCTCGTCTTCCATTTACAGCCATTGAGTTTCCAAAGTTTCGTACTCTCATTGAAAACATATCCATTTTATGAAATACCATTAATTTATCAGAAAAAGGAGAAAGTGTTGAAGTTGTTACTAAATGATCAATTAATGAGGGGGAAGGCAAATTATCATGATGAAGTTTTTGTATAAAATCTTCAACTATTTTATCAGTTAGTTCTTCTCCTTTTACAAATAATTCTCTAACCTTCTTCGTTTTTGTAACTTGACTAAACGCCATTACTAAAGCTTTGCTTGCCAGGTTGGTCTCTAAATTATCGTATAAATGAGCAATTTCCAATGCATGTAAGGGCCTAACATCTCCAATAAAACCTTTTAAATAATTTTTGTGTGCTATATTTACTTTTTGTGGTGTTGGAATAACAGGGGATTTAATAGCTAACCCTTTATTCATTGAAATATCTTTTATATCTTCCACCAATTTTATAGTTGATTCCATACAATAAAGGGAAAAATCCCTTACATCCTCTCTATATATTAAAGGGATTCCTACACTATAAAGACTAAGTCCTACTTTAGATACATACTTTAAATAATATACATAGAACTCATCCTCAAATAATCTTGGAGCGTCAAGATTAACATCTTCTTTTGTAAAACCATGAGGGATAGGAAAGTTCTCTTTTATGAAAATACCTTTTATGATTTTCTGAAATTCTTTACTTAAGTTTAGAGCATTTTCCAATAATTTTTTTATATCTTGGTCTTCAACATGTTTAAGAAAGTAGCTTAGAATACATGTAGACATACTATTACCCATATATGTAGCCCAAAGTTTACCCATTTCTGCAGATATTAATTTTTCCATGTATAATCTCCTACATTTATTTTTTCTTAGAATTACCTTTTGAATAATATATATTCTTTTAATCCTTAAACTTTGTTTTGCTACGTCTGTTTCTTTAATACAATTAATACTTAATTATTAGGCAATTCCTTTCGATCACTTGCTTCTGGTGGCTTTTCTATCCATCCTCTTTCAATCATAATATTTCCCCAACTGGTAGTAAGTTTTAAATCTCTTAGAATCGATGCCTCACAGTGTCCTACTACATCAATTCTCATACTGACAGACATAGTAACCGAATAATATATCATAGCTAAATTAAACATAAATCCGGCATGAAATAGCATTAGTTTATCTGAAAAAGGTGCGATTTTAGAATTTGTAACTTCCCTATCTAATAACGGTGGGGTATGGAGGCCTCCTTCATGTAACAGTGAAGAAAAAAGACCTATATGCTTATTAACTAAATTTAGACCATCATCCATAAACTTACGTATTTTTTTATCTTGGGCTACCTGTTGAAATCCAAGAAGAATGCTTTTTGCAGAAATACTCTTCTTTAAATCAGTATATATATTTCCTGCCTCCATCGAATTTAAAGACCTTTTCTTCCCCAATATATCCATTGCATATCCTAATTCTGTTATGTACTCAACACCTTGGGGCATTGAAAAATAAGGATCTCTTTCATAAAGGTCCTTAGATAAGAGAATATCAATTGATCTGTTATAAACATCCATCGCGTCCATATTACATTGATAATAAAGATCCCTAATATCTTTCCGAATAGAACTACTGAATGACATGCTATGTCCTGATAATCCATGAATGGTCATAATATGTATGTAATGTAACCAAAGTGAGTCCGTGAATAAAGGTGGAGCTTCCAAATTTACATCTTTATCTGTAAAACCATTTGGTAGAGGGAAATTCTCTCCATTTAAGATTTTTTTTAACACTTTGAGATGTTTTTGAGATAATTCTAAACAAAATCCAAAAAGAGAATGAACTTCAGGATCTTTAACAGTTGCTAATACATATTTACTGATGCAAATCGCCATCGTTTCCCTGATATACTGAACCCACAGACTTGTAATTTCTGAAGAGGTTAATCTAGTATCATTTTTCTTATTCAAATTCCTTACCTCCATAGCATATAAACCATATCCTTTAGTTTGCCCTGAAAGTATTTATTTATGAAAATAAGCGTATCGGCTGCCGCTTCGCGCCCAATATGCTCATTTGAAAATATGTCATAGTAGCCTGGCCGCTTTAAAAAATAAAAAGCAAAAGGATATCCTTTTGCTTTTTAAATACACATTATTCATTTACACATCGTAGGTTGGTCAATCGATAAAATAGGCTGTTCAACTTTGGTATTTGTCATTTGTTCCTGAACAAAGATCCATATAGCAAGATTTATCACGACGGCCATCAGTAGAAAACTTCTATTTTTACTAATAAAGGTTTCCTCCTTTAAGTCATAGTCACAACAAAGGCCGCCCATTATGTATCGGTCTATAAGGCGGTCTTCATTGTATGTATGCTATATGTTTACTCTAAGAATCAGGACATTATCTCTCATAATCCTTTATTTTTCACCACAGTTATCTCTGTTACAGTGGAAACTAGTCCCACAAAAGGGCGGCCATATAAAAATTCAGTGCCTGGGCAAATCGGAATGATCTGAAATCATCTCGGTTTACCCAGGCACTTTTTTAAATTCTGCTTATAATGATAAATTAGTTAAGTCTTTAATTTGGCATTCAACTAGAGTTTTAATAATGTGAGAATCAATCGTATATTACATTTTTTCCTTCTTCAGTTAACTTTTTTAAAGATGTAAGCATATGATTTATTTCTTCATCGGAATGTCTTTCCCATGAACCTAATTCAGCTACTATTTTCAAAGGAGATTTAGATCTATAAGAACGTGTTGGGTTTCCCAGAAATTTTTTGTCAGTTAAATTCGGATCATTTTCAAAATCGCCTAATGGTTCTACAATATAAATTCTCTCTTTAGAATTAGATCTTGCTAATTCAGCACCCCATTTAGCAGCGTTTAATGTTCCAGTAAAATAGATATGGTTAGATTTTTTATCCTGATAATTGGATAAGTACAATGGTTCAAGCAGGTCTCCAATTTTCAGCTCTGCTTTAGTACCATGAAAAAATGGACCAGGATCTAAGACATTTTTTTTGTCATTCATATAGCCACATCCTTTATATTTTTAGACTTGCGTATAACAGTATAAGACAGGACATGAGTGAAAAAACAGTCTATAAATAATCCTCAGATAGGGTTATAATATAAGTAGAGAGTAAGATGTTATCGGAAACAAATCATTTAAATAAAAAAAGACTGCTAAATAGCCAGCAGTCTTTTTTTATTTCCAAAATTCCCACCACTTCTTTTTCTTTTCTTCACTGGCAGCAATAAGTTTTTGAGTTTCTTGCATTCCTTTAACAGCATCTAAAAGTTCACGATCTCTAGTCTCTAATTTCTTCGAAATATACTCATCTCTTTGTTGGATCTGTTTCAGTAGTTCTTGGTTGAATTTCATTTGTTCTTCTTTAAAATCTTCAAATTGTTTTAGTAATTGCTCATACTGTTGTGTCCCCTGATATGTCACTAATTCCTCTGTGTCACGGTCTGACACATCGTCTTCGCCAACCGTTGATATTGCTGCATTTATAGCCTGATCCAGTGACATATCAGGGTGCTTTATCAACTCTCTAATCTTACGTAAAATTATTACATCCTTATCAAAAAAACCTCTGTGGCCCAACTCATTTTTATGGATATGGTACCCTGCTTTTTCAAGCAGCTGAGAATACTTACGAACAGTAGTGTTCTGTATCGCTAAAAGGGTAGCTACTTCCCTTGCTGTATAAACCTTTTGCTGCTTCCTTGTGTCACCTGACATATCGCACAACCTCCTGCTATGTCCTATGATATGTCATTCGATATATAAAAGAAAAGTTCCTTTTAAAAGATGATTTAGACTTATATTTTAGAATCACGTGGCCGCCTTCGTTTTGGGGTGTGAGGCTGGCTTTAAAAATAGTGTAAATACATTATGAAAAAGAGTAGAATTTTGGACAGTTGCTCTGGCGGTTCGGCAGGTATAATGGCCGTCGCAAGCCGAGCATCTTTAACTTCGTTTTGGGTATGTTCGGCTTGGCGATATAACCACGCCTGCCGAAATTTAAAATACAAGGAGAAAAGAGTGGAGATTTTTTAAGCGATTTTCTTAAAAAATACTACTCGAACCTTGTATTTTAAATAGCCATTTTAGTTTTGTAATTTTAACGAAAAAAGTATAAAAAGACCCTTGCAATTTTATCGGCGAATTGCTATTTAAATAGAGTGAGAAGGGACAAGTGCAAAAATGTTGTTATATCAACGTTTATAGAGGAAGGGGTGTTGGGAAAAACCAACACCTGTGTTGGGAAAAACCAACACCTAAAAAATGTAAAAAAAGACATAAACAAAAAAAGCAAGGGGTAAATTTCCCCTTGCTTTTTAAAATAAATATATAGGTAATTGATGTTTCTTAGAGCTTCCTTCAACCTTGAAATTTTTTAGAGAGCGTTTAAATATTCTTTGTGTTGCCTTATCTACATCATCTCTTGCTGAACAACACATAATATTAGGATTTACAAACCAAGTCCTGCTAGTACATACTCTACCATCTTCTGTAGTCATACCACTCTCAGCAACAGCTAAAATGCCCTTCTTCATAAGATCATTCATCATAAGGGATACTGTTGAACGGTCTCGTTCAAGTTTTTTTGCTAAATAGCTAGGTGAAGCCGAATTCTCGCTTACCTCTTCTAAGTCTTCTTCAGGGCGTTCTATAAGAATATTTGTTTTAAATTCAACATAGGGAACTAAATCTAGTAAAAATGCTTTTTGTGCATTAGATAAGTACTTTATTTGACTTAAATAATTATAATTTTCCATCAGTATTTGCACAAATCTCACCCCATCAGTTTTTTTCTTTCGCTTACCGATGAAATAATTATCTCCAGTAGTCTTATGTAAGATTTCTAATAATGTTTTTTGTTGATCTGCTGACAAACCAACCTCTGCCTGACCAATTAGTTCTTCAATCCTTGAATCTCGTACTCTTGCTTTTTTCTCTGCTTGGTCTAAAGCTTTTTTCACTTAGTATTCCTCCAATTTTCACTGGAAAGAATATAACCCCTTGTGATAGAATGTATCTATAATGAATTCAAAAACAGAAGGTTAATTCCTTCCTAAATAATTTGTAAGAAGAAGTCCTCGGAGTCCTCGAAAACTTGAGGGCTTTTTCTTATATCTAATTTTCTACCAAATCCTACATTTTTGCAAACCCTATTTGTAAAATAAGCAAGAAAACTCACCTAAAATGCAGGTGAGTTTTTTAGTCTAATAATCCTTTTTCTTTAAATACTTTTCTCAAAGCTTCATTCACCAATTCAGATTTATAACTCTTAGGAACTCGATCAATAATACTTAAAACGTCATCATCAAAATAGAATCCTCTATATACTCTTTTGGAACGGTCTTTTGGATTCTGCAGCAAGATATCGATTGCATCTACTTTGCTAGCAGATGTACTAGCTTTCAAGTTGCTAGCACTATTGCTTTTACTTTCAATAGTACTAGCTATTTCACTGTTAGTTTGCTTTTGTTTTGCTAGTATTTTCTTATTTTTAGAGATAAGTGTACTAAAATCAAGGTTTAAGGGTTCTGGATCTTCCCCAACATAATGATAAATACTTTGCTTATTGTCCCACTCATATCCTAATTTCTTAATCTTTAATTGAATAGTACGAGTACTTACATTGTACATATCAGCTAATTCTTTAATCGTTATTTCTTTTACTATAATTTTATTTAATATCTCTTTTACTAGCATTATACTAGCCTCCACTTTCATTTTAAAAGTATGTAACTAGTATTCGAACGAAACGTGATAATTCCTACTTTTACACAAGAGTAGAAGTCAATTTAAACGTATCAAAATTCTTATAAAATGTGTTTATTTATTAGATAATTTACCGTTACCATAAAAAAATAAAATAATAAACTAATAAAAGGACAAGTATTTTCTCTGAAGAATTGTCCTAATATATTTGAAAAGAGGTGAATCTAGATGCCTATTGTCAAACCTTTTATGGCTTCAAGAAAGTTTTCTGCCACAATAGGGGATGGTACAGGTACTGGTGCCACATTTGCAATTGCGGCAACAGCTTTTACGGATGATACTGGTGCGGCTGCTACAGTATTTCCAGGGTCATTTGCTTATTATGTTTTATATATAAACGCGCAGCCTCAAACGGCTGATACCTCAACCATTACTACTACTACTATAACTATTCCAGGTGGCGATGTACTTGATGGAGGAACTCCAATCCTTATTGAAGTTGTAGTCAACTAGTCCTTTTTTATACTCAAGACAAACCGATTCTCTTTTAGGAAAATCGGTTTGTTTCGGTTTTCCTCCATAAAACAGAGCATAATGTATATATAATACATTTCATTAATTAATAATTATAAACTGAAGAGTAATTGGTGCGTCCTCTGAAGGGGCCTCATCCAAAGTTAATTTTCCCTCTTCAACTGTGTAGCTACTTTGAGGTTGGAGAATGCCATTAATAAACAAGTTAATATAAGAAACTATGCTTGGTGATAATATCTGAGTTGATCCGTATTGTGATAAACCATCACTGTTTGTATACTCAAGTTTCTGTCCATCCGAAAGAGTAAAATATAATAGGTTAGTTGTTGCTATTGGTCCCGTAATTGGTGGACCTTGGGGACCTTCTGGACCTTGAGGACCTTCTGGACCTTGAGGACCTGCTGGACCTTGAGGGCCTTCTAGACCTTGGGGACCTTCTGGACCTTGGGGGCCTTCTAGACCTTGGGGACCTTCTGGACCTTGAGGGCCTGCTGGACCTTGGGGGCCTTCTAGACCTTGGGGACCTTCTGGACCTTGGGGGCCTTCTAGACCTTGGGGGCCTGCTGGACCTTGGGGACCTTCTAGACCTTGGGGACCTTCTGGGCCTTGAGGACCTGCTGGACCTTGGGGACCTTCTAGACCTTGGGGACCTTCTGGGCCTTGAGGACCTTGAAGTGAGCAACAACAAGGTCCAGCATCACAATAAGTAACTCGAAGAAGAGATACAACCGTAGAGCTATGACACTGATGGGATATTCTCTTACAGTAACGAGTTTTACGCCTCCCTTTCCTGTAACATACTTTTTTATAATAAGAAAGTTGACATTTCACATTAATTTCATCCTTTCGTTTGATTCTTTTTTAATTTATTCGTATACCAAACAAAATGAAATAAAATGTATAATATATATACATCTAGTTACCATAATGGGCTTTCTCAGAATAGCCTTAAAGGCTATAAGAGCAGGCTTAAGCCTGCTTTTGATACATTTATGTGAATGATTTATATTTTAATTGAGCACACTATTGAAAAGATGGAGAGATGTTCATTCTCAATTCTTCATTGTGTACTACGAATAGTCTAAAAGAAAACCCTACTGTCCATGTTTAGTAGGGTTTTCTCTTTTCTGTACATAAGTTCTTACTATCTTGAACAAACTATAATCTAGAGGTCAATATATGATTTTAAAAACAACTGCTAATTACTCACTATTCACAGAAAAAACTACTGGAGCATGGTCAGTAGTTTTTTCTGTTTTTACGCTGTATATGGTATACATGTTTAGTTAACATAAGATCAATAAAGTATAGAATATCCTCAATAGGGCAGACTGCTAAAGTTCGTTGGATCATATACAATACCTGTTGTATATAAATAGCTTTATTTCTTGTTGCAGTTGCAGACTTCCTAACAAGTCTGTTTCTTTTTATTTAATAATTATAAAAATGAATAATAAATAACATCTTGAGCAAACTACTCAAGACGCCGTGAGGCTTCAGTCCTTTGGTTAAATAATGTAGCAAAAAAAACTCCTGAACAGGTCACAGGAGTTTTTTCTGTTTTTAAGCTGTATATGGCATACATCTTTAGTTAACATAAAATGAACAATCGACATAAATAAAGCAACCTCTTTTTATTATAAATTACCAGCAATATTTTGACTGAATATACTATCATTCTTAGTATTAGTTGAACTTTTTTCATTTGTAATATTCATAAAGTTACCTATATTACCTGATCCAGCCCCTACTTTTGTTATATCAGTAGCTTTAGGTGAAATTTTAAAGCAATCACCAAATTCAACGGTTGGTGCTGAACCAAACAAACTAGAAATATTAACTGCACCTACAACAGATGGCATTTTTATTTCCCTCCTATACTACCAATATAAATTAAATCAGTAGACATGTTAGTAGCAACAAGCATGAAATAATAGTCCTCAAATAATACCTTTTAGCTACTTATAGTTTAATAATAACCTCTTAAACTAAAAGGCACGAGGGATCCAGAAATAGGAGCTCCTCCCGCACCGTAATACTTTGGCGCTTTAGCTGGATTCCCCAATGGATAATTCCCCCACCAACTATTAATTTCCCCATTAGAATCGAGTACAAATCCAGTAGGTCGTTCGAAAGAAGGAACAAAATAAGGATAGAAAGTGTAAGAAAAGGGAGTATAGAAAGATGAATAAAACACGTAATCACCTACTTTGTTTCAAAAGAAAATATGGTCTAATGAATAGTCCATATCCTTTATCGATAGAGCAAATTTATCTAAATCTGCAAGAACGTCATTCCCTTAGAAGGACGAGTGACCCTATAAAGTCTTGATGTTGAAATATAATCAATAATAGTTACACTCTATTCACCAAACCACCTTTAAGTTAATTGTCCATTATGAATAATTTTTTATCATTTGAGCAAACTACTCAAGACGCCGTGAGGCATCTACAACTAACTTTCTTATTTAGCAGAAAAACCAACCTTTAGGACTCAGAGGTTGGTTTTTCGTTTTTTTAAGTTGTATATGATATACAAAGGTA
>NZ_JBLZXA010000047.1:0-7279 GCF_056099005.1 Priestia sp. 53B2
CCCTATATGAGTTGCGCTTATTTAGGTACAAATCAATAGCCTTCAACTTATCTTCAAATGTATGTCTAGACATACAAGCACCCCAATCATTAGAGTTTCTTTGTCTAACAATTGGGGTGCAGTTCAGTTCAGGAGTTTTTTTGCTACATTATTTAACCAAAGGACAGAAGCCTCACGGCGTCTTGAGTAGTTTGCTCAAGATGTTATTTATTATTCATTTTTATAATTATTAAATAAAAAGAAACAGACTTGTTAGGAAGTCTGCAACTGCAACAAGAAATAAAGCTATTTACATACAACAGGTATTGTATATGATCCAACGAACTTTAGCAGTCTGCCCTATTGAGGGGATTCTATACTTTATTGACCTTATTTAGACTAGATTTGTATACCGTATAAAAAAAGACTACCTCTTCCCAGTCAAAAGAGGCAGCCTTTTTTTATACGGCAATCGTAATGTTGTGTTGACGCTTTGTCGTATCTTGAGTAGCTTGTTCAGTTTAGTAAGAACTTATGTATAGAAAAGAGAAAAACCTACTGAATATGGGGTCAGTCCCCATGGACAGTAGGTTTTTCTTTTAGACTATTCATAGTACACACTAAAGAATTGAGAATGAACATCTCTCCAACTTTTCAATAGTGTGCTCAATTAGGATATAAATCATTCACATAAATGTTTCACCAGCTATGAAAGATTTATGTATAGAAAATGATACATTTTGTATTATTTTTGATACGAGATGTATCAAAAGCAGGCTTAAGCCTGCTCCTGTAGACTTTAAGGCTATTCTATAATTAAGAAGTACGAAGGTGTTCCGAAAAAGTGTTTTATGTTAACTAGGAATGAACGTCTTGTACATAATGTTTTATAATACAACTATTGTTAAAATGGAATTAAAAGGATAAACAAAAGGGGGATTTTTATGTTTCAAAGTTTAGATAGTTTTTTAAAATCTTGGGAATATGAAGCAAATGCTACCCAGAGACTACTAAAAAATTTAACTGATGGTTCTCTTAAACAGGAAATTACTTCACAGAATTGGACTCTAGGACGTATTGCTTGGCATACAGTAGCTGCCATTCACATAATTGCTTCAAACACTAACTTAACGTTTGAGGCACCGTCTGAAGATTGGCCTGTTCCTACTACGGCTCAGTTTATAGCAGACAGCTATCAGCAAGCAAGTGACGCATTTGTACAAGCATTAAAAACTCAATGGATCGACAAAACGTTAGAAGAACGAATAGACTTTTTGGGTCAGAAAATACCAAATGGATCACTTTTAATGTTTTTAATACAACATCAAGCCCACCACCGGGGACAAATGACCGTTCTTATGAGACAGGCAGGATTACCCGTTTCAGGTATTTATGGGCCATCAAAAGAAGAATGGGCGAATTTTGGTATGGAAGCTCCCAAAATGTAACATTAAATATATAAGAGTAAACAAGTGAAAGCCCTTAATAAAAGGGCTTTTTCACATGTGATTTCCGATAATTCACATTATGGTAACTAAAAATGAATATTGTATACAGCTTAAAAATCGACAAAAAAAGTATATATACGTTCATATACCTTTTTGATAATATAAAGATGTATTTCCTATATTTGTTACTTTGTAATTAGGAATTATTAAATAAGGGGACGTGATAAAGCTGAAGAACAAATTAGTGGTTAAGTTATTAGCATTCCTTATGTTAATTGGGTTATTTAGTTATATAGTATATGCTGAATACCCATCTAAGCAAACCTCAACAACTCAAGAACAACAATCGAATGTTCTGGGAGGACAATCTTACCTTGACAAAGTTGTAAAAATTTACGTTCCATCTACTTACAATATTGATCAACCTATTGATAATAGCAAATATGTTGACCAATCTTTAGAGAAATTCTCTAATATGTTTGGAGGTGCCACTTCTGATGATGGAACAGGAGCCTGGATAGGAGATAATAAAAAATTAGTTAAAGAAAAGGTAACCATTGTTTATAGCTTCACTGAAAAATTAGATAAGAATAAAATTAATGAAGTTGTAGCATATGCAAAAGAGCTAAAAAAAGAAATGAAACAGTCTTCG
Source organism: Priestia sp. 53B2 (assembly GCF_056099005.1). Taxonomy (NCBI): domain Bacteria; kingdom Bacillati; phylum Bacillota; class Bacilli; order Caryophanales; family Bacillaceae; genus Priestia; species Priestia sp. 53B2. The sequence continues at coordinate 2,080 of NZ_JBLZXA010000047.1, forward strand.
ATATCTATTGAAGTAAATGGAAGAATGTATTTTATTGAATAAAAGATTTATAAAGTCAAAAAGCTCTTAGAATAAATAATTCTAAGAGCTTTTCCGATAAAAGAATATTATGTAAAATGGGTTTGTATAAGGTATACATTTAATTTAGATTTATATTATAAAGCTTAGATCAAGTTAAAAAAGCTAAAACCATACATCGAACAAACCGTAAATACGATGGTCCATACTGCTAAACTAGTTGTCATCCATCCTATTACATGTCGACGCGAAGATCCAAAAGTGAGAGCAAGTACTGCAGCTATATCTGTTCCTACTAAAATAGGAGCAAGCAAGGCTAATCCTGGTATACCGTATTTTTCCCATATCTTCTTTGACCTTGTTTCTTTTTTTGTTGGACCCGTAATCCCTTTTTTCATTCTTCTTTTTGTTCGCCATGCTGAAAACTGTTTAAAAAATAGTCCTAGCAATAAAATCAAAAGAAGATTACCGATAAATGCTGTTACCCCAACCCCAATTGGTGATAATCCCCATAAGACTCCGAGTGGAACAATAATAGATACATCCATCCATGGAGCTACGGCCAGCAAAAATAAAACGAGATATTGCCATACACTATTTGCATTTTGTGCCCATTCTAATAGATTCATTTCTTCTCTCCTCGCATCTTTAAAATTGATTTAACTTACGTATGGTTAACCAATATACAAGGTACTGTCCTAATCCCAAAGCTCCTATACTCAGTAACGGAATAAAGCGACTATGAGAGAAGAGAAAACAGATACCTGCTACGATAGGTAAGGCATACGTATAATAAACATATACGTTTCTGCAAGCTTTAAAGGTAATCCATTGTTGCCCTTCATCTGTTTCTTGAAACTCTGGAGGGATTAATCCTAAATAATTAATACGATCATGAGGATGTTTACGGTTATGTAGTTGGGTTAATACTGTCCAGCATATTGTTACAGCAATTAAGGCTAAAAAAACCATTCTAGCTAACATAGATTGATTTGGATAAAAATCCATAGTAGAAATGGTAAAACATACAATGATTAAAAGAAACATACTCATGGGTATAAATGGGGACCTTATAATACGTTGTAGCATATTATTCCTTCCCTTCCTTCAGGTAAAATACATCTTCGACAGATACATTAAATGACTGAGCGATTTTTAAAGCTAGGGCAACAGAAGGAGCATAATCTCCTTTTTCAATTAACCCAACTGTCTGCCTTGTAATGCCGACTGAATCAGCTAAGTCTTGTTGTGTCCATTTAAAACGGGCACGTAATTCACGAACTCTATTTCTGAGCATTTAGAAGCCTTCCTTATCCATTTATTTACTTTTAATTGTAAGGTATCATTTACAAAATGTAAAGGATAGTTTGCATTTTAGGCGATATAGTTTTACTCCTATAACCTGAATTATATTAAGTAGAAGTGAACATGTATGTTCATATTTAGAGAACATTAGGTTCAAAAAAATGAACATGGTGTTCTCTAATATTTCCTAGCTTATGAAACGTTTATGTTTAAAATTTGAAACATTTTGTTTCATGAATAAAAGAAAAAGCAGGCTTAAGCCTGCTCTTATTACCTTTAAGGCATATATATAATATGGAACAATTTATTAAACACGATTTAGATGCGTATCTTTAAAATGCGTAGGATATTTTCACTCTCCGTTCCATTTTTCATTTCATGGATATTTTTCACCTTATTTTAAAATGACATTAAAAGAGACATGCCTTCTAAACATGTCCCCTGATGTTGAGAAGCATCATCTACAGTTTTATCGCCACTCAACAATTTCATCAAGATTTTGTCTTGTTTTTGGACGTTTCGGATTCTCTTTCCGATATCCGAAAGCGACCATACAGGCTACACCGAAATCGTTGCCTTCAATGATACCCTCATTTTGCAAAATAGTGGTTACCTGCTTTTTATCAAAACCTTCTATTGGACAGGAATCAATACCGATCTGAGCCGCAGCTGTCATCATGTTTCCTAATGCTATATACGTTTGTTTGCTTGCCCATTCAAAAATGAGACGGTCATTATCTTCGAGTTCTGTCTCGACGAAGGATTTGTAGAAACCGGAAAGATTTTGTACAACTTCTTCAGGCATATGATGAATGTCTTTCATCATTTTGATTACGTGAACGGAATCATGTCTTAAGCCTTCTTTTCCTCTGGCCAATATAGCTACAAAATGGCTGGCAGTAGGAAGTTGTCCTTGGGCACCGCCGGATACAGGTTTTAATTTTTCGCGAAGCGCTGCATCCTGGATCACGACAAACTTCCACGGCTCTAAACCAACTGAACTTGGAGACAATCTACCTGTCTCCAAAATAAAGCGAAAATCTTCATCCGAAATCTTTTTGTTCGTATCAAATTCCTTGCAAGCATGTCTGAACTGGTAAGCTTTTAAAATCTCCTGTTTTTTACTCTCTATTCCCATCATGTAGAATCATCCTTCCTTTTTAGTGGTACTTTACCAAACCATATTTCTCCAAAAGCATTTTATTACCCTGCCAGTTAGTTCAATAATCTTTATTTCTTTATATGACCCGATTGTTGAATAGAATAATCCGCATTTTTTAACAACTTTATTATTTTCAAACGATTTTTTTGTCAATTACCATAAGTAACGTCTTATAGTAAGGTGTTACTTATCTTTGTGCCTAGAATTGGTATTACGTAAACTAGATTTATAGAATATAAATATGAGATAATATGGTAGATTTTATAGATAAAGGAGATTAATTTAGATGACAAAAGCGATAAACCTTTGGTCATTCGTCTTCTCATTGCTATGTGTCTGTCTAACTTTCATAACTTTTGCTCACCCATCGTTATTAAGCTTAAATTTTTATGTAGCAATTGTTATATTTTTAGTTGGTATTATAGGCTTCTTCGGAATACATAATTGGAAATCAGCTGTGAGAAGTGTTTTAACCATTATACTTAGTGCCGTATTAATTATAGTGACTGGATGGATTATCTTTGTTGGAAATCTTTTCTCATAATTAGTATGTGGCTTAGAAATATAAAGATTAGCAAAAAAGCCTTTAATCCCAATATAAAGGCTTTTTTGCTACCTATAATCGTGATTATGGTAGCTAGATTTTTATACAGGATAAACCTTCTGTTAAATATTGACACGAATAGTAAGCGCACGTATTATTAATAATACGTGCGCTTACTATTTTAGGAGGTCTTATTATGTGGAACTACGAACATTCTATTTTTACTACTTCTAGCCCTATATCCATTTGGAATTTGTATCAAGATATATCTAAATGGTCAAAGTGGGATGACGAAATTATAGAAGCTCATTTAGATGGCCCATTTACAACGGGGAGTATTGGATCTCTAACAGTTCTCAATCAAAAACCTGGTACCTTTACTCTTAAAGAAGTGAAAGAAAATCGAAGCTTTACAAATGTTATGGTAATAGACGAACTAAATATACAAATTGCTTTTTACCATTACATAAACAATGCTGGTTTCCAAACTAAAATTACTCATGGCGTTAGCATTTCAGGCCTTCATGCTAAGGAAATAGGAGGTCAGATAGGACCCTTGTTAACAAAAAATATCCCTCGTTCTATGGATAGACTTGTTAAATTGGCAGGTGAAAACGAATGACTAAAATACGATATTGGATAGGTGTAGTATCTGAGGATCATGTAAGAATAGGAGAGAAAAATGGCTTTGCTCAACTATGTCATGGTAAAGCATATCCTTTAAAACGAATGAAAGCAGGAGATTGGCTCATTTATTATTCGCCAAAGACATCTTATAAAAATGGCTTACCTTTACAGTCTTTTACTGCTATTGGTAAAGTTAAATCGGGTGAGGTTTATCTTTATGAAATGAATCCAAACTTTATACCGAATAGAATAGATGTAGAGTTCAAAGAATGCCAAACTGCTAGTTATTTAGAAATTAAGCCTTTATTAAATTTTGCCCGTACGACCCCAAATGTAGGTTTACTCTTTAGAAGGGGGCATTTTGAGATAGAACGGGAAGACTTTTTAATAATTGCTAAAGCTATGGGGGTAAAACAGCATGAAATGGGTTTCCAAATTTAATAATCCAGAAGATAGCTCAGGATTTCTATTATGGCAAGTAACACATTCGTGGCAAAGACTGATAACAAAAGAACTGAGTAAGATAAATGTTACTCATTCACAATTTGTGTTACTAGCAGCATGTGATTTTCTACAGACTAAGGGAGAAAATGTGACTCAAAAAAAGCTTGCTGATTTTACAAAGTTAAATATTATGATGGTTTCTGATGTAGTACGTACTATTGAAACAAAAGGGCTTTTAGAGCGAAGTAAGAACCCCTTAGATAAACGAGAAATTTTATTATCTATAACTGCAGAAGGAAAAAATAAGGTTAAACAGGGGATTCCAATTGTAGAAAAAGTAGATGAACAGTTTTTTAATAATATTAAAGATACCCAGGAAGACTTTAATAAGATGTTACATTCTTTATTATAACTAAGTTGGTTTCTAGAATAGCTCATACTACTTCCTATAAGTTGTTTTATGGTAACTAAAAATCTATACGATATACATTTTAAAATCAGAAAAAGCCACTAAACAGGGATTAGTAGCTTTTTCCGTTGTATAGTTAGTTGCACAAGTCGATGTTTGGCGACATCTTGAGTAATTTGCTCAATTTATTGATAACTTATGTACTAAAAAGAAAAGCTTACCTGATTTGTCAGAGGTAGGCTTTTCTTTTTGCTAAATATTAAGGGTGTAATTGCTTGTTACTTACATATCATTTATATTTTTGTAGATATTTATTATAACCCATCAAATCATTTTGAGAAAGTAAAAATTGAAAGCGATTACTTAACGTTTGAATTAAAAGGCGTTTTTTCTATTTCATACCGATAAATGGCATTATGTTAACTAAATTTGTATATGGTATACATAATTTTAATTTAATAATTCATCATTAATGATAAAATACAACAAGGAATATATATCCATTCATTCCTACTTGAAAATATCTCTAAACAAGATCATTAAAAGGAGGAAGCTTAGATGATCACTTTTGTGCAAGTGATTTTAGCAATCTTTATTTTAATAGGAGGATTTATAAAACTTTTTCGTATACCGTTTCAAGTTGAACATTGGCGGCACTATCGATACCCATTATGGTTCATGTCTGCAATTG
>NZ_JBLZXA010000048.1:0-4200 GCF_056099005.1 Priestia sp. 53B2
AGAAAAAGTGGGTATTTGAGGGAGATTTCTTAGGATGCTTTGACCATCTTAATCATAATTGGATAATGCAACAAACATCTATGTTTCCGGGAAGCACTCTCATTAAAAGGTGGCTTAATATGGGATATATAGAGCAGGATATGCTTCGTACGACAACAGAAGGAACCCCTCAAGGGGGTATTATTGTGTCTCCCCTTCTAGCTAATATCGCCTTATGTGGTATGGAAGAAGAAATTGGTATTGTCTATAAAAAGACATACAAACCAAACGGAGGATACGCGATCGATCCAAAATGTAAGATAGGACGTGTTCTCTCCGCCGATGACTTTGTCATCGTAACGGAAACGAAGGAAAAGGCTGAAAGCATATATGGGAAACTCACTCCTTACTTACAAAAGCGAGGAATTACACTTAGCATGGATAAAACTAGGGTTACACATATTGAGGACGGGTTTGATTTTCTTGGCTTCTCGCTGCGTCAATACAATACGGGACAAGGAAAGAAGTTATTTATCAAACCTAGCAGAGACAGCATTAAAAAGGCTAAAAATAAGATAAAAGATACGTTCTCTGTGATGAGAGGACGACCAGTAAAAGAAATAATAAGTGTTCTAAACCCGATTATTCGTGGCTACGGACAGTATTGGAAACATGTCGTATCCAAAAAGACTTACGACTACATGGACAATTATATTTTCCTAAAAGTGAGAAAACACCTTAAACAATTGCATCCAAAGAAATCGAGAAAATGGATTAGCAAGCGTTATTTTAAAAAGCCCCACCACGGTGGAAATAATAGATGGATTCTCACATGTCCACTTACTAACATTCAATTGTTAAAAATGTCCTGGATTAAGATAGAACGACATGTCATGGTAGCCTATAAAAACAGCCCGGATAATCCTAGTCTAAGAGAGTATTGGGAAAAGCGAGACCGTAAGGTCTTTAATAGTGAAAATACATTAGATAGGATGAAACTCGCAAGAAAACAAGGATATCGTTGTGCATTGTGCAAGCAGACTCTACAAAATGGAGAAAAAGTTACAGTGCGAAATCTAGAGGTTTCTACAAGTACATCTGCTAAGCTAGTACATGTACCGTGTATTAGATAAGTTGTTCGGATAAAAAGAAGGCTTGAGCCGTATGACGGGAAATCTGTCACGTACGGTTCTTAGGGGGGCGGGCGCTCGTGAGAGTGCCTGCCTACCTGACTTAACTAGGGTTATATATATCATAGTCATCCTAAAGAAACAGAAAAAACCTATCTCTTTCCAGTTAAAAGAGATAGGTTTTTTTGCTCTATTGCTAAAGGATTTTCGTAGATGCCTCACGGCGTCTTAAGTAGTTTGCTCAGAGTAGAAAAATTCATGTAAGAAAAAATATCAAATTAGTGCTTCTTATACTTATTATATTAGCAAGGATTTTAACGAAAACTGAAGTTATAAATAGGAAAAGTAGCTAATATTATATTGGCTGACTTTTCTTTCTCTGTAGGTCATATAAGAAATTATAAATACACGTAAGCGTGGATAAAATAAGGCATGAATTGGTCTTGTACAGATACGTTAGAACAGGACTTCCATTGATAATAACATTGATTTACACTACGCAGAAATGAATAAGCAACATCTCTATTTGAAGAGTACTTTTATCGTTTCTGAATTAAATAAGAAAAGGAGCATGAAACCCTTGAAAAAGTTTTCTGATTTTCATTTAAGTAAGGACATTGAAAAGGCCATTCATAATTTGGGTTTTGAAGAGGCTACACCGATTCAAGCTGAAGCTATTCCGATAGCTATGACGGGTAAAGATCTAATTGGTCAAGCTCAAACAGGTACTGGCAAGACAACAGCTTTTGGTATCCCCCTTATAGAACGAGTTGAGTTAGCTGAAGAAGCGATCCAGGGAGTTGTTCTAGCCCCAACACGTGAATTGGCAATTCAAGTAGCTGAGGAGTTAAATCGAATCGGACAGGTAAAAGGAGTTAAAACGTTACCGATTTATGGAGGGCAGGACATTAATCGTCAAATCAAGGCTCTTAAAAAAAGACCTCATATTATTTCAGCAACTCCTGGACGTCTTATGGACCATATGAAAAGAAGGACCATTCGTTTAAATCACATTCGTACAGCTGTTCTGGATGAAGCAGATGAGATGTTAAACATGGGTTTTATTGAAGATATCCAAACGATCCTTGGTGGCATCTCTTCTCCCCATCAAACCTTACTATTTTCAGCAACCATGTCCAAGCAAGTACAAAGTTTAGCGCAGAAATTTATGAACACTCCTGAACTCGTGCAGATAAAAGCGAAGGAATTAACGGTAAAGAATATTGAACAACGTTATGTGGAAATTCCTGAGAATCGAAAATTTGATGTTCTTTGCAATCTTATAGATCTTCAATCACCAGACCTGGCTATTGTATTTGGACGTACGAAAAAACGTGTGGATGAACTTGCCGAAGGGCTAAAAAAACGTGGATATGCAGCAGAAGGCATTCACGGAGACCTTACCCAATCAAAACGGGCAGATGTGATTCGTCAATTTAAGGAGCATACCATTGAGGTTATGGTCGCAACCGATGTTGCAGCAAGAGGACTTGATATTACAGGTGTCAGCCATGTCTACAATTTTGATATTCCTCAGGATCCTGAAAGCTATGTTCATCGTATTGGTCGAACAGGACGGGCAGGTACTAAGGGATTGGCCGTTACATTTATAACTCCGAGAGAACGTCATCACTTAAAAGTGATAGAAGATGTCACGAAAACCAGAATGTCTAGACAATCACCTCCTACTGCTAGTGAAGTAATGGCAGGACATCAGGAAGCAATCATTCACCGCGTTTTGACCGCCATCGACAAGGGTGAGTTTGGGGAATATAAACCTATGGCGGAAAAGTTATTAGAAGAGGTGGATTCTGTTTCCTTACTGTCAGCTACTTTAAAGCTCTTAACAAAAGAATCGAATATGACTCCTGTCCAATTAACTGAAGTGGCACCACTTCGTAATAAAAAGGCAAAAACAGAACGTAAGAGAAATAGAGGTAGAAAAGAAACAGTAGTCCGTAAAAAAAATTATAGAAAATAATCCCTTATTGTTTGAGAACAGTATGCTTTACTAGCAGGTATCGAGATTTATCACACTGTAAGGTGTCAAAAACCACTAACCTTTAATCCTTATGATTGTGAAGAACTAAAAAATATAGTACAAAAGAACTCGAAAAAAATAAAGAATCTTAGGAGATTTCAATTATCTCTAAGGAAATTGAAAGTAAAAACTTTATTATTTCTGGTATTAGAGGGATGAAGATATGAGCCAAAGTATATTTACTAATGGAGAAGTAGTAGCTATAAGAGAATCTAATGAATTAGTGACAATTTTAAAAAGTCATTATGTAAAAAACATGAAAAGATACTCTTATACAGTCGATAAATATCCTGGTACTTTTTTCTTTGAAGAAGAATTAATGAAACATGAATAACAATTACTATTGAATGATTTCTGGTAAAAAGGACTTTTAAAATAAAAACAGACTCTGAAGGTAGAGTCTGTTTTTAGGATGGTTTTTTATGCTTTACGTACATTTGTCGCTTGTGGGCCACGTTGCCCTTGTTCGATATCAAAAGTCACTTCTTGACCTTCATCTAAGGATTTAAAACCTTCCCCTTGAATAGCTGAGAAGTGAACAAACACATCTTCTCCACCTTCACGCTCGATAAATCCGAAACCTTTGTCAGCATTAAACCATTTCACTTTACCGTGTTCCATTTTTGTTGCCTCCTACAATATAGAAAATAAACCAGATTATAATTAAACCTAGCTTATTTATTATATTATCCGAATAAAGGCACCTTAAACTTAAATTAATTTGCTCTTTCTAATGTTCACTCATTAATCTTGGAATTTTACACATTGAGAATGAAATTGAGTATATTACCACATTCGAGGCCATACCTAATTACCTAAAAAGGCTCTAAAAATAGCCTTTTTTGGTACCTAGAACGGTGACTATGGTAACTAACTCTGGATACAATATACAGCTTAAAAAAGAAAAAACTACCTTTGCAAGATTGAACTGCACCCCAATTGTTAGACAAAGAAACTCTAATGATTGGGGTGCTTGTATGTCTAGACATACATTTGAAGATAAGTTGAAGGCTATTGATTTGTACCTAAATAAGCGCAACTCATATAGGG
>NZ_JBLZXA010000049.1:0-4017 GCF_056099005.1 Priestia sp. 53B2
TTCCGCATTTCCTCATGCAACCGACAGACTCGTTACCAAGCATGCCGTTTCGGATGGAGATCATCTCTGCGTCTAGATGAGTAGCGTTAGCTACACTGTAAGAAAGCGACTTCTTGTCGCACCATAAGATCTCTTTCCGAAACACAACCAAAAAAAGAACCCTTGTGGCAATAAGGGTTCCAATTAGAGTGTGTTTCCGTTTTATGCAGCTTTTTATACATATGCTCGTAAGGAAAAATTGTGTTATTATTTATCTACAGTTATAGAGTTACCTTAAAAAGCAACCTCACTCCAATGCCATTAGAGAATGAGGTTGCTTTGACTCTTTTCATTAAAAACCAAAACTAATCATTTGAAGTTATCTTTTCTAAGTGGTTTAACAATTGATCAATAAATTGACTGATTATAATGGTATTATTACTAGTAAATCCTTCTTCCAATCCTACTTTAATCATAAGTTCTCTTGCTGCCTCTATATCTACAAGTAAAGCCTTTCTTAAAGTACTGTTATATCTATATCTCTGCAATTATGTAGTCACCTATCTCTCTATGTTGTTAAGTCTTTATTTAACAATAACTGGATTTTTACCGTATAACAATAATTGTTCTTGTAAAATCCAATTAAGAGCCTAGAATGCCTTTTTTAGGGTTTGAATGGTTAAGTTTTTATACTTAATATATATTTTGATTCGTGAATTAATGGAAAATAATAAAGTTTGTAAAAGTATACGTTTACGGACATGTAGGAAACTACTAATTCCAACTTATATATATATCCGCAAAAGTTCAAAAACACTTTTCAGACGTTCTCTTATTTACACATACCTTTACGAACACTTTTCTTTATTATGTAGGTGGGGTAGCGTCAGTCAGGAAGATGCGGATTTACAACGTTAGGCTAAATTGGGCATAAAAAATCGATTCCTATACAGCGTGAGGAACTGCTTTTAATTTTGAGATATTTTTTGTCCCTGCCTCTTCTAAACAGAACTTTTAGGAGGGGTGTTTTCATGTCATTATTATATTTATAAGCTATATAAGTGCAACTTTATAAACAAAAAGGCCCATCTTTAAAGATGGGTATATTAATTGGTAGCTTTTATTAAAACTCAATTTTAATTTTTTGTGCTTCGCTAATTTTTTTCTCGTTTTTATCAAATACATCACTTGTGGTTATTTCAACCCACTTAATATCCTTTGCTTCCTTGTGGTCCGACTCATTGTGCCCCTCTTTGTGCGCGTGACCGCCTGTTGCATTCACAATAAAACCAATATTTCCAAATTTCGTGCCATTCCCTTCAATTTCACCATTTAACTCTTCAAGGTAAATATCTTTTTGCCAATCAAATGTTTCACCTGTATTCGTTTTCAGTAAGGCAATTGGTGCAAAATTCACTTTCTCTGAAGACTTGTTTTTGATCTCAACGAAAACTTTAACAAAATCAAACTCTTCATCATGTGTTAAGACGTGAAAATAATCAATCATACTGTAATCAGGTCGTAAGTGAATCAATTTCATTTCTTTTACTGTTAATTCAACTTCACCAAGTTTATAAGTTTTATTCAAAGGTTTAATTGCTTTTAATGTAGCCTCACCTTTTTCATCTGCATATGTCTGACCGACTTTTTGCAATGAATGGTCAGCTGTTACTTGAGAATTAGGCTGATACTCGTCACTTTTGCTCTCAGTTTGTTTCTGATCCTTTTCCTGTTTCGTTTCATTATTTTTTTCGTCTGTATTATTTTCTGTTTGGTTTTCGTTCGCTGCATTTTTTTCATTGTTTTCAGGGCTGGCATTGGATGAACAACCAACAAGCAGCATGATTAAAAATAATATAGAAAGAGTGTGTTTCATGATGATTCCCCCATATGATTCTATATTTTAAAAAAGTTCCCGTTGCTTGTGCTTAAGCAACGGGATACACTTTATATTATCCAATTATTTCTTACTTATCTTGAATTTTAATATTATAATCTAAGACATCAAAAATATTTTTTGCAATATCAGTGTTATCATTTGATCCAGCAAATTTTTCACTTGATGGTCCGAATGCATAGACAGGAACATCTTCACCTGTATGTCCACCTGTTGTCCAACCTGTGTGAGAACGTTTGTTAAAAATATTCTCAATGGCATTATCGATATCAAGAACTTTCTTTGTTTTAGCTGCTTCTTCAACAGATTGAATTTCTTGTTCTGTTAAGGCTAGAGTATTTTGATCAATATATTTCTTTAATGTTTCTTCAACGCCTGCTCCTTTAGCAATCTCTTCAGCCATGAAATCAGGCGTGCGCTTTGCAGCTTTGATTGGTTCACTGAACCAGTTATAAATACCGTCTGAACCAATTGAGTATCCACCAGTTGAGTGGTCAGCTGTTGCTACTACTAAGGTATGTTTGTCTTTTTTTGCAAACTCAATTGCTGCTTTATATGCTTGTTCAAAGTCATCCATTTCACTCATAGCTCCAACGATATCGTTGTCATGCCCTGCCCAGTCAATCTGGCTTCCTTCTACCATTAGGAAGAACCCGTCTTTATCTTTGTTTAATTTTGAAAGAGCAGTGTTTGTCATGTCTTTTAATGAAGGAACTTCTTCTGTGCGGTCAATTTTCTTTGGAAGTCCACCATCAGCAAATAAACCAAGCACTTTACTGTTCTTATCTTTTAACATATCTTCACGGTTTTCCACGTAGCTATAACCAGCTTTTTTAAATTCTTCTGTTAAATTACGATCTTTACGATCAAAGTTGCTTTTACCTCCACCAAGAAGAACATCGATTTTATGTTGACCATTTACCATTTCGTCAAAATAGTCATCGGCAATTGAGTTCATGTTTTTACGGCTGTGATCATGTGATCCGAAAGAAGCAGGTGTTGCGTGTGTAATTTCCGAAGTCGCAACAAGACCTGTTGCTTTTCCTTCTTCTCTAGCAGCTTCAAGAACCGTTTTTGCTTCTGATCCGTCATTGTCAACGGCAATTGCACTGTTATATGTTTTAATACCTGCAGACATAGCAGTTGCTGCAGAAGCAGAGTCCGTTACATTTTGCTCAGGATCTTCTGGATAAGTTGTTTGTTGGCCAACAAGGTATTGATCAAAAGTTGTTGGTTCAACAACTTTTGTTGATGGATCGTCTTTTAGGTAACGATGAGCAGAAGTATAAGAAACTCCCATGCCATCACCAATTAAAACAATAACATTTTTGATTTCCGCATTATTAGTTCTTTTTTTATTAGTAGATTCCTCTGCACTTACATGTGAGAAACCACCAATTAAACCACTAAAAGCAACTGTTGAAAGAACGGCTACCGGTAATAACTTTTTCGTTAACTTCTTTTTAAACAATGTTGTTACCTCCAATTGTTGTTGTGTTTTATGTCCTAATGAGAATTATAGAGAAGGTTTATTAATAGATTTTTGATAAATTGTAAATTAAGTGTTAAAAACAGAGAGAATTCTTTTTATAAATGGGAAAAAGTACTCAAAATTAACAAACGAGGATTATTTTTCATGTTTAGTTGTTATAAATATTATTAAATGGCTTTGTCTTAGAAACCAATTATTACGATTATGAACTTTATAGTTACGTAATTTTGTAATTTCTAATCTATTAATCTTCTATATTGAAAGTAGAAAATCAAACTTTGAAAGATAAAATTTTAAAAATCTGGAAGAAGTTTATGAAAACCTATAACTTATGTATCATTCTTAAGTCAATATGAATTATAAGCAATAGCAATAATCGGGAAAACTTTAGAGTTTTTGTTGAATAGAGAACGTTTGTTCGTATATAATAGAGAAAAAACGTTCTTTATTGAGGAGTACTTTCAATGGATTATGGGCAGCTACCAAACAGAGTCATTATTTGCATCGACATGAAATCGTTTTTTGGTGCGAGACGTTAATTTCAAAAGTTAGGCTAATAACCTAACGGGGAGAGATTGATCTCAATGGATTCTAAATTTAGATTACAAGAGGTATAACTTTTTTAGTGACAGAAGGAATGATTGGGTAA
>NZ_JBLZXA010000050.1:0-2437 GCF_056099005.1 Priestia sp. 53B2
CAAAGGAACCAGTCGTAACAGAAGAAGTAGTTGTAGGTAAACGACGAAAAGAGAAAAATGAAAAAGTATCGGAGACTTTAAAGAAAGAAGAAGTAAATATTAAAAATCAAGAGAGGCCTCTGACATCTCATCATAACGAAAAGTTCAATAAATAAATAAAATTCAAGTTTTTGAGCATACTAAGATAATAGGAACCCCAATTCCTTATATTCCCTTAAGTATGTGTTTTTAGAAAAGCTACTCATTTGAGTAGCTCTTTTTTTTATAAAACAAAAATGAAGATCAAGTAGCTCACTTAACCTCAATTTATTTTTTAACTCAAATACATCATCAATAAAAATAAATAAATCTCCAAGGGAATCAACAAACTGAATGAACCCCTTCTCTGTGATGCATTGGCCTTTCTTATAATAGGTAAGGTACACTTGTTTATTTGTATGTAAGGCTTCAATTAAGGTGAAATTCATCTGTTCCATTTGCTCTTCTGTTAATAGGGGTTGATCTACCTCTAGTTGCTTGTTTATAACTTCCTTTAATCCTATGTATTCCTCTGGTCTGCGTGTATCTTCCTTCTTAAGCTTTATGACCACCCATAAGACCGTTTCGATAACGAGCTGTTGAATGCTCAAGATGACTTGAAGCTCGCAGCACACTATTCTTGCCATAACGCATACGAATGTCATCAATCGTTTTCGCAAGGGCATAGGCGCTTTCTCGCTGATCGATGTCCTCAAATAAGCTCATTTGCTCTTCTTCTTGAATGCTTGTGTTCGATAATGAAATGCCAATGGAGCGAATCGGCATCCCACTATCATAGGTATGTAAAATGGTTAAACAATAAGGAAAGATATCTTGGCTTAAATTCGATGCTCTCCCCATTTTCTTTTGCCTGGAGAAGCCTCCACCAGTTTGTTTGCTGTAGCCAATGGATAAATGGACGGTTTGGGCCACCACTTGATGCATCCGTAAACGAAAACACACATCGTCTAATAGCTCCAATAGCAATAACTCTACTTCTTTTCGGTTTGTATAATCACGAAAGAGAATCTGACTCTTTCCAAAGACGAGAGCTAGGAATGTACACATCAGAAATGCGACTGTAATCAATGCCAGTCGCATGTTGGTGAAGCTCTTCTCCCAAGATGCCAAACTCTTTTTGCAACATCTCCTTCGAAGAAAGAGCGAGTTCTTTGATGGTGTGAATGCCTAACTGGTGTAAGCGTCTTTCCGTAGCAGACGAGATTCCCCAGAAATCCTTCATTGGATGAATGGACCACAACTTAAAGGGAATATCCTCATATCGCCAATACACAACCCCTGTTGGGCTATTCTTGGCCTCATGATCTAAGCTCACCTTCGCTAGTAAGAGATTAGGGCCAATTCCTGCAGTAGCTGTCAGCCGTGTTTTTCGATAAATTTCATTGATGATTTTATGGGCTAATTCTTCTGGTGTATCAGCGAATAAATGCAAAGAAGCTGTCGCATCAATAAACAACTCATCAATGCTATACGCATGAAAATCCTCAGGAGCCACATACTGTAACACCAAACTAGAAATATAGTTCGAAGCCTTGATATATCGCTCCATGGATGGATTCACAACATGGATACCTTTCCTTTTAGGAATGTCGAAAAGACGACTTCCTGTTTTGATCCCTTCTTTCTTTAATAAGGGTGTGGCAGCTAACACAACCGACCCCGACCGTTTAATATCTCCTACAACCGCAAGCTTTGTCTTTAACGGATCCAATCCCCGTATGACAGAGGAAACTGAGGATAACGATAGGTAGCCTAGTAAGTGTAAAATCTGGTATGATTCCATTCTCTTTTGAGCTTTCCCCCGTTCCACACCGTGCGTGAGACTTTCACCTCACACGGCGCTCCAGCAATTCCTAAGTTTGATTTCTACTAAGTCATAAACATTTCATTGGTTTAGTTCATTAGAACAAAGTTAGTTGTTCATAGTAAGTTTTGTTAGTACAGATTGAATTGTTTCCCACAAGAAATCGCAGTTTATTTAATTTCTCGATTTGTTTATCTGTCATTTTTAGTTTGTCCACTAGCTTTTTTGCCAGAGGTTCGTTAGTTAGATGTATCAGCTTATGAATTTCTGATTTTACGAGAATAAGATTTGCATAGTTGTCGTCCTGCGTTTCGCTCCATAATCGTTTGTGATGACAGTGCATGTATGTCAGTTCAAGTTTTTCATTCATAACCCCACACCTTCCGTTTTGTGCAACGAATAGGGAGATTCGATTATCATTGAACTCAATTGTTGCTCTGTCATTAATTACTGGATGTTCCCTTAGTCACCTTAATTCTGCTTCGGTCACGTTTTCCAGTCCTTTATGGATTAGTTTACGTCCTTCTGATGTGTACTTATTAATAGCTATACGTTTACTCATAGGATTCTTATGCAGAACATACGCAAAAGGAA
>NZ_JBLZXA010000051.1:0-2364 GCF_056099005.1 Priestia sp. 53B2
CACCTTAATTCTGCTTCGGTCACGTTTTCCAGTCCTTTATGGATTAGTTTACGTCCTTCTGATGTGTACTTATTAATAGCTATACGTTTACTCATAGGATTCTTATGCAGAACATACGCAAAAGGAAGAATTGGTTTTTTCATGTAAAACCTTATGGTTTTTGATCCGAGATAGGGAATAATTCCTTTGTCTTTGCCAACATATTTACCTATCCTTGAGAAACCGAAGGTGTCTGCTTTGCTACCTCTCGGAAGACGATTGTACATTTTCCTAGTTAAGTTTCTTCCTGGCCAATGGAAATCTCGACTTACATGGGTAGCAATACAATAGTAGTTGTGTGCTCCAATCACCATACTGTTGTACTTTCCAATATTCCTAATTATCTCTTGATGGCTTGCTGATTTTTGTAACTTTTTGATTTGGTCTGTTAATTTAGCTATTTGAATTTTGATAGCTTTTGGTGATACATGCGTCTCTGCCACGTATTTGGTTTTTCCCGTGGAAAGGCGCTTACCTTTCTTGGTCGCCTTTAAGGTAAAGCCAAGAAATTCGCTTCTTTCCCTTTTTAGGTTCGTCACTTTGGACTTTTCTTCAGAGATAGGAAGTTTCAATCTTTCCTCGAGCCATCGTTTACACGCTTTGTAAATCTTTTCGGCGTTGCTTCTTATATTCGTAAATATTTTGAAGTCATCTGCATATCTCACTATGTACATTGGTTTTAGTCTGGTTTTTTTAAGTTCGACATTCTCGTGTGAACGGTTTTGCGCTCCTTGCTTTGTTAGCTTGGGCGTCACCTCTTTTACCACGAACGTTTCCCACTGTCGGCTTATCCACCAATCAAATTCATTCAGATTGATATTGGCGAGTAGTGGACTTAAAATTCCACCTTGCGGTGTTCCTTTTGTAGGATATACAGTTGAACCATCAGTCATTATGATTGGGGCTTTGAGTATCTTTCGTATAATTACTAACAGTTGTTTATCTCGTATTCCCAATGTCCATAATTGTCGCATTAGCTTTACATGGTTTACTTCATCGAAGAATCCTTTAATATCAACATCTATAACGAAAGTTAAATCTTGCCGATTAATCTTTCTAACTGAATCTGCAATAGCTTGTTCGGCAGACCGATTAGGTCTGAATCCATAGCTCCTAGGGCAAAAGTGTGCTTCACATATCGGTTCCAGAACTTGCAAGATACATTGTTGGATAACTCTATCCCAAAAAGAGGGTATGCCAAGAGGTCTGGTTTTCCCGTTTAGTTTTGGGATTTCCTTTCGCCTAACTTTACCTGGTGTGTAATTTCTAAATCGCCTTTTAACAGACTTAACAAAACTTTCTTGGGACATTTTTTCGACAGTTTTAATGGTAATTTTATCGACTGATGGTGTTCTACTTCCTTTATTTCGCTTAATATTTCGATAGGCTAGTAGGATATTTTTCTCAGAAACGATTATTTTCATTAGTTGTCGAAAGTTTTCTTTGTTCTTTGCCCTTTGATACAAGTTATCGAAGGTCTCTGTCATACTGTAGTATTCTGAGTTTCGAATATTCTTGTCTTTGAGCCTTTTTCCCACTGAGTGTTTATTCATGGTTTGTCACCGTCCTTTAAAATTCAGTGACCTTTTTAGTCCTACCAGAATCCACGCTAGGATTTAGTGAAATCATATTTTAACCTTAGTTATTGCCTTGTGGCTGTTCCTCCAGTTCTATTACATAACCTTCATTGGTCGTGCCACTACTTTCATCTACCATTAAAGAGGGTTATATCCTTACGGAATTTCCCCAACTAACTCGACATGCCTGCCTAGTTTTATTTCACACTATACGTTGGTAGCTTCCGACGTTCCTTTTCAGTTATCAATGATTGTACTTAGGTGCTCACTCTACTCCGTGGTTTGCTCCACTGCCTATAACAGTGTAAGAATTAGGGCATTTTCGATTACCTTTGTTTCCTTAAACCAAGTCATCTTTTCAGACCCGACTCATTTCTAAGCCGTAAAGTTATCGAAGCGTACATTCGCGAGTTCGTCAGTGGTTTGTCACATTCTCACCTTATATAATCGACGGCATACATTACTCGTCCAGTTCCATCGGGTTTATTATTCCCTTTGGCTTTCGGTTACCTATAGAAAGGCACTTCGGGTTACTTTCATGCATATGTCACCCAGCTATGGTTGCCCAAGCCGTTGCTGCGACTTGAGGTTAGGGCATATTACCGCAGAAGTTTCAAGGCGTTACCCAATCATTCCTTCTGTCACTAAAAAAGTTATACCTCTTGTAATCTAAATTTAGAATCCATTGAGATCAATCTCTCCCCGTTAGGTTATTAGCCTAACTTTTGAAATTAACGTCTCGCACCAA
>NZ_JBLZXA010000052.1:0-2284 GCF_056099005.1 Priestia sp. 53B2
AATAGTGATAGGTAAACTTTTGAGATTATCTCCGGTTTTTCCCCCACCTCGCACCGTGCATGCAACTTTCATCGCACACGGCGCTCCATCTATTGTTTCTTATTGAAGTTTTTCTAAGTTACACACCTTACGGTACTGATTAATTTTCTTGATGATTTTCTCATCAATCTGTATTGAAGTTGTGAGATTACTTATGATTTGTTTGTTTTTAGAATGTATAAGACGGTGTATATCCCTATGGATTATTCGAAGATTATCGAATTCATCTCCCCCTCCAAGATGTCTTGGCCTGTAGTGATGGCAATGAACATCTTCTGCTGGTAAGAATACACCTGTAACTTCACATTTACCACTTTTCATGCTGTATCGTGAGATACGATTATCAAGATATTCAACATTTCTATCAGGAATGTATGACTTCATAAGTTTGTTAATTTCTATAGCTACATTCTTAGAGAGACGTTTGTTAATTTCCATTCTTCCTCGGAGTGTATATGGCGTAGTATCTTGTTTGAAACAAAGGTTGTTTCGCGTTTGTACATCTTTCATTGGATAAAGCCACGTTTTTGCCACTCTGAATGTTTTGTAATTAGACTGATAGAACTTCCTGAAAGAGTATGTTGCATTAATAGGTTTGCCGTAATATGCTTTTTGCCTGAGTCGGTTATACATAGTGCGGGAGATGTCATAGTATATTCTATGAAAATCTAGATTAACGAGAGTGGCCTTTTTAAAGTAGTTATGAATTCCGAGTATAAACCCGTTCCACTTAAGTGCGTTCTGTGTTGTTGGTTCCTTTTGAATTGCTTTTATGATTGTTTTAGCCTGTTGTTTAATTTGCTTTTTCTTCTTTTCAGATATACCTGTTTGTGCCACTCGTCTGCCGTTTTTCCCTTTTCTTTCAGCTTTTATCGTAAATCCAAGAAATTCTGACTTTCTCTTTCGTAGGTTAGTAATTTGAGATTTCTCCTCAGAAATCTCAAGTTTGAGTCTTTCCTTTAAATAAAGTCTAACTGCATGAAACCATTTAACTGCCGTTTGATAATCTCGACAGAGAATTTTAAAATCGTCGGCATATCTGACGATATATCCTTCTTTTAGGCTGGTCCTTTTCAATGCAGCATTTCGATTACAGATATTATGATAGTTAAAGTCCGGCTCAAACTTCTCCCACTGCCTTGCGATCCATTGATCAAGATCGTTTAAGACGACATTGGCAAGGAGTGGAGATAATATACCACCTTGGGGCACCCCTTTTGTAGGGATACCTTCCCCTTGGATTTCCGCCTTGAGCATTTTACTTATAATGGCGAGCACTTTTTTATCACAGATACCAATATTCCATAGCTGTTTCATTAACTTAGTGTGATTGATATTATCAAAGAATCCTTTAATATCAATGTCTACGATATAATGTAATTTTCCTTTATTGATCAAAAATTGTACTCTTGCAAGAGCATGGTGAGTACTTCTCATTGGTCGGAAACCATAGCTATGATTATAGAAGCGTGCTTCTGTGATAGGCTCTAAAATCTGTTTAAAGCATTGTTGAATTAATCTATCTTCAATGGTTGGTATACCTAAGGGCCTGAACTCCTCGTTTGGTTTTGGTATCATCTTTCGCCTTACTTTATCAGGTTTATAGCTAATTAACTTATTTCTCACAAATCCCACAATTTGTTCATCTTTTAGATTTTTGAGATACGATATCGTCTTTCCATCTGTTCCAGGAGTTTTAGCTCCTGAGTTCCTTTTGATGTTTCTATATGCCAGGAGAATATTTTCTCTTGATGTGATTAGGTCGTATAGCCGAGTAAAGTTTTCCCCTGTTTTACTCCTTTCATATAGTTCATCAAATGTACTTGTAAGATTGTAATAATCAGCATATCGTAGTCGTGTTTGCACGTTGGATCACTTCCCTTTTTAGGCTTAGTGACATTCCCAACATCTTACCTGACCCTTGCAACTCACTTAGAAAAACTTTCAATCTTTAAGAACAATAGACTTAGGCCTGTTCCTCCACACCCATTACAGATGTTTCATTGGTCATGACCTTGCTCTCACCAAACTAAATCTATTTCGGAGTTACAACTTCCTTATAAGAACCGTCAAGAGAATAGTCTTTTATATAACGTGTTTGGCTTTCCTCGTTCCATCAACCTTAGCTATCTTTTATACTTTTAGGTGCAACCTTTAGGCCTGCGGGCCTTACGACGCCATCGTCCGTCGTGCGAATTTCATAAAAACAAATCTTACTTTTCGGTATCCCGCCCTGCGTTTTTAT
>NZ_JBLZXA010000053.1:0-2078 GCF_056099005.1 Priestia sp. 53B2
AACGAGAGTTCTCTCGATCACCTTAGGATTCTCTCCTCGCCTACCTGTGTCGGTTTGCGGTACGGGCACCTCCCGCCTCGCTAGAGGCTTTTCTTGGCAGTGTGGAATCAGGAACTTCGGTACTATAGTTCCCTCGTCATCACAGCTCAGCTTTCATGATGAGCGGATTTGCCTACTCATCAGCCTAACTGCTTGAACGCGCATATCCAGCAGCGCGCTTACCCTATCCTACTGCGTCCCCCCATTACTCAAACGGCGGGGAGGTGGTACAGGAATATCAACCTGTTGGCCATCGCCTACGCTTTTCAGCCTCGGCTTAGGTCCCGACTAACCCTGAGCGGACGAGCCTTCCTCAGGAAACCTTAGGCATTCGGTGGACAAGATTCTCACTTGTCTTTCGCTACTCATACCGGCATTCTCACTTCTAAGCGCTCCACCAGTCCTTACGGTCTGACTTCGCTGCACTTAGAACGCTCTCCTACCACTGACATCAAAGATGTCAATCCACAGCTTCGGTGATACGTTTAGCCCCGGTACATTTTCGGCGCAGAGTCACTCGACCAGTGAGCTATTACGCACTCTTTAAATGGTGGCTGCTTCTAAGCCAACATCCTGGTTGTCTAAGCAACTCCACATCCTTTTCCACTTAACGTATACTTGGGGACCTTAGCTGGTGGTCTGGGCTGTTTCCCTTTTGACTACGGATCTTATCACTCGCAGTCTGACTCCCATGGATAAGTCTTTGGCATTCGGAGTTTGACTGAATTCGGTAACCCGTTGGGGGCCCCTAGTCCAATCAGTGCTCTACCTCCAAGACTCTTACAACATGAGGCTAGCCCTAAAGCTATTTCGGAGAGAACCAGCTATCTCCAGGTTCGATTGGAATTTCTCCGCTACCCACACCTCATCCCCGCACTTTTCAACGTGCGTGGGTTCGGGCCTCCATTCAGTGTTACCTGAACTTCACCCTGGACATGGGTAGATCACCTGGTTTCGGGTCTACGACCACATACTAAACGCCCTATTCAGACTCGCTTTCGCTGCGGCTCCGCCTTATCGGCTTAACCTTGCATGGGATCGTAACTCGCCGGTTCATTCTACAAAAGGCACGCCATCACCCGTTAACGGGCTCTGACTACTTGTAGGCACACGGTTTCAGGATCTTTTTCACTCCCCTTCCGGGGTGCTTTTCACCTTTCCCTCACGGTACTGGTTCACTATCGGTCACTAGGTAGTATTTAGCCTTGGGAGATGGTCCTCCCAGATTCCGACGGAATTTCACGTGTTCCGCCGTACTCAGGATCCACTCAAGAGGGAACGAAGTTTCAACTACAGGGTTGTTACCTTCTTCGACGGACCTTTCCAGGTCGCTTCATTTACTTCGTTCCTTTGTAACTCCGTATAGAGTGTCCTACAACCCCAAGAGGCAAGCCTCTTGGTTTGGGCTAATTCCGTTTCGCTCGCCGCTACTCAGGAAATCGCATTTGCTTTCTCTTCCTCCGGGTACTTAGATGTTTCAGTTCCCCGGGTCTGCCTTCAATATCCTATGTATTCAGATAAAGATACTGTTCCATTACGAACAGTGGGTTTCCCCATTCGGAAATCTCCGGATCAAAGCTCACTTACAGCTCCCCGAAGCATATCGGTGTTAGTCCCGTCCTTCATCGGCTCCTAGTGCCAAGGCATTCACCGTGCGCCCTTTCTAACTTAACCATTAGCGAATAAATGGTACAACATAATGTTGTGTTATTTATTGGTTTGATTAAAAGAAAAGTTTCACTTTTCCTCAGCAATTACTGTTATCTAGTTTTCAAAGAACAATGTTTTTAAGAGATTACTCTCTCAAAACTGAACAAATTCAACAAACGTACGTCATCTAAAATCCTTAGAAAGGAGGTGATCCAGCCGCACCTTCCGATACGGCTACCTTGTTACGACTTCACCCCAATCATCTGTCCCACCTTAGGCGGCTAGCTCCTTACGGTTACTCCACCGACTTCGGGTGTTACAAACTCTCGTGGTGTGACGGGCGGTGTGTACAAGGCCCGGGAACGTATTCACCGCGGCATGCTGATCCG
>NZ_JBLZXA010000054.1:0-1516 GCF_056099005.1 Priestia sp. 53B2
TTCCGCATTTCCGCATGCAACCCACGAGCCCGTTACCAGACCCGCAGTTTTGGACGGGGATAGTTTTTGCGTCTAAACCAGTGGCGTAAGCCACACTATATAAAAGCGACTTCTTGTCGCACCATAACAGGTATTATCGGAAATACTAAAAAAAAGAGTGGATTTTATATAAATCTACTCTTTAATGAAGCATGTTAATCCCTTAATTTGTTTGCTTTCTGAATCATTTTAAATGATATTTTAACCTTGGCCCTATTTCTTGAAAACCCTCACGTTTATAAAAGGAAACTGTTTTACTCCATTCCTCTGGATCAGGGGCGCCAACTTCAACCCTTGACCACCCACGTTGAAAACCATATTTCTTTACAGTATTAATTAATTTTTCTCCTATTCCTTTAGACCTTTCATTAGGTACTATATACAATTCTAAAATAAGGCCACATAAACCTTTTCCATACAAAGAAATAAACTCTGACAATGTAATAATTCCAATACATTCAGTATCTTTATATGCCAGAAAAGCAGTGTACAGATTTTCTTCGTTATTTATCAAATTGGAACAAATATCAGTTAATTCCTTATTGTTTACATCTCTATCACCCAACTCTTTGAGAAGACTTGCTACCATATTAGTAATTAATTCAATATCATTCCTATTGCTCTGTCTTATTTGTATATCCATATTATCCATCCTTTTATAAATCATCCTCACTATTATACCAATAATTCCCTTTTTAAGAGAAGAAAAAGGTGAATATGATATACAAAATCAGTTAACATAATCACGAATTCCGGAACTAAACAAAAAAGCCCTTTATTAAAGGCTTTTTCTTATTTAAGTAAGGCATATAGAAACAGAAAAATAAGTATTATAATTTAAGTAATAACACTTTCTTTTCATATTCATTCAGGCACCATTTGTACTTTGATCGTATTACGTCATCTATATTATCATTTTGTAAGTTAGTTTCTTTAAAACCACATTTCTTATAGAAATGTTGAAGCTCAGCAAAAGGAATGCAATAAACATTGGGTTCTTTAAATCTCTTTGCTTCTTCGACTAAAAAAGTCACTAGCTCATAAGCTAAATTTCCCCCTCGAAAATCTGGTAAGACGTAAATACCACCTATTTCTATATTATTCTCATCAATCTTAACTATACGTCCTACACCTGCGTATTCACCTTTATATGTTACAATTGCTACTTTATCTCGCTCCAAATTACTTGGAACAAACCCTATTGTTGAGTACTGCTCATTTACCCATTGAAGGTCATTTTTAGATGCTAATTTGATACCCATCCTTTTCCCCCCTAATTTTATAAACTTACTATAACAAATGGTCTTATTAGTTGAGTAAGAAAATGTATATTTTACACAAAGTTAGTTAAGTCGGGTAAGCGAGGGGCATCACTGCCCCTAACTCCCCTGAGAACCGTACGTGAGCCTTTCAACTCATACGGCTCAAGCCTCCCATTGCAGGTCCATTTGCTGTCGTATCCTCATCACACACCATA
>NZ_JBLZXA010000056.1:0-1223 GCF_056099005.1 Priestia sp. 53B2
TTAAGGAGACTAAAGAGATGGAATCTGACTATGAATCTGTAGTAAGTAACTGTTAAGTTTAGGCTTAAGGAGACTAAAGAGATGGAATCTGACTATGAATCTGTAGTAAGTAACTGTTAAGTTTAGGCTTAAGGAGACTAAAGAGATGGAATCTGACTATGAATCTGTAGTAAGTAACTGTTAAGTTTAACTTAACTTTGACTTAACTTTAAAATCTATCTATAAAACTGTGTTTAATCACTGTTAGGTTTAACTGAGGTTTAACTAAAGGAGAGGTGGGACTAGAAAATTATATTAAGTGAGTAATAGGTTGAACTTAAGTTTGACTAGTGTTGAAAAACTAACTATAAACCTATATTAGACGATTTTTGGATGTAAGGTTAGTTGCAATTTTAGTATTTTTTAATCGTTAGGATAATAGCCTTTATTTTTCTTGTTTGAAAATATGACCTTAAAACTTCCTGTGCTTGCTGTTATAATGGCAGATGTTACCATTTTAAATATCTACCTTAATCACAATATCTCCAACACAACAGCTTCGAAACAAATTCAATTCACAAATGACAGCTTAAAAGAAGAAAATAAAGAGTTGAAAAAACAATTAAGTGAGGTTCGTCCTTCTGTCCAAGAACAACAAAAACGAGATTACTTGAATACGGTTAATCAATTCATCGATGTTTCTTATCATCGTGAAAAAGATGGATTTGAGGATCGTAAAAAGACTGCAAAATCCATCATGGACAAAGAGATTTATGAGCAATTTTATCCTTCTGAAAAGTTCGTATATGGAGATAGTTACACTTCGATTCCAAACGATTTACAGCTTTATGTACAACAATATGATGGAGGGCAAGAAGAGGTTGAAGTCATTGCAGAATTTACAAATCATCTTGTCATAAAAGATGAAAACGTCGACGATCAGACGCATGACATTATTAAAGTTTCTCTACGAAAAGAAGAGAATAAATGGATGGTTTATAGTATCGAAGAATTGAAAACAGAAATCATGAAATGAGGTGGTATAAGTGGCATTTAAAAAGCAATTGGAAGATTATCGATTTAATTTAAATCGTAATCGGTCATGGAAGTATACAGCAATGTTGATCTTTTTCTTTATCGGTTTTTTATCCTTACTGACATCGAAATTTTATTTAAAAACAGAAGATCCTTTGTATCATACGAATACCTATGAGGCGGTTTCTTCTAACATAACAGGAACCGTC
>NZ_JBLZXA010000058.1:0-1091 GCF_056099005.1 Priestia sp. 53B2
TATGCAGATGACATAGGGCTTACCAAGTTCCACTTTCTACAGATGCAATAGGGTTAGGCAGGTTCTTTACTCCGGGCAAGATGCGGGACGTATCAGAGCAGCATTATGATTCTACTTTTCCTCTTGCCAAGACCCAAGCAAAGCTGTGCACTATCTTGAGCTAAAGCTTACAAACCTTCACTTTTGTTTACCATACCTATCTTCTCCTAGCAGTATTCTGGACCATGCATTTATCCTCTGTTTCCACATTTCCTCATGCAACCGACAGACTCGTTACCAAGAATGCCGTTTCAGATGGAGATCATCTTTGCGTCTAGATGAGTAGCGTTAGCTACACTGTAAGAAAGCGACTTCTTGTCGCACCATAATACGGCTTATAGACACCCAAATAAATATCCTTGCTCAATTTTTACTATCTCCATTTTCATCTTCTTTTTTAATTTCTTCTTTTTCCTCATGAAATTCCTCAGTAGTTTGGGCAGAAATGTAATCAAATGGAGTATAGTAATTGCTTGGTAATTTCCTTCTGAAAACCGTTTTGATGATCACAATCATAATAGGAACTACTGTAAGTAGTACTATAAATAATATTGTAAGATACAATAATGAATTCAATTATTTTCCCCTTATAAGTTCTGACATGTTTTTATTTCCTTATAATTACATTTTAACATGCCATTAAAGCTTGAACATTAATGAATACTATATACACCCATAGTTAACATAATCACTATTATTAGTAGACATTTCCTAATTTGATATAAAGGGTGCTTTATGTATGTAATTTGAGCAAGATACCTGCTCGATCAAAAATTGGGCGATACCTTCAGCAGATATCTTAAACCCGGGCATATCAAGTGAATTAACCTTTATTTTTTTTGATTCTTTATGTTCTTTAACAAAAGGCAACCGTACAAGTGTCCAGTCTAATTTGCTTTCTTCAAGGATTTGTAGTTCTTTTTTCTTATCTAAAATCATCTCAGAATAAAGAATACGAAAAGCAATTGCTCCTAGTTTATTGACGAATGTTTTTTTATCCCCTTTGATATCTAAAGATCCACCCGTTACACCAATATATCTTTTAATTTCAA
>NZ_JBLZXA010000059.1:0-1064 GCF_056099005.1 Priestia sp. 53B2
CTAAAATCGTGTTGCTAGCGAACTCATACGCAAAATTAAAAGTCTTTTCGTGAGTAGTTGTATTAGTAATTTCCTCATACTACCTCTTATTTTCTTCAACACAAATCAAATAATACGTTTAGGAGGTGAATTAAATTTCATTAAGAGATAGACTTAGACCTCCTCGATCAGTTCGTAGAGCAGCTAGGTCTCTTGATCCAAGCAAGGTTTTAACCGGAGAAGTTTCTACAGGAGAATATTTTGGAGTAGACTTAAATCCAGGTGATTTTAAATCAGTAACAGATAATGCTGATGAGAAAGCTAAAGAATACAGTAATAGTGAAAGAGAAAATAAAAATTACTGTGATTGTGTAGTTGCGGTAGCTGGTGCTGCTCTTTGGGGACCTGTATGAGCAGGGCTAGGTGCCTTAGGCGGTTTTCCTGCAGCAAGGATAGCTTGTGGACGAATTTATACTTCTGGACCTTGTGAATAATAAAATGGAAGAAGTGATTTTTATGTTCCCTTTTGCTGGAATGTTTGAGGATGGTCTTAATGGAGGATTTAACCCTAGAAACCAGGCACGCGAACAGGTTAACGCTATTGCAAATCAGACAGCTAAAAATTATAGTGAAAGTGAAAGAGAAAATAAAAACTATTCTAATTGTGTTGCTGTAGTGTCTGTTGAATGTGCTAACGATAGTAGTATTTTTGATGGGGCTGGAATTGAAGGAATAATGGCTGACGGTGGCATTGCTGTAGCAAAGATAGCTTGTGGTCGCATATATAAATCAGAACCATCAGAATAATAAAAAGCGCAATCAAGTAATACAACTAGGAGGTGTTTTTATGCCAGAACACGGTTTCAATCAAACACATGATAATAACAATCATAGCAATAGTTATGATACAAACGGTGGAAGTGTCCAACCAGTAGATGTACCCCAATCTGTCGGAAACAAAATTCCTGCTGAAAACGATGGACTAACTGGAAAAGTAAATGCAAACCTCGGATACCATCCAAAAAAATAGCACGAAAAAACCGCCCTACAAAAGTAAGGCGGTTCTCCGATAAGTTTTATCTTAC
>NZ_JBLZXA010000060.1:0-953 GCF_056099005.1 Priestia sp. 53B2
ACTTTTGTGCAAGTGATTTTAGCAATCTTTATTTTAATAGGAGGATTTATAAAACTTTTTCGTATACCGTTTCAAGTTGAACATTGGCGGCACTATCGATACCCATTATGGTTCATGTCTGCAATTGGACTTATTGAAATTATTGGAGCAATAGGAATGATCGGCGGTATTTGGAATCAACACTTGGTTTTAGGATCGGGCATATTATTTATAATTCTCATGATGGGGGCCATACATGCTCATATGTTTCGAGCTCATCAACCTATTGTAACTATTATTCCTGCAACAATCTGTTTGATCTTATCTATAGTAGTTATTTTCTGGAACTCGGATGTGTTTTCCTAAACCTATCGAAATTATGTTGCATTTCGAAAGCCTTACATTTTATTAAATTTAAGGCTTTTTGTGTGGGGGTTCCTGTTCCATTAATGGTGGTTATGTCGACTAGAAGATAACAAAAGATAAGTTGTTTTGGTTATTTATGGATATAGAATGATAGAATTAAACAAAAGCGAATATGTGGAGGAACTAATTTATATGAAAAATGTAATTGCGATTATTGGAGGTACTGGAAAAGCAGGTAAATATTTAGCCGAAACAGCCATTCAAAAAGGTTATATAGTCCGTTTGTTAGTTAGAAGTCCTGAGAAACTTACATTTGCAGATCCAAATGTAAGTTTTATTCAAGGAGACGCTAGAAATGCAGATTCCATTTATTCTCTAATTAATGGATGTGACGTAGTGATAAATACATTTGGTCAACCTAACAGAGCTAAACCTTTATATAGTGAAACTACCACTTTAATCGTCAACACTATGAAAGAACTTGAAATTAAAAGATATATTGGTGTAACGGGTGGATCTTTAGATATCAAAGGGGATAAAAAAACATTCGTCAATAAACTAGGAGCAATTGCTTTTCGTATTCTTTATTCTGAGATGATTTTAGATAA
>NZ_JBLZXA010000061.1:0-940 GCF_056099005.1 Priestia sp. 53B2
ATTTGATTTGTGTTGAAGAAAATAAGAGGTAGTATGAGGAAATTACTAATACAACTACTCACGAAAAGACTTTTAATTTTGCGTATGAGTTCGCTAGCAACACGATTTTAGGCAAAAAAAGAGCAACCGTGATTATTCGGCTGCTTTTAGTAGAGCTCATACATATTTGATGTATGGAATAAGCTATTTTCATCATATTTTTCGCATATAGGCAATTTTTTATAGGGGTTAACATATGTATAAAAAGCTGCATAATTCATAATAGTAATCTCTCTTAAACTCCTTGTGGCTCAAGGGGTTTCTTTTTGTATGTGTACCGGAAAGAGTGATTATGTTAACTAACGTTGTATATCATATACAGCTTTAAAACAGAAAAAAACTCCTGTGACCTGTTCAGGAGTTTTTTCTGCTACATTATTTAGCCAAAGGACTGAAGCCTCACGGCGTCTTGAGTAGTTTGCTCAAAATACGATTTATTATCCAGCAAGAGTATAAATTACTTTCTACTATTTATCCGAACTAAACAATCGGTAAAAAAGATAATAGCAAAGGGAATAGCATAAATAGCGAAAGTTGCAAGAAAAATTTTATGATTTTCACCCTTCATTTACATGAATCCACCTTTATATATTAGAGCAAATATTTTAGCCTTTCTTAAGTAGAATGTTCAGATAAAGGAAAATTATGTATAACAATAGTAACTTGAATTAAGCTGCTATTTATTTATGGTTGCCGATAAAATTCATTATGGTAACTGAATTTGTATATCGTATACAGCTTAAAAAAAGAAAAAAACTACCTCAGAGTTAGGCAATGAACTGAACCCGAAAAGTTAGACCCTTTATCTAAGCAGCGAATGAGGATTGAATTCTGTATTCTACAGGGGTCAATCCTTTTAATTTTACTTTTATTCGTTTGTGGTTGTAATAAACAATATACC
>NZ_JBLZXA010000062.1:0-911 GCF_056099005.1 Priestia sp. 53B2
TCTTTGACCTTGTTTCTTTTTTTGTTGGACCCGTAATCCCTTTTTTCATTCTTCTTTTTGTTCGCCATGCTGAAAA
Organism: Priestia sp. 53B2; assembly: GCF_056099005.1. Taxonomy (NCBI): domain Bacteria; kingdom Bacillati; phylum Bacillota; class Bacilli; order Caryophanales; family Bacillaceae; genus Priestia; species Priestia sp. 53B2. The sequence continues at coordinate 77 of NZ_JBLZXA010000062.1, forward strand.
CTGTTTAAAAAATAGTCCTAGCAATAAAATCAAAAGAAGATTACCGATAAACGCTGTTATCCCAACCCCAATTGGTGATAATCCCCATATGACTCCGAGTGGAACAATAATAGATACATCCATCCATGGAGCTACGGCCAGCAAAAATAAAACAAGATATTGCCATACACTATTTGCATTTTGTGCCCATTCTAATAGATTCATTTCTTTTCTCCTCGCATCTTTAAAATTGATTTAACTTACGCATGGTTAACCAATATACAAGGTACTGTCCCAATCCCAAAGCTCCTATACTCAGTAACGGAATAAAGCGACTATGAGAGAAGAGAAAACAGATACCTGCTACGATAGGTAAGGCATACGTATAATAAACATATACGTTTCTACAAGCTTTAAAAGTAATCCATTGTTGCCCTTCATCTGTTTCTTGAAATTCTGGAGGTATTAACCCTAAAGAATTAACGCGATCATGGGGATGTTTACGGTTATGTAGTTGGGCTAATACTGTCCAGCATAATGTTATAGCGATTAAGGCTAAAAAAAACATTCTAGCTAACATAGATTGATTTGGATAAAAATCCATAGTAGAAATGGTAAAACATACAATGATTAAAAGAAACATACTCATAGGTATGAATGGGGATTTTATAATACGTTGTAGCATGTTATTCCTTCCCTTCCTTCAGGTAAAATACATCTTCGACAGACACATTAAATGACTGAGCGATTTTTAAAGCTAGGGCAACAGAAGGAGCATAATCTCCTTTTTCAATTAACCCAACTGTCTGCCTTGTAATGCCGACTGAATCAGCTAAGTCTTGTTGTGTCCATTTAA
>NZ_JBLZXA010000063.1:0-861 GCF_056099005.1 Priestia sp. 53B2
GATGTGACAGAGGGTATGGGATATGAGAAAAAGCGAAAGTCGTTACCCTGAAAAGGGACAGGAAAGCAGAAACACTGTATAACTGGACGGATACTGTCGTCTCTACAGACAATGATAGGCTCGAAAGAGCGCCCACTTCTAATGGGTCTTCAACACGAAAATAAATTTGTGGCTATCTTCTAACGAAAAGGAGCGTGCTGTTATGAATACCTCTCTACGAGCGTCGGCGCACGTAGAGAGGTATTCTATTGATTGGAGTATTATACAAAAATATGTAACGAAGTTACGACAAAGAATTTATCGTGCCGAACAACAAAATCAACAAAGAAAAGTAAGGGAACTTCAACGTTTACTCCTCCGGAGTAAAGCAAATCTACTCCTTTCCATTCGCAGAGTAACACAACAAAATAACGGTAAGCGAACACCTGGTGTAGATGGCTATACGGCCTCAAAACCAAGCGAACGTACCAAACTTTATAAACAACTAGTTAAATGCAATGTCTTTCGACATCGTCCAAAGCCAGCAAAACGAACGTTTATCCCAAAGAAAAATGGGAAAATGAGACCTCTCGGTATCCCCACGATACGAGATCGAGTGTATCAAAACGTAGTAAAAAACGCACTCGAACCACAATGGGAGGTCAAGTTTGAACCAACTTCTTACGTTTTTCGTCCTAAACGAAGCACACACGATGCTATAAGTAATCTTTTTAATAACCTTAACACGAATAGTAAGAAAAAGTGGGTATTTGAGGGAGATTTCTTAGGATGCTTTGACCATCTTAATCATAATTGGATAATGCAACAAACATCTATGTTTCCGGGAAGCACTCTCATTAAAAGGTGGCTTAATATGGGATA
>NZ_JBLZXA010000064.1:0-575 GCF_056099005.1 Priestia sp. 53B2
AAAATCTTGATACAGACAAGACAAATGAAGAGTTACTAAAGGAAAATGAATACCTACGAATGGAAATTGCGTATTTAAAAAAGTTAAACGCCTTAGTTCAAGCATCAAGGGAATCAAAGAGCGAGAAAAAGCCCAAATAGTGTTTGAATTAAGGCATGAGTATAAGGTCGTCGACCTTATAAAGGTAGCTAAAATCGCTCGTAGTACTTATTATTACTGGACGAAAGCTTTTAAGGGTCCTGATAAATACAAAGAGATGAAACAATTAATTAAGCATATTTTTCATGAGCACCAAGGTAGATACGGTTACCGTCGTATTACTTTAGAGCTGGGTAGACTAGGGTATTCTATTAATCACAAGACCGTATATAGACTGATGAAAGAATTAGGATTAAAGAGCCTCGTGCGACTCAAAAAATATCGCTCGTACCGTGGGAAAAAAGGAAGGATCGCTCCTAACATTCTTAAACGCGACTTTGAAGCGTCTAAACCAAATGAAAAATGGGTCACAGATATTACAGAGTTTCATCTGTTTGGAGAGAAGCTTTATTTATCCCCTATTCTAGATCTTTTTA
>NZ_JBLZXA010000065.1:0-534 GCF_056099005.1 Priestia sp. 53B2
TGAACTGAACCCGAAAAGTTAGACCCTTTATCTAAGCAGCGAATGAGGATTGAATTCTGTATTCTACAGGGGTCAATCCTTTTAATTTTACTTTTATTCGTTTGTGGTTGTAATAAACAATATACCTCTCTAATTCCTGTTGAAAGTGCTCCATACTCTCAAACTCTTGGAGATAGAGTAACTCTGATTTTAATAGACCAAAGAAGTTTTCAATGACTGCGTTATCAAAACAATTTCCCTTACGGGACATACTTTGAGTAATATTGTTTTCTTTGAGTAAATGCTGATATTTTGTCATTTGATAATGCCATCCTTGATCCGAATGGAGTATTGGACGTTCTCCAACTTGTAAGTGATTAAATGCCTCATTCAACATTGTTGTCACAAGGGAAAAAACAGGCCGTTTGTCTATATGATAAGAGACAATTTCACCATTAAAAAGATCTAGAATAGGGGATAAATAAAGCTTCTCTCCAAACAGATGAAACTCTGTAATATCTGTGACCCATTTTTCATTTGGTTTAGACGCTTCAA
>NZ_JBLZXA010000066.1:0-530 GCF_056099005.1 Priestia sp. 53B2
ACGGATTTTGATTCCGTCATGCGTTGGTTCGAATCCAGCTAGCCCAGCCATAGAGAGCCATTAGCTCAGTTGGTAGAGCATCTGACTTTTAATCAGAGGGTCGAAGGTTCGAGTCCTTCATGGCTCACCAGTTATATTTACACGCGGGTGTGGCGGAATTGGCAGACGCGCTAGACTTAGGATCTAGTGTCTTATGACGTGGGGGTTCAAGTCCCTTCACCCGCATCTTAATTTAGATAAATGCGCGGAAGTAGTTCAGTGGTAGAACACCACCTTGCCAAGGTGGGGGTCGCGAGTTCGAACCTCGTCTTCCGCTCCATATATATTGGCGGCATAGCCAAGTGGTAAGGCCAAGGTCTGCAAAACCTTTATCACCGGTTCAAATCCGGTTGCCGCCTCCACGTATAAGTCCTGCCGGGGTGGTGGAATTGGCAGACACACAGGACTTAAAATCCTGCGGTAGGTGACTACCGTGCCGGTTCAAGTCCGGCCCTCGGCACCATTTTAATAAGCGCCCGTAGCTCAATTGG
>NZ_JBLZXA010000067.1:0-526 GCF_056099005.1 Priestia sp. 53B2
TTTCCCATAGCGCAAGCTAGTAAGATCCCTGAAAGATGATCAGGTTGATAGGTCAGAGGTGGAAGCGTGGCGACACGTGTAGCTGACTGATACTAATCGATCGAGGACTTAACCAAGATTTGAAAAGTACATGCTTTACTCAGCAAACTGTTACCTAGTTTTGAGAGAACAATCTCATGTCTGGTGGCGATAGCGAAGAGGTCACACCCGTTCCCATACCGAACACGGAAGTTAAGCTCTTTAGCGCCAATGGTAGTTGGGACTTTGTCCCTGTGAGAGTAGGACGTTGCCAGGCAATGAATATGACCCCTTTTTATGCTCTTATAAAAGAGTCTAGGGGTTTTTTATTTGGCTCATTTATAAAAATCTTATATACAATGAATATTGTGTATGATACGTGGAGGATTAGCTCAGCTGGGAGAGCACCTGCCTTACAAGCAGGGGGTCGGCGGTTCGATCCCGTCATCCTCCACCACCGTGCCGGTGTAGCTCAACTGGTAGAGCAACTGACTTGTAATCAGTAGGT
>NZ_JBLZXA010000068.1:0-481 GCF_056099005.1 Priestia sp. 53B2
CCCGAAGTCGGTGGAGTAACCGTAAGGAGCTAGCCGCCTAAGGTGGGACAGATGATTGGGGTGAAGTCGTAACAAGGTAGCCGTATCGGAAGGTGCGGCTGGATCACCTCCTTTCTAAGGATTTTTATAAGACGTACGTTTCATTTCGTTCAGTTTTGAGAGAATTCTCTCTATCATATATATGGGCCTATAGCTCAGCTGGTTAGAGCGCACGCCTGATAAGCGTGAGGTCGGTGGTTCGAGTCCACTTAGGCCCACCATATATATTTAAACGAATGGGGCCTTAGCTCAGCTGGGAGAGCGCCTGCCTTGCACGCAGGAGGTCAGCGGTTCGATCCCGCTAGGCTCCACCAATTGTTCTTTGAAAACTAGATAACAGTAATTGCTGAGGAAAAGTGAAACTTTTCTTTAATCAAACCAATAAATAACACAACATTATGTTGTACCATTTATTCGCTAATGGTTAAGTTAGAAAGGGCGC
>NZ_JBLZXA010000069.1:0-461 GCF_056099005.1 Priestia sp. 53B2
CTCTTGCCAATACCCAGGCAAAGCTGTGCACTATCCTGAGCTAACACTTACGAAGCTTACAAACCTTCACTAATGTTCACCATACTCATCTTCCCCTAGCAGTGTTCCGAGTCGTGCACTGACTCTCCGTTTCCGCATTTCCGCATGCAACCCACGAGCCCGTTACCAGGCCCGCAGTTTTGGACGGGGATAGTTTTTGCGTCTAAACCAGTGGCGTGAGCCACACTATATAAAAGCGACTTCTTGTCGCACCGTAAAGCATGTTATAGGAATAAAACTATATCGTCTAAAATGCAAACTATCCTTTACATTTTGCAAATGATACCTTACAATCAAAAGTAAATAAATGGATAAGGAAGGCTTCTAAATGCTCAGAAATAGAGTTCGTGAATTACGTGCCCGTTTTAAATGGACACAACAAGACTTAGCTGATTCAGTCGGCATTACAAGGCAGACAGTTG
>NZ_JBLZXA010000070.1:0-459 GCF_056099005.1 Priestia sp. 53B2
GGGATCGATCACGGTGATGCGCGACTTGTCGTAATCGAGATGCCGCTCGATCATCGGCAGCGTGCCTTTGCCGATGGAGCCGAAGCCGACCATGACGATGGGGCCGGTGATCTTCGCGTAGATCTGCGAGGAGGAATTCATCATTTTCTCCAGGAGAGCGCCTAGCGGCGGGTAGAGTGGATCAGGGGTTACGTCGCTTTGCGGTGACTTCGATTTCGACCTTCATCTCGGGCTTGTAGAGCCCTGCGACGATCAGCAGCGTTGCGGCCGGACGGATGTCGCCGAGAACCTCGCCACAGACCGCGAAATGGGCGTCCGCGTCGTTGACGTCGGTGAGGTAGTAGGTCGCACGGACGATATCGGCCATCGCGAAGCCGCCTTCCTTGAGGGCTGCCTCGATGGTCTTGAAGCAGTTCCGTGACTGGCTCGTGACATCGGCCGGTATGGTCATCGTGGTGT
>NZ_JBLZXA010000071.1:0-446 GCF_056099005.1 Priestia sp. 53B2
ATTTACAGTCCGCCGCGTTTAGCCACTTCGCTACCCCTCCGATATAAATGGTGCCGGCAAGAGGACTTGAACCCCCAACCTACTGATTACAAGTCAGTTGCTCTACCAGTTGAGCTACACCGGCACGATGGTGGAGGATGACGGGATCGAACCGCCGACCCCCTGCTTGTAAGGCAGGTGCTCTCCCAGCTGAGCTAATCCTCCAAAAAGATCTATATAAGCGCTTTGATAAGCGTTATTTTCATTACTTATAATAGAATATTTCAAATAAAAAACCCCTATGCTCTTTTATAAGAGACTCATAAGGGGTCTTATTAATTGCCTGGCAACGTCCTACTCTCACAGGGACAAAGTCCCAACTACCATTGGCGCTAAAGAGCTTAACTTCCGTGTTCGGTATGGGAACGGGTGTGACCTCTTCGCTATCGCCACCAGACAAGAGATTG
>NZ_JBLZXA010000072.1:0-418 GCF_056099005.1 Priestia sp. 53B2
TAAAAATCCTTAGAAAGGAGGTGATCCAGCCGCACCTTCCGATACGGCTACCTTGTTACGACTTCACCCCAATCATCTGTCCCACCTTAGGCGGCTAGCTCCTTACGGTTACTCCACCGACTTCGGGTGTTACAAACTCTCGTGGTGTGACGGGCGGTGTGTACAAGGCCCGGGAACGTATTCACCGCGGCATGCTGATCCGCGATTACTAGCGATTCCAGCTTCATGTAGGCGAGTTGCAGCCTACAATCCGAACTGAGAATGGTTTTATGGGATTGGCTTGACCTCGCGGTCTTGCAGCCCTTTGTACCATCCATTGTAGCACGTGTGTAGCCCAGGTCATAAGGGGCATGATGATTTGACGTCATCCCCACCTTCCTCCGGTTTGTCACCGGCAGTCACCTTAGAGTGCCCAACT
>NZ_JBLZXA010000073.1:0-418 GCF_056099005.1 Priestia sp. 53B2
TCGGCATCCTGATGGGGTCGCTGGTCGCCGCGCTGACCGGCTTCGCGCTGCTTCGCTTCGCGCCGCCGCATCCAGATCACGCCGTCGCCGAGGCAAGGGCTGATGCGGAGATTGCAGCGGATGGCGATGTGTCCGATACGTCGGACGAGACGGCGGGAGCGAACCGCTGATGCGCTGGATCGCCGTTTCGCTTCTGATCACCCTCTTGTCCGGCTGCGCCGCGACCGGCCCCGACCCCGCGCCTGGCGTCCCTGCCGTCGAGGTCCGCCGCACGCCCGCTTCCTCGCAAGCGCTGAACGATATCGCCGCCGACTATCTGCGCCTCAGTCTCGAAATCGGGACGCATGAGGATGGCTATATCGACGCCTATTATGGCCCCGCCGACCTGCGCGCGGCGGCGGAGGCAGCGCCGCGCGAC
>NZ_JBLZXA010000074.1:0-396 GCF_056099005.1 Priestia sp. 53B2
ACAATCTCTTGTCTGGTGGCGATAGCGAAGAGGTCACACCCGTTCCCATACCGAACACGGAAGTTAAGCTCTTTAGCGCCAATGGTAGTTGGGACTTTGTCCCTGTGAGAGTAGGACGTTGCCAGGCTGGAAAAGATCTCTCTTTTCTTTTAAAAAAGTTGTTGACATTACGTTAATAACTTGATAAGATAGTAAAGTCGCTTAAGAGCGGCGGTTGAACTTTGAAAACTGAACAAAGCGACAAACGTCAACGTTAATTTTTATTTTTAAAATTGAGCAAGTCAAACATTTCTTCGGAGAGTTTGATCCTGGCTCAGGATGAACGCTGGCGGCGTGCCTAATACATGCAAGTCGAGCGAACTGATTAGAAGCTTGCTTCTATGACGTTAGCGGCGG
>NZ_JBLZXA010000075.1:0-395 GCF_056099005.1 Priestia sp. 53B2
GGTTTAATTTGCCGGCTATCGAACAATATTTGGATGAAACTATCAAAATGCAGCAATGGTCGAATGATACCCATTTTTTAGAGGATTAAATTTTTTAATTGATAAAACATCAAGGGCGCTATCAATCAATAGCGCCCTTTTTACGTTAAAACATAGTGAAAATAAATTTATAATCTAACGATATCGACTTTAGCAAGGCCGTTTGAAAGATTAGCAATTCTACTAAAAGCACCTTTTGACAAATCTAGGGTACGGCCATATTTGCCAAATCCCCCTGTGTCAGTCACGCGTACCACTACACTTTTGCCGTTGGCTTTGTTGGTAACTTTGAGCCGGCTACCTAATTTGTGCACATTGCTGGCGGCAGTCAGTGCATTTTGATTGAATTTCTCGCC
>NZ_JBLZXA010000076.1:0-388 GCF_056099005.1 Priestia sp. 53B2
CATATATGAAATTAATGAAAGATGCGGGTGAAGGGACTTGAACCCCCACGTCGTAAGACACTAGATCCTAAGTCTAGCGCGTCTGCCAATTCCGCCACACCCGCGTGTGAATATAAATGGTGAGCCATGAAGGACTCGAACCTTCGACCCTCTGATTAAAAGTCAGATGCTCTACCAACTGAGCTAATGGCTCGAAAAACTGGTGCCGGCAAGAGGACTTGAACCCCCAACCTACTGATTACAAGTCAGTTGCTCTACCAGTTGAGCTACACCGGCAAATGGTGGAGGATGACGGGATCGAACCGCCGACCCCCTGCTTGTAAGGCAGGTGCTCTCCCAGCTGAGCTAATCCTCCGATATATAAGCCTGGCAACGTCCTACTCTCACA
>NZ_JBLZXA010000077.1:0-376 GCF_056099005.1 Priestia sp. 53B2
ATTAGGCACGCCGCCAGCGTTCATCCTGAGCCAGGATCAAACTCTCCGAAGAAATGTTTGACTTGCTCATATAAAATAAAAAAATTAACGTTGACGTTTGTCGCTTTGTTCAGTTTTCAAAGTTCAAGCGCCGCTCTTAAGCGACTTTACTATCTTATCAAGTTATTAACGTAATGTCAACAACTTTTTTAAAAGAAAAGAGAGATCTTTTCCAGCCTGGCAACGTCCTACTCTCACAGGGACAAAGTACCAACTACCATTGGCGCTAAAGAGCTTAACTTCCGTGTTCGGTATGGGAACGGGTGTGACCTCTTCGCTATCGCCACCAGACAAGAGATTGCTCTCTCAAAACTAGATAACAGTTTACTGAGTAAAG
>NZ_JBLZXA010000078.1:0-317 GCF_056099005.1 Priestia sp. 53B2
TTGGGACCAAGGGGTCGCAGGTTCGAATCCTGTCTTCCCGACCATTTATGGGGCCTTAGCTCAGCTGGGAGAGCGCCTGCCTTGCACGCAGGAGGTCAGCGGTTCGATCCCGCTAGGCTCCACCAATCGGAATTTTGAACTTTGAAAACTGAACAAAGCGACAAACGTCAACGTTAATTTTTTATTTTTTAATTGAGCAAGTCAAACATTTCTTCGGAGAGTTTGATCCTGGCTCAGGATGAACGCTGGCGGCGTGCCTAATACATGCAAGTCGAGCGAACTGATTAGAAGCTTGCTTCTATGACGTTAGCGGCGGA
>NZ_JBLZXA010000079.1:0-315 GCF_056099005.1 Priestia sp. 53B2
CGCTTGCCGTTTTAATTTGTGACCAAGACCCGCTTTCTTTTACCACCGTTACTTTTGAATTGCGGGATAAGTTTGTTACGATGGACGCGCTTGTGCTTGCAGAAGAACGAACGTTTAATGAGCTGGCGTTAACGGTCGCTGACTTGGACGTCGTGGACCCAGAATCCTTAGCTGGCGCAGAAGAACCAGAGCCTGCTTGTAGGTACTGACTTGCTACCCAGCCCGTTTGACCGCTTGCCGTTTTAATTTGTGACCAAGACCCGCTTTCTTTTACCACCGTTACTTTTGAATTGCGGGATAAGTTTGTTACGATGG
>NZ_JBLZXA010000080.1:0-313 GCF_056099005.1 Priestia sp. 53B2
TTGAGCTACACCGGCAAATGGTGGAGGATGACGGGATCGAACCGCCGACCCCCTGCTTGTAAGGCAGGTGCTCTCCCAGCTGAGCTAATCCTCCGATATATAAGCCTGGCAACGTCCTACTCTCACAAGGACAAAGTCCCAACTACCATTGGCGCTAAAGAGCTTAACTTCCGTGTTCGGTATGGAAACGGGTGTGACCTCTTCGCTATCGCCACCAGACATATTATATTATACATGATTTCCAAAAGAAAGCAAGACTTTTTTGAAAAGTTTTGTTCTCTCAAAACTAGATAACAGTTCGCTGAGTAAAGCT
>NZ_JBLZXA010000081.1:0-312 GCF_056099005.1 Priestia sp. 53B2
TAGGATGTAGGGTGCGAAGCTAGGTGAAGTCGGGTGAAGGTAACCTAAGTCAATAATTAGAGATACGGTTACTGATAGCTCGGTCGGCTGAAAAGATACTCATGGTGAGAATGTACCGGTTGGTACTGACGAACAACTGAATGTACAGGTCTAAACTGTGATTGAGATGGAAACACTCAAACTGTATAAAAACGCAGGGCGGGATACCGAAAAGTAAGATTTGTTTTTATGAAATTCGCACGACGGACGATGGCGTCGTAAGGCCCGCAGGCCTAAAGGTTGCACCTAAAAGTATAAAAGATAGCTAAGGTT
>NZ_JBLZXA010000082.1:0-278 GCF_056099005.1 Priestia sp. 53B2
ATGAGATTTCCCATAGCGCAAGCTAGTAAGATCCCTGAAAGATGATCAGGTTGATAGGTCAGAGGTGGAAGCGTGGCGACATGTGTAGCTGACTGATACTAATCGATCGAGGACTTAACCAAACTTTTAAAAGCGTAAGCTTTACTCAGCGAACTGTTATCTAGTTTTGAGAGAGCAATCTCTTGTCTGGTGGCGATAGCGAAGAGGTCACACCCGTTCCCATACCGAACACGGAAGTTAAGCTCTTTAGCGCCAATGGTAGTTGGGACTTTGTCCCT
>NZ_JBLZXA010000083.1:0-276 GCF_056099005.1 Priestia sp. 53B2
TAGCGAATAAATGGTACAACATATTGTTGTGTTATTTATTGGTTTGATTAAAGAAAAGTTTCACTTTTCCTCAGCAATTACTGTTATCTAGTTTTCAAAGAACAATCGCAACCAAAATTCTTCTTATCTAATAAGAAGAAAGTAGTGTACTTTCTATAATTGAGAGATTGAACTCTCAAAACTGAACAAAGTGTCAAAACGTACGTCATGTAAAAATCCTTAGAAAGGAGGTGATCCAGCCGCACCTTCCGATACGGCTACCTTGTTACGACTTCA
>NZ_JBLZXA010000084.1:0-258 GCF_056099005.1 Priestia sp. 53B2
GTTCCGGAATTCGTGGGTTCGATTCCCATCAGTCGCCCCATCTTAAGTAACGCGGGTGTAGTTTAGTGGTAAAACCTCAGCCTTCCAAGCTGATGTCGTGAGTTCGATTCTCATCACCCGCTCCAAATGAAGGGCCTATAGCTCAGCTGGTTAGAGCGCACGCCTGATAAGCGTGAGGTCGGTGGTTCGAGTCCACTTAGGCCCACCATATTCCACAGTAGCTCAGTGGTAGAGCTATCGGCTGTTAACCGATCGGTC
>NZ_JBLZXA010000085.1:0-257 GCF_056099005.1 Priestia sp. 53B2
CGCTAAAGAGCTTAACTTCCGTGTTCGGTATGGGAACGGGTGTGACCTCTTCGCTATCGCCACCAGACAAGAGATTGTTCTCTCAAAACTAGGTAACAGTTTGCTGAGTAAAGCTTACGCTTTTAAAAGTTTGGTTAAGTCCTCGATCGATTAGTATCAGTCAGCTACACGTGTCGCCACGCTTCCACCTCTGACCTATCAACCTGATCATCTTTCAGGGATCTTACTAGCTTGCGCTATGGGAAATCTCATCTTGA
>NZ_JBLZXA010000086.1:0-257 GCF_056099005.1 Priestia sp. 53B2
CTTTTAATCAGAGGGTCGAAGGTTCGAGTCCTTCATGGCTCATTTTAATAAGCGGAAGTAGTTCAGTGGTAGAACACCACCTTGCCAAGGTGGGGGTCGCGAGTTCGAACCTCGTCTTCCGCTCCATATAAAGCGCCCGTAGCTCAATTGGATAGAGCGTTTGACTACGGATCAAAAGGTTAGGGGTTCGACTCCTCTCGGGCGCGCCATAAACGGGAAGTAGCTCAGCTTGGTAGAGCACTTGGTTTGGGACCAAG
>NZ_JBLZXA010000087.1:0-255 GCF_056099005.1 Priestia sp. 53B2
CGCCTGCGCGCGCTTTACGCCCAATAATTCCGGATAACGCTTGCCACCTACGTATTACCGCGGCTGCTGGCACGTAGTTAGCCGTGGCTTTCTGGTTAGGTACCGTCAAGGTACAAGCAGTTACTCTTGTACTTGTTCTTCCCTAACAACAGAGTTTTACGACCCGAAAGCCTTCATCACTCACGCGGCGTTGCTCCGTCAGACTTTCGTCCATTGCGGAAGATTCCCTACTGCTGCCTCCCGTAGGAGTCTGGG
>NZ_JBLZXA010000088.1:0-255 GCF_056099005.1 Priestia sp. 53B2
TTCTCGCTCTTTGATTCCCTTGATGCTTGAACTAAGGCGTTTAACTTTTTTAAATACGCAATTTCCATTCGTAGGTATTCATTTTCCTTTAGTAACTCTTCATTTGTCTTGTCTGTATCAAGATTTTCAGTAGGCTTTTTCTTCATTTTTGGACGACTCCTCTTTTTAGGAAACAGGCCATCCTTACCTTGTTTTTCAAAGGTTCTTTTCCATTTCGCCACCGTTGAGTAAGAAGGAATATTGAATACATATGAT
>NZ_JBLZXA010000089.1:0-255 GCF_056099005.1 Priestia sp. 53B2
TTCTCGCTCTTTGATTCCCTTGATGCTTGAACTAAGGCGTTTAACTTTTTTAAATACGCAATTTCCATTCGTAGGTATTCATTTTCCTTTAGTAACTCTTCATTTGTCTTGTCTGTATCAAGATTTTTAGTAGGCTTTTTCTTCATTTTTGGACGACTCCTCTTTTTAGGAAACAGGCCATCCTTACCTTGTTTTTCAAAGGTTCTTTTCCATTTCGCCACCGTTGAGTAAGAAGGAATATTGAATACATATGAT
>NZ_JBLZXA010000090.1:0-255 GCF_056099005.1 Priestia sp. 53B2
GTTGATATTCCTGTACCACCTCCCCGCCGTTTGAGTAATGGGGGGACGCAGTAGGATAGGGTAAGCGCGCTGCTGGATATGCGCGTTCAAGCAGTTAGGCTGATGAGTAGGCAAATCCGCTCATCATAAAGGCTGAGCTGTGATGACGAGGGAATTATAGTACCGAAGTTCCTGATTCCACACTGCCAAGAAAAGCCTCTAGCGAGGCGGGAGGTGCCCGTACCGCAAACCGACACAGGTAGGCGAGGAGAGAAT
>NZ_JBLZXA010000091.1:0-255 GCF_056099005.1 Priestia sp. 53B2
GGGGGGGGGGGGGGGGGGGGGGGGGGGGGGGGGGGGGGGGGGGGGGGGGGGGGGGGGGGGGGGGGGGGGGGGGGGGGGGGGGGGGGGGGGGGGGGGGGGGGGGGGGGGGGGGGGGGGGGGGGGGGGGTGGGGGGGGGGGGGGGGGGGGGGGGGGGGGGGGGGGGGGGGGGGGGGGGGGGGGGGGGGGGGGGGGGGGGGGGGGGGGGGGGGGGGGGGGGGGGGGGGGGGGGGGGGGGGGGGGGGGGGGGGGGGGGG
>NZ_JBLZXA010000092.1:0-255 GCF_056099005.1 Priestia sp. 53B2
TCTGATTAAAAGTCAGATGCTCTACCAACTGAGCTAATGGCTCTCTATGGCTGGGCTAGCTGGATTCGAACCAACGCATGACGGAATCAAAATCCGTTGCCTTACCGCTTGGCGATAGCCCAATAAAGATGGTGGAGGGGGGCAGATTCGAACTGCCGAACCCGAAGGAGCGGATTTACAGTCCGCCGCGTTTAGCCACTTCGCTACCCCTCCGATATAAATGGTGCCGGCAAGAGGACTTGAACCCCCAACCTA
>NZ_JBLZXA010000093.1:0-255 GCF_056099005.1 Priestia sp. 53B2
CCCTGAAAAGGGACAGGAAAGCAGAAACATTGTATAACTGGACGGATACTGTCGTCTCTATTGACAATGACATGCTCGAAAGAGCGCCCACTTCTCATTGGTCTTCAACACGAAAATAAATTTGTGGCTATCTTCTAACGAAAAGGAGCGTGCTGTTATGAATACCTCTCTACGAGCGTCGGCGCACGTCTCGCATAAAGGTTGGTACTCTATTAATTGGAATACTGTACAAAGATATGTAACGAAGTTACGACA
>NZ_JBLZXA010000094.1:0-255 GCF_056099005.1 Priestia sp. 53B2
TTTGATTAAAGAAAAGTTTCACTTTTCCTCAGCAATTACTGTTATCTAGTTTTCAAAGAACAAAACAACTGACTTCAATCACATCATGATAAACATCACTGTGATATCTACGTGCAGTTTTGCGCCGAGTAATCGCAGGCGCAATTATTAATGAGAGATTGAACTCTCAAAACTGAACAAAGTGTCAAAACGTACGTCATGTAAAAATCCTTAGAAAGGAGGTGATCCAGCCGCACCTTCCGATACGGCTACCTT
>NZ_JBLZXA010000095.1:0-255 GCF_056099005.1 Priestia sp. 53B2
TTTGATTAAAGAAAAGTTTCACTTTTCCTCAGCAATTACTGTTATCTAGTTTTCAAAGAACAAAACAACTGACTTCAATCACATCATGATAAACATCACTGTGATATCTACGTGCAGTTTTGCGCCGGGTAATCGCAGGCGCAATTATTAATGAGAGATTGAACTCTCAAAACTGAACAAAGTGTCAAAACGTACGTCATGTAAAAATCCTTAGAAAGGAGGTGATCCAGCCGCACCTTCCGATACGGCTACCTT
>NZ_JBLZXA010000096.1:0-255 GCF_056099005.1 Priestia sp. 53B2
CTACCATTGGCGCTAAAGAGCTTAACTTCCGTGTTCGGTATGGGAACGGGTGTGACCTCTTCGCTATCGCCACCAGACAAGAGATTGCTCTCTCAAAACTAGATAACAGTTTACTGAGTAAAGCTTATGCTTTTAAAGTTTTGGTTAAGTCCTCGATCGATTAGTATCAGTCAGCTACACATGTCGCCACGCTTCCACCTCTGACCTATCAACCTGATCATCTTTCAGGGATCTTACTAGCTTGCGCTATGGGAA
>NZ_JBLZXA010000097.1:0-255 GCF_056099005.1 Priestia sp. 53B2
TTTAAGTCCTGTGTGTCTGCCAATTCCACCACCCCGGCAGGACTTATATATGTGGAGCGGAAGACGAGGTTCGAACTCGCGACCCCCACCTTGGCAAGGTGGTGTTCTACCACTGAACTACTTCCGCACATATATGAAATTAATGAAAGATGCGGGTGAAGGGACTTGAACCCCCACGTCGTAAGACACTAGATCCTAAGTCTAGCGCGTCTGCCAATTCCGCCACACCCGCGTGTGAATATAAATGGTGAGCCA
>NZ_JBLZXA010000098.1:0-255 GCF_056099005.1 Priestia sp. 53B2
TTTAAGTCCTGTGTGTCTGCCAATTCCACCACCCCGGCAGGACTTATATATGTGGAGCGGAAGACGAGGTTCGAACTCGCGACCCCCACCTTGGCAAGGTGGTGTTCTACCACTGAACTACTTCCGCGCATATATGAAATTAATGAAAGATGCGGGTGAAGGGACTTGAACCCCCACGTCGTAAGACACTAGATCCTAAGTCTAGCGCGTCTGCCAATTCCGCCACACCCGCGTGTGAATATAAATGGTGAGCCA
>NZ_JBLZXA010000099.1:0-255 GCF_056099005.1 Priestia sp. 53B2
CTTTCGAGCCTATCATTGTCTGTAGAGACGACAGTATCCGTCCAGTTATACAGTGTTTCTGCTTTCCTGTCCCTTTTCAGGGTAACGACTTTCGCTTTTTCTCATATCCCATACCCTCTGTCACATCATTTGACTTTGCAGTCATCCTACTGCTTATGCAGATGACATAGGGCTTACCAAGTTCCACTTTCTACAGATGCAATAGGGTTAGGCAGGTTCTTTACTCCGGGCAAGATGCGGGACGTATCAGAGCAG
>NZ_JBLZXA010000100.1:0-252 GCF_056099005.1 Priestia sp. 53B2
TGTTGTGTTATTTATTGGTTTGATTAAAGAAAAGTTTCACTTTTCCTCAGCAATTACTGTTATCTAGTTTTCAAAGAACAATCGCAACCAAAATTCTTCTTATTAGATAAGAAGAAAGTAGTGTGCTTTCTATAATTGAGAGATTGAACTCTCAAAACTGAACAAAGTGTCAAAACGTACGTCATGTAAAAATCCTTAGAAAGGAGGTGATCCAGCCGCACCTTCCGATACGGCTACCTTGTTACGACTTCA
>NZ_JBLZXA010000101.1:0-252 GCF_056099005.1 Priestia sp. 53B2
GATATTCCTGTACCACCTCCCCGCCGTTTGAGTAATGGGGGGACGCAGTAGGATAGGGTAAGCGCGCTGCTGGATATGCGCGTTCAAGCAGTTAGGCTGATGAGTAGGCAAATCCGCTCATCATGAAGGCTGAGCTGTGATGACGAGGGAATTATAGTACCGAAGTTCCTGATTCCACACTGCCAAGAAAAGCCTCTAGCGAGGCGGGAGGTGCCCGTACCGCAAACCGACACAGGTAGGCGAGGAGAGAAT
>NZ_JBLZXA010000102.1:0-252 GCF_056099005.1 Priestia sp. 53B2
GGTCCCTATCCGTCGTGGGCGTAGGAAATTTGAGAGGAGCTGTCCTTAGTACGAGAGGACCGGGATGGACACACCGCTGGTGTACCAGTTGTCTTGCCAAAGGCATCGCTGGGTAGCTATGTGTGGAAGGGATAAGTGCTGAAAGCATCTAAGCATGAAGCCCCCCTCAAGATGAGATTTCCCATAGCGCAAGCTAGTAAGATCCCTGAAAGATGATCAGGTTGATAGGTCAGAGGTGGAAGCGTGGCGACA
>NZ_JBLZXA010000103.1:0-246 GCF_056099005.1 Priestia sp. 53B2
CAAATACATAACTGTCAGGATGAGTACCTGTTGCATCCTCTTTAATGTATCGGGCCACGAGTATAAAAGGTGTCGCTTTTAACGAACGTACAAAACGAGAAACGGTACTTTTTGAGACGTTAAATTTTTTCATAAGCGTTTCAGAACGGATCGCTTGAATGCCCGTAGCCACTAGGTTATAGATGACATGATCGAGCATTTCCATTCTCTTTTTAGGAAATTCTTTATGTATAGCAGATTGTTGTT
>NZ_JBLZXA010000104.1:0-245 GCF_056099005.1 Priestia sp. 53B2
CCCTGAAAGATGATCAGGTTGATAGGTCAGAGGTGGAAGCGTGGCGACATGTGTAGCTGACTGATACTAATCGATCGAGGACTTAACCAAAACTTTAAAAGCGTAAGCTTTACTCAGCAAACTGTTATCTAGTTTTGAGAGAGCAATCTCTTGTCTGGTGGCGATAGCGAAGAGGTCACACCCGTTCCCATACCGAACACGGAAGTTAAGCTCTTTAGCGCCAATGGTAGTTGGGACTTTGACCC
>NZ_JBLZXA010000105.1:0-244 GCF_056099005.1 Priestia sp. 53B2
CGATTGGAATTTCTCCGCGACCCACACCTCATCCCCGCACTTTTCAACGTGCGTGGGTTCGGGCCTCCATTCAGTGTTACCTGAACTTCACCCTGGACATGGGTAGATCACCTGGTTTCGGGTCTACAACCACATACTAAACGCCCTATTCAGACTCGCTTTCGCTACGGCTCCGCCTTATCAGCTTAACCTTGCATGGGATCGTAACTCGCCGGTTCATTCTACAAAAGGCACGCCATCACCC
>NZ_JBLZXA010000106.1:0-244 GCF_056099005.1 Priestia sp. 53B2
CTAGTAAGATCCCTGAAAGATGATCAGGTTGATAGGTCAGAGGTGGAAGCGTGGCGACATGTGTAGCTGACTGATACTAATCGATCGAGGACTTAACCAAAACTTTAAAAGCGTAAGCTTTACTCAGTAAACTGTTATCTAGTTTTGAGAGAGCAATCTATTGTCTGGTGGCGATAGCGAAGAGGTCACACCGGTTCCCATACCGAACACGGAAGTTTAGCACTTTAGAGCCAATGGTAGTTGG
>NZ_JBLZXA010000107.1:0-243 GCF_056099005.1 Priestia sp. 53B2
TTTTTCACCATAAAGGTATAGGATAGTACTTGCGAAGCCAATTAGCATATTTTTTTCATAGTTTTACTACTTTTGAAGATCTGCTTCCCCAGAGCAGGTCTTTTTTTATATCCATTTTCTCTTTTCACCATTTTTTCACCATAAAGGTATAGGATAGTACTTGCGAAGCCAATTAGCATATTTTTTTCATAGTTTTACTCCTTTTGAAGATCTGCTTCCCCAGAGCAGGTCTTTTTTTATATC
>NZ_JBLZXA010000108.1:0-242 GCF_056099005.1 Priestia sp. 53B2
GGGAGGCAGCAGTAGGGAATCTTCCGCAATGGACGAAAGTCTGACGGAGCAACGCCGCGTGAGTGATGAAGGCTTTCGGGTCGTAAAACTCTGTTGTTAGGGAAGAACAAGTACGAGAGTAACTGCTTGTACCTTGACGGTACCTAACCAGAAAGCCACGGCTAACTACGTGCCAGCAGCCGCGGTAATACGTAGGTGGCAAGCGTTATCCGGAATTATTGGGCGTAAAGCGCGCGCAGGCG
>NZ_JBLZXA010000109.1:0-241 GCF_056099005.1 Priestia sp. 53B2
TCCCCTTCGGGGGACAGAGTGACAGGTGGTGCATGGTTGTCGTCAGCTCGTGTCGTGAGATGTTGGGTTAAGTCCCGCAACGAGCGCAACCCTTGATCTTAGTTGCCAGCATTCAGTTGGGCACTCTAAGGTGACTGCCGGTGACAAACCGGAGGAAGGTGGGGATGACGTCAAATCATCATGCCCCTTATGACCTGGGCTACACACGTGCTACAATGGATGGTACAAAGGGCTGCAAGAC
>NZ_JBLZXA010000110.1:0-241 GCF_056099005.1 Priestia sp. 53B2
AAGCGCCCGTAGCTCAATTGGATAGAGCGTTTGACTACGGATCAAAAGGTTAGGGGTTCGACTCCTCTCGGGCGCGCCATAAACGGGAAGTAGCTCAGCTTGGTAGAGCACTTGGTTTGGGACCAAGGGGTCGCAGGTTCGAATCCTGTCTTCCCGACCATTTATGGGGCCTTAGCTCAGCTGGGAGAGCGCCTGCCTTGCACGCAGGAGGTCAGCGGTTCGATCCCGCTAGGCTCCACCA
>NZ_JBLZXA010000111.1:0-241 GCF_056099005.1 Priestia sp. 53B2
TAGTAAGATCCCTGAAAGATGATCAGGTTGATAGGTCAGAGGTGGAAGCGTGGCGACATGTGTAGCTGACTGATACTAATCGATCGAGGACTTAACCAAAACTTTAAAAGCGTAAGCTTTACTCAGCGAACTGTTATCTAGTTTTGAGAGAACAAAACTTTTCAAAAAAGTCTTGCTTTCTTTTGGAAATCATGTATAATATAATATGTCTGGTGGCGATAGCGAAGAGGTCACACCCGTT
>NZ_JBLZXA010000112.1:0-241 GCF_056099005.1 Priestia sp. 53B2
AATGCTGGCAACTAAGATCAAGGGTTGCGCTCGTTGCGGGACTTAACCCAACATCTCACGACACGAGCTGACGACAACCATGCACCACCTGTCACTCTGTCCCCCGAAGGGGACCGCTCTATCTCTAGAGTTGTCAGAGGATGTCAAGACCTGGTAAGGTTCTTCGCGTTGCTTCGAATTAAACCACATGCTCCACCGCTTGTGCGGGCCCCCGTCAATTCCTTTGAGTTTCAGTCTTGCG
>NZ_JBLZXA010000113.1:0-239 GCF_056099005.1 Priestia sp. 53B2
GGTTCGGGCCTCCATTCAGTGTTACCTGAACTTCACCCTGGACATGGGTAGATCACCTGGTTTCGGGTCTACGACCACATACTAAACGCCCTATTCAGACTCGCTTTCGCTGCGGCTCCGCCTTATCAGCTTAACCTTGCATGGGATCGTAACTCGCCGGTTCATTCTACAAAAGGCACGCCATCACCCGTTAACGGGCTCTGACTACTTGTAGGCACACGGTTTCAGGATCTCTTTCA
>NZ_JBLZXA010000114.1:0-239 GCF_056099005.1 Priestia sp. 53B2
GTTTGGTGGAGTAACGTCAGCCTTTACAACTGTTATATAGGTAAGTTTACTTACATTTCCCGCACTATCTTTAGCAGTTACATTCAACGTAGTGCCTGCTTTTTGAACTGGAATACTAACAGAGAATAATCCCTTTGAATTTGCTTTTGCATACCCAATTCGATTCTTTCCTATATTAATAGTTACGGTAGAGTTAGTTTCTGCTTTTCCTGTCACAACCTTATCATTATCATCTACTT
>NZ_JBLZXA010000115.1:0-233 GCF_056099005.1 Priestia sp. 53B2
CTTGGTCCCAAACCAAGTGCTCTACCAAGCTGAGCTACTTCCCGTTTATGGCGCGCCCGAGAGGAGTCGAACCCCTAACCTTTTGATCCGTAGTCAAACGCTCTATCCAATTGAGCTACGGGCGCTTATTAAAATGGTGCCGAGGGCCGGACTTGAACCGGCACGGTAGTCACCTACCGCAGGATTTTAAGTCCTGTGTGTCTGCCAATTCCACCACCCCGGCAGGACTTATA
>NZ_JBLZXA010000116.1:0-231 GCF_056099005.1 Priestia sp. 53B2
CGTTTGAGTAATGGGGGGACGCAGTAGGATAGGGTAAGCGCGCTGCTGGATATGCGCGTTCAAGCAGTTAGGCTGATGAGTAGGCGAATCCGCTCATCATGAAAGCTGAGCTGTGATGACGAGGGAATTATAGTACCGAAGTTCCTGATTCCACACTGCCAAGAAAAGCCTCTAGCGAGGCGGGAGGTGCCCGTACCGCAAACCGACACAGCTAGGCGAGGAGAGAAACCT
>NZ_JBLZXA010000117.1:0-229 GCF_056099005.1 Priestia sp. 53B2
ATATAATATGTCTGGTGGCGATAGCGAAGAGGTCACACCCGTTCCCATACCGAACACGGAAGTTAAGCTCTTTAGCGCCAATGGTAGTTGGGACTTTGTCCCTGTGAGAGTAGGACGTTGCCAGGCTTATATATCGGAGGATTAGCTCAGCTGGGAGAGCACCTGCCTTACAAGCAGGGGGTCGGCGGTTCGATCCCGTCATCCTCCACCATTTGCCGGTGTAGCTCAA
>NZ_JBLZXA010000118.1:0-227 GCF_056099005.1 Priestia sp. 53B2
TTTCACTCCCCTTCCGGGGTGCTTTTCACCTTTCCCTCACGGTACTGGTTCACTATCGGTCACTAGGTAGTATTTAGCCTTGGGAGATGGTCCTCCCAGCTTCCGACGGAATTTCACGTGTTCCGCCGTACTCAGGATCCACTCAAGAGGGAACGAAGTTTCAACTACAGGGTTGTTACCTTCTTCGACGGACCTTTCCAGGTCGCTTCATTTACTTCGTTCCTTTG
>NZ_JBLZXA010000119.1:0-224 GCF_056099005.1 Priestia sp. 53B2
TACCTTTGTATATCATATACAACTTAAAAAAACGAAAAACCAACCTCTGAGTCCTAAAGGTTGGTTTTTCTGCTAAATAAGAAAGTTAGTTGTAGATGCCTCACGGCGTCTTGAGTAGTTTGCTCAAGATGTTATTTATTATTCATTTTTATAATTATTAAATAAAAAGAAACAGACTTGTTAGGAAGTCTGCAACTGCAACAAGAAATAAAGCTATTTATATA
>NZ_JBLZXA010000120.1:0-216 GCF_056099005.1 Priestia sp. 53B2
AGTAGGCTTTTTCTTCATTTTTGGACGACTCCTCTTTTTAGGAAACAGGCCATCCTTACCTTGTTTTTCAAAGGTTCTTTTCCATTTCGCCACCGTTGAGTAAGAAGGAATATTGAATACATATGATGCTTCACGAATAGACGCTCCTGTTTTTTCCATATAAGTTAATACGTCCATTTTAAACTTCACAGAGTAGTTTGTATAGGTCGGCTGTAA
>NZ_JBLZXA010000121.1:0-216 GCF_056099005.1 Priestia sp. 53B2
AATCTTTTTCATGTTTGTCTTTGCATTTATCTTTGCCGTAATCTTTTTCATGTTTGTCTTTGCATTTATCTTTGCCATAGTCTTTTTCGTGTTTGTCTTTGCATTTATCTTTGCCATAGTCTTTTTCATACTTGTCTTTGTACTTATCTTTGCCGTAATCTTTTTCATGTTTGTCTTTGCATTTATCTTTGCCGTAATCTTTTTCATGTTTGTCTT
>NZ_JBLZXA010000122.1:0-214 GCF_056099005.1 Priestia sp. 53B2
ATACGCCGACGCTCCGAGTGGAGGTATACATAACAGTACGTTTCTTTCGTCAGAAGATAGCCACAACCTTATGTTCCTACGAGAGACCACCGAGAAGTAGGCTCCCTTTCGGGCCTATCATAGGATTGTCCGTAAGGACGATAGTATCCGTCCAGTTATACAGTTTCCTGCTTTCCTGTTCCCTTTCGAGACAACGGCATTCGCTTTCTCTCGT
>NZ_JBLZXA010000123.1:0-212 GCF_056099005.1 Priestia sp. 53B2
GGATCAAAGCTCACTTACAGCTCCCCGAAGCATATCGGTGTTAGTCCCGTCCTTCATCGGCTCCTAGTGCCAAGGCATTCACCGTGCGCCCTTTCTAACTTAACCATTAGCGAATAAATGGTACAACGTAATGTTGTGTTATTTATTGGTTTGATTAAAGAAAAGTTTCACTTTTCCTCAGCAATTACTGTTATCTAGTTTTCAAAGAACAA
>NZ_JBLZXA010000124.1:0-211 GCF_056099005.1 Priestia sp. 53B2
TCGCTACGGCTCCGCCTTATCAGCTTAACCTTGCTTGGGATCGTAACTCGCCGGTTCATTCTACAAAAGGCACGCCATCACCCATTAACGGGCTCTGACTACTTGTAGGCACACGGTTTCAGGATCTCTTTCACTCCCCTTCCGGGGTGCTTTTCACCTTTCCCTCACGGTACTGGTTCACTATCGGTCACTAGGTAGTATTTAGCCTTGG
>NZ_JBLZXA010000125.1:0-211 GCF_056099005.1 Priestia sp. 53B2
CCAAGGCTAAATACTACCTAGTGACCGATAGTGAACCAGTACCGTGAGGGAAAGGTGAAAAGCACCCCGGAATGGGAGTTAAAAAGATCCTGAAACCGTGTGCCTACAAGTAGTCAGAGCCCGTTAATGGGTGATGGCGTGCCTTTTGTAGAATGAACCGGCGAGTTACGATCCCATGCAAGGTTAAGCTGATAAGGCGGAGCCGTAGCGA
>NZ_JBLZXA010000126.1:0-209 GCF_056099005.1 Priestia sp. 53B2
TCAAAGCTCACTTACAGCTCCCCGAAGCATATCGGTGTTAGTCCCGTCCTTCATCGGCTCCTAGTGCCAAGGCATTCACCGTGCGCCCTTTCTAACTTAACCATTAGCGAATAAATGGTACAACATATTGTTGTGTTATTTATTGGTTTGATTAAAGAAAAGTTTCACTTTTCCTCAGCAATTACTGTTATCTAGTTTTCAAAGAACAA
>NZ_JBLZXA010000127.1:0-206 GCF_056099005.1 Priestia sp. 53B2
CCAATTGAGCTACGGGCGCTTATTAAAATGGTGCCGAGGGCCGGACTTGAACCGGCACGGTAGTCACCTACCGCAGGATTTTAAGTCCTGTGTGTCTGCCAATTCCACCACCCCGGCAGGACTTATATATGTGGAGCGGAAGACGAGGTTCGAACTCGCGACCCCCACCTTGGCAAGGTGGTGTTCTACCACTGAACTACTTCCGC
>NZ_JBLZXA010000128.1:0-205 GCF_056099005.1 Priestia sp. 53B2
CGGCTCCGCCTTATCAGCTTAACCTTGCATGGGATCGTAACTCGCCGGTTCATTCTACAAAAGGCACGCCATCACCCGTTAACGGGCTCTGACTACTTGTAGGCACACGGTTTCAGGATCTCTTTCACTCCCCTTCCGGGGTGCTTTTCACCTTTCCCTCACGGTACTGGTTCACTATCGGTCACTCGGTCGTATTTAGCCTTGG